>JAXLTD010000004.1:0-403522 GCA_046330225.1 Solirubrobacteraceae bacterium | reverse complement strand
CGATCACGCACACGAGCGCCAAGCAGCTCGTGCCGGTCGCGAACAAGCCCGTCCTCTTCTACGGGATCGAGGCGATGGCCGCCGCGGGCATCCGCGACATCGGGATCATCATCGCGCCGGAGACCGGGGACGAGATCCGCGCTGCCGTCGGCGACGGCTCGCAGTTCGGCGTGGCCATCACCTACGTCGTGCAGGACGAGCCCGCCGGCCTGGCCCATGCGGTCCTGACCGCCGAGCCGTTCCTCGGCGACGCGCCCTTCGTCATGTACCTGGGCGACAACCTCCTGCAGGGCGGGATCACGGACCTGGTCGAGGCGTTCGAGCAGAGCGCGCCGGACGCCCTGATCCTCCTCACGCCGGTCCCCGACCCCGAGAACTACGGCGTGGCCGAGCTCGACGATGGCGCCGTCGTGCGGCTGGTCGAGAAGCCGCCGGAGCCGGCGACGAACCTCGCGCTCGTCGGCGTCTACATGTTCACCCCCGCGATCCACGCAGCCGCGCGCGCGATCCAGCCGTCGGCGCGCGGCGAGCTCGAGATCACCGACGCCATCCAGCACCTCGTGGACGAGGGCCTGCGCGTCGAGCCGCACATCGTCCAGGGCTGGTGGAAGGACACGGGCCGCCTCGACGACATGCTCGAGGCCAACCGGCTCGTGCTCGACACGGTGCAGGCCCGGGTGGACGGCGACCTGGCCGACTCGCAGGTCGACGGACGGGTCGTCATCGAGCCCGGCGCGCGGCTCGAGCGGGCCACGGTGCGCGGGCCGGCGGTCATCGGCCCCGGCGCGGTGCTCGCTGACTGCTACATCGGGCCGTACACGGCGATTGGCGCGGGCTGCCACGTGGAGCGCGCGGAGGTCGAGCACTCGATCCTGCTCGAAGGCTCGTCCGTCGTCGGCCTCGACGGCCGGCTCGAGTCCTCGCTCCTGGGCAAGAACGTGCGCGTCGGCCGCGACACCCGCCAGCCCCGGGCCACGCGGCTCATGGTCGGCGACAACAGCGAAGTCTGGATTCCCTAGGAGGCCGGCAGCCGTGCGCATCGCGATCACCGGCGCGGGCGGCATGCTCGGGCGCGATGTCGCCGACGCCGTCGCCGCGGCCGGGCACACGCCCGTCAGCCTCACCCGCGCCGGCCTCGACGTCACCGACGCTGCCGCCGCCGTGGCGGCGATCGGCGCGGCGTCGCCGGACGCCGTCGTGAACTGCGCCGCCTGGACCGACGTCGATGGCGCCGAGGACCACGAGACACAGGCCCTCGCGGTGAACGGCGCCGGAGCCGGCCATGTCGCCGCCGCCGCCGCGGCGACCGGCGCCTTCCTCGTCCACGTGTCGACCGACTACGTCTTCGACGGGTCGGCCGCCCGGCCCTACGTCGAGTCCGATCCGGTGGCGCCGCTCGGGGCCTACGGCCGGACCAAGCTGGCCGGCGAGGCCGCCGTCGCGGCCAGCGGCGCCGCGGCGGCCACGGTGCGGACCGCGTGGCTGTTCGGACTGCACGGGAAGAACTTCGCCGACACGATGCTGCGCCTCGGCGCCGAGCGCGACGAGGTCAGCGTGGTCACCGACCAGGTCGGCTGCCCGACCTGGACCGGCCATCTCGCCCGGGCCCTCGTGACCATCGCCGAGCGCCGCGCGGCCGGCGTCCACCACGCCGCGGGCGCGGGCCAGTGCTCGTGGCACGGCTTCGCCGTCGAGATCTTCCGGCAGGCCGGCGTGAGCTGCACGGTCCGCGAGACGACGACCGCCGCCTTCCCCCGGCCCGCCGCCCGGCCCGCCTGGAGCGTGCTCGGAAGCGAACGCGCCGACGCGGTCGCGCTGCCGCGGTGGCAGGACGGCCTGGCGGGCTACCTGGCGGCGCGGTCTGCGATGGTGGGCGCATGAACCTCCTCGTCTGCGGCGGCGCCGGCTTCATCGGCTCGAACTTCGTGCGCCAGCGCGTGCGCGAGCACGGCGACGCCGTGACCGTGCTCGACAAGCTCACCTACGCGGGGCGGGAGGAGAACCTCGAGGACCTGCGCGACGCGCCGGGATTCCGGTTCGTGCGCGGAGGGATCGAGGACGGCGAAGCGGTGGCTGCCGCCGCGGAGGGCGCCGAGGCGATCGTCAACTTCGCCGCCGAGACGCATGTCGACCGCTCGATCGCCGAGCCCGATGCGTTCGTGACCACGCACGCCGTCGGCACCTACGTCCTCCTCGAAGCCGCCCGCGAGCGCGGGCTGCGCTACGTGCAGGTCTCGACCGACGAGGTCTACGGCTCGATCGAGGCGGGCACATTCACCGAGGAGTCGCCGCTGGCGCCGTCCTCGCCCTACAGCGCCACGAAGGCGGGGGCGGACCTGCTCGTCGGCGGCTACGTGCACACGTACGGCCTCGAGGCGGCGATCGTGCGCGGGTCGAACAACTACGGCCCCTTCCAGTACCCGGAGAAGCTCATCCCGCTCATGATCCTCAACGCGTTCGCCGGGGACGCGCTGCCGGTGTACGGCGACGGCCAGCAGGTCCGCAACTGGATCTGGGTGCAGGACTTCGCGGCGGCGATCGGCACGGTGCTCGAACGCGGGAAGGCCGGCGAGGTCTACAACGCCGGCGGCCCGGACGAGTGCCCCAACCTCGACGTGGTCAGGCGGATCATCGCGCTGACCGGGCAGGATGAGTCGCTCATCGCCTACGTCGACGACCGGCCGGGCCACGACCGGCGCTACTCGCTGTCGTCCGCCAAGGTCCGCGCGCTGGGCTGGGAGCCGAAGATGCGTTTCGAGGCCGGCCTGGAGCGCACGGTGGCCTGGTACCGGGACAACCCTGAGTGGTGGGAGCCGATTCGCTCGGGCGACTACCGCGAGTACTACGCGCGCCAGTACGGGCGCTCGCTCGGCTGATCCCAGGGCGGACGCCCGCCGCGCCTACACTGGACGCATGGCCGATCTCGCCCCGATCCCGCGCGGCCGCCACGCCCCGCCGCTCGAGGTCCGCCGCGAGCGCCAGCGGGAGCGCCTGTTCACCGCCGCCGCGGCGGTCTTCGCGGCGCAAGGGTTCGCCGACGCAACGGCGGAGGCGATCGCGAAGGAGGCCGGAATGTCCAAGGCGACGTTCTACGAGCACTTCGCCAACAAGGAGCAGTGCGTCCTGGAGCTGTTCGACGCCGCGGCCGCCGCGGCGCTCATCGGGATGAAGGCCGCCTCGGACGAGGCCGGGCCCGACGCCCGCGACCGGCTGCGGGCGCGCATCGGCGCGTTCCTCGGGCTGCTCGCCGCCTACCCGAACACCGCCACGACGCTGCTCGTCACGATCCTCGGAGCGGGACCCGCCGCGGCGGAGCGCCACGGCGAGATCGTGGCGCGGTTCGCCCAGGCGATCGACGAGAACAACCGCGAGGCTGCGGCCCAGGGTGCGCTGCCGCGCTTCGCCTCGCCCGACGATCCGGTGGCGATCGCCGGCGCCGTGGTCGAGCTGGCCGCCGCCAAGCTGCGCCAAGGCCGGCCCCAGGAGATCCCCGGCCTTGCGCCGCTGGTCGAGCGGCTCATCCTCGGCCTGCTCACCCAGCCCGCGGCAGGGTGACCGCGCCCGCCGCGGACCTGGCGGCCCTCGGAGAGGAGATCGCCGCCTGCCGCGCCTGCCCGCGGCTCGTGGCGTGGCGCGAGCAGGTCGCCCGCGAGAAGCGCGCGGCCTTCGCCGCTGAGGAGTACTGGGGGCGCCCGGTTCCCGGCTTTGGCGATCCCGGCGCCCGGGTCTACGTGCTCGGACTGGCGCCGGCGGCCCACGGCGGCAACCGGACCGGGCGGGTGTTCACCGGGGACCGCTCGGGGGACTGGCTCTTCGCCTCGCTCTGGCGCACCGGGTTCGCCAGCCAGCCGGAGTCCCGCGCGCCGGGCGACGGCCTCGAACTGCGCGGAGCCTGGGTCGCCGCCGCCGTGCGCTGCGCGCCGCCGGGCAACCGCCCCACGCCCGCCGAACGGGACCGCTGCCTGCCCTTCGCGGACCGCGAGCTTGCGCTTCTGCCGGACGTCGAGGCAATCGTGGCCCTCGGCGGCTTCGCGTGGGACGCGGCGCTGCGGCTGCTCGCGGCGGCGGGAGCGGAGGTGCCGCGGCCGCGGCCGCGCTTCGGCCACGGCGCGGAGGTGCGCATCGGCGGCCGCACGCTGCTCGGGTGCTTTCACCCCTCCCAGCAGAACACGTTCACGGGCCGGCTCACCGAGCCGATGCTCGACGCCATGCTGCACCGGGCACGGGGGACCTTGACCGAACCGTGAGCCGGATTTTGCCCTCCCTTGGAGCATCCGGGCTGATGCTGACGGTGCCTCACCTCCAACTCACGAACGACGAGGACTGATCACATGGACCGCACTTCGAACTCAACCGCCGACGTCGCCCGCGCGGTCGGCATCACCGGCCTGCTCGGCGTCGGGCTCATCCACCTCCTCGATGTGGTGGGCAAGATCCAGGAGACCCCGTACATCGGCTGGATGTACATCGCCCTCATCCTCGGCTCGGTGGCCGTCGCCGGGGCGCTGCTCGTCAAGCCGAGCCGCCTGGCCTGGGGCGCCGCCGGCGCCCTCGCCGCCAGCGCGCTTGGCGGCTTCCTCCTCAGCCGGACGACCGGGCTCCCGAACGCGACCGGCGACATCGGCAACTGGTCCGAGCCGCTCGGCCTGGCGTCCCTGTTCGTCGAGACCCTCCTCGTTGCCCTCAGCGGCTACGCCCTCGCGACCGTCGCGGCCGTCCGGGCGATCCCGCAGCGCCGCAGCGGCGCCGGGCGCTCGCCGCGGGTGCTCGCGACCGACCGCGCCGCCTAGCGCCACCCGTCCTGACATCGCAGTGCGACTGCCGCCTTGGCCCGCGCGGGCCAGGGCGGCGGCGTCGTGTCGGGGCGCCCGCGCCGATGATCTAGTCTCGACCGATGCCCCTCTCGTCCTTCTCCCCGGAGGTGCGGGCGTGGTTCGAGGGCGCCTTCGACGCGCCGACGCCGGCCCAGGCCCAGGCGTGGCCGGCGATCGCCCGCGGCGAGCACGTCCTGCTGTCCGCCCCGACCGGGTCGGGCAAGACGCTCGCGGCCTTCCTGTGGGGCCTGGACCGCCTCGCCCGCGACCCGCTGCCGGAGGGCGAGCGGCGCACGCGCCTCGTCTACGTGTCGCCGCTCAAGGCGCTCTCCTATGACATCGAGCGCAACCTCCGCGCCCCGTTGCAGGGGATCGGCGGGGGTGTCTCCGTCGCGATCCGGACCGGAGACACGCCGCAGCGCGACCGCGCCGCGATGCGCCGCTCCCCCCCGGACGTGCTCATCACCACGCCAGAGTCGCTCTACCTCATCCTCACCTCGCAGGCCCGGGAGATGCTCACGGGCGCCGAGGCAGTGATCGTCGACGAGATCCACGCGGTCGCCCAGACCAAGCGCGGGGCCCATCTCGCCCTGACGCTCGAGCGGCTCGAGGCCCATGCCGGGCGGCCCCTCCAGCGGATCGGGCTGAGCGCCACCCAGCGCCCGCTCGAGGAGGTCGGCCGCTTCCTCACCGGCCCGGGCCGGGCGTGCACGATCGTCGACGCCGGGATCACGAAAGACCTCGACCTGAAGATCCACGTCCCGGTCGAGTCGATGACCGAGCCGGGCGGCGCCGACATCGCCGACCTCGACCCGCTCGCCGGCGGAGAGGCGACGCGCAACTCGATCTGGCCGGCGATCTACCCGGAGCTCCTGAAGCTCGTGCGCGAGCACACGTCCACGATCGTGTTCGTCAACAACCGCCGGGCCGCCGAGCGCCTCGCGCTGCGGCTCAACGACCTCGCCGCCGAGTCGGACGGGGCCGAGTCCGCCGCGATCGCCCGGGCGCACCACGGCTCCCTGGCCCGCGAGGAGCGCCTCGTGGTTGAGGAGCTGCTGAAGTCCGGCCAGCTCCCGTGCCTCGTGGCCACCTCCTCCCTGGAGCTCGGCATCGACATGGGCGCCGTCGACCTCGTCCTCCAGGTCGAGTCGCCGAAGTCCGTCGCCCGGGGCTTGCAGCGGATCGGGCGGGCGGGCCACGGCGTCGGGGACACCTCGAAGGGCCGGATCTTCCCGAAGTTCCGCGCCGACCTCCTCGAGTGCGCGGTGGTCGCCCGGCGCATGCGCGACGGCGCGATCGAGCCGACCGTCGTCCCCCGCAACCCCCTCGACGTGCTGGCGCAGCAGGTCGTGGCGATCGCCGCCAGCGACGAGGAGCCGGTCGCCGTCGACGCGCTCCACGCGCTCGTCACCCGGACCTATCCCTTCGCCGAGCTGTCGCGCGCGCAGCTCGAGAACGTCCTGGACATGCTCGACGGCCGCTATCCGTCATCCGAGTTCGGCGACCTGCGGCCCCGGATCATCTGGGACCGCGTCGGCCAGTCGATCCGCCCCCGCCCGGGCGCGCGCCAGCTCGCGGTGACCAACGCCGGCACGATCCCCGATCGGGGACTCTTCGCCGTCGTGCTGCCGGACGGGCGGCGCGTGGGCGAACTCGACGAGGAGATGGTCTACGAGGCCCGCCCCGGCCAGACGTTCCTACTCGGCGCCTCCTCGTGGCGGATCGAGGAGATCGGGCGCGACCGCGTCGTCGTGAGCCCCGCGCCCGGCGTGCCGGGCGCCGTCCCCTTCTGGCGTGGCGACGGCGTCGGGCGGCCCAAGGAGCTCGGGGAGGCGATCGGCGCGTTCGCCCGATGGGCCGTCGACCAGACCGCCGAGACGCTCATGCGCGACTACGACCTCGACGCCCTCGCGGCCCGCAACCTCCTGGACTTCCTCGGCGAGCAGCAGGCCGCCACGCGCGTGATCCCGAGCGACCGCACGATCGTGATCGAGCGGTTCCGCGACGAGATCGGCGACTGGCGCGTGTGCGTGCTCTCGCCCTACGGCGGCCGCGTCCATGCGGCCTGGGGCCTCGCGCTTGCCGCGCGGATCCGCGACGAGCTCGGGCTCGAGTCCGATGCGATCTGGTCCGACGACGGGATCATCGTCCACCTCCCCGACGCCGACGAGCCGCCGGGCGCGGACCTCGTCCTGCTCGATCCCGATGAGATCGAGGACCGCGTCGTCGCCGAGCTGGGCGGGTCGGCGCTGTTCGGAGCCCGCTTCCGCGAGAACGCCGCCCGCTCGCTCCTCATCCCGCGGGCCTATCCGGGCAAGCGCACCCCGCTGTGGCAGCAGCGCCTCAAGGCCCAGACGCTCCTGGAGGTCGCGCGCCGCTACGGGCAGTTCCCGGTGATCCTCGAGACCTACCGGGAGTGCCTGCGCGACGTCCTGGACCTGCCGGGCCTTCAGGAGCTCCTGCGCGGCCTGCACCGGCGCGAGCTCTCGCTCGTGGAGGTCGAGACGCCGACGGCGTCGCCGTTCGCCTCCTCGCTGCTTTTCGACTACGTGGCCACGTACATGTACGAGGGCGACACGCCGAACGCCGAGCGGCGCGCTGCAGCGCTGTCGCTGGACCGCGACCTCCTCCGCGAGCTGCTCGGGCAGGAGGAGCTGCGCGACCTGATCGACCCGGCGGCACTCGAGCAGGTGGAGGACGACCTCCAGCACCGCTCGGACCGCACGCGCGCCGGCAACGCCGACGCGCTGCACGACGTGCTGCGCCGCCTCGGCGACCTCACGGCCGACGAGGCCCAGGCCCGGATGCTCGCCGGCATCGACGCCGCGGCAGCGCTGGAGCGGCTCGCGCGTGAGCGCCGGGCGGTGACGATCCGGCTGCGCGGCGAGCCGCGCTGGATCGCGGCGCAGGACGCCGGCCTGTATCGGGACGCGTTCGCTGCCGTTCCGCCGGGCGGGCTGCCGGAGGCGTTCCTCGAGCCCGTGCCCGATGCGCTCACGCGCGTCGTGCGGCGCTACGTGCAGACCCACGGCCCGTTCACGACCGCCGAGCTGCGCGACCGGTACGGGGCCGACCCGTCGGCGGCGCTGGCCGAGCTCGAGCGCGACGGCACCGTCGTCCGCGGCGAGCTGCGCCCGGGCGGGACCGAGCGCGAGTGGTGCGACCCCGAGGTGCTGCGGCGGCTGCGGCGCGCCTCCCTCGCCGTGCTCCGAAAGGAGATCGAGCCGGCCGAGCAGCGCACGCTCGCCCGCTTCCTGCCCAGCTGGCAGGGGGTCGACCGCCATCCCCCGGGCGGCGCCGGCGTGGACCGGCTGCGCGAGCAGCTCGTGCCCCTGCAAGGCCTGGCGCTGCCTGCGGCCGTCTGGGAGCAGGACGTCCTGCCGCGGCGAGTCGGCGCCTACTCGCCGGCGTGGATGGACCAGCTCTGCGCCAGCGGCGAGCTCGTCTGGGTCGGCGCGGGCGCGCTGGGGCGCTCGACCGGGCGGGTCGCGCTCCTGTTCCGGGAGGACGCCGGCCTGCTCGGGCCGCCGCCCGCCAAGGGCGAGCCGCCCGCCGGGCCCGCCCACGACGTCCTGCGCGAGCGGCTGGGGCGCGGCGCCGCCTTCTTCACCGACCTGCTGGCCGACGCGGCGCTGGCTCCCGAGGAGCTGCAGGAGGCGCTGTGGGATCTCGTGTGGGCCGGCGAGGTCACGAACGACGCCTTCGCCCCCCTTCGCGCCCCGCGCCTGACACTCGCCCGCGCCCAGCGCGAGCGGGCCCGCCGATCCGGTGGCCGGCGCTTTGCCTCTCGGCGCAGCGGCGCCTCGGCCCAGGTGCAGGGCCGCTGGTCGCTGACGGCCGGCCTCTTCCGCGACGCGGCCGACCCCGGCGCGCGGCGCCGCGCCCACGCGGAGCTCCTGCTCGAGCGCTACGGCATCGTCACCCGCGAGCAGGTGCTCGCCGAGGGCGTGCCGGGCGGCTTCTCCGGCCTCTACGACTCGCTCAGCACCCTGGAGACCTTGGGCGTCGCGCGGCGCGGCTACTTCGTCGAGGGCCTCGGCGGCGCGCAGTTCGCCCTGCCCGGTGCCGTCGAGCGCCTGCGGGCGCAGCGCGGCGACGACCACGAGGAGCCGGTCGTGCTTGCGGCGACGGACCCGGCCCAGCCCTACGGCGCCGCGCTGCCCTGGCCTCGGCGCGGCGAGGACGACGGGCGCAAGCGGCCCGCCCGGGCCGCCGGGGCCGCCGTCGTTCTCCAGGGCGGCGAGCCGGTTCTCTATCTCGAGCGGGGCGGCCGGAGCCTGCAGACGCTCGTCGCGGCGGATGACCCGCGCATCGCACGGGCGCTCGGCGCCCTCGCCGCCCACGTGCAGGCCGGCCGCCTGAAGAAGGTGGCGCTCGAGAAGGTCGACGGGCAGCCGGTCGTCGGCTCGGCGCTCGAGCCGGCCTTGATCGAGGCGGGCTTCCGCCAGGGGCCGCGGAAGCTGACGCTGAGCGCCTGAGCGGCACCGTGATCCGGCCGCGACCAGGCACCACCGCGCGCTAGCCTCACGCTGTGCTCGTCGTCACCTCGACCTACACCGTCCCGCTCGACGCCGTCCAGCCCCACCGGGAGGCGCACCTCGCGTGGCTCCAGACGCTCGTCGACGCCGGCCACGTGGCCGCGTTCGGCCGCCAGGATCCGCCCACGGGCGCGGTCATCCTCGTCACCGGGCTGACCGCTGACGAGATGCGCGCGCGCCTGGCCGGCGACCCATACGTGCGCGCCGGCGTGGCCGAGTACGAGGTCACGGCGGTCGCCCCGGCCTACGTCGCGCCCGGGCTCGACGCCCTCGGGCAGTAGCTCCCGGCCCGCCGCCCGTACCCTTCGGGCCGTGCCCGAGGGCGACACGATCCGCTACGCCGCGAACCGCATGCAGCCGGTGCTCGTCGGTGCCGTGCCGGAAGCGATCCTCACGCCGCAGCGCCGCCACGCGCGGGACCGGTGGCCGCAGCGGCTGGCCGGACGCGCGATCCGCGCGGTCGAGACGCACGGCAAGCACCTGTTCCTGCGCTTCGACGGCGGCCTCACGGTGCACTCGCACCTGCGCATGACCGGCGCCTGGGCCGTGCACGAGCGCGGCCGGCCCTGGCGGCGCTCCCCGCGGCGGGCCTGGCTGGTGCTGCGCACGCCGACGCACGAGGTCGTCGAGTTCGACGGCCCGGTGCTCGAGCTCATGACCGACTCCCGGACCCGGTTCGACCAGCGCCTGGCCGGCCTCGGGCCCGACGTGCTCGCCGAGCCGGAGTTCGACGGCGAGCGGTTCCTGCGGCGGCTGCGCGAGGACGACCCGCTCCGCCCGTTCGGCGACGCGCTGCTGGATCAGCGCACCGTCGCCGGCATCGGGAACATCTGGCGCGCAGAGGCGTGCTGGGAGGCGGGCATCGACCCGCACCGGCGCAGCCGCGAGGTGAGCGACGAGGAGGCGCTGGCCGCGGTGGCCGCTGTGCGCCCGCGGATGCAGCGCTCGGCCCGGGACGGCCGCCGGGTGCGGGCAGATCGCGTGTACAACCGCGCCGGGCGCCCGTGCCCGCGCTGCGGCGAGCGCATCGAGGCCCGCGGACTCGGCGACGACGTGCGCACCGCATACTGGTGCCCAGGATGCCAGCGGTAGCCCCCCAGCCCGAAGGAGCGCAGCGCAGCGGCCTGCGCCGCGTCGGCCACAAGGGCGCCGATCACATCGCGCCCGGCAACACGCTCGCGAGCTTCGACGCGGCGCTGGCGCACGGCTGCCACATGATCGAGTTCGACGTGCTCCCGCGCGAGTACAAGGGCGACTACGCGACCACCCCGCTCATCCTCGCCCACGACTACGGCGCCGCGGCCGCGGGCACGGCCCCGACCCTGGACGAGGGCCTCGCGCACTTCGCCCAGGACGCCTTCGCCGAGGTCGAGCTGGACGTCGACCTCAAGCTCCCGGGCTACGAGGACCGCGTCGTCGCCGCCCTGCGCGAGCACGGCCTCGTCGGGCGGGCGCTCGTCTCGACCCAGTACGTGGAGAGCCTGCGGCGCGTGCGGGCGCTGGAGCCGAAGCTGCGCGTCGGCTGGAGCGTCCCGAAGGCCTCGAAGGACTACCTGGCCAGCCCGCTCACGCGGGTGCCGGCCGCCGCCATCCTGCTGGGGTACCGCGCGACGCTGCCGTTCCGCGCGCACCGCGCGATCGCCGGCGGGCGCATCGACGCGATCATGTCCCACTTCCTGCTCGTCACGCCGCGGCTCGTGTCGGCGATCGGGCGGGCCGGCGGCGAGCTGTACGTGTGGACCGTCGACGACGCGGCGACCATACGCCGCCTCGAGGCGATGGGCGTGACCGGCGTGATCAGCAACGACCCGCGCCTGTTCGACGCGCCCTAGCTGCCGGCGACGCGGCACCGCGGCACCGCCGCTCGCGAGGTCCGCCCGCCGAAACCGGAGAACTCCGCGGTCGTGGCGGTGAACTCCGGCCTCGGCGCTCCCGCTTCCTGGCCTGTGATGAAACCCCGCCTGCGCCGTAGTACCCGCATGAGCGAGGCTCTCACCATGTCCCTCCCGGCCGGCCGCACGGCGGCGGCACTCGACGTCGAGGCGCTGTACCGCGAGTGCCGCGACGACATCTACGCCTACGTCGCGACGCTGCTGCGCGATCCCGCCGCCGCCGAGGACGCCACGGCCGCGGCCTTCGAGCGTGCCTTTCGGCGACGCACCACCTACCGGCCTCGGCGGGGCTCTCCTCGCGCCTGGCTTTTCGGGATCGCCC
This sequence comes from Solirubrobacteraceae bacterium, assembly GCA_046330225.1. GTDB lineage: Bacteria > Actinomycetota > Thermoleophilia > Solirubrobacterales > Solirubrobacteraceae > CANJIV01. The sequence goes on along the minus strand of JAXLTD010000004.1, from coordinate 391,956 downwards.
GCAACGCCGCGCTGGACGAGCTGCGCCGCCGCCGACGCACCGCGGCGCTGGCCGCCGATCCGGAGGACGCGGAGGCAGTCTCGGCTCCGGACGCGGCCGACGACGCGGCGCGCCGGGCGACGGTGCGGGCCGGGCTGGCCCGGCTCGACGCCCGCGACCGTGAGCTCGTCGCCCTGAAGTTCTACGCCGGCCTCACGAACGCCGAGCTCGCCCGCGTGCTCGGCATCAGCGAGGCCAACGCCGGCACCCGGCTGCACCGTGCCGTCACCCGACTGAGGAAGGCCTGCCATGCGACGCCGTGACCCCGCCCCGGAGATCCTCCGCGAGCTCGACGCCCTCGAGGCTGCCCTGGCCGGTGCGCCGGGGGCCGACCCCGAGCTTGCCGCGCTCGTGGCTGACGCGCGTGCGGTGCGGCCGCAGCCGACGCCCGCCTTCACAGCGGCCCTCGACGCCCAGGCGTCCCGCGCCTTCGCGCCAGCCGCTGCCAAGCCAGCGGCGGCCGCCGCCGGGCCGGCCCGGCCGCGCTGGCGGGCGATCCCCGCCCCGGCGCTCGGCATCGCCGCCGCCTCGCTGCTCGCGCTCGGTGTCGGCGCCGCCGTCCTCGCTGGCGGCGGGCGCGACGCGGCACGCCCGACCGAGCCGGCCACGTTCGGCCAGGGGGCCGTGCAGGACGAGGCCAAATCGGCTGGCGGCGGCGGATCCACTGCGGCGGCCCCCGCCCAGGGCGTCGTGCCGCCCGAGCCCGGCCCGACCGACAGCGCCCCGCAGGAGCGCACCCGCCGGGTCGAGCGGCGCGCGACCCTCGCGCTCGGGGTCCCCCGCTCCCGGATCGACGCCGCCGCCGCCGACGTCATGCGGATCACCGACGCGGCAGGCGGGATCGTGGCGAGCTCGACGGTGGCCGACGGTGCCAGCGGCGCCGCCGGCGCGACGTTCGACCTCCGCATCCCGGCGGCCCGCCTCGAGGCGACGCTCGCCCGTCTCTCCGAGCTGGGCACCGTGCGCACGCGCACGCAGTCCAGCCTCGACATCACCTCGTCCTTCGTCGCGCCGCGGGACCGCCTCCAGGAAGCCCGCGCCGAACGCCAGGCCCTCCTGCGGGCGCTCGCCAAGGCCGATACGGCCAACGAGACCGCCAGCATCAAGGCCCGTCTTCGCGTCGCGGGCCAGGAGATCGCCGCGGCCCGGTCAGAGCTGCGCCAGCTCGCCCAGCGGGCGAACTACAGCGCGGTGTCGCTGACGCTCGAGGCGCGCCGCGAGGCCGGCGGGGCCGGCGGCCCCTGGACGCCAAAGGACGCGCTGCACGACGCCGCCGGCATCCTGCGCTACGCCGCCGGCGTCCTCCTGCTCGTGCTGGCGATCGGGCTGCCGCTCGCCGCGCTGGCGGGGCTCGGCTACGCCGGCGCCCGCGCGCTGCGCCGGCGCCGGCGGCACCGGGCGCTCGCCGGAGCGTGAGCAAGGCTTGAGCCGGCGATGAACCGGCGGGGACGCCGGCCCGCGCCGCGTCGCGCCGCACCGCGTCGGTGGCGACGTACACGCCGGCGGCGGGGCTGCGGGTGGCGGGGACGACCGCGGGCGCCGGCGGCACGGTGTCGACGGACAGCCAGCGGCAGTTCCAGCCGCGCAGCCGTACGGCACCCCGGTAGGCTCGCCGGACCGTGGCCGAGGAGCTGACCCCCGCCGACGCCGCCGCGCGCCTGCGGCCCGACGACACGCTCGGGCTGCCGCTCGGGCCGGGGCAGCCGCCCGCCTTCCTCCAGGCCCTCGGCGGCCGCGAGGATTGGACCGAGCTGCGGGTGGTCGGGGCGCTGCTCGTGGTGGGAACCGAGCTCTTCTCGCGGCCCGGCGTGCACTACCTGTCCGGATTCTTCGGCCCCTTCGAGCGCGCGCTGCGCGACACCGGCGCCAACATCGGGATGGCGCCCGCGGACTTCCGCCGGCTCGAGCCGCTGCTTCAGCAGAGCGCCCCGCGGGTGATGGCCACCGCCGCGTCCCCGCCGGATGCGGACGGCTGGTGCAGCCTCTCCCTGCATGCCGGCGGGACGATCCCGGAACTGCACCGCGCCGGCGCCGACCCGGACCGGCTGCTGGTCGTCGAGGCCGCATCGGGGTTCCCGCACACGCGCGGCCTCCCCCCGGAGCACCCGCACGCGGTCCACGTGGACGAGATCGACCTCCTCGTGCGCAGCGACGCCGAGCCGCTGCCGCTGCCCGCGTTCCAGCCGGGCCCGATCGACGAGGCAATCGCCGGCCACGCCCTGGAGTTCATCCACGACGGCTGCACGCTGCAGACCGGCATCGGGGCGATCCCGTCGGCGATTGCGTCCCACCTGGCCAGCGCGGACGGCGGCGACTACGGCGTCCACGGCGAGATGTTCACCGACGGCCTCATGCGCCTGCACCAGGAGGGGAAGGTCACGAACCGCAAGGGCCTCTTCGACGGCGTGTCGGTCGCCACGTTCGCGATGGGCAGCCCCGACCTCTACGCCTGGCTGGACGGCTGCGCCGAGGTGGCGTTCCTGCCCGTCGACATCGTGAACTCACCCGAGGTCATCGCCCGCAATCGCGACATGGTGACGATCAACGGCGGCCTGGCGATCGACGTGCACGGCCAGGTCGTGGCCGACACGATCAGCGGCGCCCAGTACTCCGGGATCGGCGGCGCGGAGGACTTCGCCTCCGGGCCCGGCCTGACGCTCGGCTCCCGATCCCTGCTGTGCCTGCCGTCCACCGCCAGCATCGGCGAGCGAACCGTCTCGCGGATCGTGCCCTGGTTCGGCCCGGGCGCCGTCGTCACGGTTCCGCGCCACCAGGTCGACGTCGTCGTCACGGAGTTCGGGGCCGCCGAGCTCGAGGCCAAGACCGTGCACCAGCGGGGCCTCGCGCTCGCCGAGATCGCCCATCCGGACTTCCGCGACGAGCTCCGGGAGGCCGCCGAGCGGGCCTCGCGCGGCCACTCGCCGGTCGCGCCGGAAATCGGCTGAGGCCCGCGCCGCCGTGTGATACTTGGCCCATGGCTGCCACGACGGAGGAGACCGCCGCGCTGCTCGCCCGCGTGCCTGTCTTCGCGGCGCTGGACCCCGAGCACCTGTCCGACGTCGCCGCCGTCGCCGTCCCCCGCGGGTTCGAGAAGGGCACGGTCGTGTTCCGCGAGGGCGACGAGAGCGACACGTGCTACGTCGTGCGCACCGGCCACGCCCGGGCCATCCGCGACCACCCCGACGGCCGCACGATCACGCTGGCCACGTTCGGGCCGGGGAACTTCTTCGGCGAGCTGGCGATGTTCGACAGCGAGCGGCGCTCGGCCACGGTCGAGGCCGTCGACGACCTCGAGACCGTCGGGATCCTCGGCGCCGACATGCGCCGCCTCCTGCGCGACCATCCCGAGATCTCCGCCGAGCTCGTCGTCGCCCTCGGCCGGCGCCTGCGCGAAGCGAACGAGCGGCTGGCCCGCCAGTCCTTCCAGACGGTCCAAAGCCGCGTCGCCGGGGTCCTTGGCGAGCTCGTGCAGCAGGCCCAGGCCGAGGATGGCCGCGGCGCCACCGACGTCGTCGTGACGACGACCCAGGCGGCGATCGCCCAGCTCGCCGGCTCCTCTCGCGAATCCGCGAGCCGCTTCCTCGCCGTGCTCGAGCGCGCCGGCGTGATCACCCAGGGGCGCGGGCGCATCACCGTCCACGATCCCGGCGCGCTGGAGAACTACGTCTTCTGAGCCGCGAGCCCGTCCCCAGCGAAGTGTCCGCCGGCGGCGTCGTCGTCCGCGACGGCGAGGTGGTCGTGATCGTCCCCCGCAAGCCGGCGGCGGATGGCCGGGCCGTCCTGTGCCTCCCCAAGGGCCATCCCGATCCGGGCGAGACGCTCGAGCAGGCCGCGACCCGCGAAGTGCGCGAGGAGACGGGCATCGAGGCCGAGCCGGTCGAGGTGCTGGGCGACGTGCGCTACTGGTACCAGCGCCGCCAGGGCCGGCGCGTGTTCAAATCGGTCACGTTCTTCCTGTTCGCGCACCGCGGCGGCAACGTGGCCGACCACGACCACGAGGTGGAGGAGGCGCGCTGGATGCCCCTCGAGGAGGCGCGCACCGCGCTCTCCTACCCCGGGGAGCGCGAGATGGTGGAGCGCGCCCTGTCGCAGCTGGCCGCTGACCGGTAGGCTCCCCGGCCCGTGCAGGTGCTGAACTTCTACTCGGCGATCTTCGCCGACCAGCTCCGAAAGGGCCGCAAGACGGCCACGATTCGGCTGGGCGACAAGTCGCACAAGTACCGGAAGAACCAGCTCGTCCTCGTGACGATCGGGTACCAGCACTCGCCGCGCGAGCGCATCTTCGAGGCGGTCATCGACCAGGTCGAGGTCAAGCGCATCAAGGACCTGTCGCCGCGCGACATCGAGCACGACAATCCCGAGTTCCGGCGCACCGAGGAGATGGTCCACTTCCTCGAGCAGATCTACGGGCGCACGGTCAGCCAGGAGGACACCGTCACCGTGGTGCGCTTCTCGCAGATCGTCGATCCGTCGCAGACGGAGATCCGCGACCGCATGCGCGGCCGCGGCGGCACGCAGAACTGACCGGCCATGCCGGCGGCGACCGGGCCCGCGATCCGTGCTGACGGGCTCTGCGTCGACCGGGGCGGCCAGCCGGTCCTCCACGAGCTGACGCTCGACGTCGCCCGCGGCTCGGTGACGGGCCTGCTCGGCCCGAGCGGCTGCGGAAAGACCACGCTCATGCGCGCGATCGTCGGCGTCCAGATCCTGGCCGGCGGACGCGTCACCGTGCTCGGCGAGCCCGCCGGGTCGCCGGGCTTGCGCGCCCGGGTCGGCTACGTGACCCAGGCCCCGTCGGTCTACGGCGACCTGTCGGTCGCAGAGAACCTCCGCTACTTCGCGCGCGTGGCCGGGGCCACGGCCGAGCGGATCGACGCAGCGGTCGCCACCGTCGGCCTCGCCGGCGCCGAGGGCCAGGTCGTCCAGACGCTTTCGGGCGGGGAGCGCACCCGCGTGTCGCTCGCGACCGCGCTGCTCGGCACGCCGGAAGTCCTGGTCCTCGACGAGCCGACGGTGGGCCTGGATCCCGTGCTGCGCGCCGACCTGTGGCGCACGTTCCACGAGCTGGCGGCCGCCGGGACGACCCTGCTGATCTCCAGCCACGTCATGGACGAGGCGGGCGAGTGCGACGAGCTCGTGCTCATGCGCTCCGGGCGGCTGCTGCGTCAGGCGCCGCCGGACGCGCTCCGAGCCGAGACCGGCGAGCAGGACCTCGCCCGGGCGTTCCTGGCCGTGATCGAGCGGGACGGAGCATGAGCGCCGCCGTCACGCTCGCCACGGCGCGCCGCGTGCTGTGGCAGATCCGCCGGGATCCGCGGACGATCGCCCTGCTGCTCGTGGTTCCCTGCGTGCTGCTGGTTCTGCTGCGCTTCCTGTTCGACGGCCGCGAGCAGGTCTTCCAGCAGATCGGCGCCCCGCTGTGCGGCCTCTTCCCGTTCATCGTGATGTTCCTCGTCACGTCAGTGGCGATGCTGCGCGAGCGCACGACCGGGACCCTCGAGCGGCTGATGACCTTGCCGCTCTCCAAGCTCGACATCCTCGTCGGCTACGCCCTGGCCTTCGGCGGGCTGGCCGCGCTCCAGGCGGTCGTCGTGTGCGCGACGGGCTTCGGGCTGCTCGGCCTGGAGTCCCCCCACGGGGCCTGGCTCGTCGGCGTGCTCGCGGTTGCCAACGCAGTCCTCGGCATGGCGCTCGGCCTGTTCGTGAGCGCCTTTGCGCGCACGGAGTTCCAGGCGGTGCAGTTCATGCCCGCGTTCATCTTCCCCCAGCTCCTGCTCTGCGGGCTGTTCGTGCCGCGCGACGCCATGGCTCCGGCGCTCGAGGCCGCCTCCTGGCTTCTGCCGCTGACCTACGCCTACGACGCGCTGGCCCGCGCGACGGATCCCGCCCCGCTCGGCGGGGCCTTCGCCGCTGACGTCGCCGTCGTGCTGGGATGCATCGTGGGCGCGCTGGCCCTCGGCGCCCTCACGCTGCGCCGCCGCACGCCCTGATCGCAGCGGTCAAGGTCGGGCGCGCGCCCGCCGATCAGCAGGGCATGGCGCCCGCCTCCCGCACGAGCGTGCTCGTCGTCGTCGGCACGCGGCCGGAGGCGATCAAGCTCGTCCCCATCATCCTCGCGCTGCGCGAGAGCGAGACGCTGCGGCCGATCGTCGTCTCCACCGGCCAGCACCACACGATGGTGCAGGACGTCTTCGGCCTGGCCGGGATCACGGTGGACGCCGAGCTGTGGGCGGCCGGGCACGGGCGCCTCAACGAGCTCGTGGCGGCCGTCATGCGGCGCTTCGAGGACTTCTGCTCGGCCTCCTTTGGGGATCACGGGACCAACGGCGCCGACCGCGACGAGGTGCTCAGCGGGCACTACCCCGCCGCGGTCCTGGTGCACGGGGACACCTCCTCGGCCTTCGCCACGGCGATGGCGGCCTTCCACCTGCGCATCCCCGTGGTCCACGTCGAGGCCGGCCTGCGCACGCACGGCTTCAACTTCTCGCCGTTCCCGGAGGAGCTCAACCGGGAGCTCATCTCCCGCATCGCAGCGTTTCACCTGGCCCCGACCGTGACGTGCGCGCAGAACCTGGTCCGCGAGACGGTCCCCGCCGGCCAGGTGTTCGTCACCGGGAACACCGGGATCGACGCGCTGCAGTGGGCCGTCGGCCTCGGTGTGGACTACGCCGATCCAGCCGTGGCCGCCGCGGCGAACGGCGACGGACGGATCGTCGTGGTCACCGCGCACCGGCGGGAGAACTGGAGCGGCGGGCTCGCGCAGATCGCCGAGGCGGTCCGGCGGCTGGCCTCGAGCCACGCGGACACGACCTTCGTCGTGCCGTTGCATCCGAACCCGCTCGTCCGGCACGAGGTCGGCGTGCCGCTCGAGGGCCTGCCGAACGTGCTGCTGCCCGAGCCGCTCAGCTACGCGTCGTTCGCCCGCCTGCTCGGCCGCGCCCACCTCGTCATCACCGACTCGGGCGGCATCCAGGAGGAGGCCCCGTCGCTCGGCACGCCGGTCGTGGTCACCCGCGACATCACCGAGCGACTCGAGGGCGTCGAGGCCGGGACGCTCGCCCTCGCTGGCACCGAGCCCGACACGATCGTCGCGCTGGCCTCGCGACTGCTGGACGACGAGGCCGCGCACGCCGAGATGGCGGCGGCGATCAACCCGTACGGGGACGGCCATGCCGCCGCGCGGATCGTCGCTGCGCTCGAGCACCTCCAGGGGGCCGGCGACCCGCCGGCCCCCTTCGGCCCGGGCTACCGCCGCGACCTCGTGCTCGAGGCCGCCGGCTACGAGGAGGGCCTGCGCCCGTGGCTGCGCGGGAGCGGCCAGCGCGGCGTGCCCGAGCCCGCCCCGCCCGACCAGCCGATGACGTGGCATCGGTAGCGCTTCCCTTCGACGGGCTGGCCGCCGGCTGGCAGGCGCTGTTCTCGGTGGCCTTCGTCGTGATCGTCGCGATGCTGGCCTGGACGACGCTCCTCTTCCTCCGGGGCCTGGCCTGGCGGCGGCGCGCGCCGGCCCCCGACCCGGCGCTGGCCAGCGAATGGCTGTGGGCGTTCCTCGTGCCGGCGCTCAACGAGGAGGCGGTGATCGCCGACAGCGTCTCGCGGCTGCGCGCCGTCGAGGCCGCCCGGCGTCTCATCGTCGTGATCGACGACGGCTCGGACGACGGCACCGCGGCGGCCCTCGCGCCGCTGGCCGGAAACGACATCGTGGTCCTGCGGCGCGAGGCGCCGCACGCCCGCCAGGGCAAGGCCGCCGCGCTCAACGCGGCCTACCGGCGCCTGGGCGTGCTGCTGGCGGAGCGGGGGATCCCTCGGGAGCAGGTGATCGTCGCCGTCGTCGACGCCGACGGGCGGCTGGCGCCCGACGCGCCGGCGCGCGTGGCGCCGCACTTCGCCGATCCGCGGGCCGGCGGCGTGCAGTCCCTCGTGCGGATCTACAACCGCGGACGGCTGCTCACCTGGATGCAGGACATCGAGTTCTCCATCTACGGCTTCCTCTACCAGGCGGGCCGCAGCGGCTGGGGCAGCGCCGGGATGGGCGGCAACGGCCAGTTCAACCGCCTCGTCGCGCTCGACGACATCGCCGACACGGTGGGCCCATGGCACGATCGGCTCACGGAGGACCAGGACCTCGGCCTGCGGCTGATCGAGGCCGGCTGGGCCGGCCGCCAGGATCTCGGCGCCACTGTCGACCAGCAGGGCCTGCCGGGGATGCGGCGCCTCTACCGGCAGCGGACGCGCTGGGCGCAGGGCAACCTCCAGGCGATGAGCCACCTTCCGGTCTGCTGGCGGTCCCGGCTCACCCCCGTCGCGCGCCTCGACCTGCTGGCGTATCTGCTGATGCCGGTGTGGCAGACGGTGGTCGGCGTGGCGCTCGTCGCCGCCGTCGCCCTGGTCGCCACCGGCACGACGGGATTCTGGCTCGGCGGCCCCTGGTGGCAGATGGGGTTCTTCTACCTCCTCGGCTTCGGAGGCGTGATCATGGGCTGCGTCGCCCGGGGCGACGGCCTGCGCGGCACCCCCGGGGCGCTCGCCGGCATCCTCGTCGCGCAGGCCTACGCGTTCTACTCGTGGATCCTGTGGCCCGTCCTGGCCCGCGCCGGCACCCGCCAGGCGATCAAGCGGCGCGGGTGGGAGAAGACCCAGCGCGAGGCGCTCGGTCCGGCCAGCCCTCCGGCCCGGATCTGACCCGGCCGGACTGAGATTCGCTGGCACTCGCCGACTGAGAGTGCCAGCCGCCGTTGAACCGGGATCCGGTCCGCGCTATCCTCGACCGAGGCCTTGGCACTCTCCGATCGAGAGTGCCAACGGCAGGATCAGCACCTGTCCACCAGAACCCCGGAGGTTCACACGCAATGAGCTTGAAGCTCAAGCCGCTCGGCGATCGCCTGATCGTCCGCGCGCTCGAGGAGGAGGAGACCACCGCCAGCGGCCTCGTCCTGCCCGACACCGCCAAGGAGAAGCCCCAGAAGGGCAAGGTCCTCGCCGTCGGCGAGGGGAAGCTCGACGACGACGGCAAGCGCATCCCGCTCGACGTCGAGAAGGGCGACGAGGTCCTCTACAGCAAGTACGGCGGCACCGAGATCAAGGTCGACGGCGAGGACCTGCTGGTCCTGCGCGAGTCCGACGTTCTCGCGAAGGTCGAGTCCTAGGGCCGGCGCGCCCGGCGGGAACGGGCGACCGGACGTCGCCCGGAGTTTTCAGAACGCGGAGCCGGACGCTCCGCGGCGCAACCCAGTGAAACAGGAGAACCAAGTTCATGGCTCACAAGGAGCTGAAGTACGAGGCGGACGCCCGCAAGGCCCTCGAGGCCGGCGTGGACGCCGTCGCGAACGCGGTCAAGGTCACCCTTGGCCCCAAGGGGCGCTACGTCGTGCTCGACAAGAAGTTCGGCGCGCCCACCATCACGAACGACGGCGTCACGATCGCCCGTGAGATCGAGGTCGAGGACGTCTTCGAGAACCAGGGCGCCCAGCTCGTCCGCGAGGTCGCCACGGCGACCAACGACGTGGCCGGCGACGGCACCACGACGGCGACCGTGCTCGCCCAGGCGATCGTCCGCGAGGGCCTGAAGAACGTCGCGGCGGGCGCCAACCCGCTCGGCCTCAAGCGCGGCATCGAGACCGCCGTGAACGAGGTCGTCGCGTCGATCGAGAAGCAGAGCAACGAGATCTCCGGCAAGGAGCAGATCTCGCGCGTCGCCACCATTTCGGCCGGCGACGACGAGATCGGCGACGTCATCGCCGACGCCATCGAGAAGGTCGGCAAGGACGGCGTGGTCAACGTCGAGGAGGGCCAGACGTTCGGCATGGACCTCGAGTTCACCGAGGGCATGCAGTTCGACAAGGGCTACATCTCGCCGTACATGGTCACCGACCAGGACCGCATGGAGGCCGTTCTCGAGGATCCGTACGTCCTCATCGCCAACTCGAAGATCGGCTCCGTCCGCGACGTGCTGCCGGTCCTCGAGCAGGTCATCCAGTCCGGCAAGCCCCTCCTGATCATCGCCGAGGACGTCGAGGGCGAGTCCCTCGCCACCCTCGTGGTGAACAAGCTGCGCGGCACCTTCACGGGCGTCGCGGTCAAGGCGCCCGGCTTCGGCGACCGCCGCAAGCGGATGCTGGAGGACATCGCCATCCTCACCGGCGGCGAGGTCATCACCGAGGACCTCGGGCTCAAGCTCGAGAACACGCAGCTCTCCCAGCTCGGTCGCGCGCGGCGCGTCGTCGTGTCCAAGGACACCACGACGATCGTCGACGGCAACGGCGATGGGGAGGCGATCAAGGGCCGGATCAAGCAGATCAAGTCCGAGGTCGAGACCACCGACTCCGACTTCGATCGCGAGAAGCTCCAGGAGCGCCTCGCGAAGCTGTCGGGCGGCGTGGCCGTCGTGAAGGTCGGCGCGGCCACCGAGACCGAGATGAAGGAGAAGAAGCACCGCGTCGAGGACGCGCTGCAGGCCACCCGCGCCGCCCTCGAGGAGGGCATCGTGCCGGGCGGCGGCGTCGCGCTCCTGAAGGCCTCCAAGGCCGTGAAGGTCGACGCCATCGAGGACGAGGACGAGCGCACCGGCGCCCGCATCGTGCTCAAGGCGCTCGAGGAGCCGCTGCGCCAGATCGCGCACAACAGCGGCCTCGAGGGCTCGGTCGTCGTGAACGACGTCCGCAAGGCCAAGGACGGGTTCGGCCTCAACGCCGCGACCGGCGAGATCGTCGACCTGGTCAAGGCCGGCGTCATCGACCCCGCGATGGTCACCCGGTCGGCGCTGCAGAACGCGGCGTCCATCGCCAAGAACATCCTGACCACCGAGGCGATCGTCGCCGAGATCCCGGACAAGGAGTCCGGCGGCGGCGGGATGCCCGACATGGGCGGCATGGGCGGCATGATGTAGCCAGCGCGCCCGCGCTGGTTCGCAGTTCCCGAGGGCCCGGCGGCGACGCCGGGCCCTCGGCCGTTCACCGGCCGCCCTGCTGGTGGAATTCGCGGGAAGGATCCTGGCGCAGTAGCGTCCATCCCAGCAGACCCCTCAAGGAGGAGACCGATGCGTACCCGTCTGCTTCACCTGACGTTCCCGGCTGCTGCCGTGCTGGCCGTTCTGGCCGCCGCGCCCGCGTCGGCCGCGATCCGCTTCGCCTCGCCCACGGCGACCCTGGCCACCGGGCCCTGCTCGCAGGCGAAGCTCAACCCCAAGAGCCCCCACCCGGAGCTCGGGCCCTGCGCGCTCGGCCACGCCGCCAACGACGCGGCGCCCGGGGACGAGGTGCGCCTGCTCACCGGGACGTACGCAAGCGCCCCGACCATCAACGTCAGCAACGTGGCGATCAAGCCGGCCACGACGGCGGGGCGCCCGCATCTCGTGATGGGCGCCAACCGTTTCGTGCTGCGCGACGGGTCCTCGCTCACGGGCATGGACGTCGAGGGGACCGGGGCGCAGGGCCTCGTCCTGCTCACGAGCGGGACGGTCGAGAGCGACACGCTGCGCGCAACGGCCGGCACGACGCTCGCCATCGGCGGGGCTGCCGGCGCCACCGCCCGCAACGTTGCCGCCTTCACCGGCGCCAACGGCGCGGTGAGCGCGATCACCGTCCAGGGCAGCGCCACGCTGCGCAACGTCACCGCGGTGGCGCCCACAGCAGCGCACGCCCTCCAGGTCCTTCCCACCAACTCGTTCCCCATCGTGACGATCGTCAACACGATCGCTCGCGGCCTCGTGAACGACGCGGTGGTCTCGGCGCCGATCAGCAACGGCGCGGGGACCCAGCTCAGCGGCAGCATCACCCGGTCCGCCTTCCGGCCCGATCACAGCGCGTTCAAGGGCGGCCCGCTCTTCGCGGTGACGGCGCCCAACGTCGCCGCAGACCCGCTGTTCGTCGATGCGGCGGGCGGCGACCTGCGCGAGGCCGCCGGCTCGCCGACCATCGACCAAGGCGTCACCGACGCAGCGAACGGGAGTGTCGACGCGGCAGGGAAGCCGCGCACGCAGGGCGCCGGCACCGACATCGGCGCGTTCGAGTACACGCCCGGCAGCACTCCGGCGCCCGGGGACCCCGGCACCCCAGGCGGCGGACCGTCGGGCGGCGGCGGAGGCGGGGCCGCCGACACGGTCGCGCCGACCGTGTCGCGCCTGTCGCTGTCGGCGCGGCGGTTCCGCGTCGGGAGGACGCCCACGGCCACAGGCGCCGCCGCGCGCGCCCGGCCGAAGACGGGGACGACGATCCGCTTCCGCCTGTCCGAGGCCGCGACGGTCACGCTGAAGCTCGAGCGGCTCCGCCCGGGCCGGCGCGTCGGGCGGCGGTGCGTGGCCCGCACGAAGGCGAACGCGAAGCGGCCCGCCTGCCAGCGCGCCGCCCGGGCGGGCACGCTGGCCCGGCGCGGCAGTGCCGGCGCCAACGCCGTGCCGTTCAGCGGCAGGGTCGGCGCCCGCAAGCTGCCGCCCGGCGCCTATCGCCTGACCGCGACCGCGCGGGACGGCGCCGGCAACACGTCAAAGGCCGTGAAGGCGACGTTCACCGTCGTCGCCTGAGCGGCCCGCGGCGGCCCGGGCCCGGGCCCGGGCCGCCGCGTATGCTGGCGGCCGTGCCCGGGATGACCAGTCGCGACGGATGCTGCCGGCCGGCGGACCAGGCCGAATGTTCCGCCTGAACGAGCGGACCCGGCCGTGGTGGACGCTGCTCGGGGCGTGCGGCGGCCTGTTCGTCCTCATGCTGGACTCGACCGCGCTCGGGCTCGCGCTGCCCGACCTCCAGCGCGACCTCAACGCCTCGGCCGAGGCGCTGCAGTGGGTGCAGAACGCTTACCTGCTCTCGATGGCGGTGCTCGTCGTGACGCTCAGCCGGCTCGGCGACATCTACGGCCGGCGGCGGATCTACCTGCTCGGGACGTTCGTCTTCGGCGCCGGCGCGATCCTCTGCGCGCTCGCCTGGGCGCCCGCCGTCCTCGTGGCCGGGCGGGTCATCCAGGGCGCGGGCGGCGCGGCGATGCTCGGCCTCTCGCTCGCGCTGGCCAGCAACGCCTTCTCCGATGCGGACCGCCCCCGGGCGCTGGGCATCTGGACGACCATCTCGGCGATCGCCCTCGCCGTGGGGCCGCTGGTGGGCGGCCTGCTCATCGCGTCGGTGTCCTGGCGGGCGATCTTCTGGCTGTGCGTCCCGGTCTGCGTCGTCGGCTTCGCCATCACGGCGTGGGCGGCGCCGGAGTCGCGCGACGAGAGCGCCGGCACCGAGCTGGACTGGCCGGGCCTGGCGGCTCTCAGCATCGGGCTGACCGCGGTCGTCCTCGCGCTGGTCCAAGGCAAGGGCTGGGGCTGGGGCTCGGCGGCCACGCTCGGCACGTTCGTCGGCGGCGTCGCGATGCTCGCCGTGTTCTGGGTCGTGGAGCACCGGGTGCGCCATCCGATCATGGAGTTCCCGCTGTTCCGGAACCGCCCGTACCTCGGCGCGACCGCGGCGGCTTTCGCCCTCGTCGGCGCCTACTGGGGCGTCATGTTCTTCCAGCCGCAGTACCTCCAGAACATCCTCGGCTATTCGGTGATCGTGGCCGGCCTGCTCGTCCTGCCGATCACCGTGCCGATGGTGCTGTTCTCCCAGGCCAGCACGAAGGTCATCGAACGGGTGGGCGTCCGCATCACGATGACCGCGGGGATGGTGTGCGGCGCCGCGGGGACGCTGTGGCTCACGCAGATCGGCCCCGGCACGACCTACGCCGGCGGGCTCCTCCCCGGCTATCTCCTGTTCGGCATCTCGCTCGCGCTCGTGTACACGCCGATGTCGACGGCGGCCATGGCCGCGATGCCGCGGGAGAAGGCCGGGATCGCCGCGGGCGTGCTCGGCATGAACCGGCTGATGGCCGGGGCGCTCGTGCTTGCGCTGATGGGCGCCGTCTTCCTCCACATCCAGACCGACGACGTGACGCAGGCGCTCGAGCAGCGGACCGGGCCGGCCACGGCGATCGAGAAGCGCGACATCGACGCACTGCTCGCCGGCTCCCCCGAAGCGAAGGCCGCGGTTGCCGCCTTGCCGCCCGCGCCCCGCGCCGCGGTGAACGTCGCCGCCGGCGACGCCTTCACCGATGCGCTGAGCAGCTCGATGTGGATCGTCGTCGTGCTCGTCGTGGTCTGCGCCGGGCTGACCTGGTGGCTCCTCGCGCCGGCGAAGCCGCCGCCCGCGGTCCGCGCGGCGGTGGCCCCGGAGGACCTGCACCACCACCACGGCCATTCGCGGCTGCACCTCTAAGCGGTCCGGCTCCTCAGCGGCCGGCGGCGAGGCGGAACGTGTACGTCCCGTTGTCCGACCGCACGCCGACCGGGCCGGCGAGCCCGCTCGCCAGCGCCGCGGGCACGGCGAGCCCGCGGGCCCGCCCCCCGTCGAGGCGCAGCGAGACGAGCATCGTGCCGCCCGCGGTCCGGCGCGAGCGGACGTCCAGCCGGTGGGCGGCCTGATCGGAGGCCGAGCGGCCCGCCAGCGGGATGGTGGCCAGGTCGGTGTAGCCGCGGTTGCCGCATTGGGCCGAGGTCGTCTGGCCGGGGTTGCGCTTCACCGAGACCACCACCGCGTGCTCGGGCACCGACCGCCACATCACGTACAGCAGATTGCACGGGTCGGTCGCGCGCAGCTTGAGCCCGATCTGGCGCCGGATCGCTCCGGAGCCGAGGGGCTCCACGGTCGTGCTGTCGCCGTGGCCCCGAAAGACGAGCAGTGCCCGCGTCGCGTGGCGGCCGCCGTCGCGGTGCACCGCCCGCAGCTTGGGACTGTCGGTGCGCAGGGCGGCGGTGCCGGCGGGGGCGAGCGCGCCCTCGGTGACCTCGAGGTCGCCGGCGTGCAGCGGGTGCCAGGCGGGCGCCGCCGCGGAGGCGGGGCCAGCCGCCAGGGCGGCCAGGAGCGCGGCGCCGCCGATCCAGTGGCGGGCGGCGGCGAGGGAGCGGCGGGCGGGGAGGCGACGGAGTGCGGGCATGCGGCGAGCCTAGGCCCGGGCGCCCCGGTGCTCCGTCGCGCCGGCGACTCCCGGCCTGTCTCGCCCGCGACGCGGGCCGGCCTCAGGCGACCGTCGCGGCGCCTGCGACCTCGCTGACCGGCCGCGGGCCGGGACCGACGTACTTCGCGCTGGGACGGATGAGCCGCGCCTCGCGCTTCTGCTCCAGGATGTGCGCCGACCACCCCGCCGTCCGCGCGCAGGTGAAGAGCGGCGTGAAGAGGTGCGCGGGCACGTCCGCGAGGTCGAGGACGACCGCGGACCAGAACTCGACGTTGGTGGCCAGGACGCGGTCGGGCTTGCGGGCGTGCAGCTCGGCGAGCGCAGCCTTCTCGAGGGCCTCCGCCACAGCAAAGCGCGGCGAGCCGAGCTGGCTGCAGACGCGGCGCAGCACCCGCGCGCGCGGGTCCTCCGCGCGGTAGACGCGGTGGCCGAAGCCCATGAGGCGGTCCCCGCGGTCCAGCGCGGACTTCACCCAGCGATCCGCGTCGCCAAGCTGCTCGACCTCGTCCAGCATCGCGAGCACCCGGGAGGGCGCCCCGCCGTGCAGCGGCCCCGACAGTGCGCCGACCGCCGAGGAGAGCGCGGCGGCGCAGTCGGCCCCGGTCGAGGCGACGATCCGCGCGGTGAACGTCGAGGCGTTCATGCCGTGCTCGGCCGCCGAGATCCAGTACGCGTCGATCGCCTTGACGTGGTCGGGATCGGCCTCGCCGCGCCAGCGGATGAGGAAGCGCTCGGGGATCGTGGTGCCGCGGTCGATCTCCTCCTGCGGCACGGGCGTGCGGTCGGGGCCGCGCGCGGACTGGGCGACGAACGACAGCGCCATCACCGAGGCCCGGGCCAGATCGTCGCGGGCCTGGCGGTCCGGGATGTCGATCAGCGGCTTCATCCCCCACTCGGGCGCGAGCATCGCGAGTGCGCTCTGCACGTCCACGCGAGCGTCCCCCGAGCGGATCTCGAGCGGGTGGGGCTCGGCAGGCGGCAGGCCCGGATCGAACGTGCCGTCGACGAGCAGGCCCCAGACCTTCTCGTACGGCACCGTGCCGACGAGATCCTCGATGTCGACCCCGCGGTAGCGCAGGGCGCCGCCGGCCTTGTCGGGCTCGGCAATCTCGGTGGCGAAGGCGACGACGCCTTCGAGGCCGCTTTGAACTTCGCTCATGCTCGGTGATCCTCTCGTGAACGCGGAAGGCCGTCGGCCGCGGCGCGACGGTCGGGAAAAGCCTGACAGGTGGTGGCCGGAAGCGGCACGCTCGCGTGCGGGGCCTCGCGCCGGCGGACGGGCGCCGCCGACGCGGCGCGCCGGAGCCGGGCATCGCGCGCCGCCCGGCGCGCCCGCTCCTCGCCGACGAGCGGCGCCAGGACGGCCACTCCTGCCGCCTGGATCAGCGCGAGCCCGGCCCAGGCTGCCGGGTAGGACCCGACCGTCACCGCTGAGGCCACGGCGATCGGCGCCACGGCGCCGAACACCGACAGGACCGTGTTCTGCACGCCCATCGCGGTCCCGGCACGCTCACGCCCGGACATCTCGGCTGCCGCTGTAAAGGAGAGCCCGTTCCAGCTCATGGCCAGGATCCCGCCCGCGACGAGCACCGGGAGCACGACCGCCGTGGGCGCCCCGGAGAGGAGCACCGCGGCGGCGAGCAACGCGGCGCTGCCGAAGCCCAGGCGCCGGACGGGCGCGATCCGCTCGCCGATCCGGTCCGACCAGCGGCCCGCGCCGACGCGCGCAGCGGCACCCCCGATCTGGAGGGCCGCGAGCGCCGCCGCGGCCGCAGCCGCGCTCCAGCCCCGCTCGTCGTGGAGGTAGAGGACGAGGAAGCCCAGCACGCCGCTCTGCGCGATCACGAGCATCCCGCTGCCGGTGGCGAGCCGCCACAGGCGCCGGTCGCGCAGCGGCGGCGGCGCCACCACGCGGACGTGGCCGGCGGGAGGCGCCGGGGCCTCGCGCATCCACCGCGCCGCCGCGAGCGCGGCGACGAGGCTGGCGGCGCCCAGCGCGGCGAGGGCGACGCGGAGGTCCCAGGCGGCCACGAGCACCGGCAGGGCCAGGGCGGCCAGGCCGCCGCCGAGGGGCACGCCCATCTGCCGGACCCCGAGGGCCATTCCGCGCTCGCGCCGGGCGAACCAGCCCATCACGGCCCGGCCGCTGGCGCCCGTGGCGCTCGCCGCGAAGAGCCCCGAGACGAAGAGCGCCGCGATGAGCGCGACGAAGGAGGGCGCCAGCGACGCCACGCCGAGCGCCACCGCGGCGCCGGCTAGCCCCGCGGCAATCACGGGCCGCTCGCCGATCCGGTCGGCCAGCGCGCCCCAGGCGATGAGGGTCAGCACGATGCCGAGCGAGAAGCTGGCGAAGATGACGCCGACCTCCGGGAGCGTGAGGCCGAACTGGGTGCGCAGCGTGGGGCCGAGCGCCGGCAGGCCCTGCCGGACGGCGGCCACGGCCGCCTGCGCCCCGACGCCGACCGCGAGGATGACCCACCGGTACCGCAGGACCGGGGCGAGGGCCGCGGCGGTCATGCGTCCGCCCGGGCCCGGGCCCGGTGGCGCCGCGCCTTGGCGGCGTTGCCGCAGGCCTGCATCGAGCACCAGCGGCGCCGTCCGGCCGGCGACCGGTCGTAGAAGCGGGCGCTGCACGTGTCGGACGCGCAGATCCGGATCCGGGCCCGGGACTCCGGGGTGCCGAGCATCTCGGCCGCGTCGAGGGCGATCTGCCCCAGGGCGCGCCGCGGCGAGTCCGCGGCGGGGCGCTCGGCCAGCACCGGCTGCTCGTCGGCGTCGAGGAACAGCGCCGGACGGGGGCCGGCCAGGATCAGCCAGCGGTCGATCGCGAGGATCGCGTCGGGGTCGGGCGGAACCCCGGCCACAGCAGCCTCCACACAGGAGTCGATCGCCTCGCGGAGGTCCCGCGCCTCGTCGAGGACGGCCCGGGGAATCCGGGCCGGGGCGGCGTCGAGCACGCCAGCGGCCACCAGCCAGCCGCCGAGGTCGGCCGGGGTGACGAGGCACTCGATCCGGCGGTTCCAGCGCTCCCGCAGCGTGTTGTCCAGATCGAGCGCCGGGCGGCCGCCGAGCCAGTACCAGTACGGCGCGCCGGCCGTCAGCGGCGGATCCGGGACGTCAGCGACGGGAACGTGGGCGGAACGGTCGGCGAGTGGCATAACCTTATTCTAGCATCCAACAGGTTACGCGCGAGGCCAGCCGGTACGCTCCCCGGGCCGCTGCCAACCGACGAGACGAGTTCCCCGTGCCCGCTGCCGCCGCCTCCCTCCTGGTCCAGCCCGCCACCGCCGTGGCGGCCGAGGTGCGGGCCGGCACGGTCACGAGCCGCGAGCTCGTCGAGGCGGCGCTCGAGCGCATCGAGGCCCGCAACCCCGAGCTGAATGCCGTGATTCAGCTCGACGCCGACCGCGCGCTCGCCGCCGCCGACGCGGTGCAGCCCGGCGACGAGCGCCCGTTCGCCGGCGTCCCGACCCTGATCAAGGAGAACCGCGGCGTCGCGGGGCTGCGGCTCAGCTACGGGGCCGAGCTCATGGGCGACTTTCGCGCCCAGGTCGACCACAACGTCACGCGGCGCCTCAAGGCGGCCGGAATGATCGTGGTGGGCCAGACGAACCTGCCGGAGTACGGGATCGTGCCGGTGACCGAGCCCCGGCGGTTCGGCCCGGCGCGGAACCCGTGGGACCCGGATCGCACGCCAGGCGGCTCCTCGGGCGGCGCGAGCGCCGCGGTGGCCGGCGGCATGGTCCCCGTCGCCCACGGCAACGACGGCGGGGGCTCCATCCGCATCCCGGCAGCGTGCTGCGGACTCGTCGGCCTCAAGCCCTCGCGCGGCCGGGTCTCGGTCGCCCCCGAGCTCGGCGAGTCGTTCCTCGTCGCCGACGGGATGCTCACGCGCACCGTCGCCGACACCGCCGCGCTGCTCGACGTCCTCGCCGGCCCGGAGCCCGGGGACGCGGCCTGGGCGCCCCCGCCGGGCGAGCCCTTCGCCGTCTCGGCGGCCCGGGAGCCCGGGCCGCTGCGGATCGCGATGACGCTCACCCCGCCGATCGACTGCCCCGTCGATCCGGTCGCCCTGGCGGCCGTCCGGGATGCCGCCGGCCTGCTCGAATCGCTGGGCCACGAGGTCGAGGAGATCGACGTCGGCTGGCAGATCCCCGAGCTCCTCCAGCTCTTCTCGGTGGTCTTCGGCGCGAACATCGCCCTGTCGGCCGCGTTCGCGGGCCACGTCTCCGGCCACGAGCCGTCGGCGGAGAACCTCGAGCCGATGAGCTGGGCGATCTACGAGCTGGCCTCCGAGGTCAACGCCCACCAGTTTCTCGCGGCCCTCTACCAGCTGCAGGGCTTCTCCCGGCAGCTGATCGCCGATCTCGCGCCCTACGACGCGCTGCTGACCCCGGCGCTCGCCCAGCGTCCGGTGGCGATCGGCGAGATCGACGCGGCCTCGGATGCCCCGATGAAGGACTTCGCCGCCGCCGGGCGCTTCACGCCGTTCACCGCCGTCTTCAACGTGACGGGCCAGCCGGCGATCTCACTGCCCCTCGCGCACGGGGACGACGGGCTCCCCGTCGGAATCCAGCTCGCCGGGCGGCCCGCCGGCGAAGCCGCCCTGCTCGCGCTCGCGGCCCAGATCGAGGCGGCGCGACCGTGGTCGGGCCGCCGGCCCGAAGGGGTCTGAGCGGCGGCGCGCGGCGCTCTCAGGCCGCCGCGCCCAGCACGCCGGGCATCGCCCGCGGCCGGACCCCGAGCGACTCGGCGTCCGCGGTGCCGAGGCGCGAGACCATCGGCACCTCCATGAGCTCGAGCTCGTCCGGCGTGGCGAGGACTGGCCGCCCGGCCACGGCCTCCGCCGCCCCCAGCGCCCGCTCGGCGAAGCGCAGCGGCACGGGCACCAGTGCGCGCCGGCGCCCGGTCGCGCGAACCGCGAGCTCGACGATCGCCCGGTAGGAGAGCGTGTCGGGCCCGGCCAGCTCGTACCGCTCCCGCAGGCGGTCCGGCGCCGCGAGCGCGGCGTGGACGCAGTCGGCGACGTCCTCGACCCAGATCGGCTGGAACGGGGCCCGCCCCCGCCCGGAGATCGGCACGGCCGGCAGGAGCGACAGCCGCTCGAGCAGCTTCAGGAAGGGGTCGCCCGGCGAGTAGACGATCGACGGCGCGAACACGGTGTGCGGGATGGGCGATTCGCCCACGGCCCGCTCGGCCAGCGCCTTGGCCCGCATGAACCGGGCCCGGCTGCGCGTCGAGGCGCCGAGCGCCGAGAAGAAGACGAAGCGCTGCACCCCCGCCCGCTCGGCGGCCTGCACGAGGCGCCAGGTGGCGACGCCGTTGAGCTCCTCGATCGAGCGGCCGGCGCCCGGCGGGCCCTGGTCGCGGATCGAGGCGGCCAGGTGCACGACGGTGCTGACGCCACGCAGGGCGTGCCGGAAGGACTGCGGATCGGTGAGGTCGCCGAGCGCGATCTGCACCCGCACCCGCTCGACGCCGAGGCGGCGGGGATCGCGCACCAGGCAGCGGACCGGCTCGGCCTCCTTCGTGAGCCGGCTCAGCAGCGCCGTCCCGACCAGCCCCGTGGCTCCGGTGAGCAGGATCATGGCGCGCAGTCTCGCACGCACTGCGCCGGGATCACGCGTCCGCGGCGGGCGCGTCGGCCGCCGGGCGCACCGGGCCGGCCAGCGCGAGCGCGAGCCCCACGGCGAGCACGCCCGCGGCGATCGCCGCGACACCGGCCCACTGGGCCTGCTCCCAGGCGATGCCGGGAACGAACGCAGCGAGCCCGCCGGCGACGTAGTAGACGGTGAAGTACAGGGCGCTGGCGGTGCCGCGGTCGCGGGACGTCGCCGCCGCGAGGCCGAGCTGCGCGCCGACCAGTCCGGAGAACATCGCGGTGATCACGCAGGCGAGCCCCAGCACGACGGTCGGCAGCGTCTCGGGCAGCGACAGCGCCACGCCGGCCAGGGCGAGCCCGAGGGCGCCGGCCAGGAGGCGCCGCCACCCGATCCGGTCCGCCACCCGGCCGGCCGTCGGCCCGATCGCGCCGATCACCCAGAGCACGAAGATCGCGCTCGTGGCCTCGACCCCATAGCCGAAGGGCGGGGCCTCGAGGCGATAGGTGACGTACGAGGCGATGCTCACGAACGTGAAGAAGAGCGCCGCGGCGCCGGCGGTGGGCGCGATGAGGCGCGGGTTCGCGAGCTGCCGAGCCAGCGCACCCCGGCGCGAGCCGCTCACCGCCGGCGCGGGCGCCTCGGGCAGCAGGCGGCGCATGACGAGCGCGCCGGCCGCGGGCAGCACCGCGAGTGCGGCGAACGCCCACCGCCAGCCGACCGCCGCGGTGATGAGCCCGACCCCGACCCGGCTCACGATGCCGCCGGCGACCAGCGACGCGAGGTAGTACCCCATCGCCCGCCCGCCGAGCGCGGGGGCGTAGACCTCCGCGACGTACGGCACCCCGACGGTGAGCAGGCCCGGCATGCAGAGCCCCTGGAGCGCTCGGCAGGCCAGGAAGATCTCGAACGTCGGCGCGACCGCCGCGCCAACCGTGGGGAGGACGAGGAGCGCGCTCGCCAGGACGAGGGAGCGCTTGCGCCCCCGCCGGTCCGAGTACGGCCCCCAGATCCATCCGCCGATTGCCACCGCGCCGATCAGGACCGTGATGGTCAGCCCTGCCTGCGACGGCGACACGCCGAAGTCGCGGCCCAGCACGGGGAGGATCGCCTGGGTCGCGTACATGACCGCGAACATCCCGGCGCCGCCGAGCGCGAGGCCGGCCATGCCGGCGGCCCCCGGACGGGGCGGGTCCGGGGCAGGCGGCGCGGCCCGGCTCAGAACCAGGTCCGCTGCTCGGTCCAGGGGTCCGCGTCGTTGTGGTAGCCGTTGAGCTCCCAGAACCCCTGGCGATCCTCGGGCATCACCTCGAGCGCGCGCAGGAACTTCGCGGACTTCCAGAAGTAGCGCGACGGGACCAGGAGGCGCAGCGGGGCGCCGTGGTCGGGCTCGAGCGGCTGGCCGTCATACGTGTGGGCGAGGAGCACCTCGTCCTCGAGCATCGCCTCGAGCGGAAGGTTGGACGTGTACCCGCCGTCACAGTGGGTGAGCACGTGGGTGCCCGACGCGCGCACCTGGGCCAGTTCGAGGACGTCCCGCGCTCGCACGCCGGTCCACGCCGTGTCGAGCTTGGACCAGCGCGTCACGCAGTGGATGTCGCACGTGATGGTCACCTGCTCGAGCGTCATGAGCTCGTCCCAGGTGATCGAGTACGGGTTGTCCACCTCGCCGAACACACGAAAGCTCCAGTCGGCGCGGGAGAACGCCGGATTCGGGCCGTAGGTGAGCACCGGGAAGCGCTCGGTGAGGTACTGCCCCGGCGGCACCCGGGCCGGGTCGACGCCCTTCGCGGCGGCTTGCGAGCGGCCGCGGGCCGCCAGGATCTTCGCGGTGATCGCCATGCCCATGAGCATAGTCACGGTCGCCCCGGCGCCGACGGCGTTACGCTCGCCCGCCGCGGACTCTAGAATCCCGCGTCCGTTTCTTGGAACGTCCACGAGGAATCACCACCACCTATGGCCTACGTCATCGCTGAGCCGTGCATCGGGACCAAGGACAACTCCTGCGTCGAGGTGTGTCCGGTCGACTGCATCCACCCCACGCCGGACGAGCCCGACTACGACAAGGTCGAGATGCTCTACATCGATCCGGAGGAGTGCATCGACTGCGACGCCTGCGTCGAGGCCTGCCCGGTCGACGCCTGCTTCGCCGAGGATCAGCTTCCGGGCGAGTGGACGAAATACGTCCAGATCAACGCGCAGTACTACGCCGGCAAGTAGCCGCCTGATTCGCGGGGCGCGCGCGAATCAGCCGTGTGCGCCGGCGCCGCCGGCGGCGGCGTCCGGCGTGTCAGCAGGAGTGCCCGCGCCGGGATCCTCGGACCCCGCGTCGACCTCTGGAGCCGGCGAATCGGCCGGTGCCGGGCCGGCGCTCGGCCAGCTTCCGGACTGCCGGCCGCGGTCGGGGCGCCGGTCGTACCGCGGACGTTCAGGCGCCGGCGCCGCCGCCGGGTCCGACTCCGGCGCGTCCGTGACCGCTGTCTCATCACCCGCGCTGCCTGGCGTCGGCGCGCCCGCCTGGCGCCAGCGGGTGCGGTCCCGGCCCCGGCGCGGAGTCCAGCCGTCCGGTCCGCCCCCGGCCGTGTCGCCACCGGCGGCCTGATCGCCTCCGGCCGGGCCGCGGCCCGGGAACGCCACGCCGGGCGCGCGGCCGTCCGGTCCCGTCCAGCCGCCGCGGGCCGGGGACGGCGCCGCGGGCGTGACGGCTGCCTCGCGCCGGCCGCGGGCGACGCGCTGCTCGGCGGCGCCCAGCCCGGACATGGGGCGCGGGCCGGACTCGGCCCGGACCTCGGACCTCGAGCCCGGCTGCTCCGCGGCGGCGACCGCCGGCGCGGCGTCATTCCCTGCAGTGTCGGGCGCCGCCGCCGCCCGGGTGCGGTGCGGCGCGGGTGCCCGCACGGCGATCTCCCGGACGCCCTCTGCCGCTCCCGCGCACACGACGCACGCCGCCACGAGCTGGACGGCCTGGGTCGCGCCGAAGCCCTTGAGCAGAGCGCCGCCGACGAGGAGCGGCCGCGTCGCCTTGATCGACGCCAGGATCGCGACGAGGCCGGCCACGCCCGCGACGGGCACGAGGCCGCGCAGGGCCTTCGCGTCGTCCCTGAGGCCGGCCTGGAACCGCCGGCACTCCGAGCATCCCTTGAGATGGCGGCGCACATCGGCGGTGCGGCGGCGGCCGTCGACTTCCACGGCGAGGCGCTCGCGGACGGCCCCGCACTGCAGGGCCCGGGCCTCCCGGGCTGCCCGCAGCGACAGGCGGCCGCGGGCGATGAGGCCCCGCACGGCGGCCTCGTCGGTGCCGAGCGTCGTGCCGATCTCGGCGTAGGACGCCCCGGACAGCTCGCGCATCACCAGCGCGGTGCGCTGGCGCTCGGGCAGGTCCTTGAGCGCGGCCACGAGCTCGACGAGCTCGGAGCGAACCTCGGCCTGGCGTGCCGGCCCCGCCGCCAGGCTGTCGCCGTCTGCGACCTCGGCCGTCGGCCGGCGCCCGCGGGCCACGTCGATCGCCGCGTTGCGCGCGACCCGGGAGAGCCAGGCGCGGACATCGTCGGGCGTGCGAGTTCGGAGGGCAGAGGCGGCGGACATGAACGCGTCCTGCACGGCGTCCTGCGCGTCCTCGGTCGAGCCGAGCACCCCGATCGCGATGGCCATGAGTCGAGACCGATGGCGGTCGTAGAGGACCGCGAACGCGGCGTCGTCGCCGGCCTGGAAGCGCTCGACCAGCTTGCGATCGCCGCGCAGCCGGTTGAGGGCCCCGCCGGGCGGGGCCGAGGGACGAGCGCCGGCGGTGCGGGCGGTGGCGGCTTCCATCGTCAGGCGGGCGCCGGGAGCGGGGGGCGTGGAGCGAGCAGCCCGGCGGGCCCGCGCGCCATGATGGCCCACGGGCCCGCGAAGGGCAAGGCCGCCGGCGAGGGCCCGCGCGCGGCGGGCCCTCGCTGGCAGGACTGGGATGCCTCGATCACCGCCGCACGCCGGCAGCCCGGAGCGCGAGGCGCCGGGCAGCCCGGGCCTTGCGGGCCGAGCTGGCGCTGGTGGTCGAGTTCAGCGCGAGAATGCGCTTGGCCGGCGTCGCGACGACGTCATCGAGCGTCGCAGTCTTCGCGGCGCGGATGCCCACGCCGACGAGGTCGCCAGCGGCCAGGTCGCCGATGCCGACCTTGGCGCCGTTCTTCAGGATGAACGTGTTCGCGTCAGCCGTGAACACGAGCTCCTTCGCGCCGGCGCCGAGCAGCTTGCGGGCGCTGGCCGTGGCCTTCGTCACGTTGACCGTGACCTTGCTGTTCGCCGCATCGACCGAAACGATCGACCCGCCGAAGCCGTAGAACGCCTGCTTGGCGACGGCGGACTTGGCCACGATCAGCCAGGCGGGAGTCGCCAGGGCCTGCTCGAGGGTGGTGTCCTCCTCGGTGGCGATCTCGGCGGCCACTCGGTCGCCGGCGACGAGGTCGCCGAGCGCCGCTTCCTTGCCATTGCGGACGATGAGCGTGTCGGCGTCCGCCTTCACGGTCACGTTCGCCGGGACGGAGCCGTCGTTGTCGCCCCCATGTCCTCCGCGGTGCGAGGAGGTCGACGCCGGATCGGCGTTCCGGCACCCGCGCAGCGTGACGGAGAGGGTGTTTCCGGTGGCATCGACGCTGGCGACGGTGCCGGCGACGACATGGATGTCGGAGGTGCCGTCTGGTGCCTCGCCGCCGTGCTCGCCCCACCAGCCGCGCGGCGGCCCGGGGATGCCGATGTCAAACGCCTGCCCGGGCGCCTCGCCCAGGCCGTTTCCGCCGCCAGGTGGCGGCCCGCCGCGGTCGCCGAAGCCGCCGCCGTCGTGCGCGGCCGCCAGTGGCGCGGCGACCAGGAGCGCGGCCAGGACGGCCAGCCCTGCGATCACAGCTCGTCTCATGTCTGCACCTCCCCCGCCCGGCCGTGCGGCCCGAGCGGGTCGTCGTTGACGCGTTCGGGGGGTAGACGGAGGATCCCCGGAAAAGTGCGCCGCCGAAATCGCGCCTGGACGGATGTGCGGCTGGCCGGCGCGGCCCGTCAGGCCATCGGCAGCGACATGCCGGCGGGCTTCGGCGCCGCCGACGGCGGCGCAGCCGGCGCCTGCACCACTGGGAGCGCGACGGGAGTCTGCGCGATGATGCCGCGAGCGATCTGCCGGATCGCCTGCGCGGCCGGGTCGTCGGGGTCGGAGACCACCAGCGGCGTGCCGGCGTCCGAAGACTCGCGCAGCGGCATCGTGAGCGGCACCTTCCCGAGCAGCGGGACGTCGAGCTCGCTCGCGAGTTGCTCGCCTCCGCCTTCGCCGAAGATGGAGAAGCGCTCACCGCCCGGCGTCGTGAAGCCGGCCATGTTCTCGACCACGCCGGCGATCTCGAGCTTGAACTTCGTCGCGAGCTCGGCCGAGCGGCGGGCGACCTTCTGGGCGGCCGCCTGCGGCGTCGTGACGATGACGAACTGGGACTGCGGCAGGAGCTGGGCGAGCGTCATCGAGACGTCGCCCGTGCCCGGCGGGAGGTCGACCACGAGGTAGTCCAGCGCCCCCCAGTCGACGTCCTCGAGGAACTGCGTCAGGGCCTTGTGGAGCATGGGTCCGCGCCAGACGACCGGCGAGTCCTCCTCCACGAAAAACCCGATCGACATGACCTTGAGGCCGTCGTGGGCGCTCAGGGGAATGATCTTGCGGTCGGCGTTGACCTGCGGACGCTGGGCGCCGAGGCCGAGCATCCGCGGGATGGAATAGCCCCACACGTCGGCGTCCAGGATGCCGGCAGGGCGGCCCTCGGCGGCGAGCGCCGCGGCGAGGTTTGCCGTCAGCGTGGACTTGCCGACGCCGCCCTTGCCCGAGGCGACGCAGATGACGTTCTGGATCTGGGCCAGCGCGCCTTCCGGCAGGGTCGTGCGCCCGAGCTTGCGCTGCAGGGCGCCCTTCTGCTCGTCGGTCAGGACGTCGAAGCCGACGTTGACGCCCGCCACGCCGTCCAGTGCGCCGACGGCCTCCGCGACCGCAGTCTGGAAATGACCCTTGATCGGGCATCCCGGCGTCGTGAGCGACACGGTCACGTCGACCACGCCGTTGGCGTGGACGTCGATGGTGCGGACCATGTCGAGCTCGACGATCGAGCGGCGAAGCTCGGGGTCGATGACGGCGGTCAGGGCTTCGCGGATCTCGTCGGTCGTGGGCATCGGCCCATTCTCGCAAACCCGGTGGCCTGGCCCCTGAACGACCGACGGGCCGGCCCGAAGGCCGACCCGGCGGTTGAGGGAGGAGAGGTACTGCTAGTGCCGGCGGAGATATGAGGCCGGCACACTGGCCCGGGCCCCGCGCCTCTCCGTGCGCGGGCCGGGAGAAGGATGCGGCTACGCGGCGCTCACGACGCGGTCGGCGGCCCGGGAGGCGACCTTCTGCCCGATGGCGACGGCGTCCTCGGCGCGAGCCGAGGCGAGGTCGACCTGGGCGGTGACGGTCTTGCGCGCGGTCGCCGTCTGGCGATCGAGCGACCGGCGCGTCTGGCGGGCCTGGCGCTCGAGGCTGCGGCGCTGGGCGCGAACCTCGCGCTCGACGCGGGTGCGGCGCTGGCGCAGCTCGCGCTCCACGCGCGTGCGGGACTTCTTGACCTCGCGCTCGAGCCGGTTCAGCGCGGTCGTGCCGCGGCGCTCGAAGCGCTTGAGGTCGCGCTCGACCTGCTTCTGGGCGACGTCCGGGTCGCCGTAGCTCTTGCGGATGTCAGCGGCCAGCTCGCGGACGCGATCGACGGCCACCATCGCGGCCCCGACCGGAATCTTGACGGCGCGGTCGACGGCCTCGCGGGCCTGATCCTGCGCGGTGCGGGCAGCGTCCTCCGCCTGGTGCTCGGCCTTCGTGGCCTTGGTCTTTGCGGTGGTGCGCGCGTGGTTGCGGGCGCGGGTCGCGGCACCCTTGTTGGCGGCAGCGCTGCGCTTGGTGGCAGCAGCCTTCCGCTCGGTGGCGTTCGCGGCGGCGGTGGCGCGACGCTTGGTCGCGGCAGCCTTCTGCGTGGGGGCGTTGGTCGTGGCCATGAGGAAGATCTCTCCTTGCGGAACCCGAGGTAAGGATATTACTTCTAAGTTGCTCGGAACTGTATAGACCGAACACCTGTTTGTAAACCTCGGCGTCCAGCTTGTTACACGCCGGCTCGTCCGGGCTCCGATTCTCCCGTGTTTCCGGGCTGTCCGCGTTACGGGCTTGTGACGGAAGGAACGCGCGTTCGATCGATCCACGCGTGTGGGGCGTCGAGCTCAGCCAGCGTCGGCAGGGCCTCGGGGCCCGCCCAGACGCGATTCAGCGCCGAGATCCCGCCCTCGGCCGCCACCGCGTCGCAGAAGCGCTTGCCCTGCTCGTACTGGCGCAGCTTGAGGTCGAGGCCCATGAGCCGGGTGAGCAGGCGGGCGAGGGCCGGCTGGCTCGCACGGCGCCGCTCGAGGGCGGCCCGCAGCTCGGCCAGGCTCGGCAGGACCTCGGCGCCGACAACGTCCATGACGTGCTCGGCGTAGCCCTCGACCACGGCCATCGTGGCCTGCAGCGACGCCATCAGCTCGGTCCGGCCCGGGCCGGCGACGAGGCGAATCACATCACCGGACCGGACCGCCCCCGCGAGCTGGCGCAGGTCGTCGCGCCCCGGCAGGCGGCCGAGCCCGGAGGCATCGACGCGCACCTCGAGCGAGGCGAGCAGCTCCTGCAGCAGGCCGGCGAGGTGGCCGCGCAGCCACGGCACGGCACCGAACTGCAGCGCGTGGGTGACCTCGTGCAGCGCCACCCAGTGCGCGAACTCCTCCGGGTCGGCGGCGAACGAGCGTGCCGCTTCGCCGAGATTCGGCTCGACGTAGAGCAGCCGTGTCGGCGCGTCGGCATCGAGCAGGACGAGGTCGTATTGGCCGAGGACGCGCTGGGCCATCGCGCCGAGCAGCAGGCCCACCTCGGCGCCGAGCACGACGCCCGCGCCCGAGCGCAGCGGGCCGCCCAGCGGGCCGAGTCCGCTGCCGAGCCCGGACACGACGGGGTCGAGCACGGGACGCAGGCTCGAGACGTTCGCGGCAATCCACTCCCGCCGGCCCAGGCGCTCGGCCCGGGGGAGCGGCCCGGCCGCCGCCAGGCCCGTGTAGCCGGAGACGAGGCGCTCGCTGTCGTCCGAGAGCGCCGCGAGGTCGGCGCCGATCGCCAGCGGATCGTGCGGCTGCCCGGCGACCGTGCGGGCGATCTGCTCGGCGAGACGCCAGTCGACCATGCCGTGATGATGCCGGACGCGCACCCCCGGCCCGCGGGGGCGGCCTCAGTCCTGCGGAAGCGTGCGGACCGTCGCGAGGCCTTCGGCACTGCGCGCGGCGACGACCGGGGAGCGCGGCAGGAGGTCCAGCGGGGCGGCGAGCGGCTCGTCGAAGGCCGTGAAGTCCACGAGGCCGCCGGCCTCGCGCACGATGAGCTGGGACGCGGCGGCGTCGAAAGCGCGGCAGTTCCTCAGCGTCGCCATCGCGTCGAACCGTGCCGCGGCCACCTGGCACATGGTCACGGCGATGGTCCCGAGGGCACGGATCCGATGGGCGGAGCCGAGCAGCGGATCGATCGAGGCGGCGATCCAGCGCGGGTCCGCGGACTCGATCCCGACGATCTCCAGGCGCCCCGACGGCCGGCGTCGGTCCGGCGCCGCCGGGTCCAGCGCCACGCCGTTCAGCTCGGCGCCCGCCCCGCGGCGGGCCACCCACTCCTCGCCGGGTCCGAAGTCGTGGACGTAGCCGAAGGCGACGTCGGCCATCGACGGCCCGTCCGCAACGGCGAGCGAGAGCGCGTGGTGGCCGACTCCCCGCTTGGCGTTGAGCGATCCGTCGATCGGGTCGATCACCACGAGCAGCCCGGGGTCGCCGTAGTCGACCTGGCCGCGCTCCTCCGAGACCGCGGTGAACCGCACGCCCTCGGCGTGGAGCGCGTCGAGCTGCGCGAACACCGCCGCCTCGGCCTCCCGGTCGATGACCAGCGACCGGTCGCCGCCCTCGCCGATCCCGGCCTCGATGGCGCGGTCTTCAGTGCCGGGGCGGCCGGCGAGCACGGCCCGCAGCCCGTCGGCGGCCCGGCGGCAGGCGCCCAGCCAGTCGGCCTGCAGCGCCGCGGAGCCCGAGCTCATCGGCTCAGCACGCGGCGCGGGGGCGAGAGGCGGGCATCGAGTCCATATCCTAGGGGCGTGCCGAGCGTCCTCGATGGCCTGACCAGCGCCCAGCACGAGGCCGTCACCCACGCCGGCGACCGCCTGCTCGTCCTGGGCGGCGCGGGCTCGGGCAAGACCCGCGTGCTCGTCGCCCGCTTCGTCTGGCTCGTGCAGCAGGGAACCGCCCCCGACGCCATCGTGCTCCTCACGAGCGGCGCGGGCGGCGCCGCGGCCCTGCGGGAGCAGATCGAGACGGCGATCGAGCGGCCGTACGAGGAGCTGGCGATCGGCACGCCGGCCACGTTCGCGGCGCGCCTGCTGCGCGAGGAGGCCGTGGCCGCCGGAGTCGACCCCTCCGCCGTGCCGGTCACGCCCGCCGACCGCCTGGCGCTCCTGCTCGACCGCTTCGACGAGCTCCCGCTGGGACGCCACGACTTCGCCGGCAACCCCACCGCGCTGCTCGCCGGATTCATCGGGCGGATCGACCGCCTGAAGGCCGAGATGATCGGCGCCGACGCCTTCGCGGAGTGGGCCGAGGCGCTCCCCGACGACGAGCGGGCCGGCCTCGAGCGGGAGTTCGCCGCCGTCTACGCGGCGCACGACCGGCTCCTGCGCGACGCCGGGGCGCTCGACGCCGGCGACCTCGTCCTCTTCGCGGCCCAGGCGCTGCGCGACCGGCCCGCGCTGCGGGTCCGGGTCGCCGCCCGCTTCCAGCACGTGCTCGTCGACGAGTACCAGGACGCCTCGGCGGCGCAGGCCGACCTCGTGGCCCGCCTCGCCGCCGAGGCCGGCACGCTCGTCGTCGCCGGCGACGACGACGGCGCGGTCGACCGGCTGCGGGCCGACGCGACGGCGAACCTCCGCACGGCGGCGAACGCCGGGCCGGTCGTGCGGCTCCAGCAGTCCCAGCGCTGCCCGGAGCACATCCTCGCGGCGGCCGAAGCCGTGGTCGCGCCGCTGGCCGACCGGCTGGCCACGCCGCTCGCGGGCCGGCCCGGCGGCGAGGTGCGCTTCTGGCGCGCGACGAACGAGCGGGCGCAGGCCCAGGGCGTGGCCGCGGACGTCGAGCGCCTCATCGGCCGCGAGGGCGCCGACCCCGGATCGATCGCCGTGCTGGTCCGGTCGGTCGTGCGCGAGGGCCAGGCGATCGCCGCTGCGCTCGAGGAGCGCGCCGTGCCGCACCGGATGGTCGGCGCCGCGGCGTTCTTCCAGCGGGCCGAGATCCGCGACGTCCTGGCGTGGCTCCGACTCCTGGCCGACCCCGGCGACGCGGCCGCCGTCGTCCGGGCGCTCGCGCGCCCGCCGATCGAGCTGCGCTCGATCGACCTCGCCCGCTGCACGCAGATCGCCCGGCGCCGCAAGCTCGACATGGTCTCGGCGCTCGCCGCGGCGATCGAGGCGCCGCAGATCCCGCCGGAGGCGCGCGAGCGCATCGTGCGCTTCCTGAAGCTCTACCGCTCGGCCTCCTCGGCGCTGGACACGACGCGCCCGGACCTCTACGTGCACCGCCTCATCGAGCGCCTGGGCCTGCGCCGCCAGCAGCTCTTCGCCGCCCAGGCCGACGTCGTGGACCGGCTCGTGAACCTCGCGAAGTTCGGCGACCTGGCCGCCGCGTACGTGCGGCGCTCGCCGCAGGCGACGCCGCGCGAGTTCGCCCGCTACATCGCCGCCGTGGCGGAGGCCGGCCTGCGCGAGACCGAGGCCGATGCGGGCGGGGAGCGCCGCGCCGTGCAGGTCATGTCGATGGCGCACGCCAAGGGGCTCGAGTTCGACCACGTCTACGTCCTGGGCCTGCAGTCGGCGCGGATGCCCGGCGCCCGGCGGCGCGTGACCGAGCCGATTCCCGACGCGCTGCTGCCCGACGCGATGCCGCGCGACACGCGCGCGGCCCACATCGCCGAGATGCGCCGGCTCCTGCACATGGCGATGACCCGGGCCCGCACGCGCCTCGTGCTCGCCTACGCCGCCCACGGCGAGGGCGACGCGGTCCAGCCCCCGTCGCCCTTCGCCGAGGAGGCCCGGCACGCCGCCGCGGCCGCCTGGGAGGAGCGCCAAGAGGAGCTGTTCGGGCCGGCAGAGTCGCTCCACGGGACCTACCGCCTGCTCCGCGACGAGCTGCTCGACACGGTCGGGCGGACCGGCAGCCGGCTCGGCGAGCTGCGCTTCGACACCGACCTCGACGTGTCGCATGCCGTCGTGCGCTACCTCGAGCTCGTGAAGGTCGCGGCGCTGATCGAGCGCCCCGCCGACCAGAGCGTGGAGGAGGCCATGCCCGCGATCAACGAGCGGCTGCTGCAGGCGGTGACCGCCGAGCAGCGGGAGATCTTCCTCACCTCCGCCCTCGACGAGTATCTCCTGGACGCCGAACGCGATGAGCGGCGCCGGGCGCAGGCGGTGGCGGCCCGGGAGGAACCCTCGCTCGAGGCGTTCCTCCCGCGGCGCGGCGACGGCCTCGTGCTGTCGGCCAGCGACGTCGAGACCTACCGGACGTGCCCCCTGCGCTACAAGTTCGCGCGCATCTTCCGGATCCCGCAGGAGCCGACGATCCACCAGCGCTTCGGGATCCTCGTGCACCAGGTGCTGGAGCGCTACCACCAGGCGGGCACCGACGCCACGCAGGCCGACATCCTCGGGCTGCTCGAGGCGAGCTGGCGGCGCAGCGGCTTCGGCGACTCCGAGGAGGAGCGCCAGCTCCACGGCAAGGCGACCGCGTCGCTCGTCCGCTACCACGAGCGGTTCCGCACCGACCCGGCCGAGCCGCTGTGGTTCGAGCGGTCGTTCTCCTTCCACCTCGGCCCGCACACGCTGCGCGGGCGGGTCGACCGGATCGACCGGCTCCCGGACGGCGGCTACGAGCTCATCGACTACAAGACGGGCCGGCCGAAGACCGCGGCCCAGCTCAAGGAGGACGTGCAGCTCTCCCTCTACGCGGTCGGCGCCCGCGAGGCGTGGCAGCTCGAAGCCGCCCAGCAGGCCTACTACTACGTGCTCGACGACGAGAAGGTCCCGGTGCCGCGCGACGCCGCCGACCGCGACTGGATCACCGACACCGTGCTCGAGGTCGCCGCGGGCATCCAGTCGCAGGGCTTCGAGCCGACGCCGAGCTACGCCGCGTGCTCCCGGTGCGACTACCGGATCGTCTGCCCGGCGGCCGAGACGTAGGGCCGGCCGGCCAGCGGCCAGCGGCCCGCCGGTCGCACCCGCCTACTGGCAGCCGACGGTGATCTTCAGCTGGACAGTGCCCGGCGGCACGTTGCTCGCCGTCACCTGCGCGTAGAACTCGTCCTGGCCGGTCCCCTGGCGGGTGATCTGCGCGCCGGCCGTGCTCGTCGCCGGCGGGACCGGCTGGAGGGTGGCGCCGCCATCAGGGTTGTCGCACGTGCTGGGAATCGGGACCGTGTAGAGCTGCTGCCCGTTGCTCACGCCGAAGACGCGGGTGATGTTCGTGGGCGGCGGCGGGGTCGGCGGCGTGGGCGGGGTTGGCGGCGTCGGCGGGGTCGGCGGCGTCGGGGGCGTGGGCGCCGAGCCGACGACGAGGGTGACCTGCGAGCCCTCGTCGAGCTTCGTGCCGGCACCCGGGTCTTCCTGGATGACCTTGCCGTTCTGCGCCGGATTGGTGACCTGCTGGACCCGGAACACCGGCGACAGGCCGGCGTTGCTGACGGTCTGCGAGGCGGCGTCCTGGGCCTCGCCGAGCACGTCGGGGACGGCGACCTGCGTGGGCTCGCGGTCGACGACGATCTTGACGGTCGAGCCGACGATGGCCTGGGCGCCGCCGGGCGGGTTCTGGCCGAGGACGCTGCCGGGCTTGCGGTTCGCGAGCTGCGGCACGACCTCGACGACGAAGTTCGCCGCCTTGAGCTGCCGCTTGGCCGTGGCCTCGGGCTCCCCGGTCACGTTCGGGACCTCGGCCTCCTGCGGCCCGCGAGAGACCTCGAGCACGACGACGGTGTCCTTCTCGCGCTTCGTGCCGGCCGGGACGCTGGTGCCGGCCACGAGCCCGGCGGGGACCGAGTCGGAGAAGACCTCCGTGGTCTGCGGGACGAATCCGGCGTCGCGGAGCTCCTGCTCAGCCTCGTCGCGGCTCAGACGGGTCACGTCCGGCACGATGCCGTCGCCGGGCCCGTTGGACACCGTGAGGTTCACGGTCGACCCGTCGTCGGCCTTCTTGCCCTCCGTGGGGTCCTGGGTGAGGACGCGACCGGCGGCCCGGGCGTTGGTCACGCGCGTGACCTTGGCCTTGAAGCCCGAATCCTGGAGGATCACGAGAGCCGTGCCGACGCGCTGGTCGATCACGCCGGGGACCGTCTTCTCGTTCTTGCCGCCGCTCACGACCAGCACGACGACGACCGCCGCGATGACAGCGGCGGCGACGCCGAGGGCGATGAGGACGCGGCGGGACACGCGGGCGCGACTGTAACGGGGGGCTCGGGCGGAACCGGCTCAGACGGCGACGGCGAAGGCAGCCGCGAACCGCTCGCCCGGCGCGACCAACCGCAGGCCGTTCCCGCTCGCCAGCGCGTTCGTCGGGGCCGTCATCGGCTCGCAGGCCAGGAACGGCTCGCCAGGCGGCGCGTAGAGCTGGGCCACCGGGAAGCCCGGGCCGAACCGGACCTCGACCCGGCGGCCCGCCGCGGCGAACGCGAAGACGGCGGGCGCGTCGAGCGCCGGGTAGAGGTCGTCGAACGTGCGATCGCCCAGCGGCCCCGACAGGGGCCCGGCGGGCTCGTCGGCGCCGGCCGGGATTCCGCGCCCGTCGAGCACGGCGTGCGTGCGGACCGGGAGCGTCAGCTCCCACGCGGCGCGCGGCGCTCCCGGGATCTGGAGGTACGGATGGAACCCGAAGGCCACCGGCACGGCCCGGTCGCCGGTTGGCTCGATCGTGGTCGTGATCGTCAGCGCGCGGCCGTCGAGCCGGGCCTCGAGGGCGATCACGTGCGGGAACGGGAACGCCGCGAGGAGTTCGGGGCGGGCGCCGAAGTCCAGGCGCGCGGAGAGCACGGCGGCGTCGCCGGCCTCGGTGCGCACGTCCTCCCACCAGGGGGCGGCGGCCAGGAGGCCGTGGATCGGCAGGCCGTTGCCGTCGAGGCGGACCGGCGCGGCAGAGGGATCGATCGTCACGGCCACGCCGCCGGCCTCGTAGGAGAGCCCGGAGAGGCGGTTGGCCCACGGATGCAGCAGCGGGATGCCCATCGTGGACCCCGTGCGGGCGTAGCCGGCGAGCCCGTGGCGCTGGCCGAGGAGCTCCTCGCCGTCGGCCCGCAGCGAGCAGCCGATCATCCCGACGCCGGGCGCGAACGTCGCTTCGACGCCCGCCGGAGACACGAGCGTCACCGACCGGTGGCCGTCGATCTCGCCCGTGCGGACGGCGTGCGCCACGGCGGCCTAGGCCGGGTCGGAGCCGCCGCGCTGGCGCAGGAAGCGCTGGAACTCGCGGGCCAGCGAGTCGCCGGAGATGTCGCCCGGGTCGACGCCGCCGTTGTCCTCGGCCGACGCCTGCTCCTCGAGGCGCTCGACGAACGCACGGACGTCCGGGTCGCTCTGCACGGCGAGGTCGACCTGGCGCTCGTAGTCGCCGACTGCGGACTCGAGCTCCGAGGCGTCGAGCGAGACCCCGACGAGGCCCTCGAGCTTGCGGACGAGCGCGAGCGAGGCCTTGGGATTCGGCGCCGAGGCGATGTAGTGGGGCACGGCGGCCCAGAGGCTGGCCGACGGGAGGCCGGCCTCGGCGCAGGCCCAGTGCAGGACGCCGGTGATGCCGGTCGGGCCCTCGTAGTTCGCCCGGTCCAGGCCAAGCCGCTCGGCCATGCGGTCGTCAGACGCGAGGCCGGTGACGGCCACCGGCCGGCTGTGCGGGACGTCGGCCAGCAGGGCGCCGAGGGTGACGACGAGCTGGACGCCGAGCGCCTCGGCGAGCTCGACGATCACCTTCGTGAACTGCTTCCAGCGAAACGACGGCTCGGCGCCGGAGAGGAGCACGAGGTCGCGCGGTGCCCGCGGCGCCCGCGCCTCCCAGATCTCCACCTCGGGCCAGGTGATCTCCCGGTAGCGGCCCTCGGAGAGGCGGATCTGCGGGCGGGTGGCCTGGAAGTCGTAGAACTCCTCAGGCTCGATGGAGGCGAAGCGGGTGGCGCCGAGCGACTGCCCGACGAAGGTCAGCGCCGACGAGGCGGCGCTCGCCGCGTCGTTCCAGCCCTCGAACGCGCACACCAGCGCAGGCGCGCGGAGGCCGTCGGGACGCCGTTCCCAGGTGAGTGGCTGCACGGGCCCACGGTATCGGACCGGGAGCTGTGCGCCGTCCGGTCGGCGGGCCACCATGGCACCCCGATGTCCGACGTCGCCGCCCCCGCTCCCGCCACCGTCGCCGCCCTGCGCGCCGGCCAGGAGCTCGTCGGCGTCTTCGCGTGCACCCGCAAGGACCGGCTGACCGCGAAGTCGGGCACCCCGTACCTCGCGCTCGAGCTCCGCGACCGCACCGGGGCGATCCAGGCGCGGGCCTTCCGCGATGCGGACGTTCTCGCCGGCCGCTTCGAGCGCGGCGACCTCGTCCGGGTCGCCGGCCGGGTCGACCGGTTCCGCGACGCCCTCCAGATCGAGGTGCGGGCGATCGCGAAGGCGGAGGGGCTCGAGGCCGATCCTGCCCGCTTCCTCCCCGTCGCCTACCGGGACATGGAGGAGCTCGACGGCTTCCTCGAGCATCTCGCCCGCGAGGTCCACGAGCCGCAGTTCCGCGCCCTGCTCGAGCGCCTGCTGGCCGACGAGGCGCTGCGGGCCCGATGGCGCCAGGCGCCGTGCACGCGCACCGGCCACCACGCGTACCTCGGCGGCCTGCTCGAGCACACGGTCGCCGTCGCCACGCTCGCCGTCGAGGCCTGCGCGCTGCACGTGCGGCTGAACTCCGACCTGCTGATCACCGCCGCGCTCCTCCACGATCTCGGCAAGACCGAGGAGTTCACGTACGGCGCCGAGATCGGGCTGACCGAGGAGGGCCGCCTCCTCGGCCACATCCCGCTAGGGGTGCGCCTCATCGAGGCGCGGGCCGAGGGGATGGACCCCGCCCGCCGCGCGGCCCTCATCCACTGCGTGCTCTGCCACCACGGCCCGGACGCCGCCCCCGGCCGCCGCTACGGATCGCCGGAGGCGCTGGCGCTGCACCGGCTCAACGCGCTCGACGCGTCGGTGAAGGGCGCGCTCGAGCACGGCCTCGGCCTGGCCGACGGCCACTAGGCTTCCGCCGCGATGCACGGAACCGTCGAGGGCATCTACATCACGGCCGAGCACGACGGCCCCGCCCGAGCCGTCGACCGCGCGCGCGCCGTGGCGGGCCACGGGCTCGAAGGCGACCGCTACTACGCGGCTGCCCCGGGGCCGTGGGTGACCGACGAAGGCCGCGACGTCACGCTGATCGAGGCCGAGGCGATCGAGGGCCTCGCCGCCGACACCGGCATCGAGCTCGCCCCCGGCGACGCGCGCCGCCAGCTCGTCACCCGCGGGATCCGGCTCAATGACCTCCTCGGGGCCGAGTTCGCCATCGGTCCGGTCCGCTGCGTGGGCCGGGAGCTGTCGCATCCGTGCCGGCACTTGGAGACGCTGACCGCCGACGGTGTCCTGCGCGGGCTCGTCAATCGCGGCGGACTGCGGGCCGAGATCCTCACTGGCGGCGAGATCGCCGTGGGCGACGCGGTCGTCCCCGCCGGCTGAGCGGCTACCCGCCCGGCGGCGCGCCGGCCGCGGCCGCGGCTTTCGCCGCCCGCCGGGCCTTCCACCGCCGGCGCAGCGACCGGAACGAGACGGCCAGGGCGACGAGCGCCGCCACGACGAGGAGGAACGCCAGGATCGGGGCCACCACCGCCAGGACGGTGAGCGCCACCGAGGTCACGTCCTCGATCAGCGACAGGATGGGATTGCCGACCCCCGCGGTCGTCGCCGTGGACACGGGGCGCAGGGCCGAGCGGCCGGCGTGGAAGGAGCCCGACACCGCCGACCCGATGAGCAGGGAGGCAACCGGCGGGATCTCGGTGTGGGTCCCGGTCTGCGCGATGAACACGACCGCGCCCGAGACCGGCGCGATGACGGTGCCCGCGACGTGGAGCACGTGGTCGACGGTCGGCACCTTGTCGCCGACGAAGTCCAGGACGAGGCCGGCGCCCATGATGATCAGCGCGGGCGTGCTCGACAGGTCGGAGTAGGGCGAGGCGAGGTCGATCGCGCCGAGGCGGTCGAGCAGGCCGGTCGCGAAGAGGGGGATCCACGCGTTGAGGCCCGCGGCACCCGAGAGGCCGAACGCGGCGAAGACGCTGCCGATCGCGGTGGCGATGTCCATGGGCGGGCTCCGGCCGCGGAGGTCGCGGCGCCGGTGTGCGGTCCGGAATGATCGCAGGCGGCGCGGCCCGCGCGGCGCTCAGGCGGTGCTGGGCGCCGGCCCGCCGTTCGGCGCCGCTGCCGCGGCGGGCGGGGGTGCGGGCACGTCGGCCGGCCCGTCAGCCGGCGCGTCGCCGCGCAGGGCAATCGCCCCCAGGCCGACCGCCGCGACCGCGGGGAGGAACACCGCGATCGACGACGCACGCGGGAGCTGGCCGGTGTTCCCGGCGAAGATCGCCGCGACGGCGTCGGCCACGTCGCAGCCGAGGCCGGCCTGGAGCCACAGGCGCCGGGCGTCGCCGTCGGACGCCAGCGGCCCGACGGCCAGCGCGACGTCGCGGGCGCCGAAGAGGCGGGCGAGATACGGCGCCACCGGGTTGGCATCAGCGTCGATCCCGAACCCCTTTCCGGCCAGGCGCGGGGTGAGCCAGGAGCTGGCGCCGACGGCGATGCGCAGCCCGGCGAGGGCCTTGAGGGCTTGATCTGAAGTGAGGGCCATGGCGCGATCGTATCCGCGCCGGGCCAGCCGCGCGGCCGCGGGTGCGCGCGCCGCGCTCAGCCGGCGGCGAGCGCCGCGAGCGCGGCGAGGTCCGGCACGGTGAGATCGGGCTCCGCGCTGGCGGGCGGCGTCGCCCCGGCGCCGGCCCGGCCGTGGCGGCGGTCGACCCATACGGACGCCAGGCCGAGGGCCGCGGCCGGCACGTGGTCGTGGTAGAGGCTCTGGGCGACGTGCAGCACCCGCTCGCGCGGAATGCCAAGCCCGTCCAGCCGCTCGAACATCAGCTCGAAGTTGCGGGCGGCGGGCTTGTAGCTGCGGGCCTGCTGCGCGGTGACGACCGGATCGAACACTACGCCGAGCCGCGCCTGCGAGGCCGCAAAGAGGTCGTCGTCGCAGTTCGTGATCACCGCCAGGCGGAAGCGCCCGGCGAGCGCGGCCAGCGCCGCCGGGGAGTCCGGGAACGCCGGCCAGTCCGCCACCGATCCCCCGAACGCCGCGCGCTCGGCGGCCGTCGGCACGAAGCCGAGGTCGGTCCCGAGCCGATCGAGGGCGCACGCCAGCACCTCGCGGTAGGACAGGTACTCGCCGGCCTCGAGCGCCGCCTCGTGCCGCGCGTAGGCCTCGAGGAGATCGTCGTCCGCTGCGCTCACGCCCGCGCGGGCGAGAATTGGAGCAAGCGCGGCGAGCAGCCCGGCCTCCCAGTCGATCAGGGTGCCGTAGGTGTCGAAGGTGAGGACGTCGAAGCGCGAGAGGTCCAGCTCAGCCATGAGCCTGGAGTCTGACGGCTGCGGGCCGCCCGGCGCACGCCGGATTGCGCTGGGATAGGTTGGGCGCGGACCGATGAGACGCCCGTCCTCCCTCCGCCGCGGCGCGCGCGCCGCCATCGGCATCGGCACCCTCGCCTGCCTCGCCGCCGCCGCGCCGGCCAGCGCGGCCACGACGTGCACCGTCACCGGGACGGCGCTGAAGGTGACCGTGACGGGCGCGGCGGTCAACGCGAGCGCCCCGCGCATCTCGCGCCAGCGCAACGGCGATCAGGTCCTCGTCGACGGGAATGCCTGCGGCAGCCCCGCGGCGACCGTCACCACCATCGACAAGATCACGATCGTCGACGCGACGACCGCCGGGACGCTCAGCCCGACGATCGACCTCTTCGCCGGGAGCCTGGCTCCAGGCACCCTGAACGAGTCCGACGGGCAGTCCGAGATCGAGGTCGAGGTCGACGGCGGCGCCGGGAGCAACACCGTGAACGTGCTGACCGGCGGGCGGTCGCCGACGGTGCTGATCGGCAACGGGGACCCGGCGACGTCGCTTCCCGGGATCGACCTCAACGCCGCCGCCGAGGCCGGCGGTCGCGACAGCGAGATCGCGCTCAGCTCGATCGAGACCGTCCACGTCGAAGGCGCGTCGGGCGCCGACACGATCGACGCCCGCGGCGCCGCCCCCTACACGGCGCCGCTGTCGGCGGTCCTCGACGCCGAGGGCGCCGAGGGGCCCGACCGGCTGTTCGGCGGGAGCGGGCCGGACCGGTTCCAGACCGACGTGAACATCTTCGGCGGCAGCGGCATCGCCGACGACACCGTGGACGGCGGGGCCGGCTTCGACTCGGTCTCCTATGCCCCGTTCCCGGACCCCCTGCGCCTCGACCTCGCGGTCGCCGGCGGGCAGGCGACCGGCGCGGCCGGGCGCGACAGCTTCGTGTCGATCGAGAGCGTGACCGGCACGCGGGCCGGCGACCGGCTCGCGGGCACGCCGGGCGGCGACACGATCGCTGCCGGTCCGGGCGACGACGTCGTCCTGGGCCGCGGCGCCACCCTGCCCGGGACCGGCAACGACGCGCTCGACGGCGGCGACGGGCTCGACGAAGTCAGCTACGAGGAGGGCACCGCCGCCGGCGTCGCCGTCACGCTCGCCCTCCAGGTGACCCAGTTCACCGGGGCGGCCGGGAACAACCGCGTCACCGGCTTCGAGGCGCTGACGGGCACCCCGTTCGACGACCGGCTCACCGGCGACAGCGCCGACAACCGGCTGCGCGGCCTGGCCGGCGCCGACCAGCTCGCCGGCGGCGGTGGCGGCGACGAGCTCGACGGCGGCGCCGGTGACGACACGCTCGACGGCGGCCTGGGCCCGGACCGCTTCATCGGCGGGCCGGGGACCGACACGGTCGACTACTCGGCGCAGGTCGCTCCCCTCGCCAACGGCGTGACCGTGGACATCGGCGACGGGCTCGCCAACGACGGGCTCCCCGTCGGAGACGCGCCCGGGGACGACGTCGGCGCGGACGTCGAGCGGGTCATCGGCACCTCCCT
This sequence comes from Solirubrobacteraceae bacterium, assembly GCA_046330225.1. Classification (GTDB taxonomy): domain Bacteria; phylum Actinomycetota; class Thermoleophilia; order Solirubrobacterales; family Solirubrobacteraceae; genus CANJIV01. Next base: position 351,038 of record JAXLTD010000004.1, on the reverse strand, counting down.
CGGCGACGACCTCACGGGCGCCGCCGGCCCCGAGGAGCTCGTGGGCGGCGCCGGCCCGGACCGCCTCGAGGGCGCCGCCGGAGCCGACCGGCTCCTCGGCGGCCCGGGGGACGACCTCATCCTCTCGCGCGACAACACCCGCGACGCGGCGATCGAGTGCGGCGACGGCACCGACCGGGTCGTCGCCGACGCCGCCGATGTCGTGGCGCCCGACTGCGAGACCGTCGAGCGCGGCGGGGCGGCCGCCCCGCCGGCCCAGCCGCAGCCCGATCCGCCCAGCCGGGGCGAGGGCACGGGCCCCGGGGGCGGCGACAACGGCCGCACCCCGCCCGAAGTCGCGATCGTGACGCGCCGGGCCTCCCCGGACCGCCGCGGCGCGGTCAAGCTGCGCGTGCGCTGCGTCTACCGGGCCAAGCGCTGCCGCGGGACGCTCACGCTCGTTGCCGCGCGCACGACGGCGGTGCGCCTGCCGGCGACGCGCCGCGGGGGCAAGCGCCGGACCGTGAAGGTGAAGGCCGGGACGCGCATCGGCCGCGTCACGCTCGGTCAGATCCCGTGGGGGACGAGCCGGCCGGTGACCGTGCGCCTGTCGGCGGCGGCGCGCACGCTGATCGCCCGGCTGGGGCGGCGCGGCCTCGCCGTGACGGCCCGCCTCGCCGCCACCGACTCGGCAGCCGGCGCCCGGGCGGCGACGGCCCGCGTCTCGGCCCGCGTGACGCTCGCGGCGGCACCCGTCCGGCGCCTGCCGCGGCAGCGGTAGGCCGACACCGAGCGGCACGCACGGCGGTGCCGCGCCTCGCCGCGTTCATGCGGTACGGTCCGCCCGTGTCCGGACGCACGACGCTGACCGGAATCGCCGCACTCCTGACGCTCGGGGCCGCGGGCGCCCTGCCGTCCGCGGCCGCCGCGAGCGGATCGGTCGACGACAGCGGGCGGCGCCCCGACATCTCGTCGTGGAACTCGATCGTGGCGGTCGCGCGCACGCGCAGCGAGGGCAACCTGGCGATCTGGTGGCCGCGGCGCGACGGGCGCGAGCCGGGGAAGAACACCGCCGGCTTCGACGAAGCCTCGTACCTGATCACGACGTCGCGCCAGACACCGCCGCGCGGACGCGACGGCCAGTGCCCGGCCGGCACGACCGACTTCTGGGTGCTCTACCAGGGCAAGGCGCGCAACCGCTTCGGCTTCCCGTCGACGGTGTCGATCAACAACTCCCACCCGGCCGCCTGCCCGGCCGACACGAGCGGGACGCCGGTCGCCGCGGGCACCCGCGCGGTCCGGCTGACCCGCACGGTCCGCGTGGGCGGCCGCAAGGTGTCCCGGACGCGGACGGCCACGGCCAAGGTGTTCCTTTCGACGCCTGGGCGCACAAGCGAGTGCGCGCTCGTCCTGCGCCTGAGCGGGACCGTCGTGCGCGTGGGCGCCAAGGTGTCGACCGCGCCGTTCAACGGCCGCGCCTCGTGCGGCCTGGCCGCGAAGTTCGCGAGCAAGCTGCGCCGGCTCTCGTACACCGCCCGCTGAGCGCCGGGCCAGACTTCGGCAGGACCGCCCCGTAGTCTCGGCCCCGGAGCGGCAGGGGCCTGGTGGCCCATCCGGTCTTCAAAACCGGCAGGCCGTGGCAACCCCACGGTTGGAAGGTTCGATTCCTTCGCCGCTTCGTGCGCCGGGACCGGCGCCGCTACTCGGCCTGGACCAGCGAGTGCTGGTAGGCCCAGACCGCGGCCGCCGTGCGGCTGCGGACGCCGGCCTTCTCGTAGATGTGCTGGACGTGATGCCCGGCGGTCTTCGGGGAGATCCCCAGGCGCTCGCCGATCTGCGAGTTGGACAGTCCGTCCACCAGCGCCAGCAGCACCTCCAGCTCGCGGGCGGTCAGGCCGCCGGGCAGCTCGCGGGGACGTTTGGGAACACGGTGCCCGGCTGCAGCGAGCACGGCGTCGACGGCCTGCGGGCACAGGCGCCCGGCGTCGGCCTCGCGCTGCAGCTCGGCCTGCGCCTCCGCCGCGTCGCGCGCGGGGCGGTGGGGCCGCGGCTCGCGCATCGCCTGGTAGGCGTCGGCGGCGGCGAGAATGCGGGCTGCGCGGTCGATGCCCGGCGCGCGCGCCTGGCGGTGGTAGCCGGAGCCGTCGAGGCGCTCGTGATGGGCGCCGGCCAGCGCGCCGATCGGCGCAAGCGACTCGGCGTGAGCGAACGCGCGCTCGGTGAAGTAGGGATGCAGCTGCACGCGCTCCCAGTCCCCCAGCCCCAGCGGTCCCGGCTTCTCCCAGATCGCGTTCGACACGCCCACGCGGCCGAGGTCCAGCGACAGCGCGGCGTGGCGCACGCGCCCGACCTCGTCGGGCGCAAGCTCGAGGCGCCAGGCCGCGGCCTCGGCGAGCGCGGCCACGCCCTCGGCGTGGCCGCGCAGCCAGCGCGACTTCAGGTTGGTGAACGTGGCGACCACGCCGAAGGCCGCGTCGATCTCCTCGCCGGCAATCCACCGCAGAGGCGGCGGCTCTGCCGCGATCGCCTGATCCCAGATGCGCGCCTCGTCCAGCCCGGAGAGCAGCTCGTCGAAGTGCTCGAGAGCGAGCGCCGCCAGGGCCGGATCGTACGCCGCGCCCGCCCGCCGGTCGATCACGGCCCGGGCCTCGTCGGCGCCCGAGGCGGAGACGAAGACGGAGATGTCGCGCGCGACGTGCAGCAGCCGCGCCGGCAGGGTGATCTGCTCCCCGCGCGCCAGGCCGGGGAAGCCGTGCCCGTCCCAGCGCTCGAACACGAACGCCAGCGCCTCGTGAGTCCCGGCGCTCAGCCCCAGCCAGCCCGCGAACCGCTGCGCGACCTCGCAGTGCAGCGCGAAGGTCTCCTGGGCGAGCTCCAGCCCATGCTCGAGCGCATGCGCGACCATCGCGTCGCGGACCTCCGGTTCGCGGCCCCGGCCGACGTGCGTGGCGAGGTAGGCCCCGACCTCCTCCGGGTTCCCGGCGTCCACGAGCGCGAACGCGGCGCGTGGCGCGATGTCGTCACCGTAGAGCTCCGTGACCTCGGTCGCGTCCGAGGTGCAGCCGAAGGAGTGCAGCAGCGCGACGTAGTAGGCGTCCGAGCGATCCTGCTGGGAGGCCTCCGCGAGCTCGCCCAGTCGGCCGGCGAGGATCGCGGTGCGCAGCGCGTGCTCCAACGGCTGCCCGGTCCCGAGGTCGGTCGCCAGCGAGATGGCGCCCACGATCTCGGCGGCGCGCAGCAGGCCCGCGGGCGACGCACCTGCTCGCGGGTCGCCGTTCGCCATCGGCCGATCCTAGTCGCGATCGGGACCGGCGGTGAACGACCGACGGCCGGCGGAGCCGGTCGAGCGCGTCGATGGGCCAGCGGCCGGGGATGCCGCGCGCACCGGCGCGCGGCATCCCCGCGTGGCGGCTACGACCAGAACTCGTCCCAGGCGTGCAGGTCGAAGAAGTGCTCGCGCCCGTCGACCAGGCGGCCGTCCTCGAGCTTGAACACGATGCAGCACCCGACGTCCAGCCGCTTGCCGTTGCGCTCGCCGGTGTTGCGATGGATGCCGACGACGTGACCCTCATCGTCCGCGAGCACCTCGAGGAGCTCGGCCTGGAACGTGCCGTTCGTCTCGGCGCCGTAGCGGCCGAACTGGGCGAAGGCGGCGTCGCGCCCCACGTAGTCGCCGGCGATCGGGCTGCGCCCCGGGGTGTGCCAGGACGCGCGTGCGTCGAAGAGCTCGGTCAGCGTGGCGATGTCGGCGGCGTTGAAGGCCGCGTAGCCTCGCCGCACGAGCTCGGCGTTGTCGGTTGCGCTCATCGTTGCGCTCATCGTTGCCTCCTGTCGTCGTTCGGCGCCGGAGGTGACGCCGACTGGTCCAGGCGAGTATGGGTCGCCGCTGGCGGCGCGGCATCGGGCGAACGCCCTATCGGCGGGCCGTGCCGGAGCGCGGCGACCAACGTCGTCCTCACTGCCTGCGGCGACGCCGGCTAGACGCGCCGGAAGATCAGGTTCCAGCGCGTCGTGATCACGGCGCGTCCCTGCTGCCGGTCCGGGTAGAGGAACGATGGCCGCTGGCGCCGCACGGCCTTGCCCCTGACCTGGATCGAGTCCGCGTTCGGGTCGGCCAGCTTCTTCAGCACGGCCTCTGGCACCGCGAAGCCCGCGAAGTTCCCGCCGGATTCGTTCGGACAGCCGCCGAATGGATCGCGGGCCGCGAACGGAACCACGACGAGGGCCGACATGCTCACCGATTCGACGCTGGCGTCGCGTCCCAGCCGCTTGACGCCGCAGCCAGACGTGTCCGGCTTCTTCGGGTTGACGAAGCAGTCGGGATTGTCCTTGTGCCCGGTCTCCGTCAGCTTGTAGGTGTAGCGCCGGCTCATCGATCCGCCAGCCGGCCTGAGGGAGGCGTGCGTCAGCGCCACCCAATACCCCTTGCCGGTCGGATTGAAGATGGACTTGGTCTGCCCGCGCATCAGGCCGATGGTGGCAAGGTCGCCGTCGAAGGTCGCGGCAGTGCTGGCGGCGCCGCGCCCCTCGAGCCGCCGGGTCAGATAGCCGCACGTCGTCTGCTGGCTCGAGTTCCAGTAACTGCTGCTCATCGCGATCTTGCCGCTCACGGCGAAGTGGTCCTCGTACGTCACGGTGGCGTGGGCCGGGCCGGCGCCGCTCGCCGCCGCCGCGACCGTCAGCCCCGCGCCGAGGGCGAATCGGCGGATCAGCCGTGCTCCGTTGCGTCGACGGTCCATTCCAGCGTCCTTTCCAGTCGCTCGCGCCAGGGGCACGAGGGAGGCTGGCCGTCGCTCGCATCCCCGGCGACACCCAGATGATCCGGGCAGCGGCCCGGCGGCCGCACGCTACCAGCGGGTCGACGGCTCGCGCGCCACACGCCGGGCGCGGCATTGCGTCAGCCGTCCGGCCGGGGATTCGTCGGGCGCCTTGCGCTCCTGCGCCTGGACCGCCGCGCCGGACCCGTCCGTGCCATCTACTGGCTCACGCTCCGGCTTCTCCCCGATGCCGGTCGCCGCCCGCCCGCCTACCCTGGAGGCATGGCGGCTTCGCCCCCGGCACGGGTTGGGCTGGTTCTCGGCGCCGGCGGGGTTCTCGGCGGCGCCTGGCTGACCGGCGCCCTGCATGCCATCGCGACCGAGACCGGCTGGGATCCCGGCAGTTCCGAGTACGTGGTCGGAACCTCGGCGGGGTCGATGATCGGGGCGCTGCTGGCCTGCGGGGTGCCGCCCTGGTACATGGTCGCCCACTCCGCCGGCGAGGAGTTCGCCGGGCTGGGCGATGCGAACGGCCAGCCCGCGAGCGAGGCCGACCGCTCGGCCGGCGCGCGCTTCGGCCTGCACCCGCGTGTGGCGCTCGGTCCCGGCTCCTGGCGGCTCGCGCTCTCCTCGCTGGCCCGCCCGTACAAGCACTCGCCCGCGACGCTGCTCGCCGGCTGGCTGCCGCACGGCCCGGTGTCCACCGACCCGCTGAAGGACACGGTCCGCCGGGTCTGCGCTGGCCGCTGGGCGCCGCACCCGAACTTCTGGGCGATGGCGGTCGACTACGAGACGGCTCGCCGCGTGGCGTTCGGACGGGCGGGCTCGCCGCGGACCGAACTGCCCGACGCGGTGGCCGCGTCGTGCGCGATCCCCGGCTTCTACCGGGCGGTGGAGATCTCGGGGCGCCGCTACGTGGATGGCGGGCTGCGCTCGATGTCCAACCTCGACGTCCTCGCCGACGAGCGCCTGGACCTCGTCGTCTGCCTGAACCCGACCTCCTCGCTGCACGCCGACTCGGAGCCGAACCTGGCCGAGCGCCTCGCCATGCAGGTGCGGGCCGCCTCCGGCAAGCGCCTCGGCCACGAGCGGCGCCGCGTCGAGGCGGCGGGCACCGACGTGCTGCTGATCCAGCCGACCGTCCACGACCTCGACGTCATGGGCACGAACCTCATGAGCCGCGGCCGGCGCCACGACGTGATCGAGACCGCCGTGCAGACGATGACCGCCCATCTGCACGAGTCGCCCCTCGGCGAGCGGCTCTCGGCCCTGCCCGCAGGACTCCCGGCGCTCGTGCGCCGGCCGAAGGGCTCGCCGTCGGACTGGCCCGCCTTCGAGGATCTCGCCCGCGCGCGGACGGACCGGGCCGCGCGGCCGCGGGCGCGGCGGCAGTCCCGAGCGGCCTGAACGCCCCCGCGGCGGCGGGCGCGCCTGCCATGATGCGCGGATGCCGAACATCGGCCCGCTCGAGATCGCGATCGTCGTCTTCCTGATCTTCCTGATCTTCGGCCCCCGCGGGATCAAGAAGCTCGCGAACCGCGGCGGCAAGCGCATCAAGGAGACCGGCAACGCTGCGCTGGAGGCCGGCAAGGGCGCCAAGGAGTCGTTCGAGGCCCCGTCGACCGGCGAGGGCGCCGCCGCCGAGGCGGGGCGCGCCGCCCGCGCCGCCGGCGAGAAGACGCTCGAGGCCGGCAAGGGCCTCAAGGCCGGGCTCACCGGCGAGGCCGACGAGCCGCTGCCCGAGACCGGCGTGGCCGCCATCGCCCACAAGGCCGGCGAGCGCGTGCGGGCCAGCGGCGAGGCAGTCGTCGACTCGGGCCGCGAGTTCCGGGACGGGCTCGGCGCGGGGGACGACGCGCCGGACGGCGCCGCCGACCCGGCCGGCGCGCCCGGCGACGCGCCGGCACCGCCCCGAGAGCCGGCCTGAGCGGAGGCGCGCAACCGCGCGCCTACCGCGCCCGCATCCGGTTCCCCCGGGCGTTGTGCTCGACCTCGGCCAGCCCAAGCTCCTCGAGGACGGGCGGCACGTAGTTGCCGAACCGGCCGCGCAGGCCCTTCTTCAGGCCGTAGAACCCGCCGACCGGATTGTCGGACGAGCGGCCCCAGGCCTCGACGGTCCCCGGCTTGGCCTCCTTCTGCTCGTCGGCGTTGCCGAGCGGCACCCAGTCCCCGTGCTCGCCGAGCCAGGCGTGGAGGTCGTCGATGCAGCGCAGGTCGTAGCGCAGCTCGGTCGAGCCGACCTGGACGACGAGCGCCGGCGGGTCGAGGTCCGGATCCCGAAAAGCGACGAACTCCGACTGCAGGCTCGGGGTCTTCAGGGTCCAAGGGTCATTGCGGGTGCCGTCGGCCATGCGCACTCCTCCTCAGGAGTCGGTGGTGATGGGCGAGGCCGCGACCGCCGCGGCCGCGAAGTGCGGCAGCAGGCCGGCCCAGCCGTCGTGGTTGCGTGTCCGCCACGCCTCGGCATCCGCGCCGAGGCGCTCCCAGCCGGTCTGGACGATGTCGAGCCGCGTGGTCCCGTCGCCGAGATCGACGAAGGTGACCTCGACGTCGGTGGCCTCCTCCGGGCTGCGGCGGAGGTGCCAGCGGTAGCCGAGCCGCCGGGGCGGCTCCCAGCGCGTGACGACGCCCCAGTCGATCTCGACGCCGTCACGGGTGCGCTCGAAGATGCGCCCGCCCGGGCGGGGCTCGAGCACGATGCCGTCGGGGTCGCCCGAGGCCGAGTGCGAGGCCGGCCACCAGTCGCCGAAGCGGCCGGTCCAGGTCGCGAAGGCGTGGCCGGCGGGGCAGGCCACCTCCCAGCTCAGGCGCAGCGGCTCGGTCACCGGGCGCTCCGCCCCGGCGCGGTGTTCTCGGCCAGGAGGCGGAAACGCGCCTCCGCCTCGCCCCACACCTGGCCGAGGTAGGCGTGCACGCCCTCCAGGCCGGCCGGGTCGACGCGGTAGACGCGGCGGGTCCCGGCAGCCTCGGCCGCCACCAGCCCGGCCTCGCGCAGCAGACGCAGGTGCCGGGACACCGCCGGCCGGCTGACCGGCACGTCGCGGGCCAGGTCGCCGACCGATCGCGGCCGTTCGGCGACCAGGCGCAGGATCTCGCGGCGCTGGGGATCCCCGAGGACGTCGAACGGATCGCGAGCGGGAGCCGCGGCACGCGCGTCCGTAACCATGCGCTTACCGTAACACCGGGCGCACGTCGCCGGCGAGCGCCGGCGCGCCTGAACGGCGGGCGCGGCCGCGGATCCGCCGGTCCTCCTGACGAAACCGTCAGGCCCGGATAGGCTCGCCCCCATGCCCGCCCGAGATCCCCGCTACGACATCCTCTTCGAGCCGGTCCGCATCGGCCCCAAGACGCTGCGCAACCGCTTCTTCCAGGTGCCGCACTGCTGCGGCTTCGGCACCGTGAAGCCCGGCACGCAGGCCGGGCACCGCGGCACGAAGGCCGAGGGCGGCTGGGCCGCCGTCTGCACCGAGTACTGCTCGATCAGTCCCCAGGCCGACGTCGCCGGCTTCGTCTGCGCCCAGCTCTTCGACGACCACGACGTCCGCAACCTGCGGCTCATGACCGACGAGGCGCACGAGCACGGCGCGCTGGCCGGCGTGCAGCTCTGGCACGGCGGGAGCGTCTCGAACGGCTGGGAGTCCCGGCTTCCGGCACTGTCCTCCTCCGACATGGCCTCCCAGGAGCTCGGCGGCTGGGTCGTGCCCAAGCCGATGGAGACCGCCGACATCCGCCAGGTCCAGCGCGAGCACGTCGAGGCCTCCCTGCGGGCCCGCGACGCCGGCTTCGACATCGTCTACGTCTACCCCGGGCACGGCTACCTGCTCATGCAGTTCCTGTCGCCCTTCCACAACAAGCGCACCGACGAGTACGGCGGCTCGCTGGAGAACCGCGCGCGCTTCTTCCTCGAAACCACCGAGATGATGCGGGAGGCCGTCGGCGACGACCTCGCGATCGCCGCCCGCATCGGCATCCAGGCGATGGGGAACGAGTCGGGCCTGCCGGAGGAGGAGCTCTACGGCGTCGTGGAGATGGCCGACCACCTCGTCGACCTCTGGGACGTCGCCGTCGATCACTGGCCCGACGACTCGTCGACCTCGCGCAACCAGCCGACCGACCACGAGGGCCCGTTCTTCCCCGACATCAAGCGCCACACCACCAAGCCGGTCGTCGGTGTCGGGCGGCTCACGAGCCCCGACACGATGGCGGCGATCATCCGGTCCGGGCGCTGGGACCTGATTGGCGCGGCGCGGCCGTCGATCTCCGACCCCTACCTCCCGCGCAAGATCGAGGAGGGCCGCGTCGAGGACGTGCGCGAGTGCATCGGCTGCAACATCTGCATCGCCCGCGGCGAGTGGGGCCGCCAGCTCATCTGCACGCAGAACCCGACCGCGGGCGAGGAGTACCGCCGCGGCTGGCACCCCGAGCGCTTCACGGAGGCGGCCAACGCAGCGAAGAGCGTGCTGATCGTCGGCGCCGGGCCGGCGGGGCTCGAGTGCGCGACCGTCCTGGGCAAGCGCGGGATGCACGCAGTGCACCTCGTCGACGCCGCGCGGGAGATCGGCGGCTCCGTGGCCCAGGCCGCCAAGCTGCCCGGCCTGTCGGAGTGGCGGCGGCTGATCGACTGGCGCCTCGTGCAGATCGAGAAGCTGCGCAACGTCGCGCTGGTTCCCAACAAGCGCCTGGACGGCGCGGCGATCCGCGACTACGGCGCCGACATCGTGATCCTCGCGACCGGCTCGCAGTGGCGCGGAGACGGCGTCAACGGCGTCACCCACGCGCCGATTCCGGGCGCCGACGCGGCCCTGCCGCACGTCCTGACGCCCGAGCAGGTGCTCGCCGGCGAGAAGCCGGTCGGCTCGCGCGTCGTGGTCTACGACACCGACGGGTACTTCATGGGCGTCGGCATGGCCGAGCTGCTGGCGCGCCGCGGCCACGAGGTCGTGCTCATCACGCCGGACTCCGACATCTCCTCCTTCAGCGAGTACACGCTGGAGCTCGAGCGGGTCAGCGAGCGCATCTACGGCCTGGGCATCGACGTGCGGACGCAGACGACGGTGGAGGCCATCGCGGCGGGCGCGGTCACGGCCGCCCACGCCTACCGGCCCGGCGAGGTCGCGATCGAGGCCGACAGTGTCGTGCTCGTCACCCAGCGCGTTGCCGACGCTGGCCTGTGGGTCGAGCTGGATGGCGACCGCGACGGCCTCGCCGCCGAGGGCATCGAGGCGCTGTACCGCATCGGCGACTGCGTCACGCCGCGCATCCACGCCGAGGCCGTCTTCGACGGGCACCGCCTCGCCCGCGAGATCGATGCCGAGAACCCGGCGGTGGCGCTGAGCTACGCGCGCGAGCGGCCGGAGGCGCCCGAGGCGGCGTAGCCATCGGCCCACCGGACGGCCCGTATGCTCGCCGGGTGAAGGACGGTGCGTTGCGTCGGGGGATGGGCCGGCTGCCCGGGTGGCTGCAGCGGTTCGTCGAGATCGGCGCGCTGCCCTCGGACACGGACGAGCTTCGCGCGCGCAAGGCGGTCCTGGTGCTGTCCTCGGCGCTCATGGCGGCGCTGTCGTGCCTGTGGGTCGTGACCTACGCCGCGCTCGGGCTGTGGCTGTCGGCGATGATCCCGTTCGCCTACCAGGTCGCCACGGCGGCCAGCATCGCCACCTTCGCGCGCACGCGACGCTACGTCCTGTTTCGGCAGAGCCAGCTCGTCCTGCCGCTGCTGCTGCCGTTCGCCCTGCAGTGGAGCCTGGGCGGCTTCGAGAACTCCTCGGCCGTGTGCCTCTGGGCGATCACGTCCCCGATGGGGGCGCTCGTGTTCGTGGGCGCGCGCCAGGCCGTCCCCTGGTTCCTCGCGTTCGCCGGCCTCGTCGGGTTCTCGGCCGCCATCGATCCGGCGCTCGCTGCCGGAGCGCCGGACATTCCGCCGGGGGTCCGCATCGGATTCTTCGCCCTCAACGTCCTGGGCGTCGCCGCGACGGTCTTCGCCGTCCTGCAGTACTTCGTCCGCGCACGCGAGCAGGCCCTCGCTGACCTCGCCCGCCAGCACGAGGACCTCGAGCAGGAGCAGGCCAAGGCCGAGCGTTTGCTCCTGAACGTCTTGCCGGCACCGATCGCGGCGCGGCTCAAGGAGCACGAGGGCGTCATCGCCGATGACCTTCCGGCGGTGACCGTCCTGTTCGCCGACATCGTGGGCTTCACACCCCTGTCCGAGCGGCTGGCGGCGTCGGAGGTGGTGCGCCTCCTGGACGGCGTGTTCGCACGCTGGGACGCGCTCGTCGCCGACCATGGCCTCGAGAAGATCAAGACGATCGGCGATGCCTACATGGTTGCCGGCGGCATTCCGCTCCCCCGGGACGATCACGCCGAGGCGATCGCCGAACTCGCGCTCGCGATGGGGCCCCAGCTGGCGGACGCCTCGGCTGAGACCGGGCTCCCGTTGCAGGTGCGGGTCGGCATCGACAGCGGCCCGGTGGTCGCCGGCGTGATCGGGCGGGCGAAGTTCAGCTACGACCTGTGGGGCGACACCGTCAACACCGCCAGCCGGATGGAGTCCCACGCGCCGCCCGGCACGATCCAGGTGACCGAGCGGGCCTGCGCGCTGCTGTCCGGCCGCTTCGAGCTCCGCCCGCGGGGCACGATCGAGGTCAAGGGCAAGGGGCCGATGACGAGCTACCTGCTCATCGGCCCCGGGCCGCACTGAGCACGCACCGGCGCCGCGCCGTCTCCACATCCCCGCCGCCGGCCAGTAGGCTCGCCGCCGTGCACGCGGGGATGAGCACGTGACGGGGATGCTGTACCGGGTCGGCGGGTTCTGTGCCCGCCGCTGGGTGATCGTCGGCGGCGCCTGGCTGGTCATCGTGATCGGCCTCGTGGCCGGGGCGCAGGCGCTCGGCTCGCAGGCGAGCGACAACCTCACGCTCCCGGGCACGGGGAGCCAGTCGGTCACCGACGAGCTCACCACGGGGTTCCCGGACCAGGCCAACGGGTCCAATCCGATCGTGCTGCGGGCGACGAGCGGGAAGGTGACGGACTCGAAGTACGCCGACGCGATCAACGAGTCGGTGGACAACCTGAAGAAGGACGAGTTCGTCGCGCAGGTGATCAGCCCGCTCAGCCAGGCCGGCCAGGCGCAGGTCAGCAAGGACGGGACGATCGCCTACATCTCGGTGTTCACGAACCGGGCGCTCGGCGACATCACGCTCGACCAGGCCCAGTCGATCGTCGACCAGGCCGACCCGGCGAAGGCGGCCGGGCTGGAGACGGCGACCGGCGGGCCGCTTGGCTCCAAGCTCTCGAAGCCCTCGACCGAGAGCAGCGAGGTGGTCGGCCTGACCATGGCGCTGATCGTCCTGGCGTTCACGTTCGGGACGTTCGTCGCCATGGGGCTGCCGATCATCTCGGCGCTGCTCGGCGTGTTCGCCGGGCTGTCGGGGATCACGCTGCTCACGCACGTGATCCAGGTCCCGACCTCGGCGGCCACGCTGGCGCTGATGCTCGGCCTCGGCGTGGGGATCGACTACGCGCTCTTCATCGTCACGACCCACCGCGACACGCTGGCGCGCGGGATGGACGTGCACGAGTCGATCGCGCGGGCCATCGCGACGTCGGGCGGCGCCGTGCTGTTCGCCGGGTGCACCGTCGTGGTCGCGGTCGGCTCGCTGGCCGTCGCCGGCATCCCGATCCTGACCACGCTCGGCCTCACGACCGGCCTCATGGTCGCGCTGGCGATGGTGGTCGCGCTCACGCTCCTGCCGGCCATCCTCGGACTGGTCGGCACGCGGATCAACTCGCTGCCGCTGCCGGGCCGCAGGCCCGACAAGGTGCTCGACGTGGAGCACAGCCGCTGGGCCCGCTTCGCCAGGTGGATCATGGACCACGCGATCGTGTCGGTGGCGATCGCGCTCGCGATCCTGATCCCGCTCTCGATTCCCGCCTTTTCGCTCGAGTTCGGGCAGCCCGACACCGGCCAGCTGCCGACGAGCGTGACCGCCCGCCAGGCCTACGACGACATCACCACGGGCTTTGGCGTCGGCGCGAACGGGCCGATCGTGCTCGCGACCACGATGACGAAGGCGACCTCCGCCTCGGACCCGGACCTCGGCACGCTGCGATCGGACATCGCCGGCACCAAGGGGATCGCCAGCGTCTCACCGGTGAGCGTGGACAGCGCCGGCACGATCGGGACGATGACCGCGATCCCCACGACGGCGCCCTCGGACTTCGCCACCCAGGACACGGTGAACGCGCTGCGCGACACGACGATCCCCAAGGCGACGAAGGGCACCGACGTGACGGCGTACGTCGGCGGGTCCACCGCCGGCTACATCGACCTCGCCGACGAGATCTCCTCGTCGCTGGTCGAGACGATCGCGGTCATCATCGGGCTGAGCTTCATCCTGCTCATGGTCGCCTTCCGGTCGGTGCTCATCCCGGTCAAGGCGGCGGTCTGCAACCTCTTGTCGATCGGCGCGGCCTACGGCGTCGTGGTCATGGTGTTCCAGTACGGGTGGTTCTCCGGGCTCGTCGGCCTCGAAGGCTCGGTGCCGATCGTGAGCTTCCTGCCGCTGCTGATGTTCGCCGGCCTGTTCGGGCTCTCGATGGACTACGAGGTCTTCCTCATGAGCCACGTCCAGGAGCACCACAAGCAGGGGATGTCGAACGAGAAGGCGATCGTGGTTGGGCTGGCCGAGAGCGCGCGCGTCATCACGGCGGCCGCGGCGATCATGGTCAGCGTCTTCGCGAGCTTCATCCTCAACGGCGACCCGACGATCAAGCAGTTCGGCGTCGGCCTGTCGGTCGCGGTGATCATCGACGCGACGATCGTGCGCTGCCTGCTCGTGCCCGCGGTGATGAAGCTCCTCCAGAGCGCAGCGTGGTGGCTGCCGCGCTGGGCCGACCGCCTGATGCCGAAGATCAGCGTCGAGGGCCACGGGTTCTTCGAGGCGCGGGACGCGAAGGCCAAGGCGAAGGCCGCCGCGGCGGACCCGTCGCCCGAGTCGGCGTAGGCTCCGGGCCATGACCGTCGTCAAGATCAACGCCATCACCGTGCCGCCGGACGGCATGGACGAGTTCGAGCACCGCTTCGCCAACCGGGCCGGGCTCGTGTCCTCGTCGCCCGGCTTCGAGGGCTACGAGCTGTGGCGGCCCAACGACGGCCGCGACGTCTGCCTCGTCGTCACCCACTGGCGCAGCGAGGAGGACTTCCAGGCCTGGGTCGACAGCCCCGCGTTCACCGAAGGGCATGCGAAGCACCGCGAGCGCGGGCCGGTGGGCACGGCGAGCGAGCTGTGGTCGTTCGACCTCATCGGCCGGGAGGCCGGGGCCTGACGCAGCTCGTTGTCCCCCGCGCGGGGCCGCGGCGGGCCGGGCCGGGCCGGGACCCGGGCGTTCTCGTGCGCCTCGACCACCGATTCGGTGGCTCACACGCGCAGGTTGGCTGCACGGGGGCGGTCGCGCCTGGCCAGCCCCGCGAGCCTCACTCCCCGGCGGGCGACGGCACAGGACCCGGCGGCCCGCGCCGCTCGCGGACGAGCGATGCGATGACGCCGGTCCCGAGGATCAGGGCAATCACGGGGAGGCTCAGCTCGGGGCCGATCTTCCCTACGAACTCCGCGGCGACGAGCTTGAGCCCGATGAAGACGAGCAGGGCGGCCAGCGCCGTCTTGAGGTAGTGGAGCCGCTCGACGAGGTCGGCCACGAGGAAGAACAGCGGCCGCAGGCCGAGGAGCGCGAACGCGTTGGCAGCAAAGACGATGTAGGCGTCGGACGTGATCGCGAGGATCGCCGGAACCGAGTCGATCGCGAAGATGACGTCGACGATCGCGATGGCAGCGAGCGCCGCGCCGCCGGCCGTGAGCAGCCGCCGGCCGCCGCGCGTGAAGCTCAGCTTCCCGTCCGGCCCGTCGAGCGCCACGGGCAGCCGCCGGGCCAGCTTCTCGACGAGGTCCCGCTCGGCGTCGTGGTCGTGGCGGTGCTGGAACATCTTCCAGCCGGTCCAGATGAGGATCGCGGCGAAGATGAACCCGACCCAGGAGAAGGCGCTGAGCGCGGCGGCCCCGGCGAGGATGAACAGCAGGCGCAGGACGAGCGCCCCGGCGATCCCGAACGTCAGGAGCCGGTGGCGCTCCCGGACGGGCACGGCGAACGCGGTGAACACGAGCAGGAACACGAAGACGTTGTCCAGCGAGAGCGACTTCTCGACGAGGTAGCCCGCGAGGAACGACTTCGCGCCGCCGGGATCGCCGGCGGCGAGGAGCAGCCCGAAGAAGCCGAGCGCGATCGCGATCCACACGACGCTGGCCACCGCAGCCTGGCGGAGGGTCATCTCCCCGCCGCGGCCGCGCACGACGAAGAGGTCGATCACGAGCAGGACGGCGATGCCGGCGACGAGCCCGATCCAGGGCGCGGCGTCGGAGGCGAGCAGGGACGAGGCGATGGGCATGGAGATCCTTCGTTCGCGGTGAGGGAATCCGCGAAGGTTTCTCCGCCCGGACGGGCCGCGAGCACCGGGCGCGAACGCCGTCCTGACGATGCTCGCCGTCGGGATACTTCCCTTCGACTCCCCCCAGGTTAGCGGACATTGGTGTCGGGTGCCGGATCGCTTGTCCCCCGCGGCACGCACCCGTACATTCCCGTGGCGTGCCGGGCGCCTCCGGGTGCGGCGCGCCACCCGTCCCACCGACTGCGAGGAGCACCGCATGAGCCTTGGCCCCGTCGACTGGCTGCTGGTCGAGTTCCCAGGCAACAAGTTCACCGGCGAGATCCTTCCGGCGCTCGCCGAACTGGTCGACGGCGGCCTGGTGCGCGTGCTCACGCTCGTCGTCATCTCCAAGGACGCCGAGGGCAACGTCGCGGCCAGCGAGCTGACGAGCCTGGACGAGCAGGAGGCGGCGCCGTTCGAGAACGCCGGGATCGACCTCGGCGACCTGCTGAGCGAGGCCGACGTGCAGATCGCCGGCGAGGCGCTCGAGCCCAACAGCACCGCCGGGCTGCTCGTGTGGGAGAACGCGTGGGCCAGGAAGTTCGTGGACGGCCTGCGCAACGCCGACGCGCGCCTGCTCGATCGCGGCTCAATTCCCGCCCCGGTCGTCCAGGCCGCGCTCGAGGGGTCCGGCGAGTGAGTGCCGGCGCACGCGCCCGCGTCCGTGGGTGGCCGCCAACGTCCGCCAGCGTGGCCTGAGTCTGCGAGAGTGGTGCCAGTTCGGCCGGCGGGGCGACCGTCCGGCCTGGTCAACGCACCGTTTCCCCCAGGAGAGCACCGGGCCATGACGCACAGCCTTCGGAACTTCATCGCCGCCGCCGGCGCCGCGCTCGTCGCGGCCGCGACGCTGCCCGCTGCCGCCTCCGCGGCACCCGCGATCAGCGGCACCTTCGACCTGCCGGGGTCGCCGAACCGGCTGACGCTCGGGCCCGACGGGAACGTCTGGGCCACCCTCGGCGGCGGCGGCGACGTCGTCAAGGTCGAGCCGGACGGGACGGCCACGGCCTACAACCTGGACACCGACCCCGGCCCCGGCGACGACATCAGCGGGCTCGAGGGGATCACCCCGGCTCCGGACGGCACGCTGTGGGCCACGACCCTCGCCGGCGTCGTGAAGTTCTCGCCGGGCAACCCCGTCGGCACCGCCAAGGAGTACACCGGCGGCGGGCTGGCCGACATCGCGACGGCGAACGCGATCACGTTCGCGAACGGCTTCCTCTTCACGGTCAGCGGCGCAAAGCTGATCAAGATCCCGCCCGCGGCGCCCGCCACCGCCACGTCGATCCCGATCCCGACCACCGGGGCCCGCGGGATTGCCGTGGACGCCGGCGGCCAGCTGTGGATCGCCGACTTCAACGGAGCGCAGATCGTGAGCGTCAAGACCGACGGCACGGGGGCGAAGCCCTACCCGGTCGGGGGCGACGCGCAGGAGGTCGTCACCGGCCCGGGGACGCAGATCGCCTACACGGCGCAGGGACCCGATGTCGTCGGCCGGCTCACGCCCGGCGCCACCACGCCGCAGACGACGAGCCTGCCGGCGACGGTTCCGGTCGGGATCACCTTCGCCAACGACGGCAACTACTGGGCCGCCCAGTTCAACGTCAACGCCGTCGTGCGCGTCACCCCTGCCGGCGCTGCGACGCCGTTCCCGATCGCCGGCCTCCCGATCGACTACCACCCCCGGTACATCACCAATGGGGCAGGCAACACCCTGTGGGTCGGCATCGAGAAGGCCGGCGACGCGAACTTCGGCAAGATCGTCCGCATCAGCAACGTCGACCCGCCCCCTGGCGGCGGCGGCGGTGGCGGTGGCGGGACGGACGTGACCAAGCCGGTGATCTCGAAGCCCGCCGTGACCCCCCGCAGCCGGCGGGCCGGCCAGGCCCGCCGGATCCGGTTCACGCTCTCCGAGGCGGCGACGGTGACCCTGCGCTTCCAGCGCGCGCGCGCCGGCAAGCGCAAGGGCCGGGCCTGCGTGAAGCCGACCCGGGCGCTGCGCCGCGCGAAGACCTGCGTGCGCTACCGCACGGTCCGTACGCGGCGCGCCGCCGGCACGGCCGGCGCCAACCGCCTGGCGTTCAACGCGAAGTTCGGCAAGGCCAAGCTGCCCGCCGGTCGCTACCGCGTGACGCTGAGCGCCAAGGACGCCGCCGGCAACGTCTCGGCGCTGCGCTCCGCGACGTTCAAGGTCCTCACGTCGCGCGCGCGATAGCCGCGCCCGATCCCGGCCGCTCCGGCGGCCGGGAACTGTCGCGCCCGTGACACTCGGGCTGCCACAGTGGTGCCAGTTCGGCTGGGACAGCGGCCGTACGGTCTGACCACCGCACCTTTCTCGTTCAGGAGACCAGACCATGAACCGCAGCATCCGCACCTTCCTCGCCGCTGGCTCGGCCTTCGCGGCGCTCGCGTCGCTGCCGGCCGCGGCATCCGCCGCTCCGGCGGTCAACGGCACGTTCGACCTTCCCGGCGCCCCGAAGCGCCTGGCAGCCGGCCCCGACGGCAACGTGTGGGTGACCCTCGGCGCCGGCGGCGACGTGGCCCGGGTGACGCCCGCCGGCGCGGCCACCGGCCTCGAGCTCGGCGCCGCCGCCGGCGACGTCACCGGCCTGGTCGGGATCACCGCCGCCCCCGACGGGAACCTCTACGCAATCGGGAACAAGGTCGTCGTGAAGTGGGCGCCTGGCGATCCCGCCAAGGCGACGACGTTCACCGGCGGCAAGATCTCCGACATCACCGACCCGCGCACGCTCGTCAGCAGCGGCCAGTTCCTGTTCGCTGCGAGCAACGACAAGCTCGTGAAGATCCCGCTGGCCGACCCGAACACCGCGACGTCGACGACGCCGACCGGGCTGCAGGGCGCCCGCGGCGCCGCCGTCTCGAGCACGGGGCTGATCTACATCGCCGACTTCGCCGGCAAGCAGATCGTCGCCGCCGACCAGAACGGCGCGAAGGTGACGTCCTACGCGACGACCGACGGCCCGCAGGAAGTCGGTGCGGGGCCGGGCGGGCAGATGCTCTACTCCGATCCGACCGCCAACCCGCAGGAGATCGGGCGCATCACGCCCGGCGTGCCCGCGCCGGCGAAGACGCAGCTGCCGCAGACCGATCCGTTCGGGATCGCTTCCGGGGCCGACGGCAACTACTGGGTCGCCCAGTTCAACGCCGATGCGGTCACCCGCGTGACGCCGGCGGGGGCCACGACCCGGTTCCCGATCGCCGGACTGCCCGCGCTCTACCACCCCCGGTACATCACCGCGGGCCCGAACCGGACCGTGTGGGCCGGGATCGAACTGCCCGGCGACGAGACGAAGGGCAAGATCGTCCGCATCAGCGGCATCGAGCCGGCCGGCACGAAGGACACCGCCAAGCCGGTCATCTCGGCCGCGTCGCTGTCCGCGGCGTCGCTGCGGGCCGGCCAGGCCCGGTCGATCCGGTTCACCCTGTCCGAGGCCGCGACCGTGACCCTGCGCTTTCAGCGGGCGGCGGCCGGCAAGCGCAAGGGCACCGGCTGCGTCAAGCCGACCCGGGCGCTGCGCCGCGCGAAGTCCTGCGTCCGCTACGCGACGGTCCGCTCGCGCACCGTCGCGGGCACGGCCGGCGCCAACCGCCTGGCGTTCAACGCGAAGTTCGGCAAGGCCAAGCTGCCGGCCGGCAGCTACCGCGTGACGCTGAGCGCGAAGGACGCCGCCGGCAACGTCTCGGCCCTGCGCTCCGCGACGTTCAAGGTCCTGCCGTCGCGTTAGGCAACGCCCGCCCGCTCCCCGGCCGCCTCACTGGCCGGGGCGCGGGCGTCACGCTGCGTCCGGCGCCGGCAGTGCCTCCAGCGCCCGGAGCTCCTTCCCGAACGCCTCGACGATCGCCTCCGGATCGGGGACCAGCCCGG
This sequence comes from Solirubrobacteraceae bacterium, assembly GCA_046330225.1. GTDB lineage: Bacteria > Actinomycetota > Thermoleophilia > Solirubrobacterales > Solirubrobacteraceae > CANJIV01. The sequence goes on along the minus strand of JAXLTD010000004.1, from coordinate 331,942 downwards.
CATCCGACATCACGCCCGCCGTCACGGCGCCGGCATAGCTGAGGATCGAGATGCTCATCGCCATGCTGCCGGACACCGGGGCCCACACGAGCACGCCGCGCACGGGCGAGCCGGCCAGGTAGACGGTCTGGCGCGGGCCCGGCACGTTCGTGAGCACCGTGCTCCCGTTCGCGCTGAACAGGTCGACGAGGGCGTGCTCGACCTGGACCGGCGTGACGCCGATCGCGCTCAGCACGGCGTAGGCGACCGGCCCTTCGGGCGAGCGCTTGATGTCCGCCATCCGGGCCATGACGGCCTCGAGCCGCGCCGCCGGGGTGTCGAGCCCGACCGGCAGCGGGAGGGTGACGAGCCCGAACCGGTTGCCGAGGTCGCGCGGAAGCGGCTGGTCGAGCGGGCGCAGGTTGAACGGCACCACCGCCCGGATCTCCTCGACGAGGCTGTCCCGGCCGTCGAGGTAGGAGCGCAGCGCCCCGGTCATCGCCGCCACCAGCACGTCGTTGACCGTCGCCCCGTGCCGGTGCGCCAGCGCCTTGATGTCGTCGAGCGGCAGCGGGGAGGTCCAGGCGACCCGCTCGGCGACCCCGAGTTCGCCGCGCAAGACGGTGTCGGCGTCCGGCCGCGCGAGCAGCACCTTGGCCAGGGCCCGGGCGTCGTCGCGCGCCGCCGCGGCGAGGTCGACGGTCCGCTCGGGGTGCGCGATGAGCGCGGTCCCCTCGTGCCAGGCCGCGCCGGCCAGCCCGCGCGCGAAGCCGGCCGCGGCGGCCGCGGGGCGCAGGAGGGCGTCGAGCGGTCCGCCGTGATGCTCGGCCTCAGCAGGCGGCGGGGCGAGCCCGGCGTCGGCCTCCTCGTCGGTCAGCGACAGCAGGACCCGGGCAAGCGCCATGCCGTCGGCGATGCAGTGGTGGATCCGCGCCAGGATCGCGCTGCCGGCGCCGTAGCCCTCGACGAAGTGGAACTCCCACAGCGCCCGCGAGCGGTCCAGCGGCACGACCATGCGGTCGGCCACGAAGGCCTTGAGCTCCGCGGGTCCGCCGGGGGCCGGCAGCGCGACGCGGTGCAGGTGCAGGTCGAGGTCGAAGCCCGGGTCGTCCTCCCACTGCGGCCCGCCGACGCCGAGGCGCGCCTCGGCCACCCGCTGGCGAAACCGCGGGAACGGCGCCACGAGCCGCTCGCCGATCACCGTGCGGACCCGGTCCCAGTCCAGCGGCTCGTCGAACCACATGACCCCGTTGATGACCATGAGGTTGGTCGGACGGTCCATGTGGAGCCACGCCGCATCGGCGCTGCCCATTGCGTGTCGCGTTCCCATCGGCGTGCCCTCCTCGCCCCCGCCCGCGCAGCATGCCAGCAACCGGCGCACGGCGGCACCTTCAAGCGTAGGTTCTGCCCGCCGAAGACCCGGATGGCCTGCCCTCGCAAGGCAGGCATCCGCCCCGGAGCGGCGAAGTCCGTCGACCGGTCCTCCATCCAACGTCCAAGGAGTCCCTGCCCGTGCGTCGCATCCTGTCCCGCCGTCCCTCTGCCGCCACCTGCTTCTCGCTGCTGGCGCTGTTCATCTCCCTCGGCGGCGCCGCCTATGCGGCCGGCGTCCCCGTCAACAGCGTCGGCACGCTGCAGCTCAAGACGGGCGCCGTGATCGCCCCGAAGATCCGTGATGGCGCCATCACGTCGAGCAAGCTCGCCACCGACTCGGTCAGCAAGCGCGCCATGCAGGCGGGCTCGGTCGGCTCGCCCGAGATCCTGAACAACTCGATCCAGCCGGGCGACCTGCAGGTCGGCGCGGTCACGACGGGCACCATCCGCAACCGCGCGGTGACGAACGCCAAGCTCGCCACCGGCTCGGTCAGCAACGCCAAGATCGGCACCGGCCAGGTCGGCGCCCGCGCGCTGCGCGGCTACGTCATCCGCAGCGCGTCGGTGACGATCCGCGGCGGGTCCAACGGCCGCGTCGTGACCGGCACGGTCACCGCCCGCTGCCGCTCCGGCGAGCAGGCGACGGGGATCGGGACGATCTGGAACGGCGGCATCAACGACGACCTCAACACGGTCTTTGCGCAGTTCATCACGGCGTCGAACGGGACGCCGACCGGCGCGACCGCGCGCGGCTCGAGCGCCGTCGCGGCCTCCCGCGTGTTCACCGTCCAGGTGGCCTGCCTCCTGCCGTAGCCGCACCCGCTCGACGGCCCGGCGGCGGATGGCCGCCGCCGGGCCGCGGGCTCACTCGTCGGTCGCGCCGAAGTCGATCTGCACCGGCTGGCCGGCAAGGATCTCCGACATCTCGTCCGCGGGCACCGGCCCGCAGAAGAAGAAGCCCTGCCCGCGGCGGCAGCCGTGCTCGACGAGGAACCGCCACTGCGCGCGGGTCTCGATCCCCTCGGCGATCGGGCGCATTCCGGCCCCCGCCGCGAGCTGGACGATGCCGCGCAGCAGGCCGCTGGCGATCGGGCTGTCCGGCACGCCGGCCAGGAACGACCCGTCGATCTTGAGGTAGTCGACTTCGAGGTCGCGCAGCCGCCCGAGCGTCGAGTAGCCGGTGCCGAAATCGTCGATGGCGATCTCGATTCCCGCTCGCCGCAGGTCGGCCATGACCTGGCGGCTCAGTTCGAGATCCGCCATCGCGACGCTCTCGGTCATCTCCATCGCGAGGCCCGAGGCCCCGTCGCCCAGGCGGCTCGCGGCGGTGAGGACCCGGGCCACGAGCCCCGGATCGTGCAGCTGAATCGGGGAGAGGTTGAAGCCGACCATCGTGGAGATGTCGCGCTGCAGCCACGCCTCCTGCTGCCCGACCGCCGCGTGGACGACCCAGTCCCCCAGCGCCCCGATGAGGCCCGTCCGCTCAGCGAGCGGGATGAAGTCGTCAGGCATGCGCAGCCGGCCGCCGGGCTCCTGCCAGCGAACGAGGGCCTCGACGCCGCGCACGTGCGAGCCGAGCTGAAGCGCGCCGGTCGCCTGGAGCTCCGCCCAAGCGGTCACGAGATTGACGATCGGCTGGTAGTGCAGGACGAGCTCGTTGCCCTCGATCGCCCGGCGCAGCCGCGCCGCCTCCGACAGGGTGGACGACGCGCCACGCGCCGGCGAGCGGGCGAGCCGGGTGCCGCCGGGCGCCGACCGCTTCGCGTCCGACATCGCGCCGTCGGCGTGGGCCACGAGCTGGCTGGGGTTGGCAGCGTCGCCCGGGCACACGCTGGCGCCGACGGTCATGCTGAGCAGGATCTCCTCGCCGCCGGCCACGAGCGGCTGGGCGAGCGCCGCGTGCAGGCCGTCGGCCACGGCCAGGGCGCGGGCCTCGGCGGCCGCCGGCTCGAGGTCGTCCAGCAGCACGACGAACTCGTCCCCGGAGTGGCGCACGACGAGCGCGGTTTCGGGCGCCGCCGCGGCGATGCGGTCGGCGAACTCCCGCAGCACCGCGTCGGCTGCCGTGCCGCCGAGCCCGTCGTTGATGAGCTTGAAGCGGTCCAGGCCGCAGTAGAGGACCGCCGTGGCGCGCGCCGGCCCGGGCCCCGCCGTCAGCGCGGCGAGCCGCTCGTCGAGCAGCCGGCGGTTCGGCAGGCCGGTGAGCTCGTCGGCGTACGCCAGGCGGGCGAGGCGGGCCTCCGAGCGCCGGCGCTCGGTGATGTCGGCGCACGATCCGATGTAGCCGAGCAGCTCGCCGTCCGGGCCGCGGCGCGGCCGGCCGCTGCTCAGGATCCAACGGTACTCGCCGTCCTGGCGGCGCAGCCGGTACTCCACCTCGAAGGGGACGCCGGCCTCCCAGGCCCCGATCGCCGTCCCGATCAGCTCGCGCTTGTCGTCCGGATGGACGCCCTCGAGCCAGCCGAAGCCGAACTCCTGCTCGGGCGACCGCCCCGTGAAGTCCAGCCACGACCGATTGAGGAAGGAGACCCCGCCGCCCGGGCCGTCGGAGACCCAGACCAGCATGGGCGCCGTGTCGGCCAGCTCGCGGAACTGGCGCTCGGAGGTGCGCAGCTCCTCCTCCGCCGCCCGGCGCTCGGTGATGTCGAGGGCCGAACCCACGTAGCCGACGAGCTCGCCGTCGGCGGCGAAGCGCGGGCTCGCGCTCGTGAGCACCCAGCGGTGCGCGCCGTCGTAGCGGCGCATCCGGTGCTCGAGCTCGAACGGCGCGGCGCTTCGCCACGCCTGCTGGGTGGCCTCGATCAGGCTCGCCCGGTCGTCCGGATGGACCGCGGCGAGGAAGCCGTAGCCGCGGTGCTCCTCGCGCGGCCGTCCCGTGAAGTCCGCCGCCCGCTGATTGACGAAGTCCAGGCCGCCGTCGGGCGCCTGGGACGTCCAGACCATCATCGGCGCCGCGTCGGCCAGGCCGCGGAAGCGCCGCTCGGACTCCCGGAGCTGCTCCTCCGCCGCCTTGCGTGTGGAGATGTCCGTGAGCATCGTCAGGCCACCGGCGTAGGCACCGGACTCGTCGCCGAACGGCGTCGCTGACACCTGCACCCACAGCGGCGCGCCGGACTTCGTCACGAGGCGCAGGTCGAACCGGCCCGGCGTGATCGCCGACCGCGCCAGATCCAGCCGCCGCTCGTGACGGGCGCGCTCCTCCGGATGCACGAACGCCATCACGTTCGTGCCGGGGATCTCCTCGGGCACCCACTCGAGCATCTCGGCGAAGCGCTGGTTCGCGAAGACGACGCAGTTGTCGCCGTCGGTGAGGACGAGCCCCTCGTTGGCGGTCTCCACGACGAGGCGGTAGCGCTCGTCGGCTTCGGCCCGCGCCCGCTCGGCTTCGCGCCGCTCGGTCATCTCCCGGACGAGCGCCAACGCCTCGTGCTCACCGTAGGGCACCATCCGAGCTTCGAAGTGGCGGCGGCGGCCGGCCCAGTCCAGCTGGTACTCCCGAGTGGTCAGCTCGGCGCCGTCGAGCGTCGCGTTCACCTGGTCGAGCACGGGGCGCGCCTCGTCCGCCGGGACCCCGAGCTCGGGGAGCGACCGCCCCGCCATGGCGTGCGGATCGAGGGCGAGCGGAAACTCCCGGTCGGTCGCCACCACCCCGCGCACGACGCCGTCGCGATCGAAGCGGAGCATGAGATCCGGGAGTGCCTCCAGCACAGCCCGGTTCTCGGCCTCGCGGCGGGACAGCTCGGCCTCTGCGGCCCGGCGCTCGGTCACGTCGCGCAGCACGATGAGCTGGCGGCCCGGCGCGAACTGGGTCGCCCCGTACTCGAGGGTCACGCGGCGTCCGCTCGCGACGAGGACGACCTCCACCTCCCCCGTGACGCCCTGGCCCGTGCTGACCTCGGCGCGCCCGGATTCGACCACCGGACGTGCCCGCGGGTCTGCGAGATCCTCGAGCCGGCGGCCGAGCAGCTCGCTGCGCGTACGCCCGTCCAGCTCGGTCAGCGCCCGGTTGACGTCGAGCACGACGCCGGCGTCGTCGGTGATGAGCATCGCGTCGAGCGATGCTTCGAAGACCGCCCGGAAGTCCGACTCGCGGGCCAGGAGGGCCGCGCGGGCCCGCTCGAGCTCGCGCTCGAGGTCGTGCGTCGCCTCCGGGTCGTGGCGCCCGATGCGCCCCCGCCCGCTCCGCTTGGCCGCGTAGAGGGACGCGTCAGCGAAGTCGAGCAGCTCGGTCCGGTTGGCGCCGTCCTCCGGCATGACGGCGACGCCGATCGACACCGACGGCGGCTCCGGCAGGGTTCCCTGTGCGTCGAGCTCGGCCACGGCGGCGAGGATCCGTTCGGCGAGCCCCTCGGCCGCGGCCACGTCGGATCCGGGAGCCAGGAGCGCGAACTCGTCGCCGCCGATCCGGCAGCACACGTCGCCGCTGCGGCTGAGCTCCTGCATCTGCGTGGCCACGCGACGGAGCAGGCGGTCACCGGCCGGGTGGCCCGCCGTGTCGTTCACGAGCTTCAGGTGGTCCACGTCGATGAGGAGCAGCCCGAGGGGCATCTCGTGCCGGGCCGAGCGGGCGACCTCGATGCGCAGGCGCTCGTTGAACGCGCGAGCGTTCCCGAGGCCCGTCAGCGGGTCAGTCAGCGCCCGGGCCTCGGCGCCCGCCAGAGCCTGCCGGCTCGAGCGGATGAGCAGGCCCTGGCGGACCAGGAGCAGCCCGACGGTCGCGAGCGTGCCGAAGAGAACCAGCGCTGACGCGCGCCCCGACAGCTCCGTGACCACGACAGCCAGGCCCATCCCCGCGGCCAGCAGGAACGGGACGAGGTCGGCAGCGGTCGCAAACCCGCGGGGCGGCGGGTGGGGCTGCGATGGCGGCGGCGGCCGGACAGCCGCCGCCATCGCCGCGAGGCCGAGCATGAGCGCCAAGAGCGAGACCGACGGGTTGGGCGGGAAGCCCGCGACCATCATCCACGCGGTGTTCGCCGCGGCGAGCCCGACGTAGAAGCCGATGAGGAGCAGCCGGGTCAGCCGGAGGCGGTCGCGCCCGAAGATCACCGGCTGGATCAGGAGCCAGGCCGCCACCGCGCCCCCGACCGTCACCCCGCCGTGCAGGACGTTGAGGTCGAGCGCCGACTCGTCCACGACCGGGGACGTCTTGACCACGAACTCCAGGACGATCGCGGAGGCGATCGACACCACGAGGACGTCGACCACGATGCGGCCCGCATCGGCGCCACGCAGCGCCGCCCGGTCGACCACGACGATGCCGGCGATGAAGAGCGGCATCGCCGCCAGCCACACTGCGTCGATCGCGACGTCCCCGAGGCTCGGGGCCATCGCGGTGCCCGCGAACGCGTCGAGGCTCGCGCCGGCCAGCGTACAGGCGAGTCCGGCCGCCGTCAGCGCCCAGCCGCGCCGCCGGTCCCCGGTGCTGAAGCGCACCGCCGCCGCGAGCGCCCAGAACGCGATGCCGATGGCGCCGAAGCAGACCACCCAGGACGCCGGACCCTTCCCGGCCCCGAGCACGAGGATGACTGCGGTGGCCGTCGCCAGCACCGCCGCTGCGGCGGCCCAGGCCGCCGACCACCGGCGCGACAGGCCGGCCGGCTGCCGCGCCGCAGGCGGCTCGTCGGGAGCCGGGCCGGGACGGGCCCTGCCGCGACCGCACGCGGGCGCCGGCGAGGTCGGGAGCACCACAACCGGACCGTACTGGAGGCCCCCGGGAAGGGGCAACGTGCCAATTCGTCCAGCGCGACGGCTGGCGGCTTCAGCCCGCGGGCGCGGAGGCGTCCCCGGGCCCGCCGGGCGGCGCCGGCTCCTCTGCCGAGGGCCCGCGGCCGCCCGAGAGCCGCAGGCCCAGCGCCGCGACGCCGATGCCGAGGGCCGCACCGCCCGCACTCAGCAGGAGGATCCGCGCGTTGACCGTGGCGAGGTCGAAGAAGTCGCGGACCGGCGGGACCAGCAGCGCGAGGACGTAGGCGAGCGCGAGAACCCCGCAGAGGCCGGCCACGACGGCGCCGCGCCGGGCCGTGTCGGCCTCGAGCGCGAACACGAGGAAGAGCCCGACGGCCATGAGCACGGTCACCGCGACCGTGCGCGCCTCGACCGTCGGCAGGTCGGCGGGGAACACGGCCACGAGGTAGGCGCCGATGACGCCGGCGGCGAGCCCGATCCCGGCGGGCACAGCGAAGCGCAGCACGCCCTTCAGGAAGCCCGCCGGCCGCCACTCGCCCCGGCTGGGCGCCAGCGCGATGAGGAACGCCGGGATCCCGATCGTCAGGGACGACGTCAGGCTGAGGTGGCGCGGAAGGAAGGGGTAGTCGAGCGAGCTCACGCCGATCGTGACGATGAGCAGCGCCCCGAACACCGACTTGCTCAGGAAGAGCTTCGCCACGCGCAGGATGTTCCGGAGCGTCTGGCGCCCCTGCCCGACAAGCTCCGGGATCGCCGCGAAGTCGCCGCGCACGAGCACGAGGTCGGCGACCGCCTTGGCCATCTGCGTGCCGGACCCCTGGGCGATGCCCAGGCGGGCAAGCTTGAGCGCCGGCACGTCGTTGACGCCGTCGCCGGTCATCGCCACGTACCGGCCGTCGTCGCGCAGCGCCGTCACGACGCGCCGCTTGCCCTCGGGCGAGATGCGGCCGATCACCTGGGCGCTGCGCAGCAGCACGCGGAGCTCGTCGTCGTCGTCGGGCAGCGCGCGGCCGTCCAGCGCCGCCCCGTCGTGGGTGAGGCCGAGATCGCGGGCGATCGCCCCGACCGTCGCGGGCGCGTCGCCGGAGATGATCTTCACCTCCACCCCCTCGCGCCGGAAGTACTCGAGGGTGTCGCGGGCCTCGTCCCGCAGCTTCTCGGCCAGGACCACGAGCCCGAGGAACTCGGTGCCCGGCGGCAGGCCGGCGTCGGGATCGGCGTCGCCGAGCGGCCCATCCGCTGCGCCGAACGCGAGCACCCGCCGCCCGCTCGAGGCGTCCTCCGCCGCGCGCCCGGCGAGGCCGCCGATGTCGAAGCGCTCGGGCGCGCCGAACACGAACGTGCGCCCGCCGAGCTCGAGCGCGCTCCAGCGGCGCCGCGAGGAGAAGGGCACCTGGGCCGCGACCTCCCGCGCCGTGCCGGGCAGCCCGTCCGCGACGGCCTGCAGCGTCGCGTTGCGGGCCGGCGCCGAGGCGGCGTAGTCGCCCAGGGCGGCGCGCAGCGCTGCCTCGTCCCCGCCGGCCGCGGGAACCGTGGCGACGACCCGCAGCGCGTTCTCGGTGAGCGTGCCCGTCTTGTCGAGGCAGATGACGTCGACCGACGCGAGCGACTCGATCGCGTTGAGCTGCTGGGCCAGGACGCCGCGGCGGGCCATGCGCAGGGCCGACACGGCGGCGGTCAGGCTGGCGAGCAGGATCAGCCCCTCCGGGACGAGCTGGACGATGCCGGCCACCGCGGTGGAGATCGCCTCGTCCAGCGGCTTGTCCCGGAGCGCGAGCGACGCCGACAGGATGATTCCCAGGGGCACCATCACGCCGACGACCGCGATCAGCAGCGAGTTGAGCGCGCGGTCCAGCGGGGAGCGCTCGTGCCGGAAGGCCCGCGCCTCGCCGGCGAGCTGCGCGGCGTAGGAGTCCTCGCCGACCGCCTGGGCGACGTAGTCGCCGGCGCCTTCGACGCAGAAGGAGCCCGACCGCACCCTCTCGCCCGGCCTCCGGGCCACCGGGTCGGACTCCCCAGTGAGGATCGACTCGTCGACGAGCAGGCCGTCAGCGGCGGCCACCTCCCCGTCGGCCACGACCTGGTCGCCGGCGGCGAGCCGCACGAGGTCGCCCGGGACGACCTCGTCGATGCCCACAACGCGCGAGGTCCCGTCCCGCACGACCGTCGCGGTGGGCGCGACGAGCGCGGCGAGCCGGTCCAGCTCGCGCTTGGACCGGACCTCCTGGGCGATCCCGATCGCCGTGTTCGCGACGAGCACGCCGACGAAGAGCGCGTCGCGCCAGTTGCCGAAGATCAGCTCGAGCGCGCCAGCGACGGCGAGGATGAGGTTGAACACCGTGAACGTGTTCGCGACCACGATGCTCTGGTAGGAGCGGCTGGTCTGCGGCTTTGGCGGCCGCCCGCGCTCGGCGAGGATGCGCGCGGCCTCGGCCTCCGACAGGCCGGCGGACGCCAGCGGCGCAGGAGTGGCAACGGACACGGGGCGCGACTCTAGATGGTCGAATCCGGGTCGGTGCGGGCGCGAGGTGCGAAGCCACCTGCGCGAGCGGCCCGAACGAAGCCGAGGTTCGGCCGGGCGGGGCGGCCGAACCGCCGCTTCGGCGCGGGCGCGACCGGCCCGCGCCGGCCCGGCGCCCACGCGCTAGGGTGGGCGCCGCGATGGGCGCCCACGACCTCAAGCTCGGGCTGAACACCGGCTACTGGGGCGGCGGCCCGCCCCACGGCGTCGTCGAGGCCGTCGCTGCCGCCGAGGAGCTCGGCTTCGACTCGATCTGGACCGCCGAGGCCTACGGCTCGGACGTGCTGACCCCGCTGGCCTGGTGGGGTGCCGCCACCTCCCAGGTCCGGCTCGGCACGGCGATCATGCAGATGAGCGCCCGCCAGCCCGCCGCTGCCGCGATGGCGGCGATGACCATGGACCACCTCTCCGGCGGGCGCTTCATCCTCGGGCTCGGCGTCTCGGGGCCGCAGGTCGTCGAGGGCTGGTACGGCATGCCCTTCGCCAAGCCGCTGGCCCGGACCCGCGAGTACGTCCGGATCGTGCGCGAGATCGTCGCCCGGGAGGGCCGCGTGACGAACGCGGGGCCCCACTACCCGCTCCCCTACGAGACGCCGGCCCACCCCGATGCCACGCGGCCCGCGGCCACCGGCCTCGCGAAGCCGCTGAAGTCCACGATCCACCCGGTCCGCACCGACATCCCGATCTTCCTCGGGGCCGAAGGCCCCAAGAACATCGCCCTGACCGCCGAGATCGCCGACGGCTGGCTGGCGCTCTTCTTCTCCCCGCGCCACGAGGACCTCTACCGGGGGCAGCTCGCCGAGGGCTTCGCGCGCGACGGCGCCCGGCGCACCTTCGACGACTTCGAAGTCGCGGCCACCGTGCCGCTGATCGTGCACGACGACGTGGAGCAGGCCGCCGACTTCCTGCGCCCGATGTACGCGCTCTACTTCGGCGGGATGGGCGCGCGGGAGGTCAACTTCCACCACAACGTCCCGGTGCGGATGGGCTACGCCGACGCGGCGAAGCAGATCCAGGACCTCTATCTCGACGGCAAGAAGGACGAGGCTGCCGCGGCGGTGCCGACCGCGCTCGTCGAGGAGCTCGCGCTCATCGGCCCGGCGGACAAGATCCGCCACGACCTCGAGGCCTGGCGCGAGTCGATCGCCACGACGCTGCTGGTCGGCGGCGACGCCGCGACCCTCCGGACGGCCGCCGAGCTCGTCCTGGGCTGAGCGCCCGGCGACCGTTCACCGAATCGTTCGATTCCTGCGCCAGACTGCGGCGCAGTGACCCTCCTCCTGGTCTTCGCGCTCGTGGCCGGCGCCGCCACCGCGGTGTCGCCGTGCGTGCTGCCGGTCCTCCCCGCCGTGCTGTCGGCCGGCGCCACAGGCGGCCGGCGCCGGCCGGTCGGCATCGTCCTCGGCCTGGCCGTGACGTTCGTGATCTCGATCGTCGCGCTCGCCTCCCTGGTCGACGGGGTCGGCGTCAGCGCCGGGGCGGCGCGGTGGGCGGCGGTCGCGGTGCTCGTCGGGATGGGCGTCGTGCTCGCCGTCCCGGCGCTCGGGGACCGGGCCGAGGCCCGGCTGTCGGGGCTGGCGCGGCTCGGGCCCCAAGGGCGCGGCGACGGGTTCGGATCGGGCCTGCTGGTGGGCGGCGCGCTCGGCTTCGTCTTTGCGCCGTGTGCGGGCCCGATCCTCGCCGCGGTCGTCTCGGTCAGCGCCACGCGCGGCGCCTCGGTCCAGACCGTGCTGCTGGCGATCGCCTACGCCGCCGGCGCCGCCGGGGTCCTGCTCGGCCTTGCCTTCGGCGGGCGCGCGGTGGCGGCGCGGATCCGCGCCGCCGGACGCGGCCCCGGGCTCCAGCGCGCGGCGGGCGTCGTGCTCGTGCTCACCGGCCTGGCGATGGCCGGGAACCTCGACGTCCGCTTCCAGGAGTCGATCGCCCGCCATCTCCCCGAAGCCCTCGTGACCCCCACGGCCGGCCTCGAGCGGTCCGGGCCCGTCCGCGATCGGCTGGCGGGCCTGCGCGGGGGCAGCCGCGCGGTGGCGAGCGCCGCCGGCGCCCCGTCGGGTGCCAGCGCCGGGCTGCGGGACCTCGGCGCGGCGCCCGAGCTCGGGGGCACGCAGCAGTGGTTCAACACGCCCGGGAACCGGCCGCTCACGCTCAGCGGGCTCCGGGGCCGCGTGGTGCTGCTCGACTTCTGGACCTACACGTGCATCAACTGCATTCGCACGCTCCCCGAACTGCGGGCGCTGGACCGGCGCTACCGGCGCGCCGGCCTCACGGTGATCGGCGTCCACACGCCGGAGTTCGCCTTCGAGCGCGATGCGGGCAACGTCCGCGACGCGATCGCCGCCAACCGGCTCCGCTACCCGGTCGTGCAGGACAACCGCTACGCGGTCTGGAACGCCTTCGGCAACGCGTACTGGCCGGCCCAGTTCCTGCTCGACGCCCGCGGCCACCTGCGCTACGTCCACGTCGGGGAAGGCGGCGCCGGCCAGACCGAGGCCGCGGTGCGCGCCCTCCTGCGCGACGCCGGCGCCCGGAAGCTGGCCGCCGCCGGCGGGATCGCCGCGAACGGTCCCGCCGCTGCCCAGGCGACGCCCGAGAGCTATCTCGGCACCGCCCGCGCCGAGCGGTTCGTCCCGGGGCCGCCTGAGGCCGGGACGCACGCCTACCCGGGCGCCGGCGGCGACCTGCCGCTCAGCGCCCTGGCGCTGAGCGGCACGTGGCGGGTCGGCCCGCAGCAGGCCCTGGCCGTCCGGAACGCCCGCCTCGACCTGCACTTTGCGGCCCGCGACGTCTACCTCGTGATGGGCAGCCGCGACGGCCGGGCCCGGCGGGTCGGCGTGCGCCTCGACGGCCGGCCGCTCCCGGACCGGCTGGCCGGGCCGGACGTGCACGGCGGCACGGCGTCCGTCGCCGGGCTGCGCCTCTACCGCCTCGTCCATCTGCCCCGGCCCGGCACCGGCCGGCTCGCCCTGACGTTCGCGCCCGGGACCGCCGCCTACGCGTTCACGTTCGGCTGAGCCAGCCTGGCGCGGGCCGGCCCGGCCGCTGGTAGGGTCGCGCCGGTGGAGGGGACCGGCTGGCGATGGACGTGCCTGACGGCGGCGCTGGCCGCCGGGTTCGGGCTGGCCGCCGGGCCGGCGGCAGCGGCGCCCGTCGCCCGGGCCGGCGCGTCGTTCTCGGCGTCCTACGTGTTCCCCGCCCCGGTGCAGGCCCGGATCCTGGCCGCCCGGGGCTTTGCGCTGCGCGTGCGCACCGCCGGCCAGGGCACGCTTGCGGCCTCCGTCCGCCTGCGGCGCCTCACGGGCACCGGCGCCGGCCAGGCGCGGCTCGTGGCGCGGGGCACCACGCGGTTCACGGCGAGCGCCCGGCGGACGCTCCGCATCCCGCTCAGCACTGCCGGCGCGGCCGCAGTCCGCGGATGCGGCGGCGCGCAGATCGAGGTCGCAGTGGCCGTGCGCGCCGACGGCGCCCGGCGCGACAGCGGAACCAGCCGGCGCGCCTCGCTGCTCACGACGAACTCCGGAGCCTGCCGCGCCGCCGCCGCCCGGGGCATCCCCGAGCCCGGGGCCGGCCGCTGCGACCCGCTCGATCCCTCGCGCTGCCTGCTCCCGTGGCCCAACGACCGCTTCACGCGGCGCGACACGACCGCGCCGACCGGGCGGCGGCTGAGCCTCGCCGGCGCAGCCACGCCAGTCAACGCCGCGGGCGTGCGGGTCGCCGTGGACGCCTACAACCGCAGCGACGGCTTCAGCCCCGGCCAGGCGATCATCACGCACGTCCCCGGCCTGGACAGCCGGGCGGCCCTGCGGCGCACCGGCGCCGTCCCGGTCACCGACATCGCCCGCAGCTTCGACCGCAGCGCCCCGGTCATCGTGCTGAACGCCCGCACCGGGCAGCGCCAGCCGATCTGGGCGGAGATCGACTCGAACGCCAGCACCCCGCAGGAGACCGCCCTGATCATCCGGCCGGCGAAGAACTTCGCCGAGTTCGGCCGCTACATCGTCGTCTTGCGCCGGCTCGAGGACGCTAGCGGGCGGCGGCTCGCGCCCTCGCGGGCGTTCCGCGCCTACCGTGACCGCCTGCTCACCTCCCGGCCGGACATCGAGAGCCGGCGCGGGCACATGGAGGCGATCTTCGCGACGCTCGCCAAGGCCGGCATCGCCCGCGGCGATCTCAACCTCGCCTGGGACTTCACCGTCTCGAGCCGCCAGAACCTGGCCGAGCGCATGCTGTCCCTGCGCGACCGGTCCTTCGCCGAGCTGGGCGACACGAACCTCGCCGACGGGAAGGTCGCCGGGCGGGCGCCGGCGTTCACGGTCGACGCGGTGCAGAACTTCACGGCGGCGGAGAACCCGAACACCGCCCGGCGCGTGGCCGGCACGGTCACGGTGCCGTGCTACCTGGACCAGCCGGGCTGCCCGCCCGGCTCCCGGTTCGTGTTCGCGCCCGGCGGGCGGCGCCCGCTGCGGATCGCCGGGAACACGATCGCAGCGAGCTACGTGTGCAACATCCCCCGGTCGGCGGTCGCCCCCGGCGCCGCCCCCGCGCGTGCCGTCCTCTACGGCCACGGGCTGCTCGGCAGCCGTGCCGAAGTCACCGCGCCGGCTTTCCAGGCGCTCGGGAACTCCGGCAACCTCGTGCTGTGCGCGACCGACTGGATCGGGATGTCGTCGGGAGACATCGGGAACGTCGCGTCGATCCTCCAGGACCTCTCCGGATTCCCCTCGCTGGCCGACCGCCTCCAGCAGGGGATGCTCGACTTCCTGCTCCTGGGGCGGGCGATGATCCATCCGCAGGGCTTCGGCGCCAACCCGGCCTTCCAGGGTCCCGACGGACGCTCGGTGCTCGGCACCCAGCTCTACCTCAACGGCAACAGCCAGGGCGGGATCATCGGCGGCGCGCTCACGGCCGTGGCTCCCGACTTCACCCGTGCGCTGCTCGGCGTCCCCGGGATGAACTACTCGACGCTGCTGCAGCGCTCATCGGACTTCGGCGAGTTTGGCGGCATCCTGTCGGCCGCGTACGGGAGCGCGCTGGACCGCTCGCTGCTGCTGTCCATGATCCAGATCCTCTGGGACCGCGGCGAAGCCGACGGCTACGCCCAGCACCTCACGAGCGCACCGTACGCGAACACTCCGCGCCACACCGTGCTGCTCCTCATGGGCTTCGGCGACCACCAGGTGGCCAACGTCGCCACGCAGGTGGAGGCCCGCACGATCGGGGCCGCGGTGCGCCAGCCGGCGCTCGATCCTCGGCGCTCGACGGACCGCCGGCCGTTCTACGCGATCCCGGGCATCACGCGGCTGCCGTTCGGCGGGTCGGCGCTCGTCGTGTACGACATCGGGCCGTTGCGGCGGATCGGCGGCCAGGCGCTCGGCACGCCGCCCCCGCCAACCACGAACACCCCGCCCACGCTGGGCGAGGACCCGCATCCGGCGGCCGCTGACGAGGCCTGGGTCCGGGTGCTCGGCGACGCGTTCTTCCGGCCCAACGGGACGGTCGTGAACGCCTGCGGGCCGGCGCCCTGCTACGCCGACGGGTGGGACGGGCCGTAGAGCGAGCCGAGGCCGGCGCTACTGGCTGCCGGCGCTGCGCTGCGCCTCGGCCCGGTGCTCGAGGTTGCGGTGACGCTCCCCGAGGGCGCCGACGATGATGAACACGATGATCGCGTTCACGATCAGTCCGATCCCTCCGAAGGTGGCGATCAGTCCGATGTCGACCTTGTCGGCCTGGCTGAGGGCGGCGAGGACGGTGCTCATCGTGGGCGGCAGTATGCCACGCGCGGCGCCCGGCTGGGGTGCTCAGCCGTCCGCATCTCCCGGTCCGGGCCGCGCCGCCCTGGCGTCCGCCAGCGCGGCCAGGCCCGCCTCACGGGTGATGACGGGCGCGTAGCCGAGCTCGCGGCGGGCCCGGGAGCAGTCCACCGTGCCCTCGAGGGCCATGAGCCAGAACGCCATGCGGGTGAGCGGAGGAGCGCCGGGGAGCGGCAGCCGCCGCCACGCGGCCTCCCCGCCCGCGGCGACCGCGGCGGCGAGCGGGCGCGGCAGCGAGCGGCCCGGCGGGACCAGCCCCTCGGTGGCCAGCAGGCGGGTGACGAAGTCCCGAAAGACCACCGGCCCGCCGTCGGTCACGAAGTAGGCGGAGCCGGGCGCGCCGCGCAGCGCCCCGAGGCGCAGGCCTTCGACGACGTTGTCGACGTGGGCGGTCGAGGTGAGGTGCCGGCCGCCGGCGATCCAGGCGAACTGTCCTTCCCGCACCGCCGCGGCCAGCGCCGGAAGGATCGTCGTGTCGCCCGGGCCCCACACGAGGCGCGGGCGGATCACGACGGTGTCGAGCCCGCGGCCGCTGGCGGCGAGCACGAGCGCTTCGGCGCGCGCCTTCGTGGCCGGATAGGGCGCCGGCGAATCGGGGCGCAGCGGCGTCCGCTCGTCCGCCTCGACGAGCGGCTGGCCGGCCATGAGCGCGGCCTCGGTCCCGACATGGACGAGGCGGCCGACCCCGGCGAGCCGGCACGCGTGGATCACGTTGGCGGTGCCTTGGACGTTCGCCGTGTCGAACGCCTCCCGCGGGCCCCACTCCTCCACCGATGCCGCGGCGTGGAACGCGACGGCACACCCCGCGGCGCCAGCGGCCAGGCCCGCCGGATCGGAGAGATCGCCGGCGACCGGCTCGGCGCCGGCGGCGGCCACGGCATCCGCTGCGCGGGACGAGCGGGCGAGCGCGCGGACGGGCACCTCCTCGGCCACGAGCCGGGCGATCAGCCGCCCGCCGATGAAGCCCGAGCCGCCGGTCACGAAGGCCGGCCCGGCGAGGCGTCCGGTCATGGCCCGGCCGCCTCCGAGGTGCCGTCCGCCTCGCGGGCGCGCACCCGCCGGCGCACCCGCAGGACGAGCTGGACGGCGATCGCGAGGCTGAGCGCGGCGAACGCGAGCTTCAGGGCCCGCTCGGGCAGCGCGTTCGCCAGCGCGACCCCGCCGACCGCGCCCGCGATCGAGAGCACCCCGATGAGCCCCGCCTCCTTGAGGCGCACGTTTCCGTAGCGGCGCTGCGACCACGCTCCGACGACGGCCACCGGGAGGATCGCCAGCAGCGAGGTCGCCTCGGCCTCGACCTGGGTGGCGGCGACCGCCACGACGAGCGCCGGGACGAAGAGGACGCCCCCGCCCACGCCGAGCATGCCGGAGAGGAGGCCGGCCGCGAGGCCCGTGAGCACGAGCCAGATCATCGGACGATCAGGTCGACCGCCACGGCGACGAGCACCGCGGCGAGGAGCAGTGAGATCGCCTCGGCGGGCACGCGCTGCTGCAGCCGCGTCCCGGCCAGGACGCCAGCGACGGCCGGCAGGCCGAGCGCCGCCGCGTGCCCCACGTCGACGTTGCCGTACGCCGCGTGCGTGGCGACGCCGAACAGCGCGATGAGGGCAATGGCCGCCAGCGAGGTGCCGGTGGCCTCCCGCTCGCCGTAGGCCAGCCAGAGCACGAGCAGCGGCACGATGATGAGCCCGCCGCCGACGCCGAAGAGCCCGGAGAAGAAGCCCGCCGCGGTTCCGACGACGGCAAGCCGGAGCCAGCCGGACGGACGCGACGCGCTGGACTCGGGCATGGCGCCATACTAGAAGCCGTGCCCGAAGCGGCCACGCTCGCCGACCTCCTCGCCCCGCTGCGTGCCCAGCCCAGCGGCGCCGCCGTGCTGCTCGACGTCGACGGCACGCTCGCGCCGATCACCCGGCACGCCGAGGACGCCGCGGTGCCGGAGACGACGCGGTCGCGCCTGTCCGAGGTCGCGCGCCACTACGCGGTCGTCGCGTGCGTGAGCGGCCGCCGCGCCGCCGAGGCCCGCCGGATCGTCTCGATCGGCCGGCTCTCGTACATCGGCAACCACGGGATCGAGCTGCTGCGGCCCGCGGCGAGCGACACCGAGCTCGACCCGGCCTTGCGCCCGTGGGCCCGCCGCGTGCAGGCGTTCGCCCGCGCGGCCGACACGCCCGAACTGTCCCGCCTGCGGGTCCGGATCGAGGACAAGGACGCGATCGTCGGCTTCCACTGGCGCGGCGCCCCCGACGAGGACGCCGCCGAGGCGGCGGTGCAGGCGCTCGCCGGCCGCGCCGAGGCCGAGGGGCTCGGCACCCACTGGGGCCGCAAGGTGCTCGAGGTGCGGCCGGCGGTCCCGTTCGACAAGGGGGCGGGGATCGAGCGTCTGCTCGGCGGCGCCGGCGTCCGGGCGGCGCTCTACGCCGGCGACGACGCCACCGACCTCGATGCCTTCGCCGCGCTGGACCGGATGGCCGCGGACGGCCGGCTCGCCACTGCCATCCGGGTCGGCGTCCGCTCCGACGAGGGCCCCGCCGCGATCGAGGCCCAGGCCGACCTCATGGTCGACGGCACGACCGGCATCAACCAGATCCTCGACGCACTGCTGCCCTGATCCCGTGCGCTTCCCCGAGTTCCTCCGCACCACCGTCCTGCTCAGCGCCGCCGCGGCCACCGTGCTCGCGGTCGTGGCGGTGGCCAGCGCGGCGTTCAACGACCGCCTGCCCGTCGTCTGGGTCGGGGCCGGGTGGTGGGTCGCGGCCGCGGTCATCGGCTCGGTCATCGGGCGCCGGCCGGAGACCTCGCCGGCGATCTCCGGGCTGCTGGCTGGCGCCCGGTCCTCGCCGGCGCTGCCCGAGCTCCAGCCGGCCCGCGTGCTGCTCAACCGCCTGTGGCCGCTCATCGTCTTCACCGTCGGGGCAGGCGCCCTGGCGTTCCTCGTGCCCCAGGTCCCCTCGATCGCCTGCGGCTTCGCGATCATCTGGGCGCTCGCCTGGCGCCGCCAGGCACCCGCCGTCTCGGCGATCGAGGACCGCGACGGCGTGCGCTTCTACGTCGAGAAGACCTCCCCGGTGCGCGCGATCGAGCTCCTGCGCACGCCGGGCTTCCGGGCCGCCCGCCCGTCGCCCAACGGCTCGGGCAGCCTGGACAAGTCCGCGGGCCGCCCCGCCTGACCTCCCGCTGCCGCCGCTCGCGGTTTGGCCGCATCACGGTGACGGTATCTTCACCTTCAGGGATCCGCCCTGCCCGACGATTCCTGGTGCACCACCCCAGAACGCCGCCCGAGATGCCGTCCGCCCTCAGCCTGCCCAAGCCGTCGCGCCCGGAGCGCCGCGCGCCGCTGCACCTGCGCCTGCGCGTGGCCGCCTCGCACCCATCGCTGGACCATGCGATTGCCACCGGCCACCCCATCGACAGCGACGAGCTGCGCCTGCGAGCCCGCCAGCTCGTCTCGCGCCACGGTCGCGAGCAGGTGGCGACGGGAATCGACCACGCGATTGAGCGCGCCGAGCAGGAACCGGCGCGCCTGCGGCGCGCCCGGGTGCTCATCCAGCGCCGCGCCGTGAAGCACGCCCGCGGCCGGCTCCTCGAGCTGGCCCGCGAGCTGCGCAGCGAGCACGAGGTGACGGCCCGCGGCGTCGCGCAAGCGTCGGAGCTCATCACCGACGGGGCCAGCCCGGTCTTCTCCAAGCACCCGGACGGGGCGCTCAGCCAGCGGGCGGCCTCGATCCTCCTGACGCTCGCGCCGCGCTGAGCGGCCCGCCGGGGGTCAGGCGTCCCGGCGCCGGCCCGGCTTGCGCAGGGCCTGCAGGTCCGCCCAGGAGCGGGTGTTCGCGACCTCCCCTGGCCCCAGCCAGGCCCGGCGGGCAGTGGCAACGCCAAAGCGCATGACCGCGAGCGTCTCGGTGCGGTGGGCGTCGGAGTCGATGACGATCGGCACGCCGGCGGCGGCGGCGGCGCGGGCGTGCACGTCGTCGAGGTCCCGGCGGTTGGGGTTCGCGTTGATCTCGAGCATGGTCCCGGCCTGCGCTGCCGCGGCGATCACGGCCTCGAGGTCGACCGCGTACCCGGGCCGCTTGCCGAGCATCCGCCCGGTCGGGTGGCCGATCGCGTCGACCCCAGGGTGGCCGATCGCCGCGATCATCCGCTCGGTCATCGCGTCCGAGCCCATGCGGAAGGACGTGTGGACGCTTGCCACGACCCAGTCGAGCTGCGCGAGCAGCGCATCGTCGTAGTCCAGCGAGCCGTCGGGCAGGATGTTGACCTCCGTCCCGGCGAGGATGCGGATCCCGCCGATCGCCGCGTCGGCCTTGCGCACCTTCCCGATCTGGCGGCGCAGCTGCGCCGGGGAGACGTCGTCGCCGAAGCCGTGCGAGGCCGAGTGGTCGGTGATCGCCAGGTACTCGTAGCCGCGGGCGGCAGCGGCGCGGGCCATCTCCTCGATCGTGGCGTGCCCGTCTGAGGCAACGGTGTGGGCGTGGAGGTCGCCGCGGATGTCGGCCAGGGTCACGAGCGCAGGCAGGGAGGCGCCGCCCGCGGCCGCCGCCTCGAGCTCGCCGCGGTTCTCGCGCAGCTCCGGCTCGATCCAGTCGTATCCGAGCCGCTCGTAGACCTCCTCCTCGGTCGCGCACGGGTGCGTCTGCCCGTCGGCGTCGTCGAGGATGCCGTACTCCGACACGTGCAGCCCCCGCCGCACGGCTGCCTCGCGCAGCGCCATGTTGTGCTCCTTGGAGCCGGTGAAGTGCTGGAGCAAGCTGCCGAACTGCTCGGGCGCGACGACGCGCAGGTCGACGCCCAGGCCGGCGTGGGTGCGGGCCCGCGCGCCGGCCTCCCCCGACGAGGTGACGGTGTCGATCTCCTCGATCTCAGCCAGGGCGGCGATCAGCGCCGCCGGGTCGCTCGCGGTGGCGATCACGTCGAGGTCCTTGACCGTGTCGGCCATCCGCCGGGCGGACCCCGCCAGCTCGACCCGCTCGGCGGCCGGGTGCGCCCGGAGCGCCGCGACGATCGGCTCGCCGACGGCGAGGGCGCGGTCGAGCAGGACGCGCGCCTGGCCGGCGCCGCCCGCAGCCGCGAGCTGGGCCAGCCCGGCGAGGATGTTCTCCTCGGCCTTGGGGCCGAAGCCCTTGAGGCCCCGGATCTCCTGGCGCTCGGCCGCAGCCTGCAGGGCTTCGGGGGAGTCGATGCCGAGCTCTGCATGCAGGACCCGCGCCCGCTTGGGCCCGAGCCCGGGGATCCGGGTCATGGCCACGAGGCCCGGCGGGAACTTCGCCCGCAGCTTGACCGCTGCCGGGATGTCGCCGGTCTCCACGAGGTCGCGCAGCTTGGCCTGCAGGGTCTCGCCGATGCCAGGCAGCTCGGTGGCGCGACCGGCGCGGGCCAGCGCGGCCACCGACGCCGAGGCGTCGCGGACGGCCTTGGCGCCGTTCCGGTACGCGACGACGCGGTGGATGATCGCGCCGTCGAGCTCGTACAGGTCGCCGAGCTCGTCGAGGGCGGCGGCGATCTCGAGATTCGTGGGGTCGGACATGGCAGATCGGGCAGGGGCGCCTGCGCCTCCACTACCTTACGGCGCCTCATGCCCCGGCCCGCCTGGCTGATCTTGCCGACGTACAACGAGTCCGAGAACCTCGAGGCGGTGATCGGCGCGGCGCTCCCGGTGCTCGCGGCGGCCTCCCCCGACGGCGCGACGATCCTCGTCGTCGACGACAACTCGCCGGACGGGACCGGCGCCATCGCCGACCGGCTCGCCGCCGCTGACGACCGGATTCGCGTGCTGCACCGGCCCGGGAAGGGCGGCCTGGGGCCCGCGTACCTCGCCGGGTTCGCCGCCGCGCTGGAGGGCGGCGCCGGCTACGTGCTGGAGATGGACAGCGACTTCTCGCACGACCCTGCCGACCTCGCCCGGATCCTCGGCGCCGCCCAGGACGGCGCCGACCTCGCCCTCGGCTCGCGCTACGTCCGCGGCGGCGGCATCACCGACTGGGGGCCGCTGCGCCGCTTCATCTCCGCCGGAGGCTGCTGGTATGCCCGCGCGGTGCTCGGCCTGCCGGTGCGCGACGTGACCGGCGGCTTCAAGTGCTTCCGCCGCGAGACGCTGGAGGGGATCGACCCGTCGACGATCCACTCCAACGGCTACGCCTTCCAAGTCGAGCTGACCTACCGGGCCGTCCGCAACGGCGCCCGCGTGGTCGAGGTCCCGATCATCTTCCGGGACCGGGAAGCCGGGACGAGCAAGATGTCCTGGCGGATCGCCGCCGAGGCGTTCTGGCGCGTGCCGCTGCTGCGCTGGCAGCAGCGCTGAACGCTCGCCGGCGCGCCGGCCCGCTCACGGAAGGGCGGGCCAGTGCCGATGAGGAACGGGATGGCTGCCGAGAACTTTGCCCTGGTCCAGGGCCTGCGCGACACCAAGGGCACGCTGGCCGCGTGGAACGACAACCCCGGCCCGGTGCTGAAGTCCTGGTTCGCGGGCGCCCTGCTGATCACCGTCGCGCTCCTGCTCTCGGTCTGGGCCGTCGCTGCGCTGTCGACCCCGGACGCCACGCCGCTCAAGCTCGCCGGGGTCAACCGCCCGGCGACGCTCGACGACGCGCTGTTCGTCCTGGGGCGCAACTGCCTGGTCCTCGCGCTGCACGCGATGGCCTGCGTGGCCGGCTTCATCGCCGGCAGCTCCCTCAAGCACGAGGCCGAGCGCTACCACGGGGTCGTTCGCTGGATCCACGAGAAGGCCGGGCCGCTGGCGATCGCCTTCGTCGTGGCCGCGACGAGCTTCTCGCTCCTCACCCAGGCCTACGTCCTCGGCGGCGGGGCCTCCACGCTGTCGAACCAGCTCGGGCTGCCGATCCCGGTGCTCCTGATCGCCCTCCTCCCGCACGCGCTGCCGGAGCTCGTCGCGCTGTTCCTCCCCCTCGCCGCCTGGATCATCGCCAGCCGCCGCGACGACTGGCACGAGCTGCTCGCCGCCACCTTCGTGACCGTGGCCATCGCGCTCCCGATTCTCGTGATCAGCGCGCTGGTCGAGGTCTTCGTGACCCCGCACCTGCTGCTCGCGATCTCCTCGTAGACAAGCCGCCGCGCAGTAGGCTCCCCGGGCCGCGGCGGGCGACCGCTTGCTTCACTTTGTATAGTGGCAGGACCACCCTTTCCAAGGAGCACGAGATGGCCGAGATCACCGAGGTAACCGACAGCAACTTCCAGGCGGAGGTCATCGAGGCCGACGGCCCGGTGCTCGTCGACTTCTGGGCGCCGTGGTGCGGCCCGTGCCGCGTCGTCGCTCCCGTGCTCGAGGAGATCGCCGGCG
This sequence comes from Solirubrobacteraceae bacterium, assembly GCA_046330225.1. Lineage (GTDB taxonomy): Bacteria > Actinomycetota > Thermoleophilia > Solirubrobacterales > Solirubrobacteraceae > CANJIV01. The sequence goes on along the minus strand of JAXLTD010000004.1, from coordinate 309,279 downwards.
AGCGCAGCGACCTGCGGATCGTGAAGCTCAACGTCGACGAGAACCAGCAGACGGCAATGAACTACGAGGTCCTCTCGATCCCGACGCTGATCCTCTTCAAGCACGGCCAGGTCGCCAAGAAGGTCATCGGGGCCTTCCCGAAGAAGCGCCTCGAGGCCGAGCTCGAGCCGGCGCTGGCCGCGTAGGCGCCGCTGCGTCGTCCCGGCGCCGCGGATGACGCGGCTCCGGGCGGCTGGCTGGCGGGGCTGGCGGGCCGGCGGCTGGCTGGCGGGGCTGGCGCGGCCCGGCAGGGGTGATTCTCGCGAGCCAGCGGCCGAGAGTGCGCCATCGGGGCGCCGCCGGAGTTCCCATCCAGGTTTTCGACGCCCACGGTCGTCAATCTGGATCAGAACCGCAGGCCGCCCCAGCAGGCCGCCCGGCCGGAGCCCCCGGCCCCTCGGTGCAGCCGTTCAGGTCCGGCCGGCACGCTCTCCGGCAGCCCGCGCGGAACGCCGCCCGTCCCTACGCCCGCGTGACGCCGATCCGCAGCTCGCGGCCGTCGACGGTCGTGAGCTCGCCGCCGCCGTCCGGCCCGTAGCCGACCGAGGTCGCGAGGGTCTCGCCGGCGACATAGGCCTCGTGGGCGCGGACGGCGTCGAGCACCTCGGCCTCGCCGCCGAGTGCCAGGGCGATGCGGTCGGAGATCTCCAGGCCGGCCGCCCGCCGGGCGCCCTGGACCGCGTGGACGACCTCGCGGGCCAGGCCCTCGCGGCGCAGGTCGTCGTCGAGCGCCAGCTCGAGCGCCACCGCGTGCGAGCCTTCCCGCTCGAGCTCGTAGCCCTCGAGCGGCTCCATCGCGAGCTGCAGGTCTTCGGCGCCGAGCGCATGCTCGCGCCCGTCGATCGCGATGCCGACCGTGCGCCCGGCCCGCAGCGCCGCCGAGACCTGCCCGGCGTCCAGCGACGCCACCGCCGCCGCCACCTGCGGCATGTCCTTCCCGAAGCGGGGCCCGAGCGCCCGGTAGTTCGGCTTGACGGTCATCGACACGAGCTCGTCCGCCTCGGACACGAAGCGCAGCGCCTTGACGTTGAGCTCGTCGCGCACGAGCGGGGCGAGCCGCTCGATCGCCTCGCGCTCGGAGCCGGTGGCGACGATCACCGCCTCGTGCAGCGGCTGGCGCACCTTCAGCTTTGCCTGGCCGCGGGCGGCGAGGCCGAGGCGGACGGTCTCGCGGGCGACGGCCATCGCCACCTCGAGGCCCTCGTCGCGCCCCTGGGCCGCCGGGAAGTCGGTGAGGTGGACGCTCGGCTCGGTCCCGTCGAGGTTGTCGTAGATCTCGTCGGCGATGAACGGGCAGAACGGCGCCGTGAGCTGGGCGATCGAGACGAGCAGGTGGCGCAGCGTCGCGAACGCGGCGGGGTCGCCCTCCCAGAACCGCCGTCGCGAGCGACGCACGTACCAGTTGGAGAGATCGTCGACGAGCTCGGCGATGGCTCGGCCGGCGAAGGTCGCGTCGTAGGCGTCGAGGCGGTCGCACACCTCCGAGGTCGTCGCGTGCAGCCGCGAGACGATCCAGCGGTCCAGCTCGTCGGACGGCTCGCCCGGCGCCGGCTGGGGCGCGACGCCGTTGACGTTGGCGTACAGGACGTAGAAGGCGTAGGTGTTCCAGAGCTGCAGCAGGAACTGGCGCACCGACTCGCCAACCGCGTCGACGCTGAAGCGGTAGCCGTCCCACGGCTGCTTGGAGGTGAAGAGGTACCAGCGAAACGCGTCGGCGCCGTGGCGGTCGATGACCTCCCACGGGGCCACGACGTTGCCCTTGGACTTCGACATCTTCTGGCCGTCGGCGTCCACGATCAGGCCGAGGCAGACGACGTTCTCGTACGAGGAGCGGTCGAACAGCAGCGTCGAGACGGCCAGCAGCGAGTAGAACCAGCCGCGCGTCTGGTCCAGCGCCTCGCAGATGAAGTCCGCCGGGAACTGCGCCTCGAAGCGGTCCTCGTGCTCGAAGGGCGCGTGGTGCTGGGCGAACGGCATGCAGCCGGAGTCGAACCAGACGTCGATGACCTCGGGCACCCGGCGCATGAGGTTCCCCGACTCCGGGTGCGGGAAGGTGATGTCGTCGACGTAGGGGCGGTGGGGATCGGTCACCGGCACGCCCGACAGCCCCTCGAGCTGGGCGAAGGAGCCGAGGCACATCACCTCGCCCTCCTCGCTGCGCCAGACCGGCAGCGGCGTCCCCCAGTAGCGCTCGCGCGAGAGCGCCCAGTCGACGTTTGACTCCAGCCACTTGCCGAAGCGGCCGTGCTTGACGTGCTCGGGGTGCCAGTTCACCGCCTCGTTGCTGGCCAGCAGGCGGTCGCGGATCTTCGTCGTGGCGATGTACCAGGACGGCTTGGCGTAGTAGAGCAGCGGCGTGCCGCAGCGCCAGCAGTGCGGGTAGGCGTGCTCGTAGGGCTCGGCCCGCCAGAGCCGGCCGCGCGCGTCGAGGTCGGCGACGAGGTCGGCGTCGGCGTCCTTGACGAAGCGCCCCGCGTAGGGGCCGATGCGCTCGTCGTAGGTGCCGTCGAGCTTCACCGGGTTCACGACGGTCAGGCCGGCCTGCTCGCCGAGGCGGTAGTCGTCCTCGCCGAAGGCGACCGCCGTGTGGACGAGCCCGGTGCCGTCCTCGGCCGTCACGAAGTCGGCGAGCAGGACCGTGTGGCCCTTGGGCCCGTAGGCGTCGGCCCCGAGGAACGGAAACGGCGGGTCATAGCCCGCGCCGGCCATCGCGCTGCCCGGGAACGTCTCGAGGACCTTCGCGCCCTCGCCCACGACGCGCTCGATCAGCGCCTGGGCGACCACGACGGTCTCCCCGCCGGGCGTGCGCACGCGCACGTAGGGCAGGTCGGCGTCGACCGCCACGGCGGCGTTGGAGACGAGCGTCCACGGCGTGGTCGTCCACACGAGCAGGGCGTCGCCCGGCTCGAGCGGGCCGACCGGCGCCGTCACCGGGAAGCGCACGTAGACCGACGGGTCCACGACGTCCTCGTAGCCCAGCGCCACCTCGTGGGACGACAGCGCCGTGCCGCAGCGCGGGCAGTAGGGCACGACCTTGTGGCCCTCGTAGAGCAGCCCCTTCTCGTGGATCTGCGACAGCGCCCACCAGACCGACTCGATGTAGCTGGTGTCGAGCGTGCGGTAGGCGTCCTCGAGGTCCACCCAGAAGGCGATGCGCTCGGTCAGCCGGTCCCACTCCTCCAGGAACGTGAAGACCGACTCCCGGCACTTCGCGTTGAACTCGGCGATCCCGTAGGCCTCGATCTCCTCCTTGGAGGTGATCCCGAGCTCCTGCTCGACGGCGATCTCGACCGGCAGGCCGTGGCAGTCCCAGCCGCCCTTGCGCTCGACCGAGTAGCCGCGCATCGTCTTGTAGCGGGGGAAGATGTCCTTGAAGGCGCGGGCCAGGACGTGGTGGGAGCCCGGGCGGCCGTTCGCGGTCGGCGGCCCCTCGTAGAAGACGTAGGACTCCGCGCCCTCGCGGCGGCGCACCGACTCGCGGAAGACGTCGCGCTCGCGCCAGCGCGCCAGCACCTCCTCCTCCAGCTTCGGGAAGGACGGACGCGGGTCGACGGGTCGGTGCGGGCCGGCCATGGCGGGGGATTCTAGGTGGGGCGAGGGTGCGGGCCGATTCCGGCCTCAGCGCCGGCAGCTCGCCAGCCGGCGCCCGTACCAGGCCAGGTAGTCGGGCCAGTGGTCGTTCCAGTACGAGCTCTCGTGGGCGCCGGGCCAGGCGTGCGCGGCGACGGGCACCCCGCCGGCCCGCAGGGCGCCGGTGAACGCGTCGACGCCCGATCGAAACGGATCGTCCTGGCCGGCGTCCACCCAGACCGGCAGGCCCGCGAACGCCGCCGGGTCGCGGCGGGCGAGCGTGACGACGTCGTTGCGGCCGTAGTCGGCGGCGCCGTCGAAGGCGTCGTGGACCCAGCGCTCGGCCGGCGTGGCCCACAGCGCCGGCGAGTGCGCGCCCACGGCGCAGAACCGCCGCGGCGCCAGGCGGGCGAGGTTCAGCGCCCCGTAGCCGCCCATCGAGACCCCGCCGATCGCGATCCGGGACGGGTCGGCGCCGGAGCGGCGCAGGGCCGCGGGGATGGCCTCCCGCAGGACATAGCGGCCCCAGGCCCCGTCGCGGCGGTCGTGCCAGTAGGAGTGGTCCGAGCCGTTCGGGAAGAGGACGACGGGGGCGCGCGTCCCGAGCCGCCGCAGGCCCGCGAAGAAGCCTGCCTTGAGGTTCGAGTCCTCCCCGTCGCCTCCCCGGCCGTGGAGGATCACGAGCAGCGGGCGGCCGTGCCCGTCCGAGCCGCGCGGGATCACGAGGGTCTGCGGCCGCTCGCCGTGCGTCAGGCGGCTGTCCAGCGTGTAGTGGCGCACGGTGGCGCCCTGCGGGTCGGCGGTGCCGCCGCAGGCCCAGAGGGCGAGCATGACCGCCAGCGCGACGGCCGTCCCGATGACCGATCGCCGCCGGCGGACCATGGCCGGCACCCTAGCGTCGCCGCCGTCGCGCCCCCGCACGATCCGCACCGGCGCCGGCGAGCACCGTGCGGCCCTTGCCCGCCCGGCCCCCGGCCTGGGAGGATCCAGCGCCGTGGGCCGCCTCGACGACCTCGATCTCTCGCTGAAGCTCGGCCGCGCCCAGGAGGCGCAGCGGCTCGAGGCTGCCCAGACCCGGCTGCTGGAGCTGCGGCTCGTGCTCGGCGGCCAGACCGGAGCGGGCAAGATCGGCCCGCCGGTCCTGATCCTGTTCGAGGGCTGGGACGCCTCGGGCAAGGGCGGGGCGATCAAGCGCCTGGTCGCGCCGCTGGACCCGCGCCACGTGCGCGTCGCCCAGTTCGCCGCGCCGACCTACGACGAGAAGCGCCACCACTTCCTCTGGCGCTTCTCCGACGCACTGCCCGGCTGGGGCGGCATGGCCGTGCTGGACCGGTCCTGGTACGGGCGGGTGCTGGTCGAGCGCGTGGAGAAGTTCGCCCGCAAGGAGCAGTGGAAGCGCGCCTACGCCGAGATCAACGGCTTCGAGCGCACGCTCACCGACGAGGGGGCCATCATCATCAAGTACTGGCTGCACCTCTCCGACGCCGAGCAGCTGCGCCGGTTCGAGCGCCGGCAGCAGGACCCGCTCAAGGAGTGGAAGCTCACGGAGGAGGACTGGCGCAACCGCAAGAAGCGGCCGGCCTACGAGCGGGCCGTGGAGGACATGCTGGCCAAGACCGACACCGCCTGGGCGCCGTGGACGCTCGTCGAGGGCGACTCGAAGCGCTGGGCGCGGGTCCGGGTCCTGGAGTCCGCGGTGGAGCAGATCGAGGCGGGGATGCGCCGATGGGACATCGAGCCGCCGCCCTCGCCGTCCTGAGCGCCGCGGCGCTCCTGGCCGCCTGCGGCAGCGGGCCCGACCGGACGCTGCCGGCGGCCTGCCGCACCGACCCGGCGGCGGTGGTCGGCGCCCTGCGCGCCGCGCCAGGGCCGGTCACCCTCAGCGGCGTGCCCCTGTCGGACTGCGTGCGCAACGCCTTCAGCGACGGCGACGTGCAGACCGTCGGCGCGATCTGGTCCCAGGCCGCGGACCGGCTGGCCCCGGCCGCGCGGCGCAGCCAGGCCGTCGCGCTGCGCCTCGGCTACCTGGCCGGCGCCACCGAGAAGGGGGCGTCCACGACCAACGGCATCCAGGCGGAGCTCGTGCGGCGCACCGGCCTGGCCATCGGCGTCACCGGGCCGCCCGCCGCCGTGCGGGCGGCCTACGAGCGCGGCCGGGCCGCCGGGCGCAGGCGCGGATGAGGCTGCGGCTCTACCACCACAGCGACGGCACGCGCATCGCCTACCGCGAGGCCGGCGCCACCGGCCCGCGCCTGGGCCTCTTCCACGCCGGGGGCCTGTCGCATCGCGAGTTCGAGCCGCTGGTCGAGCACCTCACCCACCGCTTCCGGCTCGTGCTGCCCGACCTGCCGCTGCACGGCGACTCCGAGGACCACCCCCGCCATCCCTACACGCTCGACTGGCTGGCCGAGGTGATCGCCGGGTTCTGCCGCGACACGCTCGGCCCGCGGCCGCTGGTCGGGGGCCACGAGGCCGGGGCCCAGGTCCTGCTGCTCGCCGTGACCTCCGGGCTCCTGTCCCCGTCGCGCCTCGTCCTCATGCCGACCCGGCTGCACGCCGCCCCGCCGCGCAGCGGGATGCGGGCCTGGAAGACGCTGGCCCGGGCCGGCGCTGTGCCGGGCCTGGACCGTGCGACCGCCTACGGCGCCGCGCTGGCGGCCCGGACGCCCGCGGGGGCGAAGAAGCTCACCGCCCGCCAGGACGACGCCGCCCAGGACCTCGTCCGCCACGCCTTCGCCGACGTGGCCGGCAACGCGAACCGGGCGCGGGCCTGGGCGCGCCTCGCCCGGTCCTGGCCGATCGCGGCCGACACCGGCCTGCGCGACGCCTACCAGCGGATCACCGCTCCGACCCTGCTGCTGTGGGCCGACGAGGACCGCTGGCACCCCGTGTCGGTGGCGGAGGAGGCCGAGCGGCTGCTCCCGGACGCGCAGCTGCGCGTCCTGCCGCGCACCGGGTTCCTGCTCACCTACGACGACCCGGTCGGCGTGGCGCGCGAGATCGCGGCGTTCTGCGGCTGAGGCGCGCGGCGGCCCCGGCGGCCCCGCGCTAGGTTTGGGGACCGGACTTCGACGACGCAGGAGACCAACATGGGCGTGCAGGCAGGGCAGGAGCTGTGGGGCGGCGAGACCGCCAAGGCGGTCGAGAACTTCCCGGTCTCGGGCGAGCCGATCGACCGCGAGGTCGTCCACTGGCTCGGACGCATCAAGGCCGCCGCCGCGCGCGTCAACGGCGACCTCGGCCTCCTGGAGCCGGAGCTGGCCGAGCGGATCGCGGCCGCCGCGGACCGCGTGGCCGCCGGCGAGTTCGACGACCACTTCCCGGTCGACTACTTCCAGACCGGCTCAGGCACCTCGTCGAACATGAACGCCAACGAGGTCATCGCCAACCTGGCGGGCGACGGCGCCCACCAGAACGACCACGTGAACATGGGGCAGTCCTCCAACGACGTCTTCCCCTCGGCCGTCCACCTCGCCGCGCTGGACGAGACGACTCACCAGCTCCTCCCGGCGCTCGGCCAGCTCGAGGCCGCGCTGGCCGCGAAGGCTGGCGAGTTCCACGACATCGTCAAGGCGGGCCGCACCCACCTCATGGACGCGGTCCCGGTCACCCTCGGCCAGGAGTTCGGCGGCTACGCCGCCCAGATCCGCCTGGGGATCCGGCGCATCCAGAACACGCTCCCGCAGGTCGCCCAGATCCCGCTCGGGGGCACCGCGACCGGCACCGGCCTGAACACCCATCCGGAGTTCGCCGCGCGCGTGCGCTCCAAGCTCTCCGAGCAGACCGGCCTGGCGATCACGCCCCCCGAGGACCCGTTCGAGGCCCAGGGCAACCGCGATGCGCTCGTCGAGCTGTCGGGGGCGCTGAAGGTCGTCGCCATCTCGGTCACGAAGATCGCCAACGACATCGCCTGGATGGGCTCGGGCCCGCGCGCCGGCCTCGGCGAGCTGCTGCTGCCCGAGCTGCAGAAGGGCTCCTCGATCATGCCGGGCAAGGTCAACCCGGTCATCCCCGAGGTCGTCATGCAGGTGGCGGCGCAGGTCGTCGGCAACGACACCGCGATCTCCTTCGCCGGGGCCCAGGGCAACTTCGAGCTCAACGTGCGCGTGCCGCTCATCGCCCGCAACCTGCTCGAGTCGATTCAGCTCCTGACCGCGAAGGCCAAGCTCTTCGCCGAGAAGTGCGTGAGCGGGATCGAGGCCAACCTCGAGGGCTGCGAGCGCTCGGCGGAGTCGACGCTCGCGGTGGCGACCGCGCTGAACCCCTACATCGGCTACGACCGCGCGAGCGAGATCGTCAAGGACGCTGCGAGCAGCGGGCGCACCCTGCGGGAGGTCGCCCGCGAGCACGGGGTCGAGGAGGACGTCCTCGACGCCGCGCTGGACTTGCGCAAGATCGCCGCCGGAAACCAGGCGACGTAGTGGGAGACAGCTAGCCGTGGGGGCCCGCTTCCGCATCTGGACGGGCACCGACACGTTCCGGGCGGAGGCGGCGACGGTTGACCTCGGCGACGACCGCCTGTCCGCGACCGGCACCCAGCTCGGCGCCGACCCGCTGCCCTACCGCCTGGACTACGAGCTGGAGACCGCCGCCGGCTGGGTGACTTCGCGCCTGGACGTCCGCGCCTCGGGCGAGGGCTGGTCGCGGCGGCTCGAGCTGCGCCGCGACGCCGACGGCGCCTGGTCGATCGACGCGGAGGCGACCGGTGCGCCCGACCTTGCGCTGCCCGGCGGCGAGGCGCACCAGTTCGCCGGCGCCCTGGACTGCGACCTCGGCCGCTCCCCCCTGACGAACACCATGCCAGTCCGGCGCGAGGGGCTGCTGGCGGGCGGCCGCCGCGAGTTCCTGATGGCCTGGGTCTCGGTGCCCGACCTGCGAGTGACCGGCGTCCGCCAGGCCTACGAGCACGTCCGCATCGAGCCCGGCGCCGGCGCGACGATCCGCTTCCGCGGCCTGGACAGCGACTTCAACTCGGTCCTGCGCTTCGACGACGAGGGCCTGATCACCGACTACCCGCAGCTCGCGCGGCGGGTGGCGTAGCGCGGCGCCGGGCCTGCGGACGCGCCGCTTCCCGCCGTCCGGACATCCCGTGACCCGCTCGGCCTGGGTGAGCAGCCTCGCGCCATCGAGCGCCGAAGCTGCGGTTCGGCCGCCGCAGCCGGCCCAACCTCGACGCGGCCCGGTTCGCTCGTTCGCTACCGGCGCGGTCTCGGGTCGCGGCTCGGGCGCCAGAGGCCGAGGGCCGGGCCGAGCCCGAGGAAGCACCCAACGACCGCCAGTGCCTCGATGCCGGCGGCGCCGAGCGCCCCGGCGACGGCCGCGTGCTCGCCACGGTCCCAGACAAACGCCGCGGCGGGCAGCGACCTCGGCATCGAACGCGGCAGCGATCTCGGCCGGAGGCCCGAACGCGCGGACCGCGGCGGCTCCTCCGCGCGCCTCCGCCGCGTCGGCGAGGTGATCGCGACACTCGCGCAGGAGCCGCCGCCGGGCCGCCCCGCGCACGTGCAGCGCGGCAGCCAGGTCGGCCAGGCACTCGTCGATCGGGCTCGCGCTCATGCCAGCACCCGCTCGACCGCGGCGGAGAACGCCCGCCACTCCCGGCGCGACCCCTCGGCGGCCCGCCGGCCGGCTGGCGTCAGGCGGTACACCCGCCGGCGCCGCCCCTCGGCGCGGCTCCACGAGCTCTCGACGAGTCCTGCGCGCTCGAGCCGGTGCAGCGCCGGGTACAGCGATCCCTCGGGCGCGCCGAGCGCTCCGCCGCTGCGTTCGGTCAGCCGCTGGCTCAGCTCGTAGCCATGCCCTACGCAGACTCCGCCGGCGGCACCACCAGCACCGGCCGGTGCGCGTGGTGCACGACGCCGCGCGAGAACGACCCCAGCAGCGCGGACTTCACGCCGGACAGGCCGCGCGACCCGACGACGATCGCGGCAGCGTCGAGCTGGTCGGCCAGCGCCACGGTGGCGGCCCAGGCGGCGCCGTCCTCGCGGTGGGCGAGCGGCTCGGCCTCGAAGCCTGCGGCCCGCGCCGCCTCGGCCCCCTCCTGCGCCTGCGCGGCGGCCTCACGCTCGGTGGCCGCGTCGAGCTGGTCGACGCTCGCCTGCGCCACACCCGGCGGCAGGCCGGAGATCGCGGACGGCGCGAGCGCGGCCAGCGAGCACCACACGGTCGTCACGACGGCGGCCCGGCCCGGCCCGAAGGCGCGGCCCGCCTCGGCGATCGCCCGGCGAGCGCCCTCGGACCCGTCGTAGGCGATCAGGATCGGGCGCGGCTCGGTCATTCGGGGAGATTGATCGCGACGTACTTCGTCTCGAGGTACTCGTCGAGGCCCTCGGGCCCGCCTTCGCGGCCGTAGCCCGACTGCTTGACGCCGCCGAACGGCGCCGCCGCGTTCGAGACCAGGCCCTGGTTGAGGCCGACCATCCCGGTGTCCAGCCCCTCGATGACGCGCAGCGCCCGGTTCAGCCCGCCCGTGAAGACGTAGGCGACGAGGCCGTACTCGGTGTCGTTGGCCTTCGCGACGGCCTCGTCGTCGGCCGAGAACGTGGTGATCGGGGCGACCGGCCCGAAGATCTCCTCGCTCAGCACGCGGGCGTCGTCCGGCACGCTCCCGAGGACGGTCGGGGAGTAGAAGTAGCCCGGCCCGGTGCCCGGCTCCGCCCCGGTCAGCGGCTCGGCGCCGCGTCCGATCGCGTCGCCGACCAGCTCGGCGACCTTGTCGACGGCCGGCTGATCGATGAGCGGTCCCACTTGCACGCCGTCCTCGGTCCCCCGCCCGACCCGCAGGCTGCCGAGCTTCTCGGCCAGGCGCCGGCCGAACTCGTCCGCGACCGACTCGTGGACGATGAAGCGGTTGGCGGACGTGCAGGCTTCGCCCATGTTGCGCATCTTGGCGAGCAGCGCCCCGTCGACGGCGGCGTCGAGGTCGGCGTCGTCGAACACGACAAACGGCGCGTTGCCCCCCAGCTCCATCGACACGCGGAGGATCTGCTCGGCGGCCTGCCCGATGAGCGTGCGGCCGACCTCGGTCGAGCCGGTGAACGAGAGCTTGCGGGCGCGGGGATCGGCGATCAGCGGGGCCATCGTCCGGCCCGAGGAGTTGCTCGTCACGACGTTGAGCACGCCGCCCGGCAGCCCGGCCCGATCGAGGATGTCGGCGAGCGCGAGCATGCACAGCGGCGTCTGCTTGGCCGGCTTGACCACGATGGTGCAGCCCGCCGCGATGGCCGGGCCGATCTTGCGCGTCCCCATGGCCATCGGGAAGTTCCAGGGCGTGATGAAGATGCAGGGCCCGACCGGCTGGCGCATCGTCAGGACCCGCCCGCCGCCGTTGTAGTGGGAGGTGAAGCGGCCGTTGATCCGCACCGCCTCCTCCGAGTACCAGCGCAGGTACTCGGCCGCGTAGGCGATCTCTCCGCGGGACTCGGCCAGCGGCTTGCCCATCTCGAGCGTCATGATCAGCGCGAGCTCCTCGGTGCGCGCGATCATCTCCTCGAAGGCGGCGCGGAGGATCTCGCCGCGGGCGCGCGGCGTGACCCGGGCCCACTCCTCCTGGGCGGCCACCGCCGCCGTCAGGGCGCCCAGCGCGTCCTCGGGCGTCGCGTCGGCGACCTGGCACAGCGGCTCGCCGGTGGCCGGGTCCTCGACCGGCAGCGTCGCGCCGGCGGTCGCGTCGATCCACTCTCCGCCTACGAAGAGGCCCTTGGGGACCGAGTCGAGGGCAGCCTGCTCCTGTGTTGCCGTGGTCATGTGGGCACCGTCTCCGTTCCGAGTTCCGTGGACATCGCCACGTCGAGCGAGTAGTCGATCGGCAGCACGATCAGCGACGGGACGTCGAGCGCGAGCGCCTGACGCAGGCGCGCCCCGAAGTCGTCGGCCGATTCGCAGCGCCAGGCCGGCAGGCCGAAGGACTCCCCGAGCTTGACGAAGTCGGGGTTCGTGAAGTCGACGCCGAAGTGGCGGCCGAACTTCTTGTCCTGCTTCCAGACGATCGACCCGTACTGGCGGTTCTCCCAGACCACGTTCACGAACGGCGTGCGCAGCCGCGCCGCGGTCTCGAGCTCCTGGAAGTTCATGAGGAAGCCGCCGTCGCCGCTGACCGTGACGACGTTGCGGTCCGGATGGACGAGCTTGGCGGCCACCGCGCTCGGCACGGCGAAGCCCATGCCGGCCAGGCCGTTGGCGATCAGGACCGTGTTGGGCTCGCGGGCCGGGAACATGCGGGAGATCCAGAGCTTGTGCAGGCCGACGTCGGAGATGAGGATGTCGTCGCGACCGAGCGCCTGCCGGATCTCCCACAGCGCCCGCGGCGGCTGGACGGGGAAGGCGTCGTCGTGGCGCGCCTCCTCGAGCCGGCCCGCCACGAAGTCGCGCAGCGCCGTCGAGCCCGGCGCGCTGTCGTGAAAGGGCGCGTCGCGCAGCTCCTCGCCCAGGCGGGCGAGCACGTGGTAGATGTCGCCGACCAGCTCGACCTCGGGGATGAAGCCCGCGTCGATCTCAGCCGGGACCGTGTCGATCACGACGATGCGCTTCTCGCCGCCGGGGTTCCAGTTGCGCGGCGCGTGCTCCACGAGGTCGAATCCGATCGCGATCACCACGTCGGCCTCGTCGAAGCCGGCCATCGCGTAGTCGCGCTGCTGCAGGCCGACGGTGCCGAGGCAGTGCGGATCCTCCTCCCCCAGCACGCCCTTGGCCATGAACGTCTCCGCCACGGGGATCCCGGTCGCGCGGACGAACTCGCGCAGCGCCGGCGCCGCCTGGGAGCGCACGACGCCGTTGCCGGCCAGCGCCACCGGGCTCACGGCGCCGCGGATCAGCTCGGCGGCGCGCAGGATGTCGCGGGCGCCAGGCTCGGGCAGGACCGGGGCGCGGCGGGGGATCGGCTCGGCGTCCAGCGGCGCGGCCATGACGTCCTCGGGCAGCTCGATGTGGGTGGCGCCGGGCTTCTCGGTCTCGGCGACCTTGAAGGCCTTGCGGACGACCTCGGGGATGATCTCCGGGGCGGTCAGGCGGGCGTTCCACTTCGTGATCGGGGCCATCACCCCGACGATGTCGAGGTACTGGTGGGACTCCTTGTGCATCCGCTCGAGGTCGCCCTGTCCGGTGAGCGCGACGAGCGGGGCGCGGTCGAGGTAGGCGTCCGCGACGGCGGTGATGAGGTTCGTCGCGCCCGGGCCAAGCGTGCCCAGGCAGACGCCGGCCCGGCCGGTCAGCCGCCCGTAGGCGTCGGCCATGTAGGCGCCGCCCTGCTCGTGCCGGACGGGCACGAAGGCCACCGAGGAGTTCTCCAGTGACTCGTTGAGGTCGAGCGTCTCCTCGCCCGGGATGCCGAAGACGTGCCGGACGCCTTCGGCCTCCAGGCACTCCACGAACACGTCGGATGCGCGCCGCCCGCTCACCCGGATCACGCTATCAACCGGGTGTGGCGCGCCCGCCGCGCTCAGCCGGGCGCCCGGTAGCGCACGCGGTCGCAGCGGCGCACCCGGTCGATGCGGTCGACCGTCGCCGTGTCGCGGCCTGGGCCGCAGTCGACCGTCTCGGCGCGGGCGTCGACCGAGTCGATCGTGTCGCTGCCGCCCTGGCCGTAGAACGCGTCGACCCCGGTCCCGCCGATCAGCCGGTCGTTGCCGGAGCCGCCGATGAGCCGGTCGTTGCCGCGGCCCCCGTCGAGCTTGTCGTTCCCCGAGCCGCCGTCGAGCTTGTCGTTTCCGTACTGGCCGCGCACGACGTCGTCGGCGCCGCCGCCCAGCAGGGTGTCGTTGCCGGTCCCGCCGAGCAGGAGGTCCTCCCCGAGCCAGCCGGAGAGCAGGTCGGTCCCCGAGCCGCCTGAGAGCGCGTCGGCGCCGGTGGAGCCGTACAGGCAGTCGTCACCGGCGACCCCGGTGAGCACGTCGTCGCCGGCCCGCCCGTAGATCGCGTCGCCGAGGGCCGACCCGCCCAGGACGTCGTCGGAGTTGGAGCCGCGCAAGGTGTTGGCGCAGCGGCCGGGCTTCAGCCGGCGCGTGGCCGGGTTCGTGATGACGATGCGGCGGGTCACCGACTGCTTCGTGAGCCCGTTCGTGTCCGTGGCCGTCACGACGTAGTAGTAGGTCTTGTCGCTCGGGAGCTTGCGCGTGTCGTACGTCACGGTGAACGGCGCGCCGCCCGGCTCGTGCTCCGACCCGCTGGCCGGCGCGGTCGCGGTGCCGATGAGCTTGTTGTTCAGGCGGAACTCCGCCGTGTCGATCCCGCGCTGGTCGTAGATCGTGGCGGTGAAGGTCGCCGTGCCGGCCACGCGGGCCTGCGGTCCGGGCGCCTCCAGGCGGACGGTCGGCGCGGTGACGTCCCTGGACTCGTAGGCGAAGAGGCCGCGGTCGCTGGCGAAGAGGACGGCGCCGCGGGCCAGCGCGGGCTGCCCGCCCGGCCGGGTGGCGCCGGCGCTCGCGCTCTGGGGCGTGAAGTCCGCGGCGCTGAGCGGGCTGGCGTCCGCGGCGTCGGCGACGACCTGGCGCCCGTCGTCGCGGGCGGCCGCGACCAGGCCGCCGGCGATCGCCGGGGCGGCGGCCCCGAACCCCTGCCCGGCCGGCAGCGGCCCCGGGCTGAACGTCCCGCGAACGGTCAGCGAGTCCCCATCCAGCACGTAGAGGTTGGCCGACGTGCCCACCGCGACGGTGCCGCCGGTCGCGCCGGAGGCGGTCGCGGACTGGCTCGTGGCGAGGCCGGGGGCCGGGGTGCCGGCGAGCGTGCTGCTCGCCCCCGCCGGGCTCAGGACCGGGCTCGAATCGGACTGCGCGAGGCGGCGGACGATCGTCGAGCCGCCCGACTGGACCGCGACCAGCAGGGCTGCCGACGTGGCCGGCGCGCCGGGGTCGTCGCCGGGAGTCAGGCCGCCCGCGGCCAGCGGGGCGGCCGGGGTGTGCGCGGTGCCGCCCAGCGGCCCGGAGGCGGGGCCGGGCGCCAGGTCGCCGGCCCGGAAGGAGACCACGCCGGTCGCGGTCCCGAGCACGACGTACTGCTCGGAGGCGCCGCTGCCAGGCGTGCGCAGGAAGGCGAGCGCGGGCCCGGCGTCCGCGGTCGCTCCGGGCACGGCGACGCTCGTCGGGGTGCCCGTGGCTGCCGCGATCGTGCCGGCGGCGCTGATCGGCACCCGGAAGAGGCGCGGGCCGCCTCCGGAGACGGCGACGAAGAAGAGAGCGCGCCCGTCCGACGCGGACCCGGCGGAGGTGAGCACTGGCGTGGCGGCCGCGCCGTAGCCGTCCGTGCCCGGCACCGGGACGTCCTGCACGAGCAGCCCGGAGGCCTCGTCGATCTGGGCGATCGCGATGTCGTCAGCGCCGCCGCCCTGGTTCGTGTCGTTGTGGAGCGCGAAGAGCTGCCCGGGCGCCGACGGGTTCGCGCTGCTCACGATGCCGATCCCGGCCCCGACCGGGCCGAACACGTCGGCGTCCGGCGTCCCCTCGTCGATGTCGATGCCGGCCTCGGGCCCGACCGGCGCGCCGGTGGCCAGGGCCTGGACGTGGACGCGGCCGTTCGCGGTCCCATACGCGACGCGCTGGGTCGCCGGCCGCGTGCCTTCGCCGATCCCGGGTGGCGTGACGACGTTCGCGTCGGTCGGCGCGGTCTTGGCCCACAGGGCGCTGACCGGGGCGGCGCCCGGGTCGATCGGCGCGCTGCCCGCCCGGCCGGGCGAGCCGCCGCCGGGCTGCCAGCCCTGAGCCTGCGCCGCCGGCGCCGCGGCGCCGAGGGCGGCCAGGACCGTCGCGGCCACGAGGGCGCGGGCACGGCTCTGGATGCGGTGGCGGCAGGGCACCGTCACCCCTCGGAACACGGGCATGCGCCCATGGTCGCGGTCGGCGGCCGGAATTGCGCCGCCTGCATGCCCGCTCTCAACGAATGGTCAGCCGCCGTACAGGCGGACGAGGGATTCGGCGACGCAGACCGGCTTCTCGCCGCCCTCCACCTCGAAGGTGAGGTTCAGCGTGGCCTGAACGCCGCCGGGGATCTCGTCGACGCTGGCCAGCGTCGCCCGCATCCGGACCTTCTGGCCCACCGGCAGGGGCGCGGGGAAGCGCACGCGGTTCAGCCCGTAGTTGACGCCGAAGGCGAAGCCCTCGAAGGACATGATCTCGTCGGAGAGCTTCGGCGCGAGCGAGAGCGTGTAGTACCCGTGGGCGATCGTGCCGCCGAACGGCGTCTCCTTCGCGCGCTCGGGATCGACGTGGATGAACTGGTGGTCGCCGGTCACGTCGGCGAAGGCGTCGATCGTCTCCTGGGTGACCAGATGCCAGCCGCTGACCCCGATCTCCTGGCCGACGTGGCCCTTGACCTGGTCAATGCCGGTGAGCGTGAGCATCGTCTCGTGATCTCCTGAGGGAAGGGTGCGGCGGTGAGTCTACGGCCGGCGCGGGGCCGGGAGCGGAGCGGCCGGACGGGCGCGGGTGGCCGCGGACGCGCAGAGCGAGCGGGAGGCCGAGTCACCGGCTGGGGCCGCGCGGCGCGCGTGCGAAGAGGCGCGCAGCCCATCTCGCGCACACGGACCACCGATTCGGTGGCTGACGCGCGCAGGTTCGCAGGGGGACCCTCCGCCGGCGCCGCGCCGGGGCCCGCCGCGCCGGGCGCGGCGCGGCGCGGCGCCTCGACTACAGTCGGGGCGCGCGAGGGGATGCGCGGTGCGGACGCTGCTGATCGACAACTACGATTCCTACACGTTCAACCTGTTTCACCTCGTCGGCGAGGTGACCGGGGAGGAGCCCGTGGTCGTGCGCAACGACGAGGCCGCCTGGGCCGAACTCGCCGGCGCCGGCTACGACGCGATCGTCGTCTCGCCCGGGCCGGGCCGGCCGGAGCACCCGCGCGACGTGGGCGTCTCGCTCGACGCCCTCGCCCAGCGCGAGATCCCGGTGCTCGGCGTGTGCCTGGGGCTGCAGGCCCTTGCCTTCGTCGAGGGCGGCACGATCGGCTACGCGCCGGAGGTCATGCACGGGCGCCTGAGCCCGATCCGCCACGACGGCACCGGCCTGTTCCGGGGCCTCCCGGACCCGTTCATGGCGGTGCGCTACCACTCGCTCGTCGTCGCCGCCGTGCCCGCCGCGCTCCGCGTCACCGCGCGCAGTCCCGACGGCGTCGTCATGGCGCTCGCGGACCCGGCGGCGCCGCGCTGGGGCGTGCAGTTCCACCCCGAGTCGGTCTGCACCGAGGACGGCCTCGCGCTGATGGCCAACTTCCGCGACCTGGCCCGCGGGCCGGTCCCAGCGGCGCCGCGGCGCGCGCCCGCGCTCGCCCGGCCGGCGCCCGCCGGGCCGCCCGCCGCGTCCGGCACCACCGTCTTGCACCGCCGCCTCGGCGCTTGGCGCGACCCGGAGGCGGTCGTCGCCGCCCGGCACCGGGACGCGGACGCGTTCGTGTGGCTCGACAGCGCCCGGGCCGAGCGGGGGCTGGCCCGGTTCTCCTACCTCGGCACCGCGGACGGCCCGCTCGGCCACGAGATCCGCTGCGATGCCGGGGCCGGGACGGTCACGGTGACGCCTGCCGGCGGGGAAGCCGTCACGGCGCCGGGCGATCTGCTCGACGCCCTGGCTGCGCGGCTCACCGCGCATGCGGCGGCGGGCCCGAAGGTCCCGTTCGACTTCGTCGGCGGCTACGCCGGCTACCTCGGCTATGGCCTGAAGGCGGCGTGCGGCGCCAGCGCCGGCCCGGCCGCGCCGCAGCCCGACGCGGCCCTGCTCTTCTGCGACCGCGTGATCGCCTTCGACCACGAGGAGCGCCGCGTGCACCTGCTGGCGCTCGCCGACGCGGACGGGGCGGCAGCCGCCGAGGCGTGGCTGGACGCCACGGCCGCGGCGCTGCGCGACGTCCCGCCGGCACCGCTGGCACCAGCCGCCGCCCCCGGCGCGCTCCCGTTCCGGCTCCGCGAGGACCGCGAGGCCTACCTGGAGCGGATCGCGGCCGCCCAGGCCGCCATTCACGAGGGCGAGACCTACGAGGTCTGCCTGACCACCGAGCTGCGGGCCGAGGGCAGCGCGGACCCCATCGCCGCCTACGCCGCGCTGCGGGCGGCCAACCCGGCGCCCCATGGGGCGCTCCTGCGCCTCGGGCCGCTCTCGGTGCTCAGCTCCTCCCCGGAGCGGTTCCTGCGGGTCGACCGCGACGGCGTCGTCGAGTCCAAGCCGATCAAGGGGACCGCGGCGCGCGGCGCGACGCCCGCGCAGGACGGCGAGGCGGCGGCGGCGCTGCAGGCCGACGAGAAGTCGCGGGCCGAGAACCTGATGATCACCGACCTGGTCCGCAACGACCTCGGCCGCGTCTGCGCGCTCGGGACGGTCCGGGTGCCGGCGCTCATGGTCGTCGAGAGCTACGCGACCGTGCACCAGCTCGTCTCGGCGGTCCGCGGGCAGCTCGCGCCCGGCCGGACGGCCCTGGACGCCGTCCGCGCGGCGTTCCCGCCCGGCTCGATGACCGGCGCGCCGAAGCTGCGAACGCTCGAGATCCTCGACCGCCTCGAGGGCCGCGCCCGCGGCGTGTACTCCGGCGCGCTCGGCTACCTCTCCGTGAACGGCGCCGCCGACCTCAGCGTGGTGATCCGCACGCTCGTCGCCGGCCCGGACGGGCTGACGATCGGCTCGGGCGGAGCGATCGTGGCCGCGTCGGACCCGGAGGCCGAGTTCGAGGAGATGCTCCTGAAGGCCGCGCCGCTCCTGGCCGCGGTCGGCGGCACGCTCGCCGCCCCGGCGGCCGCGCCGTGAGCGACGACGCGGCGCGCTGGCGCTGGGCTGCCGACGGTTGGGTGCCAGACGACGATCCGCCGGACGGGCCGGTCGCCGCTGCGGACTCCTGGCTCGTGGACGCCGGCCGGGTGCGCGGCTGGGCCCTCCACGAGCAGCGCTTCACGGCCGCAGCGCAGGCGGGCGGCCTGGAGCCGGCCGTCGCCGGGGCGGCCCTTGCCGCGGCCCCCGGCTGCGTCCCGGCGGCCGGGCGCTGGTTCCCGCGGATCGACTGGCGCGACCGCGTGCTGACGCTCGCGGTCCGTCCCGCCCCGCCGGCGGAGGAGACCGTCGTCGCCTGGCCTGCCGACGCGCCCGACCCCCGGACCGACCCCCGCCGCAAGGGGCCCGACCTCGAGCGCCTCGGCGCGCTGCGCGACCGCGCCGCCGCCCACGGCGCCGGCGAGGCGGTGATCCTCGATGCGGACGGGCGCCCGCTCGAGGGGGCGTACTCGAGCCTGCTGTGGTGGGAGGACGGGACGCTGGGCGCCATCGACGATGCGGCGCCGATCCTGCCCGGCGTCACCCGGGCGCTGCTGATCGGCCTCGCCGCCGACGCGGGCGTGCCGGTCGCGCGGAGCCGCCCGGCGCTCGCCGACCTCGCCGCCCGGGAGGTGTGGCTCACGAGCGCGCTGCACGGCATCCGCGCCGTGACGGCGTGGGCGGACGGGCCCGCCGCCGGGCCGGCGCCGCGGGCCGCCGAGTGGCAGGCGCGGCTCGCCGCCCTGGCGCAGCCCTGGACCGGCCGGGGAGGATGAGCGCCATGGCCGGACCGCTGCTCGCCGTCGACACGCCCTACCTCCTCTTCCGGGCCGCGTTCTCGCTGCCCGAGTCGATCACCGACGGCGAGGGCCGCCCCGTCAACGCGCTGCTCGGCACGGCGAACGCGCTCCTCCAAGTCGTCGAGGAGCGGGCGCCGCGGGCGGTCGTGCTGTGCTTCGGCGAGGAGGCCGCCGACTACCGCGTGGCGCTCTACCCCGCCTACCACGCCCACCGCGAGCCGATGCCCGATCCGCTCGCCCGCCAGTTCGACGACGCACCGGAGTTCTTCGCCGCCTTCGGCTGGCCGTCGCTCTCCGAGCCCGGGCTCGAGGCCGACGACGTCCTCGGAGCGCTCGCCGCCGCCGAGACCGCAGCCGGCGGGGAGACGCTCCTGATGACCGGCGACCGCGACATGTTCCAGTGCGTGGGAGACCGGGTGACGGTCCTGTACGCGGCCCAGAGCAAGGGCGGCCCGGCGGTGATCGACGCCGACGAGGTCCGCCAGCGCTACGGCGTCGGCCCGGAGCTCGTGCCCGACTTCATCGCCCTGCGCGGCGACCCCTCCGACGGGCTGCCCGGCGGGAAGGGCATCGGCGAGAAGACCGCCGCGGACCTCCTGCGCCGCCACGGCTCGCTCGAGGGCGCGATCGCCAACGCGCTCACCGAGCCGCCGCGCGTGCGGGGCTCGCTGCGCGAGCAGGCCGACGAGCTGCGGGCCTTCAAGGAGATCGCGACGCTGCGGCCCGTGCACGTGGAACGGCCACCCGACCAGGCGCTGGACCGCGCCGGCGCCGCCGCGGCGGCGCGGGCCCGCGGCATGAACCGGCTCGCCGCGCGGCTCGACCCCGATGGGTGAGCGGGCCGAGCCCTACGGCGTGAACTTCACGGTCAGCACGTCGCCGTCGGCCATCACGTAGTCGCGGCCCTCGACACGCAGGGTGCCCCGGTCGCGGGCCCCGGCGTAGCCGCCGGCGTCGACGAGCTCCGCCCAGCCGACGACCTCGGCCCGCACGAAGCCCTTCTGGATGTCGGAGTGGATCTGCCCGGCTGCGTCCCAGGCCGTCGCGCCCGCCGGGATGTGCCACGACTGCGCCGGCTTGTCCTCGCCCGCCGTGAAGAACGCGATGAGCCCAAGGAGTGAGAAGGCGCCGTCCACCACCCTCCGCAGCCCCGACTCGCTGAGGCCGAGGTCGGCGCGCATCGCCTGGGCGTCGTCCTCGTCGAGGTCCGAGAGCTCGGCTTCGATCCGGGCCGAGACCGCCACGATGCCCGCACCGGCCGCCTCGGCGTGGGCGGCGAGGGCCGCCGGGACCGCGTCGTCGCCCTCGTCCACGTTCGCGACGATCAGGACCGGCTTGGCCGTGATCGGCTGGAGCAGGCGCACGGCGTCGGGCGCCGCCGCGGGCGCCGGGACGTCACGGGCGGGGCGGCCGGCCTGCAGCGCCTCGATGAGCTCCCGCAGCCACGCCTCCTCGGCGATCGCGGCCTTGTCGCCGCCCCGCGCGGTGCGCACGACGCGGTCCAGGCGGCGCTCGGCCTGCTCGAGGTCGGCGAAGATCAGCTCGGCCTCGATGATCTCGGCGTCCGCCACCGGATCGACGCGGCCGTCGGGGTGGATCACCCCATCGTCGGCGTGGCAGCGCACCACGTGCAGGATCGCGTCGGTCTCGCGGATGTTGGCCAGGAACTGGTTGCCGAGGCCCTCCCCCTGGTGGGCGCCCTTCACCAGCCCGGCAATGTCGTGGAAGTCGATCGTGTCGGGCACGACCTCGCTGGCGCCCACCGTCGCCGCGACCTGGTCCAGCCGCCCGTCGAGCACCGGCACGACGGCCACATTGGGCTCGATCGTCGTGAACGGGTAGTTCGCCGCCTGGGCCCCGGCCCGGGTCAGCGCGTTGAAGAGGGAGGACTTGCCCGCGTTGGGCAGGCCGACGATGCCGACCTTCATGGCCATGTCAGGGCAGGTCCCAGGGCCGGGCTACGAGAACCCGATGCGCTGCTCGTCGGACTCGACGTTGAGGTAGACGACCTGCCCGAGGTCGATCGCCACGGTCGACTCGTCGGTCTTGACCTCGTGCCAGCCGTCGCCGCCGAGCGCCTTGCGCAGCGCCTTGAGGTCGTCCTCGCTGAGCTTGACGGCAAGCACCTGCCCGCCCTTGAACCCGATGGTCGTGCGTCGCAGTCCGCCGGACATGTCAGTGGCCCTCCTCGCCGGGCTGGACGATTTCGGTCAGCACGCCGCCGGTCGCGGCAGGGTGCAGGAAGGCCACGCGCGATGCCCGGATGCCGGTGCGCGGAGCCTCGTCGATCAGGCGCAGCCCGGCCGCCTTCAGGCGCTCGAGCTCCCCCTCGATGTCGCCGGTGCGGTAGGCGACGTGGTGCAGGCCGGGGCCCTTGCGGGCCAGGAACTTGCCGACCGGCGTGTCGGGCCCCAGCGGCGCGAGCAGCTCGAGGTGGGACTCCCCGATGTCGAGCAGCACCGCCTCGACGCCCTGCTCGTCCACGGTCTCGCGGTGCACGAGCTCGAGCTCGAAGTCGCGGGCGTAGGTGGCGATCGCCGCGTCCAGATCCTCGACGGCGATGCCGACGTGATCGATGGCGCCGAACATGCGGCGGAGTCTAGAGAACGCCGATCCGGGCGGGCCGAGCGGCGGCGCCGCACCGGACGCCCCGCGCTGCGTCGCGGCGGCCGGCTACGTGGGCCGTCAGCCGGCAGCGACTCGGACGACTCCGCTGACCGCCGAGTTGGTCGGGGTGTCGCCCAGGACGAGCAGGGCGCCGGACGGTCGCTGGATCGCGACGGCGGCCGCAGAGCGAAGGAACTCGCCGAGGCCCGCGATTCCCGCGGTCCCGAAGGCGGGATCCAGCGTTCCGTCGGGCCGGTAGCGCAGCAGCACGCCTCGCGCCGGAACCGGCGGAAGGCCGGTGTAGAACGCAACGCCCGCGGCCACGACGCGCCCGACGGCGTCCACGGCAAGGCCGTGGATGAGGCCCCAGCCGCCTGCGGGCTCCGGCGTGACGGTCGCGCCGCCAGCACCGAACGAATCGTCCGTCCCGCCCGATGCGAGCAGCCTGGCGACGAGGAAGCTGTCGTTGCCATCGGCGGCGGCCGCCCATCCGCCCACCACGAGTCGCCCGCCCGGCAGCGCCACCACGGCGCTCAGGTTGACTCGCTCGAAGCCAGCTGGCGCAAGTCGTGCGAGTCCTCCGGCGCCGAACCCGCGGTCAAGGTGCCCCGAGGGCGTCAGCCGCGCGACGAGCCCGGTCGCGGCATGGTTGGAGCGCTCGCCGATGCTCCCGTTGCCGGCGACGGCGATGCGCCCTCCACGAAGGACCGCCACCGAGGTTGCCACGGCGACTCGCGATCCACGGACGGGGATCAGCGCGACGCCGTGGCGCCCGAACGATCGATCCAGCTTCCCCGCCCGATCGAGCCGGGCCACCGCGAAGCGTGACTCCGGCACCGGCGTCTTGAGATCGAGGCCAGGGTAGCGTGCGTAGGCTGGCCCGGCGACCAGGACCTTGCCGTCGGGCTGCACTGCTACGGCAGTCGCGTACGCGTCTCGGGCCGTGAACCCTCCGGAGGAGAGCCAAGGCAACACGACGCCGCCGCCGCGTCCGAAGGTCGGATCGGGGCGCCCGTTCTCGAGCAGCCTGCCGGCGGCGAAGCGGCTGACCGGACCAAGCGACGGTAACGCGTCTTCGCGCCCGCCGAACCCGGCCAGCACGACCCGGCGTCCGGACTGCGCTGCCGCGACAACGGCTCGCGTCGCGCCCGGCAGCACGGCCCTGCCGCCTGACCCGAAAGTTGCGTCCTTGGCGCCGCCGGGCGTCAGGCGCACCGCGACCGAACTGCCCACGACGACACTCGACCCCTCCCCGAGGGCGATGAAGCCACGTGCCTGCGCGAGGCCCGTCGCCGCCATGCCGCCCCTTCCGAAGGCACGATCGATCGCTCCGGCACTGCCCAGCACCGGCTGGGCGCTCGCGCCGAGCGCGGCCATCGAGACCAGAACAGCCACGGCGAGCCGCCGGGCTGCAAGGAGCGAACGGAGCATCGCGATCAAGAAACGCCCGCAGCTTGCGGAAGTTGCGCGTCGGTTCAACCGCGGCCCGGCCCGGCCTGGCCCGCCCGGCTCAGGCCGCGCCCGGCGGGTCGGGCGCTCGCGCGGCCGCCACCCGCAGGCCGCCGGAGGGCCGCCGGTCGACCGGCGGCACGTCGGCCATGATCCGGTCGATGTCGGCGCGCTCGAGCACCTCGTTGGCGAGCAGCCCCTCGGCGAGGTCGTCGAGCTGGGTGCGGTGCGAGCCGATCAGCCCAGTGGCGGCCCGGTAGGCCTCGTCGGCCAGCTCGCGCTGCTCCTCGTCGCGGACCCGGCGGGTCATGTCCGAGACGTCGTCGCCGTCCAGCGCCATGCGCTGGGAGGTCAGGCCGGTCCCCATCGCGTACTCGTGGACCATCGCGCGGGTGATCTCCCCGACGCGCTTGAGGTCGTCCGAGGCGCCGGTGGTGATCGACCCGAAGACGAGCTTCTCGGCCACGCGCCCGCCGAGCAGGACCGTCATGTAGTCGAGGAGCTCGTCGCGGGTCTTGAGGTAGCGGTCCTCGGCGGGGAGGTTGAGCGTGTAGCCCAGCGCCCGGCCGCGCGGCACGATCGAGATCTTGTGGACCCGGTCCACCGACGGGAGCAGCTCGGCGCACAGGGCGTGGCCGGCCTCGTGGAAGGCGACGACCCGGCGCTCGTGGTCGTTGAGCTTGCGCCGCGACTGCATGCCGGCCACGACGCGCTCGAGCGCCGAGTCGAAGTCGGCGGTGGTGATCACGTCGCTGTAGCGCCGGGCGGCGAAGATGGCCGCCTCGTTGCAGATGTTCGCCAGGTCGGCGCCGGTGAGCCCGCTGGTCTGGCGGGCGACGAGCTCGAGGTCGACGTCGGTCACCGGCTTGGAGCGCGTGTGCACGCGCAGGATCTGCTCGCGGCCGCGCACGTCGGGCGGCGAGACGAAGATCTGGCGGTCGAAGCGGCCCGGGCGCAGCAGCGCCGGGTCGAGCTTCTCGAGCAGGTTCGAGGCGGCGATGACCACGACGTCGCTGGTCGAGGAGAAGCCGTCCATCTCGACCAGGAGCTGGTTGAGCGTCTGGTCCTTCTCGCCGGAGAGGTCCGAGCCGCGCCGGCCGCCGACCGCGTCGAGCTCGTCGATGAAGATGATCGCCGGGCTGTGCTTGCGGGCCTCCCGGAACAGGCGCCGGATGCGCGAGGCGCCGAGGCCGGCGAACATCTCCACGAACGAGGCCGCCGACTGGGCGAAGAAGTCGGCGCCCGACTCGTGCGCGACGGCCTTGGCCAGCAGCGTCTTGCCGGTGCCCGGCGGGCCGTGAAGGAGGATGCCCTTGGGCACGCGGGCGCCGAGCGCCTTGAACCGCTTCGGATCGCGGAGGAACTCCACGACCTCCTGGAGCTCGTGCTTGGCCTCGTCGGCGCCGGCGATCTCCTCCCAGCCGATCGGGAGCTTCGTCTCGGGCTTGATCTGCTGGGGCTTGGTCCGGGGCATCCGCCGCAGCGTCAGCCAGACCAGCAGGAGCAGCACTCCCATGAAGACGACGGGAACCCACGTGAGGGCGAAGTTCTCGACCTCGGTGTAGGTGAGCGCGAAGACGTGCGGGAGCGCAGCCAGGGCCATCGGGGGTCCTATCGGCGGAGCGTCCCGACGTCTGGAGTTCGGATCGTCACGGCGCGGACGCCTCGGCCGGGACGACGCCTTCGGCCCGCAGGATCTCGGCCAGCGCGGCCCGTCCGACCTCGAGCTGGCGCTCGGTCGGCTCGCGGGTGCCCAGGACGCGCTGAAGCTCGTAGCCGGGCCGCTTGAGCGCCCGGGCCGTGCGCGTCTCGGCGTGGCGCTCGGACCACAGGAAGACCTCGACGGCGGCGCCCGCCGAGGCGACGCCGACGGCCGCGCCGGCCAGCGGCCCGGGCCGGTCCACCAGCGCCTTCACCAGCGCGGCCCCGGCGACGTTGGCGGCGAGCATCGGGGCGATGAGGTTCGAGCCGCAGCGGTCGTGCTCCTTGGCCGCGTCGGCGGCGTCGGGCGCGCCCTGCTCGTAGGCAGCGATGGCCTTGTGCTCGACCCCGTGGTAGCTCGCGAGGTCGCCGTCCCGCAGGGCGAAGAGCGCGGGCGCGAGCGCCAGGACCCCGGCGGCGGCCTCGCCGGCCACGCCCGGAACGCGGCGGCGCAGGACGCCGCCGGCGGCGGCGGTGGCCACGGCGACGCCGAGCACGCGGGCGTCCTGGAACGGCAGGCGGGCGGCGGGCAGCGCCCGCTTCACGAGGGGGATCACGGCCATCGCCTCGCCGAGGCGCACGACGCCGCGGGCGCCGGGCACGCCGTCGACGCCGCGCACGCGCGGCTTGCGCCCGGAGGCGACCTGGATCGCGCCGTCGCGGTCGCGGACCGCAGCGGCCCAGTGCGACGGGCCGTGGACGAGCAGGCCGTTGCGCAGGGCCATCCCCCCGAGGCGCAGCGGGTCGGGCGGGTCCGCGGGAGCGCCGGGCGGCGTGGCGTCGGCGGGCAGCGCGGCGTCGCTCATCCGAGCATCCGCATGGCGATGTCGCGGTAGAACTCGGCCGCGACGCCGAGGTCGCGCACGTCGATGCGCTCGTCGGCGGAGTGGATCAGCGGCGCGGCCTCGTGCATCTGCATGTAGGTGTGCGGGAAGAAGCCGTACGCGACGCAGTCGGGGAACGCCTCGCGGAACCAGCGCGAGTCGGTGAAGCCCGGCAGGACCGACGGGACGAGGACGGCGTCGGGGTCGTGCTCGCCCAGCCAGGCGGCGATGGCGTCGCCGAACGGCGTGTCGCGCGGCGAGCGGTTGCCGACCACGCGGTCGAAGAACTCGATGCGGTGCCCGTCGCGCCCCAGGACCTCCTCGGCCCGGGCCAGCGCCTCGGCCTCTCCGAGGCCCGGAGGGACGCGGCAGTCGACCTGCAGCACGGCCTCGGACGGGATGACGTTGACCTTCTCGGACGCGCGAATCCGCGTCGGCGCGAGCGTCACGCCGAGCATCGGCTCGATGAGGAACGCCAGGCCCGGGGAGGACTCGGCCACCTGCGCGAGGGCCGCGACCGGATCCTCGACGCCGGGGGCGAGCGCGGCCAGGAGCGCGCGGGGCTCCTCGGTCACGTCGAAGGACGGCTGGCGCGACCCGAGCCGCTCGAGGATCGGCGCCATCTTCAGCAGCGCGTTGTCGCCCATCTTCGGGACGCTGGCGTGGCCGGCCACTCCGTCGGTGGCGACCTCGAAGCGGAAGACGCCCTTCTCGGCGCAGCCGAGGCTGACGAAGCGGCGGCCCTCGTAGAGGAACGTGTCGCCGCCGCCTTCGTTCAGGAGGTAATCGCAGCGCACGAGGTCGGGGTGCTGGTCGGTCATCCAGTGCGCGCCGAGGTGGCCGCCGGTCTCCTCGTCCGCCATCACCATCACCACGAGCTCGCCCTCGGCAGGGCGCCAGCCGGAGGCGGCGAGGTCGAGTGCGGCGGCGACCTCCGCCGCGGTCTGGGACTTCATGTCCAGCGCGCCACGGCCCCAGACTGCGCCGTCGGCGAGGTCGCCCGACCACGGACCGTGCGACCACTCCGCGGGGTTGGCCAGGACGGTGTCGACGTGGCTGAGGAGGCCGAGGCGCGGGCCGTCGGCGTGGCCGGGGAGCCGGGCGACGAGGTTCGTCCGGTCCGGCTCGGCCTCGAGGAGCGTGACCTCGAACCCGGCCGGCTCGAGCAGGCCGGCCAGGTGCTCCTGGGCGGGGCGCTCGTTCCCAGGCGGGTTGACCGTGTTGAAGCGGATGAGCTGCTGCAGCAGCTCGGTGCTCGCCTGCTGGAGATCGGCCATCCGCGGATCCTACGGGGGCCGGGACGGGGCGTCGTGGCGCGGGGGATTCAGGCTCGGAGCCGTGCCCGCGGTCGGGGGCGCTCGTGATCGGCGGCGCGCCGCGCCCGCGGTGCCCGGGTGGCGCCCGAACCCTCCGATGCGAACTTGAGCACTTCAACCACCGATTCGGTGGCTGGGACGCGCAAGAACGGCCCGGAGGGCGCAATTGCGCAACTCTCTGCCGTGCTTCGTCACGCGCTTCGCGCGGTGTGCGGCGCGGCTCGCGCGACGAGTTGCAGCCGCGTGTCGCGATCGCGCGGGAACCCGCACGGCCCGGCCTCCCTCCCGGCACGGCCCGCACCCCTTCCCCTCGATGCCTCGCTCCGCGGTCCGGACACGCACCGGGGACACCCGCCACCCACGCACCGCAGCACCGACTCAGCGGCGAACCCGCGGAGCGCCCGCCGGCCGCGCTACTCCCCGTCCCAGAACTCCGGCAGCTGCTCGGACTCGCCCTCGCGGGCGTCGGAATCCTGGGCTCCGTAGGCGACGACCTCGACGCCGTCCGTGCCGGCCACGAACCCGCGCACCGCCTCGGGCGCCACCCGCAGCGCATCCCAGGGGCCCATCGCGATGTCGTCGTCCCCGACCCGCATCGTGAGGCTGCCGCTGACGACGAGGTAGATCTCCTCCTGCTCCTTGTGGCGGTGCCCGAACGGCGACCGCACGCCCGGCGCGAAGCGGAAGTAGGTGATCCCGGACTGCTCGAGCTCGAGCGTGCCGCGGGCGAAGCGGGCTTCGAGATCCGGGGCCATCCCGAACTCGCGGGCGAGGTCCTTGACCTGCTTGAGGTTGGCGAGGGTGTAGTCGGGCATGGCGCGATCCTCGCACAGCCTGCGCACGCGCGATACTGGCTCCGTGGAGCGCCTCTTCGACACCGAGGACCGCCCGCCCGGGCGCACCTCCGTCCCCTCCGGGCAGGCGCCGCTGGCCCACCGGATGCGCCCCGCGGCGCTCGAGGACGTGATCGGGCAGGAGCACCTTCTCGGCACCCCCGCCGAGCCGACCGCCCTGCGCACGGCGATCGCCGAGGGCCGGCCGCACTCGATGGTCCTGTACGGGCCGCCGGGCAGCGGGAAGACCACTCTGGCGCGCATCGTCGCCGCCAGCGCGGCCGCCGCCTTCGAGGAGGCGAGCGCGGTCCAGGCGGGCCGGGCCGAGGTCCGCGCCGTCCTCGAGCGGGCCGAGCACCGCCGGCAGACGACGGCCGAGCCGACGATCTTCTTCCTCGACGAGATCCACCGCTTCAACAAGGCCCAGCAGGACACGCTGCTCCCCGCCGTGGAGGAAGGGCTCGTCACGCTCATCGGGGCGACGACCGAGAACCCGTACTTCGAGGTCAACTCGGCGCTGCTCTCCCGCGCGCAGGTGTACGAGCTCCACGCCCTCGACGCGACGGCCATCGAGGCGCTGCTGCGCCGGGCGCTCGAGCGGGGGAGTGCGGCGACGCGACCGTCTCGGAGGAGGCGCTGGGCTTCATCGCCGCCCGCGCCGGCGGGGACGCCCGCGCCGCCCTCGCCGGCCTGGAGCTCGCCTGTGCGACCGCGGGCGGGGGCCGGTGTCGCTCGAGCTGGCGGAGGAGGCGCTCCAGCGCAAGGCGCTGCGCTACGACCGCGCCGGCGACCAGCACTACGACACGATCTCGGCCTGGATCAAGGCCACGCGCGCCTCGGACCCGGACGCGTCCCTGTACTACCTCGCGGTGATGATCGAAGGCGGCGAGGACCCACGGTTCCTCGCCCGGCGGATGGTCATCCTGGCCTCCGAGGACATCGGCAACGCCGATCCGCGCGCGCTGTCGGTCGCGGTCGCCGCCGCCCACGCCGTCGAGCACGTGGGGATGCCCGAGGCGCACTACCCGCTGGCCCAGGCCGCCGTCTACCTGGCGCTCGCGCCGAAGTCCGACGCCGCCGGAAGGGCGCTGCACGCCGCCCGCCAGCACGTGCGCGACCACGGGGCCGCCGCGCCGCCGGACCACCTGCGCAGCGGCGGCTACGCCGGCGCGGCCAAGCTCGGCCGCGGGCAGGGCTACGACTCGCCGCACGGGCACGCCGGCCACGTCTCGGGCCAGGCGTGATGCCCGAGGGCCTCGAGGGCGCCGTCTTCTACGAGCCCGACGACGCCGAGCCGGAGCTGCGGGAGCGCCTCGCCGAGATCCGCCGGGCCCGGGGCGGCGCGTAGGCCGGCGCCGAAGCTGAGGCCGCGCCGCCGTCGCCGAGCATCGCGAGGAGCTTGAGCACCGTGTTCCAGTTCCGGGTCGTCGCCGTGCCCGCGACGGGGAGCTTCGCGATCGCTTCGGCGAGCGGGCTGCGGCCCTGGCCGCGCGGATGCCAGGAGTAGATCTCTCGGCCCGCGAGCTCCCAGCGCTCGTCCCCGAACTCCGCGTCCTCGAGCCGGGCCAGCGCTGCAGCGCCCGGCGGCGCCGACAGGAACGTCACGCACAGGAACTTCAGCGTGGTGGCGATGTCCGCGAAGGGATTGCCGGCGACGATCTCCGCCAGCTGCGCCCGCGTGCGCAGCGTCGTCGCGATCGGGCGCCCCATGCGGCGTTCGAGCGCCGCCTCGACCGCGGCGGCCAGCTCGTCCGGGCCGCGCGTGGCGCGTCAGCACGGCGTTGCCGCTCTGGATGTAGGTGGCGACCTCGGTGGCTCCGAGCGCCTCGAGCATGGCGCGCAGATCCGCCATCGGCAGGCTGTTGCCCCGGCCGACGTTGATGCCCCGCAGCAAGAGCGCGTACCGCTCCATCGCCTGCCTCCCTCCGATCGGGTGTCCGGCGCCCGGCCGCCGCGCCCGCGATTCTGACGGGACCGGCGTGACGTGGCGCACACGTCTCAGATCGTTCACAGGTCGCCGGCCTGCCGGTGCGAAGGTGGTCCTCGTGTCCCAGCCGCTCGACACCGGAGTCCTGATGGCCGCCCGCTTCGGCTTGGCGGACGGGCCGCCGGTCCGGCTGCGGCTCGCCCGCCCTTCGGACCGGGCCGGGGTCACGCAGCTGCTGCAGCGGCGCGGGATCGCGCCGACGAGCTCGAGGTGGAGCGGCTGCTGCGCCACGATCCGCGCGAGCGGACCGTGCTCTGCGCCCTGACCTGGACCGGGCGGCGAGGAGCTCGTGACCGGGATCGGGGCAATCGACTTCGGCGCGCTCGAGCCGGCAGCGCTCGTCGCCGACGAGCGCGTGGCCCCCGGTGGTGGGCGAGCTGCTCTGGCACGCGCTGCTCGACCGGTCGGGCCGCACGGCCCGGCGCCGCGCCTGACCGCCCGGTCTCGATGACTGATGCCGGTCGCCGCCGGGGGCGGCGATATGGAATCAGTCGTCTAGGCTGCCCGCCATGGCCTCCGGCCCCGCTCCGCGCAGCTCGAGTCCTTCAGCCCGGCGTCCGGCGCGCGCCTCGGATCCGTCCAGACCGTGGCCCCGGACGGGGTCCAGGCCGTCGTCGACGAGGTCGCCCAGGTCCAGCCGTTCTGGGCGGCGCTGCCGCGCGCCGACCGCGCCCGCTACCTGCGCCGCACGGCGCACGTGATCGTCGACGAGTTCGACGGCCTGCGGGACCTGATCGCCTCCGAGCAGGGCAAGCCGCGCGTCGAGGCGCTGACGATGGAGCTGCTCCCCACCGCCGACGCGCTGCACTGGATCGCCGAGCACGGCCCGCGGCTGCTGGCCGACGAGCGCATCGGGTCGCCCCAGCCCCACTTCAAGCTCAAGCGCTCGGCCTTCGCCTACGAGCCGCTCGGAGTCGTCGGCGTGATCGCGCCGTGGAACTACCCGTGGTCGATCCCCCTCGGCGAGGTCGCGATGGCGCTCATGGCCGGCAACGGCGTCGTGCTCAAGCCGGCCTCGCTCACGCCCCTGATCGGCGAGCGGATCCGGCACGTGTTCGAGCGCGCCGGGGTCCCCGAGGGCCTGATCCGGGTCGTGCACGGCGGCGGCGCGGTCGGCCAGGCGCTCGTCGAGTCCAGCGTCGCCAAGGTGTTCTTCACCGGGTCGGTCTCCGTCGGCCGCGGCGTCGGGCGGGCCTGCGCCGCGCAGCTGAAGGGCGCCGTGCTCGAGCTCGGCGGCAAGGACCCGATGCTCGTGCTCCGGGACGCGAACATCGCCAACGCGATCGACGGCGCGCTCTGGGGCGGCTGTGCGAACGCCGGCCAGACCTGCGCCGGCATCGAGCGCGTCTACGTCGTGCGCGAGCACGCCGAGCGCTTCGTCGCGGGCGTCGTGGCGGGCGCGCAGCGGCTCACGGTCGGCGATCCGCTCAACTGGGCGACCCAGGTGGGCCCGATGGCCTCGCGCGACCAGTTCGACCTCGTCTGCGAGCTCGTCGCCGACGCGGTGGCGAACGGCGCCACGCAGCACTGCGGCGGCCCGGTCGAGGTCCCCGGCCTGTCCGGAGCCTTCTACGCGCCTGCCGTGCTCACCGGCGTGACCCCCGACATGCGGATCATGCGCGAGGAGATCTTCGGCCCGGTCCTCCCGATCGTGACCGTCGAGGACGAGGACGAGGCCATCCGGCTGGCCAACGACTCGGAGTTCGGCCTCGGCGCCTCGGTGTGGACCCGCGACCGCCGGCGCGGCACCCGGATCGCCCGCGAGCTCCAGGCCGGCATGGTCTGGATCAACGACCACATGTACTCCACGGGGCCGTCCAGACGCCGTGGGGCGGCGTGAAGGCCTCGGGCATCGGCCGGCCCACTCGAAGTTCGGCCTGTACGAGTGCGTCGAGGTCAAGCTCATCGCCTGGGACCCGGGCTCGGCGCGCAACTTCTGGTGGCACCCGTACGACGAGACCCTCGGTCGCGCCGTGCGCGCCGCCGGCGGCCTGCTCTACGGCCGCGAGGCCGACCGCCGCCGCGCGCTCGGCCAGGGCGCCGTCCCGCTGGCGAAGGTTGCCCGCCGCACGCTGCGGTCGGTCGGCCGGCGCTGAGGCGGCGCTACGCCGGCGGATGCCGATCGTTTGAGATCGATGCCGCTGCGAAGCCGGGGTCGCCGCCGCCGCCGTGACCCTCGCCGCCCTGGCCGGCGCCGCCGCGCGGCCTGGTCACGGGGGTCGTGTTCTGGGCCGGCGAGCCCCGCGTGTCCGCGGGTTCGTGGACCGGGCGGGCGCGGTCCGCTGGTCGGCAGCCCCGTCCTGGCCGAACGGCGCTCCCAGGCCGGGACGGGCGCGCGGCGGACCCGCACGCCGCAGGGCCGGTCGCCGCCGGTGGCGCTGGCCTCGGTGCATCCCACGCTCGAGGTCGACGGCGCCGGACGCGGGCTCGCCATGTGGCCCGGCTGCGGCACGCGGCCGCCTGTGCGTGCGCCGGCGCGCGCCGTCCGGGGCGCCGCTGGGACCTCCGTTCGCCGTCTCCCAGCCGTCGGCGTCCCAAGGGGGCTTCGGCGGGCGCGCGTTCGGCATCGGCGGCGAGGTCGACGACGCGGGCAACGCCGTGTTCCTGTGGATGAAGTCCGGCGCGCCAGGCGCCTTCTTTCGCGTCATGCACGCCGACGGCCGGCTCGAGCCCCCAGAGGCGCTGCCCGCAGCCGACCCGGGCTCCGCCGTCGTCCGAGTCGCCCAGACGGGTCGCTGGCGCTCGCCTGGACCGAGCACGGGCGCATCGTGGTCATGACGGGCGGCGCGGCGGCCGGCGCGACCCGCCGCGGCCGATCCCGATGATCGGCGAGCCCCCCAGGCCTTCGCGACCGAAGTCGGGCCGACCGGGACCGCGGTGGTGGCCTGGGTGCAGGGGGCCGCGCGCAGCCGAACGGCAACTTCCCGGATCTCCGCGGCGACCTGCACGTCGCGGCAGCGGCGCCCCCTTCGGGCCCAGCGCCTGCGCGGGCCGCGCGCCCTGCCGTGCCGCCCCGGGCTCGCGATCGCCACGACGGGCGCGGCAATGGTCACGTGGGCCGAGGCATCGCCGACTGGCACCATCGAGCCCGGCTCGACACCGCGATCGCGGCCGCCTACGCCCCCGACGGCGTCAGCTTCGGGGCAACGGGCCGCCTGGCCCGCTCGTCGGATGCGGTGGGATTCCCGCTCGTGGCGTTCGACGATGGCGGCGACGCGGTCGTCGCGTGGGAGGTATACGCCCGCCTCAGCGTCGTCGCCGCCCTGTTCCGCGCCGGGCGGGGTTCGAAAGGGCGGCGCGGCTGGGTCACGGCACGGGCCTTCACGCCGCCGGCGGGGGCCAGCGGACCCTGGCGGTCTCGTGGCTCGAAGGCAACGTGGCCAGCACCGCGATCCGTCGGCCGTAGCGCGGCCTGCGACGAGCCCGAGCCGTCCCGGGCCCAGCGCCGTGCAGCCCGGCGGAGGACCTGCCGGGGGGCGCCGCGCCGCTCGCTCAGGCCGCTTCGGCCCGCGCGGCGCATCCTGCGCCCGCGGCGGCCCGGGCAGCAACCGCCCGCCGGCCACCGGCGTGCGCCGGACCGCGGCGGGCAGCAGCGGCAGGAGCACCCGCTTGGTGTACTCGGCGCCGCCGCGGCGGACCGCCCCGCGCACCGGGTCCCAGGAGAGCCCGTAGCCGCGGCGCACGCGCCGCGGCAGCGAGCCGGCGACGTGGAAGTTCACCGCCTCGACCAGCCAGCGCATGTGCAGCGGCGCGGGCGGGTGGAAGACGACAGCGAGGCCGAGTTCGCGGGCGCGCGGCGTGACCCACAGCTCGCCCCCGCCGATCATCGCGTCCATGTACGCGTCGAACGCCTCGATGTCGGGCGGCATGTCGGCGTCCTCCAAGCCGAACAGGCGGCCGACGAGCCGGTAGTCCTGCCAGAGCGCGTCGCGCTCGTCGCGGTGCAGGCCGCTGACGTAGCGGCGGTAGATGCGGTCGGCGGAGTCGACGAGCGCCGCGAGGGTCCACAGGAGGTACTTCGGGTCGTCGGCGGCATACGGCGTGCCGGCCGGGAACGGGCCGGCCGGCTCGGGCAGCTCGCCGCGGATGCGGGCGTGGACCCGGCGGACGCGCGCGGTCATCTCGTCGGCGTCGGCGCGCCGGCCGAAGTAGATCGTGTTCATGATCGTCGCCGTCCGGGCGAGGCGCCCATGCGGGTCGGCGTGGCCGGCGTGCGGTCGTAGAAGCCTTCGAACATCACCGGGTGCGCGGCCTGCAGGAGCAGGGCCCGGGCGCCGGAGAAGGCCACGATCAGTTCGCGGTTGACCCGGCGGATCAGCGCGCCGTCCTCGAAGTAGCCCTCGCCCGGGGCGGCAGCACGGAAGGGGATGGGCTGGAAGGCGGGAGGCGAGCTCACGTGATCCTCGTGAAGCTTACGAGCGTCTACATTGTCCAGACCATGCCCGCCCAGGCCTACGCCGGAAAAGAGTGCGTCTGCCAGCTCCGCAAGGGGATCTGCGACCAGTCCTGCGTGCGCGACATGCTCGCGACGCCGTTCTACATCGCCTGCCTGAAGCTCACGGGCCGGCGCTGCCTCGTGGTCGGGGCGGCGAGATCGGCCTGGAGAAGGCCGAGGGGCTGCTCGCCTGCGGCGGCGAGGTCGTGCTCGTCGCGCCCGAGGCCGAGCCGGCGCTGGCCGCCCTCGCTGCCGAAGGGTCGATCCGCTGGGAGCAGCGCGCGTATGAGCCGGTAGGACCTCGAGGGGACCTTCATGGTCATCGCGGCCACGGACGACTCGGAGGTCAACATCAAGGTGTACGAGGACGCCGAGCGCCGGGCGATGCTCGTGAACGTCGTCGACGTTCCGCCGCTGTGCAATTTCATCCTCCCGGCCATCGTCCGGACCGGCCCGCTCGCGATTGCGATCTCGACCGCCGGCGCCTCTCCGGCCCTGGCCAAGCGCATGAAGCGCGAGATCGCCGAGCAGTTCGGCGAGCCCTACGCCGACCTCGCCGTGATCCTCAACGACGCGCGCGGCTGGGCGAAGGGCACCCTGCCCACCTATCAGGACCGCAAGGCCTTCTTCGAGTCGATCGTCAACGGCGACCCCGACCCGATCGCGCTGCTGCGGGAGGGCAACGCGCAGGCGGTGCACGACCTCGTCGCGGCCGCGCAGGCCGTGCACGCGCCGGCCTGACGCCGATGCGCCGTGCGCCCGGGTGCCTGCTGGCCGCGCTCGCCGCCGCGGGGCTGGGTGCGCCTGCCGCGGGCGCCGCGACGCCGCCGGGCGGGCGGCTGGTTGTGCCCGCGCCGGGCGACGCCGCCATCTTCCAGGCCGCCGTGCGCTCCGGCACCGCGCACGCCGGCGCCCGCGGCTGGCGATCTCCGGGCTGCGCGCGCCCGGCACGGTCGTCCTGGGCGGCGTGAAGGCCGCTGCGGCTGCGGGCGAGTGGAACGTCATCCTCATCGTCGCCCGCCGGCCCACGACGACCGCGACCACCGGCGGACGGGCCCGCTGGCGGCTCGTCCCCGACGCCGGGGACCGGCTGGCCCCCGCCGGGCCGCGCCGCTGGCTTGGGCACGTCGTGACCGCGGCGTACGCCCCTGGCACTCTGGCGGTGCTCGAGTCCCTGCGCCGCAGCCGCGCCTTCGACCCCGTCCGGATCCGGGCCCGCTCCGGGTACTCGGCCCGCACCGCGTTCCTCGGCCTGCGCGACCTCGTCGCGGCCGCGCAGCTGCGCCTGATCCCGATCGCGCGGGCGCTGGCCTTCCTGGCCGGCGGCCGCCTCCCTCCGCTGCCTGCGCTGGAGGGCCCGCAATCGGCGGCCGGAGCCGCGCTCGACGTGGCCGTGACGCACGGCCCACCGTTCGGCGGCGTCGTGACCGTCTGCGCGGACGTCGCGGTGAGCCCGCCCGGCACCGCGGCCGTGACGGCGCTCTTCCGCCGCGATGGGCGGCCGGATGCCGACCTCGACGTCGTCGGCCTGCGCGCCGACGGGCGCGGCCGCGAGCGGTTCGAGGCGTTCCTGGACAGCCCGTACACGCTGCGCGTCGGCGCTACGGTTGGCGGCACCGCGCTCAGCCGCACGGTCGCGAGCCTCGGGCCCGAGGTCCCCGAGGCGAGCTGCCCCCGGCTGCCGCCGCCCTTCCCATGAGCGAGCTCACCCACCTCGACGAGCACGGGAACGCCCGGATGGTCGACGTGGGCGCCAAGGCCGTGACCGAACGGCGGGCCGTGGCGCGCGCCACCGTCCGCATGGCCCCGGAGACCGCGACGGCCGTGGCCGCCGGCGACGCGCCGAAGGGCGACGTCCTGGGCACGGCGCGGATCGCCGGCATCCAGGCCGCCAAGCGCACCGACGAGCTGATCCCGCTCTGCCACCAGCTCCCCCTGTCCTTCGTGGGCGTCGACCTCGCGGTCGACGCCGCCTCCGGGACGGTCACCGTCACCGCCGAGGCCCGCACGGCAGCGCAGACCGGCGTCGAGATGGAGGCCCTGACCGCTGCCACGGTGGCCGCGCTCACCGTCTACGACATGGTCAAGGGGATCGAGCGGGGCGTCGAGATCGCCGAGGTCGTGCTGCTCGCCAAGTCCGGCGGCCGCCACGACTACGAGCGCCCGGCGGGCTGAGCGCGGCCCGGGCGGCTCCCGAGCGTCCCTGCCGGGGCGCCCGGCCCGGGCCGCAGGAGGCCAGTCGTCGCCCAATGGCGGCGCCTGACACCGCCCGGGCGGCCGGCCGTTCGCTGAGGCTGCGAGGACTCTCGGGCCGCGGCGCGAACCTCCCCCGAGACCGTCGTCACGCACCGAGGAGGGCCGCACACCCGGGACTGCCTTTGGTAGGGTCACGCCTGCAAGACGACTGCCGAGTCTTTTCGGCCTCCACGCGGAGGCCGAAAGGAACGGGGGAACCACTGGAGTCGAAGGACTGGCTCCGGGGGCGAATCGGATCGTGATCGATCCGTAGCGCTGCCCGAATCAGCGCGAGCCCGTCAGCTAACCCCGTAGGCCCGAGATACGGGAGCACATCACCGCGTGAAACGAGCCGTGCCCATGTCGCGCACCGCAGCCGCCTCGATGGCGGCCGCTGGCCTGCTGGCCGTCGCGCTGCCTTCGGCGGCCTCGGCAGCGACCGCGTCGGCATCGGCCAGCGGCGGCGTCGGGTACTCCGCCGCGACGGGCGGCACCCGCTTCTTCGATCCGCCGATCATCACCTCGGTCGCCTGCGGCAAGGGCTGCGTCGTCACGAGCGCCGACCGCCGCAAGGCCGCCACCGTGCGCACGGTGCGCGTCCGCGACACCGGCACCGTCGTCATCCGGGGCGCCCGCCTGTCGGGCGTCACGAGCGTCCGCTTCCTCGGCGGCAACGGCACGACCGACGACCGCGCCGCCCGGCCGGCCCGGTCCTCCGCCCGGTCCGTGCTCGTCGAAGTCCCGGACTCCGCGGTCTCCGGCAAGATCCAGCTCGTCGGCGCCGACGGCGCCGCCTCCGATCCTTCCCGCCAGGTCGTGCGCGTGCTGCACGCCGCCGACACGACGGGCGGCACCCAGATCGGCGCCAAGCCCGATCCGGGCGCGACGCGCGACCCGGCGACCGGCAGCCAGCCCGCCAAGGGCAGCTTCCCCTGGCCCGTGATCGGCCCGATCACGAGCCCCTACTGCGAGCAGCGCGCCTGGGAGTCCTGCCACCCCGGCATCGACATCGGCGTCGGCAGCGGCACGCCGATCCACGTCGTCGCCGCCGGCCGCGTGATCATCGCGAGCTCCCAGGGCGGCTACGGCAACTTCACCTGCGTCGCCCACGTCACGGTTTCCACCTGCTACGCCCACCAGTCCCAGATCCTGGTCAGCGTCGGCGAGCGGGTCAGCCGCGGCGAGGTCATCGGCCGCACCGGCTGCACCGGCCGCTGCTACGGCGCCCACCTGCACTTCGAGGTCCGGCTCGGCACCGCCCCCTGGGCGCCCGTGACCAACCCGATGAGCTGGCTCAAGCCGCGCGGCCGCTCTGCGCACGCTGCGGGCACCGGCTCCCAGCCGCCGCTGGACTGGGGCCTGCCGGTGTACGGGCTCGCCTCGCCGGAGCGGTCCTCCGGCTCCGCGCACCACGCGGACTGAGCCGGCCTCACGCCTCCGGCGTCGCGCGCGTCGCCGCGCCGGCCACGCTCGTCGCACCGACGCTCGCCGTGACGACGCAGGCGATCGCCGCGAGGTCGCGGGCTCCCAGCGCCTGGCCCAGCACGAGGAAGCCGGCCAGCGCCGCCACGGCGGGCTCGAGGCTCATGAGCACCCCGAACACGTTGGCCGGCAGGCGGCGCAGCGACTCCGTTTCGAGCGTGTAGGGAATCACCGAGGAGAGCAGCGCGACGGCGGCGCCGACCGCGATGAACGCGGGCACGAGGAGGTCCGTGCCCGCCTCGGCGATCCCCGGCCCGAGCGGCACGAGCGTCGCGACCGCCATGCCGAGGGCCAGCCCCGAGCCGTCGGGAAACACGCGCCCGAGCCGCACGCCGAGCACGATGTAGGCCGCCCAGCAGGCACCGGCCACGCCGGCCAGCAGCAGGCCGGCGGCATCGACCGACGTGCCCCCAGGGGAGGCGATGAGCGCAACGCCGGCGGCGGCCAGGATCGCCCACAGGATGTCGAGGCGCCGGCGCGAGCCGATGACCGCGACCGCCAGCGGGCCGAGGAACTCGACGGTCACCGCGATGCCGAGCGGGATGCGAGCCAGCGCCTCGTAGAAGGCGAAGTTCATCCCGCCGAGCACCAGGCCGAAGATTCCGGCCAGCCGCAGGTCGGCCGCAGCGATGCGCCGCACCCGCGGGCGCCATACGGCGAGCAGGAACGCGGCGGCGAGCCCGATGCGCAGCACCGAGGTCCCGGCCGGCCCGAGATCGTCGAAGAGGGTCGCCGCCAGCGCGGCGCCGAACTGCACCGACATCGTCGCGAACACGACGAGCATCGGGGCCGGGACGGCGTGCAGCGCACGGATGCCGCCTGGCCCGGGCGGTGCCTCGGGGCGGGTCATGGCGGCGAAGGGTACGCTCAGTGGCGCGATGCGGACCGAGCTCACTGACCGCTTCTCGGAGGCCGTCGACGAGGCCCGCGTCCTCCACATGGGCGACGTGCGCAAGGGCACGCAGATCCCCTACTTCTCGCACCTGCTCGCGGTCGCCTCGCTCGTGCTCGACGACGGGGGATCCGAGGACGAGGCGATCGCCGCCATCCTGCACGACGCCGTCGAGGACCAGGGCGGCCTTCCGACCGCCAGGCTGATCCGCACCCAGTTCGGCGACCGGGTCGCCGACCTCGTGCTGGCCTGCAGCGACAGCACCGACCCGGACCCGGCCCGCAAGGCCCCCTGGCGCGAGCGCAAGGAGGCCTACCTCGCGCACCTCGAGGCCGAGACCGACGCCGGCGTCCTGCGGGTGTCGCTGGCCGACAAGCTGCACAACGCCCGCGCGATCCTGTTCGACTACCGCTCGCTGGGGCCGGCGCTCTGGGGCCGCTTCAGCGCCGGCCGGGACGGGCAGCTGTGGTACTACGGCCGTCTCGTGGAGATCTTCGCGGCGCGGCAGCCCGGCCCGCTCGCCGACGAGCTCGCCCGCGTGGTCGGCGAGCTCCGGCGGCTGGTCGCCGAGCGCGAAGGCTGAGAGGGCGCGCCGTCCGGCGGCCGCCGAACCGTCCGGCCGCGCGGCCGACGCTGCGACGGCACGGCGAAGGCCCGCCGCCGTACAGTCCGGGCGGCGCCTTCGCCCGGACACGACCCAGGGGATCCTCATGACGACGACCACCGCCACCACGAGCTACTGGAACCCGTTTGCCGATGTCGCCGCGCTGGCCGAGTCGGGCCGCGTCACGATCGTCCGCGGCGAAGGCTCCACGGTGTGGGACGACGCCGGCACGGCCTACCTCGACGCGATCGCGAGCCTCTGGTATTGCAACGTCGGCCACGGCCGCGCAGAGATCGCCGACGCCGCCGCCGAGCAGATCCGGACCCTCGCGGCCTACCAGACCTTCGAGCGCTACACGACGCCGGCGACCGAGGCGCTGTCGGCCAAGGTCGCGTCCCTCACCCACCTTCCCGATGCCAAGGTCTTCTTCACCAGCGGGGGCTCGGAGTCGATCGACACTGCCGCCAAGCTCGTCCGGGCCTACTGGCGCGCCGTCGGCCATCCCGACAAGGAGATCGTGCTGTCGCGCGAGCACGCCTACCACGGGATGAACGCCTACGGGACCTCCCTGGCCGGGATCCCCTCCAATCTCGATGTCTTCCACCCGCTCGTGCCGACCGTCGAGCGCGTGGCCTGGGACGATGCCGCGACCCTGCGCGCCGCGATCGACCGTCTCGGCCCCGACCGCGTGGGCGCGTTCTTCTGCGAGCCGGTGATCGGCGCCGGCGGCGTGATCGCGCCGCCCGAGGGCTACCTCCAGGAGATCCAGGCGATCTGCCGCGACGCCGACGTGCTCTTCATCGCCGACGAGGTCGTCAGCGGCTTCGGCCGGCTCGGCGACTGGTTCGCGTCCGAGCGCTACGGCATCGACCCGGACATGATCACGGCGGCGAAGGGCCTCACCTCGGGCTACGCCCCGCTGGGCGCCGTGATCGTCGGCCCCCGGGTCTGCGAGCCGTTCTGGAGTGGGACCGGCGCGATCTTCCGGCACGGCTACACGTACTCCGGCCACACGGCGTGCTGCGCGATCGGCCTGGCGAACCTGGAGATCATCGAGCGCGAGGGCCTGCGCGACCGGGTGCGCGAGCTCGAGCCGGTGCTCGACCGCATCCTGCGCCCGCTCGAAGCCCACCCGCTCGTCAGCGAGGTGCGCGCCGGCGTCGGGCTGCTCGGCGCGGTCGAGCTGGACGCGGGGGCCCGCGCGGAGGACCCCGGCCTGCTCAACCGGGTGGTGGCCGGCGCGCGCGAGCGCGGCGTGCTGACCCGGGGGATCCGGGGCGTCGCGCTGCAGGTCTCGCCGCCCTTCGTGGTCACCGAAGCCGAGCTCGAGCAGGTCGCGGCGGCGTTCGCGGCGGCGCTGGACGCCGCCGCGGCCGGCTGAGCGGCCCGCGGCTACAGGCGCCCCGCCTCGAGCAGGCGGCCGAGGAACTTGCGCGTCTCGGCCTGCTCGGGCGCGGAGAAGATCCGCTCGGGCGCGCCGCGCTCGGCGATTCGGCCCTCGTGCAGGAAGCAGACTTCGTCGGCGACGTCCCGGGCGAAGCCCATCTCGTGGGTGGCGACGAGCATCGTCATGCCCTCCTCCTTCAGCTCCCGGATGAGGGCGAGAACCTCGCCGACCAGTTCAGGGTCCAGGGCGCTCGTGACCTCGTCGAGCAGCAGCGCTCGGGGCCGGCAGGCCAGCGCGCGCACGACCGCGACGCGCTGCTGCTGGCCCCCGGAGAGGCGGCCCGGATGGTCCCCGGCCCGGTCGGCGAGCCCGAATCGGTCCAGCAGGCCGCGGGCCCGCTCCTCGGCCTCGGGCTTCGAAACGCCGTGGGCCTTGACCGGGCCGAGCACGACGTTCTGCAGGACGGTGAGGTGAGGGAAGAGGTTGAAGGCCTGAAAGACGATCCCGAGCTTTCGCCGGACCGCGGTGGCATCGACCTCCGGGTCGGTGATGACCTCGCCGTCGAGGAAGACGTCCCCGTCGTCGATCTCGGCGAGCAGGTCGATGCAGCGCAGCAGCGTCGACTTGCCGGATCCGGACGCGCCGATGAGCGCCACGGCCTCGTGCTCGGCCACCGCGAGGTCGATGCCCCTCAGGACCGCGGTGTCGCCGAAGGCCTTGGTGACGCCGCGGACCTCCAGGACCGGCGGGGTCACGCCGGGACCTCGCCGCTCTCGGCCCGCCGCGACTTCGCCTGCAAGCGGTCCAGGACCCGCGCGAGCGGAAACGTCACGCAGAGGTAGAGGAACGCCGCGGCGATCAGCGGCGTGTAGTTGAAGTTCCCGGCGGCCTGGATCTGGGCGACACGGAACGCCTCGAGCGGCCCGAGGATCGACACGAGCGCGACGTCCTTCTGCAGCGCGATGAAGTCGTTGAGCAACGGCGGAGCCACGCGGCGGATCGCCTGCGGGACCACGACGTGGCGCAGCGACTGGGCGCCGGTCAGCCCCAGTGCCAGCGCGGCGGCCCGCTGGCTGGGGTGGATCGACTCGATCCCGGCGCGGTAGACCTCGGAGACGTAGGCGCCGTAGGACAGCGCGAGCGCGAAGCCGCCGAGGACGATCGGGTCGGTGGGCAGGCCGGCGAGCCCGAGCGCCGGAACCCCGAAGCCGATGAGGTACACGACGAGGATGGTCGGGATGCCGCGAAACAGGTCGGTGTACGTCGCGGCCAGGAGGCGCAGGGGGAAGAGGGCCGGCGTGCGCGCGACCCGCGACAGCGCCACGGCCAGGCCGAGCACGAGGACGACGGCCTCGACGGCGAGGAACAGCTTGATGTCGAGCCAGAAGCCGCTCAGGACGTCGGGGAAGGATGTCTTGAACGCCGACCAGGAGAAGAACGTCTCCTGGACGTCGGGCCAGCCGGGGCTCGTGAGGATGAGGGCGGCCAGGCCGCCGAGCACGACGACCGACGAGGCCGCGGCGACCGCGGCGCCGCGGCGCTGGCGGCGCCGCTTCGCGGCGGCGCGGACCGCGCGGCGATCCGCGCCCGCCGCCGTCCCTGCCGCCGCGGGCATTTCGTGGCCCATGGGCCCCTATTCGACGGACTCAGCGCAGTTCCGGCGCGCCGGCTGCGGCGCCCATCCACTTGTCGGTGATCTGCTTGAGCTCACCGGAGCTGCTCAGCTTCGCCAGGGCGATGTCCACGCAGGGCTTCAGCTTCGAATCCTTGGCGAGCAGCGCGCCCCACTTGTCGCCGCCCGGCACCGAGAACTGGCCGACGATCTTCGACCCCGGCACCTGCGCCGCCGTGAGGTAGAAGGCGGTCGGCAGGTCGATCACGACGGCGTCGACCTGCTTGTTCTTCAGCGCGGTCACGACGTCGTTGGAGTCGTTGAACACCTTGGGCTGCTGGCTGGGCTTGATCTCGTCCTGGACGGCCTTGAGGCTCGTCGTCCCGACCTGCACGCCGATCGTGGCGTCCTTGAGGTCGGCGAACGACGTCGCCGTCGCGTACTTCGACCCCTTCGCGGCGACCACGGCCTGCGGGGCCGTGTAGTACGGGGAGGAGAACGCCACGACCTTCGCCCGCTGCGGGGTGATCGAGATCTGGTTGACGTCGAAGTCGAACTTCTTCGGCCCCGGCGCGTAGGAGGAGTTGAACGGCACGACCGTCCACTTGACCTCCGCCGGCGTGAAGCCGAGCTGCTTGGCGATCGCGTAGGCGACCGCGCTCTCGAAGCCCTTGCCGTTGCTGGGGTTGTCATCGACGAAGTACGGCGGGAACGCCGGCTTGTCCGTCGCGAGCGTGAGCTGCCCGCTCTTGACGAGCGAGAGGCTCCCCTTGTCGCAGTTCACCGACACCGTGGTGCCGTCGGACTTCGAGCCGCTGTCGCTGGAGCCGCAGGCGGCGATCGCGAAGACGGCGGGGAGCAGGAGGACGGCGAAGATGGGGCGCAGGCGGGCCACGTCGGAGATCCTTTCGAGCGACGGAGTCCGGAAACCTAACAAATCCAGTCGGGTTTCGAGTCTGCGTCTGCGCGGGGCGCCGGCCACGTCGCCGGGCCGCGAAGCTGAGGTTCGACCGCCTGTGCCGGCCGAAGCTCAACGTCGCCGCGAACTCAGGCCTGCGGGCTGCGCGTGACCACGAGCTTCGTCGCCGGCTGCAGCCACGCCTCGTCGGCCCGGTCCCAGTCCACGACGGCGGTCGGCACCGCCGCAGGGTGGAGGCGGCCGGCGGCGACGAGGTCCAGGACCTCGGGGAGGAAGCGGCGCGAGTCGGCCCGGGAAGCGTGGAGCGTCACGCCGCGGGTGTACATCTCGAGCAGCGGGACCGCGACCTCCGGTGCGAAGTGGATGGCCACGCACGTGCACAGGCCGTATGGCGCGGTCGACCGCAGCGTCGTGGCGAGTCCGTCCGGGTCGGCAGTGTTCTCGACCGTGATCGCGGCGCGGTCGAACCGGCGCGGCCAGGCACCCTCGTGGTGCACGGCCTGCGCGCCGAGCGCGGCGGCTGCGGCGCAGCGGTCCGCGTCGGTGTCGACGTAGCGGACGCTGCCGGCGCCGAGTGCCACCGCGGCGTCCACCGCGTAGAGCCCGATCGACGCGGCGGCCCCGCCGACGATCAGCACGTCGGCGCCGGGCCGAGCGCGCAGGCCGGGCGCAACCGCCCGGAAGGCGTCCAGCACATTGTCGGGCACTGTGCAGAGCACCTCCGGCGCCACCGCCTCCGGCGCGGGCACGAGCAGGTGGTCGGCCGCGGGCACGGCGAGCAGATCGGCGACCGCCCCGCCGTGCCCGCCGCCCGCCTCGCCGAACCCGAAGGCGGACCCGGCCCTGGCGCGGTACGTGCGGCAGGCGGCGAAGGTGCCGTCTCGGCACTCCGCGCACGCGCCGCACGAGACCTGGAAGGGCACGACGACGCGGTCCCCCACCCGGCGCTGGGCCACGCCCTCGCCGGCCCACACGATCTCGGCCACCGTCTCGTGCCCGACCGCGAACGGGCCCGGGAAGATCCCGAAGGCCGCCATCGCCACGTCGAGGTCGCAGCGGGCGACCGCCAGCGGGCGCACGATGGCCCCGGACGGATCGGATGCCTCGGGCGCGGGGCCGTCCTGCCAGGCGACCTCGCCGGGGCCCGTGAAGACCAGCTGGCGGTTCGACGCGCTCACGAGGGGACGGCGTCGGCGCGTGCACGCTCGGCAGCCGCGGCGTCGCGCAGCGCCGCGAACTCGACGATGTGCCCGCCGCCGGCCCAGTTGCCGTCGGGCACCTCGCGGATCAGCGTCCACACGTGCAGGGCGTCGGCCTCGGCCACGCCCGCGGCCTTGACGACCGCGGCGTGGACGTCGGCCACCAGGCCCTGCTTGCGGCGCGGCGAGAGCGCGCCCTCGGGCACCGTGATGTCGACGCGGTAGCGCGGCGCGCCGCCCGCCCGGCCCCCGACCGCGGG
The DNA here is from genome assembly GCA_046330225.1 of Solirubrobacteraceae bacterium. Lineage (GTDB taxonomy): Bacteria > Actinomycetota > Thermoleophilia > Solirubrobacterales > Solirubrobacteraceae > CANJIV01. The sequence continues at coordinate 264,411 of JAXLTD010000004.1, read as the reverse complement.
GGCGGGAACCTCGTGCGTGTAGACCCACGTGATCTCGCGGAAGAACTCGGTGTCGGGCGCGCCCTCCCAGTGCAGCAGCCGGGTCGCGAGCTCGTCGCGAAGCTCGGCCTGGGCGTCGGCGGAGATCGCGCCGGACGGAATCGTGAGGTCGATGAGGGGCATGCCGGGGAGCCTTTCGGATCGGTTCGAGCTGCGGCGGGCCGGGCGCGCCGCCGCCGGGAGGCCACGGGAGTATGACACCTGTCATAGTCACCCGGCACCATGGCCTCCGCCTCCGCCTCCGCCTCCGCCCCCGCCGACAGCCGCGACCGCATGATCGCCAGCGCGATCCGCCTCTTCTCGGAGCACGGCCTCACCGCCACGAGCGTGCGCGACGTTGTCGAACACGCAGGGGCGCCGCGCGGATCGGTCTACCACCACTTCCCGGGCGGCAAGGACCAGCTGGCCCAGGAGGCGGTGCAGAGCGCCGGGGACCGGATCGGGGCCCTCATCGACGCGGCGCTGGCCGAAGGCCCGGTCGCGGCGGTCGACATGTTCGCGGCGGCCTGGCGCGTCGGCCTGGAGCGGTCCAACTTCCGCCTCGGCTGCCCGATCGTGGCCGTCTCGGTCGAGGCGCCGGACGATCCGCCCGTTGTGCTGGACGCGGCCGCCGAGGTCTTCGCCGCCTGGACCGGCCGGTTCGGCGCGGCCCTGCGCCGGGCCGGGGTGCCGCGGGCGCGGGCCGCGCGGCTGGCCACGCTCACGGTCGCCGCGGTCGAGGGCGCGATCGTGCTGTGCCGCGCCCAGCGCGACACCGCGCCGCTCGACGCCGTCAGCTGCGAGCTGCGCGAGACGGTCGCCGCGGCGCTGCCCGGGTGAGCGTCAGCCCGGCCGGCGGCGCTCCCACAGCTCGAGCGCCCCGAGGCCGCGGAATCCGAGCCGGGCGTAGACCGGCGCGCCGGCCTTCGAGGCCTGGAGCGTGGCCGTACGGCATCCGCGCGCCTGCGCCGCGGCGAGCGCGAAGGCGAGCACGTGCGAGGCGTGCCCCTGGCGCTGATGCTCGGGCAGCGTAGCCACGAGCCCGACGTTGGCGTCGCCGTCCCCCTCGACGAGCACGCACCCGGTCGCCGCCTGCCCGGCGATCGCGCCGACGTACACCCGCGTCTCCGGGGGCGCCATCCCAGAGATCGCCGGGGCGAACGTTCCGTGAGCGAGTCCGTAGCCGCGATCGTTGAGGGGCGCGAGCACGGCGGCGCTGGCCGCCTCCCTGCACTCGAGGCCCGCCGCCGCCGCTGCCGCCGGCGCGGCCACCGGCAGCCGGGCGTGCATCCCGACCGGGGCGCCGTCGAAGCGGTGCCCCGCTGCGGCCAGGTCGGCCTTGAGCTGCCGCTCGGTCTCGGGGACCCACACCGTCCAGGCGGCCACGCCAGCGCCGCGGTACGCCGCGTCGAGGTCTGGGAGCACGGCGCGCAGAGCGGGCGTGCTCGTGAAGGCCACGGCGTTCACGAGCGATCGGCCCGGACTCGCCGGGGTCAGGCCGGCCACCACGCCGGGCCAGCGCAGCACGGCCCCGCCGGGGCTCGTGCCGGCCTGGGCGGCGTTGTAGCGGGCAAGGGACCCCAGCATCGTGCGGAGCGCCAAGGCGTCCGCCACGAACGCCGCCTTGGCGGCGGTGTAGGCCTCGCGGTCGTCCGGATGCTCGCCGGCGAGGCGGCGCTTCAGCGCGGCGTACTCGGCGGCGGCGCCCGGCATCCCGCGGAGGTGGTCCCGGAAGGCCAGCTCGTCGGCGAACCGTTGCGACCCGGCCGGAACGAGATGCAGGTGGTGCGTGCGGCGCGCCGGATCCGGCTTGCAGAACCAGTGCATCTCGTCCGGGAGGTAGGGCGCGTGGAGGTAGCCGAGCTGCGCCAGCAGCCCGAAGCACGCCCGCGACGACTCCAGGTCGTCCACCCCGACGAGGATGTCGATCACCGGCTTGGCGTCCAGGCCAGGCACGGCGGTGCTGCCGACGTGGTGGATCCCGCCCGTCGCCCACGGGCCGATTGCCGCCTCCAGCGCCTGCCGCTCGGCCTCGAAGCGCGCGGGCCAGTCCGGCCGCGGCGGCTCGATGCGGATCGGCTCGTCCACCCAGCCGGGCGGCGGGCCCGAAGGCGGGGCGCTCATGCCGAGAAGCGTAGGCACAGGGGACGCCCCGCGGCCGCCGCGCCGCCGGTCAGTACCCCCAGGGGGAATCGAACCCCCGCTACCAGCGTGAAAGGCTGGCGTGCTGACCGCTACACCATGGGGGCAGCGGACGACGGATTCTAGGTGGCCGGGCTGGCCAGGGTCCCGGCGGCGTCCGCCAGCTCGCCGGTCACCACCGCCGGAACCGCCTCGCTGGTGATCAGGCCGGTGCCGGCGGTCAGTTCGTCGGCGGCCTCCCACCAGCGCCGCGCCTGCGCGGGCGTGTCGATCACGACGGTGACGAGCGGCACGCGGCGGCGCAGCCGCAGGGGACGGTCGCCGTGGGGCGCGTGGTCGCCGCTGAAGCCCCAGATCCCCCGCAGCGTCGTGGCGCCGCGCGCCCCCTCGGCCTGCAGGCGCCGGACGAGCGCGGCGTGCAGCGGCGAGCGGCCCGTGCGGGCCTGCTCCCCGGACCAGACCATGAGCTTCTGCCACACCGGCCGGCCGCGGTCGTCGGTCTCGGGCACCTCGGCCGGGGCGGCGAGGCCGACCCCGTCGCGCTTGCAGACCTCGGCCCGCTCGAGCGCCACGAGCGGGGGCCCGGGCAGGGCGGCGAGGCGCGGCAGCGCTGCCGCCGCGACCGGGCCGGTCCCGACCGCGATCACCATCAGCGGCACATCCCGGTTGGCCCCGACGAACCGGGCCCGCCGGCGCTCGCCGCCGGCCGTGCCGTCGACACCGAGCAGGACAGTCGCCCCCGCAAAGCCGCTCTCGCGCAGCGCGTCGACGATCGCAACGTGGGCCGGCACGCCGTCCGCGCCGGCGTGCCGCCCGGCCCAGGCCGTCAGCTTCACCGCCCGGCCGCCGTCCGCGATCTCCGGCGCGTGGGCCAGATCGTCGGCGGCGAGCAGGCGCGCCCGCTCGAGCGTCACGAGGCCGCGCCCGCCCAGGGCCGCCACGCCGGGCAGCGCCGCCTCGACCCGGTCCCGGGCATCGACGGCCACGGCGACGACGGGCAGATCCTCGGACAGCGTCAGCAGGCGGTCGGTGCGCAGGCCGTGCTTGGCCCCGAACCCCTCGGCGCCGCGCAGCAGGACGCTGGCCGCCAAGCCTTCGGCCTCGAAGCGGTCCACGAGCGCGTCGGCGAAGAACCGTCCTCCGGACCGCTCGGACTCGCCGAAGTAGGCCGACAGCTTCAGCGCCTCGCCACCCGGCAGGCGGCCCCGGCTCACAGCGCCTCCCCGAGCGCCCGCCCGAGCGCGACGGCCGCCAGCCCGAGGGCGAGGCTCGCGCCGAGATTGAGCCACAGGGCCGGCAGGAGCCCCTCCTCGCCGAGCCGCTCGCTCTCGAGCATCCAGGTCGAGAACGTGGTGAAGGAGCCCAGCGCGCCGCCGCCGGCGAGCAGCAGGGCGTCGCCGCCCACGCCGGCGCCCGACAGCAGCCCGAGCAGGAAGGCGCCGGACATGTTGACCGCCAGCGTGCCGAGCGGGAACCGCGCGCCCGACCGCCGCGTGACAGCGCCGTCGAGCGCGAACCGGGCCAGCGCGCCAGCGGCGCCGAGCACCGCCACGCCCGCCCACAGGGTCACGCCCGTCACGAGGCGCGCGCCCGGCGGGTGAAGGACGAGGCGGCCAGCACGACGGCGAACCCGCCGGCCAGGCTCGCGGCGGCGTAGAGCGCGGCCAGCCCGGCGGCCCCGGCATCGAGCATCTTCAGCAGCTCGAGCTGCAGCGCCGAGAACGTCGTCAGCGCCCCGCACAGCCCGGTGCCGAGGAACGGCCGCCGGTAGGCCGACAGCGGAAGCCGCTCCTGGAGGCGGGTGACCGCCCAGGCCAGCAGCGCCGCGCCGAGCAGGTTCACGGCGAACGTCGGCCACGGCCAGGCGTCCGGGGCGACCGGGAGGGCCTCGACGAGGCCGGCCCGGGCGATCGCGCCGAGGGCCCCGCCGGCCGCGATCGCGGCCAGCAGCCGGCCGTCAGGCCGGCCCATCCGCCCGATCACCCGCCGTCGGCACGCCGCACCGCATCGAGGCTGAGACTATCCCCGGCGCCGGGGGAGGCGCTCCCAGCGGACGCTAGGCTCCTGCCGTGCTGCGCCGCGCCCAGTCGCTGCTGCTTCGGCCGGATCCGCCGCCCGCTTCGGCAGGCATCCTCGTGTCCATCGCCGCCGTCGCGGTCTCCACGGCGATCGTCTACCCCCTCGACCGGATCGCCCCGGTCCTCTCGCTCGGCGTCGTCTACCTCGTGGCGGTCCTCCTCGTCTCGGCCGTCTGGGGAGCGTGGCTGGGCGTGCTCACCTCGGTGCTCAGCGCCGCGGCGTTCAACTTCTTCCACATCCCGCCCACCGGCCGGTTCACGATCGCCGAGAGCGAGAACTGGATCGGCCTGCTCTTCTTCCTCATCGCGGCGATCATCGCGAGCTCGATCGCCCAGGTCGCCCGCGCCCGGGCCGCCGAGGCCGATCGCCGCCGCCGCGAGGCCGACCTCGCCGCCGAGATGGCGCGCCTGCTCCTGCGCACCGACGACATCCAGCCGGCCCTGGCCCAGGTCGCCCAGCGCCTCGCCCAGGCCCTGAGCCTCCCCTCGGCGGCCATCGAGCTGCGGGCCGTCGACGGCGACGACCGGCGGATCGCCTTCCCGCTGCGTGACGGCGCCCGCCAGATCGGGACCGTGCTCGTCCCCGCCGGCTTGCCCGAGGAGACGCTGCGGCGCCTGCAGGAACGGGTGATGCCGTCGCTCGAGGCCCTGCTTCAGGCGGCGCTCGAGCGCGAGGACATGTCCGCCGACGTCGTCGAGGCCGCGGCGCTGCGGCACAGCGACGTGGTCAAGACGGCCATCCTCCGCGCGGTCTCGCACGACCTGCGCTCGCCGCTCACCGCGATCCTCGCCTCCGCGGAGGCGCTGCGGTCGCCCTCCCTGGACGCCGAGGAGCAAGCCGAACTGGCCGACGTGGTCGCCGGGGAGGCGAGCCGCCTGGCCCGGGTGATCGACCAGCTCCTCGACCTCTCCCGCCTCGAGGCCGGGGCGGCCGAGCCGCGCCAGGACTGGTGCGGGCTCGACGAGGTCCTCGAGGCGACCGTCGCGCACCTTGGCGCCCGGCCGGAGGCGATCGCCGTCTCCGTGCAGGGCGAGCTGCCGCTGCTCCGCGCCGACGCCGCTCAGCTCGAGCGCGCGTTCGCGAACCTGCTCGACAACGGCCTGCGCCACGGCGGCGGGCAGCCGGTGACCGTGCGCGCCCGCGCCCAGGGCGGCCGGGTCGTCGTGCGCGTCACCGACCGCGGAGCCGGCATTCCCCCGGCCCACCAGAAGCGCATCTTTGAGCCCTTCTACCGGATCGAGTCGGCCGCCGGGGAGCCCGGCCGGGGCGCCGGGCTCGGCCTGGCGATCGCCAAGGGCTTCCTCGAGGCCAACGGGGCCACGGTCGCCGTGGAGTCCCTTCCCGGGCAGGGCACGACGTTCGTGGTGGAGCTGCCGGTCCCGGCCGGGGCGGCCGACCATGCCGCCGCCGAGCGGGGGGTCGCGGCATCGTGAACCGCAGGCGGGTGCTCGTGTGCGACGACGAGCCGCAGATCCTGCGGGCCCTGCGCGTGGTCCTGCGCGACGCCGGCTACGACGTCGACCCGACGACCACCGCCGAGGAGGCCCTCGACGCCGCCGCGCTGCGCTCGCCGGACGCGGCGATCATCGACCTCGTGCTGCCGGAGGCCGACGGCATCGCGGTGTGCCGCGGCCTGCGGGAGTGGACCGACATCCCGATCATCGTCCTGTCGGCCGTCGGCGAGGAGGACCAGAAGGTCCGCGCGCTCGAGGCGGGCGCCGACGACTACATCACCAAGCCGTTCGGGCCTCGCGAGCTCGTCGCCCGCCTCGAGGCCGCGCTGCGCCGCGCCGCGCCGGCGCCGGAAGACCCGGTTCTGCGCGCCGACGGAATCGAGGTCGACGTGGCCGCCCACAAGGTGGCCGTCGACGGCGACGAAGTGCACCTCACCCCGATCGAGTTCGGCCTCCTCAGCGTGCTCCTGCGCCACCGCGGACGCCTCCTGACTCATCGCGCGCTGCTCACCGACGTGTGGGGGCCGGCCTACGCCGACGACACGCCGACGCTGCGCACCCACATCGCCAACCTGCGGCGCAAGCTCGACCCCGACGGCAGCCGCCGGCCGATCCACACCGACCCGGGCGTCGGCTACCGGATCGAGTAGGCCAGGTTTCCGGGGCGGCAGGCCTCGGAAACCCCTTGACGCCATCTTGACGGCCCGCGTGCGAACGCCCACGGGCGCCTGATGCCCGCAGGCGGAGACTGCGGTTCATGGACGCCATCTCCGTTGCCCTGGCCCTCGCGGCCTTCGCGCTCTGCTTCCTGGCGATCAAGGGGCTCGACCGCATATGACGGCGCTGCAGGCCATCGCGCTCGCCGTCTCGGCCGGCCTCGCCGGCTACCTCTTCTACGCGCTCATCCGCGGGGAGAAGCTGTAGATGACCGCCAACGGCTGGCTGCAGCTGATCGTCTTCGTGGCACTTCTCACCGCGATCGTGCCGGTGCTCGGCGGCTACATGGCGCGCGTGTTCGGGGGCGAGCCGGTGCTGCTCGCCCGGGTGCTCGGTCCCGTCGAACGCGGGATCTACCGTCTCATCGCCACGGACCCGAAGGCCGGCCAGGACTGGAAGGCCTACGCCCGCAGCGTCCTGGTTTTCAGCGCCGCGTCCTGGCTGCTGCTCTACCTCATCCTGCGCACGCAGTCGATCCACCCGTGGAATCCGGAGGGCTTCGGGGCGGCGCCGTGGGACGTCTCGTTCAACACGACCTCGTCGTTCGTCACGAACACCAACTGGCAGTTCTACGCGGGCGAGACCACCCTCTCCTACTTCAGCCAGATGGCCGGCCTGGCCGTGCAGAACTTCGTGTCGGCCGCCGTCGGCATCGCCGTGGCGATCGCGGTCATCCGCGGCATCGTCAGCCGCTCCGGCGCCAGCCTCGGCAACTTCTGGGCGGACCTGACCCGGTCGGTGCTCTACATCCTGCTGCCGATCTCGATCGTCGTCGGGATCTTCCTGATCTCGCAGGGCGTCATCCAGTCGCTCGGCGCCTACGCCGACCTCAAGACGCTCACCGGCGCCAGCCAGACGCTCGCGCTCGGCCCGGTGGCCTCGCAGGAAGTCATCAAAGAGCTGGGGACCAACGGCGGCGGCTTCTTCAACGTGAACTCGGCGATGCCGTTCGAGAACCCCTCGGCCCTCACGAACTACGTCGAGATGCTCCTGATCCTCGCGATCCCGGCGGCGCTCACCGCGACGTTCGGGCGGATGGCCGGGCGCCGGCGCCAGGGCTGGATGCTTTACGGCGTGATGCTCGTGTGGCTCGTCGCGGGCATCGCGATCGTCTACGCCGCCGAAACCCACGGCTCGCCCGCCCAGCACCTGGCCGGCATCGCCGGCGGCAACCTCGAGGGCAAGGACGTGCGCTTCGGCGAGATCGGCCCCTCGATGTTCGCGGCCATCACCACCGTGACCTCCTGCGGCGCGGTGAACGCCGCGATGGAGTCCCTCACGGGACTCGGCTCCGCGGTGCCCCTCGCGAACATGGGCACCGGCGAGGTCATCTTTGGCGGCGTCGGCTCGGGCCTCTACGGCATGCTGCTCTTCGTCCTGCTCGCCGTGTTCCTGTCGGGACTCATGGTCGGGCGCACCCCTGAGTACCTCGGCAAGAAGATCGAGGCGCGCGAGATCAAGCTCGTCGCGATCGGGACGCTGTTCATGCCGGTGATGGTGCTGACCGTCACCGCCCTCTCGCTGGCCACGAAGTGGGGGGCGCCGTCGATGTCCGCGTCCGGGCCTCAGGGCTTCGGCGAGACCCTCTACGCCTACATGTCCCAGGGGAACAACAACGGCTCCGCGTTCGCCGGGTTCACCGGCTTCGTCCAGCCCAACGCGCCCGGGAACTCAGGATCGTTCGGCATCACCTTCGCCGACCTCCTCGGCGGCCTGACGATGATCGGCGGACGCTTCATCCCGCTCCTCGCCGCCCTCGCCGTCGCCGGTGCGCTCGCCGGAAAGCGGATCGCGCCGCCCGGCCCCGGGACGATGCGCACCGACACGCCGGTCTTCGGCGCCCTCCTCCTCGGGGCCATCGCCCTGGTGGCCCTCCTGACCTTCGTCCCTGCGCTCCTGCTCGGCCCGATCGTGCAGAGCCTGACCGACCAGCTCTTCTAGCCCATGCGCAACGACATCCGCACCGGCGTCCTCGCGATCATCGTCTTCACGGTCCTCCTCGGCCTGGCCTACCCGCTGGCCATGACCGGTGCCGGCCAGGCCGTGTTCCCGAACGCCGCCAACGGCAGCCGCATCCAGGCCGACGGCCGCGACGTCGGCTCCCGGCTGCTCGGGCAGGACTTCACCAAGCCCGTCCTCGGCCCCGACGGCCGGCCGAAGCGCGACGCCGACGGGAATCCGCTCTTCGCACCCGATCCCCGCTACTTCCAGACCCGGCCGTCGGTGACCGGCAACAACCCCGCGGCGACCGCGTTCTCGAACCTCGGCCCCAACAGCCGGGACCTGCGCGACGCGATCGCCGGCTCCGCCGACGCCTACGTCGCGCTCGAGCGCCCGTTCACCCCGGGGCTGCGCCGCCGGGACGTCCCGAACGACGCGGTGCAGACCTCCGCGTCGAACGTCGACCCCCACATCTCCAAGCGCAACGCCGGCATCCAAGCCAACCGCGTGGCCCGAGTGCGCGGAATCCCGCTGATCCGGGTCCGCCAGCTGATTGCGGACGCGACCGACGGCCGGTCGCTGCTCCTCCTGGGCGAGCCCGGCGTGAACGTCCTGAAGCTGAACATCGCGATCGACCGGGAGGCCCGCCGATGAGCGACCGCCAGCCCACCTCCATGTTCGAGCCCTCGATCCTCGGGCCGGCGCTGCTGGCCAGCCTGCGCAAGCTCGATCCCCGCGACATGGTGCGCAACCCCGTGATGTTCGTCGTCGAGGTCGGCGCCGTGTTCACGACGGCGCTGTGGATCCTGCAGGTGCTGGGCGTCGACGCGGGCGGCGGCCACGAGGCCGCGTGGTTCACCTTCGTCGTGGCGTTCTGGCTGTGGCTCACCGTCGTGTTCGGCAACCTCGCCGAGGCGGTCGCCGAGGGCCGCGGCAAGGCCCAGGCCGACGCCTTGCGCTCGATGCGCACGGACATGACGGCCCGCCTGCGGGACGGCTCGGAGCGGCCGGCCTCCGACTTGGCGCGCGGCGACGTCGTCGTCGTCGCGGCCGGCGAGACCATCCCGGGCGACGGCACCGTCATCGAGGGCATCGCCTCGGTGGACGAATCCGCCATCACCGGCGAGTCCGCCCCGGTCATCCGCGAAGCGGGCGGCGACCGCAGCGCCGTGACCGGCGGCACCCGGGTGCTGTCGGACCGCATCGTGGTCGAGATCACGCAGGAGCCGGGCCAGTCCTTCCTGGACCGCATGATCGCCCTCGTCGAGGGCGCTGACCGGCGCAAGACGCCGAACGAGATCGCGCTCGGCATCCTCCTCTCCGGCCTCACCATCATCTTCCTGTTCGTCGTGGTGGCGTTGCAGCCGTTCGCGACGTTCGCGGGCACGGCCGTCTCCCTGGCCACGCTCATCGCCTTGCTCGTCGCCCTCATCCCGACGACCATCGGGGCGCTGCTGTCCGCCATCGGCATCGCCGGCATGGACCGTCTCGTGCGCCGCAACGTCCTCGCCCTCTCCGGGCGGGCCGTCGAGGCGTCCGGGGACGTCGACGTGCTCCTGCTCGACAAGACCGGGACGATCACGCTGGGGAACCGCCAGGCGTCGGAGTTCATCCCCATGCCGGGCGTCGCCGAGGCACAGCTCGCCGAAGCGGCCCAGCTCAGCTCGCTGGCCGACGAGACTCCGGAGGGCCGCTCGATCGTCGTGCTCGCCAAGCAGTACGGCATCCGCGAGCACGAGCTCGCAGCGGCCGACGCCGAGTTCGTGCCGTTCACCGCCGAGACCCGCATGAGCGGCGTCGACTACGGCGGGCACCGGCTGCGGAAGGGCGCCGGAGACGCGATCCTCGCCTGGATCACCGAGGAGGGCGGCCAGGCTCCCGCGGCGCTCCAGCCCGCGATCGAGCGCGTGGCCCGCGAGGGCGGGACGCCGCTCGCCGTCGCCCAGGACTCCCAGGTCCTCGGCGTGATCTACCTCAAGGACGTCGTGAAGGAGGGGATGCGCGAGCGCTTCGACCAGCTCCGGTCGATGGGCATCCGCACCGTCATGGTGACCGGCGACAACCGGCTCACCGCCGCGAAGATCGCCGACGAGGCCGGCGTGGACGACTTCCTCGCCGAGGCGACCCCGGAGAAGAAGCTCGAGCTCATCCGCGCCGAGCAGGCCGAGGGCCGGCTCGTGGCGATGACCGGCGACGGCACGAACGACGCGCCCGCGCTCGCCCAGGCCGACGTCGGCGTGACGATGAACACCGGCACGCAGGCCGCCCGCGAGGCGGGCAACATGGTCGACCTCGACTCGAACCCCACGAAGCTCATCGAGATCGTCGAGGTGGGCAAGCAGCTGCTGATCACGCGCGGCGCGCTCACGACGTTCTCGATCGCCAACGACGTCGCGAAGTACTTCGCGATCCTCCCGGCGATCTTCGCCGCCACCTACGCGGTCGCCGGCAAGCCGACGGGGCCGCTCGACGACCTGAACATCATGAACCTCGGCACCCCGCAGTCGGCGATCATCAGCGCGATCATCTTCAACGCGCTCATCATCCCCCTGCTCGTCCCGCTGGCGCTCCGCGGCGTCCGCTACCGGCCATCGGGCGCCACCTCGCTGCTGCGGCGCAACCTGCTGATCTACGGCGTCGGGGGGTTGATCGTGCCGTTCATCGGCATCAAGCTCGTCGACCTCGTGGTCCACAACCTGTTCGGAGCCTGATGGCCAACGGCCAGCGCGGCCGCTTCAAGGTCTTCCTCGGCATGGCGGCCGGCGTCGGCAAGACCTACCGCATGCTCCAGGAGGGCCAGGCCGAGGCCGAGGCGGGCCGCGACGTGGTCATCGGCTACCTCGAGGAGCACGGCCGGGCGGAGACGATCGCCCAGGCCGAGGGGCTCGAGCTCGTGCCGCGGCGGACGATCGACTACCGGGGGAGCGAGCTCGAGGAGATGGACCTGCCGGCGGTGCTGCAGCGCCTTCCGGAGCTGTGCCTCGTCGACGAGCTGGCCCACACGAACGTCCCGGGCCTCGAGCATCCCAAGCGCTACGAGGACGTCGACGACCTGCTCGCGGCGGGAATCGAGGTCTACTCGACCGTCAACGTCCAGCACCTCGAGAGCCTCAACGACCGGGTGACGGAGCTGACCGGCACGCGCGTGCGCGAGACCGTGCCCGACTCGGTGCTCGAGGGCGCCGACGAGATCGTCCTCATCGACCTCACTCCCGAGGCGCTCATCGAGCGGCTGCGCAGCGGCAAGGTCTACCCGGGCCGCCCGATCGAGGCGGCGCTCAACAACTTCTTCCGCATCGAGCACCTCGGCGCGCTGCGCGAGGTGGCCCTGCGCCAGGTCGCCGAAGACGTCGAGACGCGGCGCCTGGTCGCCGGCCGGGCCGAGCGCGAACTGCTCGGCACCCGGGAGGACCGCCTCGTCAGGGCCTCCGCCCAGCAGGCGGTCGGCGAGCGCCTGCTGGCCCTCATCACGCCCGAGCCCCGCTCTCAGCGCGTCGTGCGCCGCGCGTGGCGCTCGGCCCAGCGGCTCGGCGCCGACCTCGACCTCCTGTGGGTGCGCTCGAGCGAGCGCGAGCCGAGCGCCGCGGAGCGCGAGGCGACCGAGGCGCTGCGCCGGCTCGCCTCGGTGCTCGGCGCCCGGCTGCTCATCGAGGAGGGCGACGACGTCGCCGAGGCTGCGGTGCGCGTGGCCCAGGACCGCGGCGCCACCTACATCCTGGTGGGGGCGCCGCGCCCGCGCTCCGGCCTGGCCCGGCTGGGCGAGCCCCTGGCCATGCGCCTGGTCCGCCGGCTCCCGGGCGTCGACGTCCGCATCGTCGCCGACCGCTCCCTCCTGGACCGCGGGGAGGCGCCGTGAGCGAGGCGGCCTGGCTCGCCATCGGGCTCGCCGCCGGCGCCGGCGCGGTCGCCGCCTGGCTGCTCGTGCGCCGCCGCCGATCCCGCCTGACCCCGCGCTCGCGGCGCATCGTCTTCCCGTTCACGGCGAACAGCCTTTCCAAGCGGGCGCTCGACGCGGCCTTGCGGCTTGCCCGGGCGGAGGGCTCGCTGCTCGTCCCCGTCTACCTCGCCACCGTCCCGCGCGACCTGCCCCTCGACGCCGCGCTGCCGGGCGAGGCGGACCGGGCGCTGCCGATGCTCGAGACGATCGAGCGGCGCGCCCTGCCCAACGGCGTCGAGTGCGACGGCCGCATCGAGCGCGGGCGCACGCTGCGCCACGCCCTGCGCCAGCTCACCGAGCACGAGCGCTACGAACGGATCGTGGTCAGCGCGACCGACGACCACGGCCACGGCTTCGACGCCGCTGACATCGCCTGGCTGCTCGAGCACGCGCCCGGCGAGATCCTGGTGCTGCGGCCGGCCGAGGAGGCCCGCTGAGCGGCGCGTGGCACAATCGCCGCGCGCCTCTAACTCAACTGGTCAGAGTACCGGGCTTTTAACCCGGCGGTCTGGGTTCGAGTCCCAGGGGGCGCATCCCGGTCAGCCGGCGGGGACGTTGCCGCCCTCGCCGTTGATGCTGGCCTCGCAGGCCGTGTCCCCTTCGGCGAGCTTCTGGTCCGACGGCGGGTCCAGCGCGAGCAGCTCGGGCACCGTGACCGAGCGCAGGCCGCGCTTCTTCATCTCCTTGAGCAGGCCCGGCAGGAACTGCGCCGTGTTGTCCTTCGTCTCGTGGAAGAGGATGATCGCGCCGGGCTTGAGGTTCGGGAACACCTTCTGCTCCAGGGTGGCCTGGTCGAGCCCCTGCCAGTCCTCGCTGTCGACGTTCCACATCACGCTGAGCAAGCCTTGCTTGGCAATCGCGGCGTCGACGGAGTCGTCCCGGGCGCCATACGGGGGCCGGAAGGTGGTGACCGCGGCGCCGCTGGCGTTCTGGATCTTGTTCCGCGCGTTCCCGATCTCGGCAGCCCGGTCCGCGGGCCCGAGCGTCGTGAGGTCGGGGTGCGACATCGAGTGGTCGCCCACGTCGCCGGCCTCGAGGCGCTTGGGCACCTCCTGCGGGAACTCGGTGACGCTGTTGCCGATCAGGAAGAACGAGGCGCGCTGGCGGTCGGCGCGCAACAGGTTCACGACGCGCTCGCCCTCCTTGCTCGGGCCGTCGTCGAATGTGAGCGAGATGTAGGGCTTCGTGCCCCCGGCGCAGAAGACCGGCTTGCCCGTCTTGATCAGCTTGGCGAGGACCTCCTGCTGGGAGGCGGCCACGGGAAGGCCGTTGACATCGACCTCGCGGCCGAACGCGTCCTTGGGCCGCTGGATCCACGGGACCTCGATCGCGGCGCGGATGCCGTTGCCGGTGTTGAGGCTTCCGCCCCACCCGCTCGTGCTGTCGCCGCGAACAGCGTCGACCCCCACCGCGAGCACGGCGATCGCGACGACGAGCGCGATCAGGCGCCGGCGGCGATGGACGCTGTGCGACGAGACGCGGCGCTGGCGGGGCGGGGAGTCAGGCATGCGAATCGGGCGCTGGCGCGCAGCGGCAGAGGGAGCGCCAGCCCCCACACGGTACCGACCTCCCCCGGACGGGGCGCAGGCGCGCCCTACCCGGCGGGGCGCCGCACGACCGCCACGGCCTCGATCTCCACGAGCATCCGGGGATCGACGAGGCTGGACACCTCGACCATGGTGGTGACCGGCCGTGCCGCAGCGAAGGCCTCGGCGTGGGCCCGGCCGACCTCCTCCCAGCGGGAGATCTCCGTCACGTACATCCGGGTCTGGACGACGTCGTCGAGCGACGCGCCCGCTGCGGACAGCGCGGCGGCGATCGTCTCGAGCGCCGCTTTGGCCTGCAGGTAGGCGTCCCCGCCGCCGGCGATCGCGCCGTCGGGCGTCGCCGCGGTCGTGCCGCTGACCAGCACGGTGTCCCCGACGCGCACGGCCCGGGAGTAGGCCACGGTGTCCTCGAAGGGAACGCCCGACGAGATCCGCTGGATGTCCATCAGTGGCGGAAGTGCCGGCGCTGCGTGAACACCATGGCCAGGCCGGCGGCGTCGGCGGCCTCGACGACCTCGTGGTCGCGCACCGACCCGCCGGGCTGGATGATCGCCGTCACGCCGGCCTCCACCGCGAGCTGCGGGCCGTCGGCGAACGGGAAGAAGGCGTCGGAGGCGAGCACCGAGCCGGTGAGGTCCTCGACGGCGGCCTTCTCGACCGCGAGCCGGACGGCGTCGACGCGGCTCATCTGCCCGGCGCCGATCCCGACCGTGGCGAGATTCTGCGTCAGGACGATCGCGTTGGAGCGCACGTGCTTGCAGACCTTCCAGGCGAAGAGCAGGTTGCTCCACTCGGCCTCGGTCGGGCGGCGCTGGGTCACCACCTCCATCGTCGCCCGGTCCTCGAAGTCGATGTCGCGGTCCTGCACGAGCACGCCGCCGACGACCTGCTTGAGGTTCGGCTCGACGACGGGCACGCCGCGGCGCTCCCCGTCCTCCAGGATGCGCATCGACGCCTTGGCCTCGAAGCGCTCGAGCGCATCCGCGTCGTAGCCGGGAGCGAAGACCACCTCGGCGAACTGGCTGAGGATCGCCTCGGCCAGCTCGGCGTCGACGCGCTGGTTCAGCACGATCACGCCGCCGAAGGCGCTCTGCGGGTCGGCGGCGAAGGCGCGCTGGTAGGCCTCGAGCCCGCTGTCGCCCAGCGCGACGCCGCAGGGGTTGTTGTGCTTGACGATCACGCAGGCGGGGACCTTGAACTCCCGCACGAGGCTGCGGGCGCTGTCGAGGTCGAGCAGGTTGTTGAAGGACAGCGGCTTGCCCTGGACCTGGCGGACCATCGAGAGCACGTGCGTGCGGGCGCCGATCTCGCTGTAGAAGGCGGCGCGCTGGTGCGGGTTCTCGCCGTAGGGCAGGTCGATGACCTTCTCGAAGGCCCGCACGTAGAGGTCCGGGAAGTCGTCGCCGCGCTCGGCGAACCAGCGGGCGATCGCCGTGTCGTAGCGGGCGACTGCCGCAAAGGCCTGCGCCGCCAGGCTCTCGCGCGTCTGCAGCGAGATCCGGCCGTCGTTCTCCTCGAGCTCCTCGAGCACGGCGTCGTAGCTTTCGGCCTCGACGACGACGGCGACGAACGGGTGGTTCTTGGCGGCGGCGCGGACCATCGTCGGGCCGCCGATGTCGATGTTCTCGAGGACCTCCTCCTCCGGCACGCCGCGCCGGGCGGCGACCGCCTCGAACGGGTAGAGGTTCACGCACACGAGGTCGACGAACTCGACACCGTGCTCGGCGGCCTCGCGCAGGTGATCCGGGTCGTCGCGGCGGGCCAGCAGGCCGGCGTGGAGCTTGGGGTGCAGCGTCTTGACCCGCCCGCCCATGATCTCCGGGAAGCCCGTGAGCTCGCTGACCGGCCGCGAGGCGACGCCGGCGTTCGCGAGCTCCTGTGCCGTGCCGCCGGTCGAGACGATCTCGATGCCCATCCGCTCCAGGCTGCGGGCGAAGTCGACGACGCCGCGCTTGTCGGAGACGGAGATGAGGGCCCGGCGCACCCGCACCGCACCCGGCGCGACTGGCTCGGTGGCCGCGTTCTCCTCGCTCATCCCGGCGAGCATATCCGGCGCGACCGGGCGCGGCGGGCTGGCCTGGACGGGCGCGCCCGTGCCGGGCGCCGCCGTGAGCTGCGGGATACCGTGTCGCCATGTCTGACCGGGATGACTTCGCCGCCGGGCCGCTCGACAGCCGGCGCGCCCAGATCGAGGCCCTCGTGCCCGCGGCGATGCGCCTCGTCGCCGACTGGGAGGACCGCTTCGGCCCCTACGCCGCCCACCCGTCGACCGCGCTCGACCCGGCGGCGCTCGACGCGGCGCTGTCGGCGTTCGCACAGCGGATGGACACGAACTACCCGTTCTTCCACCCGCGCTTCGCCGGCCAGATGCTCAAGCCGCCCCATCCGGCGGCGGTGGCCGGCTACCTCGCCGGGATGCTGGTGAACACGAACAACCACTCGCTGGACGGCGGGCCCGCGACGACGTGGATGGAGCGTGAGGCGGTCACGCAGATCGCCGCAATGCTCGGCCTCCCGGACGACGGGATCGGCCACCTGACCGGCGGCGGCACGGTCGCCAACCTCGAGGCGCTGTTCGTGGCCCGCCAGCTGCGGCCCGGCACCGCGGTCGCCCACAGCGCCCAGAGCCACTACACCCATGCCCGCATGTGCCACGTGCTCGGGATCGAGTCCCGGGCGATCCCCTGCGACGCGGCGGGGCGGATGGACCTCGATGCGCTGGAGGCGCAGCTGAAGACCGGCGAGGTGGGAACGGTGGTCCTCACGGCGGGCACCACCGGCACCGGCGCGGTCGACCCGATCCGCGACGCCCTGGGCCTGCGCGACCGCTACGGCGTGCGCCTGCACGTCGATGCCGCCTACGGCGGGTTCTTCACGCTGCTGGCGCGGGGCGGGGACCCGCTCGTCCCCGCGGACCTCTCCGCGGTCGGCGCCTGCGACTCGGTGGTGATCGACCCCCACAAGCACGGCCTGCAGCCCTACGGCTGCGGCGCGATCCTCCTCGGCGACCCCGACCTCAGCCGCTTCTACCAGCACGACTCGCCTTACACCTACTTCACCTCCGACGACCTGCACCTCGGTGAGATCGCGCTGGAGTGCTCGCGCCCCGGGGCCAGCGCCGCGGCGCTGTGGTTCACGCTGCAGCTCCTGCCGCTCGAGGCCGAGCGGGGCCTCGGGCCGATCCTTGCGGCGTCGCTGCGCGCGGCCCGCGACTTCGCCGGCCGCGTGCGCGACGGCGACGCGCTCGTGCTGCTCCAAGCGCCGCCGCTGGACATCGTCACCTACTTCCCCGACCGCGCGGCGGCCAGCGCCGTCGACGCGGCGTCGCGCGCCGTGCTCGAGGCGGGGATGGCCGCGGACGATCCGGTGTTCCTCAGCCTCCTGCAGGTCGACGCCGACGCCCTCGCCGCGGCCCGGCCCGGCCTCGCCCGCGACGCCGACGGCGCCAGCGTGCTGCGCAGCGTCCTCATGAAGCCCGAGCACGAGCTGGCCACCGCGTGGCTGCACGGGCGGGTGTCCGCGCTGGCCGCCGCGGCCGGCTGACGCGCCCCTGCTCAGCGGTCCCTGAAGCATCCTGGGGGCCCTGAGCCCCACGATCCTTCACGCGCGGTCAGCCGAGCAGGATCCGGCGCGGATTGGCTGCGTCGGGCCGCGCGGCGCCCGCCGCGACCAGGCGCACCGCCTCGGGCAGCAGCGCGTGCTCCAGCGGCCGCAGCGCCGCCATCACCTCCTCGGGCGTCCGCGCCTCCGGCAGGTCGATCGCGCGCTGGAGGATGACCGCGCCGCTGTCGACTCCCTCGTCGACGAAGTGCACGGTGACGCCGAAGACCTTCACCCCGTAGGCCAGCGCCTGCTCGACGGCATGCAGGCCGGGGAAGGCCGGCAGCAGGGCCGGGTGCACGTTGATCACGGCATCCGGGAACTTCCGCAGGAACTCCGGCGCCAGCAGCTGCATGTAGCCGGCCAGGACGACCAGGCCCGCGCCGCGCTCGTGCAGCCAGGCCGCGATCCGCTGGTCCCGGGCGGTGCGGTCGTCGGCCGACGGCGCGATCGGGAAGACCGCGGCCGGCACGCCGGCGGCCCGGGCCCGCTCCAGCGCGTAGGCGTCGGGCTTGTCCGAGGCGACCGCCACAACCTCGATCCCGTCGCGGCCGTGGACGGTGTCGAGGATCGCCTGCAGGTTCGTGCCCGAGCCCGAGGCCAGCACCCCGACCCGCCGGCGCGAGCTCATGCCGCGGTGAGCTTGGGGAACCGGCCGCCAGTCGACCGCAGGGCGCCCTCGTCGAGGAGCTCGTCCACCCGGCCGAGCACCTCCTCGCGGGTCAGGTGCGCGAAGGCGCCGTAGGGCGGCAGGCCGTCGTAGCTGTGCTCGGCGATGACCTTCGAACGGCCGCCGCGCAGGATCTCCACCGCCCGCGTGCGACCGACCCCGGGCCGCGCCGACGCCACCACCTCGAGGATCGCGGCGTCCAGCTCGCCGGGATCGAGCTGCACCGTCCGCGGCCCGGCGCCGCGTCCGCCCCGCGACCGTCCGGCGCCCGATCGGCCCGCGCGGCCGCGGCCCGGCGCCGCCGCCCGCTCCGGCGGCTCGGCCGGCAGCACCGACGGGTCGCAGACGTCGCAGCACGGGACCGTCGGGGCCGGCTCGGCGGGGTCGCCGAAGTGCCGGAGGATCGCCCGGCGCCGGCAGGCCGGCTGCTCCACGTAGGCCCACATCGTCCGGTACTGCTTCCAGCGCGCGCGCTCGACGTCGCGGGCCGCGGTGCGGCAGGCCGCGATCGCCCGGCCGTCGCAGGGCCCGGTCAGCCGGCCGGCGACGCGGTCCACCGGGGACGGCGACGGGCGCACGACGCCGGCCCGGGCCAGGTAGCCGATGACCGCGCGCGCGGCGTCCTCCTCCCCGCCGACGACCCCCGTGAGCGCGCGGACATCGAGGTCGTAGCGGCCGCCGGCGTCGGCGTGGCGCTCCAGCGCGCGGGCGACCTGGGCGAACGCGGCGTCGTCCACCGCCGCCCGCTCGATGAAGAAGACGTGCAGCCCCTTGTCCTTGGGCTGGGAGAAGAGCAGCGCCCGGGCGGGCTGGCCGTCGCGGCCCGCGCGCCCGGCCTCCTGGTAGTAGGCCTCGAGGGACCCGGGGACCGCCGCGTGGCAGACCGTGCGCACGTCGGCCTTGTCCACGCCCATCCCGAAGGCGTTCGTGGCGACCACCAGCGGCACCTCGCCGTCCATGAACCGCCGCTGGGCGCCGGCCCGCTCCTCCCGCCCGAGGCCCGCGTGGTAGGCGACGGCCTCCACGCCCAGCGCCGCCGACAGGTCCCGGGCCAGCGCGTCGGTCGCCTTGCGCGTGCCGGCGTACACGATCGCCGGGAGCGCCCCGGGCTCGGCGAGCGCCGCGGCGACCCGCTGGTCGCGATCGGCGGCGGTCCGGCAGGGGATCACGCCGAACGAGAGGGCGGGCCGGTCGAACCCGGTGCTGACCTGGACCGGGTCGCGCAGGCCCAGGCGCACCGCGACGTCGGCGGCAACCTGGGGCGTCGCCGTGGCGGTCGAGGCGACGATCGCCTCGGCGCCGAGGTAGCGGGCAGCGTCGCCCAGCCGGAAGTAGTCGGGGCGGAAGTCGTGGCCCCACTGCGAGACGCAGTGGGCCTCGTCGACGACGAACAGCCCGAGCCTGGCGTGCGAGATCCGCTCCACGAAGCCCGGCGAGGCGAACCGCTCCGGGGCCACGTAGAGCAGGCGCAGCTCCCCGGACACGGCGCGGTCGATGGCGTCGCGGTTGGCGTCGAGGTCCTGCTGGGCGTTGACGAGCGCGGCCCGACCGGGCGCCGCCCGCTCCAGCGCCCCGACCTGGTCGGCCATCAGCGAGACCAGCGGGGAGACGACGATCGTCAGGTCGTCCCGGACGAGCGCGGGCAACTGGTAGCACAGCGACTTGCCCGCGCCGGTGGGCATGACGACGAGCACGTCGCGGCCGGCGAGCGCGGCAGCGCATGCCTCGCGCTGGCCGGGGCGGAAGGCCGGGAAGCCGAAGTGCTCGCGCAGGGCGGCATCGAGATCCACGACAGCCCACCGTAGCGGCGCACGCGGCGGGACGGGCGCCCCCGTGCGCGGCCCGTGTGGGTCATGTCACAGCGGGGCGGCCGGCTGCGCGGGACCCTCGGAGAAGACACCGTCCACCCCGAACCCACGGAGCGCAGACACGATGGTCACCCCCCTCGCCTTCGCCGGCGGCGCCTGGATCTTCGCGATTGTCATCGTCGTGCTGCTCGTCGGGATCGTCTTCGGCCTCTTCTCCCGCACCGGCAGCGCGATCAACCAGCGCCCCTACGGCAACCCCTACGACTCGGCCACCCAGGCCCGCGGCGAGAGCACGCTCGGCAACGACCGCGCGGCAGCGGACCGGCTCACGAAGCGCAAGACGCAGACGTAGGCGCCGCGCGGCGGGTCCGGCTAGGCCCGCACGAGCGGCAGGTCCTGCTCGAGCGCGAACTTCCCGTTCGCGGTCGCGGTGCCGTCGAGCGGGTATTCGCCGGTGAAGCACGCATCGCAGTGGGTCGAGCGGGTCGAGCGGATCGCCTCGTAGACCCCTTCGAGCGAGAGGTAGGCCAGCGAGTCGCAGCCGAGCTCGGCGGCGATCTCTTCGACGGTGCGCCCGTGGGCGACCATCTCCTCGCTGGTCGACATGTCGATGCCGTAGTGGCAGGGGTGGCGGATCGGCGGGGCCGAGATCCGCATGTGGACCTGAGAAGCCCCGGCGTCGCGGAGCATCTGCACGATCTGGCGGGTGGTGTTGCCGCGGACGATCGAGTCGTCCACGACGACGATCCGCTTGCCGCCGACCACCTCGGGCATCGGGTTGAACTTCAGCCGCAGGCCGTGCTTGCGCAGCTCCTGGCCCGGCTGGATGAACGTCCGGGCGATGTAGCGGTTCTTGATCAGACCGTCGTCGCGGGGGATCCCCGAGGCGCGCGAGTAGCCCGCGGCCGCCGGGTTGCCGGAGTCCGGCACGGGGATGATCACGTCGGCGTCGATCGGCGCCTCGCGCCAGAGGATCTCGCCCATCTTGCGGCGCGAGACCTGGGTGCGGTTGCCCTCCAGCCGGGAGTCGGGACGGGCGAAGTAGATGTGCTCGAAGATGCAGAAGGCGCGGCGCTCGGAGCGCACGACGGTCTTCTGCTCCAGGCCGCCCTCGGTCATCGACACGAGCTCGCCGGGCTGGACGTCGCGGACGTGGGTCGCGCCGATGAGGTCGAAGGCGCACGTCTCGCTGGCGACGCAGAACCGGTCGCCGAGGCGCCCGAGCGACAGCGGGCGCAGGCCGGCGGGATCGCGGAAGGCGACGACACCCTCGCGCGTCATCACGACGGTCGAGAAGGCGCCTTGCAGGCGAGGCAGGACGTCGGCGACCGCGTCCTCGATCCGCTCGGCCTCGTGGGTCGAGAGCAGCGCGGCGATGATCTCCGAATCCGACGTCGAGCGGAACGACACGCCGCGCTCGCGCAGCTCGGCGTGCAGCTCGACGGCGTTGATCAGGTTGCCGTTGTGGGCGAGGGCCAGCTCGCGGCGGTCGGAGCGGTGGACCGGCTGGGCGTTCTCCCACGCGCTCGAGCCCGTGGTGGAGTAGCGCACGTGGCCGATCGCCATGTCGCCCTTCAGCGCGTTGAGCTTCTGCTGGTCGAAGACCTGGCTCACGAGGCCGAGGTCGCGCACGGTCATGATGTGGCCGTTCTGGACGCTCGCGATGCCCGCGGACTCCTGCCCGCGGTGCTGAAGCGCGTACAGCGCGAAATACGCGAGGGTGTGGACGTCGTGCTCAGGCGCGTAGACGCCGAAGACGCCGCACTCGTCGCGCGGTCCGTCGCGGGGATCGAGGTCGTGGCCCATTGGGTAACGCCCGCGAGCGCCGCGCCGGGGCGGCGGCCCGTGGGAGGTCAGCCTAGCACCGGCGACCGTCGGCCCCGGCGGGGCATCGGGCGCAACGAGCGGGATGATCGCGGTCAGGCGAACGCCCCGGCCAGGCCGCCGGCGAAGGCGGCCTGCGCGTCGGCGAGGGAGACGTCGGCGGCGGGGACGCCGCAGGCGATCGCGATGCGGTCGCCGCCCACCTCGCCGCAAACGAACACCTCGAGGTCCTCGGAGGCCAAGGCTTCGAGCGCGGCGCGCTCGCCCGAGAGCACGTAGCCGCCGGGGCCTTCGCCGAACAGCCAGCGCAGCGGGCCCTCGTCGGACGGCCCGACGTCGACCGCCGCGCCGAGCTCGCCGGCGAGGCAGGACTCGGCGATCGCCACCGCGACGCCGCCTCCGGCGACGTCGTGGGCGCTGGCGACCGCCCCGGCCCGCACGGCCTCCCGAACGGCCGCGGCCGCCCGGGCGAGGGCGCCGAGGTCGGGGGCGGGCAGGCCGTCGGGCAGCTCGTCCCCGCGCAGCTTGGCCAGCTCGGAGCCGGGCAGGTGCGGGACGAACGGGCCGCACAGCGCGATGGCGTGGCCGGCCTGCCGGAAGCCCATCCGGCCGGCGGCAGCCGCGTCAGGCAGCTCGCCGACGATGCCCACGACCGGCGTCGGATAGATCGGGCCCTCGGGGCCCTCGTTGTAAAGGGAGACGTTTCCGCCGACGACCGGCGCGCCGAAGGCGGTGCAGGCGTCGGCGAGCCCCTCGACGGCCTGGCTGAGCTGCCAGGCGATGTGCGGCTTCTCCGGGTTGCCGAAGTTCAGGCAGTTCGTCAGGCCAAGCGGCTCGGCCCCGACGCAGGCGAGGTTGGCGGCGCACTCGGCCACGGCTTCGGCGGCGCCGGCGTACGGGTCGCAGGCCACCCGCCGGCCGTTTCCGTCGATCGAGACCGCGAGCGCCCCGCCGCCGGGGAGGAGCAGCACGGCGGCGTCGGCCTGCTCGGGCCGGCGGACCGTCCGCGACTGGACGATCGAGTCGTACTGCTCGAACAGCGGGCGGCGCGAGGCGAGGTTGGGCGAGCCGAGCAGGGCGAGCAGCACCGCGCCCGCGTCGGCATCGGACTCCAGCGTGCGCGGCGGCGCCGGGTAGAGCGGCGCCGCCGGCGGCGCGGGCGCCAGGTCGTAGAGCGGGCAGTCGTCCACGAGCGCCGCGACCGGGACGTCGCCGACGGTCCGGCCGTTCTTCAGCACCCGGAACCGGCCGGTGTCGGTGACGGCGCCGATCGGGGTCGCCAGCACCTCCCACTTCGCGCAGACCTCGAGCACGGCGTCGACCCGGGCTGGCTCCACGACGCAGAGCATCCGCTCCTGGGACTCGGACACCATCACCTCGAACGGCTCCATGTCGGCCTCCCGCAGCGGCACGGCCGCCACGTCGAGGTCGACCCCGACCCCGCCCTTGCTGGCCATCTCCGAGGCCGACGAGGTCAGGCCCGCGGCGCCGAGGTCCTGGAGCGAGACGAGCAGTCCGGCGTCGAGCAGCTCGAGCGAGCACTCGAGCAGCCGGCTCTCCTCGAACGGGTCGCCGATCTGCACCGACGGCCGCTTGGCCTCGTCGGCCTCGTCGAGCTCGGCGCTCGCCAGCACCGAGGCGCCGCCGATCCCGTCGCGACCGGTGCGCGCACCGAACAGGACGAGCACGTTGCCGGGCCCCGCCGCCGCCGAGCGGATGAGCCGGTCGGACTCGGCCAGGCCCAGGCACATCGCGTTGACCAGGCAGTTCTGGGCATAGGGCCCTTCGAAGTAGACCTCGCCGCCGACCGTCGGGACGCCGATGGAGTTGCCGTAGTGGCCGATCCCGGCCACGGCGCGGTCCAGCAGGTAGCGCGTGCGCCCGGCGCCCGGGCCCTCGAGCTCGCCGAACCGCAGCGAGTCGAGCACCGCGATCGGGCGGGCGCCGACGGCGAACACGTCGCGGAGGATCCCGCCGACGCCCGTGGCCGCGCCTTGGAACGGCTCGACGGCGCTCGGGTGGTTGTGGGATTCGACCTTGAAGGCGACGGCCAGCCCGCCGCCGACGTCGACGGCCCCGGCGTTCTCACCCGGCCCCATGACGACCCGCGGCCCCTCGGTGGGCAGGCGGCGCAGCAGCTTCTTGGAGTGCTTGTAGGCGCAGTGCTCGCTCCACAGCAGGGAGAACATCGCCAGCTCGACGCCGTTGGGCTCGCGCCCGAGCTTGTCGCAGATCAGCCCGTACTCGGCGTCGGTGAGGCCGAGTTCGCGGTGCGTCGGGGGGGCGGCGGCGTCAGGCGGCAACGGCGGAGAGGTGGTCGCGCACCGAGGCGAAGAACCGCAGCCCGTCCTCGGAGCCGGTGAGCGGGTCGACCGCGTGCTCGGGATGCGGCATGAGGCCGGCGACGTTGCCCGCCGCGTTCACGACCCCGGCGATGTCGCGCGCCGAGCCGTTGGGGTTCTCGCCCGGGGCGTAGCGGACCAGCACCTGCCCCGCCGCCTCGAGCGCGTCGAGATCGGCCTCGGGGGCGAAGTAGCGGCCGTCGGCGTGCTTGACCGGGATCGAGAGCCGCTCGCCCGCGATCGCCGCGCCCGACCAGGCCGAGGCCGTGTTCTCCACGACGAGGCTCACCTGGCGGCAGAGGAAGCGCCGGCCCGCGTTGGGCAGCAGCGCTCCCGGCAGCAGGCCGGCCTCGCAGAGCACCTGGAACCCGTTGCAGATCCCGAAGACCGGCCCGCCCTCCGCGGCGAACGCGGCCACCGACTCCATGATCGGGGAGAAGCGGGCGATCGCGCCGGCCCGGAGGTAGTCGCCGTAGGAGAAGCCGCCCGGCACGATCACCGCGTCGACGCCGTGCAGGTCGCGGTCGCCGTGCCAGAGCAGCTCGGCGTCGCCGACGCGCCGGGCCGCGAGCACGGCGTCGACCTCGTCACAGGAGCCGGGGAACCGGATGACGCCGATCGTCACGGCGCCGCGGGGCCGGCCGCGCCGTCGGCGCCGACGATCTCGTAGTCCTCGATGAGGGGGTTCGCCAGCAGCCGCTCGCACATGGCCGGCAGCTGCGCCGGGTCCTCGACGTCGAGCTCGATCAGGCGGCCGACGTGGACGTTCGCCACGCCCGCGAAGCCGAGCGCGGGCAGCGCCCGCTCGACCGCCTGGCCCTGGGGGTCCAGGATGCCCGCCTTGGGCCGCACCAGGATCCGGGCTCTCACGCCGGGGCCGTCCGCTGCTGCCAGGCGGCGAAGGGCTCGCCGGCGATCAGCTCGTAGGCCTGGCGGTACTTCTCGCTCGTCTGGCCGACGACCTCGTCCGGGATGGCCGGCGCCGGCGGCGTGCGGTCCCAGCCGGTGGACGAGGCCCAGTCGCGCACGAACTGCTTGTCGAAGCTCGGCTGGCCGCGCCCCACCTCGTAGCGGTCGGCGGGCCAGAAGCGCGAGGAGTCCGGCGTGAGCACCTCGTCGCCGAGGGTGAGCGTGCCGTCGGCGTCGAGCCCGAACTCGAACTTCGTGTCGGCCAGGATGATCCCCCTTGAGCGCGCGTGCTCGGCGCCGGCCTCGTAGAGCGCGATCGACACGTCGCGCAGCCGCTCGGCCAGGGCGCGGTCCCCGATGATCTCCGCCGCCCGGTCGAACGAGACGTTCTCGTCGTGGTCGCCCTGCTGCGCCTTCGTCGCCGGCGTGAAGATCGGCGCGGGCAGCTGCTGGGACTCCGCGAGGCCGGCGGGCAGCGGGATCCCGCACACCTCCCCGGCGGCCTGGTACTCCTTCCAGCCCGAGCCGGTGATGTAGCCGCGCACCACGCACTCGACCGGCAGCATCTCCAGCTTCCGGACCGCGAGCGCCCGCCCGCGCACCTCGGCCGGCACATCCTCGGTGGCCGAGATCAGGTGGTTCGGGACGATCTCGCCGGTGCGTCCGAACCAGAACACCGACAGCCCGGTGAGGACGGCGCCCTTGTCGGGGATCGGCGTCGGATGCACGACGTCGTAGGTCGAGATGCGGTCCGAGGCGACCATGAGCAGCCGGTCGCCCAGGTCGTAGATCTCCCGGACCTTCCCGGACTGGACGAGGGGAAGATCGGCGACGGAGGGCACGGCGGCGATGCTAGCAACGCGCCCGGCGCGCGCCCCGGCCCGCCGGGGCGCTCAGCCGCCCCGCACCGACAGCGTGTAGTTCGCGTCGAGCTGCTCCACGCCGGAGTCGATGTAGGCCGCCGCGAGGATGGTGCGCGGCGCCGCCCCGGTGTTGCGGAAGGTGAGCGTGTCGGCGGCGGACCCCCGCCGCTTGGAGGTCCCCAGCAGGCCGGCGTTCTTGTAGATCGTCTTGGCGCCCGACGCGTAGAGCTGGAGGTCCGCGTCGCCGCTGCTGCTCTTTGCGGTGACGGTCACCTGGCCGCCCGGCGGCACGACGACGCGGTAGACGTCGGCCGGGTCCTCCCACTGGTCGAGGCTGGCCGCGAAGGACACCGGCGCGGCGCCCGGGGTCCACACCGGCGCGGCGGCCGCGATGTAGGTGCCGTCGACCCAGCTCACGTCGTCGTTGGGCTCGCCCGGATCCGGCGGCGGGGCCTTTTCGGCGAGCGCCGCCCGCACGTCGAGCAGGCCGTAGCCGTAGCGCGGCTCCCAGCCCTTGGGCCCGAGGTCGCGGGCCGAGTAGCGGACGACGTCGAAGAGCTGCGACGTGGTGAGGGACGGGCGGGCCGCCCGCACCCACGTGGCCGCGGCGGCGATGATCGGGGAGGCGAAGCTCGTGCCGTCGAGTTCCGTGTATCCGTCGCGGCGCCCGTCCTCGGTGTCGAAGGCGCGCGGGACGCCGAGCAGGACGCCTTCCCCCGGCGCCGAGAGGTCGATCCCGTCGTTCTCGTTCGAGAAGTAGGAGGACTTCAGGGTCCGGTCCACGGCGGCGGCCGTGAGAACGTGCGGATCGCCGGCGGGGTGCTCGACCGGATTGCCCTCTTCGAACTCGTTGCCGGCGGCGGCCACGAGCAGCGTTCCGGCGGCGAAGGCGCGGTTCTGCGCCACCCGCTCGGCGAAGCTGTCGCCGCCGCCGTAGCTGAGGTTGGCCACGGCGGCGTGCTCGCGGATCATCGCGTTGAACGCCGAGACGATCCCGGCGGTCGTGAGGGGCTGGGTGTGGAGCGAGACGCGCATCCCGGGCCAGATCCCGACGATGCCGACGCCGTTGTCGGGTGCGGCGGCGGCGGTGGTGACGGCGGTGCCGTGCTCCTCGTCGAGCACGCTCGGGCGATCGCGGCGGATGTTCGACCCCCTGATGTCGGGATGGCGCCCGTCGACCTGGCTGTCGAGCACGGCGAGCACCGGGCTCGCGGCGGTCACCGCGGGCCGGGCGAGGGGGCCGCGCACGACGGCGCGCAGCCACCACTGGCGCCCGGTCAGCGGATCGGCCGGCGACAGCGCGCTGGCTGGGAACGCCCGCCACGGGTTCGGCGGCGCCGCCGTCCGCGTGCGCGCGCCGCGGGCGTCCGGTTCGGCGAAGGTCAGGCGCCCGGCGGCCCGGAGCGCCGCGGCGAAGGCGCGGGCCTGGCCCGGGCGGACCGCGTAGACGCCGGCGCCGTCGAGCAGCGGCGTCGCGTCGAAGCGCGCCGCAAGCGCCGCGGTGCCGGCGCCCGGGCGGCCGCCCACGATCCACGTTCCCGCGGATCCGGCTGCGGCGGCGGGGGCCGGCAGGAGCAGCGGCGGGGGCGCCGGCCGTCCGGCCCGCGGCGGCGGGGCCGCCTGGGCGGCGGGCGCGAGGGCCGCGGCGAGGGCCGCGGCCACGGCCCCGCGGGCGCTGCAGTGCCAGATCGTCCGTGACGCGGCCACCCCGCCAGGGTACCCGCCCGCGTGCGCCCCGGCGTCAGGCCGGCTCGCGGCGCTCGGGCGCCACGGCGGCCAGCCGGGTGCGGGCCGCCTGCACCTCAGCGCGCGCCGACTCCAGCGCGGCCAGCGCGTCGGCGATCGGGTCCGGGCCCGGCGCCGCATCGGCGGCGCTGGCCCGCAAGCGCGCGGCGGCTGCATCGAGCCGGCTGCCGATGTCGGCGGGATCGGGGGCGTCGGCTGCCACGGGGGCACCGTGACGCCCGGACCGGACGGACGTCAGCCGGGCGGGGCGAGCGCGTCGAGCCGGGCGAAGATCTCGTCGCCGAACCGCACGTGCCAGCGGTCGTCGAAGATCGCGTCGACGTCGAGGCCGGCGGCGGCCTCCTGCTCGGCGAGCAGCGTGCGCAGCGGCGTGCCGGTGTCCCAGGCCTCCTGCGCGCTGGCCTGGACGATCCGGTAGGCGGCGTCTCGCTCCATTCCCCCGGCCACGAGGGCGAGCAGCGCGCGCTGCGAGAACAGCGCCCCCGACGTGGCCTCGAGGTTCAGGAGCATGCGGTCGGCGTGCACGACCATGCCGCGGATCACCCGCAGGGCGAGGTACTGGAGGTAGTCGAGCAGGATCGTCGAGTCCGGGAGGATCACGCGCTCGACGCTCGAGTGCGAGATGTCGCGCTCGTGCCACAGGGCCACGTTCTCCACCGCCGCCTGGGCGTTGCCGCGCAGGACGCGGGCGAGGCCGGCGATCCGCTCGGTGGTGATCGGGTTGCGCTTGTGCGGCATCGCGCTCGAGCCCTTCTGCCCGGCCCGGAACGGCTCCTCGACCTCGCGGACCTCGGTGCGCTGGAGGTGGCGGACCTCCGTCGCGAACCGCTCGAGCCCCGCCCCGGCCAGCGCGATCGCCTGCAGCAGCTCGGCGTGGCGGTCGCGGGCGACGACCTGCGTGGAGACCGGCTCGCGCTCCAGGCCCAGAGGCGCGAGCACCCGCTCCTCGAAGGCGGGCCCGTTCGCCGCGTAGGTCCCGACGGCGCCGGAGATCGCGCCGACGGCGGCCTGCGCGAAGGCGCGCTCCAGGCGCGCCGCGTTGCGGTCGGCCTCGAAGGCGAAGCCGGCGAGCTTGATGCCGAAGGTCGTCGGCTCGGCGTGCACGCCGTGCGTGCGCCCGACGCAGAGCGTGTCGCGGTGCTCCCGGGCCCGGTCGGCGAGCGCCTGCGTGACCTCGCGGGCCGCGGGGACGAGCAGCTCGCCCGCGGAGCGGAGCTGAAGGGCCAGCGCGGTGTCGAGCACGTCGCTGGAAGTCAGCCCGAAGTGGATCCAGCGGCCGGCGGGGCCGGCCGACTCCGCCAGGACGTCGACGAACGCCGCCATGTCGTGATCGGTGACCCGCTCGCGCTCCTGGACCGCGGCCACGGTGAACGTTGCCGCGCGGATCGCCGCGAGCTCCTCCGGAGTCGGCCCCTCCTCGAGCGCCTCGGCCGCCGCGACCTCGACCTGCCGCCAGGCCTCCATCCGGGCCTCGTCGGTCCAGATCGCGCCCATCTCCGCCCGCGTGTAGCGCTCGATCATCCTGCCCAGTATCGCGGGTGGGCCCGACAGGGCCCGTGGCGCTCAGGCGGCCAGGATCCGCGCCGCGAGCACGGCGGCGTTGCGCGCGTTGTTCAGCCCCACGCAGGCGACCGGGACGCCGGGCGGCATCTGGGCGATCGACAGGAGCGCGTCGAGGCCCCCCGCGGCGGAGAGCCGGCTCGTGAGCGGCACGCCGACGACCGGGAGGTCGGTGTGCGCCGCGACCACGCCGGGCAGCGCGGCCGACAGGCCGGCGCCCGCGATGATCACCTTGAGCCCGCGCAGGTGGGCGTTCTTCGCGTAGTCGGCGACGACATCGGGCTCGCGGTGGGCCGACATCACCCGCACCTCGTAGGAGATCCCGCGCTCGGTGAGCTCAGCGGCCGCCTTGTCCATCTCGCCCATGTCGCTCTTGGAGCCCATGACGATGCCGACCTGCGGCGCGTCGACCTCGAGGCCGTCGAGCTCGGACTCGACCTCGGTCTCGACATCGGCCAGCGGCGGCTCGGCGGCGCCCTCGGTCACGCCGTCCGCTCCTGCGCGCGCAGTGCGATGTCCCGGCGCAGCTGCTTGCCGTCGAAGTCGATCACGTCGGCGGCAGCATACGCCGCGGCCCGGGCGGCACCCGGCCCGTCGCCCAGCGCAGTGACGTTGAGCACGCGCCCGCCAGCCGTGACGATGTCCGCCCCGGCCCGGGCCGTGCCGGCGTGGGTGACCTCGGCGCCGGCCGGCACCCGGTCCAGGCCGCGGATCACGTCGCCCGACGACGACGTCGCCGGATAGCCGGCGCTGGCGAGCACGAGGGTCACGGCGCAGCGCGGGTCCCAGTCCAGCGCGACGCCGGCCAGGCCGCCCGGCCGCGCAGCCGCATCGAGCACCGCCAAGAGGTCCGAGCGCAGCCGCGGGAGCACGGCCTGCGTCTCCGGGTCGCCGAAGCGCACGTTGAACTCGAGGACCTTCGGGCCCGCCGCCGTGAGCATCAGCCCGGCGTAGAGCACGCCGTGAAACGGCGTGCCGCGCTCGCGCAGGAGGTCGACCACGGGCTGGTGGACCGTGGCCGCCAGCGCGGCAGCCTGCTCGGGGCCGATCCCGGGCACCGGGGAGTACGACCCCATGCCGCCGGTGTTGGGCCCGGTGTCGCCCTCGCCGATCCGCTTGTAGTCCTGCGCGGGCGCCATCGGCACGGCCCGCTCGCCGTCGCAGAGCGCCAGAAGGGAGAGCTCCTCGCCGTCGAGGAACTCCTCGACGAGGACGTCGGTCTCGCCGAAGCGCCGCTCGACGATCATGGCCGCCAGTGCGGCGGTCGCCTCGGCCTCGTCGGCGGCGATCACGACCCCCTTGCCGGCCGCGAGCCCGTCGGCCTTGATCACCGCCGGATAGCGCCCGGCGATCGCGGCGAGGCCGGCGTCGACGCTGCTGACGATCTCATGCGCGCCCGTGGGGACGCCGGCGGCGTCCATGACCGCCTTCGCGTGCGCCTTGGAGCCTTCGAGCCGGGCGGCGGCCGCCGACGGGCCGAAGCACCGCACGCCAGCCTCGGCGAGCGCGTCCGCGATCCCGGCGACGAGCGGCGCCTCGGGGCCGACGACGACGAGGTCGGCCCGCTCGTCGCGGGCCGCGGCGACGAGGGCATCGACCTCCCCCGCCCCGATCTCGAGGATCCGGGCCTCGGCGGCGATGCCCGGGTTGCCCGGGGCGCACAGGAGCTCCGGCGCCTGGGGCGAGCGGGCCAGCGCCCGCACGATCGCGTGCTCGCGGCCCCCGCCGCCGACGACGAGGACGCGGGCCATCAGATCGAGGCGATGAAGTCGTCGATCGGGATCGCCGGCATCGTCGTGTACTGCGCGGTGCCCCGGGAGCCGAGCTCGAGCGAGACCCGCGCGACGGTCTTCTCGTCCGGCGCCTCGACGACGTTGACGAAGTCGAAGTCGCCCAGCGTGGCCCACTGCGCCTTCACCGTGGCGCCGAGCTGCTCGATCTCGCGGTTGACCTCGCGGATGCGCGCGGGGTTGTTCTTGACGGTCTGGACCCCTTCGGGGGTGAGCTTGGAGAGCATCAGATAGGTCGGCACGTCGTCTCCCGTCGTCGGTTCCGAGTCGCAGGACTGTTCTACCCGGCCGGGCGCCGCCGTGCGGTCCGATTCGGGCGGCGCGCCGCCGTGAGGGCCGCTGCTAGGCTCGCCGCGCACTGCGCGGGGCCGTCCGGGGGGAGGCGTCGCGACCCGACCAGGAGGACCCATGAGGATCGCCGCTGCCGCTCTCACCGCCGCCGTTTCGCTCGCCGCCGCCGGGGCTGCCCAGGCCGCCACGCTCTCGGTGGATCACCAGTGCTACGTGTCGGAAGGGTCGGTGCATCAGAGCGTCGCGTTCAACGGCACGGGCTACACGCCCGGCGCGACCGCCACGGTCACCGCGGGCGGCCAGACGCTCGGCCAGCTCGCCGTCTCCCCGCAGGGAACGATCTCGCAGTCGTTCAAGGCGCCCGGAATCGCGGCCAACCAGAAGCGCTACTCGCTGTCGGCCAGTGACGGGACGAACACCGCCAGCACGAGCTTCTACGTCACGCGGGCGCGGGCCGACTTCTTCCCCAGCAACGGCAACCCGGCGACCCTGCGGGTCCGCTTCTACGTGATCGGCCTCGGGGCCGTCCTCGCCGCCAGCGGCAAGGCCTCGAACTCGACGGTCTACGCGCACTGGAAGTCTCCGAGCGGCAGCTACGTCGGCGTCAAGCGCCTGGGCAAGCTGAGCGGGCCGTGCGGCTCGCTGATCTCGGCCAAGCAGCGTGCCCTGCCGTTTGGCAGCAAGCGCGGGCTCTGGAAGCTGCGGTTCAACCCGTCCGGGAAGAACACGTCCGCCGGCTTCGCCACGACGCCGTGGGTCAGCATCGGCCTGCGCGTCCGCATCATCTTCTGAGCCGGACCGGCGCGATGCGGATCCTGGCAGCCGCCTCCCTCGCTGCGGCGGCCCTGGGGCCCGCCGCGGCGGCGCACGCCGCGCCGGCGGTCCGGATCGACCAGCCGTGCCGCGTCGCCACGGGGAAGACGGTCGAGTTCTCCATGGTCGGATCCGGCTGGCCGGCGGGTGCGCAGGTGCGCTTCACGCTGAACGGCAAGCGGCTGAGCGCCCGCGGGGCCGCCACGGCGCGCGGCGAGTTCACGATCCCGCTCATCGTCGACGCGCCGAAGGCCGGCCAGATCGAGCGGCGGCTCACGCTCGCGGTCACCGACGGCACGGCGACGGCCCGGGCCCAGCCGTTCGGCGTCACCCGCTTCCTCGCCCGCTACGCCGGCCTCACGAGCGCCAACCCGACGCGGGCCCGCGGCCGCTTTGAACTCCACGGCTTCATCGGGAGCGGCCCGTCCGCCTACCTTCACTACGTGCAGCCAAACGGCGTCGTGCGCCGGACGGTGCGGCTCGGAACGCTGCGCGGCCCATGCGGGTCGCTGCGCACCTCGCGGCGCAAGGTCTTCCCGTTCGGCAATCTCACCGTCGGGGTCTGGACCCTGGTCTACGACACCCGCGCGGCCTACCGCCCGCGCCCCGCCCCGCCGTACGTCGCCACGCCGATCCCGATCTTCAGCACCGACGACATCAAGCGCTGCCGGCGCCAGAAGCAGCTCGGCCAGAAGCCCACGGCGCTCTGCCGGACGCTGCTCGGCCAGGCGGCCGCGGTGCCCGAGCGCTAGGTCGGGCCGGCCTCCGCCTGGCCCGCACGGGGCTCCTCGTGTCGCGGCAGCGACACGCCCGGCATCACGCTCGCGACGGAGGGGAAGGAACCCGGGCCGGCCGCGTCCTGCCTGGCAACCCACCACCCAACGCCAGGAGGCCCGTCATGCCCAGCAAGCTCACCGCCATCGCCGCCGGACTCGCCGCACTCGCCATCGCCGCCCCCGCCGCCGCCCAGGCCGCACCCGCCGGCGGCAGCCTCGCCGCACCTGCCGTTGCCAAGGTGCGCCCGTCGGTCCCGCCGCACAAGGCCGTCAAGCACACCCGGCGCGCCCCGGGCAGCCGGCTGGTCATCGGCCGCAAGGCCACGACCACCGCGGTGACGGCCGGCTCGACCGGCGACGGCCCGGCCAACCAGAAGGAGTGCGACATCCACGCCGCCGCCATCAACGCGGGGATCAGGAACGGAAGGGCCGAGCTGGCCAAGGGCAACTACGCGGAGGCCGGGATCTTCGCCGAAGGTGTGCGCGAGGAGATCGACACGGCGATGGACCGCGGCTGCTTCATCGTCTACTAGCTCCGCGGGCCCGGCCCGCCGGAGGAGCGAACGAACGGCCCCCGTGCTCAACGGCGCGGGGGCCGTTCGGCGTCCTACGCCGTGATCTCTTCGGGCTCGGGCTCGGGTGCCGAGCCGAGGGCCTTCTCGAACACGAGCTCGCCGTCCTGGGCGTCGACGACCACCCGGTCGCCGGCGGCGAAGGAGCCCTCGAGCAGCGCGAGCGCGAGCGTGTCGACGAGGCGCTTCTGGATGACCCGCTTGAGCGGGCGGGCGCCGTAGGTCGGGTCGTAGCCGAGGTTGCCGATCAGGGTCCGGGCGTCGTCGGTCAGCTCGAGCTCGATCTCGCGCTCGCGCACGCGGGCGGTGAGCTGGCGGACCTGGAGGTCGACGATCTGGCTGATCTCCTCGCGCGTGAGCTGGTCGAACTCGACGATGTCGTCGAGGCGGTTGATGAACTCGGGCTTGAAGTGGCCCTCCGCCCCGGCCCGGCCGCCCGGGATGTTCGAGGTCATGATCAGCACGACGTTCTTGAAGTCCACGGTGCGCCCGTGGCTGTCGGTCAGGCGCCCGTCGTCCATGACCTGCAGCAGCAGGTTGAAGACGTCCGGGTGGGCCTTCTCGACCTCGTCGAGCAGGACCACGGAGTACGGGCGGCGGCGCACCGCCTCGGTGAGCTGGCCGCCCTCCTCGTAGCCGATGTAGCCGGGAGGCGCGCCGACGAGCCGGGCCACGGCGTGCTTCTCCATGTACTCCGACATGTCGATGCGGATCATCGCGTCCTGGCTGTCGAACATGAACTCGGCCAGGGCCCGGGCCAGCTCGGTCTTGCCGACGCCGGTCGGGCCGAGGAACAGGAACGTCCCGATCGGCCGGTTGGGGTCCTGCAGGCCGGCGCGCGAACGGCGCAGCGCCGCCGAGACGGCCTCGACTGCCTCATCCTGCCCGACGACCCGCTCGTGCAGCAGCGCCTCCATGCGGATGAGCTTCTCGGCCTCGCCCTGCATGAGGCGCGACACGGGGATGCCGGTCCACTTGGAGACCACCTCGGCGATGTCCTCCTCGGTGACCTCCTCCTTCAGGTAGACAGCCTCGCGCGGCTCGGAGGCGTCCTCGAGTCCGGCCAGGCGGCGCTCGAGGTC
Organism: Solirubrobacteraceae bacterium; assembly: GCA_046330225.1. GTDB lineage: Bacteria > Actinomycetota > Thermoleophilia > Solirubrobacterales > Solirubrobacteraceae > CANJIV01. Next base: position 229,930 of record JAXLTD010000004.1, on the reverse strand, counting down.
GGGGATCTCGCCGTAGCGCAGCTCGGCGGCGCGCTGCAGGTCGGCGTCGCGCTCGGCGATCTCGGCCTCGCGGTGGGCCTGCTCCAGGCGTTCCTTGATCTCGGAGACCTCGCCGATCGCCTCCTTCTCGGCCTGCCACTGGGCCTTCATGCCCGCCGAGCGCTCCTGCAGCTCGGCCAGCTCGCGCTCGATCGCCTCGCGGCGCGCGACCGAGGCCTCGTCGGTCTCCTTCGCCATTGCCTGGCGCTCGATCTCGAGCTGCATGATCCGGCGCTCGACCTCGTCGATCTCGGTCGGGAGCGAGTCGATCTCGATGCGGATGCGCGAAGCCGACTCGTCGATCAGGTCGATGGCCTTGTCGGGGAGGAAGCGGTCGGCGATGTAGCGGTGCGACAGCGTTGCCGCGGCGATGACCGCCGAGTCCTGGATGCGGACGCCGTGGTGCACCTCGTAGCGCTCCTTCAGGCCGCGGAGGATCGCAATCGTGTCCTCGACCGAGGGCTCGCCGACGTACACCGGCTGGAAGCGCCGCTCCAGCGCCGCGTCCTTCTCGATGTGCTGGCGGTACTCGTCCAGCGTCGTGGCGCCGACGGCGCGCAGCTCGCCGCGGGCGAGCATCGGCTTGAGGAGGTTCGCGGCGTCGACCGCGCCCTCGGCGGCGCCGGCGCCGACGATCGTGTGGAGCTCGTCCAGGAAGAGGATCACGGCGCCCTGCGCCTCGCTCACCTCGGAGAGGACGGCCTTCAGCCGGTCCTCGAACTCGCCCCGGTACTTCGACCCGGCGATGAGCGCGCCGATGTCCAGGGCGATCACCCGGCGGTCGCGCAGCGACTCGGGCACGTCGCCGGAGACGATGCGCTGGGCCAGGCCCTCCACGATCGCCGTCTTGCCGACGCCCGGCTCGCCGATCAGCACCGGGTTGTTCTTTGTGCGGCGCGACAGGACCTGGATGACGCGGCGGATCTCGTCGTCGCGTCCGATAACTGGGTCGAGCTTGCCGTCGCGGGCCGACTGCGTGAGGTCGCGGCCGAACTTCTCCAGCGCCTGGTACTTGTCCTCGGGGTTCTGGTCGGTCACGCGGTGCGGGCCGCGGACCTCGGCGACCGCCTTGGCCAGCGACTCCTTCGTGGCGCCGGCGTGACGCAGCGCGTTGCCTGCCGGGCCGGCCGCCTCGGCCAGGGCGAGGAGCATGTGCTCGGTCGAGACGTACTCGTCCTTCAGCTCGCCGGCGTCGCGCTCGGCGGCGCGGAGCACGGCCACGAGCTCGTTCGAGCCGCCGGTGGGCTCCCGGCCCTCGCCGCTCACGGTCGGCAGCGTGTCGAGTGCGCCGTTGATGGCCTGGCGCAGGCCGGCGACGTCGACGCCGAGCTTGCCCAGGACCGGCGCGACGACGCCGCCCTCCTGCTCCAGCAGCACCGCGAGCAGATGCTCGGGGAGCACCTGCGGGTTGCGGCGCCGCTCAGCGAGCGACTGGGCCGCCTGCACGGCCTCCTGGGACTTGATGGTGAAGCGATCTGGCTGCAATTCGGGTCTCTCGTTCAGTCGAAAATGACGGCTGCGGCGGTGTGCGGCGCCGCCGGAGCGAAGTTCGTTGATCTAAGTGTAGGTGACTTAGATCTATTTCGCAAGGGTTCCGGGCCGGCGCGGCGCCTCCCGCTTCGCTCCCGGGCCGGGCGCGGCAACCTGCCGCCCGCCGGGACGAGCGCGGCTATCCTGCCCACGTCATGCGCCGCCTGCTCGCCCTGGCCACGTCGATCGCCGCGCTGGGCCTGCTGCCGGCCGCGGCGAGTGCATCCTCGACGCGGGTCGGGCATCCGCAGCCTGCGGCGCCGGACCTGGGTCCTGGATCGGGCGCGTTCGTGAACGTCCTGACGGCGCCAGCGTCGCCGTCGTACGCGCTCCCCGCGGGCATCGTCACCGCGTGGAGCTTCTACGGAGACGGCACGGCGGCCACGGTCCGCGCGAAGGTGTTCCGGCCCGCAGGAGCCGCGAACTACACGGTGGTCGCTCAGACCAAGCCGGAGAGCGTCGCCGCGACGGCAGGCCTCTACTCGTTCTCGACGCACCTCAGCGTCAGGCACGGCGACCTCCTGGGCTTGAGCGTCTCCTCCGGCAATGTGAACTGGGCCTACTCGAGCAGCCAGAACAGCGACATCGCGGGCAGGTTCTTCGCCGAACCCCAGCCGGGCGATCCGGCGGCGGCCCCCTTCACGCAGTCCAACCTCTATCTGGTCAACGTCGCCGCCACGGTCGAGTCGGACGCCGACAACGACGGCAGGTCCGACGACACCGAGGACAACTGCCCGTCCGTGGCCAACCCCGACCAGGCGAACGCCGACGGCGGCCTGCATGGCGACGCCTGCGACGCCGACGACGACAACGACGGCGTCCCCGACGCCGTGGAGGCGCAGCGAGGCACGTCGCCCACCGACCTCGACAGCGACGACGACGGGATCGCCGACGGCGCCGAGACCGCGAGCGACCCGCGGCGCAAGGACACCGACCGCGACGGCCTCACCGACGGCGTCGAGCAGGGCGTGACGGCGCGGATCCCCGGCTTCGCCAGCGTCCGCGGCACCGACGGCACGGGCTTCTTCCCGATCGACCGCGATCCGCGCACGCGCACCGACCCCGGCAAGGCCGACACGGACGGTGACGGGCTCAAGGACGGCATCGAGGACCTCAACAAGAACGGGCGCAAGGAAGCGCAGGAGATGAGCCCGCTCAAGGCCGACACCGACAACGACGGGATCAAGGACGGCCGCGAGGACGCCAACGCCAACGGCGCGCGCGACCCGAACGAGACCAACCCGCTGCGTCGCGACACCGACCGCGACGGACTCCTCGACGGCGCCGAGGACCGCAACCGCGACGGTCGCCGCCAGCGCACCGAGACCAACCCGCGCAAGCGCGACACCGACGGCGACGGCGTCTCGGACAAGCGCGACCGCCGCCCGCTGGACCCCAAGCGCCACTGAGCCGCCGCCCGCTGGCCGAACCGGCCCGCCGCCCGGCAGTCCCGAGGCGCTCCGCGGCGCAGGCGCGCCCCACCGCCGGCCTGCCGCCTGCGGGGACGGCCGCCGCTATCCTGCCCGCGTCATGCGCCGCCTCCTCGCCCTGGCCACGTCGATCGCCGCGCTGGGCCTGCTCCCCGCCGCGGCGGCTGCGTCTTCGACGCGGGTCGGGCACCCGCAGAGCGCCCCCCCGGGGGGCGGGATGGGCTCGGGCACGTACCTGAACGTGCAGACCGCTCCCGCCTCCCCCTCGTACGTTCTGCCCGCTGGAATCGTGACGTCGTGGAGCTTCTACGCGAACACGACCCCGGGCCAGGTGCGGCTGAAGGTCTTCCGGCCCGCCGGGGGCGGCCAGTTCACCGTCGTCGCGCAGAGCGACTACCAGTCCGTCGCCGCCAGCAGCCTCAACACGTTCGCCACGCACCTCCAGGTCCAGGCGGGCGACCTCATCGGAGTGACCGTGGCCGGCACCGGCTCGGGGCCCCAGGCCTGGTACACGGCGGGTGCCACCACCGCGGACAAGGAGGCCTTCTGGGCCAATCCTGAGCCGGCGCTCCTCAGTTCCAGCAGCCCGGCGTTCACGGCGGACCAGTTCCTCATGAACATCTCCGCCACTGTCCTCTCCGACTCCGACAGCGACGGCCGGGCCGACGACACCGAGGACAACTGCCCGTCCGTGGCCAACCCCGATCAGGCGAACGCCGACGGTGATGCGCTCGGGGACGCCTGCGACGCGGACGATGACAACGACGGCCTCTCGGACGCCGACGAGGCCGCGCACGGGACCAACCCGCTCGTCGCCGACACCGACGGCGACGGCACCGGCGACGCGGCCGACAACTGCGGCACCATCCCCAACGACCAGGCCGACGCCGACGCCGACGGCCAGGGAAACGCCTGCGACGCCGACGACGACAACGACGGCGTCCCCGACGCCGTGGAGGCGCAGCGAGGCACGTCGCCCACCGACCTCGACAGCGACGACGACGGGATCGCCGACGGCGCCGAGACCGCGAGCGACCCGCGGCGCAAGGACACCGACCGCGACGGCCTCACCGACGGCGTCGAGCAGGGCGTGACGGCGCGGATCCCCGGCTTCGCCAGCGTCCGCGGCACCGACGGCACGGGCTTCTTCCCGATCGACCGCGATCCGCGCACGCGCACCGACCCCGGCAAGGCCGACACGGACGGTGACGGGCTCAAGGACGGCATCGAGGACCTCAACAAGAACGGGCGCAAGGAAGCGCAGGAGATGAGCCCGCTCAAGGCCGACACCGACAACGACGGGATCAAGGACGGCCGCGAGGACGCCAACGCCAACGGCGCGCGCGACCCGAACGAGACCAACCCGCTGCGTCGCGACACCGACCGCGACGGACTCCTCGACGGCGCCGAGGACCGCAACCGCGACGGTCGCCGCCAGCGCACCGAGACCAACCCGCGCAAGCGCGACACCGACGGCGACGGCGTCTCGGACAAGCGCGACCGCCGCCCGCTGGACCCCAAGCGCCACTGAGCCGCGAAGCTCGCTGGGCCGGCTCGAGGCGGCCAGCGGCGAGACGCGCGCCGCTCCTTCCCGGCTTCACGCTGGACCTGCGCGCGCGCTCCGGGCGCTGACGGCCCGCCGTCAGCTCGCCCGCGGCGGCGACTGCCGGCGCACCGGCACGGTGAAGCGGCGGACGTCCCGGGCCGGAACGAGCTCCTGGCCCGCCCCGCGGTAGGGCACGACCTCGGCCCGGAAGGAGGCCTTGACGCGCTCGATCTCCTGCTCGAGCTCGGCCTGCACCTCCGCGGCCTGGCGCTCCATCTCCTCGAGCCGCTGCGCCATCCGCTCGAGCTCGGACTCCAGCTCGAACACGCGCTCGACGCCCGCGAGGTTCATCCCGAGCTCGGCGGTCATCTCCTGTATGCGGCGCAGCCGCTCCACGTCGGCGTGCGAGTACAGGCGGGTGCCCTTGGGCGACCGGCGGGGCTCGATGAGCCCGCGGGCCTCGTACATGCGCAGCGTCTGCGGGTGCATCTCGGCCAGCTCGGCGGCCACCGAGATCATGAAGACGCCTTGGTCCTCCGACACGCGCACGGTGGTCCGGGTGCGGCGAACGGCCACGGTCACGCCTCCGTCGAGATCGTCGAGAACTTCCGCGTGCGCGGGTTGCCGTTGAGCACCTCGCCGAGCTGGTCGACCGCCGCCTTCTGCTCCTTGGTGAGCTTCTTCGGGAGGTCGATCACGAAGCGGTAGTGGATGTCGCCCTTCGCGCTGCCCCCGAGCTTCGGCGGCCCGGCCCCGCGAATGCGCTGGACCGTGCCGTGCGCCGTGCCCGGCGGCACCTTCAGCTTCTTCACGCCGTCGAGGGTAGGCACCTCGACGGTCGCTCCGCGCAGGGCCTCCACCACCGTCAGGGGCACCTCGACCTCGAGGTGATCGCCCTTGCGCCGGAAGAGCGGCGACTCCGCCACCCGGGTGACGACGTAGAGATCCCCGGGCGGGCCGCCGTTGACCCCGGGCTCGCCCTTGCCCGCCAGGCGGATCCGGCTGCCATCGCGGACGCCCGCCGGAATGGTGACTCGGTACTTCTTGACCGTCCGCACCCGCCCGGAGCCCTGGCAGGTGGCGCAGGGGTCCTCGATGATCGTGCCCGAGCCCCCGCAGCGGGAGCACGGCTGCGAGATGGAGAAGAGGCCCTGCCCCTGCGCCTCCACCCCGCGCCCCTGGCACTGCGGGCAGATCGTCGGCGACGTGCCCGGCCGCGCGCCGGTGCCCCGGCACGTTCCGCATGTCGTGTGCGTCGGCACCGAGATGGACACCTGCGCGCCGGCCACGGCCTGGTCGAACGAGATCTGCACTTCGGTCTCGAGATCGCGCCCCGGCTGCGACCGTGGCTGGCCGCCGGCCCCGCCCCCGCCGCGGCCGGCCCGGCCGAAGAGGTCCGAGAGGATGTCGGAGAAGCCTCCGGCATCGAAGCCGCCCCCGGCAGCGCCGGCGCCGCCGAACGGGTTGCCGCCGGCGAACGGGCTGCCGCCGCGGTCGTACTCCTCGCGCTTCTTCGGATCCGAGAGGACGTCGTTGGCCTCGGAGATCTCCTTGAACCGCGCCTCGGCCTTCGCGTCGCCCGGATTGCGGTCGGGATGGTGCTCACGGGCCAGCGTCCGGTAGGCCTTCTTGATCTCCTCCGGCGAGGCCTTCTTCGAGACCCCGAGGACCTTGTAGTAGTCGGTGCGGCCGGCCACGGTGCCTGCCCCTTACGCCGCGACCACGACGCGGGCCGGCCGCAGGATCTCGCCGTTGAGGCGGTAGCCCTGCTGGTAGACCTCGACGACGGTGCCGCTCGCGGCGCCTTCGACGGGGTTCTGCGCCATCGCCTCGTGCACGGTGGGGTCGAACGCCTCGCCCGCCGGGGAGAACGGCTCGATGCCGACGCGCGCGAGCGCCGCGAGCAGGTCCTGCTGCACGAGCCGCATGCCGCCGACGAGCGAGTCGTCATCACCGGCCGCCGCCGCCGCGGCCTCGAGCGCCAGCGCGAGGGTGTCCAGCGCCGGAAGGATCTCCTTGGCCAGCCGCGCGGTGCCGCGCTCCTCGGCGGCCTTGTGATCGCGGGCCGCACGCTTGCGGAAGTTCTCGAAATCCGCCTGCGTGCGCTGCGCCAGCGCAAGGTACTCGTCGCGCTCCTGGGCCTTGCCGAGCAGGGCGTCGAGGTCGTGCTCGACCTCGTGCGCCGCCGCCTGGGCCTCGGCCTGCGCCGCGTCGGCCGCGTGCTCGGGCGTCTCCAGAGCCTCGGGGTCCGCCGCTGGCGGATCGGCCGGGCCGGGCGTCCCGGCGGCCCCCTCCTCGGGGGCCGCCGGCGCCGCCGGAATGCTGGCGTCGTCGCTCGGGGTCATCACTTGCCCTCGTCGACGACCTCGGCGTCGACGACCTCCTCCTCGGCGTCGTCCGCGGCGGACGCGCCGTTCGGGGAGGCGCCGGCGGCCTGCTCGGCCTGCGCGCGCTCGTACATCTGCTCGGAGACCTTGTGGAACGCCTCCTGGAGCGCGGTCGCCTTGGCGTTGATCGCGTCGGCGTCCTCGGAGTCCAGCACCTCGCGGACCTCCTTGATCGCCGTCTCGATCTCCTCCTTGGAGGACGCGTCGACGCCGTCGCCCAGGTCCTTGAGCTGGCGCTCGGCCTGGTAGGCGGCGTTCTCGGCGTTGTTGCGCGCCTCGGCGAGCTCGCGGGCGGCACGGTCCTCGTCGGCGTGCGTCTCGGCGTCGGAGACCATCTGCTTGATCTCGTCGTCCGAGAGGCCCGAGCCGGCCTTGATCTCGATCTTCTGCTCCTTGCTCGTCCCGAGGTCCTTCGCCGAGACGTTGAGGATGCCGTTCGCGTCGATGTCGAAGGTGACCTCGATCTGCGGGATGCCGCGCGGTGCCGGCGGAATGCCGGTGAGCTGGAACTTGCCCAGCGACTTGTTGTAGCGGGCCATCTCGCGCTCGCCTTGCAGCACGTGGATCTCCACGCTGGGCTGGTTGTCCTCGGCGGTCGAGAAGACCTCGGACTTGCGCGTCGGGATGGTCGTGTTGCGCTCGATGAGCTTCGTCATCACGCCGCCCTTGGTCTCGATGCCGAGCGTGAGCGGGGTGACGTCGAGCAGGAGGACGTCCTTGACGTCGCCCGCCAGGACGCCGGCCTGGATGGCCGCGCCGACCGCGACGACCTCATCCGGGTTGACCCCGCGGTGCGGGTCCTTGCCGGTGAGCTCCTTGACCTTCTCCTGCACCGCCGGCATGCGGGTCATCCCGCCGACGAGGACGACGTGGTCGACCGACGCCACGCCCTTGTCCTTCGCGTCGCCGAGCGCCTGCTTGACCGGCCCGACCACGCGGTCGAGCAGGTCGGAGGTCAGCTCGGCGAGCTTCGCCCGCGTCAGGCGCGTGTCGAGGTGCTTGGGCGCGGTCTGGCCGTCGGCCTGGACCGCCGTGATGAACGGCAGGTTGATCTGGGTCTCCTGCGTGGTGGAGAGCTCGATCTTGGCCTTCTCGGCGGCCTCGTAGAGCCGCTGCAGCGCCATCTTGTCCTGCGCGAGGTCGATGCCCTGGTCCTTCTTGAAGTCGGTGACCAGCCAGTCGACGATCGCCTTGTCGAAGTTGTCGCCGCCGAGGTGGTTGTCGCCCGCGGTCGACTTGACCTCGAACACGCCGTCGGCGATCTCGAGCACCGACACGTCGAACGTGCCGCCGCCGAGGTCGAAGACGAGGATCGACTGGTCGTCGTCCTTCTCGAGGCCGTAGGCCAGCGCGGCAGCCGTCGGCTCGTTGATGATGCGCTTGACCTCGAGGCCGGCGATCTTGCCGGCGTCCTTCGTGGCCTGGCGCTGGTCGTCGTTGAAGTAGGCCGGAACGGTGATCACGGCGCTGTCGACCGTCTCGCCGAGATAGGCCTCGGCGTCGGTCTTGAGCTTCTGGAGGATCATCGCGCTGATCTCGGGCGGGGAGTACTGCTTGCCCTCGGCCTCGACCCGCGCGTCGCCGTTCGGGCCGGCGACCACGGCGTAGGGCACGATCGACTCCTCCTCGCGCACCTCGGCCTCCTTGCGGCCCATGAAGCGCTTGATCGAGAAGATCGTGTTCTCGGGGTTCGTGACGGCCTGGCGCTTGGCGACGGTGCCGACGAGGCGCTCGCCCGACGACGTGAACGCGACGACCGACGGGGTGGTCCGGCCGCCCTCCGCGTTCTCGATGACGGTCGGGTCGCCGCCCTCGAGGACGGCCATGCACGAGTTGGTCGTCCCGAGGTCGATTCCAATGGTCTTGCCCATGTGGTGAGTGTCTCCTGTGTCGAAAGATGCGCCGCCGACTGGGGATCTCGGCAACGGAACGGGCCGCTCTACGAGCCGGCTCGGAAGAAATCTGAGTCAGATTGTCGCAGATCTTGCTCGGCGGCTCAAGCGGGCCCTCAGCCCTCCGGGAGCGGCCGGCGGGGCCGCAGGCGGGGCACGAGGTCGACCGCCACGATCGCGCCGAGGATGAGGGCGGCACCGATCCAGCCGGACACCCCCAGGCGGTCGCCCGCCAGGAGGAAGCCGAAGACGCCGGCGAAGGCGGGCTCGGCGGCGAGGATGAGCGCGGTCCGGGCCGGGTCGGCGTGACGCTGGGCGTAGGTCTGGACGTAGTAGCCCAAGGCGCTGGCGACGAGCGTCGTGACGAGCAGCGCGCTCCAGACCTCGGCCCCGCGCGGCACCTCCAGGTCGCCCGCCGGGATGGCGATCGCCAGGGACGCCACGCCGACCACCGCGAGCTGGACCGCGAGCAGCGCCCCGGCGTCGTGCCCGGCCGCCACGGCCCGGTCGGTGGCGAGGATGTGGGCGGAGAAGGCCACGGCACAGCCGAGCACGAGGCCGTCGCCGCGCAGCGTGAAGCTCGTGCCGCCGCCCGAGAGCAGGAAGAGCCCCGCGGCCGACACTCCGGCCGCGGCCCAGGCGATCCGCGGCACCGGCTGGCGGAACACGAGCGCGCCGAGCAGCGGCGTGATGACGACGAACAGCCCGGTGATGAAGCCGGCGCTCGAGGCCGAGGTCGCCTCCAGGCCAAACGTCTGGAGCAGGTACCCCGCCGCCAGGAACGCTCCCATCCCCAGGCCGGCGGCCAGGCCGGCCCGCCCGAGTCCGCGCAGCCGCCGCCGGGCGACGAACGCCACGATGAGGGCCGCCGGGATGAACCGGTAGGCGAGGAACGCCGTCACGGGCAGGCGCTCCACGGCGTCCTGGACCATCACGAACGTAAGGCCCCAGACGACGGCGATGCCGACGAGCGCGGCCTCGGCGCGGCGGGCCGGGCTCACGGCACCCGGCCCGGGCACATGCGGGCCAGCGCGCACTCGCCGCAGCGCGGCCGCTGGGCCGCGCAGGTCCGGCGGCCGTGCCGCAGCAGGTTGATGTGCAGCTCGAGCTCCTCTCCCGGGGGAGTGAGCGCGAGCATGTCGTCGTGCAGCTCCTCGAACGGGGCGCCCGGCCGGAAGAGGCCAAGCCGGGTCCCGACTCGCGAGACGTGCGTGTCGACCGGCACGTCGCGGCGGCCGTAGGCGAACAGCAGGACGCAGGCCGCCGTCTTGCGGCCGACGCCCGGCAGCGCGCAGAGCGCGGCGCGCGCCTCCTCCACGGGCGCCTGTGCCATCCACGACAGGTCGAGGTCCTCGGGGAGCGCGCGCAGGATCGCTTGGATGCGCGCGGACTTCACCTTGGAGATGCCGCCGGGGCGGATGGCTGCCTCGACCTCCGCCAGGGGCGCGTCGCGCACAGCCCCCCAGCTCGGCAGCCGGGCGCGGAGCCGCAGGTAGGCGACGTCGCGGTTGCGGTCATTCGTGCTCTGCGAGAGGACGGTGAGGATCAGCTCGTCCAGCGGCGCCCCGTGGCCGCCGGAGATCGGGATGCCGTACAGCCAGCGCAGCCGGTCGCGGATCGCGCGCACCCGCCGGCGCGGCGGCCGGCGCCAGGTGGCGCGCGGCACCGCCGCGCCGCGGACGCCGCTCATTCGGTCGCGCTCCAGCGCTCGGTCGCCGCGGCGCCGGCGGCGACCGCTTCGGGCAGCGCCGCCGCCAGCGCCGCCGCATCCCAGCTCGCCAGCGCCAGCCGCGCCAGCAGCACACCCGTGAGCGCGTCGCCCGCGCCCACCGTGCTGCGGACATTGGCGGGCACCCCGGGGGCGTCGGCAGTCGCCTCCCCGCGCAAGATCGCGCCGCGGGCGCCCAGCGTCACGACGGCGGTGCGCGCCCCGGCACGCAGGAGCCCGGCCGCGGCACGCTCGGGGTCGGCCTCGCCCGTCAGGAGCTCGGCCTCGGCCTGGTTCATCCGGGCCAGCGCCAGCCCGGGCAGGCACGCCGCGCACGCGCGCCGGGCGTCGGCGAGATCGCGCCAGCGGTGGGCGCGCACGTTCGGATCGAAGACGACCGGCCGCCCGGCCGCGAGCGCCCGGTCGCGCGCGGCCATTGTCAGCTCCCGCTCGCGGGGGCCCGCCAGCGTGTTCGATCCGAAGAACAGGCCGCCGGCGGAGTCGACCGCCGCGGGCAGGCGGTCGGCCACGGCAGCCAGGGTCGCCCCGAGGCTCTCTGCGTAGAGCTGGAACGACGGCTCGCCGGCGGCGTCGGACACGACGAACGCCACCGGGGTCTGAGCGCCAGGCACGGCGGCGAACCACTCCAGGCCGACGCCGGCGGCGCGAAGGCGGCCGAGGAGCCATTCCCCCCACGCGTCGTCGCCGACCCCGCCGGCCAGCTGCACCACGGCGCCGGCCCGGGCGGCGCCCACGGCGACGTTCGCGGTCGCGCCGCCGAACCTGGGCACGAAGGCCGGCGCCTGGGCGAAGCTGGCCGCGGGGGACTCGCACACGAGATCGACCAGCGCTTCTCCGAGGCACAGGATGGGCACGGCGCGGACGCTAACGCCACGGGCGGGTGCGGGCCCCAGCGCAGCCTCCGCCCGGCCGCCGCTACCCTCCCGGCCGATGGCCGAGGCGCTCCCGATTCGCGACCGCACCGGTGAGATCGACGGGCAGCCGATCTTCTGGCGCGAGGCGGCCGGATCGGCGCCGCCGGTGCTCTACGTGCACGGCGTGCCCACGAGCAGCCGCGACTGGCTCCCGTTCCTCGCGCGGACGGGCGGCCTCGCACCCGACCTCCCGGGCTTCGGCCAGTCGAGCAAGCGGGGCGACCTGGGCTTCTCGATCCCCTTCTACGACGGCTGGATCGAGACGTTCCTGGCCGCCACCGGGGCCGATCGCATCCGCCTCGTGGTCCACGACTGGGGCGCGGCGGCGCTCGCCTTCGCCCAGCGCCACCCGGAGCGCATCGAGCGCCTGGTGATCATCAACGCGGTCCCGCTGCTGCCGGGCTACCGCTGGCACCGGATCGCCCGCGTCTGGCGGACGCGATTCGCCGGCGAGTTCGCGATGGGTCTGGTGTCCCGGCGGACCCTGGGCTGGATTTCGCGCGAGGCGAACGCGACGCCCGGGCCGATGCCCGACGACTTCGTCCGGGCGACCGCGGCCGCCTTCGACCAGGGCACCCAGCGGGCGATCCTGCGCCTGTACCGCAGCGCGCCGCCCGCGGCGCTGGCCGCTGCGGGCGAGCACCTCGGCGCGATCACCGCGCCGGCGCTCGTCGTGTGGGGCGAGCAGGACCCCTACATCCCCGCCAGATTCGGCGCGGACTACGCCGCGGCGCTGGGCGGCGAGACCGCAGTCGAGCTCCTCCCGGACGCCGGCCACTGGCCGTGGCTCGACCGCCCGGACCTGGTCGGGACCGTCGCCGCGTTCCTGGACGGAGGCTGATGGCGGCCGCCGCCGCGCCGGCCGCGCCGCGCGGGCGCGTGGCCGTCCGCCGCGCCTGGCTCGAGCCGGCGCTGGTGGCCGCCGCGATCGCCGCCGTCTACCTCGTGTGGGCGCCCCCGAGCGCCGACCTCGCGGCCCAGGAGTTCCGGACGTGGCTGTTCGACGCCGAAGGGCTGGGCGTGTGGAACGGCCAGTGGTTCGCCGGCCACCACACCCCGGGCTACAGCCTGCTCTTCCCGCCCCTCGCGGCGCTGCTGGGGCCGCGGCTCGCAGGGTCGCTGGCGGTCGTGGCCGCCGCGGCGGCGTTTGGTGCGCTGGCCGGGCGGGCCTGGGGCACGCAGGCCCGGGTGGGATCCCTCTGGTTCGGCGCCGCCGCCACGACGTGCCTGTTCACGGGCCGGCTGACCTTTGCGCTCGGCGTGGCGGTCGGCCTCGGCGCGCTGCTGGCGCTCCAGCGGGGCCGCCGCGGCCTCGGACTGGGCCTCGCGGCAGCCACGGCGCTCGCCAGCCCGGTCGCGGCCCTCTTCCTCGGCCTCGCGGGAATCGCCTGGGCGCTGGCCGGCCGCCGCCGGCTCGGCGCCGCCCTCGCCGTGGCCGCGGTCGCGCCGGCGGCGTTCCTCAGCGTCGCCTTCCCCGAGGGCGGGACCGAGCCGTTCGTGACCAGCGCGTTCCTGCCCGTGGCCATCGTCATCGTCGCGGCGCTCCTGGCGCTGCCGGCGGATGAGCGGCTGCTGCGCATCGGGGCAGCGCTCTACGGCCTCGCCGCCCTGGCGGCGTTCGTGCTCGACACCCCGATGGGCGGCAACGTCACGCGGCTCGAGACCCTGTTCGCGGGACCGCTGCTCGCCTGTGCGCTGTGGGGCCGGCGCACGGCGGTCCTGCTCTGCCTCGCGCCGGTGCTCCTGTACTTCCAATGGGGGCCGCCCGTCCGCGACGTGCGCCGCGCCGACGGCGACCCGACGGTCGCGCGCGCCTACTACCGTCCCCTGCTGCGCTTCTTCGCCGCACAGCCCGGACCGTTCCGCGCCGAGGTGACGCCCACCCTGGACCACTGGGAGTCGCGCTGGGTGGCGCCGCACGTGCCGCTCGCCCGCGGGTGGGTCCGCCAGCTCGACCGCAAGTACGGCCCGCTCTTCTACGACGGAACGCTCGCGCCGGCGACCTACCGGGCGTGGCTGGACGAGCTGGGCGTGCGGTACGTCGCGGTCCCCGACGGCCCGCTCGACTATGCCGCGGCGGGCGAAGCCCGCCTCGTGCGGTCCGGGCGCGTGCCGGGCCTGCGCCCGGCGGCGCGGGCCGGACATTGGCGCGTGTGGTCCGTCGCGGGCGCGCGCCTTGCTGCCGGCCCCGCGGCCGTGACCGCGCTGGGGCCCGGCGAGGTCCGCCTCGCCGTCCGGCGGCCGGGCGCCGTGCTGGTCAAGGTGCGGTTCTCGCCGTACTGGGCGATCACCCAGGGCCGCGGCTGCGTCGAGGACGCAGGCGGGTTCACGCGCGTCCGGGCGACCGCCGCCGGGCCGCTGCGGCTCGCCATTCGCTTCTCGCCGGAGCGCATCGTCGCGCGCGGGCCGCGCTGCACGGATTGATCCGGGCTGGCGCCCCGCACGAAGGCATCAGGCAAGCCGGCGCCCGGCTGCCGCCGCGCCGGAGCGTTAGGATCCCTGGTTCGATGGTAGCCCGCCTGCGCCACGTCTCGACTCGCCTGCTTCCGCACGGCCCCCTGGACGTGGTGTGGCAGCTCGCCCTGTTCGCGGGCGCCTACTACGGCTACCGGTTCGTGCGCGGCGCCATCGACGGGCAGGCCGCGGCGGCGTTCCAGAACGCCCGCGACATCATCTCGATCGAGCGCAGCCTGCATCTGTTCGTCGAGCCGAGCGTCCAGGCCTGGGCCACGAGCCGCGACGCCGTCATCAGCTTCGCGAGCTGGATGTACATGAACTCGCACTTCACGATGACGATCGCCACGCTGGTCTTCATCTACCTGTTCCGCAACTCGTCCTTCTACTTCGTGCGGAACATGTTCATGGTCGCGATGGGCCTCGCCCTCGTCGGCTACCTCGTCTTCCCGACCGCCCCGCCGCGGATGCTCCCCGAGTGGGGCTTCACCGATTCGGTCTCGAGCTTCACCGGCATCCCGCAGGACTCGGTCACCGTCAACGCCCTCTTCAACCCGTTCGCCGCGGTTCCGTCGATGCACGTCGGGTTCTCGCTGATGCTCGGCGGCTCGATGGCCCGGCTCGTCAAGCCGGTTCCGCTCAAGGTCGCGTGGGCGCTGTACCCGCTCGTGGTCAGCTTCGTCGTCATCGCGACGGGCAACCACTACTGGCTCGACGCCCTGCTCGGCGCGCTGACGGCCGTGACCGCCTACGGCGCGGCGACGATGATGGCTCGGCTGCGCCCGGCCCGGTGGAGCTTCCGGCCGACGGCGGCCGGCGCGCCCGCGCGCGCGCCGCTCGGCGAGGCCGCCACCGCCTGATGCCCGACGACGGCGAGGCCCGGCGCGAGCGCGGCGCCGGGCGCGGGGCGAGCGCCGTGGAGGAGTTCTCCGCCGATGTGCGCAACCGGCTGATCGAGTCGCGCCTCACTCCGAACGCGATCTCGATGACGGGCCTGATCGGCAACCTGGCCGCGGCTGTCCTCATCTGGCAGCGCCAGTTCTTCATCGCCGGCCTGGCGTTCATCCTCGGATCGGTCATGGACACCCTCGACGGGCGCTACGCGCGCGCGTCGGGCAAGGGCACGGCGTTCGGCGCCTTCCTGGACTCCACGCTGGACCGGATGGAGGAAGGGCTCGTGCTCATGGCCGTCGGCGGCTACTTCGCCGTCCAAGGGGACGAGCTGGCCGCCGCGGCGACGGTGGCCGCCGTGCTCTTCTCGCTGATGGTGTCCTACACGCGGGCCCGCGCCGAAGCGCTGGGCGTCGAGTGCAAGGTCGGCATCGCCACCCGGCCGGTCCGCGTCGTGATCATCTCGGCAGGCCTGCTGTTCGCCAAGGGCGCCGGGCTCGGCGACTTCTCGCTGCTCGCGCCGGCGATCTACGTGCTGGCGGGCTTGACCGTGATCACCACCTTCCAGCGCATTCTCCACGTCCGCAAGGAGCTGGCCAAGCCGGTGACCGAGCCAGCCTAGACCCGCGGGCCCTGGCCACCGCGCGCGTCCGGCGGGCGTCGTGCCCGGCCGGCGCCCTGTAACAACCGTCCCCGCGCGGGGTTGGATTTCGCAGACTTGGTGCCGGCCCCGGGTTTCACCGTGTTCGCCGCCGGCCCCCACCTCAGGAGGCACTGATCGAAGTGAGCAAGACCAACGGTTCCAGCAACGGCCACGCCAACGGCACGCCGCGCTACCAGGAGGACAAGGTGCGCGTCGCCATCATCGGCGTCGGCAACTGCGCGTCCTCCTTCGTGCAGGGCGTCCAGTACTACAAGGACGCGGACGAGCACGAGCGCGTCCCCGGCCTCATGCACGTCAACCTCGGCGGCTACCACGTCCGCGACATCGAGTTCACGGCGGCCTTCGACATCGACAAGGACAAGGTCGGCAAGGACCTGTCAGAGGCGATCTTCTCGGGCCAGAACAACACGCTGAAGTTCTCCGACGTGCCGAAGCTCAATGTCCCCGTCCATCGCGGCATGACGCACGACGGCCTCGGGAAGTACCTCTCCCAGCGCATCGAGAAGGCGCCCGGCCCGACGGCCGACATCGTGAGGATCCTCAAGGAGACCCGCACGGACGTCGTCGTCTCGTATCTGCCGGTCGGCTCCGAGCAGGCGACCAAGTGGTACGTCGAGCAGGTCCTCGAGGCCGGCTGCGGCTTCGTGAACTGCATCCCGGTGTTCATCGCCCGCGAGGACTACTGGGACAAGCGGTTCAAGAAGGCCGGCCTGCCGATTGTCGGCGACGACATCAAGAGCCAGGTCGGCGCCACGATCGTCCACCGCCAGCTCGCCCGCCTGTTCGGCGAGCGCGGCGTGCGGATGGCCCACACGTCGCAGCTCAACGTCGGCGGCAACATGGACTTCTTCAACATGCTCGAGCGCGAGCGCCTCGAGTCGAAGAAGATCTCCAAGACCAACGCCGTCACGTCGATCATGCAGGACGAGCTGCCGGCCGACGACGTGCACGTCGGCCCCTCCGACTACGTGCCGTGGCTGACGGACCGCAAGTGGGCGCACATCCGGCTCGAGGGCCAGGCCTTCGGCGACGTGCCGCTGAACCTCGAGCTCAAGC
Organism: Solirubrobacteraceae bacterium; assembly: GCA_046330225.1. GTDB lineage: Bacteria > Actinomycetota > Thermoleophilia > Solirubrobacterales > Solirubrobacteraceae > CANJIV01. Next base: position 213,398 of record JAXLTD010000004.1, on the reverse strand, counting down.
TCGAGGTCTGGGACTCGCCGAACTCGGCCGGCATCGTCATCGACGCCGTGCGCTGCTGCAAGCTGGCGCTCAACCACGGCGTCAGCGGCCAGCTCGACGGGCCGAGCTCCTACCTCATGAAGTCGCCGCACAACCAGCGGCCCGACGACATCGCCCGCAAGGACACCGAGGCGTTCATCGCCAAGCACGCCCGCACGGCGCTGCCGCGCAAGGCGGCCGCCCGCAAGAAGTCCGCGGCCAAGGCCAAGTAGCGTCAGCGGCACCAGCCGCCGCGAACGAGGGCCCCGGCGCCACGCCGGGGCCCTCGTCGCGTTCTGCAGCCCGGTCCGGTTTGCTACCGGGATGGACTGGCGCGGGCAGCCCGAGGCCTGGCAGGCGCGAGCGCGAGCGGCGCAGCAGCACCCGTTCGCCGCGGCGCTGCTCGCCCGCGTGCGCGAGACCGACCTCATCACGCGGGCGATGGGGCTGGCGTCGCGGGCCTTCACCGCGCTGATCCCGGCGATCATCGTCGTCCAGGCTTCGGCGCCCTTGTTCGGCGAACGCAGCCTCGGCGATGTGCTGATCGAGCGCTACGGCGTGTCCGGCCGGGCGGCCGACGCGCTGTCGGTGCTGTTCCCGTCGCCCGCGGACGTGCGGGGCGGTGTCACGGTAGCCGGCGTCGTGCTCGTCGTCGTCGCGGCGTTCACCTTCGGGCGCGCGTTCCAGACGTTCTTCGAGGAAGTGTGGCGGGTGCCGCCGGCGCCGCTGCGCGAGGCGTGGCGCGGGCTGGCCTGGGTGCTCCTCGCCGTGCTGCTGGTCACGCTGCGGGGCACGACCGGGCGGCTCGTCGGCGGCTCGCCGGGGGGCTCGGTCCTGCAGGCGGCGGTGGTCGCCGTCCTCGGGATGGCGTTCTGGCTCCTGTCCGGGCGCCTGGTGCTGCGCGGCGCCCGGACGTGGCGCGAGCTCGTGCCCTTCGCCGCGGTCCTCACCGCCGCGAGCGTCGCCGTCTCGCTGGGCAGCTCGGTCCTCATGCCCGAGATCCTCGCCGGGAACACGGCGCGCTTCGGCGTGATCGGGGCGGTGTTCTCCCTCCTGTCGCTCTTCGTCGTCGACACCTACGTCCTCTGCGCGGCCGCGGTGGTCGGCGCCGTGATCAGCGACCGCCGCAGCGGCCGGCTGCCCGAGGCGGCCGAAGCCCCGGGCTAGCGCGCGGAGCCCGCCTCCGCGCGCCCTGGCGGACGGGTGTTCAGTCGTCGGACTGCAGCGCGTGCGCGAGCTGCTCCTCGTCGTCGACGCTGAGCGACGTGCGGAGCACCTCGCCGCCGAACGCGGCGAGCTGCGGGATGACCTTGTCCTCGGTCATCTGCGTGACGACCATGAACAGGGCCGCTTTGCCCGGCTGGACGAGGTCGCCGACCTTCTCCTGGAAGTCCTTCTGGATGCCCATCTTCGCGAACTTGCCGCCGAGCGCGCCCGAGGCCGCGCCGACGGCCAGCCCGGCGATCGGCATCAGGAAGAGCAAGCCGATCAGCGCGCCCCAGAACATGCCGCCGAACGCGCCGGCGTGCACGAGGCCCTTGGGCGGATCAGCCTTCACCTTGCCCTCGGCGTCGCGGTAGACCACCGCGGCCTTCTCGAGCTTGATGAGGTACTGCTCCGACAGCTCGCCGACCTTCGCCGCGGCAGCCTCCGCGGTCGCCTTGTCGTCGTAGCCGATGACGATGAGCTCGCTCATGCGCCTCCTTTCGGGGGTGGAACGGACCTGCGCAGCCTACCCCGGGCGCTGCGGCGCGGGCCATGCGTGCCGTATCGTCGGCCCATGGCCAGCGAACGCCTCACGATCGCGCAGGTCACGCCGTCGGCCTGGGAGGCCGACGACGAGGTCAACGAGGTCGTGCGGCGCCTGTCGGCGGAGCTGGCCGCTCGCGGCCACCGCGTCCTCGTCCTCGCGCCCACCGAGTCACGCTCGCTCGTCCGCGACTCCCGCCGCGAGCTGCGCGCGGCGGCGAAGGACCCCGAGGCGCTCTTCGCCGCCGCTGACGGCCAGCCCGTCGTCCTCGGAGTTGGCGAGGTGCTCCGGATGCCGAGCGGCCGGGGCCGCCACCGGTCGCTGCCGCTCGACATCGCGCGCACCATCGAGGAGGCGCTCACCGTGGCGCCGCTCGACCTCGTGCACGTCCACGAGCCGTTCGCGCCGAGTGCGTCGAGCGCGGCGCTGCGCGTGTCGCGGTCGCTGAACGTCGGCTCGTTTCACGCCCCGACCGAGCACGTCCTCTCCACCCAGCTCGGGCGCAAGGTCGTCGAGCTCGTGTTCGGGCGCCTCGACGCGCGCACGGCCGCCTCGGCGGCCACCCGCAGCCTGATGCAGGCGTTCTTCCCTGCCGACTACCGCGTGGTCCCGCCCGGCGCCGACCCACCGGCCGCAGCTGCCGGCGAGCGGGACGGCCCGCCGCGGCTCGCGTTCATCGCCGACGAGGAGCGCGCCGCCCTGCGGCTGGCAATTCGCGCGCTGCGGCGCCTGCCGCTCGACACCGAATGGACCGCGACGGTGTGGTCGCGGCGCGGCTTCGCCACGGTGCCGCCGCTGCGCCGGGACGTTCGTGAGCGCGTCACGTTTGCCGGGCCTGAGGAGGCAAGCGAGGAGGAGGTCCTGGCCCGCGCCGACATCCTCGTGGCGGCGTCGCTTGGCACCGCGCCCTCCCCGTCCCTCCTGCGGCGAGCCCTGGCGGCCGGTGCCGTGCCGCTGGCCAGCCGCCTGCCCGTCTACGAGGAGATCCTGGAGGACGGCGCCGCCGGCCTGCTGTTCGAGCCCGGCGACCTCGACACCCTGGTCGCGCAGGCCGGCCGGCTGCTCGCGGACCCGGCCCGCCGGACCGCGCTGCGCGATGCGGCCGCCCCGCTGCGGGCGACCCTCGGCTGGGACCGGGCGGCGGACCAGTTCGAGGCGATCTACGCGGAGCTCGCCGCGCGCCGGCATCCCGCCGACGGGAACCCGGCGGTCCGGCGGCGCCTTGCGGGCCGGCCGCTCATCGATGTCGACCTCCACATGCACACCGACCACTCGGGAGACTGCGCCACGCCGGTCGAGGTGCTCCTGTCCACGGCCAAGGCCCAGGGCCTGGGCGCGATCGCGGTCACCGACCACAACGAGATCTCCGGCGCCGTGGAGGCCCAGGCCAAGGCCGAGGGCATCAAGGTGATCGTCGGCGAAGAGGTCAAGACCGCCAGCCAGGGGGAGGTGATCGGCCTGTTCCTGACCGAGAAGATCGAGCGCGGGCTGACCCTGGCCGAGACGATCGCCGAGATCAAGCGCCAGGGCGGAGTGGTGTACGTGCCCCACCCGTTCGACCGCCTGCACTCGGTTCCGGACTACGAGCACCTCCTCGACGTCCTCGGCGACATCGACGCCATCGAGGTGTTCAACCCGCGGATCGCCTTCAAGCCGTTCAACGACGAGGCCGTGCGGTTCGCGGCGAAGTACCGGATCGTCGGCGGGGCCGGCTCGGACTCGCACGTCGCGGCCGGCCTCGGCTCGGTCCGGATCCGCATGCGCGACTTCGACGGGCCCGAGGAGTTCCTGGAGTCCTTGCGGGAGGCCGACATCCTCCGGCGCCCCACGAGCCTGCTCTACGTCCAGGCGCTGAAGTTCCTCGAGACCAAGGCGACCCCGCCGGCGGCGCGGCGGGCCCGCCGGGAGCGGCGCGTGCGCCGCGCCGCCCGCCAGGAGCAGTCGGATGCCGGCGCCTGAGCGCCGCACGACATCGCCCAGGACGCAAACCGCGATGCACCGGCAGGGAGACCCGGGGGCGCCGTCCAATCAGCATCAGGCGATGCCGGCCACCGACGACGAGATCCGGGAGAAGTACCTCGAGCGCGCGATCCGCGAGCTCAACACGCTGACGCGCGAGATCCAGGAGTGCCCGCACTGCCCGCGCGGGAGCCTGATGCCGGTCCTCGGGTCGGGGCATCCGCAGGCGGACGTCTTCCTCCTCAAGCACGCGCCGCGGCCGTCGGAGATCGAGGAGGGCGTCGCCTTCTACGGACGGGCCGGCACCGCCCTCATGAAGTCCTTCAAGCGGCTCTCGATCGACCCGCTCGCCGTCTACGGCACGCTGTGCGTGAAGTGCCCGGTGGCGGACCCGTCGCTCGCCGACCCGGCGTGCATCGCCCGCATCACCGAGGAACTGGCGATCGTTTCGCCGAAGATCGTCGTCGTGATGGGCGGCGAGGCGCTCGGCGTGCTCAACGACCTCGACATCCCGCTCGCGCGCCCGGTGCAGCCGCGCATCGGCGAGATCCAGCGCCTGACGCCCTCGATCGAGGCCCTCGTGGTCCCGAACATCGACGAGGCCCTGGACGACGAATCCAGCAAGCGCGCCTTCTGGGGCGCCTTCCGCGCGCTGGGCCAGTGGTACGCCGACCTGCCGCCGTACTGACCGGCGTCTACGCCGCGACGCTGGCGTGGCTCCTGATCGTCCCGGCACTGCCGGCCATCGGCAGCGCCGATGCCGCGGTCCTCGCCGCGGGCCTCCCGGCCCTCGCGCTGCTCGGCGGCTGCGTCGTCGCCGCGGGCCCGGTCAGCGACGGGATGCCTTGGCTCATCCTGTTCGCCGCGGGCGGGGCGATCCTCGGCGCGGCGCTCACCGAAGCGGGCGCCGACGCCGCGGCCAGCCTCTTCAAAGCCCTGTTCGCCGCCGGGGCAGGCCTGGCCGCCGCCCGCCTGATCGCCACTCCGGCCGTCGCCGTGGCGGTGCCGGTGTTCCTGGCCGGAGTGGGCATCGCGTCGACGCTGGGATCCGACGCGCCGCCGCTCATGCACGGGGAGACCCCCGTGAGCGACCTGTTCGTCTGCCCGATTCCGGCCTTCGGCGGCGGGACTGCCGGCTACGTGTCCCTGGTGGACCTGGTCTTCCTCGCGTTCTTCACCGGCTGCGCGTGGCGGCTGCCGCTGCGCCGCGACGCCACCGCGCTGGCCCTCGTGGCGGCGCTGCCCGCGGCGCTCGCCGTCTCGGTCGCCGCCGGCCAGGCGGTGAGCGCGCTGCCCTTCCTGGCCCTGGCCCTGCTCGCGCCGAACGCCGGCCGCCTGCCCGGGCTGCTGCGGGCCGAGCGCGACGGGTAGACTCGGCAGAACCATGGATCTCGAAGAGCACACCCTGGAATCCGCCGGCGAGCGCTGCGAGGAGTGCGGCGCGAAGCTGACCGATCAGGAACTGCAAGCCGCGCTCGAGCAGGGCGGCCCCGTGCTCTGCTCCGTTCACCTCGCCGAGGTGGTCCCCGTCGCCGACGAGGACGAGCCGGCCGGCGACGCCGCCGCCTGAGCGGCTGCGCGGACGCTCCGCCTAGGCCGGGACGACCCGCACCGCCACCTCGGCGGCGAAGAGGTTCGGCCACCGGCGCACGAGCGGGCCGTGCCGGGCCGCGCCGCGGCCGTCGAGCGTCGCGAGTTCGGCGACCGCGAGGCGCTCGGCCGCGAGGAGGTCCTCGAGGTCGCGGATCGTGCAGAGGTGGATGTTCGGGGTCGCGTGCCACGGATGCGGCAGCGTCCGCGACACCGGCATCCGGCCCCGCAGCCCGAGCTGGCCCCGCAGGCGCCAGTGGCCGAAGTTCGGGACGGAGACGATCGCCACGGGAGCCAGCCGGATCAGCTCGCGCAGCACGAACGCCGGCTCGCGGGTCGCCTGGAGCGTGAGGGAGAGCACGGCGACGTCGAACGAGCGGTCCGCGAAGGCAGGCAGGCCCGCGTCGACGTCGGCCTGGATCACCGGCACGCCGCGGGCCACGCAGGCTGCGAAGCCGTGGCTCGAGGCATCGACGCCCTGGCCCGTGCACCCGGCGTGGCGGATCAGGTGCTCGAGCAGCGTGCCGTCGCCGCAGCCCACGTCGAGCACGCGCGAACGGGGCGGCACCATGCCGGCGATCACCTCGAGGTCCGGGCGCATCAGCGTCCCGCCCGCTCCCCCGGAGCGAGTGCCGCCGGGGCGCCGTGCACGGCCTCGGCCTCCATGCGATCCAGGAACGTGGCGACGGTGCGGTGGTACTCGGGCACGGGCAGGAGGAACGAGTCGTGGCCGTGCGGCGAGGCGACCTCCCGGAACGTCACTGGCACGTCGGCCTCGGCGAGCGTGCGGACGATCTCGAGCGAGTGCTCGGTGGCGAAGCGCCAATCGGTGTCGAAGGACACGACGAGGAAGCGGCTGCGCAGCGCGGCCAGGCGCGCCTGCGTCTGCACCGGGTCGGCGAACGGGTCGAAGTAGTCCATGACCCGGGTGAGGTAGAGGTAGCTGTTCGCGTCGAAGCGATCCAGGAACACGTCCCCCTGGTGGGCGAGGTAGCTCTCGACCTGGAAGTCGACGTCGAAGGCGAAGCGCGGCTCGTCGGCATCCTGGATCCGGCGGCCGAACTTCTGCCGCATCGACTCCTCGGAGAGGTAGGTGATGTGGGCCAGCATCCGGGCCAGGCGCAGGCCGTTCTCCGGCTTGACCCCGTGCGCGGCGTAGTCGCCCCCGTGGAAGTCTGGGTCGCGCCGGATCGCCTCGCGCGCGACCGCCGAGAACGCGATGTTCTGGGCGCTGAGCCGCGCGCTCGCGCAGATGACCGCGCCCGCGTGCAGGTCCTCGGGGTGATCGAGCGCCCACTGGAGGACCTGCATCCCGCCGAGCGAGCCGCCGATCGCGGCGAGGAACCGTTCGATCCCGAGCCGGCGGGCGAGCGCGCGGTGCACGCGCACGAGGTCGGCGACGGTGAAGAGCGGGAAGCGCAGGCCGTACGGCGCCCCGTCCCGGTCCGGGTCGGGGGACCCGGGCCCGGTCGTGCCGCGGCAGCCGCCGAGCAGGTTCGGGCACACCACGAAGAAGCGGTCGGTGTCGACCGGCTTGCCCGGCCCGATCAGGTTGTCCCACCAGCCCGGACGGGCCGGGTCGCCGTGGTGGCCGGCCGCGTGCGCGTCGCCGGTCAGCGCGTGGCAGACGAACACCGCGTTGGTCCGGGCGGCGTTGAGCTCGCCATAGGTCTCGTACGCGACCTGGACCGGGGCGAGACTGGCCCCCGAGTCGAACGTCAGCGGGCGGCCCTCGTCGAAGAGGACCGCCTGCTGCGTCTCGACGAGCCCGAGCGAGCCCGCCGCCGGCGGGTCGCCCGCGGCGCTCACACCGCGGCGGGGACCCGCGCGGCCGCCAGCGCCTGCTCGAGGTCGGCGACGATGTCGTCGATGTGCTCGATGCCCACCGACAGGCGCACCGTGTCCTGGGTCACGCCGGAGTCGGCCAGCTCGTCATCGTTGAGCTGCGAGTGCGTGGTCGTGGCGGGGTGGATGGCCAGCGACTTCGCGTCGCCGATGTTCGCGAGGTGGCTGAAGAGCTCCAGGCTCTCGATGAACTTCTGGCCGGCCTCGGCGCCGCCGTCGATGCCGAAGGTCACGAGCGCGCCGTAGCCCCCGGAGAGGATGCGGTCGGCGATCGCCTTGTGGTCCGAGGACTCGAGGCCCGGGTAGTTGACCCAGCGCACCTGGGAGTGCCCTTCGAGGAACGCGGCCACGGCCGCCGCATTCTCGGAATGGCGCTCCATCCGCAGCGGCAAGGTCTCGAGGCCCTGGAGGAACATGAACGCGTTGAACGGCGAGAGCGCCGCGCCGGTGTTGCGGAGCAGCACGGTGCGGACCCGGCCGATGTAGGCCGCCGGCCCGAGGGCGTCGGACCACACGACCCCGTGGTAGGACGGGTCAGGCTGCGTGAGCCCGGGGAAGCGCTCGCTGTGCGCGGTCCAGTCGAAGGTCCCGCTGTCGACCACCAGGCCGCCGATCGAGGTCCCGTGGCCGCCGATGAACTTCGTGGCGGAGTGGACCGCGATGTCGGCACCATGGTCGAACACGCGGCTGAGGATCGGCGTCGGCACGGTGTTGTCGACGATGAGCGGGAGGCCGTGGGCATGGGCGGCGTCGGCCCACGCGGCGATGTCGACCACGTTGAGCCGCGGATTGCCGATCGTCTCGGCAAAGACGAGGCGGGTCTTCTCGTCCACGTGGCGGGCGATGTCCTCGGGCTTGTCGGGATCGACGAACCGGACCTCGATGCCGTACTGCGGCAGCGTGTGGCCGAACAGGTTGTACGTGCCCCCGTACAGGGTCGAGACCGACACGATGTTGTCGCCGGCCCGGGTGAGGTTGAGGACCGAGTACGTGACGGCAGCCTGGCCTGACGCGACGGCGACGGCGCCGATCCCGCCCTCGAGGGCGGCGACGCGCTGCTCGAGCACGTCGGTCGTCGGGTTCATGATCCGGGTGTAGATGTTGCCCGGGACCTTGAGGGCGAACAGATCCGCGGCGTGCTGGGTGTCGTCGAACTGGTAGGAGGTCGTCTGGTAGATCGGGACCGCGCGGGCATTCGTGGTCGGGTCCGCCACCTGCCCGCCGTGGAGGGCGACGGTCTCGGGACGCTGGGCGGGCTCGGGCTGGCTCATCAGGCTTCCTTCGTGTCGGATCGCGGGGTCTTCCCCAGAAACTAGCGAATCTCTGTTGGTTTTGGGTAGTTAGGGCCCATCTCTGGTCGCGCAGACCTGGCGGGATCGGTCCTCAGCCGGGAAGCAGCACGATCTTGCCGAGCTTGCCGCCCGCGGCGAACCGGTCGTAGGCCGCGCCGACGTCGTCGAGCGCGAAGGTCTCGGCGACCGGGACCCGGACGGCGCCGCTCTCGATCAGCGGGAGCACGTGGGCCTCGACCCGCCGGGCGGTGAGCGCCTTCTCCTCCAGCGGCCGGGCCCGCAGCGTCGAGCCGTGGATGCGGGCGCGCTTGCCCATGAGCGCGAGGAGGTTGAGCTCGGCGACGGGCCCCCCGCCGACGCCGATGACCGCGATCCGCCCGCCGGTGGCGAGCGCCTGGAGGTTCCCCGCGAGGTTCGGCGCCCCGACGAGCTCGAGGACGACGTCGAACGGCCCCGCCTCGGCAAAGCCCTCGGGGTCGAGCACCGCCCCGGCGCCCAGGTCAGCGACCGCGTCGCGCAGCTCCTCCCGGCGCACCGTGGCCGTGACCCGCGCCCCGGCGGCCCGGCCGAGCTGGACTGCCGCCGTCCCGACGCCGCCAGCGGCGCCGTGCACCAGCAGGCGCTCGCCGGCGCCGAGCCCGGCCTGGGTGAAGACGGCGTCGTGGGCGGTGGTGAAGACCTCGGCCAGTCCCCCAGCCTCCGGCCAGCCCAGGCCGGCGGGAACCGGCATGGCCACGCGCTCGTGCACGACCGCGAGCTCGGCCTGGCCGCCGCCGGCCACGATGGCCATGACGCGGTCCCCGGGCGCGAACCGGGTGGCGCCGGGCCCGCAGGCGGCCACCTCGCCGGCCAGCTCCAGGCCCGGGATGTCGGCGGGTGCGCCCGGCGGCGCCGGATAGCGGCCGCGGCGCTGGAGCATGTCGGCGCCGTTCAGGCCGGCGGCGCGGACGCGGACGAGGACCTCGCCGGCGCCGGGCTCGGGATCGGGATGCTCGGCGACGGCGACCTCGCCGTCGCGGATCGTGGCGGCTCGCATTCGGGCGAGTGTACATTCGGCCCATGGGCCTGACCGACCGCCGCCGGCAGCGGCTCGACGCCGCTGCGCGCGCGGCGCTCCCAGACGAGGAGGTCCGGGCGGTCGCGCTCATGCAGTCGACGGGCTACGCGGACGGCGAGAAGCCGAAGTTCAAGCGGCGAGAGACCTTGCACGCGCTCGTGGCCACCGACACGGCGATCCACGTCTTCCGGGTGATCAACGTGGCCACGCTGGAGAAGGCCGTGTTCGCCTCCCCGTCGCGGCGGGCGCGGGTCGAGTTCGACGGCCGCCGCCTCAACGTGGGCGGGACCGACTACTACGCCATGCCGTTCGCCGGCGGCCACGCGCGCGAGGTGTTCGAGGCGATCAAGGCGGCGCAGTAGGGTTCCGGCCATGGCTGCCCGCCCGGCGCCGCGCCCGCCCGTCTTCCCGCCCTTGTGGCGCGAGGGACGCACCGGACTGGAACTGGCCGCGCTCCTGCGGGATCCGGTCATTCGCGGCCATGGCCTGCCGGCCGGGGACGGGCGCGGCGTGCTCCTCATCCCCGGCTTCCTCGCCGGCGACGGCTCGCTCGGCGTCATGACCGCGTGGCTGCGGCGCGCGGGGTGGCGCACGAAGTCCGCCGGGACCCGGGCAAACATCGACTGCTCGGGCGACTCGCTCGCGAAGCTGCACGAACGGCTCGAGGGGCTGGCCGAGCGGACCGGCGGCCCGGTCGTCGTGATCGGCCAGAGCCGCGGGGGGAGCCTGGCCCGGGCGCTCGCCGTGCGCCGGCCGGACCTCGTGCGCGGCGTGATCGCCCTCGGCTCGCCGCAGGTGGATCCCTTCGCCGTCCACCCGCTCGTCCTGCTCCAAGTCCGGGCCGTGAGCGCGCTCGGGTCGCTCGGCGTGCCGGGACTCTTCCGCCAGGCCTGCCTCGACGGCGCCTGCTGCGCCGAGTTCCGCGACGGGCTCGCCCGGCGGATGCCGGACGGCGTCGGCTACGTCTCGGTCTACTCGCGCACCGACGGCGTCGTGGACTGGCGCTCGTGCCTGGATCCCGACGCCGAGCACGTCGAGGTCGACGCCAGCCACATCGGGATGGCCGTGAACCCGGCCGTCTACCGCGCCGTCGCGAATGCCCTGGGCGCCTTCACGGCCGCGCCGGCCGCGGCCTGACGCCCGCCGCCCTCACGACGCCGGCGCCGGGCGGTAGGTCCCGAAGTTCCACAGGTGCCCTTCGGGGTCGCGCGCCGAGTAGTCCGTCGAGCCGTAGCCGGTCTCGCCGAGCGGGCGCTCGATCGTCGCGCCCGCAGCGACGGCGCGGGCGTGGTGGGCCTGGGCGTCGCCGACGACGACGTAGATCGACTGGACGCCGGGCGGCGGCCCCGCGCCCCAGTACGGCGCGCCGTCCGTCTGATCGGCAGCGGTTCCCAGCATTACGAGGCCACCGTCAAAGGCGAGCTCAGCGTGAGCGACCTCCCCGTCCGGGCCCTCGTGCACGGCGGCGGGCTCGAACCCGAAGGCCTGTTCGAGAAAGGTGATCGCCGCGCGGGCGTCGCGGTAGCGGAGGGTGGGCGAGATCGTGGGGCCGCGGTCGGGCATGGACGCTCCTGGCGGGACGGTGACGGGTCGAGCCACCGTAGCCGTGCGGGCGGCCGCGCCGCAGAGACGCGGGGCCCGGTCTCAGGCCGCCAACGGCCCGGCTGCGGCCGGTGCCGCGGCGCTCAGGCCCGCTCGAGCAGGGCCACGCACTCGACGTGCGGGGTCTGGGGAAACATGTCGACGGGGCGCACGCGCGTGAGCCGCCATCCCGCCTCGGCGAGCTGCGCTGCGTTTGGGGCGAGCGTCGTCGGGTTGCAGGAGACGTAGACGATGCGCTTGGGGCCGGCCTCGATCACGCGGCGCACGATCTTTTGGGAGAGCCCGGCGCGCGGCGGATCGAGCACGAGGACGTCGGGGCGCCCCGCCCGCTCGACGAGCTCGCGCATGGCCAGGCGCACGTTGCCGGCAAAGAAGTGCGCGTGCGCGACGTGATTGCGCTTCGCGTTGGCGATCGCGTCGGCCACGGCCGCCTCGACGATCTCGACGCCCCAGAGCTCGCGGGCCCGCGGCGAGAGTGTCAGGCCGACGGTCCCGATGCCGCAGTAGAGGTCGAACAGGCGCTCCCAGCCGGCCAGCGCGGCGTACTCCGCGGCGACCCCGTAGAGCGCTTCGGCCATCTCGGTGTTCGTCTGGAAGAACGCCTCGGGCGAGATGAGGAACGACATGCCGCCCAGCTCCTCCTCGAGCTGAGCCGCGCCGGACAGCAGCTCGGTGTCGCCGCCGGCGGTGACCTCGGCGACGCCCTCCACCTGGGTCCAGAGCAGCCCGTCGCACGGCACCGCCGCCGCCAGGCTCGTGGTGTCGAGCTCCCCGGGCGACGTCACGAGCCGCACGTGCAGCTGGCCGGTGCGCCGCCCCTCGCGCACGACGAGGTTGCGCAGCAGGCCGGTCCCGGCCCGCCGGTCGTAGGGCTCGAGCCCCTGGGCGCGGGCCCAGGCGAGGACCTGCTCGCGGGCGGCGTTGCTGCGCTCGGAGGCGAGCAGGCAGTCGGCCACGGGCTCGATGCGATCCCAGCGCCCGGGCGCGTGGAAGCCGCAGACCAGCCCGCCGTCGTCGCCGGCCCCGAACGAGTACTCCAGCTTGTTCCGGTACCGCCACGGCTCCGCCGCTGGGACGATCGGCTCGAGCGCGAAGCCGTCGAGGCGGCCGATCCGGCGCAGGCTGTCGTCAACGAGCTCCTGCTTGACCTCGAGCTGACGGTCGTAGCGCAGCTCCTGCCAGGCTGCGCCCGGGTGGTCGGCGAGCGGCGCCACGCGATCGGGCCCCGGCTCGATCAGCTCGGTCGCGCGGGCCTCCGCGTAGGCGCGCTTGCTCTTGCCGACGACCGCGCGGACGAGATCGCCCGGAAGGGCGCCGGCGACGAACACCACGTACCCGTCGAGGCGGGCGACGCCGGCGCCGCCGTAGGCGAGCCGCTCGATGCGCAGCTGGAGCTCGGCGCCGCGCTGCGGCCGGGCGGTGACGGGGGCGGACATGGCCGCCAAGGATGGCAGGCCCGGGGCGCGCCGCTGGCCCGCCGCCCCCGGGCCGGGCTAGCCGAGGGCCTTCTCGACGGCCGTGAGAACCGACTTGCGGTTGGCGTTGCGGCGCTCGTAGTCGCGGATCTTGCGGAGCTCCGCTGGCGTGAGCCCGGGGAGCTTGGCCCCGACCTGCGCCGCCGTGAGGTCGTCGTAGCCGCGGATCGCGAGGGCCGGGCCGGCGCCGGCGGGCGCGCCCTCCTCCCCGCTGCGGCGTGCGCGGCCGACGAGCTGCTCGAGGTCGGCGATCAGGTCTTCGGTCTGGCGCCGGCCGCGGCGGTAGAGGTCCGCGACGAGGTCCTCCGCGTCGCTGCGCGTCATGCGGCCGCGGGCGACGGCGTCGTCGAGCGCCTCCTGGATGCGCTCGCGGGTGAGCATGACGACCTCGAACTGGCGCAGGACGCCGCGGGTCACGGCGTCGCGCAGCGCATCGAGCGCCTCACGGTCCTCCTCCGGCCCGGGAGGGTTCGGCGGAGCGGCCTTCGCCCCCGCGCGCTTTCCGGCAGGCGCGGAGCGCGTCCGGCGCGATGCCCCGCCAGACCGGCTCCCTGCTGCCTGTTTGGGCTGCGTCATGGCTCTCCTCTCTCGGGTCGGCGCGAGGCTACCGCAATCAGGACGCCGACCCGCCCCGGGACGGTCCGGGCGCCGGGAGGGCGCCGACGAGAAACTCGAGCAGGGCCTTCTGGGCGTGCCGGCGGTTCTCCGCCTGGTCCCAGATGCGCTGGCGCGATCCGTAGAGCACCTCCGCGGTGATCTCCTCCCCGGGGTGCGCCGGGAGGCAGTGCAGGGCGATGGCGCCGGGAGCGGCCCGGTCGAGCAGCGCCGCGTCGATCCGGTAGGGCGCCAGGTCGGCCCGCCGCTGGGCCGCGGTGGCCTCGTCGCCCATCGACACCCACACGTCGGTGTACAGCGCGTTCGCCCCCGCAGCTGCCGCGGCGGGATCATCGGTGCGCACCAGGCCGCCGATCGCCTCGAGCTGGTAGCCCTCCGGGGCCGCGATCCGCACCTGCACGCCGGCGAGCGGGCCGAGCAGGGCGAGCGAGCGGGCCACGTTGTTGCCGTCCCCGACGTAGGCGAGCACGAGGCCGTCGAGCTGCCCGAAGGTCTCGCGCAGCGTCAGGAGGTCCGCGAGGGCCTGGCACGGGTGATGCCCGGCCGTGAGCAGGTTGATCACGGGGATCGTGGCGTGGGCCGCGAGCTCCTCGAGGATCGCGTCGTCGTGCGTGCGCATCCCGACGGCGGCAGCCATGCGCGAGAGCACGAGCGCCGTGTCGCGGGGCGACTCGCCGCGCGACAGCTGCAGCTCGTCGGAGCGCAGAACGGCCGGGTGGCCGCCCAGCTCGGCGACCCCGGCTTCGAACGAGAGGCGGGTGCGGGTCGAGGGCTTCTCGAAGATCAGCGCCACGGTCTGGCGCCGCAGGGCGTCAGACGAGTGCGGCGCCGCCTTGAGCGCAAGCGCACGGTCCAGGATCGCCGCCAGGTCGGGGGCGTCCAGTTCGGTGCCGGTGAGGAAGTGGCGCGGCAAGCGGGCCAGTGTAGGGCGGCGGAACGAGCCGGTCTATGCTCGGGCCGCGGGATGCGCGTCCTCACCTGGAACCTCTACCACGGACGGGCCGAGCCCCCGGCGGGCCGCGACCTCCTCGGCGAGTTCGCGGCCAGGCTGGCCGGGTGGGAGTGGGACGCCGCGCTCCTCCAGGAGGTGCCGCCGTGGTGGCCGGAGCCGCTGGCCCGCGCGTGCGGCGCCGCCGGTCGGTCGGTGCTGACCTCCCGCAACCAGGTCCTGGCGGCCCGGAAGTTCGTCGCCGTCCGCTGGCCCGACCTCATCAAGAGCGGCGGCGGCGGCGCCAACGCCATCCTCATCCGCGGCCAGGGCGGGATCACGGCGCACGCCTCCCGGCGCCTGCGCCTGTGGCCGGAGCGGCGCCACGTCCACGCGGTGCGGACGGGATCCGGCCTCTGGGTGGCCAACCTCCACGCCCAGGTCCGCCCCCACGCCCGTTCCCGGGCCGACGTCGCGGCCGCTCGCGCGGCGGTGCTGCGCTGGGCCGGAGACGCGCCGGCGGTGCTCGGCGGCGACTTCAACGTCCGCGACCCGGCGATGCCCGGCTTCGTCGACGCGGCGTGGCACGGGGTCGATCACGTCTGGGCGCGCGGCCTCACCAAGGCGGCGCCGGGCGAGCGCCTCGACCGGGGCACGCTGAGCGACCACGCGCCCGTGCGGGCTGTCCTGGCTTCGCACGCCAGCTTCGCAGGAACTGCGGGCTCCGGCGGCGAACCGGGCTAGAGTTCCTGCGCCCGTCCGCCGCCGAGGAGAATCCCGTGAGCCGCCCCGCCCCGCGCTTCCTGCCTGCCGCCGCCGCCTGCATCGCTCTCGTCGCCGTGCCGCTGACCGCGTGCGGCTCGTCCAGCAGCGACAGCGGCGGGGACAGCACGGCGGCGCCCGCCACCACCGCGGCGGCTCCGGCGACGACGACGGCGACGGCCGCGCCGGCCACCACGGCCGCCGCCAGCGCCGAGGGCAAGCAGGTCTTCGCCTCCGCCGGCTGCGCGGGCTGCCACACGCTCAAGGCGGCTGGCGCGAGCGGGCAGGTCGGGCCCAACCTCGACAGCCTCAAGCCGGACGCGGCCGCCGTCGAGGCCCAGGTCACGGCCGGCGGCGGCGGGATGCCGGCGTTCAAGGACCAGCTCAGCCCCGCCCAGATCAAGGCGGTCAGCGCCTACGTTTCGTCGGTCGCCGGGCAGTAGGCCCGGCCTGCGCCGACGCTCACTGCCCGGACGGCAGCGTTCCGTTCGCGAGGCGCAGGCCGCGCTCCGGATCGAGGGCGGCGCGCACGGGCACGAGCATCCGCCGGATGATCGCGTCCGCGACCGCGGCGTCGTCGACCTCGTAGGCGTCGCACTGGATGCGGGCGCGGAGTCGTTCGAGATTCGTGGGTCGCATCGGGTCGCTCACCGTCGGGCTCCCGGGTTGGCCGCAGGTGCGGGGAGTCGGGACACCCGCGTTATCGATCCGTCGCGGCCGGGCTGTGAGCGTTGCCGGCCGAGGCTGGACACCTGTCGGCCGGCGGGCGGTCAGGGCCCCTTGGCCGCGCCGCGAGGCACGCCGGAGATCTCCCGCGCGAACACCACGATGCGCTGAGCGGCGCTGTACAGCGGGTGGCAGGCCGTCAGCACGAGGCGGTTGTAGCCCTTGCGGCGCAGGACCCACAGCGCCTGCGGCGAGACGATCTGCTGGCGCTGGACCGAGTAGACGAACGTCCCGTAGGGCATCGTGATCGTGATCCGGTCCCCGCGCTCGAGCTCGTTGATCCGGCGGAACGGCGCGAGATACGTCGTCCGGTGACCGGCGATCGCGACGGTGCCGGGCAGGCCGGGCAGCGGGGTCTCCGGGTAGTGGCCCGGACCGGTGCGCAGGTCCGCGGGGTTCGTCCCCTCCACGATCACGAAGTTCGCGCCGATCTTCGGGATCTTGATGCGGCCCACCGCGTCGCCCTCCTGCAGCGACCGGCGGTCCGCGCGCGCCAGGAACGCGATGCGCCGCGTGTTCGTTCGCAACGTCGCGAGCGCCCGGCGCTGGGAGGCCGAGAGGTCCTTGGACTCGAGATCGCCCAGCTCGCCGGACAGGCGATCCTGGGTCACCTTCGCGTAGATGGCCGACACCGGCTCCTGCCAGGCGAGCGTCACCGCCGCGTCGGCGATGAGCAGCGTGCCGGCCACGATGAGCACGGTGGAGAGGGCCCGCAGAACGCGCCGCATCCGCCCAGTATGCCCGTCCGCTCAGCGGCGCAGCGCCGACTCGGTGCCGCCCAGGGACCCGGGCCCGGCGTAGCTCGAAGGCCCGCGGGTCTTGGGAGGCGGGACATCCCGGATGACGCCGGCCTGGGCGCGCACGAGCTCGCCGAGGCTCGCCAGCACGCCGCCGAGGGCGCACCACACGACCGAGCCGACCGGCCCCACGAACCCGCCCACGACGAGCAGCAAGCCCTGCCAGGCCGCGTCGAGCGGGCCGAAGCCCTGCGCTGAGAGCTCGAACGCCAGGACGGCGATCAGCGGGAGGAGGGACACGAGCACCAGCGCCGCGGAGACGAGCCGGCCGGTGCGGACCTCGGGTGCCGCCACGAACAGCCAGATGTGAAGCGGCAGCACCAGCAGCGCCGCGGCGTAGGGGTTCAGGGCCCACACCACGACGGCGATGACGCACAGGACGGCCATCAGGCCCGCGGCCGCCCCGGCGGGCGCCGGCGCCCCGCGGATCCCGGCGGCCCGCAGCAGGAGCGGCCGCAGCCCGGCCCAGGCCGCGACGAGCACGAGGACCGTCGCGGCCATGGCGGCCGCGGCTGCGCCGTCGACCGGCTCGGCGGCGGGCGGCGCCGGCGCCGGGAGCCCGGCCGGGAGCAGCCCGGTGAGCTCGAGGATCCAGGCGAACGCCAGCGCGATCACGAACGGGGCGGCGCCGGCCAGCGTCCAGCCGACCCAGGCGAGCGGCCGCTCCCCGTGCCGGCGGGCCCGGGCTGCCCCGTCCACGGCCGCGAGGAGCACCGGCAGCATGAGGCCGAGCACGAGGAGCCGGAACGCCCACTCCGGCAGCTCCTTCGTGCGCACGAGGATCGTGGCCTCCGGGCGCCCCACGTTGGCCGGCGCGCCGTCGATCGCCGTGATCGAGCGCAGGATCGCCCGGCCGTAGGTCGTCAGGCGATCGGGATCGATGCTCCGCTCGGCCCCGGGCCCGCGCTCCCCGCTGGCCTGCACGAGCACCGCCGGAAGCCCGCGGGCGAGGACCTCGCCCTGCTCGGAGACGGTGAACGGCAGCGCGAGGCGGGCGAACTGGCTGAAGCCGCGGGCGTCGCCGGGCGGCGTGCCGGTCTCGAGCCGCATCGCCGCCTCGACGGTGCGCCGCAACGGAAGCGGCGCGACCACCGGGCCGTTCGCCCAGGGCACGACGACCGGGCGGCGCACGGTCCGGCCCGCCACGTCGCCGGCGACGAGCACCGCGACGACCGGGCCGCCGGGGTTCCGGGCGAACTCGTTGGCGCCTGCGCTGCCGCCGCTTCCCCCGCTCGTCGACACGAGCGTGATCGTCCGGTTCAGGCGCCGGCCCTCGAACACCCGGGCGAGCTCGAGCAGGGCGGCGGTGCCCGAGAGCTGCGCCGTCGATCCGGGCGCGACGGCGTCGCGGGAGGTGAGGACCACGATCTGGCCCGGGCTCGATCCGGCGCGCCGTGCGACCACGGTCTTGAGGGTGCGCTCTCCGTCGACGGTCCCGCCGGACACCGTGCGCACGCCGACGACGTAGCCGCGCCGCCGCAGGGTCTGGGCGATCTCGCCCGCCAGGCGGTCGTCCCCGGCCGAGCCGGGCCGCCGCGACGGGTACGCCCGCACGAGATCCTGCAGGACCGCCACGGCGCGCAGGCCGTTGAACGCGTCCGGCGCCAGGATCGTGGACACGCCCTTCGGCGGCTCCGAGAGCGAGAACGCGGCGATGATCACCGCCAGCAGCGCGGGAATCAGGCCCGCGCGGTAGATCGCGGGATTGAGCATCGCGCCGGAGCGTAGATGGCCGCGGACGCTCCCGGCCGGACCGGGCCCCGCCGCCGCCCGCTCGGTCTACGCTTTCGGCGCCCAATGGCCTCCGCCGCGCGCATCCTCCTCGTCGACGACGAGGCGTCGATCCAGAAGCTCCTCTCCTACCCCTTGCAGAAGGACGGGTACGAGGTCGTCCGCGCCGCGGACGGCCGCGAGGCGCTCGCGCGCTTCGCCGAGCAGGCGTTCGACCTCGTGATCCTCGACGTGATGCTGCCCCACGTCGACGGCCTGGAGGTCTGCAAGCAGCTCCGCGCCCGCAGCGCGGTGCCGATCATCATGCTGTCGGCCCGGTCCGAGGAGATCGACAAGGTCCTCGGGCTCGAGCTCGGGGCCGACGACTACATCACCAAGCCCTTCTCGATGCGGGAGTTCCGCAGCCGGGTGAAGGCGGCCCTGCGGCGCTCCCAGCTCGCACAGCCCGGGGACGAGGCGCCCGCCGCGCTCGAGCGCGGCGACGTCGTGATCGACCCGGCCCAGCGCGAGGTGACCGCCCGCGGCGCCCCCGTGCGGCTCACGTACGTGGAGTTCGAGATCCTCCTGGCGCTTGCCCGGTCCCCGGGCCGGGTGTTCAGCCGGGACATGCTCCTCGCGGCGGTCTGGGGCGACAGCGCCTACCGCGATCCGCGCACGATCGACGTCCACATCCGGCACCTGCGCGAGAAGCTCGAGTCCGATCCCGCCGCGCCCGAGCACATCCTCACCGTGCGCGGCGTCGGCTACCGCTTCCGGCCGGAGCCGGGCGGCGCCTGAGCCGCCGGCGATGCGCTCGATCCGCAACCGCCTCGCGCTCCTGTTCTTCGGCGTCACCCTGATCGCGATCACGGGCATCTACCTCTACGTCGTCCCGCAGCTCGAGTCGCGGCTGACCAACGAGCAGCTGCGGGCGCTCGCCGCCGACGCGCGGGCGTACACCGGGCCGCTCGCCCGGGCCACCCAGTCCGACGTCGAGGAGCCGGTGCTCAACCGGCTCGTCCGGGAGGCGGCCGACCAGGCGGGCGCGCGGGTCACGCTCCTGGGCGTGAGCAGCGGCACCGAGGGCCTGACCGTCTACCCGAAGTCCGACAGCGCCGAAGCGGTCGACCTCGCCGGCCTCGGGTCCGAGCTCGCCACGGTCGCCGCCCGCACCGGGCGCGTTACGACCGGGACCGAAGACGCCGCGGTCGGCGGCCGCATCGGCGAAGCGGCCACGCCGATCGGGCCGGGGCCGCGCGCGACGAATGTCGTCGTCTACTCGCAGAGCCTCGCCGACGTCGCCCGCAACGTCGCGCTCATCAAGCGCCAGATCATCCTCGCCGGCAGTGTCGCGCTGGCGTTCTCGGTGCTGGCGGGCTACCTCATCGCCGGCGTGTTCACGCGGCGGCTGCGGCGCCTGGAGCGGGCCGCCGAGCGCATCTCTGCCGGCGATTTCTCGCAGCGCGTGCCGGTGGAGTCCGAGGACGAGGTCGGGCAGCTCGCCATCGCCTTCAACGCGATGCAGCGCCAGCTCGCCCAGCTCGACGGCGCCCGCAAGCGGTTCATCGCCACCGCCTCCCACGAGCTGCGCACGCCGATCTTCTCGCTGGCCGGGTTCGCCGAGCTGCTCGAGGACGAGGACCTCGACGACGCGACCCGGCGGGAGTTCCTCGCCCAGATCCGGGCGCAGGCCGCCCGGCTGCAGGCGCTCTCGACCGAGCTGCTGGACCTGTCGCGGCTCGAGGCCGGGTCGCTCGAGCTCGACCTGCGCCCGACCGACATCGCGGCGCTCGCGCGCGAGGTCACCGGTGAATTCACCCCCGCCGTGGAGCGGACCGGCACGCCGCTGCACGTCGCCGTGCCGGACCGGCCGATCGAAGTGGTCTGCGACCCCGAGCGCGTGGCGCAGATCGTGCGCATCCTCATCGACAACGCGATCTCCCACACGCCCGACGCCACGCCGATCGAGGTCGAGGCGATCCAGGCGAGCGGCGAGGTCCGCCTCGCGGTCGCCGACCATGGCGCCGGGATTCCGGCGGACGAGCTCCAGCGGGTCTTCGAGCCGTTCTTCACGTCCAACGACGCCCAGGGCGCCGGCCTCGGGCTCGCGATCGCCAAGGAGCTGGCGGCGCACATGGACGGACGCCTCGCGGTGACCTCGGAGCCGGGGCGCACGACGTTCACGCTCGCGCTGCCGGTCACGTCCCCGCCGCGGTGACCGGGCCGGCGCGCCGCGCGCCCTATCCTCAGTCCGTGCTCCGCGCGCGCCCAGCCGCCGCCGTCGTCCTCGTCGCGCTCGGCGGGGCGCTGGCGGCCGCGGGCTGCGGCGGGAGCGGAGACGCTGCCAGCACCGCGGGCGGCACGCCGACGACGGTGCGCACCACCCGGATCGAGGTCGTCAAGGGACTCGGCGGCGGCGGGTTCGATCCCGCCGCGATCTACCGGCGCGAATCGCCCGGAGTGGTGACAGTTGTCAGCGTCTTCGGCGACGGCGGCGCCGGAAGCACGGGCGGGCTCGGGTCCGGGTTCGTCATCTCTCCCCGCGGCGAGGTCCTCACGAACGCCCACGTCGTGACCCAGGGCCAGGGCACGTCCCTGCGCCGCGCCGACCAGGTCTACGTCCAGTTCGCCGACCGCAATTCGGTGCCCGCGAAGATCGTCGGGGCCGACCCGAACGCCGACGTCGCGCTGCTCAAGCTCGACCCGGCGGGCCTGACGCTCGCCCCGCTGCCGCTCGGGTCGAGCGCCCGCCTGATCGTCGGCGCGCCGGTCGCCGCCATCGGGAGCCCGTTCGGGGAGCCGCAATCCCTGTCGGTCGGCGTCGTCTCCGCGGTCGACCGCACGATCGACTCGCTCACGAACTTCCAGATCTCGGGCGCCATCCAGACCGACGCGGCGATCAACCGCGGCAACTCGGGCGGCCCGCTCGTGAACGCCCGCGGCCGGGTCGTGGGCATCAACTCCCAGATCCGCACCACGAACGGCGGAAGCGTCGGCGTCGGCTTTGCGATCCCCATCGACGTCGTCAAGCGCTCCCTGGCCCAGCTCCGCACCGACGGCAAGGTCCGCTACGCCTACATCGGCGTCTCGACCGTTCCGCTCTTCCCGCAGCTCGCGGCGAAGTTCGGGCTGCCGGCCGCGGCCGGCGCATGGATCCAGCAGACGACCGCCGGGGGGCCGGCCGCGGCGGCCGGACTGAAGGGCGGTGATCGCCGCGAGCGATTCCAGGCGCAGGAGTACGAGGTCGGCGGCGACGTGATCACCGCGGTCGACGGGCGGCCGATCCGCACCGAATCGGCCCTCGGCGCCGCGATCGCGGCGAAGCGGCCCGGCGACACCGTGACGCTGACCGTCTATCGCGACGGGAAGCGCCGCGACGTGACCGTCAAGCTGGGAGAGCGGCCGCTGCGCCTCAACCCCAGCCTCACCCCGTGAGCGGCGCGCTGCGCGACCTCGTCGTCGGCCTGGCGACCGAGCTGCGCGACCTCGTGCGCCCGGGCCTCGGCGACCACGCCGGACGCACGCACGAACGCGCTGGCGCCGGGGGCGACATCACCTTCGCGATCGACGAGCAGGCCGAGGCGTTCCTCGAGGCCTACGTCGCCGAGCGCGCGCCGACGGTCGCCTTCTACTCCGAGGACCGCGGCCTGGTGGAGCCCGCGCGGCCCGCCGAGCACGTCCTCGTCGTCGATCCGATCGACGGCACCCGCCCCGCCCTGGCCGGCTTCGAGGCCGCCTGCGTGTCGGTCGCGCTCGCGCCCCTCGGCAGCGGCTCGCCCACGATGGGCGACGTCTCCCTCGGGGCGGTGATCGAGATCAAGAGCGGGCTGTCGTTCGTCGCCGAACGGGGCCGGGGCGTCGAGGCGAGCGTTCCGATCGCCCCGAGCCGGACCACCGACCTCTCGAGGCTCTTCTGGGTCTACGGCCTCCGCGGCCGCCCGGCGCGGCCGATGATGGAGGTGCTCGGCGACCTCGTCGACGCCTCCTCGGTGGGCGGGGCCAGCTTCGACCTTGGCGCGGCCACGTACGACATGACCCGAGTCGCCACCGGCCAGCTCGATGCCTATGTGGAGCCCGGCCCCCGGATGGTCTCCGAGGTGCCCGGCATGCGGGCCGAGTTCGAGCGCGTCGGCGGCGGCCAGCTCCTGAACAACTCGCCGTACGACCTCGCCGCGGCGGCCCTGATCTGCACCGAAGCGGGGGTGATGGTCACCGACGCGGCGGGGCGGCGCCTGGACCCCCGGCCGCTGCTCGGCTCCGGGGCCGACGCGCAGATGTCGGTGATCACGGCGGCCAACGCCGAGCTGCACGCGGCGCTCGTCGCCGCCGTCGATCGCGGGATCGCGCGGCTGCAGGCACGCTAGCGCCAGCCCTGCCGCTATCGTCATCGCGCGCGCACGCCGCACGCCGCCGCCCTCGACACCAGGACCTGCCCGTGCTCCAGCCGGTCGCTCTCGGCCACAAGCAGCTCGCCGACTACACCCACATCGTGGGCCGGCCGCTGATCGCCGAGATCAAGGAGCTCATGGAGCCCCTGGCCGGCAAGCGGGTCCTGCACCTGTCGGCCACGGCCTTCGGCGGCGGCGTCTCGGAGATCCTCTACACGCTCGTCCCGCTCATGCGCGACGCGGGCCTCGACGTCGAGTGGCACGTCATCTACGGGCGCGAGGAGTTCTTCAACGCCACGAAGCTCATGCACAACGCGCTGCAGGGCGCCCCGCAGGATCTCTCCCCGGAGCAGTGGGAGACGTGGCGGGAGTACAACGAGATCAACGCGCGCGAGCTCTCCGACGGCTGGGACGTGTGCATCGTGCACGATCCCCAGCCGGCGGCGGTGCACTCGCTGGCCCCCGAGAAGGCCGCCAGCTGGGTCTGGCGCTGCCACATCGACCTGTCGACGCCAAACCCCGCGACGATCGCCCAGCTGCTGCCGGAGATCGCGCCGTACCCGGCGTCGGTCTTCCACATGCCGACCTACGTGCCCGATGGGATGGCCGGCACGGTGAACATCGTCCCGCCGGCCATCGATCCGCTCGCACCGAAGAACATGGCGCTGTCGCCCGACGACGCGAGCTACGTGTGCGCCCAGTTCGGCATCGACGTGGACCGCCCGCTCATCTGCCAGGTGTCGCGCTTCGACCCGTGGAAGGATCCCTTGGGCGTGATCGACGCCTACCGCATCGTCAAGGAGCGCCGTCCCGAGGTGCAGCTCGCCCTCGTCGGGTCGATGGCGACCGACGACCCCGAGGGCTGGGACTTCTTCAACGCCACCGTCGCCCACGCCGAGGGCGACCCCGACATCCACATCCTCAACAACTTCAACAACGTCGGCTCCATCGAGGTCAACGCCTTCCAGTCCCACAGCGACGTGCTGATCCAGAAGTCGACGCGGGAGGGGTTCGGGCTCACGGTGGCCGAGGCGATCTGGAAGGGGCGCCCGTTCATCGGCGGCCGCGTGGGCGGCATCCCGCTGCAGGTGGAGGACGGCGTCTCGGGCTTCCTCGTCGACACCGTGGAGGAATGCGCCGGCCGGGCCTTCGAGATCCTCGACGACCCAGAGCTCGGGCGCCGGCTCGGGCGCGCGGGCAAGGACCACGTGCGCAGCGAGTTCCTGATGCCGCGGCTCCTGCGCGACTGGCTGCGGATCTTCCACGCGGAGGGCGTGGCGGCATGACCGGTCCGGGCCCGCTCGTGCTGGTCTCGAACCGCGGGCCGGTCACGTTCGAGCACGACGGGATGCGGCGCGGGGGCGGCGGTCTCGTCACGGCACTGACCGGGCTGGCGTCCCACCGCGACGCCGTGTGGATCGCCTCGGCGATGACGCCGGCCGACGCCGAGGTCTCCGAGCAGCACCAGGGCCGGCCGTTCGAGGTGTCCACCCAGGACGGGCGCACGTACCGGATCCGGCTCGTCCAATCCGACCCCGACGCCTACGACCGCTTCTACAACATCGTGGCCAACCCGATGCTGTGGTTCATCCAGCACTACCTCTGGGACCTGTCGAACGCGCCGGACATCCGCCGGCACGAGGTCGAGGCCTTCGAGTTCGGCTACAACGTCGTCAACGAGGACCTCGCGCGGGCGGTCGTCGACGAGATCGAGGACACCGAAGAGCCGGTCGTGATGATCCACGACTACCACCTCTACACGCTGCCCCACCTCGTCCGGGCGGCGCGGCCAGACGCCTTCCTGCACCACTTCGTCCACATCCCGTGGACCCAGCCCGACGCGTGGCGCGTGCTGCCCGGCCGCATCCGGGAGGAGATCTTCCGCGGCATCCTCGCCAACGACATCATCGGCCTGCACACGCACGCCTACCGGCTCAACTTCCTCCAGTGCTGCCGGGATCTCATGGACCTCGACGTCGACTTCACGAACGGCATCGTGCGGATCGACGACCGCGAGGTCTGGGTCCGGGCCTACCCGCTGCCGATCGACTGGCAGGCGACGCGCGCGCTGGGCGAGCGGGCCCGCGTCCAGGAGTTCGAGGAGGAGCTGCTGCGCCGGCGGCGGGAGTTCATGATCCTGCGCGTCGACCGCGCCGACCTGTCCAAGAACGTGCTGCGCGGGTTCACGGCCTTCGACATCTTCCTCGACCAGCACCCCGAGTTCCGCGAGCGGGTGTCGTTCGTCGCCCAGCTCATGCCGTCCCGGACCGACGTGCCGGAGTACGCCGAGTACCTCGAGCGGATCGAGGCCGTCGTGGCCGTGGTCAACCACCGCCACGGAACGCCGGACTGGATGCCGATCCAGCTCAAGCTCCGCGACGACCTCGACGAGGCGGTGGCGTCCTACAAGCACTACGACGTCCTGCTCGTCAACGCGATGTTCGACGGCATGAACCTCGTGGCGAAGGAGGGGCCGCTCGTGAATGAGCGCGACGGCGTCTCAATCCTCTCCGAGAACACGGGGGCCCACGAGGAGCTCGGGGAGTTCGCGCTTTCCGTGAACCCGTTCGACGTGCAGGAGACCGCCGACTCGATCCACGCGGCGCTCACGATGAGCCCGGCCGAGCGCGCCCGCCGCGCCCGCGGCCTGGAGCACATCGTCACCAGCCGCGATCCCGGCCACTGGATCGACGAGCAGGTGGCGGACATCCGGGCCAAGGCCCGGGCCGACCGCGCCGAGTAGGGCCGGCCGGGGCCGCGGGCGGCCGATCGGTCAAACGTCCAGCGCGTTTGGCGCAGCGTGGCCGCGTCGCCACGATGCCGCGCATCGGGAGGAGCACGGGAACCCCTCGTCGGCGGCGCCGGCGCAGCACAGGCACCGCACCGCGGGGCTGGCGCCTGCCTGCCGTGCTCGCCGCCGGCGCCGTGCTCGCCGGGGCCGCTGCCGCGCCGGCCTCGGCGGCCGATCTCCTCGTGCTCGAGGGCGACGACGCCGTGCTGAACGGTCCCGCCTCGTACGGCATCGTCTACGTCGACGGAACGCTGCGGCTGGCCGGCGACACCGGCATCACCGCCCAGTCCATCTACATCGGGCCCAACGCCCGCGTGCTGGCCTGCCACGTGCCTGGCACGGGCGACGACGCCTGCGGCCCGGGCCGCAACCTCGGCCTCAAGTCCTCCGGACCGATCACGGTCGCGCAGTCCATCGATCTCACCGGCGGATCCGGCGGCGGGGCCGGGGCGGTGCGCCCGGGCGGGTCCCTCTACGTGTCCGGCGGCGATGTCGCGATCGGGGGAACGATCTATACCGGCGGCGACAACGGCCGGTCCGGCAACGTGACGGTGCTCGGCAGCGGCACGGTCGAGACCGGCGACATCCGGTCGCCGGGCGCCGCCGTCGAGGTGCGCGGCACGCAGGGCGTCAGCGTGGCCGGCGACATCGACGTCTCCGCCTCCGGCGCGATCCCGCCGGCCGGCCCGGGCGTGCTCCAGGGCGGAGGCACCGTCGCGGTGGGATCGGTCGCCGGCGACGCCGCCATCCGCGGCTCGATCTTCGCCGGCGGGCGGGACTCGGGAACCGCCGGCATCGGCGGCGGTCCGGGCGGCACGGTGGCGGTGGCCGGCGGCGACGTGCGCCTCGGCGGCGCCGACACGAGCGGCGGGAGCGCCTCGAGCGGGCCGGGCGCCTGGCCGGGGGGGATCGGCCTCGCGGCGCGCGGCAGCCTCGACGTGCTCGGGCGCCTCGACGCCTCGGGCGGAGGCGCGTCCACCGGCCCGGCAGCTGGCGGCGCCCGCATCGAGGTCCGCGCCGGCGGGCCCGCCGTGATCGCCGGCGGCGCCACGAGCGCCGGCGGCAGCAGCCAGGCCGGCGGCGCCCCCGGCGGAGCCATCGACCTCGCCGGGGGCGCGCTCACCGCGGGCAACCTCACGACCGCCGGGGGAAGCGGCGGCGGTGCCAGCCCCTCGGCGGGCGGGAACGGCGGACTGCTGCGCGCGACGTCGGGCGGGCGGACGAGCGTCGGGAACCTCACGGCCGCGGGCGGGAACGCAGGCAACGGGGCCGGAGCGGGGGCAGGCGGGCCCATCGGCGTGAACGGCGCGACGGTCTCCACCGGGAGCGTGAACGCGGCGGGGGGCAGCGCGAGCGGCTTCAGCGGCGCCCCCGGCGGCCCCGTGTCCCTGAGCAGCGACGGCAGCCTCGCGGTCGGGGGCGCGGTCACGACGAGCGGATCCGGCGCCTACCAGAACCTCAGCCCCGCCCCGCTCGGCGCGCCGGCCGGGCGCATCCTCCTGCGCGCGGCCAGCGGCCGGCTGTCCCTCGGGGGCCCCGTGCGCGCCGAGGGAGGCGACGGCGGGCCCAACAGCGTCGACGGCCAGCGCGGCGGCACGGCCGGCGCCGGCGGCCAGATCGACATCGTCGCCCGCACGGTCGGCCAGGTCGTGGCGATCTCGTCCGCCGGCGGGCGTGGCGGCGACTACGGAGACGACCAAGGCGTCGGGGGCGCCGGCGGGGCGATCCGCGGCTGGACCGACGCGCCGCTGTTCGACGACCAGAAGCTCATCGCCGCCGACGGCGGGGACGGCCAGCCCGCCGGGACGTCGGGCGGGCGCTCGGCGGAGGCCTCGCCGGCCGACGCCGCCATCAGCGGGTCGACCTTCACCTTCACCTCCCGCAGCCCGGACGCCCAGGCCTATCGCGTGCTGCGCAGCCTCAGCGGCGGCCCCTTCACCCCGGTCGCAGTCCGGAGCGCGGCCGGCGCGGTGCCGATCAGCGCCCCCGCCTGCGTCTCCGCGCGCTTCACGGTCGTGGCCGTCCACCCCCCGGTCGGCTGGGTCTCCGATGCCGCCGCGCCGGTCGCCTGGACCGCCCAGCCCTCGCGCCGCCAGCGCTGCACCGACGCCCCCGCCGTGTCCGCCCGGTCGCGCGTCGTGCGGCGCAGCCTGCGCGCCCTGCGGGCGGCGAAGTGGCGCGTCCGGGTCAAGGTCCGCTCGACGGGGATGGGGGCGCTCGAGGCCCGCCTGCTGCGCCAGCGGCGCACGCTCGCGTCGGTGCGCCAGCGGCTCGGGCGGGCCGGCACCGCCTCGGTTCGGCTCACGCTGCCGCGGGCCGCGCGGCGCACCGGCCGCTATGTGCTGCGCCTGCGGGCCGGAGCCCCGGTCGGGAAGAAGGCGACGACCACGACCCTGACCCTGGAGGTGACCAGATGAGCGCGCTGCGCCTCGCCGCCGCCGCGGCGGCGGCCGCGGCCGTCCTCGCGGCACCCGGCTCCGCCGCGGCCGCCGGCTGCGTGCGGGTCGGCGTCTATCAGGACAGCCCCGGCACTGGCCTCCCGCGCCTGCAGCGCGCCGCCGGCTCGGGCCTCGACGTCCTCTCGACCTACCTGACGGCGGGCCGGCCCCTCAGCCCGGCCATCGTCGCGTTCGTGAACGCCCGCAAGCTCGGGCTCGAAGTCACGTGGCTGCCCGACCGCGGCCGGGACGGCCCGTCGCAGCCTCGATACCGGCTCTCCCGCATCACCCGCGGGTCCTACGACAAGTCTCTGCGGACGCTTGCCGCCACGCTGCGCGGTGTCCGCGGGCCCGTCGTGCTGCGACCGATGCCCGAGCCCAACACCCCGTGGTACGCGTGGTCCGGCCTGGTCAATCGGAACTCTCCGAAGGCCTACGTCGCCGCCTGGAAGCGGATCCGCCGGGTCGTCCGCCGGGCCGGCGGCGCCAAGATCAAGCTCCTGTGGGCGCCCTACGCCCGCAGCATTCCCGACACGCCGGCCAACGGCCTGCGCGCCTACTTCCCCGGCCGCAGCCAGGTCGACCTCGTTGGTGCCTCGGCCTACAACTTCGGCGCGCTGGTCCCGCTGGCCTGGGTGGAGCCGGCGGCCCTCTTCACGGAGGCCTACGCGGCGATCACCAAGCTCGCCCCCAAGCCGTTCTGGATCGCCGAGACCGGCTCGACCTCGCGGGGCGGCGACCGCGCGGCCTGGCTGCGGGCGGCGGCCCGCCTCAAGTCCACGATGCCGCGGCTCGCCGGGATCGTCTGGTTCGACGTGCGCGACCGCTCCGGCGATTTCCGGCTCACCGGGCGGGCCGTGAGCGCGGCCTGGCGCGGCCTGCAGAAGCGGAGCTGCCGATGAGCGCCCGTCGCCAGAAGTCCGCCTCGGCGCGCGGCTCGGTCGCCTCGCCCCGCCGGCACCGCGTGCACGTCCCGCCCGCGGTCCCAGTGACGCCGACGCGGATGTCGGTCGCGATGGTCGACCGCCTGTTCTGGCGGGCGGGCTTCGGCCCGACCGACGCCGACCGGCAGCGATGGGCGGGGCAGAAGCTCGCCGACGCCGTCGAGTGGCTCCTCACCGCGCCCGGCAGCCTCGCCGGGCCGGCGCCCGTTCGCGATGGCAAGCCGCTGGACCCGACGGGCGACGACACCGACCTCGTCCTCTCCTGGATGGACCGGATGGTCCGCACGACCAACCCGCTGGTCGAGCGCCTGGTCTTCTTCTGGCACCGCCACTGGGCCAACTCCCGCGAGGCGGTGTCTCCCCCGCAGCTGCTCCTGCGCCAATCCGACCTCTTCCGGCGCTACGCGAGCTTCGCCACGCCGACCCTCACGTTCCGCGATCTCGCCTACGAGGTCACCGAGGACCCCTCGATGCTGCGCTACCTCACCGGCGAATCCAACGTGCGGGGCGCGCCGAACGAGAACTACGCGCGCGAGCTCATGGAGCTGTTCTGCCTCGGCGTGTTCAGCGATCGCGGACAGGCCAACTACTCCGAGAACGACGTCAAGCAGCTCGCCAAGGCATTCTCAGGCTGGCAAATCGACGATGCCGACCCGGACCGTCCGCGGGCCTACTTCACGACGTCGCGCTGGTACAACGGCCCGAAGATCGTCTTCGGCAAGTTCGGGAACTACAGCGACCGCGGCGCCGTCGACCTCGTGCTGGCCCATCCGGCCCACGGGCCCTTCCTCGCCCGCAAGGTCTGGGGCGAGTTCATCACCGCGCCTCCCGACGCTGCCACCGTCGGCCGGCTCGCCGACACCTACGTGAAGTCCGGCCTGAAGCTCAAGCCGCTGCTCCAAGCGGTCCTCACGCACCCGGCGCTCTTCGCCTCCCTCGACGAGCCCGACTACGTGAAGCCGCCGATCGTCTACGTCGTCGGCGCCATGCGGGCGCTCGGCGTTGGCGTGACCGGCTCGGAGCCCGCGGATTTCAGCGACGAGATGGGGCAGGTTCCGTACTTCCCGCCGACCGTCGCCGGCTGGGAGGGAGGCCTGTCCTGGCTCAACACGAACACGGCGCTGGCCCGGGTCGGCTTCGTCGGGAGCCTCCTGGCCGACGCGAAGATCGACGACGTCCCGGGCGAGGACGCCGCCGCCGCCTACGACCGGGCCGTGGCGGCGACTGGCTCGCCGTGGCTCGCCCCGGCAACCCAGGCCGCGCTGCGCGACTACGCACGGCGTGCGCCGGCGAGCAGCGCCAAGCTGCGCAAGGAGCGCCAGCTCATGCTCAGGGCGCTGATGCTGGCCGGACCGGATGCCCAGGTGATGTGATGGAGAAGCCGACCGAGATCCACGCCCTCAGGTGCGCCGACTGCGCCCGCTCCGACAGCGCGGCAACCGACCTCCGGCCGACCGGAACCCTCCCCATCACCGCCGAGGCCCTGGCCGGCTTCCCGGACGGGGTGTCTCACGAGCGCCGCTACAGCCGCCGGCGCCTCCTGCAGAGCGGGCTGCTGGGTGTCGCATCGGTCTATGCCGCCTCGCGGCTCGACCTCGGGACGATGCTCGAGGCCGCCGCCGCCGAAGCCGCCGAGCCGATGCAGCGCAGCCTCGTCTGCATCTACCTCAACGGCGGCAACGACGGGCTGAACACCGTCCTGCCGGTGACGGGCGCCGACTACGCGGCCTACCAGGCCGCCCGCGGGGCGATCGCCCGCGGCCTGGGCCCCTCGACCGGCGGGCAGGTCGGCACTACGGTGCTCCCCGGCACCGGCGGCACGCTCGGGTGGGCGAACGTCGGCGTCGCCGGCGCGGGGAACAACGGCGCCGCGGCGGGCTTCGACACGCTCTTCGGCGACGGAACCGGCGGCCCCGGCTCGGACCTCGCCGTATTCCCGGCGGCCGACTACAGCCCGGCCAACCGCTCGCACTTCGAGAGCCGCGACTACTGGTTCGCCGGCGCCCTCTCGAAGCTCCAGACGGGCTGGCTGGGCCGCTGGCTGGACCTCTACGGCTCGAAGGCCAACCCGCTCCAGGCGATCTCGCTGGACTCGTCCCTGTCGAAGCAGATCCGGGCCTCGCGCGCCCCGGTCGCCGCGCTCGAGAGCCTGAGCGGCGCCCGGTTCCAGGTCCCCGGCGTGACGAAGTCCGACCCGAACGCCGAGTTCGGGCGGCTCGCCGCCGTCGGGTCCGCCCGGTCGGAAGGCCTCAGCCGCTCCCGATCGATCTACGGGCTCACGGTCGACGTCTCGGCCCGGGTCGGGGCGCTCCGCGCCCCGCCGGCCGGGCCGGCCTACCCGCCGAACTCGGACCTCTCGCGCAAGCTGTCCCTCGCCGCCACCCTGCTGTCGGCCGGCCTGGGCACGCGGGTCATCACCATCGACTGGGGCAGTTTCGACACGCACGGCGACCAGCTCGGCTCGCAGGACCCGCAGCTGGCGACGCTCTCCCGCGCCCTCGCCGCCTTCAAGGCCGACCTGGCCGCGCGGGGCATCGAGCAGAACGTCGCCACGATGGTCTTCTCGGAGTTCGGGCGCCGGATCCAAGCCAACGACTCGCTCGGGACCGACCATGGCGCCGGCGGCCTCATGATGGTCAGCGGCTCCTCGATCCGCGGCGGCCTCGCCGGGGAGTTCCCAGGCCTCTCACGGACCGACGACAACGGCGACCTCATCGTCAAGACGGACTTCCGCTCGGTCTATCAGGCCCTCATCGCCGAGTGGCTCGGCGGCGACCCGTCCGCCGTCCTCCCGGGCGGCCCGTTCCCGGGGATCGACCGCTATGACGGACAGCACCGCCTGACGAAGTGATGCGCTGGCCGGCGTGGGCCCCGCTCGCCCTCGCTGCGGCCACCGCCGCGGCCGCGGGGGGCGGGCCGGGGTCCGGCCTCGGGGCCGCGGCGGCCGATCCGGGCCGCGCACGCGCTGCCGACAGCGCGCTGGCCGGGCGCCGGCACCGCCTCGTCGTGCCGCCGCCCGTCCTCGCGCAGTCGCTGACCGTCGACGAGTCCGAGTACCGGATCCGGCCGTCGAAGGCCGCAGTGGGGGCCGGAGCGGTGACCATCCGCGTCTACAACCGCGGCGAGGACGACCACGACCTGGTGGTCATCGCTGGGGGAGCCGCCATCGCGCATGTGGCGCTGAAATCCGGCACGAGCGCGGTGCTGACGCCCGTGCTGCCGCCCGGCCCCGTGCGCCTCATCTGCTCCCTTCAGGCCGGAACCCCCCAGTCCCACGAGCTCCTCGGGATGCACGCCGAACTGCGCGCCGCCTAGCGCGCGGCGCCTCACCCGGGGAGGAACTCGGCCCCGCTCCGCGCCGGCCCGGATGCCGCTGGCGGGGGAGCTGCCGTCTGCGGCGGCGCGGGACTCGGCGCCGGGGCGGCCCGGCGGGGAGCTCCGGCGCGCTGCGGGCGCTGGCGGCGGCGCCGGCGCGCTGGCCGGCGCCGCGGCGGGCTGGCGGGCCCAGGTGCCGCGGACGGGAGCGGAGCGGCAACCGGGGGCGCGGGCGTGACCGGAGCCGCCCCGAGCGGCGCGGGCGCAGCGACCGCCGGCCGCGGTGCGCGGCTGGGAGGGTGCGGCTGGCGCGGCCACAGCGCGACGGCCCCGGCGGCAGCGACAGCCGCGACCGCCACGCCGACGTTGCCCCACCGAATCCGGCGCAGCAGGGAGGCGGCAGGCGGCTCTCGGGCGTCCATGCCCGCAGGAGGCCGCCGCGCCCGGATCCTCGCCCCCCTGCTATCGTCCGGCGCCGCCCGCGGGCCGTCCGCGGTCGTTCTCATGCCCCCGCTCTACGACCTCATGCTCGTGCTGAACCCGTCCGCCTCGGAAGAGGAGCGGACGAAGGTGCAGGCCGACGTCGACGCGGCGATCGCCGCGTCGGGCGAGGCAGTCGGCAGCCACGACTGGGGCCAGCGCGCCCTGGCCTACGAGATCGACCACACGGCCGAGGGCGAGTACCACCTCGTCCAGTTCCACGGCCCGCCCGCGCTCCTTGACCGCCTGCGCGCCACGCTGCGCGTCGCTGACGCCGTGCTGCGCTTCCGGATCATCCGGCTCGAGCCCGGGACACCGGCGCCGCCGCCCCCGCCGTCTGCCGCCCCCGTGGCCGCAGCCGCCGAGGGCGAGCACGAGCGCGAGTCCTAGCGCCGCTCCCCGGCCCGCGCCGGCCGGGTTCCGCCCAGGAACGGTCGCGGCGGGACACTGGCCGGTCCCGCTCCGCGCCATGCCGCACGGAAGCGCGCCACTGCCGCAGGCGCGCGCAGGCCTCGTTCAGCGGTTACCGGCTCGACGATGGGGCTTCGGCGCGACGCCAGCCGGCGACGGCCACGCCGATCACGATGAGGGCGACGAGCGCCACCGACGCGAGGATGATGTGGTCGCGCATCGCCACCAGGGCGTCGTGGGGCCAGGGGACAGCCAGCGCCAGCCCGAAGGCGCTGAACGCCAGTACCGAGAGCGTGATCGCCCGGCGGCGGTTCGCCTCCCAGTCCAGGCCGGCGCCGAGCAGGAACGCCAGCGTCAGCAGCAGCGAGACGCCGACCGCGCGGGGCGCGTCGGCATCTGCCCGCAGGAGGTGGACTGCCACCAGGCACACGGCGAACATCGCCGCGACGCCAGGGATCAGGCTGAGGCCGGAGCGCACCGCCCGCCCGGCCCGGGCCGCGGGCGAGGCGGCAGCCGCCGCCTTGCGGGCCGCAGCCTCACGCTCGTTCACGTGCCACTCGACGTACTGCGCCATGCCTTCGGAGAATGGCGTGGCCGCCCGCCAGCCCAGCTCGCGTGCGGCGCGCTCGGAACTGACCGGAGCACCGGAGAAGTCGCCGGCCCGGGCTGGCGTGTTCACGATCTCGACGTCGTCGAAGAGGCCCTGCACGGTCGCCGCAATCTGGGCAATCGTCACGTCCTCCTCGCCGGCGAGGTTGTACGTCCGGTTCACCGCTGTGGGGCGCAGCCCGCAGACGACGCCGTCGGCGAGATCCTCGACGTAGACGAAGCGGCGCGCCTGGCTGCCGTCGCCGGCGATCGTGAGCGGCTCCCCGGCCAGGGCCTTGTTCACGAAGGCCGGGATCACGGCGGCGGGACGGGCCCGCGGCCCGTAGGGGATTCCGAACCGCAAGATGGTGAACTCCAGGCCGTAGAGCTCGGCGTAGGACCGGCAGTACATCTCGCCGGCCAGCTTCGTGGCCGTGTAGAGGTGGCTGGACTGGCTGACCGGAGTGTCCTCGTCCACGACGTCGCAGGCGTGGCCGTCGTAGACCCAGATGGTGCTGGCGTAGACGACGCGCGGAACGCCGGCCTCGCGGGCGGCTTCGAGCACGCTGAGCGTCCCGCGGGAGTTGAGCTCCTCCGCAGCGCCGGGGTTCTTCGCGACTTGGTCGACGTCTGCTGCCGCCGCAAGGTGGGCGACCGCATCGCAGCCCTTCATGGCGTCGGCGAGCGCGTCCTGGTCCAGGAGGTCGCCGACGACCATCGCGACCTCGCCCTTGGCGTGGTGGGGCGAAGGGCGCATGTCGAAGCCGATGGGCTCGTGCCCGGCCGCCCGCAGGCGGTCCATGACGTGCGAGCCGATGAAGCCGGCAGCACCGGTTACGAGAACTCTCATGAGATCAGTCTCGTCATCGTCAGGTAGTGGGCAGTCCTTGACCGGGAGGCGCGCCCCGAAAGGCGGTGGTTTCAGCGGCTCGATCGGGGGCAGCGCCCGAAATGCTGCGGCACTGCCACGCCTGACCCTACCAGCGGCCCGGGCGGCACGCCACGCAGGTCCGCGGGCCGCGACGGGCGCTGAGTTCGCGTGCGCGCGCGCGACGGGCCCGGAGCGGCGGAAATCCGCACAGGAACGTGAAATCTCTGCGGAGAGTGCGGGGGAGTCCGCCGGGCGCGCCGGAGCCGGGTCTAGACTCGCTGTCAGGTCCGCCGCCGGGCGCCGACCGACCGCTTCAGCCGCCTCGAAAGGAGCCCCAGTGGCCGCCACGAACATCAACCGGGTCGTACTCACCGGGAACCTCACCCGCGATCCCGAGCTGCGCTCGCTGCCCAGCGGGACTGCCGTCTGCAGCCTGCGGATCGCCTCGAACACCCGCCGGAAGGACCAGTCGGGCGAGTGGGTCGACAAGCCGAACTACTTCGATGTCACCGTGTGGGGCGCGCAGGGCGAGAACTGCGCTCGGTACCTGTCCAAGGGGCGCCCGGTTGCGCTCGACGGGCGCCTCGAGTGGCGCGAGTGGACCGCGCAGGACGGCACCAAGCGCCAGAACGTCGAGATCGTCGCGGACTCGGTGCAGTTCCTCGGCGGGCGCGACGACGCCGCCCCGTCCGGCGACGGCGGGTTCACCGCCAGCCGCTCGGACGTCCCGGTCGACACCGGCGACTTCGCGCCGGCTGCGGCCCCCGCGGGCGCGGCGTCCGACGACATCCCGTTCTGAGCGCCCGGGCCGCGCCCGCGAGGGCGCGGCCCGGGCGGCCGGACCTCGCTACACTGCCGTGCTGGCTTTCGCGCCGGGGCACGCCCCGGCGCTGCCTTCTCCGCAGTCCCAGCCGACAGGAACCTCTCAGTGGCCAAGCAGCGCAACCGCCGGCCGACGCGCCGGCGCGACAAGAAGGGCGGACCTGGCAGCGGGCGGCGCAAGCCGTGCCCGTACTGCAAGGACAAGATCGACCGCGTCGATTACAAGGACATCGGCACTCTGCGCCGGTTCGTCTCCGAGCGCGGCAAGATCCGGTCTCGGCGGATCACGGGCGCCTGCCGCCGCCACCAGCGCCAGATCGCCCAGGCCGTCAAGCGGGCCCGGGAGCTGGCGCTCCTCAACTACGTGTCTGAAGATCGGATCGAGCGCGACGACCGCGGACGCGGGCGGGACCGCGACCGCGACCGCGACCGCTGACATGCCCGAGGCGATCCTCCTCAAGGACGTCGAGGCCCTGGGCGAGCGCGGCGACGTCATCGACGTCAGCCCCGGCTACCTGCGGAACTACCTGATCCCGCGCAAGCTCGCCGAGCCGGCCACGCGCGGCTCGATCGAGGCCGCGAAGCAGCGCATGGAGGCTGCCGAGCGGGCCCAGCGCGAGGCTGCGGCCCGCGCGGAGGAGAACGCCGCACTGCTCACCCGGACCGTGCTGACGATCCGCCAGCAGGCGGGAGACGACGGCCGCCTGTTCGGTTCCGTCACCACGCAGGACATCGCCGACGCGATTCGCGAAGCCCGCGGCCTGCGGGTCGACAAGCGCAAGGTCCACCTCGACGAGCCGATCAAGCACGTCGGGACCCACATGGTCGTGGTGGAGGTCGCCGACGGCGTGACTGCCACCGTGAAGACCATGGTCGTCGAGCAGGCCTAGCCGCCGCCTTCGTTCCAGCTCGCACGCGGTTCGCGGCCGCGGTGCGGAGATTGCGGGAACGTCGCGGGACGGCCGCCGCGCTGCCCGCTACCGTCGAACGGCGGCGCCGGATCCCGCCGCTCGCCGACCTCATGGCCATTCTCGAACAGCCCAGCGCCGCCCCGCCGCCGCACAATCTGGACGCGGAGCAGTCGGTGCTCGGCGCGATCCTCCTCAGCGACCGTGCGATGTACGGGCTGATCATCGAGGACGCCCTCGTTCCCGAGGACTTCTTCCGTGAGCAGCACCGCGTGGTCTTCCGCGCGATGCTCGATCTCTACAACGAGGGCGCGCCGATCGACACGATCACCGTGGTCGATCAGCTGCGCCAGAGCGGCCGCCTGTCCGACGCCGGCGGCGAGGCGGGGGTCGACGCGCTGGCGGGCAGCGTGCCGGCGGTCGGCAACCTCCGCCAGTACGCGCAGATCGTCAAGGAGACGTCGCTGATGCGGCGCCTCCTCGGTGCCGCGTTCGAGATCCAGTCCAGCGTCCGCGGCCACGAGGCCACCCCGCGCGACCTCCTCGCCCGGGCAGAGCAGGCGATGTTCGAGATCGCGCTCGACGACCGCCAGCGCGACTTCCGCAAGATCGACGACGTCCTGCACCTGGAACTGGAGAAGCTCCAGCGACTCTCCAAGGAGCGCCAGCCGATCACCGGGACGCCGAGCGGCTTCCGCGACCTCGACGAGATCACCGGCGGATTCCAGCCCGGCAACCTCATCATCATCGCGGCGCGGCCGTCGATGGGGAAGTCGGCGCTCGTGACGAACATGGCCGAGAACGCCGCGGTGGATGCCGGCAAGCCGGTCGCGCTGTTCTCGCTCGAGATGGCCGAGACCGAGCTCGCCCAGCGCTTCGTGGCCTCGCAGGCCAGCATTCCCGGCGACGACCTGCGCAAGGGACGCGTGGCCGACGGCAAGTGGAGCGGGATCCTCAAAGCGAGCCAGCGGCTGGCCGAGTCCCCGCTGTACGTCGACGACACGAGCGACCTCGGCGTGCTCGAGGTCCGCGCAAAGGCCCGCCGGCTGCACAACCTCACGCAGCCCGAGGGCGGCCTGGGGCTCATCATCATCGACTACCTCCAGCTCATGCGGCCCGACGGGAAGACCGAGAACCGCGTGGAGCAGGTCGGGCAGATGAGCCGCGGGCTGAAGATCCTCGCCCGCGAGCTGCAGGTCCCGGTCATCGCCCTCTCGCAGCTCAACCGCGGCGTGGAGGCCCGGACCGACAAGCGACCGCTTCTCTCCGACCTGCGCGAGTCCGGGTCGATCGAGCAGGACGCCGACCTGGTCATGTTCATCTACCGCGACGAGTACTACCACCCGGAGGACACCGAGGCGCCCGGGGAGGCCGAGCTCATCGTGTCCAAGCACCGCAACGGCGGCCTGGGCACCGTGCACCTCGCGTTCCGCAAGAACTACCCGAAGTTCCTCGACCTCGCCAAGGGCGAGCGGTTCGCAGCGTGAGCGCGCCCTGCCCGTACGGCCTCTGCGACGGGAGCGGCTTTGTCGTGGACGACGCCGGCCGGGAGGCGGCGCCGTGCCGGTGCCGTCCGCAGCGGATCGCGCAGCAGCGCGCCCGCAGCCTGTCGGCGGTGATCCCGCGGCGCTTCCGCGGCGTGTCGTTCGACCGGCCGCCGGTGACGGAGATCGACCCGGGGATCGTGCGCTCCGTTCGCCGCTACGTGGACGACCTCGATGCCAATCTCGACGCCGGCCGGGGGCTGTGGTTCATGGGGGACGTGGGCACCGGGAAGACCACGCTGGCCATGCTCGTCGCCCGGCACGCGCTCGACGCCGGCCGCTCGGTGGCGATCTACTCCCTGCCGCGGCTGCTCGCCGAGATCCGCACGACCTTCGACGCGTCCGCCGAGCGGCCGTACCTGGCCCTGCTCGACCGCCTGGCGGAGGTGGACCTGCTCCACATCGACGACCTCGGGGCCGAGCGGACGAGCGACTGGGTGCTGGAGCAGCTCTACGCGATCGTCAACGCGCGCTACGAGGAGGAGCGCTCGATCGTCGTGACGACGAACCTCGAGCCGACCGCGCTCGCCGAACAGATCACCCGGCGCACCGTCTCGAGGCTGCACGAGATCTGCGGCGACCCGCTCCCCCTGCGGGGGGCCGACCGGCGCGTCCCGCGCGAGGACGAGGCGTCGCTCCCGCCCCCCGCGCCCGTGGGACGGCTCGGCGATGTCGTGGCCGCGCGCACCGAACCGTAGACTCACCTGGTCATGCCGTCGCTCGTCGTCGTGGGCGCCCAGTGGGGCGATGAAGGCAAGGGAAAGGTCACCGACCTCCTGGCCGAGCGCGCGGACGCCGTCATCCGCTTCCAGGGCGGCAACAACGCCGGCCACACCATCATCCGGGGCGACGAGGAGCCGTGGAAGCTGCACCTGATTCCGTCCGGGATCCTGCACCCCGGCAAGCTGTGCGTGATCGGCAACGGCGTGGTGATCGATCCGCGCGTCCTCACTGAGGAGATCGACGCGCTGCGCGCCCGCGGCGTCGACATGGGCGGGCTGCGGGTCTCGGCCAACGCGCACCTGATCATGCCCTACCACCTGCTCCTGGACTCCGCCGGCGAGCAGAAGCTCGGCGAGCAGCAGATCGGCACGACCCGCCGGGGCATCGGCCCGTGCTACGCAGACAAGGCCGCCCGGCTCGGCATCCGCGTGCAGGACCTGCTCGACGAGAAGATCCTCAAGCAGAAGATCGCCGCCGCGATGGAGCCCAAGCGCCTGGCCTTGCGCCCCCACGCGAAGGATCCGTCGCTCGACCTCCACGCGATGACCGAGCAGTACCTGACCTATGGCCACCGCCTCGAGCAGCACATCGCCGACACATCGCGCCTGGTCTGGGACCTCCTGGACGCCGGGCGCCTCGTGATCTTCGAGGGCGCCCAGGGGGCCCTCCTCGACATCGACCACGGCACCTATCCGTTCGTGACGTCCTCGAACCCCGTCTCCGCCGCCGCGTGCATCGGCGCCGGCATCGGGCCGAAGGACATCGACGAGGTGTGGGGCATCACGAAGGCCTACGCCACGAGGGTCGGCTCGGGTCCCTTCCCGACCGAGCTGCACGACAGCCTCGGTGACCGGCTCCGCAGCGCGGGCGGCGAGTACGGGACGACGACGGGCCGCGCCCGCCGCGTCGGGTGGCTCGACCTCGTGGCACTGCGCTATGCAAGCCGCATCAACTCGCTCACGGCGCTCGTGGTCACGAAACTCGACGTGCTCTCCGGCCTGGACCGGCTGCTCGTCTGCACCCGCTACCGCGGGGCCGAGGGGGCGGAGTTCGACCATTTCCCCTACCACCAGTCGGTGCTGCACCACGCGAGCGCCGAGTACGTGGAGCTCGAAGGCTGGAGCGAGGATCTCAGCGAGTGCCGCTCCGCCGCCGATCTGCCCGCCGCGGCGCGGGACTACCTGGCGTACATCGCCGAGATGCTTGGCGTTCCCGTCGCGCTCGTGAGCGTCGGCCCCGGCCAGGACCAGGTCATCTGGACCGGGCAGGGCGCCGCCGAGCGCCTCGCCGTCGCGACCTAGCCTCAACTCCCCCGCGCCGCCTGCCGACACAGGGACCATGGCCCTCCGCGGCACGACGGCTCCTGCCCCCGGCCGGGCGCCCGCGCCCCCGCCGGGCCCGCTCCCCGTCTGGCTGCGGGCGGCGGCCTGCGCCGGGGCGGCGGCGTTTGCCGTCTACGCCCTGTGGGCGATCGCCGGCCTCGGCCGGGGAACCATCGACACCCTCGTCGACACGTGGTTCTACAACCTCGTCGTGACCGGCTCGGCCGTGGCCTGCCTTGCCCGCGCAGCGCGGCGCGACGCCGAGCGGGCGGCGTGGCTCGCGCTCGGCGTCGGGCTGGCCGGCAACGCCGTGGCCGAGATCCTCAACGCCTCCGGGCTCCTTTCCGGTGACGGGCCGACCGTCGCCGACGCCTGCTTCCTCCTCTACTACCCCGCCGCCTTCGTGGGCGTGCTGCTCCTCGGCCGGGCCCGGGGCCTCAAGGGCCGCACGACCGCGTGGCTCGACGGCCTCATCGCCGGGCTCGCCGTCACGGCGGCGGCCACGGCGCTCGGGTTCGACGCGATCTTCCAGGGCGTCGGCGGCCACGGCCTGCGCCTGGCCGTCGACATCGCCTACCCGGTGCTCGACCTCGCGCTGCTCGGCACGGTGGTCGCGGTCATCGCCGCCACCGGGTGGCGTCCCGGCCGCGGCTGGTCGCTCGTGGCCGCGTCGGTCATCACGAACGTCGTCGCCGACGGGATCTACCTGCACCAGTCCGTCGTCGGCACCTACGTCGAGGGCCGCTGGGTCGACGTGCTCTGGCCGCTCGCCGCGCTGCTCATGGCTGCGGCAGCCTGGTCGCCGGTGCCGCCCCGCCCCGGCGAGGCCGGCCGCCCCCGCACGGTGTGGCTGCTCGGCCTGCCGTTCCTCTCGGGCCTCGTCGCGCTCGGGATCCTGGTGGCCGACCACAGCGACCGCCTCTACGGCGTGACCGTCGGCCTGGCCGCCGCCACGCTGGCGGCAGTGCTGGTCCGCGTCGCGGTCACCGTGCACCAGAACCTCGACATGCTGGCGGCGAGCGAGACCGAGGCCCGCACGGACGCGCTGACCGGCCTGTGGAACCGGCGCCGCCTCGCCGACGACCTCGCCGCCCTCCTCGAGGCCCCCGACCCCGCCCCGCGCATCCTCGTGCTGTTCGACCTCGACGGCTTCAAGGACTACAACGACGTCTTCGGGCATCCTGCCGGGGACGCGCTGCTCCAGCGGGTCGCCGGCAACCTCGCGGAGGCGATCGCTGGGCTGGGCACCGCCTACCGGATGGGCGGGGACGAGTTCTGCGCGCTGCTGGCTGACGAGCCCGGCGAGACGGCCGCGCGGGTCGGCCTCGCCGTCCGCGCCCTGCAGCTGCGCGGCGAGGGCTTCTCGGTGACGGCATCCCACGGCGCCGTGCAGGTGCCGGGCGAGACTCGCGATCCGACCGTGGCGCTGCAGTTCGCCGACGAGCGGATGTACCAGTGCAAGGGAAGCTCCCGGACCTCGGTGCGGCGCCAGGTCCGCGACGTGCTCCTCGGCGTCCTGTCGGAGCGGACGCCGGAGATCTCCGAGCACCTCGAGGGCGTCGCGCGCCTCGCCGTCGCCACCGGGCGGGAGCTCGATCTCCTGCCTGAGCAGCTCGACGAGGTCGCGCGGGCTGCCGAGCTGCACGACATCGGGAAGATGGCGGTGCCGGACGAGATCCTGGCCAAGCCGGGCCCGCTGGACGACCGCGAGTGGTCGTTCATCCGCCAGCACACGATCGTCGGCGAGCGGATCCTCAACGCCGCGCCGGCCCTGCGCCCGATCGGCGCCCTCGTGCGCTCCAGCCACGAGCGCTGGGACGGCCGCGGCTATCCCGACGGCCTCGCCGCCGACGAGATCCCGCTCGGCGCGCGCATCGTCGCGGCCTGCGACGCCTATGACGCGATGACCTCCGACCGGCCCTACCGGCCGGCCCTGCCGGCCGCTGAAGCCGAGGCCGAGCTGCGCCGCGGGGCCGGGGCGCAGTTCGATCCCGGGGTGGTCGAGGCCGTCCTGGCCGCGCTGCGCTCCGGCGAGCCGCCGATTCCGGTGGAGCCGGCGGCGCCGCGCCTGCGTCCGGCCTGACGCGGCGGAGCG
Organism: Solirubrobacteraceae bacterium; assembly: GCA_046330225.1. Lineage (GTDB taxonomy): Bacteria > Actinomycetota > Thermoleophilia > Solirubrobacterales > Solirubrobacteraceae > CANJIV01. Next base: position 171,632 of record JAXLTD010000004.1, on the reverse strand, counting down.
TCGCTACGCCCGCACGACCCGCGACTGCACCAGCATGTCGTGCAGCGCGCGGTTCTCGCTGTCCCACAGCGGCCAGAGGTAGTCGAGCAGCAACGGAATTCCCAGGAAGAAGCTGCCGACCCAGCCGAACAGGAGCCCGATCACGACGACCTGGCGCAGCGCCGAGTAGCCGAAGTCGACTCGCTCCCCGTTCACGCGCACGACCTGGATGCCCGTGGCCATCTTCCCGAACGTCTTGCCGTTCGTGCGCGCCATGATGATCGGCTGGTAGAGGATCGCCGCGGCGAGGTAGCCGAGGAACAGCACGACGATCAGCACGCCGGCCGACGCGGAGGCAAAGCTGCTGTCCGCCGCGCCCGCGGCGCCGACGATCGCGAAGGTCACAAGGGCGACGACGAACGCCAGCGCGCCGACGATGAGCGAATCGATGATGAGCGCGAAGGCGCGGCGCCACCACCCCGAGAGCTCATAGCTCCCGAAGCCGGGCTGGGCCGGCTGCTGGAAGCCCGGCGGCGGGCCGCCGTAGGGCGGCGGGACCGCGGGCGCCTGGGGCATCGCCGACGGCGGGGCCGCCGGAACGGGCGGCGCGGCGGGCGCCGGCATGGCCGGCAGGCCGGCAGGCTCGGGGACGACCGGCGGGACCGGGGCCGCCGGCGCGGCGGGCGCCGCCGGCGCGGGTGTGCCGCCGAGCGGGTCGCCAGCGGAGAAGCCCGGTGCGGGCGGGGCCGGGGGCGCCTCGGGCGGCACCGGGGACCACGACGGCCCGGGATCGTCTGGCGGGGCGGGCGGCTCGTAGGGCGGCGGGTCGGCGGAGCCGGCGTCGCCGCCGGGCGGGGTCTCGTCGGGCATGCCCGCACTCTAGATGCTCGGCCCGCGACCGCGAAACCGCGGATGCGGCGGCTAGGCGCCAGGCGGGGCGGAGGGGCCCGCGGAGCCGCCGCCGCCCGGCGCGATGGGCGCGGGGAGCACCTCGGCCTCGCCACGGCGCAGCAGCCGGCGGCTGAGGGCCAGGGCGCCCAGGAGGGCGGCCGTGCCCGCGCCGGCCTGGAGCGACACGATGCCCTCTTCGCTCCAGTAGACGTCCTCGAGCTTGAGCAGCAGCGCCCACTCGTCCAGCGTCATCGCCATCCCCATGCCGAACGGCACGGCCAGCCAGGACTCGGCCGCCTCGTTGCGGGTGACAATCGCGGCCGAGCCGGAGCCGAACGCCAGCACGATCCCGGGCACGAAGTGGTGGATGTGGCGGTCGCCGACCTTCAGGTCCCGGAACGGGCCGAAGCGGCCGCGGCGCCGGATGACGGCCGTGCTCGTCCGGGCCAGCCCGAACGTGACGCTGAAGGCGACGAGCAGGTTGAAGAGCGCGGTCTCCCGCGGGGGCGTGGCCCGGTAGCCCTCGACGGCGACCTCGACCGTCTCGCGCGCCGCCTCTTCGGCGGCGTGGAGCACGTCGTCGGCATCGGCAGGCAGCGGCGCCGACCCGCGGCGCCACACGCGCCCGAGCTCGGTCCCCACGACGGCGGCCACCGTGCCGACCGCGGCCGCACCGAGGGCGTAGGTGAGGCGGTCCGGGCGCAGCTCGACGGGCGCCGGGCGGCGGCGGGACGGCAGCAGTCCGTTCCTCAGCGCCATCGCTCCAGGAGATCCTCGTCCCCGACGGTCCGCACGGCCCGCGCGGGCACGCCCATGACCACCGTCCGCGGCTCCACGTCGGCGGTGACGACGGCTCCGGCCGCGACGTAGGCTTCCTCGCCGACCTGCACTCCCGGAACGAGCACGGCGCCGCCGCCGACCCGGCAGGCGCGGCCCAGGCGGACGCCGCGCAGCGGCTCGCCGGCCAGGTGGCGCCCCATCGTGTCGTCGTTGGTCGTCACGACGCCGGGGCCGACGAAGACGTCGTCCTCCACTGACGAGCCGGCGGTGAGGTACACGCCGGTCTGGAGCTTGACCCGGGCGCCGATCCGCACGTCGTTGTCCACCGTCACTCCGCGGCCGACCACGCTGCCCGGGCCGACGACGGCCCGCTCGCGCACGTACGCCTGGTCGCCAACGATCGCGCCCGCGCCGATGTGCGCCCCGGCGAACACGATCGCCCCGGCGCAGATCGCGGCGCCAGCCTCGACGACGAGCGGGTCGGCCGGCGCCCGCGACGCGGTCGACGCCGGGGACAGCTTCGCCGCCTTGCCGAGCACGGCGTGATCCTGGACCGTGACGCCGTCGCCCAGGACGGTGCCGGCGTGGATGGTCACGCGAGCGCCGAGGCTGACGTCGGCGCCGAGCGCGACGCCGGGGCCGAGGAGCAGTCCCGGCGCGCGGTCAGACGCCGTCAGCACCCGGCCTCCGGGCCGAGGCGTCCAGCGACGCCTGCAGCGCCTCGAGCACGCGCACGACGCGCAGGCCGCTCTGCCCGTCCGAGCGCGGCGCCAAACCGCCCCGGACGCAGGCGACGAAGTGCTCGCACTCCAGGCGCAGCGGCTCGGCGTTGGGGATCTGCGGGCTCCAGATGTCCCCGGAGCGCGTGATGTACTCCCCGTAGCTGCTCGCGTCCTCGTCGAAGCCCTTGTCGTAGACGGTGAGCTTCCCCTCGAGGGCCATGTCGTCGAACGTGGCCATCCGCCGGGACCCCACGACCGTGAAGCGGCGCTCCTTGTGCGGGTCGAGCCACGACAGGTGCAGGTGGGCAGCCAGGCCGCTGGGGAAGCGCAGGAAGCAGAACACGACGTCCTCGACCCCGGGGCGCATGTAGGACTCGCCCCGGGCCTGCACCTCGAACGGCTCCTCGCCCGCGAGCGCGAGCAGGACCGACACGTCGTGCGCCCCGAGGCTCCACAGCGCGTTCTCTTCTGCCCGCAGCTTGCCGAGATTCAGGCGGTTGCCGTAGATGTAGTGGATGTCGCCGAGTTCCCCGGCGTCAGCAAGCTCCTTCAGCTTCCGCAGGCCCGGGTGGTACTCGAGCAGGTGGCCCACCATCAGGATCCGGCCGGCGGCCGCGGCGGCCGCGACCGTCCGCTCTGCGTCGGCCACGGTCTGCGCGAGCGGCTTCTCCACAAAGCAGTGCTTGCCCGCCGCCAGGACGCGCTCCGCGAGCGCGGCGTGCGTCGGCACGGGCGTCGCCAGGGCCACGGCATCGAGGCGCTCATCGGCGAGCAGGTCGTCGAGATCGGCCGTGAACTGCGTGCCGCGGAACGCGGCGGCGAACCGGTCGCGGGCCGCGGGGTCGCCGTCGCAGCACCAGGCCAGCTCGCTTCCGGGCAGTGCCGCGAAGTTGCGGGCGAGGTTCGGGCCCCAGTACCCGAGGCCGACGACGCCGATGCGCACGGGGCCGCTCACAGCCGCTCCACCCCGGCCGCGTCGATGCCCCGGGTGACGCCGCGCAGGTCGAGCAGCCGCGGCACGCGCGAGGCGATGTCCGCGTAGTCGAGCTCCGGGTGGGCGGTGACAACGACGGCGATGTCGGCGGCCGCCAGCGCCGCGTCGAGCGGACGGCTGTGCAGTCCGGCCCGGGGCAGGTCCGGGACGTGCGGATCGTGGTACGACACCGCCGCGCCGCGCTCGAGCAGGCCGGCGATGATCTTCAGCGCCGGGCTCTCCCGAGTGTCGGCCACGCCGGGCTTGTAGGCGACGCCCAGCACGAGCACGTCGGCGCCCCGCACGGCGGAGCCGGCATCGTTGAGCGCCCGCGCCACCCGTTCGACGCAGAACTGCGGCATCTCCTGGTTGACCTTGCCGGCCAGCTCGACGAACTCGGTCGGGAAGTCGTACTCGCGGGCGCGCCACGCAAGATAGAAGGGGTCCACCGGGAGGCAATGGCCGCCCATCCCCGGGCCCGGCTGAAACGGCATGAAGCCGAAGGGCTTCGTCGCCGCCGCGTCGACGACCTCCCAGATGTCGATCCCCATGCGGTGCGCGAGGATCGCGAGCTCGTTCACGAGCGCGATGTTCACGGACCGGAAGATGTTCTCCAGCAGCTTGCTCAGCTCCGCAACCTCCGGCGTCGAGACGGCGACGACGTCATCGACGATCGTCCGGTACGCCGCCACCGCCCGCTCGGTGCAGGCCGGAGTGAGGCCGCCGACCACCTTCGGCGTGGTCCGCACAGTGTGGTCGGCCCGGCCCGGGTCGACGCGCTCGGGGGAGTAGGCGAGGGCGAAGTCGGTCCCGGCGCGCAGCCCGGAGCCGGCCTCGAGCGCGGGCGCGAGCCGCTCCCGCGTCGTCCCGGGGTACGTCGTGGACTCGAGCGCCACGAGCTGCCCGGCCCGCAGAACCCGGCCGAGGTCGGCCGCGGCCGCGTCGAGCGGGCCGAGGTCGGGCTCGCGGTTCGCGCTCAAGGGGGTGGGGACGCAGATGAGGATCGCATCGGCGGCGGTGAGCGCCGCGTAGCCGTCGGCGATCTCGATCTGGGCGGAGAGCGCGGCGAGCCGCTCGTCGGGCACATCCTCCACGTGCGAGTGCCCGGCGCGCAGCGCTGCGACGCGCTCCGCGGAGCGGTCGACGCCCACGACCCGCTCGCCGGCCTCCGCAAAGGCGACGGCCAGCGGCAGGCCGACGTAGCCGAGGCCAACGATGCCGATCGTCATGAGCGGGTGATCCTACGCGCCGCCGCCGCCGTCACGGGTCGCCGCCGCCGTCCGCGCCGCCGCGCAGCGCCGCCACGACCCGCTCGCCGGCCCGCCCGTCCCCGTAGAGGGCGGGCCGCGCGTCCGGAGCCGGGCGCAGGATCGCGGACGCCGCCGCCTCCGCGTCGAGCCCCACGAGGACGTTCCAGCCGGTCGTCACCGTCTCCACCCACTCGGTGCTGGTCCGCAGCGTCACGCACGGGACGCCGGCGAGATAGGCCTCCTTCTGCACGCCGCCGGAGTCGGTGAGGACGGCGCGCGCATGGCAGAGCAGCGCGGTGAAGTCCAGATAGCCGAGCGGCGGGAGGATCCGGACGCCGCCTGCGCCAGTCAGCCGCTCCAGCAGCCCGGCGGCCTCCAGACGCGACCGGGTCCGGGGGTGCAGTGGCAGGAGCACGGGGGCCGGCACGGCCTCCAGCACGGCCACGAGCGCGGCGAGCCGGCCCGGGTCGTCGACGGTGCCGGCGCGGTGGGCGGTGGCGAGGACGTACTCGCCTGCCGCAGCGCCGTGCGCCGCGAGCACCTCGGTCCGCTCCCGCGCGCGCGGCTGCGCCGCCTGGGCCACGTCGACCATCACGTCGCCGACCTCGAGCACGCGTCCGGCCACGCCCTCGCGGGCGAGGTTCGCGACGGCCGCCGCCGACGGGCAGAGCAGGAGGGCCGAGAGGTGGTCGGTGAGGACGCGGTTGAGCTCCTCGGGCATCGTGCGGTCGAACGAGCGCATCCCCGCCTCGACGTGGGCGACCGGGATGCCCGCCTGCGCTCCGGCCAGCCCGCCGGCCAGTGTGGAGTTCGTGTCGCCGTAGACGAGGACGGCGTCGGGCGCGACCTCCGCCACCACCGGCCCGAGCGCGGCGAGCTGCCGCGCGGTCTGCTCGGTGTTCGACCCCCCGCCGATCCCGAGCTCCCGATCGGGGCGCGGGAGGCCGAGCTCCCGGAAGAACACGTCCGACAGCTCGTCGTCGTAGTGCTGGCCGGTGTGGACGAGCACCTCGGTGTCGCGCTCGCGCAGGCGCGCGGACACCGCCGCGGCCTTCACGAACTGCGGGCGGTTCCCGATGACGGTCAGGACGACGACGGCGCGGCTCCGAGTCAGGCGGGCAGCTCGGCGTCGATCCGGGCGCGCAGCTTCGCGCGTGCCGCGGCCGCCACCTCGCCGGCAGCGTACGTGCGGTCCTCGACGGCGACGACCGGCTGCACCTCGCGCAGCGTCGAGGCGAGGAACGCCTCGTCGGCCTCCTCGAGGTCCGCGTCGGTGCACGGCGCCTCCACGGCGCCCGTGAGCTCGATGACCCGCGCCCGCGTGATCGAGGCGAGGATGTGGTCGTCGAGCGGCGGGGTCCGCACCTGCCCGCCGGCGACCCAGAAGAAGCTCGAGGTCGGCGCCTCGAGGATCCGGCCGTGCGGGGTGCGCAGGAGCGCCTCGTCGAATCCGCGCTCCTTGGCCAGCCGAGTGGCGAGCATGTTGCCGGCATAGGAGAGCGACTTCACGCCGTCGAGGATCCGCGTGGGCGCATAGGTCACGAAGCCGAGCCGGATCACGGAGGCCATGGCCGGCAGCGGCTCGATCACGGCGAGGCGATGCCCGCCGCGCGTGACGACGAGCCGCAGCACGGCGTCGCCGGGCTCGGCGGCGGCCAGCAGCGCGGCGACGTCCGCCCGCACGGCCTCGCCGTCGAACGGCAGGCGAAGGTTGGCCGCCGACGTGGCCATGCGGTCCAGGTGCGCGTCGTGGGCGTCGGGCCGCCCGGCGTAGAGGCGCAGGACCTCGAAGACGCCGTCTCCGCGCAGGAAGCCCTCGTCGGAGGCGGGGATGACGGCGTCAGCCGCGGGGAGCACGGTGCCGTCGAGGGAGGCGAGGCGCATGGCGCCCACGCTAGCAGCGCCCCGGCCGACGGGGCGGGTCCGAGCCGGTCAGATGGGCCGTGAAGGACTCGAACCTTCAACCTTGGGCTTAAGAGGCCCCTGCTCTACCAGTTGAGCTAACGGCCCGGCGAGGGCGGAATCGTAGCGGCCCCGCGCGCCCGGCGTGGCGGCGGGGGCCGGCCCGGGTCAGGGCCCGGTGGCAGTCCCGCCGGCGCCGGTGCCGCCGGCGCCGGTGCCGCCGGCGGCGCCCGTGGCGCCCGACGCGCTGCTCGCCTGCTGCTTGGCCTGTTCGAGCTGCGCCTTGACCGTCGCGCGCTGGTCCTTGGGCGTGAGCTCGATGGCCTTCTTGGAGGCCAGCTCCGCCTTGCGGGTCTGGCCGGCCAGGTAGGCGAACACCGCGAGCTGGAAGAAGCTGTTCGCGCTCGGGCGCACGGTGGTCACGATCTCGGCGGCCGCCGCGGCCTTGGCCGGGTCGTTCAGCCCGGCCGGGCCGTAGGCCTGGAGCATCAGGCTCGCGACGTTGGCGTCAGGGCTCTTGGGATCGAGCGCGAGGTAGCGCTGCCAGGCCTGCGACACCTTCGCGAGCTCCTTCTTGCCGTCGGCGGTGAACTGGCCGGTCTGCTGGTCGTAGTTCTTCCCCTGCCCGGCGATCTGGTAGCGCACGCGGGCGAGCTCGGCCCAGGCGACCGCGTTCTGCGGGCTGGCCGTCACCCGCTTCTGGAGCGTCTTCTCCTGCTTCTCGAACGTGCTCGACGTGCTGTCCGAGCCCCCGCCGATGCCCAGGGCGTCGAACAGGCCGCCCGACACGCTCCCGCCGATCCCGAAGAAGATCAGCCCGCCGCCCATGAGGATCGCGAGGCTGAGGTAGATGATCTGGACGGTGCGGCGCCGGCCGCGGCCTCTGAGGTCGAACAGCATCAGTCGTGGGGAGTGCGGGCGTCGGGGTCCGGGTCGAACTCGTCGTCAGGAAGCGGAGGCAGGTCGGGAAGGCCGTCGTCCCCCGGGTGCAGCTCGGCCTCGTCGTCTTCCTCGTCGTCCGCGGGGCGACGGCGATCGAGGACCGAGGCCAGGATGATACTTCCCTCGAAGAGGACGAGGAGCGGCACCATCGAGATGAGCATCGTGATGGGGTCGGTGCCGGGCAGCAGCATGGCGACGACCGCGACGATCAGCAGCGCATAGCGGCGGTTCTTGCGCAGTTGCCGCGGCGTCACGATCCCGAGCCGCGTGAGCGCGAGAATCCCGACGGGGATCTGGAACAGGAGCCCCATTCCCAGCAGGGCCATGATCACGAACTTGTAGTAGTCGCGAGCCTGAACGAGGATGTCGAACGAGGAGTCGTTGAAGTTCTGGAGGAAGCGCACGGCCGGCGGGACGACGACGAAGTAGCCGAACACGACGCCGCAGATGAACAGCACGGGCACCATCAGGAGCAGCGGCGTGGCGACCTTGCGCTCCCGGGGCGTGAAGGCCGGCAGGATGAACGCGTAGAGCTGGTAGAGGATGAGCGGGAGCGAGATCAGGAGCGCGAACCAGGCCGAGACGGTCAGGGTCGTGGTGAACGGCTCGCCGACCCCCAGGGTGACCGGCTGGCGCTCGGGCACAGCCTTGGGGAGGTCCTTGATCGCGGCCGCCTGAGCTTTGGCGGCGCGCAGCAGCGCCGCCCGGCCCGCCGGCGTCAGCCCCTTGTCGGTGCGGGCGATGACCAGCGCCGCCTGCGCGCTCGCCGTGAGCGCCGCGCGGAGCTTGACCTGTGAGCGCGCCGCCTGCTCCAGCCGCCCTCCGCCGCTTCCGCTCGTCGAGGTGGACGCCGACTCCACCAGCGGCTGGTTGATGATCTTCAGGATCGCGTCGTCCTGCCAGATGCAGAACGCAAACGCCACCCCGAAGGCCGCGATGCAGATGATGAGGCGGGATCGGAGCTCGTCGAGATGCTCGACGAGGCTCAGGCGGTCCTCATGGCTGACGGGGCGCAGTGTCGTGGCCATCGCGGCAGTTCCGGCGGACGCGGGCCGGGCGCGGACCTAGGCGCGCGGGCCCGAGACCCGGTCCTCCGCGGACTCGGCGGGCTCGGCGGGCTGCGCGGGCGGTGCCTCGGGCGCCGCCGGCTCGGGCGCAGCGGCCAGCTCGGGAGCCGGCTCCGAGTCGCGCCGGCTCTCGTCGTCGTCGGACTTGCCGGAGATCGAATCCTTGAACTCGCGCATGCCCGTTCCGAGCTGCTTTCCGAGCCCGGGCAGGCGCTTGGGCCCGAAGATCAGGAGGACGATCACGAGGACGATGGCGATTTCGAGCGGGCCGACGTTCGGCATGAGGCGGACTCCGGGATCGGGGTGGGCCACAGCGTAGCGCCAAACACCCGTCCAGCCAGCCGGCCTGCGTGCGTTCGGGGTTCAAGTGCGAGGGGGGTGCGACCGATACACGGGGGCGTCAGAGGCCGCCATGAAATCCCGCCGCAACAGCCAATCCTCCTCCCGCCGCGTTCAGCTCCCGAGCGGCAAGACGATCGACGTCGTCTACTTCGGCGAGGCCGGCCTCGAGGCCCGGCCGGCGCCGCGTGCCGTCCCCCCGCTGGATGAGTGCGGCAGCTGCGGATCGACGCTCGTCCAGCCGGTCAGCTGGGAGGAGGCCGACGCCGACCGGTGGCAGCTCACCCTCCAGTGTCCCGAGTGCTGGTGGGAGCGCGAGGGCACCTTCGCGCCGGAGGCCGTCGAGCGGCTCGACGCCGCCTTGGACCGCGGCCTCCAGGTCCTCGTCCGCGACCTCAAGCACCTCATGCGGGCGAACATGGAAGAGGAGCTCGAGCGCTTCACGGCCGCCCTCGCGGCGGACCAAGTCTGGCCGATGGACTTCTAGCGGGCGCTCCCGCGACCGGCCCGCGACCCTAGGCGTAGCGCTCGACGACGCCGTCGGCCACGAGGTCGAGCGCCGCGCGCTGGGCCGCGGGGAGCGCCGGCAGCGCGGCCTTCGCGTCGGCGACCATCCCCAGCGCCTGCGCCTTTGCGTCCGCCAGCGCCCCGGTGGCGGCGATCCGGTCGCACATGGCCTCGGCGGCGGCCGGCGCGGCCACGGTGCGCAGGTCGAGCGACGCCAGCGCCGGGTCACGCTCACGCGCGAGGATCAGCGGGAGGGTGACCGTTCCGTCGAGGAGGTCGGTGCCGCGCGCCTTGCCGGTGCGCTCAGCCGGCCCCGACACGTCGAGGACGTCGTCGAGCAGCTGGAACGCCAAGCCGATCCGGCGTCCGAACGCTCCCAGCGCCGCATCCTGGCCGCCTCCCTCGAGCGCTCCCAGCCGGCACGCGGCCTCGAAGAGGCGGGCCGTCTTCAGCTCGCATCGGCGCAGGTACCGCGCGACGGGCACGTCGGCGGACCAGGCGTCCTCGCGCTGGAGCAGCTCGCCTTCGGCCAGCGCCGAGCTCGCGGCCGACAGCACCCGGACTTCGTCGGCGCGCCCGTTGGCGGCGAGCTCCGCGAACGCCCGCGAGAACAGCAGGTCGCCGGTCGCGGTCGCAATGCCGCGGCCAGCCTCGGCCACGACCGTCGGCCGCCCGCGCCGCAGCGGGGCGGCGTCGAGAACGTCGTCGTGCACGAGCGTGGCGCTGTGGACCAGCTCGACCGCGACCGCCGCGCGCACGACACCCGCGTCGTCGGGGCCGGCCTCGCCGGCCGCGACGAAGACCAGCAGCGGCCGCAGGCGCTTGCCGCCCGCCGCGATGGTCGCCCCGGCATGCCGGGCCAGGAGGTCGCCGTGCCCGGACGCGAGCTCGGCCAGACGGGCCTCGAGGCGCGCCATCAGCCCGGGGAGGTGCGGCCCAGCGGCCTCCGCCACGGCTTCGACGCTCGCCGCGGTCGCCATCAGCGCACCTCGCCGACGTGCAGGGCGATGATCCCCCCGGCGGTGAGGATCCACCGGATCCGGTCGAGCCCGGCAGCGTCGAGCTCGGCGGCGAGGGCCTCCGGGCCGGGGAAGCGCTTCACCGAGCTCGGAAGGTACGTGTAGGCCGACGAGTCGCCGGCGGCCCGGCCGAGCGCCGGGACGATCCGGTCAAACCACAGCCGGTAGAAGCCCGACAGCGGCGGCCGCTGCGGCGTCGTGATCTCGAGGACCACCACCCGGCCGCCGGGGCGGACGACCCGGGCCATCTCGCCCAGCCCGGCGCCCAAGTCGGAGAAGTTCCGGGCGCCGAACCCGACGGTCGCGGCGTCGAACGTGTCGTCGTCATAGGGCAGGGACAGCGCGTTGGCCCACTCGAACCGCACGGGGAGTCCAGCGGGCGCCTTCGCCCGCGCGCCGTCGAGCATCGCCTCCGAGAAATCGGCCCCGACGACCCGCCCCGTGGGGGCGACGCGCCGGGCAAGCTCGAGCGCGAGATCGCCGGTGCCGGTGGCGACGTCGAGCACCCGGCTGCCCGGACCGACCGCGGCGAGATCGGCGGCGCGGCGGCGCCAGTGGTGGTGCAGGCCCGCCGTCATCACCGAGTTCATGCGGTCGTAGACCCCGGCGATGCCGTCGAACATCGCCCGAACCTGCCCTTCGTCCAGGGTCCCGGCCTGCGCTCCCGACGCCGGCGCCTGGTCCGTCGTCACGTCCGTCCCCGCTGGCCGCTCGGCCCCAGCTCTAGTTGAGCGAGGCGAGGAAGTTGACGAGGCTGCGGAACTTCTCCGGCGGGAGGTCCTTGTAGGACGGCATCGGGGACGTCGGGTTGATGAGCGTCCGCGCGATCGCCTGCTTGGGCAGGCGGGCGCCGATCTTCGTGAGGTTCGGCCCCGGCCCGGAGTTCCCGTTCTCGCCGAACTTGTGGCAGGCGAGGCAGCCCGACTGGCCGGCGACCAGCGCGCCGGCCTCGTACCGCGCGGCGATCTTGATGCTGTCGATCTGCGTCGGCGAGCCGGCGGACGCGCCGAGGTACGTGAGGTACGCCATCGCGGCGATGACGAGGATCCCTGCCGTCGTCGCGATCGGGCGCCGCTCGGGCCGGCGCTCGGCATTGCGGTCGTAGAACGGCAGCAGGAACAGCAGGATCATGCAGATCGTCGGGATGCCGATCGTGGCCAGCGGCGTCAGCGTCGGCGGCTTGATGATCCGCAGCAGCTCGAAGAGGAAGAAGAAGTACCACTCGGGCCGCGGCACGTAGGTGGTGGTCGTCGGGTCGGCCTTGGGCCCGAGCTCGGCGCCGAGCACGAGCGACATCGTGATGATGCAGATCATCACGACGCAGGCCATCGCCGCGTCCTTGCCGACCGCGTAGGGGAAGAACGGCTTCCCCTGCGACTTCAGGACGCTGTACTCCCGGAGGTACTGCTCCTTTTCGCGGTGGTTCACGGCCCGGCCCTCAGACCTCGGTCGTGGTGAGCTCGTCGCTCTGCTTCGCCTTGATCCACGGCGGCGCCGTGGTGCCGAGGCGGGCAACGAGGTAGAGGTGGGCGCCGATCATCGCCGCGATCGCGCCGGGCACCAGCAGCATGTGGATCGAGTAGAAGCGCGAGAGCGTGGTGGCGCCGAACTCGGGGCCCGCCCGCAAGAAGTCCGAGAGGTACGGGCCGATGATCGGGCCCGTGCCGTTGATGTTCACGCCCACGATCGTCGCCCAGTAGGACCGCTGGTCGAAGGGCAGCAGATAGCCGGTGAACGACATGGTCATCGTGAGGATGAGCAGGACCACGCCGATGACCCAGTTGAGCTCCCGCGGGTACTTGTAGGCCCCGAAGAAGAACGTGCGGGCCATGTGGACGAACACGAGGATCACCATCACCGACGAGCCCCACTTGTGCATCCCGCGGACGAACTCGCCCAGGAACGCCTCGTTCGTGATGTAGCGCGTCGACTCGTAGGCCTGCGTGGCCGACGGCGTGTAGTACATCGCCAGGAACACCCCGGTCACCGCCTGCGACAGGAACGCGAACATCGTCGCCGAGCCGAGCGTGTAGAACCAGTTGGTCCCCTTCGGGACCTTCCGGAACATCATCCAGCGCAGGCCGCCCGACAGCGAGGTGCGCTCGTCGATCCAGCCGACCGTCCCCGCCGTCCCGTCGATCGCGTGCTCCTTCGCGGTCTTCTTCTCGACCTCGCCCGGGCGCTTCGGCGGCGGCTTCAGCGAACTCGGAATCGGCGGCTTGGGAAGCTTGAGGCGGCTCAAAACTGCTTCTCCGACGCGCCGGGGGGCGCCGGCGGCGTGCTGAGCCGCGGCGGGTAGAGGTACTGGCCGATGCCGTCGAGCGGCTCGCCCGGGTCGCGGGGCGAGAACCGCTGCAGCTCGCTGTTGACGCTGTAGCGCGGGCCGATCTGGACCTCGCCGTTGGCGACCCGCGTATAGAAGCGGTCCAGCGGGCGGACCGGCGGGCCGCCAGCCACCTTGCCGGTGAACTCGTAGACGCCGCCGTGGCACGGGCAGACGAAGCGCTGCGAGTCCTGGATGTACCGGACCGGGCAGCCGAGGTGCATGCAGCGGGTCGAGATCGCGATGTAGCGGTCGAACTCGTCGGTCGGCGGGCCGTCGATCGCCGGATCGTTGCGGCGCACGTAGACCGTGGTCTTCCCGGCCTCGCCGATGTTGTTCACGATCGTGATCGTCCGCGGAATGTAGGTCTGGGGCACGAAGTCCTCGGGCACGCCGACCGATTCCCAGGTGACCTTCTCGCGCTCGAACACCGGGCCGAGCGCGAAGCCGAGCGCCGGCAGGGTGAAGGCCAGCGCCGCCGCGCCTCCGAGCACCTGGGAGCTGCCCACCATGAAACGGCGGCGGGTGACGGTCTCGCCCTCGAACGCGCCCGGGATGCCCCGGTCGGCGGTGTAGGGAGACTTGCTCTGCTCGTGGCGGTCGGACACGGTGCGGGTGGGAAAGCTACCTAAACAGTGGATGAAGCCCGGACGCACACCCTATCGCCAACCGGGCCGGATCCGTCGTGCCGGCGCGCCACCTCATCGGCCCGGCGCCAGATCGGCCTCGGCCTGGCGCGCAGCGGCTCGCAGCTGGGCCGGTGCCGCCGGCGCTCCGGCCCGGGCCAACGACTTCGCGGCGGCGAGCTCCGGCGCCGCCCCGTGGCCCACGGCCGCGGCCCCGGCGTCCCACACGGCCTCGGCCAGCGCCGCGTCTCCATCCGCCTGGGCCTGCGCCGAGAGGGAGATGACGTCGGCCAGCTCGACGACCGCCTCGAGGTCGCCGAGCTCGGCGAGGCGGGCCAGCCCGAGCGCGTAGAGCTGGTCCCCGGCCAGGAGCGAGAGATCCGGGTCGTCGGGGGAGAGCACCCGCCCCTGCGCGTAGTGCAGGAGATACCCCTCGCGAATCGCCTCGACCAGCAGCTCGTACTCCTCCGGGTCGGCAGCGGCGCGCGGGCCGGCAGCCACCGTGTCGCCGTGAGGCTGGGGCTGGCCCGCTGCCGCCTCCGGGGCGGCCGCCGCCCCCGCCAGCAGGCCGCCTTGGCGGCGGATCAGGTCGGCCAGCCGCGCCAGCGCCGGGCTCATCCCAGCGCCTCATCGAACGCCGCCGCCGCCGCGTCGAGCGTCGCCTCGAGGTGCTCATCGGTGTGCGCCAGCGACGGGAACCAGGCCTCGAACTGCGAGGGCGGCGGATAGACCCCCCGGGCCAGCAGGGAGCGGCACCACGCCGCGTGCGCCGACTGGTCGCAGGCGGCGGCGCCAGCATAGTCGCGGACCGGCTCGGCGCTGAAGAACACCGTCACGAGGCCCGTGACGGAGGCGACCTGGACAGGCGCCCCGCCCGCGGCCTCCCGCAGCCCGTCGGCCAGGCGGCGCGTGATGTCGTCCAGGCGCAGGTAGGCATCGTCGCCGAGGCGGTGCAGCGAGGCCAGCCCGGCGGCGACGGCCAGCGGGTTCCCGGAGAGCGTGCCCGCCTGGTAGACCTCGCCCGCCGGGGCGACCTGCTCCATGAGGTCGCGACGGCCGCCGTAGGCGGCGGCCGGGAGGCCCCCGCCGATCACCTTGCCCATCACGGTGAGGTCGGGGCGCACGCCCGCAAGTTCCTGCGCGCCGCCCGGCGCCACGCGGAAGCCGGTGATCACCTCGTCGAAGACCAGCAGCGCGCCGGTGGCGTCTGCCCGCTCGCGCAGGAGCTCGAGGAACCCGTCGGCCGGGGGAACGAGGCCCATGTTCGCCGGAAACGGCTCGGCGAGGATCGCCGCGAATTCGTGCTCCGCGGTGGCGGCCGCGACCGCCTCGGCGTCGTTCCACGGCACCACCACGGTCGCCGCCGTCGCCGCCGCCGGCACGCCCGGACTGGCGGGCAGCGCCTGGGTGGCGAGCCCCGACCCGGCCTGCGCCAGCAGGCCGTCGACGTGCCCGTGGTAGGCGCCGGCGAACTTCAGGAGCTTCTCCCGGCCCGTGGCCGCCCGGGCGAGGCGCACGGCGCTCATCGCCGCCTCGGTTCCCGACGAGGTCATGCGGAGCATCGGCACCGCCGGCATGCGCCGGCCGACCTCCTCGGCCAGCTCGACTTCCCCGGCGGTGGGCGCCCCGAACGTGGTCCCGAGCCCGGCGGCCTCGCGCACGGCGGCGACGATGTCCGGATGGGCGTGGCCGTGGATCAGCGGCCCCCATGAGCAGACGTAGTCGATGTAGCGGTTGCCATCGACGTCGAAGAGCTCGGCACCCTCGCCGCGGGCCACGAAGATCGGATCGCGGCCGATCGAGCGCATCGCCCGCACGGGCGAGTTCACCCCGCCGGGGAGGACCTCCAGCGCGCGGCGGTAGAGCTCCGCGGAGCGCGCGTCGGTGAGCGAGCTCGACATCAGGCCGCTGCTCCGGTGCGTCGCGCCGGCCTCAGCCGGCGTGGCTGGCTTCCCACTGCTTGAAGTCGTCGGTGAAATAGAGGAGGCGGATCTTCTTGAACTCGGTCGACGAGTACAGCGTCGATCGCTCGCTGATGCCGGTGTCGGCGGCGATCGAGTCGAGGATCGCGTCGCACTCCTCCTTGGAGCGGCCGTGGGCCATGGTGAACACCGAGTACGGCCAGTCGGGGTACGTGGGCCGCTGGTAGCAGTGCGAGATGCCGCGGTACGCCGCCATCCGCGGGCCGATCTCCGCGACCCGGTCCTCTGGAACGGCCCACACGCCCATCCCGTTCGCCGAGAAGCCGGCCCGCCGGTGGAAGAGGATCGCGGCGACCCGGCGCAGGAGCCCGCGGTCCTTCATTCCGGCCAGGTGCTCGAGCAGCTCCGCCTCGCTCATGCCGAGCGCCGCGGCGGCCGCCGCGTACGGCTCGGGCACGATGGGCAGGTCCCCCTGCGTGGCGCGGATCACGGCGATGTCGGTCTCGTCGTAGGGGACCTGGCTGAGCTCCACCGGGTCCTCGGCCACGCCGGCGGAGGCGAGGTCCTTCGTGCCGCCCTCCATTTCGAGATCCATGCGGATCTTGAACAGCTTCAGCGTCGGCAGCTGCCGGATCGACTCGGCGCCGGCCTCGCGCCCCAGCACCTCGAGGGTCCGGTCCAGGCCAAGCGCGGAATCCGGCTCGACAGCGATCGTGAACCAGAGGTTGAACTCGTGCGTGCGCAGGTAGTTGTGGGAGACGCCCGGGTGGGCGTTGATCGCCTTCGCGGCCCGGTGCGGGTTCTCCGGATCGACCTTGGCGGCGACGAGCATCGAGTCGTAGCCGAGCGCGCGGGTGTCGTAGATCGGGGTGACCTGCCGGATGATCCGGTCATGGAGGAGCCGCTGCACCCGGGCGAGCACCTCGGCCTCGGTGGTGCCAGCCTCCGCCGCCACCGCCGCGAACGGGCGGGGCTGCAGCGGGAAGTGCCCCTGCATGAGATTCAGCAGCTTGCGGTCGAGGTCGTCGAGCGGGACCGCGGCGCCGCCCGCGCGGCTGCGGGCCTTCGAGGTGGCGTGGGAGCTCACTGCAGCCATGTGGCGGCGTCCTTGGCGTGGTAGGTGATGATGATGTCGGCGCCCGCCCGGCGGATCGCGGTGAGCGCCTCGAGCACTGCGGCCCGCTCATCGAAGCATCCGGCGGCAGCGGCCGCCTTGATCATGGCGTACTCGCCGCTCACGTTGTACGCCGCCACGGGCACGCGGGTCGCCGCCTTGACGGCCCGGATCACGTCGAGGTAGGGCAGGGCCGGCTTGACCATCACGATGTCGGCCCCCTCGTCGACGTCGAGGAGCGCCTCGCGGACGGCCTCGTCCGCATTGGCCGGATCCATCTGGTACCCGCGCCGGTCCCCGAACGCCGGCGTCGAGTCCGCGGCATCCCGGAACGGCCCGTAGAAGGCGGAGGCGAACTTCGCCGAGTAGGCGACGATCGGCAGGTCCGCAAAGCCCTCCTGGTCGAGGTCGGCCCGCAGGGCGCCAACGCGCCCGTCCATCATGTCGCTCGGCGCGACGGCGTCGGCCCCGGCCCGGGCCTGGCTCACCGCGGCCCGGGCGAGCAGCTCGAGCGTCGCGTCGTTGTCCACCGAGCCGTCGTCGCGGAGGCGGCCGCAGTGCCCGTGGCTGGTGTACTCGCACAGGCACACGTCGGTGACGACGAGCAGGTCCGGATGCGCGGCCTTGATCGCGCGGGTGGCGAGCTGGACGACGCCCTCGTCGTCCCAGGCTCCCGACCCGTCCTCGTCCTTCGCGGCCGGAATCCCGAACAGCAGCACGGCGGGGATCCCGAGCGCGGCCGCGGCTCCGGCCTCCTGCACCGCGTGATCGATCGAGAGGCGGTCGACGCCCGGCATCGTGCCGATCGGCGTGCGGCGGTCAAGGCCGTGCTCGACGAACAGGGGGAGCACGAGCCGGGACGGCGACAGCTCGGTTTCGCGCACGAGGCTGCGCAGCGCCCCCGTCGTGCGCAGGCGCCGCAGGCGGGTCTGGGGGAAGGCCACCCCGGCAGGATAGCCGCGCTTGGCGAGGCGGCCCCTACTCGAACCGGCGCAGCGCCAGCCGCGCGATCACGGTGAACCCGGCGGCGACGGCGAGGAGATGCAGCAGGGGGACGAGGAGCCCGGGGTCGCCGCCGTTCAGCGCGACGTCGAGCGCCTGAAGGGACGGCTTGAACGGGAACAGTGCCGACACGACCCGGATGACGCCGTAGAGCCCGGACGAGACCGCTCCGCTGGGCACGAGCGCGAGGAAGGCCAGCGGGAGCGACAGCAGGAACGCGAGCAGCGAGGCGGTCCGGACCTCGCGGGCCAGCGCGCCGATCGCGACGCCGAGCGCGGCAAACGCCAGCGCGCCGAAGGCGAGCGCCAGGACCCAGAGCGGGAAGCGGGACCAGTCCAGGGTCACGAACAGGCCCACGCCGCAGAGCATGATCAGCGTGACGGCGAGCGCGCACAGCGCCGACAGGCCCTCCTTCTCGGCCAGGAGGGCGGTGCGCGAGATCAGGCCGCGCACGAGCCGCGCAAACGTGTGCTCCTCGCGCTCCTGGGCGAGCATGCCTGCGGCCAGGAGCACGGTGACGAACATGAGCGAGACGATCACCGACACGGACACGGCGAAGGTGTCCAGCGGCGTGCGCGTGCCCTTGAGGACCGTCTGCTTGACCTCGATCGGGGAGGACACGGACGCGAGCACCTCGTCGGAGAGGTCGAGGTTGTCGATCGCGAGCGAGGCGAACCGGATCACGTCCCCGATCCGCTGGCGCGCCGGCGAGTTCGCCGGCAAGGCGCGCTGGGCCCGCTCGAGGTCGTCCTTCGATTTCCTCAGGCCCAGGACCTCGAAGTCCGTGCCGAACAGGCTGATGCTGCCGCCCTTGAGCAGCAGCCCGATGTAGTCCTGGGCGGTCTTGGCGAAGACCTCCGACAGCGCGGCGTTCGCGTCGGCCAGCCGCGCCTTGATCGTCGACTCCACGAACCGGGCCTTCACCGGATCCTCGACGTTGTAGATCACCTCGACCTGCGGGCGCTCGACGCCGCCCGCGAGCTTCTCGGTGATGTCCGGCGGGATGATGAGCGCAGCCAGCGCCTCCCCGTCCTCCACCTTCTTCAGCGCCTGCGCCCGGGTCTTCACGCGGATCGGATCGACGACGGAGAACAGGCGCTTGGAGTACTTCGAGGCGTCGATCGTCTCGGAGCCGAGGCTGAAGGTGTTCGCGTTCTTCGGAACCTGGTTGACGAATGCGACCTTCGGCTTGTCCGGCCCGCGGGAGAGCGCGAAGCCGATGAGCAGGGCGATCGCGATCGGGTAGACGACGAGCAGCCCCACGAGGAGCGGCGAGCGGCGCAGGATCTGCAGGTCCTTGAGGACGAGCCAGCGCACGGTGCCGCGGCCTCAGTGCCCGCGCTCGCGCAGGAAGCGCACGAACGCCGTCTCGAAGTCCTGGCCCTCGGCCCCTGCCTCGGCGGCCAGCGTCCGGGGCGATCCGTCGAACAGCAGCTCACCGTCCGCCAGCACGAGCACCCGGCCCGCATACCGGTCGGCCTCGCCGACGTTGTGCGTCGAGTACACCACGGTCGTGCCGCGCTTGGTGAGCGTCGAGACGAAGCCCCACAGGCGCTCTCGCTGGCGCGGATCCAGCGACGACGAGGGCTCGTCGAGCAGGAGCACGGCCGGCTCGGCCAGCAAGCCGATCGCGATGTTGACGCGCTGCTGGTTGCCGCCGGAGAGCTTGGAGAGCTCCTCGCCGGCCCGCTCCTCCAGGCCGGTCTGGACCAGCATCTCGGCCACCGCCGCATCCGGGTCGGCCCGGCCTTCGAGGCGGGCGAACAGCCGCAGGTTCTCCTGCACCGACAGCTTCGAGTAGACGGCCGGCTGCTGCGGGACCCACCCGACGCCGGCCGGCGCGTGCACGCTGCCGTCGGTGGGCGGCTGGATTCCGGCAAGGATCGAGAGGAGCGTGGTCTTCCCCGCGCCGTTGGGCCCGATGACGGCGACGAGCTCGCCGGCCTGGATCTCGAAGCTGACGTCGCGCAGGGCCTCGCGCTCCCCGAAGCGCTTCGTCAGGCCGCTCGCGCCGAGCGGCGCGGCGACGGTGGAGGTGCCCGCCATGGCGCGGAACGGTACCCGGCTCGGGCGCCGCGATCCGCTATACACGCCCCGATGGCGGATTCGGCGCCGATGCGGCTGCTCTTCGTCGGCGACATCGTCGGCGGCCTCGGCCGGCGCACGCTGGCGGCGCTGCTGCCCGGGCTCCGGGAGGAGCTCGCGCTGGACTTCGTCGTCGTGAACGGCGAGAACGCGGCCGGGGGCGTCGGCATCACCCCGAAGAACGCCGACGAGCTGCTGCGGCTCGGCGTCGACGCGATCACGCTCGGCAACCACACCTACCGGCACCGCGACATCTACGCCTATCTCGACACCCAGCCGGCGATCGTGCGGCCGGCGAACTACCTGCGCGGCCAGCCCGGCCGCGGCTGGTGCGTGGTCGAGAAGCGCGGGATCCGGCTCGGGGTCGTGAACCTCTCCGGCAACCTCTTCCTCAACGCCGGCCGCTCGGCCTTCGCGGAGGCCGACGCCGCGCTGCACGCCCTCGAAGGCAAGGCCGACCACGTGCTCGTGGACATGCACGCGGAGGCGACGAGCGAGAAGGTCGGCATGGGCTGGCACCTCGACGGGCGGGCGACTGCCGTGGTGGGAACGCACACGCACGTCCCCACGGCCGACGCCCGCGTCCTGCCCGGGGGCACCGCCTACATCACCGACGTCGGGATGACCGGGCCGCGCGGCGGCGTCATCGGCGTCAAGCGCGAGCAGGCGCTCGAGGCGCTCGTGACCCAGATGCCCGTCCGCTTCGAGACCTCCGAGGAGGACCCCTGGCTCATGGGCGTCCTGATCACGGCGTCGGCGCCGCGGCGAGCCGACGCGATCGAGCCGGTGCTGCGAGCCGCGCCAGGCACACGCTGAGCGCCGCGAGCACGAGCGCGTCCCGGGCCGCGACGAGCGCGATGACGCCCGGGTCGCGGGCCACCAGGTCGAAGTAGCGGGAGGGGAACTCGACCTGCGTGAGGACGATCGCGCCGGCGGCGAAGCCCGCCAGCAGCCACTCCCGTCCGGCCGCCGCGAGTGCGACGACCGGGACGAGCCACAGCGCGAACTGCGGAGAGAAGACCTTCCCGAAGGCCATGAAGGCCAGGAGCGCCGCCGCCGCGGCCAGCAGCAGCCCGCGCTCGTCGCTCCGGGCCCAGGCCCGCCAGCAGGCAAAGGCCAGCGCCGCCGCGAGGAGGACGAGGCCCGCCGCGGCCAGCGCGTCAGCCGTCCGGCCCTCGACGGCGTTGGAGCGGAAGTCGTTGGGGACCGGCGTCTGCACGCCCGTGACCGTCCCCGTGCCCGCGACGAGCAGCGCGACCGCGCCCGTCGACTCGATCTGGAGTGGGCGGTCGACGTGAAACCGGTAGGCGTCCACGTAGCCCGACCCGAGGAACGGCAGCGAGATGGCCGCCACCACGGCCACGAACGCCGCGAGCCCGCGGCCGGCGCCGCGCCACTCCCGGCGACCGGCCAGCCAGGCCAGGCCGACCGGCACGAGCACCGCCGGGAACACCTTGGCCATCGCCCCGGCCCCGAGGAGCCCGAAGGCCAGGCCGGGCCGCGCCCGCGTGAGCGCCAGGAGCCCGCCGAGCGCGAGGGCGACCGGAAGCAGGTCGAAGTGCGTTCGGACCGAGGCGCCCGCGGCGAGCGGGGCGAGCGCGACCGCCCAGGCCGCGACGGCCGCCCGGTCGCGGGCGAGGCGCGCGCAGAGCACCAGCACGACGAGCGCCGCCGCGAGCATCAGCGCGCCGAAGGCCACCTCGTAGCCGTCGGCCCCGCCGCCAGGCAGCCCGGCCAGCCACATCGGGACGAGGGCGAGCGGCGGGTACTCGACGAAGAACTCCCGGTACGGCACCGCGCCCGCCGCGACGTGCTCGCCGTATTCGCGGTAGAGCCCGAGGTCGGTGATGCCGGTGTCGCTCGTCGGGCCGACGGCCGTCGCGACGCACCAGAGGACCACGAGCACAGCGGCCGGCGCCCACACCGACCGGCCGAGGCGCGCGAGGCCGCCCCCGGCCGGCTGGGCCGCGGCGCTCATGCCGGAACGGGCACGCGGGCCGGCTCGTCGGCGGCGGGCGGCCGGTCCGGCTCGGTGCCCGGCTCGCGATACCGGGCCAGGAGCGCGACGAAGACGAACGGCAGGAACCACGAGACGTAGAGGTAGAACCAGTACGTCACCCCGAGCTGCACGGCGATGAGCACGACGGCCCCGGCCGCGGCAAGGCCGGCCACGTCGCGGCGGCGCGGCACGATGGCTGCGGCGAGCGCGATCGCCACGGCCCCGCCCTTCACGACCGCCTGCGGCGTCCCGAGGCCCCCGACGAAGCCCCACACCGAGAACGGCGACCCGCGCGTCTCCTGGAAGCCGAGCGTGCGGTCCAGGAACACGTCGAGCCCGCCGCTGAGGAACACGGGCAGCATCGCCACGGCCGCGGCCACGGCGAAGCCGGCGACGTACGCCGCCACCTCCCGGAGGCGCAGCGGGCGGTCCGGGGCCCGGCGATGGGTGGCGAAGAGCGGCCCGAGCGCCAGCGGCGCGAACTTCGTGAGTCCGGCGAGCGCCAGCGCGGCGCCCCGCGCCGCCGGGCGCGCGGCCACCAGGAGCGCCAGGATGAGCAGGACCGCCACGAGCGCGTCGTTCGCGTTGGAGTTCATCGTCAGGAGCGTGAAGGGGCACGCCGCCCACGCGTAGGCGAGCGCAGCCCCGAGCGTCGGCCCGCGCAGGCGCCGCCCGAGCCACCACAGCAGCCCGATCGCGAGCAAGTCGAAGGCGACCGCGGCGCCGTGAGCCGCAGGGAGGTCGTCCCAGCGGCCGCTCCACGGCCAGATCTGCTCGAAGGGGACATAGGCCTCGTAGGCGACCGGCCCGTACGTGTCGCCGCGCTGGTTGTCGGCGGGGAAGTTGCCGTAGAGGCGCTCGCCGCTCCCGATCCGGTCCGCGCCCACGACCCCGGAGTAGCCGACGTCGATCACGTTGGAGTTCGTCACGTTCAGGCCGATGCGGAACGCCAGCAGGAACACGACCGCGACCGCCAGCCAGGTCGCCGGGACGAGCAGGCGCAGCGGCCCCGGGTCCTTCCGCTCTTCCCGCCGCCGGGCGAGCATCGCCATCCGCACCAGGAGGTAGAGCAGGACCGGGTAGACCAGCGGCACCGACAGACCGATGTTCCCCGCGGCAAAGAAGGCCCACGAGACCGAGAGGCCCCCGGCGAGAACGAGCAGGTCGAGGTGCAGCATGCGGAAGGGCCGGCGCCAGTCGAAGAACGGCGCGAGGAACAGCGCGAGCAGGGGCAGCCAGACGTACCACGCGCTGACCTTGCGGCCGAAGGCCCCGGGGTAGCCTCGGGCCATCGACCATGCCACCTGGAACCCGGTCCAGGCCTCCAGCACCTTCCCGCTCGCGTCGTCGATCGTGACCTGGGCGATCTCCTTGCGGTCCAGCGACCCCTTCTTCGCGGGGATAAGCCAGCTGATCTGCCACCGCGTCGTGCCCTTGAGGTAGGCGTCCGGCGTCGCGGCGGGATGGCGGCGCAGCGCGGTCCGGATCTTCGGGACGCCGCCCGCGATCCGGATCGCCTGGCGCGCGGTCAGCCGGTGGCCGGGCGGGCGCTCGGTTTGGGACGCCGGGAACGTCAGCGCGTTGGGATCCGTCGGGACCGTCGTGGTGGTGGTCGCGGTCGTGACCGTCGTGCGCGGCGCGGAGGCCGCCGGCCCTTCGTCCTCGGGGGCCGCGGCGCGCGCGGCCGCCGGTCCGGCGGCAAGGAGGCCCGCGGCGAGCAGCGCCGCGGCCCGTCTCACCTGCGGAAGCTCCAGAGCTTGTTGCCGACGAAGTTCAGCGGCGTGGCAGCGGCGATGGCGATGGCCTGGGCCGGCACCTCGGCCATCCCGGCCCCGGCCACCAGCAGCTGCAGGAGCGCGAGGTTGAAGAGGAAGGCCCCGACCGACACGACGAAGAAGCGGGCCGCCTGGAAGCCGGCGTGCCCGTCGCGCGCTGCGAACGTCCACCCGCGGTTCCACAGGAAGTTGTTCGTCACCGCGACGAGGAAGGCGATCACCGCGGCGACCCGGTAGTCGATCGCCAGCGTGTGGACGCAGAAGGCGAAGACGCCGAGGTTCACGACGTAGCCGCTGGCGCCAACGAGCGCAAACCGCATCAGCTGCAGCCAATTCCGCGGCTTGCGCATCCCGTGCCGGACGCGCGTGTGCAGGCGGGCGGGTGCTGGCGCGGCGAAGGTCGAGTCCTCGGACATCCGGGGAAGCGTAGTCAGTTCAGACCGAAATGCCGCAGCACCAGCGGCAGGACGTCCCGCAGCGTCCACTGCTCGCGGGGCTCGAGGCCGTCCAGTCCGGCCGCGACGAGGATGCCGTTGGCGTCGTCGGCATGGAGCGCCCCGTGGCTCCCGCCGCCGAGGTGGTCGATGCCGCCCCAGTCGACGAACTCGGCGCCCGGGCGAGCCGAGACGAGGACCTCCCCCGACGTCGGGCACGTGAGGGCCGACCACAGCCGGGCGAGCGCATCCGGGTAGGTCGGCGTCCGCACGGCGCCGTCCTGCGCCACCGCGTCGAGGACGACGAGGTCCCCGTCGAGATCCCAGCGCTCGCCCCCGGCGTCGGCGACCGCGGACCCGGGCGCGAAGCGCAGTTCGCGCCCGCCGCCGCGCACCGCCGCCTCCTCCCCGTCCAGCCAGGCGACGACGTCGATCCCCGCGACGTCGTCGAGGCGGCCGGCGATCCGCCGGGCGAACGCCGCGTCCCGATCCTCCTCCCGCAGCGCGTAGACCATCGCGCTGCGCTGCGACGGGCACACGGCAATGCGCGCCTCGTCGGGGCGCGGATCGTTCGGCTGCAGCACACCCTCGGGTCCCAGCGCGTCGAGGAGCGGCGAGCGCTCGGTGACGGGCACCTGGGCGTGGTCGGACACGACGATCACCGCATGGCCGTCGAGGAAGGCGTCGACGCCGCCTCCGGCCGCGTCCATCACCCGCCGCAGCTGCCGGTCCGCGGCGGCGATCGCGGCCACCTGGGCCTCGGGCCCGGACTTGTGCGACGCGGTGTCGTTGTCGGGCAGCGACAGGAGCAGGAAGTCGAACAGCCCGTGCTGGGCCAGGTAGGCGCTCACGCAGCCCGAGTGCTCATCGCGGGCGCCCGGCAGCCCGAGCTGCGACCGGCAGCCCGTCTCCCGGCTCGCGAACAGGTCGGCGTAGAAGAACTCCCGAGGGCCGTAGACGGCGTGGCGGAACAGCGTCGAGGTCACCAGCCGCGCGAGGCCGGTCTCCCCCGCCGCCTCGTGCCGGTGCCGGCCCCGGTACATGAGGAACGTCGTGCCGGCGGTCCGCAGCCCGGCGTCGTCGAGCCGCTCGAACACCGTCGGCGTGCCGTGCGAGAGGTGGGCAAGGTTCAGGTTGTAGATCGTGTCGGTGAGGGACCGCTGGATCCCGAACGTCCGCGACGCCTGGAAGCTCGAGCCGTAGTCGACGTAGCGCGCCTCGCCGCGGTGGTACCAGCACATCGCCGGCACGTGGTGATCGGCCGGGCCGGCGCCCGTGACGATGCTCGCCGTGCAGACCGGCGTCACCGATGGGAAGCCGGCGATCATGCCCCCGACATAGGTGCCGGCGTCGGCGAGCCGCTGCAGCACCGGCGCCTGGCCCGACGCCATCGCCCGCTCGAGCATCGCGGGCGCGACGCCGTCGATCACCGCCAGGACGAGCTTGCGCCCGTCCCACGCCGGCCCGCCGGGACCGCTCATCGGAGGCTGCGCAGCCCGGCGTACTTCTCGCCCTCGCGCCGGCGACCGCTGATCGCCAGCCAGATCAGGGCGAGCAGGGCGATGAGGCCGATCGGCGGCAGGAGGAGCGACGCGACGGCGAGGGCGAGCGATGCCCCGTCGGCGTAGACGGTCAGCGCCGCCGCGGCCTGGTGGTCGTCGGCCGCTTCGAACCGCTCGCGCACGCGGCGCAGCAGCGGGCGCACCGCGAACTGGGCGACTGCGGCGCAGGCCAGGCCCGCGACGATGCCCGGCCAGGCGGCGTAGCCCTCGTCGGCCAGCGAGCCGGCGAACAGCAGCGCGCCGAGGCCGAGTCCGATGCCGGCGATCGCGGCCCCGACCGGTCCCCGTTCCATCCGGGCCGATCCGAGCCGGCGCTCGGCCAGGACCGCGAGGACCAGCAGCACGACGACGGCGAGCAGGAACGGACCCCGCTCCATGAACGCGAAGTCCGTCCCGCCGAAGTCGACCGCGAAGTTCGCGCTCGCGGCGGCGCCCGCGACGAGCGCGGGAAGGAAGGGCCGGATCCCGGCGGCAGCGGCCAGGCCGCAGCCCTGGCAGATGACGAGGAAGAGGTTCATCGAGGCGGTACCGTGGAGGCGCATGACCTTAGACGACGAGCCCAGGAGTCAGGCGGGCGGCGGCGAACGCCGTCCCATGCCCCGCCGTCCGCGCTCGACGTCGCGCGACCTCGAGCGCTACGCCGCGCTCTTCGCGGAGCGCACGAAGGTCATGACGTCGTCGGCGATGCGCGACCTCATGGCGATTACCGAGCGCCCCGAGGTCATCTCGCTCGCGGGCGGGCTGCCCGACACCTCCACCTTCCCGCCGGACAGCTACGCCGCGCTCATGCAGCGGGTCGCCGCGGAGTCGTGCGCCCGGGCGCTGCAGTACTCCCCCACCGAGGGAGTCGAGTCGCTGAAGGCCTGCATCGTCGACGTGATGGCCGCGGAGGGCATGGACGCCGTCGATCCGGACGACGTCCTCGTCACGACCGGCGGCCAGCAGGTGATCGACCTCGTCTGCAAGACGCTCATCGATCCCGGCGACGTCGTCGTCGCCGAGGCGCCGACGTACCCCGGGGCGGTCCCGGCCTTCATGGCCTACCAGGCCGACGTCGTGCAGATCGCCATGGACGCGGACGGGATGCGGGTGGACGAGCTCGAGGCCACGCTCGACGAGCTCGACCGCCAGGGGCGGCGCCCGAAGTTCATCTACACGATCCCGACGTTCCAGAATCCGGCAGGGGTCACGCTGTCGCTGCCCCGCCGGGAGCGCCTCGTGCGCGTGGCCCGCGAGCGCGAGCTGCTGGTGCTCGAGGACAACCCGTACGGGCTCTTGCGGTTCGAAGGCGACCCGCTCCCGACCCTCTACGAGCTCGACCGCGGGGAGTTCGTCATCTACCTCGGCACGTTCTCGAAGATCCTCTCGCCCGGGATCCGGCTCGGCTGGTCGGTCGCGCCCGGCCCGGTCCTGCAGAAGATGAACATCGGCAAGCAGGCCGCGGACCTGTGCTCCTCGTCGCTGACCCAGCACTTCGCGGCGGCCTACTTCGAGCACGGCCGCTGGCGCGACTACCTCGGCTCGCTCGTGGACATCTACCGCGCCCGGCGCGACACGATGCTCGCCGCCCTGCACGAGCACTTCCCGCGTGAGGCCGAGTGGACCCGCCCCGAGGGCGGGCTCTTCGTCTGGGTCACGCTGCCCGACTACCTCGACACGACCGACCTCCTCGCCCGCGCGCTCGGCGAGCACGTCGCGTTCGTGCCGGGCCGGGCCGCGTTCATGGACGGACGCGGCGGCTCGTCCCTGCGCCTGAACTTCAGCGGCGTCAACGAGGACGAGATCCGCGAAGGCGTCCGGCGCATCGGGAAGGTGCTGCGCGAGCAGGTCGACCTGTACGGCACGCTCACCGGACGCACCCCTGCGGCCGGCCCGGCCCGGGACCGTGCGGAGGGGTCCCCCGAGCGCGGGGCTGGGGCCGACGTCGTCCCGCTCCCGGCCCCCGCGCCGCGCCAGCACCGGCGCTCGGGCGAGGAGCCGGCGTGAGCCGCGTGGCGGTGCTGAAGGGCGGGCGCTCACTGGAACGCCAGGTGTCGCTGCGCTCCGGTGCCCGGGTCCAGGACGCCCTCGAGCGGCTGGGCCACGAGGCCGTGGCAATCGATGTCGGCGCGGACTTCGTCGGCCGCCTGCGCGACGCTGATCCGGAGGTCGCGTTCGTCGCGCTCCACGGCCGCGAGGGCGAGGACGGCACTGTCCAGGAGCTCCTCGATGTCCTCGGCGTCCCGTACACCGGGTCGGATGCCCCGGCGTGCATGACCTGCGCGAACAAGGACGTGGCCAAGACGATCCTCCGCGATGTCGGGATCCCCACGCCGGACTTCGTCGCCTTCGGCGAGGCCGCCTTCCGCGAGCTCGGCGCCGCTGATGCGCTCCCGGCCATCGGCGACCGGCTCGAGTTCCCGCTCGTCGTCAAGCCGGCCAGCCAGGGCTCGGCGCTCGGCGTGCGGTTCGCCCGGCGACCGGAGGACGTTCCTGCCGCGCTGATGTCGGCGCTGTCATACGACCGCCGGGTCCTGATCGAGCGTCACGTCGCGGGCCGGGATCTCGCCGTCGGCGTGCTCGACGGCCCTGACGGGCCAGAGGCGCTGCCAGTCGTAGAGGCCATACCCCAAGGCGATGCCTATGACTTCGAGGCCCGGTACGAGATCGGGAAGACCCGCTTCGACTGCCCGGCGGCGCTGTCCCCGGACACGGCGGCCGAAGCGGCCGCGCTGGCGCTCGCCGTCTACGAACGCTTCGGCTGCACCGGCTTTGCCCGAGTGGATCTCATGCTGAGCCACGCGACCGGAGAGCTGACCGTCCTGGAGGCCGATGCGGTGCCAGGGCTCACGGAGACCAGCCTGGTGCCGCAGGCCGCCGAGGCCGGCGGCGTCGCGTTCGAGGATCTGGTTGGTCGGCTGCTGGACCGCGCACTCGAGCGCGCGGCAGCCTAGGCCGCCCGGCAGCCGCCGTCGCTCAGCTCTGCCCGCCGGCGAAGTCTTCGGGCGACACGTTCTCGAGGAAGTCCTTGAACTTCTCGACGACCTCCTCGGTGTCCTCGACCTCGTGCTCGAACTCGATCGCCGACTCGGCGATCACGTCGTCGGCCGCGAAGATCGGCGCCCCCGAGCGCACGGCCAGCGCCAGGGCGTCGCTCGGCCGGGAGTCGATCTCGATGTCGCGCCCGTTCGCGCTCAGGGTGATGGCGGCGTAGAAGGTGTTCTCCTTCAGCTCGGTCACCGCCACCCGAGTGCAGCTGACCTCGAGTTCCGAGAGCACGTCGTTGAGGAGGTCGTGGGTCATGGGCCGCGGCGTTGATGCGCCCTGCAGCTTCATGAGGATCGCCGCCGCCTCCGGATGGCCGATCCAGATGGGAAGGAACTTGTTGCCGTCGACGGTCTTGAGCAGCACGATCGGCTGCTTGCCGACCATGTCGAAGCTCACGCCGTAGATCTCCATCTCCTGCACGCAGGCCGCCTCCGGTCCGGGTCGTCCAAGTATAGGCGGGCGGTTCGGCGCCGCCGGAAGACGGTCCGCTGCCGATCGGGCGCCGCCGCACTACGGCGCCGACGCGTCCCGCTCCCCGTCCACCTTCCACTCCCCGCGCTCCTTCACCATCCGCAGGATCGCCGCCCGCTGGCCCGCGGCCTGCGCCTCTGCCGTCGCCGTCCGTCCGTCGATCGTCACCTTCGTGATCTCGACGTTCGCCGGGATGCGGTCGTTCACCTTCCCGCGCGCCTTCTCGGCGCTCTGCCGGCACCGGGCCAGGGCCTTGGCGCCCTCGGATCCCGTGCGCACGCGGAGGAACTCCGCGCTGAGCACGTCGCACAGCTTCGGCGTCGGATTCCGGGCGCCGGCGAAGAAGGCCAGCGCCGCCGTCTTCACGGCATCCTCGTCGGGACTGGAGCCGCACCCCGCGATGGCGGCGGCAGCGGCGAGCAGGGCGGCGAGAGATCGGAGGGCCACGGCGCGGGCAGTGTACGGCGGGGCCCGGCATGGGCGATCCAGGACTCGAACCTGGGACCTCTTCCTTATCAGAGAAGCGCTCTAACCGACTGAGCTAATCGCCCCGGAGAGGCCGCAGTGTAGCGACCGGGAGCGGGCGAGTCCGCCGGCGGGCAGCGGCGCCTCAGCGGCGCTTCGCGGCCCGGCGGGCAACCGCTTCGGCAGCCTCGAGCGACTCGACGTCGATCTCGATCCGGTAGCCGCCAGGCCGGCGGCGGACGCGGGTGCCTGCCCCGAGCGCCGCACTCAGGGCGTCCTCGATCGCCGCCATGGCCACGGCCTCGTCCGGGTGCGCCTCAGCCGCCCGCGCCGGCGCGGGGGCCGGTCCCTGGGCCGCCCGCCGAGCCCGGCGCTCCACTTCGCGCACCGACCACCCCCCGCTGGCCGCCTCGGCGGCCAGGCGGCGGCGCGCCCCGTGGTCCGGCGCCGTGAGGAGCGCCCGGCCGTGGCCCTCGGTCAGCTCGCCGCGCTCGATGCGCTCGAGGGCCTCGTCGGGCAGGTCGAGCAGGCGCAGGAGGTTCGACATGGCCACCCGGCTGCGGCCGACGCGGCGACCGACTTCCTCCCGGGTGAGCCCCAGCTCGTCGACGAGCGCGGCGCAGGCGCGCGCCTGCTCAACCGGGTTGAGATCCTCGCGCACCATGTTCTCCACGAGGGCCAGCTCGAGCGCCGCCGCATCGCCCTCCGGCCGCACGATCGCCGGGATCTCGGCCAGCCCCGCGGCTTGCGATGCCCGCCAGCGCCGCTCTCCGGCGATGAGCTCGTAGGTGCCGCCGGCCACAGGCCGCACGAGCACTGGCTGCAGGACGCCGCGATCGGCCAGCGAGGCGGCCAGTGCGGCGAGCGCATCCGGATCGAAGGTCCGGCGCGGCTGGCGCGGGTTCGGCACGATGAGCTCGACCGGAAGGGTCCGGAGCTCGTCGGCGGCCTCCTCGGCATCCGAGGCGGCCAGAATCGCCGCGAGGCCGCGGCCCATGCCGCGGGTCCGCTCAGCCACGGGCCGCCACCTCCTTCGCCAGCTCGAAGTAGGCCTCTGCGCCGACGCACTGAGGGTCGTGATGGATCACCGGCCGGCCGAAGCTTGGCGCCTCGCTCAGACGGATGTTGCGCGGAATCACCGTGTCGAACACCAGCGCGGGGAAGTGCGCCCGCACCTCGCGTTCGACGTCCTGGGCCAGCCGCGTGCGCCCGTCGTGCATCGTCAGCAGCATGCCGGCCACCGTCAGGCGCGGATTCATCTGGCGCTGGATGAGCTTGACGGTGTCGAGCAGTCCGGCGAGGCCTTCCAGGGCGAAGTACTCCGTCTGAACCGGGACGATCACCCGATCCGCCGCGACGAGCGCGGCGACCGTCAGGGGTCCGAGGGATGGCGGGCAGTCGAGGAAGACGTAGTCGTAGCGGTCGCGGATGCCGGCCAGCGCCGTGCGCAGGACGAGCTCGGAGCCGGCGGTGCGGGGCAGCTCCACGTTCGCGCCGGCGAGATCCGGGCTCGACGGAAGCAGGTCGAGGTTGTCGACGTCCGTCGCCATGACCGCCTCGGCAGTCGCGACTCCGCCGGAGACGACGTCGTAGACGTTGGGGTGGGCGTCCTTCGGGCACCCCAGCCCCACGGTGGCGTTCGCCTGCGGGTCGATGTCGATGAGCAGCGTCCTGTAGCCGGCCTCGGCCACGCACGCAGCCACGTTGACCGCGGTCGTCGTCTTGCCGACGCCGCCCTTCTGATTCGTGATCGCGTAGACGGTTCCCATCCGGGGCCACGGTAGCGGCCGCCACGGCGCGGCAGGCCAGCGGACGGGACCCGGCGGGGCGTTCCGTCGCAGAAACCCCGCACGGTGCGGCAATTGCGCGCGGGCGGGCGCGGCGGGCGGGCAGGGCTCAGGCGAGCGGGCGCTTGCGGGCCATCCCGGGCCGCCGCGGGAAGCGGCCCGGAGTCGGACCGACTTTCTCGAAACGGTGCAGGTGACGGTCCCGCGCCGCCGGATATGGCGTGACGCGCGTGACGCCACGGGGTGCCAGCCCGAGCACTGCTGCCGCGGCGGCACCGGCGGCCTCCTCGTGCGGGTCGCGGCGGCCCCGCCAGACGAGCAGGCTCCCGCGCGGCGCGAGCAGCGGGGCGGCGTACTCGAGCACCACTGGGAGCGGCCCCAGTGCCCGCGCGGTCACCAGGCCAGCGGCTTCCCGCCCTTCCTCCCAGGACTCCACGCGACTGCGGACGACTTCGACGTTCTCGAGGCCCGCCGTGGCCGCCGCCCGGGCGATGAAGTCCGCCTTCCGTCCGGCGCTCTCGACGGCGGCGACTCTGGCGACCGGGAGCGCCGCCGCCAGGGGAAGGGCCGGAAACCCGGCTCCGGAGCCGAGATCGGCGACGCGGCCGGCCGTTCGCACCTCCCCAAGCTCCAGCGCAACGAGCGAGTCGGCGAGGTGGACGTCGATCGCCTCAGCAGGCCCCCGGATTGTCGTCGGCGCATGCTCGTCGTCCGCCAGGCAGCGAAGTAGCGCGGTGAGCTGGCCCTCCGCGGCAGCCGGAAGCCCGAAGCGCGACACGAGCTCGCCGACGGCGGTCACGAGGCTCGCCGCCGCAGCCGCCCGATCGCCTCCGCATAGTTGTCCTGCATCGCCGCGTATCGCGCAGCGGCGTGCCCGTCCAGGTCCGGTGTGAGCCGGTCATCGAGCAGCGGCATGAGGTCGGCCACCAGCGGCTCCCCCCGCATCATCCACTGGAAGTACTCCCGGCCGCCATGCCGGTACGGACCGTACAGCCGGCTCCGCGGCAGGCGGGCGACCAGCCACCGGAACAGCGACTCGTGACGGACGTGCATGCGCAGCGTGACCTGCGGCTGCTTGCCGTCGCCTCCGAACGAGCCCTCGCCAACGAGGATGCCGACGATGAGGCCGGCTTCGAAGTCGGTCAGGTTGGCCATGCGGGCATTGTTTCACCGTAGAGAAACACGTGAAACACGGACGGGCGCGGCGCCATCGGTGCCTGTCGCCCCGAAGCGTGTCCCGCCGCCCCGGTCCGCCCGAGCAGAAACCGGGACGCCGCGGGCGAAAGCTGGCGCAGGCTCCGGGATTGGCAGCAGGCCGGGGTGTGGGAGCGTCTTCAGAGCGTTCTGCTTGACCGGCTCAACGCAGGGGAGCAATCGACTGGTCGGCGGCGGTTGTCGACGGCAGCCATATCCGTGCCCCCGAACTGCGCCGAGCCCTCGTGGCCCTCGGCTGCGCGTTGATCTGTCAGCGCTACCTCATGGCCCTCTGATCAGCCGTTCGGCCCGCTGCCCGCCTGCGAAGGCCAAACGACGGCTTGCGCGGCGATCACGCGCTCCCCGTCGAACGTCAACGAAGGCGAGCCCGCGAGCTGAAATCCCATCGCCAACGCGTCGGCCACGCGCCGACAGAACGCCTCATCGTCCGGGCCGGTCAGAAGTCGGTACGCGGGCAGGCCATGCGGCGGGAGCTGCGTCACCCGCCCATTCTCCCATCCCTGTTCTGACACAGGTTCTTAGGCCACGGGCGCGACGACGAGATGCCGGTCCGGCTCGTCGCCTTCGGAGTACGTCTCGACGTCGTGGCGGTCGCGCAGGTACTCGTGCACGACCCGCCGTTCGTTCGACGCCATCGCATCCAGGGCCACCGGTCGCCCGAACCGCACCGCCTCGCTGGCCGCCTTGTCCGCCTGCCGAACCAGAGCCTCTTCCCGCCGGGCCCGATATCCGGCAGCGTCGATCACCACGCGCTTGCGGTCCCCTCGCGTGCCGCCGCCCGGAAACGCGATCCGCAGCGCGAGGTGCTCGAGGGCGTCGATCGTCTGGCCGTGGCGGCCGATCACCAGGCCCAGGTCCTCGCCCTCCAGGACGCCACGGATCGTCTCGTCGTCCTCCTCGACGATGACCTCGGCGTCGAGATCGTAGGCGTCGGCGATCTCTTCAAGGAGCTCGCGGATCCGGTCAGCGGCCGACGGCTCTGGCGTCACCGGCGCCTCCCCGAGCGCTTCTTCTTCCGGCGGGGCGGGGGCGGCGGCTTCGCAGCAGGCCCCTCGGGCTTGCCATTGCCGTCGCCGGCCTTGGCCTTGCTGGCCTTGCCTGCCGCCTTCGGGTCGGTCGCCGGAGCGCCATTCGCCTTCGCATCGGCCCCCGCTGGCCCGCCAGACACCCGGCCGAGCAGGCCAGAGATCCCGCTCTTCGGAGCATCGGACCCTGCGGTGGCGCCGGCCGCGGCGGCGGCCGGCGGTCGTATCGGCCCCACCGTTCTTCGCACGATCTGCTGCTGCAGGATCGTCCAGCAGTTCGTCGTGATCCAGTAGACGAGCAGGCCCGCGGGAAAGTTGATCACGAAGACGACGAACACGAAGGGCAGCGCGAGCATCAGCCGGCGCTGGTTCTTGTCCGCCGTCGCGGTCATCAGGAGGCTCGACGCGAGCTGCGACCCGACGTAGAGCACGATGAGCGTCACGAGCACCGCGCCCGTTGCCTTCGCCGTGAGGTCCGGGATGAACAGGAAGGACTCGTCGCCCTTGTCCGGTGAGTCGCTCCCGACTGGCGACGCGAAGAACTGGCTGCACGTGACGTTCGACAGGCTCTTGTTGATCGAGTGGGCGTAGGCCTCGACGCCCGGGCAGATGTCGATCTTGAGGTCCTTCCTCAGCATGTAGAACAGCGAGAGGAAGAACGGAAGCTGAAGGACGAGCGGGAGACAGGACCCGAGCGGGTTGACCTTGTTCTCCTGGTAGAACTTCATCATCTCCTGGTTCAGGCGCTGCTTGTCGCCCTTGTACTTCGCTTGCAGCGCCTTGATCTCGGGCTGCAGCATCTGCAGCGACTGCATCGACTTCGACTGGCGCAGCGTGAGCGGCAGCATCGCCCCGCGGATCACGACGGTCAGCGCGATGATCGAGGCACCCCAGCCGAACCCCACCTGATCGTGGAAGAACTTCATGATCGCCTCGGTGAGGTCGATCAGCGGCTGGAGGATGTTGGCGAGGACGAACACGGCTCAGGAGTTCCGGGCGGGCTTTGGCGACGGCGCGAACACGGTCTGAGCCTCGACGGGGTCGAAGCCGCCGTGGCTCCACGGGTTGCAGCGGAGCAGCCGCCAGCAAGCCAGCACCGAGCCGCGGAGTATGCCGAACTCCCGAATCGCCTGCGCGGCGTAGCGAGAGCACGACGGCTCGTACTTGCACCGTGCGGGGATCAGCGGCGAGATCAGCCGCTGGTATGCGGTGATCGGCAGGATCGCCGCGCGGCGCGCCAGGCCCGTCACGCCGCATCACCTCCTGGCGCAGGGCCGCCCGCCAGCAGCGCCGACAGCTCGCGGCGCATCCCGTCGAGCCCTTCGCGCTCCGCCAGCCCTCGAGCCTCCGGTCGCGCAACGACGACGACGTCGTGGCCGGGCGGCACTGCCGCGGCCTCGGCATCGAACGCCTCACGCAACAGGCGCTTCACCCGATTGCGGTCAACCGCGCCGCCGAGCTTCCGCGAAACCGAGAGGCCCAGCCGCGGCTCGGCCTCTCCCGCGCGCGGGAAGGTGTACACGACGAGGAACCGGCTCGACTGCGACCGGCCCTGACGATAGACGCGCTCGAAATCGGCGCTGCGGGACAGCCGGCCCCTGCGGCCTTGACGCTTTGCTGCCCCCACGCGCAGCCGCCCTCCCGCGCCCTTAGGGCGTCAGGCGCCGGCGGCCCTTGTCCCGGCGGCGCTTCAGGAGCCGGCGGCCTGCCTTCGTGCGCATACGCGAACGGAACCCGTGAGTGCGGGCACGCTTGCGCTTCTTGGGCTGGTAGGTGCGCTTCATGGCGAAAGGCCGGCGAGGCCGGCGCGCAGGCCAGTATAGGGACGCGCGCGCGACGGCGCGGCGCCGCCGGCACGAGACTCCACAGGCATTCCACACACGGCCGTCACGGCTCCGGACATGCATTCTTCGCGATTTGCGGAGACCGCCGAGGCCACCGCCCCCTGGGGCCGGTCGGGCCCCAGAACCGTTGCTATATTCGCGCCGCCGGGCGCCTGAGCGCCCTCTCTCCATAGCCGACCCGCCGCTGCTCCTGCGGAGCCGCGCCGTGCTGCCCGTGCCCGACCACGCCTCCGACCCCTGGCCCGAAATCCAGGCGCACCTGCGCCGGGCCGTTCCTCCTGCGACCTACGAACTCTGGCTCGACTCGCTCCGCCTTCGCGCACTCCACGGCGCGGCAGTCGAACTCGAAACGGCCGGCGACGCGGCGTGGATCTCCGAGCGCTTCGGTCGCGTCCTCCACGCCTGCGCGGCCGCCGTGCTCGGGCCGGAGGCCTCCGTGCGCGTCGGCGGCGGAGACCCTCCTCCCGCCGAGCGGCCGGTCGCCCGGGGCGGCGGTGATCTCAATCCGAAGTACACCTTCGACCAGTTCGTCATCGGGGCCGGCAACCG
This sequence comes from Solirubrobacteraceae bacterium, assembly GCA_046330225.1. Classification (GTDB taxonomy): domain Bacteria; phylum Actinomycetota; class Thermoleophilia; order Solirubrobacterales; family Solirubrobacteraceae; genus CANJIV01. The sequence continues at coordinate 136,036 of JAXLTD010000004.1, read as the reverse complement.
CCTCGCCCATGCCGCATCGCTCGCCGTGGCCGAACTGCCGGGATCCGCCTACAACCCGCTCTTCCTCTGTGGCCCGCCGGGAGTCGGAAAGACGCACCTCCTCCACTCGATCGCCCACTACCTGCATACGTTCGCGCCGTCCCTCATCGTCCGGCGAACCACCATTGAAGACTTCACGAGCCACTTCGTCTCCGCCGTGCAGTCGGGGGACATGGACCGTTTCAAGGCGACCTACCGCCACGCCGACGTGCTGCTCGTCGACGACGTCCAGTTCCTGGCCAGCAAGGCGCGCACCGAAGAGGAGTTCTTCCACACCTTCAACGCCCTCCACGAGGCCGGCAGCCAGCTCGTCCTCACCTCCGACCGGCCGCCTCGCGACCTCGGCGCGGTCGAGGACCGGCTGCGCGAACGCTTCGAGGCCGGCCTCGTGACCGGCATCGCGCCCCCTGACCGCGACACGCGCCGCACGATCCTTCGCATGCGCGCGCTCGCGGACGGCCTCGACCTCCCCGATCCAGCCGTCCTGGACCTCATCGCCGACCGGGTCACCGACAACATCCGCGCCCTCGAGGGCGCCCTCATCCGCATCGTCGCCTTCCATTCGCTCACCGGCCAGGCGCTCGATGCCGCGCTCGTGAGCCGCGTCCTCGACGACCTCTACCCGTCGGCGCGCCCCGCCAGGCGATCAATCCGCGAGATCCAGGAGCTCACCTCCGCCGCCTTTGGCGTCACCGTCGATGACCTTGTCTCCAGCAGCCGCACCGGGCAGGTCACCTGGCCCCGACACATCGCCATGTATCTCTCCCGGGCCCACACCGACTCCACCCTGCCGGCGATCGGTGCCGCCTTTGGCGGACGCAACCACGCCACGGTTCTCAACGCGGTCCGGCGGGCGGAGTCGCGCCTTGCCCGCGACCCCGACGCCGCTGCGACCGTCGCCGGCCTGGTTCGTGCGCTCGAAGCGCCCCCCGCTCCCCAGCGACCCGACCGGCCCCGTTGACACACTCCTCCCGTTCACCCCACACGGTCTCGCGCTCGAATTCCCGCGCAGGCACGGGTCCGATGGCCAGTCGTCCACAATCCCACACGCCCTGCTGTCCCTAGTCCTCTTCCCCTCCCCGATCCCCCTCTCGTGAAAATCACCACTTCCCGCGACGCCTTCTTCGCCCAGCTCCAGATCGCCGCTCGAGTCGCGTCGTCGCACAGCGCTGTCCAGGCGCTCTCCGGCACTCAGATCGCGGCCACAGCAGACGGGGTCGAGATCCGAGCCACCGATCTGGAGGTCGGCCTGCGGATCCCGCTCGAGGCGACCGTTGAACAGCCAGGGACCTCGGTGCTGCCAGCCCGGCTGCTCCTCGACGTCGTCCGGGCATTGCCAGCCGGCCCGCTCACGATCGAGGCCCGGTCGGCAGAGCAGGACGTCGAGATCGTGTCGGGCAGTGCCACGTTCGACATGCGCACGCTGCGCGGGGAGGATTTCCCCGAGCTGCCTGATGCCGCCGGCGCCACCGTCGTACGGGTTCCGGCTGCCGCCTTCGTCGAAACGGCCGATGTCGTGGGACGGTCTGCGTCCCGCGATGAGACGCGCCCGATCCTCACCGGCGTCCTCGTCTCCGCGGCGGACACCACGCTGCGCATGGTGGCCACGGATTCGTACCGGCTCTCGGTCAAGGAGACGACGCTCGAGGCGCCGCTGGAGGGCAGTTTCGAGGCCAACGTTCCGGCTCGGGCCCTGCAGGAGCTGAGCCGGCTCGTCGCGCACGGAGGCGACGATGGCCTCGACGTGTGTGTCCGCGAGAACCAGGTGGTGTTCCGGTCGGGCGGGGCGACGCTCTCATCACGGCTCATCGACGGGCAGTTCCCCAACTACCGGCAACTGCTCCCCGATGCGTTCGAGCACGAGCTGCGCCTGCCGGTTCCGGATCTGCTCGACGTCGTGCGCCGGATCAGCCTCATGGCGCAGAAGAACGCTCCCGTCCGGCTCGGGTTCACCGATGGCGAGCTGACCGTGTCAGCCAAGACGCCAGACATCGGAGAGGCGCGCGAGATGCTGCCGGCGCCGTTCCAGGGCGAGCCGCTGGAGATCGGGTTCAACGCGGAGTTCCTTCGCGACGGCCTCGACAGCGTCGGCGCGGACGGCGACGTGATCCTGAAGCTCATCAGCCCGCTGCGGCCCGGCCTCATCGAGACGGCGGAAGGCACGGGCTTCCTGTACCTCATCATGCCGATCCGGCTGAACGTGTAGCGGGGCTGGCGGCCCGCGGGCGCCACGCGATGGAGATCACCGAGGTCAGGGTGCGGGATGTGCGCAGTCACACGGCTGCGGTGCTCCGTCCCGGCCCCGGGCTCACCGTCTTGCACGGGCCCAACGGTGCGGGGAAGACAAACGTCCTCGAAGCGCTCTACCTCGGGTGCACCGGGCGGTCGTTCCGCGGTGCCAGCGACCGCGAGCTCGTCCGCTTCGGCGCGCCCGTTGCGCGAGTCGAGGTCGACTGCCAGGACCGCGACGGCGCTCACACCCTGTCCGTCGGCGTGCAGCCGGGCGAGCGCAAGCGCATGCGTGTCGACGGGGCGCCGATCGAGCGGCTGACCGATACGCCGCTCCGTCCGCTCGTCAGCGTCTTTGCGCCGGATCGCCTGGAGATCGTGAAGGGCACTCCCGCGCTGCGCCGCGCGCACCTCGACCAGGTGGTCACGGCGCTGTGGCCAGCGCGGGCTGCCGCGCGAACGGCGCTGGGCCGCGCCTTGGCTCAGCGAAACGCCCTGCTCGTCCGGGTCCGGGCTGGCGGGTCCGGACGGGAGTCGCTGCCGGCTTGGGACCAGGAAGTGGCGCGGCACGGCATCGCCGTGATGGCCAACCGGGCCGCGGCGGTCGCGGCGGTCGCCGAGCGCTTCACCCTCGCCGCCGGCGCCCTCGGCCTCGACGGCGCGCCCGCGGTGGAGTACCGGCCGCGCTCGGCCGCCCAATCCGCCGACGGCCTCGCAGCCGAGCTGGCCGACCGGACCGAAGCCGACCTCGAGCGGGGATTCACCGGCCACGGTCCGCACCGAGACGAGCTGCGCCTGGAACGCGAAGGCCGCGAACTGCGGACGTACGGCTCGCAGGGCCAGCAGCGCTTGGCGCTGCTGGCGCTCCTGCTCGCGGAGCGCGACGCCATCGCCGCCGCCCGCGATGCTCCGCCGGTCATGCTGCTCGACGACGTGACGAGCGAACTGGATCGCGAGCGGCGCGAGCGGCTCGTGGCGCTGCTCGCCCGCCACGGGCAGGCGCTCGTGAGCACGACCGACGCTGCCTCCGTGCCGTCCGGCGCCGGCGTCCGGGTGGACATCGAGGTCCCGTCTGGCCTGGCCGCGTCGACCGGGACGGCGGCGGCGTGAGGCGCGCGGCCCCGCGGCCCGTCGCGGCGGCGCTCGCGCCGGCGATGAACGCCTGGGCTCCGCACAGCCTGCTTGCGGACGTGCAGCGAGTGTGGAGTGCCGCCGTGGGCCCGGCGGTTGCGGAGGAGGCGGTTCCGGTGCGCGAGCGAGCCGGGATTCTGGAGGTCTCATGCCGGTCGGCAGTGTGGGCACAGGAACTCGACCTCCTGGCCGGCGAGGTCGTGGCCGGGCTGAATTCGGCGCTCGGGTCCGACCGCGTGCGGGGCCTGCGCTGCGTCGCGGCACCGCCCCGGCGGACACCGTGAGCCGCCCGCACGGAGCCCGACCGCCGCGCTGGGCACAAAAGGCGCCGTTTTGCAGGGCTTTCGTTGCAGCTTCCGGGGTCCGGGACGGGCGTCGGTGGTGTATACTTATGTGGAGTGATTTCGAACGCCCCGGCACGGCGTCACACGACGCACGTCCGGGGCTCTTGCCGTCTTAGGAGGACCGTTTGGCGAAGGACACCGGAAAGGCAGCCGACACCGCCGGCGCTGCCAGCTACGGGGCACAGGACATCACCGTCCTGGAGGGCCTCGAGGCCGTACGCAAGCGCCCCGGCATGTACATCGGCTCCACGGGCGTGCGGGGATTGCACCACCTGGTCTACGAGGTCGTCGACAACTCGGTCGACGAGGCCCTGGCGGGCTTCGCGACGAGCGTCGATGTGACGATCCATCCCGACGGAAGCGTCACCGTCGTCGACGACGGCCGCGGGATCCCGGTCGCCATGATGGAGAAGGAAGGCCGCCCGGCCGTCGAGGTCGTGCTCACGGTCCTGCACTCCGGCGGGAAGTTCGGCGACGGCGGCGGCTACAAGGTCTCCGGCGGGCTGCACGGGGTCGGGCTCTCGGTCGTCAACGCGCTCTCGGAGGCCCTGACCGTCGACATCCGCCGGGACGGGCACGCCTGGACGCAGTCGTACGAGCGCGGCGCGCCGCGCGGCGACTTGGCGCAGGGCGCGGCCACCGCGGACACCGGGTCCACCATCACCTTCCTCCCCGACGGGGAGATCTTCGAGACCCTGGATCTGGACTTCAAGACGCTCGAGGAGCGCCTGCGGGAGACCGCGTTCCTGACCCGCGGCCTGAAGATCTCCCTCACCGACGAGCGGGGCGAGGGCCAGCGCGCGGAGTTCCAGTACGAAGGCGGGATCGAGGACTTCGTCGCCTACCTGAACGAGAACAAGGAGCCGATCCAGAAGAAGATCGTCTTCTTCGAGGGTGAGAGCGACGAAGGCGCAGTCGAGGTCGCGATGCAGTGGAACGCGTCCTATCAGGAGTCGATCTTCTCGTTCGCCAACAACATCAACACCCACGAGGGGGGCTCCCACCTCTCCGGGTTCCGGTCGGCGCTCACGCGGACGGTGAACAAGTACGCGCGGGAGAAGGGCCTCCTGAAGGAGAAGGACGGCAACCTCGCGGGCGAGGACGTGCGCGAGGGCCTGACCGCGGTCATCTCCGCCAAGCTCCGCGACCCGCAGTTCGAGGGCCAGACGAAGACCAAGCTCGGGAACCCGGGCATGGCCGGATTCGTCGAGAACATCGTGAACACGAAGCTGGCCGAGTTCCTCGAGGAGAACCCGCGCGAGGCCAACCAGGTCATCTCGAAGTCGGTGTCGGCGGCGCGCGCCCGCGAGGCGGCCCGCAAGGCCCGTGACCTCACCCGCCGCAAGTCGGCGCTGGAGAACTCGACGCTGCCCGGCAAGCTCGCCGACTGCTCGGTGAAGGACCCGGCGCTCGCGGAACTGTTCGTCGTCGAGGGCGACTCCGCCGGCGGCTCGGCCAAGCAGGGCCGCGACCGCAACACGCAAGCGGTGCTGCCGCTGCGCGGCAAGATCCTCAACGTCGAGAAGAGCCGCATCGACAAGGTCCTGCAGAACAACGAGATCCAGGCGCTCATCACCGCGATCGGCACCGGGGTTCGCGACGAGTTCGACATCGAGAAGGCCCGGTACCACAAGGTCGTGCTGATGACGGACGCCGACGTCGACGGCGCGCACATCCGCACGCTCGTCCTCACCCTGCTGTTCCGGGAGATGCCCGAGCTCTTCGACCGCGGCTACGTCTACATCGCCAAGCCGCCGCTCTACAAGATCACCCAGGGCTCCCGCGAGCGCTACATCGAGAAGGAGGGCGAGCTGGAGGAGCTCCTCCTCGCCGACCGCTTCGACAAGTTCTCCGTGTTCGACCGGACGGGCACGCCCTTCAAGCTCACCGAGGCGCGGTGGCAGCGGTTCGGCCGGCTCCTGAAGCAGTACGCCGGCTGGAGCTCGCGCCTGCGCGCCGCGCACGTCGGCGACATGGTGGCGTTCCTCGAGGCGTCCCACGTGCTCGACGCCGGCGTGGCCGATGCCGACAGCCTCCTGAAGCTCCTCGCCTCCCCCGCTCCGGCGGGCGAGCCCTACGACGTCGAGGTCCTCTCGGAGGACCCGGTGGCGATCACCGTCCGCGCCGTGGAGCGCAAGACTGGGCTCGCGCGCACGCACACGCTGCGGCGGGCGCTCTTCGAGGCGCACGAGTACCGCGAGTTCCTCCGGGTCCACGGGCAGCTCGCGGACATCGCCGGCGAGCCGCCGTTCGAGGTGCGCCTCGACGACACGGTCGACCATGCCGACTCGTTCGAGGGGCTGCGGACCGCCGTGCTCGCCGTCGCGCAGAAGGGCGTCAAGCTCCAGCGCTTCAAGGGCCTGGGCGAGATGAACGCCGACCAGCTCGCCGAAACCACCATGGATCCGGGGTCGCGGACGCTGGCGCGCGTCACGCTCGACGACGCGTCGGCCGCCGACCGGATCTTCTCGATGCTCATGGGCGACCAGGTCGAGCCGCGACGGGCGTTCATCGAGGACAACGCCAAGCTCGTCGCCAACCTCGACGTCTAGGAAGTGACCGAACCACATGTCGACGCCTGACCAGCTCACCGGCGGCAACATCGAGCCGCGCGGCCTCGAGGACGAGATGCGCTCGTCCTACCTGGACTACGCCATGTCGGTCATCGTCGGGCGGGCGCTGCCCGACGTCCGCGACGGCCTGAAGCCGGTGCACCGCCGCGTCCTCTACGCGATGAACGAGGCCGGCCTGCAGCCGAACCGCGGCTACTCGAAGTCGTCGCGCATCGTCGGCGACGTGATGGGCAAGTACCACCCGCACGGCGACTCGGCGATCTACGACGCCCTCGTCCGGATGGCCCAGGAGTTCTCGCTCCGCTACCCGCTCGTCGACGGCCAGGGGAACTTCGGCTCGGTCGACGACGACCCCGCGGCGGCCATGCGCTACACCGAGGCGCGGCTGGCGCGGATTGCGACCGAGATGCTCCGCGACCTCGACGCGGACACCGTCGACTTCCAGCCTAATTACGACGGCCGCCAGCAGGAGCCGCTCGTTCTCCCGGCGCGGTTCCCGAACCTGCTGGTGAACGGCTCGTCCGGGATCGCCGTCGGCATGGCGACGAACATCCCGCCGCACAACCTCCGCGAGGTGATCGACGCCACGGTCGCCTTCATCGAGAACCCGGACATCGACGTCGAAGGGCTCATGGCCCACGTGAAGGGCCCGGACTTCCCGACGGGCGGCATCGTGCTTGGGCTCGGCGGGATCCGTGACGCCTACGCCACCGGCCGCGGCCGGGTCCGCGTCCAGGCCAAGGCGCACATCGAGCCGCTGTCGCACGGCAAGGAGGCGATCATCGTCACCGAGCTGCCCTACATGGTGAAGAAGGGCGGCGACGGCGGGCTGATCCAGAAGATCTCCGACCTCGTCCACGAGAAGAAGATCAGCGAGATCTCCGACTTGCGCGACGAGTCGGACAAGCGCGGGATGCGCCTGGTCATCGAGCTCAAGCGCGACGCGATTCCCAAGGTCGTGCTGAACAAGCTCTACAAGCACACCTCGATGCAGACGACCTTCGGCGTCAACATGGTGGCGCTCGTCGACAACGTCCCGCGCACGCTCAGCCTCCGGGAGGTCATCGAGGCCTACGTCGAGCACCAGCGCGAGGTGATCGTCCGGCGCACGAAGTTCGAGCTCGCGCGGGCCGAGGCACGGGCGCACATCCTCGAGGGCCTCCTCATCGCGCTCGACAACCTCGACGCCGTGATCGAGCTCATCCGCGGGTCGCGCGATCCGGATGCGGCGCGCGAAGGCCTCATGGAGAGCTTCGCGCTCTCGCGCGAGCAGGCTCAGGCGATTCTCGACCTGCGCCTTCAGCGGCTCACAGCGCTGGAGTCCGGAAAGATCCAGCAGGAGCACGCCGACCTGATCGAGCGCATCCGGGAGCTGCGCGAGATCCTCGGCGACGAATCGCGGGTCCTGGGGATCATCAAGGAGGAGCTCGAGGAGATCGCCACGACCTACGGGGACGAGCGCCGGACGGTCATCACGCACGCCGAGGGCGAGATCGACATCGAGGACCTGATCGCCGATCAGCAGATGGTCATCACGATCACGCACTCCGGCTACATCAAGTCGCTGCCGCTCGCCACCTACCGCGCCCAGCACCGCGGCGGCGTGGGCGTGGCCGGCATGGACATGAAGGACGGCGACTACATCGAGCACCTCTTCGTGTGCTCGACGCACGACTACCTGCTCTTCTTCACGAACCGGGGCAAGGTGTATCGCTCCAAGGTCTACGAGCTGCCGGAGGCGAGCCGGACTGCGAAGGGGCGGGCGCTCCAGAACTTTCTGCCGCTGCGGGAGGGCGAGCGCGTCCAGTCCGTCCTGCAGACTCGCGACTTCGGCGAGTCGGAGTTCGTCGTCTTCGCCACGCGCCAGGGCACCGTCAAGAAGACCGAGTTCCAGGCGTACAACACGCCGATCAAGGCGGACGGGATCATCGCGATCAAGATCCGCGACGACGACGAGCTCGTGGCCGTGCGCGGCGCGAGCGCCGGCGACGAGCTCATCATGGTCTCGCGCGCCGGCCAGGCCGTCCGGTTCAGCGAGTCCGAGGTGCGGGCGATGGGCCGCGATACCAGCGGTGTGCGCGGCATGAACGTGAGCCAGAAGGGCAATGCGGTGCTCGCGATGGACGTCGCGGACGAGAGCCGCGAGCTCCTCGTCGTGACCGAGAACGGCTACGGCAAGCGCACGCCGATCACGCAGTACCGCGAGACCAAGCGCGGGGCGATGGGCGTCAAGACCATCAAGCTCACCGATGCCCGCGGCGCCCTGGCCGGCGCCCTCGTGGTCCGGGAGCACGAGGAGCTCGTGTTCATCTCCCAGAACGGGATGGTCCAGCGGACCGGCGTGAACGGCATCAGCCAGCAGGGCCGCTCGACGCAGGGCGTGCGGGTGATGAACGTCCGCGAGGACGACCAGGTGAGCGCGGTGGCGCTGATCGTCGAGCCGGAGGGCGAGCCGGGCGAGCTGGCCGCCGATGCCGGCGCCGCGCCCGTCGCCGATGCCGAGGCGCCGGCGAGCGGGTCCGACGCTGCGGACGTGTCGCCGAACGGCGCCGCGGACGACGCCTGACCGGTCGTGGCGGGGTCCCCGGCGCTCCCCGACGCCGAGGCGATCTACGTCCGCGATGGCGCGCACGTCGTGCCGACGGAGCGCGCCCGCGGCCCATGGGACCCGCGCGCCCAGCACGGCGGGGCGCCCGCGGCCCTGCTCGCCTCAGTGCTCGAGCGGCTCCCGGTGCCCGGGGCAGCCTCCGCTCCGCTCCGCGTCGCCCGCCTGACCGTGGAACTGCTGCGGCCTGTGCCGTTGGCGCCGCTGGCGGTGTCGGCGAGCGTCCTGCGTCCTGGCCGCCGGGTCGCCCTGGTTGAGGCTGAGCTTGCGGACGCCGCTGGCCCCGTGGCGCGCGCCACCGCCCTGCGGATTCGCAGGGCGGAGGGCGCGGTGCCGGAAGTCGCCCCCGCCGGCGCTACGCCGGCTGCCTCACGGCCCGGCCCGCAGGCTGCGGCGGGGCCGCCCGGGGCCGAGGCTCCGACCTTCGGCTCGGACGGCATGGAGATCCGTTTCGCTGCCGGCGCGTTCGAGCACCCGGGGCCCGCCGTGGCCTGGATGCGGCTCCGCGTTCCGCTCGTCGCGGGCGAACACACCTCGCCGTTCGCGCGCGCAGCGGCAGTCGCCGACTTCGGCAACGGGATCTCCGCGGCCCTGCCTTGGGCTCAGTACGTGTTCATCAATCCGGACCTCACCGTGTACCTGGATCGCGAGCCAGCAGGCGAGTGGCTGGCAATCGCCAGCGAAACGACGGTCCGTGCCGACGGCACAGGGCGGACCGACAGCGTGCTCAGCGATGGCGACGGTCCGGTGGGCCGGGCGACGCAGGCGCTCTACGTCGCCCGGCGCGACTGAACGGCCGCCGCGCGCTGGGGAGGGCGGTTCAGCGGCGGCTGGCGCTCGCGGCGAACGGGTTCGAGAAGCGCGGGCTCGTGACGAGCGTCCGGTCGGTGAGCGCCCTCAGGAACGCGACGAGGTCGGCGCGATCGCGCGGGCTGAGGCGGATCCCCGAGATGAGCGGGTCCTTGTACGGGTTGCGCCGGCCATCGCCCGCCAGCGGCCCTGCCGTGATGAGCCGCCCACCGGCGGCATAGTGGTCGACCGCCTGCGCCAGCGTGGCGATCGACCCGTCGTGCATATACGGGGCGGTGAGCGCCACGTTGCGCAGCGACGGGGCGCGAAACCGCCCCATGTCCTCCGGGCGTCCCGTGATCTCAAAGAGTCCACGGTTGGGTGCCGGAAATGCCCCGGTGCCGCCGAGGTTGTAGAGCCCGGTGTTGTGAAATTTGGGGGTCTCGATTGGAGCGCCCACGTAGGTGGCCTGGTCGTTGAAGATGAAGCTGCCGTGGCAATGGCTGCACTCGGCGCGCTCGCCCATGAACAGGTTCCTCCCGCGCAGCTCGGCCGCCGTCAGCTTGAGCAGTCCGCGGCGGTAGCGGTCGTAGCGTGAGTCGGCGGAGACGATGCTGCGCTCGAAGGCAGCGATGGCACGGATGGCCGTGACCAAGCTGATCGGGCGCCGCAGCCCCGGGAAGGCGCGGGGGAACTGGGCTGCGTACCACCGGTCACGCTGGATGCTGGCGAGCACCCGGCCCTTGTTTGCATCGGTCAGGCCCATCTCGATGGGACGGGTGCCGAACAGCGGGACATTCATCTGGCGTTCGAGCCTGACGAGCGCGGGATTGGCCCAGGTCAGCGTCGCCTCGTACGCGACGTTGACCAGCGACTGGGCGTTGCGGGGATGGAGCTGCCCGGTCGAGCCGATCGCCTGCGCGCGGCCGTCGGTGAACGCCAGGTCCTGGCGGTGGCAGCTCCCGCAGGACTGCGTGCCGTTGCCCGAGAGGCGCGTGTCGTAGAAGAGCCGCCGCCCGACGGCGACCTTTGCTGCGTTCATCGTGTTCGAGGCGGGCACCCGCGGCTGCGGGAATCCCGCCGGAAGCGCGCCGTGCCATCCGCCCGTCTTGGACGGTGCGCCGGAACTCGCCGCGACGCCGTACACCATCAGAGCGGCAGCGACGACCAGGGTGATTTCGCTCAGGCGCACGCGTGAGCGGCGCGGGGCTCCCGCCCGACGGAAGCGACGAGAGCCCCGCGCCCAGCTCATCGGGCGATCCCCCGGAACACGCGCTGGGCAGGGCCGGACGGCGAGCGGCCGGTGCCCGAGCCGTCCGCGCGCCAGTTGATCCCGAGGGCGCGGAACACTGGCCCGCAGTTGGGATCGGTCTGCTCGGACATGCACCCGGGAGCGCCCCCGCGATTGGCGGTGATGTTGTTCCCGGCCAGCAGCGCCTTCACGTCAACCGCGATCTTCTGCTGCGCCGGATTGAAGCGGGCCAGTCGCACCTCGGAGCGATTGGGAGTGGCGCACTTCGCGGGCGCGCCCGTCGCCGGGTCTCCGGTGCAGCCGACGCTTCCGAGGTGTACGTAGAACGTCTTCTCGGCCCACGTGCCCGTCGGCCCGCCGGGGTCGGTCACCTCGATCTTCGCGAACTTGCGACCGAGCTGCCAGTCCCAGCCAAGCGCCGTCAGATTCAGCGGTGCCGGCGCGGCGGGAAGGTCGCTGTGGTTCAGCGCCTCTGGGACGCCGAGGATCCAGCGCACGCCGACGTAGGTCCCCTTCGGCGCGGTCCCGCGCACGGAGGCGTTCGTCCCGGGGGTGCCCTCGGCGCTGCAGGCGCCAGCGCCGTTCTCGAGATCGATGAGGGTTACCCGGTCGGCGCCGCGCGAATAGCGGTAGGTGGAGTTCTTCCCGAGGGTCACCGGCACGGAGGAGCCATTGCTCCTCAGCAGCCTGACCCCCGAGACGTAGAAGCGCAGATCGGAGAGCTGCGCGGACTGCTTGGTCGACCCGAGTCCGGGGATCGCCTTCCCGCACGCGACGGGAGCGCTTCCGGCCACCGCTGCGAAACGGAGGTCAACCGACTGCTTCGTGCCGCTCGCTGCAGCGCCGGCGGGCAGCGCCGCTAGGGCCGCGACGCCCAAGGCCAGGCCGATGGCCGACCGTTGACATGCATGCGCACGTTTCATGTGTTCGCTCCTTTGAATTCAGTGGGCAGCGGGCGACCGGCTCAGGACGCCACGCATCGCCAGCCGCGGGCCGCGCGGCAGCCCCCGACCGGCCGGCCGGGCCGCGACGGTCGCGACCGGCTCAGGCTCGGGCCAGTCGAATCCGCTGACGGCAGCCAGCCGCGCGCACGGTCGCAGCGCGGCTCGTGGCCAGCGATTCGTCCGGCAGTCAGGCGGGGAGGGGCGGGGCGCGCGAAGCGCCAACGGCCGCAAGCGGCGAGAGCCGGCGTCCCAGCCGCCGGGGTGCCCGGCGAGGCAGCAGGCGCCGGGGGGGCGACGCCGCCGGCGCGCGGCGGGCCATCCGGGCCAGCAGCTCCTCGCCGGGATACCGGCCGAGCAGGAGCGGGAGGGCGGCCAAGAGCGCCGGGGCGAGCATCAAGCCGACCGTTGCCGGCGTGAGCACGAGCAGCGTGCACGCGACGGCGATCAGCGCAAAGCAGGCAAGTCGTCTCCGGGGCTGCGACCGCATCGCGGCGGCATACTAGCGACGCTGGCGCCCCTGGCAACGCAGCGTGGCGGCCCGATCCTGACGCCGCCAAGCCCTCGGCTCCGGCGCCACCGTCTGCTTAGATACCCGGACCAGAGAAAGGAGGTGGTCCGAAGTTGAGTGACAGTTTCTTTGGGACCCTGGAGGTGACCGGCCGCTAGGTCGGACAGGCTGGACCCGCTTGGCGGAATCCAACCCGGATCACCGTCGCGACGCGGCGCCGGAGCTCGTCCCCCCGGCAGCACCATCCCCGCCCGCGGCCACGTTCCAGTCAGAGATGCACGCGAAGGGCGCCGTGTCGACGGCGCCCTTCGTGCGTCAGGGGCCCGTGCCGCTAGGCGGGCTCGGGCAGGTAGCCGCGCCAGGCGGCGGGAATCGTCGGGCTCGCGACGTGGATGAAGATGTGCGGGCTCGGCGTTCCGGGCTCGCGGCGCAGCGTCATGCCGACCTGCCGGGGCAGGCGGTCGCCCTTGCGCCGGTTGCACGGCGCGCAGGAGGCCACGATGTTCTCCCAGCTCGAGTCTCCGCCGCGGGAGCGCGGGACGACGTGGTCGACGGTGAGGTTCGATCGCGACCCGCAGTACTGGCACTCCCAGCGGTCACGCGCGAAGACCGCGCGCCGGGTGATCTTGCGGCGGTGGGCGTCGCGGGGGATGCGCACGTAGCTCACGAGCCGGATCACGAGCGGGCGGCTCATTGACATCCGCTCGGAGCGCAGCTCCCAGGCGGCGTGCTCGATGAGCTCGGCCTTGGATTTCAGCAGCAGGACGGCGGCGCGACGGACCGAGCAGACGTTGATCGGCTCGAAGGTCGCGTTCAGGACGAGCACCCGCCCAGCGTCACGTCCCCGCCGCTGGTGCTCATCGAGCGGCGCGGACCCGGCTGGCGCTGGTGGGCTGACGTCGGCCATCACCGCCGCGGAGTGTAGCCGTCCGTGCCGCGGGTCCCGTCAGGAGGCGTCTGCCGTGCCGCCCCCGGTCACGGCGAGCCGCACCGCCTCGGCCTCCTCCGGCGAGAGCTCCAGTTCTCCTGTGCCGTGGCGGACCTGCTTGGCGTAGAGCCGGGACTGATCCCGGTGGTGGATGGACGTGAGCACGACGCCCGACTTCGAGGCGTCGAGGAGCGCGATCGAGAGCGACTGGCGGCCCGACATCTCGTTGTAGGCGTCGTAGCGCACGAGGGCCCGGTAGGTGATCGAGCCATCGAGCCGGCGCTCGGCCTCAGCCATGCGCGCGTGGAGGCGGTCCGCGGCCTCCTCGACGCCGGCGCGCAGCGACCCGAACTCACTCTGCAGGCGGGCAGAGTGGGCGACGAGGTCGTCGGTCTCCGCCGCCCCGATGAGGACAGACTGGGCGGCCCGGAGCCGGCGCAGCTTCACCGCGAGGACGATGCTGAGGATCAGGGCCGCCGCGCCGACGCCGACGCCGACGAGTGCGACGATCCCCGCGGTGTCGGTGAGCCCGTCCACCGGTCCAAGCATAGATTGGACCGGCCGGCCTGAGGCCGCTAGGACGTGAAGAGCGCCGAGTAGGTTGCGGTGTTGTTGCTCGAGTCCGCCTCGCCGGGCACGTCCGCGACCGTCACCTTGATCTTCACCGGGGTCCCGGCCGGCGGGGACTGCTTGAACGGTACGTCGACGGTCTGCGTCTCCCCGGCCGGCGAGTTGGGCACGTTGGCCGTCGCCTTCAACGGCTGGCCGGAGCCGGCGATCTCGACGTTGACGGCGACGTTCTTCTCGTCGTTCTCGCCCTGGTTGGAGAACGTGACCGAGAAGGTGAGGTCAGACCCGGCCGGGATGCGGTTGGCGGCGTCGGTCGTGAGATCGGTGCCGTTGACCGCGACGGAGTCCAGCCCGTGGCCGTGCGAGCCGGGGGCGACCGGGCCGGTGGTCTTCTGCGTGCCGCCGACCGAGGCGCCGAGGTTCTGGGCGACGGTGGCCTCGTCGACCCAGGTGATGTTGGGGACGAAGCGGCTCGACACGACGGTCTGGCCGTTCACCCCGGCCTCGCTCAGCGTCTGCTCGATGAGCGGCTTGACCCGCTGGGAGTAGACGACGTCGGAGCCAAGCAGCACCGACATCTCGCCCGCGATCTGGGCGACGGCCTGGTCGGCGCCGGTGTTGCCGAGTGCCGTCGGGAGCTTGCCGGCCACCTTGGCGATGGCGTCGCGGCGCAGCGTGAGGGTCAGGAGGAGGTTCGTCTGGGCCGCGTTCATGTCGCCGGGCACGTCGAGCTTCTTGGCCCGCTTGACGAGGCTGTCGGCGGTCGCGGAGAGCTGGTTGACCGTGGTCTGGAGGTCGAGCGCCTGGTTGCCGCCCGACGCGGTCGACGCCGTCCCTCCGCTCATGGCCTCGAAGAACGGCTTGCCGACCTGGTTGTCGGACTCCTCAACAAGCGCCCCGACGTCCCGGTTGTAGGACCGCAGGCTGTCCTGCTTCTGGCTGTTCAGGCAGCCGCGGACCCCGACGACGAGCACGATGATCGCCACGAGCACGGCGCCGGCGGCCACGGCGCGGCGGACCAGCAGCGTCTGCTGATCGGCGTCTGCGCCGCTGCGGGGCGGCCGGGATGGCCGGCGCGGGCGAGGGGCCCGGCGCGGCTCATCCCCCTCGTCGAAGAACGACAATGCCTTCGCTCCTTGGGACGTTCGGGGATGCCTAGTATGCCCATCGAGGGCAGGTGAACGCTTCGTACGGGTTCGCCGCGGAGGGCAGGGAGCCTTCCTCCAGCACCGAAATCTTGCAGCGGTGCGCCCCACCGACACCCTTCCCCTGCCCACGCAGCCATGGCCCGAGGGGCCCGGCGACGCGCCGCGGCCGGGCGCCAGCCCCTCCGAGCGCCGCGTCCTGGGGCGCTACGTCCTGGTGCGCCGCCTGGGGTCCGGCGGCTTCGGCGCGGTGTGGCTCGCGCGCGACGAGACCCTCCAGCGCCTCGTGGCGGTCAAGGTCGTCCCGCGGACCCCCGCCGGCGACGACGAGCGGGCCGCGCGCGAGGCGCTCGCGGCGGCGCGCCTCAGCCACCCGGGCGTCGTGGCGCTGCACGAGGCCGGCGCGGACGAGGAGGCCCACTACCTCGTTTCCGAGCTCGTGGAAGGCGGAACGCTCGACGAGCTGACCGCGGCGGGGGCGCTCTCGGACCGGGACGTCGCCGTGATCGGCGTGGCACTCTGCGACGCGCTGGGGCACGCGCACGAGCGCGGGGTCGTGCATCGCGACGTCAAGCCCCAGAACGTGCTCATCCCCGAGGCGCCGCACAGCGACGCCGGCGTGGCGAAGCTCACGGACTTCGGCGTGGCACGCCTGGCGGACGCGGTGCCGCTCACCCGGACCGGGGACGTCGTCGGGACGCTGGCCTACATGGCGCCGGAGCAGGCCGAAGGCCGGCACGCCGGCCCGGAAGCCGACGTCTACGCCATGGCGCTGCTCCTCTACGAGGCGTTCGCCGGGACGCATCCGGTGCGGGCGCCGAGCCCCGCCGCGACGGCCCGGCGCATCGGGCGGCAGCTTCCATCCCTGGCCCGCCCGCGGCCGGATCTGCCCGCGGCGTTGGTGACGGCGATCGATCGGGCGCTGAGTGCCGACCCGGATGACCGCGGCACGGCGGCCGACCTGCGGCGGACCTTGGCCGCGGCAGCCCCGGCCCTCAGCGACGAGCCCGGGGTCGCGGTGCCGGCGCGGCCGCTCCCGCGCATCCCGCCGGCGGCAGGCCGCGCGGCGCCGCCGCCAGCGCGGCGGCGCTCGCCGGCGCGGCGCTCGCCGGGCTCGGCGGTGCCCCGCTCACCCGTGCTCGGCGCGGCTGCGGCCGCCGGGCTCGTGGCTGCCGCCCCGCGGGCGGGCTGGCTCGCCGCTGCCGCCGGCCTCGCCGCCTGGCTCGCGGCCACCGGCCGGGTGCCGCCGCCGGCCGCGTGGCGGGGGCCGCGGGGTGGCCGCTGCTGGCCTGGCCCGCCGGGCGCACGTGGTCGGCGCCCGCGCTGGCCCCCCGACAGGGCCGGGCGGCCCGCGCCGGCGCCGTCCCCCCGCAGGCCGGCCAGCCCCGGCGCTGGTGGCACCGCGCTGCCCTGGGGGCGCTCGGCTTCTGGTGGCTGGCCCTGGCCGAGGCGGCGCTGGGGCGCAGCCTGCTCCTGGGTCCGCCCGCGGCGAGCGCGCCGGCAGCGGCCTGGGAGGGATCGGCGACGGACGCCGCCCGGGATGCGGTCGCCCCGGTCGTCTCCTCCGGCCTCGTCGCCGGCGCGGCACTGTGGGCCGCGTTCGCGGTCGTGCTGCCCTGGGCCGTGCGCACGCGCGCCTGGCCGGTCGCGCTGATCGGCGCGGTCGCCTGGGCCGCGGGGCTCGCGGCGGCCACGAACGGGCTCGGACGGGCGCTGGGAACGGCCATCGAATCCCCTGTCCCGGCCGGCGGCGCGTGGGGTCCGGCGCTCGGTGCTGCGCTCGCGCTCGGCGGCTGGGCCTTGCGAACGGCGAACCGGCCCGCGGATACCCCGTAGCATCGCGGCGAGCATGAGCGTGCTCAGGAACCTCGAGAACAGGATTGCGGGCCTCGTCGAAGGCACGTTCAGCCGGGCGTTCCGGTCCGAAGTGCGTCCCGTGGAGATCGCGCGGAAGCTCGCGCGCCACATGGAGGAGCACAAGACCGTGTCGGTGTCGCGCACCTACGTGCCGAACGAGTACGTGGT
This sequence comes from Solirubrobacteraceae bacterium, assembly GCA_046330225.1. Lineage (GTDB taxonomy): Bacteria > Actinomycetota > Thermoleophilia > Solirubrobacterales > Solirubrobacteraceae > CANJIV01. Next base: position 118,954 of record JAXLTD010000004.1, on the reverse strand, counting down.
CTACCTCTCGCCGGAGGATCACGACCGGTTCGCGGAGTACGAGGACGCCCTGTCGAAGGAGCTGTGCGCCCACCTGCTCGAGCATGCCCGCCGCGAGCGCCTGGCCCTGCTCGGCCGCCCGGTCGTCGAGTTCCGCACCGACGAGCACCTCCGCCTCGGCGAGTTCGGCATCCAGGCGCGCCTCGTGAAGCCCGCCGAGGACCCCGCGCAGCAGCCGCGCCAGGGCGAGGCGAGCCAGACGATGGTGTTCTCTGCCGAGCGGCTGCGCGAGCCCATGCGCGAGGCGGCGGCGCCGGTGCGCACGCCGACCGCGGTGGTGGTCGTCGACGGCCGCCGGATGACGCTGGGCCGGGACGGCGCGGTGCTCGGCCGCAGCCGCGACAGCGACATCGTGGTCAGTGACGCCAACGTCTCCCGGCGCCACGCCGAGATCCGCCCGTCCGGCGCCGGCTGGGTGATCGCCGACATGAACTCGACCAACGGCGTCATGGTCAACGGCCAGAAGGTGGCGGCGCCGCAGGCCCTGCACGACGGCGACCGCATCGTCCTGGGCACGGCCGCGATCACGTTCGAGCTGGAGGGCTAGTGGTCCATCCGGCACGTCCTGTCGCGCTTGGATCGCCCGCTGATCGGCGCCTGGCCGCGTCCTCGGCCCTTGGAGTGCCGCTGGCACTCCTGCGGGCCTGCGTCCTCGCCAGCCACCGCCAGCGGCCGACCAAGCCCACCACGACCTCCCGGACGAACCACTAGATGCTGGAGCCCGCCTCGGTCGCCCTGAAGTTCGCGTTCCTCGCGGTGCTCTACCTGTTCCTGCTGTGGGTGGCGCGCAGCGCGCTGAAGGATCTGCGGCGCGGCCAGCCGGCAGCGGGGGCAGGGGCCGGCCCCGTCGTCGACGAGCCGCCGCCCGACGCGACCGGCCTGCACGCGGCGTCCGTGGGGCTCGGCGGCCCGGAGCGCACCGAGGACCTCGACCCGATCCTCCGGGTCGAGCACGCCGCCGGCCTCGAGCGGGGCGCGGAGTACGACATCCTCGACGGCGTCGTGCTCGGCCGCGGCGCCCAGGCGGAGATCCGGATCGAGGATCCCTACGCCTCGTCCCAGCACGCGCGCATCATCCGGCAGGGGGACCTCCTCGTCCTCGAGGACCTCGGGTCCACCAACGGCACGTACCTCAACGCGGAGATCGTCCGCGGCCCGCAGCCGCTGCACCCGGGCGACAAGATCCGCATCGGCGACAACGAATTCTCCTACTGGCAATGATGGTGGGCTGATGCTGCGGGTTGCCGAGCACTTCGAGAAGTCCGACACCGGGCGTCAGCGGCGGGCGAACGAGGACTCGCTGTTCGCCCGCGCCCCGGTCTTCGTCGTGGCCGACGGGATGGGCGGCGCCCAGGCCGGGGAGGTTGCGTCACGGCTGGCCGTCGAGGCGTTCGAAGGCGGCCTTCCCGATGCGGGCACCGCCGAGGAGCGCCTCGCCCGCGTCGTGCGGGAGGCCAACGAGCGGATCCACGGCGTCGCCTCCGAGGATGCCGCGCGGACGGGCATGGGCACGACGCTGACCGCGGCGTACGTCGGCGAGGATTTCGTCTCATTCGCCCACGTCGGCGACAGCCGCGCGTACCGCTACCGGGACGGCGGGCTGGAGCAGCTCACGAACGACCACTCCCTGGTCGGCGAGCTCGTGCGCCGCGGCAAGCTCACGGCCGAGGAAGCCGAGGAGCATCCGCAGAAGTCGGTCATCACCCGGGCGCTGGGTGTCGAGGCGTGGGTGGACGTCGACACGTTCACCGTGCCGGCGCGAGACGGCGACGTGTTCCTGCTGTGCAGCGATGGCCTGACCGGGATGGTCAGCGACCGGCGGATCGGCGAGCTCATCGGGTCCGCGCCCGATCTCGTCGCGACCGGCCGCGCCCTGATCGAAGAGGCCAACGCTGCGGGCGGCCGGGACAACATCACCGTGATCCTCTTTCGCCTCGAGGAGGTCGAGGGGACGGCGCCCGCCGTCGCCGGGTCGGCCCCCGCGACCGCAGCCGGCGACCAGCCCACGGCGCTCGGCCAGTCCGCCCCGTCGCAGGCCGACGTGCGCGCCGCGCTGCACCGCCAGCAGGCCGAGGCCGCGGCGGCCCCCGCCGCAGTGACCCCGCGCAGCCCCCGCCCGCCGCGTCCCGCGCCGGCGCCGGCGAAGCGGCGGCGCTGGCGGCGCGTCGTGCCGGCCCTGGCCACGATCGCCGTGCTCGGGCTCGTCGCCGTCGGCGCCTGGATGGCCAGCCGGGCCGTCTACTTCGTCGGCACCGACGCCCAGGGGTTCGTGACGGTGTACCGCGGGCTTCCGTACGACGGGCCGTTCGGCGCCGAGCTCTACGAGCAGTACTACGTGTCCGGCGTCCCGGCGGCCGACCTCTCCGCCGCCCGCCGCAAGAAGCTCCTGGACCACCAGCTGCGCAGCCGCGGCGACGCCGCCGACCTCGTCCGCAAGATCGAGCGCGGGCAGCTCGACGGGTGAGCCGCCGGTGAGCGCCCGCAACCGGGAGCTGCTCGGCCTGATCCCAGCGTCGCTGCTGGTGACCGCCGGGTTCGCGGCGGTCTTCGTGCAGCGCTCCAACCAGCTCTCGAACCTCTCGCTGAGCTACGGCGCGATCTTCCTCGGCCTCTGCCTGGCGGTCCACATCATCCTGCGCTTCCGGCTGCCGAACGCCGACCCGTACCTCTTCCCGCTCTTCGCCGTCCTGGCCAGCTTCGGCCTCGTGATGATCTACCGGATCGACGACACCCTGGCCCGCGAGCAGGCGCAGTGGTTCGTCGTCGGCCTGGCCTTCTTCGCCGCGACGATCATCTTCCTGCGCGACTACCGCAAGCTCGAGCGCTACCGCTACCTCATCGCGATCACCTCGATCCTGCTGCTCCTGGCCCCGCGGCTGCCCGGCATCGGCGGGCAGGTCAACGGCGCCTACCTCGCCGTCGACGTCGGCCCGCTCGCCTTCCAGCCGGCGGAGTTCGCCAAGATCGGAATCGTCATCTTCCTCGCGTCCTACCTGCGCGACACGCGCCAGGTGCTCGTGCAGGGGTCGCGGCGGATCCTCGGCATCACGATCCCGCCGCTCAAGCAGTTCGGCCCGCTGCTCGTGGTGTGGGGGATGGCGATGCTCATGCTCATCGTCATCCGCGACCTCGGGTCGTCGCTGATGTTCTTCGGCGCCTTCCTGGCGCTGCTCTACGTCGCAACCAACCGGGCGTCGTTCGTCGTGGTCGGCCTGGGGATGTTCTCCCTGGGCGCATGGTTCTTCTCGTCCAACCTCGCCTACGTGCAGGACCGCATCGACATCTGGCGCGATCCGTTTGCGCGGGGTGTGATCGACAACGAGGGCTACCAGATCGCCCAGAGCCTCTTCGCCCAGGCCGACGGCGGCGTGCTGGGTGTCGGGTTCGGCCAGTCGCTGCTGGCGCTCCCCGGCGGAGGAACGATCATTCCGGCGCCCGACACCGACCTGATCTACGCGGTGATCGTCAACGAGCTCGGCCTCGTCGGGGCCTGCGCGGTGCTGTTCGTGTACCTGCTGATCGCCGAGCGCGGGTTCCGGATCGCCACCCTGGCGCGCGACTCGTTCTCGACGCTGCTCGCCGCGGGGCTCACCGCCGTCTTCGCGCTGCAGGTCTTCGTGATCGTGGGCGGCGTCACGAAGGTCATCCCGCTCACCGGCGTGACGCTCCCCTTCATCTCGTACGGCGGCTCCTCGATCGTGGCGAACTTCGTGCTGCTCGCGCTGCTCCTGCTCGTGTCGGACCGGGCGCGGCGGGAGGCGACGTCGCCATGACGAAGCCGATCGTCCGGCTCTACCTGCTCGTCATGGTCCTCATCGGGATCCTGGTGTTCGCGACGTCGTGGTGGACCGTGTTCGGCGCCAAGGGCCTGCGCGACAACCCGCGCAACCGTCGCGAGCTGCTCGAGCAGGCGAAGATCAAGCGCGGCGAGATCAAGGCTGCCGACGGCACCGTGCTGGCCCGCTCGGTGAAGGCGCCCGGGGACACCTACCGGCGGACGTACCCGACGGGCGGCCTGTTCTCGCACGCCATCGGCTACAGCTACACGAACATCGGCCGCTGCTGCCTGGAGCAGTTCCGCAACGACGCGCTGACCGGCCAGCGGCCGGAGCTGACCTCCCTGATCGACCAGCTCACCGGCAAGCGGCGCGACGGCGACGACGTGACGACCTCGCTTGACCCGAAGGCCCAGCAGGTGGCGATCGACGCGCTCGGCGGGCAGAAGGGCGCCGTCGTCGCGTTCGAGCCCGGCACCGGCAAGGTGCGCGTGATGGTGAGCGTGCCGGGGTTCGACCCGAACACCGTGTCGAACCCTGCGGATTTCGCGCGGCTGAATCGCGACAACGAGAACGCGCCGCTCTTCAACCGCGTCACGCAGTCCGGCTACCCGCCGGGCTCGACGATGAAGGTCGTCACCGCCCTGGCCGCGATCGACTCCGGGAAGTTCACGCCCGGCTCGGTCCTGAGCGGCAAGAACGGCATCGTGATCAGCGGCGTGCCGCTCAACAACTTCGGCGGCCAGGAGTTCGGCGACGTCGACCTCACGACCGCGCTGACGAACTCGATCAACACGGTGTGGGCCCAAGTCGGCGAGAAGCTCGGCAAGGCCACGATGGCGAAGTACATGACCCGGCTGGGCTTCTACTCCAAGCCGCCGCTCGACTACCCGCCGCCGCAGAAGCGCGCGAGCGGGCCGTACAACGCCCGCGGCGACCTCCTCTCGCCGCTCTCCCCGCGGATCGACGTGGGCCGCATGGCGATTGGCCAGGACAAGCTGCTCGTCACGCCGCTGCAGATGGCGATGGTCGCCGCCACGGTCGCCAACGGCGGCGTGCTCGTCCGGCCGCACATGACCACGAAGATCGTCGATGCCGACGGGCGCGTCGTGGACGACGTTCCGACCGACGAGATCACGCGTGTCGTGAGCACGAGCACCGCCGCGAAGGTCAACCAGATGATGCGCAACGTCGTCCGCGAAGGGTCGGGGACGGCCGCGGCGCTGGCCGGCATCGAGGTGGCCGGCAAGACCGGCACCGCCGAGATCAACATTCCCCAGGACATCACCCAGCCCTGGTTCATCGGCTTCGCGCCGGCCAGCGATCCGAAGATCGCGATCGCGGTCACGGTGGAGCGCACGCAGGGCGGGACGGGCGGTACCGTTGCCGCCCCCATCGCGCGACAGGTGATGGAGGCCCTGCTGTGAACATCCGCGACCTGACGACAGACTCCATCGTGGACGGGCGCTACCGCGTCCTGAGCCGCATCGGGTCCGGCGGCATGGCCGACGTCTACTGCGCCGAGGACGAGCAGCTCGGGCGCAAGGTCGCCCTCAAGCTCCTGTACCGGCGCTTCGCCGAGGACCAGGAGTTCGTCGAGCGATTCCGGCGCGAGGCCTCCTCCGCGGCGGGGCTGCAGCACCCGAACGTCGTCGGCGTCTACGACCGCGGCGAGTGGGACGGCACCTACTACATCGCGATGGAGTACCTCGAGGGCCGCTCGCTCAAGCAGGTCATCGTCGACGACGGCCCGCTCGATCCCCTCCACGCGATCGGGATCGCCGAGCAGATCCTCCTGGCGGCCCGCTTCGCGCACCAGCGGGGCGTGATCCACCGCGACCTCAAGCCGCACAACGTCATCGTGGATCCCGAGGGCAATGCGAAGGTCACCGACTTCGGGATCGCCCGGGCCGGCGCCTCGGACATGACCGAGACCGGGTCGATCATGGGGACCGCGCAGTACCTCTCGCCCGAGCAGGCCCAGGGGCACGCCGTCAGCGCCGCCTCGGATCTCTACGCGATCGGCATCGTGCTCTACGAGATGGTCGCGGGCCGGGTGCCGTTCGACGGCGACAGCGCCGTTTCGGTCGCGCTGAAGCAGGTCTCGGAGCTGCCGGTGCCGCCGAGCGCCTACAACCCGGCGATACCGCCGGAGCTCGACGCGGCGATCCTCCGCGCGCTGGAGAAGGACCCGGCGGCCCGCTACGCCGATGCCGACGAGTTCATCGCGGCCCTGGAGCAGGTGCGCGTCGACATCGGCGGCACGCCCGGCGCGACCTCCGCCTACGCCGCCGCGGCCTACGCGGCCGAGGAGGCGGCCGCCGACGGCGCGTTCCCGGACGAGCCCTACGACCCCGACGCCGACGGGAAGCGACGCCCGCCCTGGTGGGTGTGGCTCATCGCGGCGCTCGCCCTGGCCGGCATCGGCCTGGGCCTCTACTTCCTCCTCAAGCCCGCCGACACCGTCACGGTGCCCAAGGTGGTCGGCCTCCAGCAGGCGGCGGCCACCACGATCCTGCGCAACGACGGGTTCGAGGCCCGGGTCGAGCGGGTCACGAGCGACAGCGCCGAAGGCACGGTCCTGCGGCAGGATCCGCAGCCGTTCACCAAGGTCGACGAGGGCTCGGCGGTGACGCTGACGGTCTCGAACGGGCCGGGCGACGGCACCGTTCCCGACGTGCAGGGCCAGCCCCAGGACGAGGCGGAGAAGCGGCTGAAGGCGGCGAGCTTCAAGGTCCGCGTCCAATCGGAGATCTCGGACACGATCGCCAAGGGGGACGCCACCCGCACGTCGCCGCCGAGCGGCTCGCAGCTGACGAAGGGCTCGACGGTGAGCCTGTTCATCTCGGCCGGCAAGGGCAAGACCACGGTCCCGTCGGTGATCGGCCAGACGCAGTCGGCCGCCGAGACGTCGATCAACGCGGCCGGGCTGCAGGTGAGCGTCTCGGAGCAGGAGTCCGACCAGACCCCCGGGACCGTCCTGCGGCAGAGCCCGGATGGCGGGACGAGCGTCGAGAAGGGCAGCACCGTGTCGATCGTCATCGCCAAGGCGCCGGTGCAGGTCACGGTGCCCGACGTCGTGGGCGAAGACCAGAGCGCTGCGGCGACGCAGCTTTCCGGGGCCGGCTTCACCGTCATCATCAACGAGCAGGAGGTCTCCGACCCGCGGCAGGACGGCGTGGTCCTGGACCAGACGCCGGGCGGCGGCTCCCAGGTCAAGAAGGGATCGCGCGTGACGCTGACCGTCGGGACGTTCGTGACCCCGACGATCACGAACAACGGGAACCTGCCGGGCGAGACGGGCACCGGAGCGACCGGATGAGGGTCGCGGTCTTGGGCGGCGGGCGCTCGTCCGAGCACGATGTCTCGCTGAGGTCGGCGGCGTCGGTCCAGGAGGGGCTGGCGGCGGCCGGTCACGAGGTCGTGGCGGTGCAGATCGAGCGCGATGGCCGCTGGCGCCACGACGGCGCCGACGTCGCGCTCGTGCCGGGCGAGCCGCTGCTCGGGGCCGACGTCGTCTTCCCGGTGCTCCACGGCCCCTACGGCGAAGACGGGTCGGTGCAGGGCCTGCTCGACACGCTCGGGACGCCGTATGTCGGCGCCGGGGTGCTCGCCTCGGCGGTGTGCATGGACAAGCTGACGTTCAAGCGGCTCATGGGGGCGGCGGGGATCCCGCAGGTCGGCTACGTCGCCGTGCTGCAGCACGAGTGGGACGCGGACCGGGACGCGGTGCTGGCGGCGGCGGGCGGCCTGGCCCGCCCGGCGTTCGTGAAGCCGTCGCGCCTCGGCTCCTCGGTCGGCATCGTGCGGGTCGCCGAGCCCTCCGAGCTCGAGGCGGCGATCGAGACCGCGCTGCGCCACGACCCGCGAGTGATCGTCGAGGCGTTCGCGGACGGGCTCGAGGTGGAGTGCTCGGTGCTGGGCAACGACGACCCGGTCGTGTCCACGCCGGGGGAGATTGTCGTGAAGGCCGCGAGCGGCTGGTACGACTACGAGGCGAAGTACTCGCCCGGCGGCATGGAGCTCGTGGTGCCGGCGCGGATCTCCGCCGCGGCGCGCGCGCGGGTGCAGGCCGTCGCGGCCCAGGCGTTCGCCGCCGCGGGGGTCGCGGGCATGGCGCGCGTCGACTGCTTCGTGCGCGGCGAGGAGGTGCTGGTCAGCGAGGTCAACACGATTCCCGGCTTCACCGCGACGAGCGTGTTCGGCAAGCTCTTCGCCGAGTCCGGCATCCCCTATCCGGACCTGCTCGACCGGCTCGTCGCGCTCGCTGTGGAGCGCCACGCGGCGGAGTCGGCGCACGCGTTCTGACGCGATGGCCGCCGCCAGCCCGTCCGCGGTGGGGCTCGCCCGGGTGGCCGCCACGCGCTACGTCGAGCCGCTGCGCGAAGGCGGGTCGCTGCCCGGGCTGATGGAGGCTGACGACGACGGCCTGTACGTCGTGAAGTTCCGGGGGGCGGGGCAGGGGCCCAAGGCGCTCGTGGCAGAGGTCATCGCCGGCGAGCTGGGACGGGCCCTGGACCTCCCGGTGCCGCGCCTGGCCGTGGTGGCGGTCGACCCGGAGCTGGCCCGGGCCGAGCCGGACCCCGAGATCCAGGACCTCATCGCGGCGAGCGCCGGGGAGAACCTCGGCGTCGACTTCCTGCCGGGGGCGCTGGCCTTCGACCCGGGCGCCGACGGCGCCCTCGCTCCAGCCCTCGCCGCCGACGTGGTCTGGTTCGACGCGCTGGTCACGAACGTCGACCGCACGCCGCGCAACCCCAATCTGCTGCGCTGGCACGGCCGCACGTGGCTCATCGACCACGGCGCCGCGCTCGTGGCCCAGCACGCGGGCCGGCTGGCCGTCGCGGCGGACGACCCGTTCCCGGCGATCGCCAGCCACGTGCTCCTGCCGCAGGCCGGGTCGGTGCTCGCGGCCGACGAGCGGCTCGCCGCCCGCCTCGGGCCGGAGGCGATCGCCGAGGTGGTCGGCCTCGTGCCGGAGCCGTGGCTGCCGGCCGGCGGCCGGGCCGAGTACGTCGAGCATCTCGAGCGCCGGCTGGCGGCGCCGCGGCCCTGGGCCGCCGAGGCGGAGGCCGCACGTGCCCGGGCGTGAGCCGTTCCAATACCTGGTCCTGCGCGTCGTCCCGCGCGTCGAGCGCCAGGAGTTCCTCAACGCCGGCGTCGTGCTCTTCGCCCGCCAGGCGGGGTTCCTGGCGGCGTCGGTCGGGCTCGACCGGGCCCGCCTGGCGGCGCTGGCGCCCGGCGCCGACGCCGAGGCGATCGCCGAGCACCTGGACGCCCTGGCCCGCATCGCCGCCGGCGATCATGCGGCCGGCCCGGTCGCGGCGCTGGAGCCGTCCGAGCGCTTCCACTGGCTGGCGGCGCCGAGCAGCACGGTGGTGCAGCCGTCGCCGGTGCACACCGGGCTGTGCGATGACCCGGCGGCGGCGCTGGCGCGGCTCTACGCGCGGCTCGTCGCGGGCTGAGGCGCCGCTCAGCGGAACAGGTACAGCTCGGAGATCTTCACGACCCCCTGGCCCGGCGGCAGCTTGGTGATCCACAGCAGGTAGTAGCGGAACGGCTCGCCAGCGGTGTCGAGGTCGATGGTCTGGCTGGCGCGGCTGATCGTCTGCGCGCCGGCGACCTTCTGCCAGCCGGCGATGGCCGCCGGCGGCCCGCTGTCCGCCGCGTAGACCTCGGCCGTGAAGCCCGGCGTGCTCGTGCGGACGCGCATCGCCCGGGCCGCGACGCCCGGGGCGGCGTCGAGGTAGATCCCGACGCCGGCCTTGGTGAGAACGTTGCTCTTGTAGGTCTCGGTGCTCCAGGCCGTCGCGTCGTTGCGGTCCAGGACGGAGGAGGCCTCCTCGGGGTGCTCCTTCTTGTCGTCCCCGAGCGGGTCGTAGTCCTTGGCGGCGTCCTGGCCGAGGGACACCGCAGTGAGGCCGGGCGGGGTGCCGGCCCGGGCGCCGCCGGTGCCCCGCTGGGCGCCGCCGGCGAGGAGCACCACGAGGGCGACCGCGACCCCGACCGCGAGCAGGCCGCCCGCAGCGAGCCAGGCCGGATGGCGGACCCGCAGCGGGACCCGGCGGCGCGTGCCCTCGGGCAGCGTGCGGAGGACGGCGGTCGCCTCGCCGGTCACGCCGCCCGACCGGGCGGTCTCGACCATGAGGACCTCCTCGAGATCCGCGATGACCTCGAGGTGGTCGGGGTAGCGGGCGCCGAGGTCCTTGGCGGTGAGGCGGTCCACCACCGCCGCCAGCGACGCCGAGACCTCGGGCCGGCGCGCCTGCAGGTCGGGCAGGTCGTCGCGGACGTGCATCATCGCGACGGCGACTTGGTTCTCGCCGCGGAAGGGGACGTCGCCGGTGAGCATCTCGAAGAGCACGATGCCGAGCGAGTAGAGGTCGGACTGCCCAGTGACCTCGTGGCCGAGCGCCTGCTCCGGCGCGACGTAGTCGGTTGTGCCGAGCACCCGCCCGTCCGCCGTGAGCCCCTCCTGGTCGAGCGTGCGGGCAATCCCGAAATCGGTGACCTTTGCCCTGCCCTCCTCGTCGACGAGGACGTTCTGGGGCTTGACGTCGCGGTGGACGATGTGGCGCTCGTGAGCGGCGCCGAGGGCCCGGGCGATCTCGATGGCGTAGGCGATGGACTCCGACACGTCGAGGCGGCCGAGCCGGCGGATCCGGGCCTTCAGCGTCTCCCCGGCCACGTACTCGAACACGATGTAGGGGCGGCCGTCGTCCTCGCCGGCGTCGATCACCGTGACGATGTGCGGGTGCGAGAGCTGCGCCACGGCGCGGGCCTCGCGGCGGAACCGCTCGAGCTGATCGGAGTCGGAGGCGATCTCGCGGTGCAGCAGCTTGATCGCGACCTGGCGCTCGAGCGTCATGTCGAAGGCGAGGTAGACCGTCGACATCCCGCCCGCCCCGATCTTGCGGTCGAGCCGGTAGCGGTCGTTCAGGAGGGTGCCGACGAGCGTTGCCATGGGTGCAGATGCGCTGGCGCCAGTGTCGCAAGTTCACGGGACCTTGGACACCGATCCTGCCCGCCCGTGTCGGCGGACGGCCGAGCCCCGGCGCCCGGGCTCGGGGTGGAGTTCGGCGCGACCGCCCCGAACCCCTACCGTCGCGGGTCGCGGCGGGGCTGGATAGGGTGGCGCCCATGCGCTCCTTCATCACGCTCCTCCTGGCTGCCGCCGCGCTCGCCGCGCCCGCCGCCGCGAACGCCGACATCAAGATCGGCTCCGGGATGTCCTCCGTCCGTCTCGGCATGTCCGAGGCCAAGGTCAGGTCGATCCTGGGCCCGCCGGCCAAGGTCGTCACGATCAACAACGACTTCGGCGCGCTGAAGGAGCTGCGCTACCCCGGCGCCGTCACGGTCGGGTTCCAGAGCGGCACGACGGTCACCGCGATCACGACGTCGGGCGTCGGCGACCGCACCGCGGCCGGCATCGGCGTCGGGTCGACCGAGGCGCAGGTGAAGGCGAAGGTCCCGAAGGTCAAGTGCTCGACCACCGCGGGCTTCCGGTCCTGCGTCGTCGGCAAGGAGACCATCGGCCAGCGCGTGACGGCGTTCTCGATCAGCAAGGGCCGGGTCACGCGGGTGATCGTCGGCTTCGTGATCGACTAGGCCGCGGGCCGCGCCGAGCGTTCTTGCGCGTGTGAGCCACCGGTTCGGTGGCTGAGGCGCTCAGGTTCGGGGCCGGGGGAGCCGGGCGACCGGAGCCGCCTGGCCGCCCTACGCTGCCTGGAGCCCGTTCGCGCTGCCGGCCAGGCCGCGGGTCGGGAGCGTGACCGTGCCGTCCGCGGCGGTGACCCGGCCGATCCGCCGGGTGCCGGGGTGGCGCGCGGCGAGAAGCGCGGTCGCCGCGCCCTCGTGCTCGGCAGGCACGACGCAGCAGAACCCGCAGCCCATGTTGAAGACCTCGTGCATCTCGGCCGGGCCGATCCCGCCGCGCTCGGCGACGAGGCCGAAGACCGGGGGCGGGGGCAGCGGGTCGTCGAGCTCGAAGCCGACCGGAGCGTGCAGGCGCAGCAGGTTCAGCACGCCGTCGCCAGTGATGTGGGCGAGGCCGTGGACCGGCACCTCCGAGCGCAGGAGCTCCAGCACGGCCCGGACGTAGATCACGGTCGGCTCCAGGAGCGCGTCGGCAACCGAGGCGCCGCCAAGCGCTCCGGGCCGGTCGTCGAGCGCCAGGCCGCCGTCGTCGAGCAGGGCCCGGCGGGCGAGGGTGTAGCCGTTCGAGTGCAGCCCCGAGGCCGGCAGGCCGATGACGGCGTCCCCCGGCGCACAGGCCGCGCCGGTCACAACCGCGTCGAGCGCGACCGTGCCGACGCACGCGGCCGTGAGGTCGAAGCCGTGCGGCGACGGGTGGCCGCGGATGAGCTCGGGGAGCACGGCGACCTCGCCGCCCGGGATCTCCACGCCGGCATCCTGCGCGCCGGCCTTCAGTCCGACGGCGATCTCCCGGAGGACGTCCGGATCGGGCTGCTCGACCGCGATGTAGTCGACGAGCGCGACCGGCTCCGCACCGACGCAGATGAGGTCGTTGACGTTCATCGCCACGCAGTCGATGCCGACCGTGCCGTAGCGGCGGGCCTGCTCGGCCACGATGAGCTTCGAGCCGACGCCGTCGGTGCAGAGCGCGACGCCGAGGTTCGGGGCGACCTCGAGCACGCTGGCGTAGTGCCCGGACGCCAGCCGCGACCGAGACGGCCGCCCGGTCTCGATCGATCCGAGGACGGCGACGAGGCCGGCGATCGCGCTGTGCGCCTCGCCGGTGTCGACGCCCGCCGCGGAGTACGCGTCGGTCACGGGGCGGAGGGGAGGGAGAGGGCGGCCATCGGCGTCAGCGATTCTTCCGCAGGCGGCGGACCACTGCCCCGGCGAGGAGCAGCCGGTAGGCCGCGTAGGGGGCCAGGGAGCGGTCGCGCTCGACCTGGCGGATCAGCCAGGTCGAGGCGAGCGTGGAGGCGAACGACGCGCCGACTCCGGCGGCAAAGGCGCCCCGCAGCCCGGCCGGCAGGCCGCGCTGGGCCAGGCGCCAGCCCTTCAGCACGCTTGCAGCGGTGATGATCGGCAGGGCGACGTGGCGCGACAGGGCGTTGGCGTCCTGGCGCCGAAAGCGCCGGCGCCGTGCAGCCACGAGGGTCGCGCCGTTGCGGGAGACGCCGGGGATCAGCGCGGCCGTCTGGGCGAGGCCGAGCCACAGCGCGTCCGCCGCGCCGGCGTCGGCCCGGTCGCGCTCCTGCGGCGCGCCGTCGGCCCACAGCATCGCCGCCGAGCCCGCCGCGAGGCCTGCGGCGACGGTTCCGGGGGTGCCGAGATGGCGTTCGATCGGCCGCTCGAACGTGAGGGCGACGAGGGCGGGCGGGCCGGAGGACAGGGCAATGAGGCCGGCGCGGCGGGCGTCGAAGGCCGCCACGGCCTCCCGGACCTCGCCGCGCAGCGCGATGAGGAGCGCCGCCGCAGTCCCGGCGTGCAGCGCCACTTCGAACGCCTTGCGCAGGTCGGGGTCCAGCCGCGCCGCGGGCCAGTCCAGCAGCCAGGGGACCAGCGCGATGTGGCCCGACGAGGAGATCGGGAGCAGCTCGGCGGGGCCGTGCAGGACGCCCAGGGCAACGGCGTGACGGAGCGGGAGCGCCGCGGCGGGCTCAGACGGCATCGGACGCCGGGGCGGCCTCGGCGTCCGCGTCCGTGCCGCCGTCCCCGCGGTCGCGCCGCCAGCGCACGAACAGGTAGATCCCGCCGGCGACGAGCAGGGCGGCGACGGCGTAGTCGACGTAGTGCAGCTTGTTCTTCCACGACTCCCAGTTGTCGCCGGCCTCCTTGCCGATGAACGCCAGGAGGAACACCCACGGCAGGCACCCGAGCACGGTGAAGATCGTGAACCGCCAGAACGGCATCCGGGCGACGCCGGCAGGGAGCGAGATGAACGTGCGCACGATCGGGAGCATCCGGGTGAAGAAGACCGTCGCCTCGCCGTGGCGCTCGAACCAGCGGTCGGCCTGGTGGAGGTGCTTCGTCGAGATCCCGACCTTCTTCCCGTGCTTCTCGACCAGCTCGATCCGGCCGAAGTAGCCGACGCCGTAGGCGATCCACGAGCCGACGAGGTTGGCGGCCGTGCCGACCAGCGTGAGGACGATGAGGCTGTACTCGCCCTTGGAGACGTTGAAGCCCGCGAAGAGCATCGTGGCTTCGGACGGGATCGGGATGCACGCGCTCTCCAGGAGCATGAGCAGGAACACGCCGGGCAGCCCGAGCGAGTTGACCACGTCGACCGCGGCGTTCACCAGCGGGTCCGTGATGGAGGCGACCACGGGGTCGGTGAACACGGAGAACACGGCGAGGAAGGGTAGCCTGTGCCGCCGCGTGCCCGTCCCGCTCTTCGACACCGCCACCCCGCTCGAGCCGCTCCGCGGGGAGCTGCGCGCGGCGGCGCTCGGCGTCCTCGACGGCGGGAAGTACATCCTCGGGCCGGAGGTCGCCGCCTTCGAGTCCGAGTTTGCGGCGTCGCTGGGCGCCAGGCATGCGGTCGGCGTGGCGAACGGCACCGACGCGCTGACGATCGCGCTGCGGGCGATGGGGGTGGGCCCGGGCGACGATGTCGTCGTGCCGTCGTTTTCCTTCTACGCGAGCGCCGAGGCGATCCCGCCGACCGGGGCGCGCCCCGTCTTCTGCGACATCGACCCGGAGACGTTCTGCGTCACGCCCGAGACGGTGAAGGCGGCCCTCACGCCAGCCACGAAGGCCGTGATGGCCGTGCATCTGTTCGGCAACGTCGCGCCGGTCGCCGAGATCGAGGCGCTCGGCGTTCCCGTGCTCGAAGACGCCGCGCAGGCCGCGGGCTCGACCCGCCACGGCGCGCGCGCCGGCGCCCTCGGGTCGGCCGCGACGTTCTCGTTCTTCCCGTCGAAGAACCTCGGCGGCTTCGGCGACGGCGGCGCCATCGTCACGAACCGCGACGACGTCGCTGAGATGGCGCGGATGCTGCGCTTCCACGGCTCCCGGGACAAGGTCGACTACGAGATGGTCGGCTGCAACTCGCGCCTGGACGAGCTCCAGGCGGCCATGCTGCGGGTGCTCCTGCCGCACCTCGACGAGTGGGCGGCCGGCCGCCGGGCCGCGGGCGCCCACTACGCCGATGTCGGGCTCGGGGATTACGTCGGTCTGCCCGCGCCGGTCGACGGCGCCGAGCCCGCCTGGCACCTCTACGTCATCCGCCACCCCCTCGCCGACCCCCTCGCCGAGGCGCTCGGCCGCGTGGGCATCGGCGCCAAGGCCTACTACCGCCGGCCGATCCACCTCCAGCCGGCGATGCGGCCGTGGGGCGGCCCGGGCCTGCAGCTGCCCGGGACCGCGGAGGCCGCGGCGCAGCACCTGGCGATCCCGATGAGCCCGGTGCTCACGCGCCAGCAGGCGATCGAGGTCGTGAGCGCCATCCGGTCGGCGCGGGCCTGAGCCGCGGCGCCGCGATGCGCGTCTGGATCGACCTCACGAACAGCCCGCACGTCCTCGTGCTGCGGCCGGTGATCGACGTCCTGCGGGCCGAGGGCCACGAGGTCGAGGTGACGGCGCGCGACTTCGCTCAGACCCTCGCCCTGTGCGAGCGGCTCGGCATCTCCCACACCGCGATCGGCCGGCACCGCGGCGGTCGCCTGGCCGCGAAGGGGCTCGGCCTGGCGCAGCGGTCGGGAGCGCTGGTGCGCTGGGCTCGCCGCCGCGGACGGTTCGACCTGGCGATCGGGCACGGCTCCAACGACGTGATGGTGGCGGCGGCGGCGCTGCGGATTCCGGCGACGACCACCTTCGACTACGAGTTCGCCACGGTCCAGCACACGGTCAACTGCCGGCTGGCCTCCGCGGTGGTCGTGCCGGAGGCGATCCCGCCCGAGCGCCTGGACCGCTACGGCGCGCGCGGCAAGCTGCACCGGTACCCGGGCCTGAAGGAGGAGTACTACCTCGCCGACTTCGAGCCCGACGCCGGGGTGCTCGGCGAGCTCGGCCTCGACCCCGCCGAGTCGATCGCCGTGGTGCGCACGCCGCCGGCGGTGTCGCTGTACCACCGCTTCGAGAACGACCTGTTCGGGGAGGTGCTGCGGCGGCTGCAGGGCCAGCAGGCCGTCGTGCTGCCGCGGACGGCCGCGCAGCGCGCCGAGCTCGCGCGGGCCGGCGGGTTCGTCGTCCCCGAGCAGGCGATCGACGCGCCGTCCCTGATCGGCTTCGCCGACCTCGTCGTCTCGGCGGGCGGCACGATGAACCGCGAGGCGGTCGCGCTCGGCACGCCGGTCTTCACCGTGTTCGAGGGGCGCATGGGCGCGGTCGACGAGGCGCTGATCGCCGACGGCCGGCTGCGCCGGCTGCAGTCCGCCGACGAGATCGCGCTGGCCAAGCGCGACCGCGCGGACGCCCCGCCGCGCGTGCGGCGCGACCCGCGGGAGTTCGCGGCGCTGCTGTGCGCGCCGGTCGGCGGGCTCCAGCCGGCCTGACGGCAGGCGTGCGGCGGTCGCGCCGGGCGACGATCCCCCCTAGAATCCCCCGGATGCGCCGCCGGATCTCGTCCGCGGCCCTTCCCGTCCACCGGCACTCGATTCCGCAGATTGCGGTGGACGGCGTGCTGGTCGCGCTCGCCTACTGCCTGGCCTACCGGCTCCGGTTCGACCGGGGCCTGCCTGCCCGCTACGAGGACCTGCTCTGGGCGACGCTCCTGCCGGTCACGCTGATCAGCGTCGTGATCTTCGCGGTGTCCGGGATGTACCGGAAGTGGTGGCGCTACTTCAGCCAGCGTGACTACGAGGGGGTCGTGCGGGGCGTCGTGCTCGCGACCCTCGCGCTCGTCGGCTACGTGGCGATCTTCAAGCCGGTCACCGTCGACGTCCCGGGGCCTGGCGTGGCGGCCGTCTACCCGCCGACGGGCGTCGTGGCGCTCTTCCTCCTCCTGTGCCTCGGCCTGCTTGGCGGCGCGCGGTTCCTCGTGCGAGCGGTGCTCGAACGGCCCCTGCGCGGCTTCCACGCCGCCAAGGACGCTCGCGACGTGCTCATCGTCGGCGCTGGCGAGGGCGGGCGCATGGTGCTGCGCGAGATGCTGCGCAACCCAAACCTGCGCTATCGGCCGGTCGGGTTCGTGGACGACGATCCGCGCAAGCGCGGCCTCATGGTCGACAACGGCGTGAAGGTGCTCGGCGAGACGAAGGACCTCGCCCGCATCCTCGACGAGGTCGAGCCGGACGAGGTGATCATCGCCATTCCGTCGGCGCCGGGCGCCACGCGTGGCCGCGTGGTGACCGCCTGCCGCGCCCGCGGCATCCCGATCCGCACCCTCCCGACGGTGTTCGAGCTGCTCCAGGGCGGCATGAACGTGATGCGCCAGGTGCGCGACCTGAAGGTCGAGGACGTGCTCGGCCGCGAGCCCGTGCGCATGGAGATCGACCGGGTCGGCGCCTACCTCAGCGGCCAGGTCGTGATGGTGACGGGCGCCGGCGGCTCGATCGGCTCGGAGCTGTGCCGCCAGATCTCGCGTGTCGGCCCGCGCCGGCTCGTGCTCGTCGACCACGCCGAGGACAACCTGTTCGAGATCCACCGCGAGCTCGAGGAGGACCGCCACGTCCGCACCGCCGTGCCGGTCCTGGCCGACTGCAAGGAAGAGGAGCGGATGCGCGAGGTGTTCGCCGAGCACCGCCCCGCGGTCGTCTTCCACGCCGCCGCCTACAAGCACGTCGGCCTCATGGAGGTCAATCCGGTGGAGGCCGTCCGGAACAACGCGCTGGCGACCCGGGTCGTCGCGCGCGTGGCCGGGGACGCCGGCACGAAGACCTTCG
Source organism: Solirubrobacteraceae bacterium (assembly GCA_046330225.1). Taxonomy (GTDB): domain Bacteria; phylum Actinomycetota; class Thermoleophilia; order Solirubrobacterales; family Solirubrobacteraceae; genus CANJIV01. The sequence goes on along the minus strand of JAXLTD010000004.1, from coordinate 101,343 downwards.
TGCTCGTGTCGACCGACAAGGCGGTCGATCCCGCCACGGTGATGGGCGCCTCCAAGGCGCTGGCCGAGTGGTCGCTGGAGGCGGCCGGCGCCCGCCATCCGGGGACGAGGTACTCCAGCGTGCGGTTCGGGAACGTGCTGGGCTCGTCGGGATCGGTCGTGCCGATCTTCCGGCGCCAGATCGCCGCGGGCGGGCCGGTGACCGTCACCGACCCGCAGATGACCCGGTACTTCATGACGATCCCGGAGGCGGTCCAGCTCATCATCCGGTCGGGGTCGCTCGGCTCCGGCGGGGAGGTGTTCGTCCTCGAGATGGGCGACCCGGTCAAGATCGTCGACCTCGCCCGCGACATGATCCGGCTGTCCGGCCTCGAGCCGGATGCCGACATCGCGATCGAGATCGTCGGGCGCCGGCCCGGGGAGAAGATCCACGAGGAGCTGTTCAACGCCTACGAGCGTCCGCAGCCCACGCCGGCGGAGAAGATCCTCCAGGCCGAACGGGAGCCGCTCGATCCGCAGTGGGTCGAGGCGACGTTCGACCGGGTGAACATGCTGGTCCTCGAGGGGGACGCCGCGGCGCTGGCCGATCTGGTCGCCGAGCTGTCCGAGGTGCGCGTGGCGCCTGCCGTACGCACCGGTCCCTAGACTGGCGGGTCCATGGATCCCGTATTCGCCCTGACGCTCTCGGGCGGGGTGGAGAAGATCGGCGCCTACGCTGGCCTCGCTGCGATTCCCGGCCTCGCCATCCTCGCGCTCCTGTACTTCTCGCAGGCCCGCGAGCTGCGCCGCCTCCGCGAGTGGGCAGGCCGCGCGCCGGAGCGCGCGCAGGAGATCCAGCACCAGGCCGCCGCGGCCGCCCAGGCCCGCCCGACGGGGACCCGCCGGCCTCCGCCGCGCCCGCCCGCGGCCCGTCCGGCGCCGCCGGCGGCCCGCCCGCCGGCGCAGGCCCGTCCGGCTCCCGGTGGGGGAGCAGCGGCGGTCGGGGCGGCAGCCGGCGCCGCCGCCACGACCGCGATGGGGACCCCGGCGGCGGCACCTCCGGCGGCGGCGACGCCCGCCGCCCAGGCCGCCGCGCCGCCCACGGCACCGCCGGTCGCCGCCGCCGCGACGGGGTCCCGGCCCCGGCCGCCGCGGGCGCCGCGGAACCCGCCGCGCCCTCGGACGACGAGGAGGCCGACGGGCCCGAAACCGGGGCCGGCGAGACGGTCGGCGCACCGGACGGCCCCGGAACCGGCGATCTCGAGGCCACGCAGGCCTTCCCGTCGCCGCTCGTCGACAGCCGCCACGAGGACGATGAGGCGGGCGACGAGGACGAGGACGAGGACGAGGACGACGACTACGAGGACGACGAGTACGAGGACGAGAGCATCGAGATGCCGAAGGTCGCGCCCCGCGGCGAGGCCCGTCCCGGCCAGCAGGCGGCCGCCGCCGCGTTGCGCGCCGACACCGCCAGCCGGGTGGCCCCGCGCCCCGCGCCTGTCCGCCCCGGCCAGGGCGGGGCCCGCGGCGGCCCGCCGCGGCAGGACGGCCCGGAGGACGGCGGCAGCGGCCGTGGCCGCACCATTGCGCTGATCGTCGGCGGCGTCGCGATCGCCGCGGTGGCGATCTTCCTGCTGGTCACGCAGGTGTTCGGGGGCGGCGACTCGTCGAGCTCCACGACGGCCGCGACGAAGCCGACGACCGCTGCGAAGACCCCGACCGCCACCACGGGAGGCGGCACGGCCACCCCGGTGAACCGCGGCCAGACGACGGTGACCGTGCTCAACGGCACCACGACGCCTGGCCTGGCGGCGCAGATCGCCGACCAGCTCCAGAAGGCCGGCTTCGCCCGCGGCGCCACCACGAACGCCGCCGACCAGCAGGTGGCCCAGACCACCGTCCTTTACGCGCCCGGCGAGGAGCGGGCCGCCCGCGAGGTCGCCAAGCTCCTCGGCGTGGCGAAGGTCGCGCCGATCGACGCGAACACCCAGGCCATCGCCGGGGCTGACTCGGCGGTCGTCGTGACCGTCGGCTCGGACCGCACGCAGTAGCGCCTCCGGCTGCTCCGCCCGCGCGATGGGCTCGTTCCTGCACCTTCCGCCCCGCAGCGCCAAGCCTCGCGAGCAGGGCGTCACGCACGTGCTGGACCGAGGCCTCTCGGTGGCCGACGTCGACGCCCTCGTTGAGGTGGCCGGCGACTACGTGGATCTCGTCAAGCTCGGGTGGGGCACGGCCGTGGCGACGGGGAACCTCGAGCGCAAGCTCGCCCGCTACCGCGAGCACGGGATCCCGGTCGTGCTCGGCGGCACGCTCACCGAGGTGGCGATCCTGCAGGACAAGGTCGACGACCTCGTGGCCTGGCTGCGCGAGCTGGGCCTGCGCCACGTGGAGATCAGTGACGGCACCGTGGACATCCCGCGGGCCCGCAAGCTCGAGCTCATCCGGCGCCTGGCCGAGGAGTTCACCGTCCTCTCCGAGGTCGGCAGCAAGGACGAGGAGCACATCATGGCGCCCTACGTCTGGGTCGAGCAGATCCAGGCTGAGCTCGAGGCCGGGGCGTGGAAGGTCATCGCCGAGGCGCGCGAGGCGGGCAACGCGGGGATCTACCGCCCGGACGGCGAGATCCGGATGGGCCTGATCGACGAGATCGCCCACGCCGTGCCGTCCGAGCGGCTGCTCTTCGAGGCGCCGCGCAAGGCCCAGCAGGTGTGGTTCCTGCGGCGGTTTGGCCCCGCGGTCAACCTCGGCAACATCGCCCCGTCCGACGCGCTCTCCCTCGAGACTCTGCGCCTCGGGCTGCGGTCCGACACGGTGCAGGCGACGCACGGGCCGCCGACGTGATCCTGCTGGCCCGGCACGGGGAGACCGACGACAACATCGAGCCGATCCGGATCCAGGGATCGGTCGACACGCCCCTGAACGACACCGGCCGGGCCCAGGCCCGCGAGCTCGCCGAGCGGGTGGCGGGGGAGGGCCTCCAGGCCCTGTACTGCAGCCAGCTCTCGCGGGCCCGTGAGACGGCGGAGATCGTCGGGGCCCGGATCGGCCTGGAGCCGGTCGTGGACCCGCGGCTGGCCGAGGGCTACCGCGGCAGCATCGAGGGGCGGCTGTGGGAGGACGTCGCGCGCGAGGACCCGGAGCTCTACGCGGCCTGGCGCGCGGCCGGGCCGAAGTTCCGCTTTCCTGACGGCGAGTCGCTGCTCGAGCAGCAGGAGCGCACGGTGGCGGCGCTCGTGGACATCACGCAGGCCGGCCGGCTCCCGGCACTCGCGGTCTGCCACGGCGGCACGATCCGGGTGGCGCTGTGCCACACGCACCGCCGCGGCCTGGAGACCTTCCACGACTGGGATGTCCCAAACGTGGCGCTGGTGCGGCTGTGACCCGCCTGGCCCAGGTCGTCTTCGGCCTGCTGCTCCTGGCCTGCTTCGGCGCGTTCTTCGTGAGCCAGCGCCTCAAGCAGTCTCCGCGGGTCGTGCGGGCGCTGACGATCACCAGCCTCTTCTCGCCCAACGGCGACAACCGCCGGGAACGGGCCAGCATCCGGCTCGAGCTCGACCGCAGCGACGACGTGACCGTCCGCATCATCGACGAGAACGGCGACGCGGTGCGGACCCTGGTTGACGATCGCCGGTTTCCGGCGCGCCAGCCGATCCAGCTCTACTGGAACGGGCGCGCCGACGACAACGCGGTGGTTCCCGACGGGACCTACCGGGTGCGCGTGACGCTGCGCGATGCCGGGCGCTCGGCGGTCTTCGCGCGCGAGATCACGGTCGACACCACCCCGCCGCGGCCGCTCGTGTTCGTGACAAGCCCCGCCGGGCCCGGCCCGGCGGTCGTGCAACCCGGCCAGCCGGTGACCTTCCGCTTCACGGGCCCGCTGCGCCTCCCGGCCCGGGTGTTCGTCTTCCGCACCGACGAGGGCGGCTCGAAGCTCGTGACCCAGTTCCGCGGCGCGCCGGGCGCCCGGGTGCTGCAGTGGAACGGACGGGTGGGCGGCGCGCCCGCGCCTCCGGGCCTGTACGTGATCTCGGTCAAGCTGCGCGATCGCGCGTCCAACGCGGCCTTCTCGCCGATCCTTCGCCCCGCCACGGCGGCCGACCCGCGCGGCCGCCCCGGGGTGACAGTGCGCCGCCTCGGCGTGACCGCGCCGGCCGGCCCGACGCTGGCAGGCCGGCGCGCGGTGTTCCGGATCCAGAGCTTCGGCCGCCCGTACGCGTGGCAGATTCGCCGGATCGGCTACGCGCGGCCGCTTCGGCGGCCCGGGTCGCGCGGCACCGGCCGCGGGCCCCTGCTCCAGGTCGCCGCGCCGCGGGCGCGCTCCGGCCTCTACCTCCTCGACGTCACGGCTGCCGGCTACCGCCAGACGGTGCCGTTCCCGGTGCAGGGCCCCGGGAAGCAGAAGGTCCTCGTGGTGCTCCCGGTCATCGCCTGGCAGGGCCGCAACCCGCAGGACGACACGGGCGACGGGATCCCGAACACGCTGCCGCGCGGCGGCCCGGCGGGGATCGAGCGGCCGTACTCGCCCGTCGGGGCCCGCGGCCGTGGGCTGCCGATCGGGTTCGGGAACAACGAAGGCCCGCTCTTGGACTTCTTCGACCGCGCGGGCTTCCGCTATGACCTGACCACCGACGTGGCCCTGCAGCGCGGCGAGGGCCCGGCGCTCAAGGGCCACACGGGCGTCGTGCTCGCCGGCAACCCGCGCTGGCTCACCCCGGAGCTCGGGCGCCGCCTCCGCCGCTGGGTCCGCGCCGGCGGGCGGGCGTTCTCCCTGGGCACGGCCTCCCTGCTGCGGACGGCGCGGATCGACGCCGACCAGCTCGTGGACCCCTCGGGGGCCGCGGCGCAGGACATCTTCGGCGCGCGAATCGGGCCGGTCGTGTCGGGTGCCGAGCCGGTGCTCGCCTACGAGGACGCGCTGGGCCTGTTCGTGGGCGGGGACGGGCAGTTCACGGGCTACCCCCGCCGGGAGGCGACGACCGGCTGGGCCGGCGGCCGGGTCGTGTCCGCCGCCGGGGTCGAGCAGGGCACGCCCGTGATCGTGGGGGCGCGCGTCGGGAAGGGCGTCGTCGTCCGCCCCGGCCTGGCCCGCTTCGCCCTCACGATGAAGACCAACCCCAACGCCAGCGCGATGACGAGGCGCACGTGGACGCTGCTGCAGGGCTGACCATCGCCGCGGCCGTCCCGCCGCTCAAGGAGGCCGGCATCTGCGCGGCCGCGGTCCTGGCGGCGGCGGCGGTGCTCGCGCCGCCGCCGAAGGTCCGGGCGCTCGCGATGCTCGCCGCGCTTGCGCTGACGCCGGTGCTGCTCGTCGCCGAGGTGTGGGACACGCCGCAGGTGCGGCCGCTGCGGGACCGGCCCGCGCTCGCGGCGGCGGCCGCCGTCGCGGGGCTCGTGCTGCTCGTTGCCGCCGCGCTGCTGATCCGGCGCAAGCCGGCGGTGTTCGCGGTGGCGGCGGTCGCGATGCTGCCGTTCCGGCTTCCGGTGCAGTCCGGGGGGGAGACCGCCAACCTCCTCCTGCCCCTCTACTTCGTGATCGGCGCGGGCGTCCTCGCGTGGGCGATCGGGCGCCTGCGTGAGGACGAGCCGCCGCCGCGCCCGCGGCCCGGGCTGCTGGAGTGGGCGCTGGCCGGCGCGGTGGTCATCTACGCCGTGCAGGCCGCCTACACGACCGACTTCTCGAAGGCGCTGCAGCAGGTCGTCTTCTTCTACGTCCCGTTCCTGCTCCTCTTCGGGCTGCTGACCCAGGTCCGGTGGGACCGCCGGCTGCTGACCGTCTGCCTGGCCGTGCTCGTCGGGGAGGCAGTCGTGTTCACCGCGGTCGGCGTCGTGGAGTTCGCCACGCGCCGGCTGTTCCTCAACCCCAAGGTCATCGCGTCGAATCAGCTCGAGTCGTACTTCCGCGTGAACTCGCTGTTCTTCGACCCGAACATCTTCGGGCGGTTCCTGATGCTCGTCATGCTCGCGGTCGTCTCAGTGATGCTCTGGGCGAAGCGGTCGCGGACGGTCGTCGGCTGCGCGGTGCTGCTGGCGGTGCTGTGGGGCGGCCTGATCCTCACGCTGTCGCAGTCGAGCCTGAGCGCTCTGGTGCTCGGCCTCGTCGTTCTCGGCGGGCTGCGCTGGAGCGTGAAGTGGGCGGCGCTCCTGGCCGGCGGCGCCCTGCTGGCCGGCGCGGCGATCGTGCTGCTCGCTCCCGGTGCCGTCGGCGTGAAGAACCGCAGCCTGGACCGGGCGACCTCGGGGCGGGCCGACCTCGTGAAGGGCGGCGTGCGGCTGTTCGAGGCCAAGCCGGTGCTCGGCTGGGGCTCGGGCGCGTTCGAGCCGGAGTTCCGCAAGGCCGAGAAGGTCTCGAACGAGCAGGCCGCCTCGGCCTCGCACACCATCCCGATCACCGTGGCGGCGGAGCAAGGCCTCGTCGGCCTGGCGGTCTACCTCCTCCTGCTGGTCGCCGGGCTGGTCCGGGTGCTGCGCGGCGCGCGCGCGTCGCCGGCCCGCGCGGCAATCGGCGCGATGTTCGTCGCGCTCGTCTTCCACACCTGGCTGTATGCCGCCTTCCTCGAGGACCCGGCACTGTGGGCGCTGCTCGGGGTCGGGACCGCGCTGGCGGCCGCCGCGGCCCGGGAGCGGGCGGGCGAGCCGGCGTGGCCCGGGGCCGCGCCGGAGCCGTCCGCGGAGGGGCCCTCCGGCGACGAGCCCGGCGATGAGCCCGGCGACGCCCCGGAGGGGCCTGCACTTCCGGCGCCGGCCTGAGCGCGCGCTCAGCCCCCGGGCGCGACCGCCCGCAGCGGCGCGATCCGGTGGTCGCGGGTGAAGATCGTGCGCACGAGGCCGAGCGTGACCACCGTCGTCACCGTCGCGGCCGAGCCGAGGATGAAGTACATGACCACCATCTGCACCAGCACCGCGTCGAGGGGCGCGACGCCGGCCAGGATCAGGCCGGTCATCGCGCCCGGGAGGAACACGATCCCCACGGCCTTCGTCGTCTCGATCTGCGGGATCAGCGCAGTGCGCAGCGCCTGGCGCACGTAGGGCCGGGCCGCGTCGGGCGCTGGGATCCCCAGGGCGAGCCGGCCCTCGATTTCGCGGCGGCGGGCCTTGACCTCGTCCACCAGCCGGCGCGATACGAGGACCACCGCCGTCATGGCGTTCCCGACGATCATCCCCGAGAGCGGGATCAGCGCCTGGGCGTTGAGAGGGAAGATCCCGAGGCCGAAGAGGACCGACAGCGACACGGCGAGCGCGGCCCCGTTGGCGAGCAGGGCCAGCCGGAAGATCCCGGGGACCTCCGGGGCGCGCCGGCGCGCGACATCGGCCGCGAACACGAGCATCACCGCCAGCCAGGCGAAGGCGACGGCGAGCGGCGTCTTGGGGTCCAGGACGAACGCCAGGGCCAGGCCGACGAGCAGCAGCTGGACGCCCGCGCGCAGGGCGGCCCAGGCGATGCTGCCCTCCAGTCCGAGCCGCTGCCAGCGCGACAGGACGATGGCGACGAGCACGAGGATGAGCGAGAGCGCGACGCCGAGCGCGCCGACCTCCGACACGTCCGACGCATGGGCCGCGGCGCTAGCCCACACGGGCCGGCTCCGGATCCAGGCGGCGGTCGCCGAGGAGGAGGACGCGGTCGGCGAGCCGGCGGGCCTGCTCCTCGAGATGGGTCACCCAGACGACGTCGAGGCCGCCGGCGGCCAGCGAGCGCACGAGCGCCTCGATCGTCGCGGCGCGCTCGGGATCGAGTGCCGAGGTCGGCTCGTCGGCCAGGAGCACCTCGGGCCCAGTGGCCAGCGCCCGGGCGATGCACGCCCGCTGGGCCTCCCCGCCCGACAGGCCCTCGGTCTCGCGCTCGGCGAACGCGGGGTCCAGCCCGACGCGATCGAGCAGCGCGGCGAGGCCGGCGGCGTCGAGGTCCGGGTCGGCGAGGCGCAGGTCCGCGGCGACCGTCGCCTCGAGCATCACCGGGGCCTGGAACACCATGCCGACCCGGCGGCGCAGTGCGAGCGGGTCGAGGGCTGCGACGTCGTCGCCGCGGAACCGCACGGTCCCCGAGGCCGGGAGCACGAGGCGGTTGCACAGCCGCAGGAGGGTGGTCTTGCCGGCGCCCGACGGGCCGCGGATCACGGTGATTCCGCCGGCAGGGATCTCACCGTGCAGCGGCCCGAGGATGCGGGTCCCGTCGGGGGCGTCGACGGTGACGGCCTCGAACGCGAAGAGCGGCGGGCTCACGGCGGAGCGGGCGCGGCGCGCTCCGGCCGGACGGGGGTCGCGCCGATCCCGGCACCCGCCGGCACCTCGACGCCGAGCTCGCGCAGCCGCTGCCACAGCACCGCGTCGATCCGCTCGGCGGTCATGGCCAGCGCCCACTCGCGCAGCTCGAGGTGCGGGCTCATGCGGGTCCCCCGCTCGGCACGCAGCGCCTGCACCCAGGCCGCGGCGCCGTCGGCGCGGACGACGGCCTCGCGGTAGGTCAGCACGCCGCTCAGCATCGGCGTGACGGTCCGCCGCCCCAGCCGGGCTGCCTTGAGGATCCGGTTCGGGATGCCCGCGTCGTTGAACGGATCGACCTTGAACGGCAGGATGCCGGCGTCCGCGCAGAGGATCAGGCGGGCGGCCTCCTCGGCGGGCCGGTAGCCCAGCCAGACGAGGCTCCCGAGGTCGCGGCAGGCGGCGTAGTCGGGGTCGCCGGCCACCTGGTCCTCGGCGACCTCGCCGATCATGAGGACGACGAGCTCGGGCATCCGCTCGCAGACTTCGCGCAGCAGGCGCCAGTCGTAGCGCCAGCCGACGTGGCCGAGGGCGACGGCGACGACCGTGGCCGTCGGGTCGGGCGCCGGGAACGAATCCGCCGCCGAGGGGGCCAGGTGCACGTCGTGGCCGCGCTCGCGCTCGAGGTCGGCCAGCGTCTCGGTGACGGCGAACGTGAGCGCCGAGCGCTCGAGGGCCAGGTCGTGCCAGAGGCGCAGGCGCTCGCGCTGGGCGTCGGTGGCGTCGTAGGCGTGCTCGTAGCGGTCCCAGAGCATGTACCAGAGCTCCGCGTCGTGGCGGGCCGCGAGGGCGCGGGCGAGCGGATACTGGAACGGATGGAACATCGCGATCGCCTTCGGGTCCCCGGGCAGCTTCAGCCGCCGGGCCTGGCGGGCGGCGAGCCCGTCGGCGAGCCCGAGCGGCATGCGGCCGAAGGCGCCATAGGGCAGCCGCGCGGGCTCGATCGCGTGCACGGCGGGCGAACGCAGCAGGTCCACCGCCTGGTCGTATTGGATGAAGCCCTCCAGCGTGCGCGGGAGGAGCAGGTAGGCGGTGGGCGCCGCGCGCGGGTCGGCCATCCCGAACACGCTATACCGTGACCGGTCCGTGTACGGCTACCTGAAGCGGCTGCTCACGACCGGCGCGGCCTACCAGGTCGCCGAGGCGGTGGCGAAGGTCATCGCGCTCCTCCTCCTGCCGGTCTACACGCGGTACCTGTCCGACGCGGACTACGGCACCGCGGACCTGCTGCTCACCCTCGTGATCCTCGTGAGCATCGTGGCGCGCCTCGGAATCATCGAGGCGTTCCTGCGCTACTACTTCGTCGACGACGACCCGGCCCGCCGCGACCGGATCGCCCGGGCGGCGACGGGCATCGTGCTCCTCACCACGACGGTCCTCGCGGCGGTCTCGGCGGCGCTGGCCGATCCGCTTTCCCGCCTCGTCCTCGGGCGCAGCGACGCGACGCTCTGGTACATCACGACGCTGGGCCTCTGGACGTTCACCAACCTCGAGATGGCCTACGCCCTGCTGCGCGTCGACGAGCTGACGCGGCTGTACGTGCGGGCCTCCCTGACGAACGTCGCGATCACGGTCGCGCTCAGCGTCTACCTCGTCGTCGTGCGCGAGGACGGCGCCCGGGGCCTGCTGCTGGGCAACTTCGTCGCCTCGACCGTCGTGCTGCTCGGGCTCTGGTGGCGGCTGCGGCACCGGATCCGGATCGGCATCCACCACCGGCTGGAGCTCACCCCGATGCTGCGGTTCGGCTTGCCGACCGTGCCGGCGGAGATCTCGGTGTTCGCCCTGAACCTGATCGACCGGATCTACCTCTACCGGACGCAGTCCCCGGGTGAGGCCGGCCTGTACTCGCTGGCGGTCAAGCTCGCGGCGGTGGTGATCTTCGCGACGCGGGCGTTCCAGTACGCCTGGCCGCCGCTCGCCTACTCGATCGAGGACGACGAGGAGGCCGGGCGGGTCTACGCGATGGTGACGACGTACTACGTGCTGCTCACCGGGCTGATCGTGGCCGGACTGACGCTGCTGGGGCGCTGGGCGATCCGGCTGCTCGCCACGCCGGAGTTCTACGGCTCGTTCCCGGCCCTGCCGTGGGTGGCCCTCGGGTGGGCGATGTACGGCCTCTTCCTCGTCTTCGTCGTGATCGCCGGGCGGGCGAAGGTCACGACGCGCAACTTTCCGGCTGCCGCGGCCGGCCTCGCGGCCAACGTGGCGCTGCTCCTGGTGCTGGTCGATCCGCTCGGCATCGCCGGCGCCGGGATCGCGCTGTGCGGCGCCTACGTCGTGATGCTCGGACTCATGTACCTCTTCACCCGCTCGCTCTTCACGGTCGGGTTCCAGTGGCTGCGGCTGGTCCAGCTCGTCGCCGTCATCGGCGGGCTGACGGTCGCCGGCGAGGTGCTGCTCCCGACCGAGGGGCTGTGGCCGTTCCTGGCCCGGACCGCGGTGCTCGCGGCGATCCCGCTCGTCCTCGTGGCGACGCGGTTCTTCCGGCCCGAGGAGGTGGCCCGCGGACGCCAGCTCCTCGCCCGCCTGCGCCGCACGGCCGCCGACGACACGCTGGCCGTCGGCCCGCGCACCGAGGTCTGATGCCGGTCCGCGTGCAGATGCTCGACCCCTCGGCGTTCACGCCGCCCTACGACCACGCGCTCTGCGCGGCACTCGCGGCGGCAGGCGCCGACGTCGAGCTCGTCACGAGCCGGTTCGCGTACGGGGCCGTGCCGCCCCCTGCGGGGTACGCCGTGCGCGAATCCTTCTACCGCTGGGCCCCGGGCGCGCCGGGATCGGCGCTCCGGCGGGCGGCCAAGCTTGCCCAGCACGTCCCGGACATGCTCGCCTGGCGGCGGCACGCGGCGCAGGCCGACGTCGTCCACTTCCAGTGGCTCACGGTCCAGCCGCTGGACTGGCGGCTCCTGCCTCGCCGCCGGGCCGACGGCGGCCCCCGCCCGCTCGTGCTGACCGCCCACGACGTGCTCCCGCGCGAGCCGCGCCCCGGGCAGCTCGCCGCCCAGCGCCGGCTCTACGACCGGGTCGACGCCGTCGTCGTCCACTCCGAGCACGGCCGCGCCCGGCTCACCGGGGCGCTCGGCGTCGACCCGGCGCGCGTCCGCGTGATCCCGCACGGGGCGTTTGCCCACCTCGCCGCCCAGGCCCAGGAGGCGCCTCTGCCGCGCGAGCTCGCGGAGGTGGACGGGCCGGTCGTCCTGTGCTTCGGCCTCATGCGCCCCTATAAGGGGATCGACGTCCTGCTCGAGGCGTGGCGCGGGATCGACGGCGCCGAGCTCTGGGTCGTCGGGATGCCGCGGATGGATCTCGCCCCGCTGCAGGCGGCGGCGCCACCGGGTGTGCGGTTCGTCCCGCGTTTCGTCGGCGACGCCGAGCTGCCGGCGTTCTTTCGCCGCGCGGATCTCGTCGTGCTCCCCTACCGGGAGATCGACCAGTCCGGCGTGCTGTTCACGGCGCTGGCCTTCGGGGCGCCGCTCCTGCTGTCGGACGTCGGCGGGTTCCCGGAGGTCGCCGCGACCGGGGCGGCGGAGCTCGTGGCCGCGGGGGATGCCGGGGCGCTGCACGGGGCGCTGACCGCGCTGCTCGCTGACCCCGACCGCCGGGCCGGGCTCGGCGCGGCGGCGCACGCCGCTGCCGCGGGCCCCTACGCGTGGGACGCGATCGCGCGGCAGCACCTCGAGCTGTACGCGGAGCTGCTGCGGTGACCCGGCGGGGCGGCGGGGGTGCCGAGCGCAGTCGCGGCGGCGCCACGTCACTCCGCCGGTCACAATCCCCAGCCGTGACGGTCCTCCTCAAGACGCTCTTCTGGCTGCCCGCCCTCGCCCTGGCCTGGACCCAGGCTGGCTATGCGGTTGCGCTGCGCCTGCTGGCCGGGCGCCGCCCGGCCTCCGCGGGCTCGGCGCCGCCGGACGCGCCGCCAGCGGCCAACGGCGGGCCGCCCGACGACGGCCTCCCGTCCGTCACGCTGATCATCGCGGCTTACCGGGAGGAGGACGTGATCGCCGCAAAGATCGCGAATGCCCGCGCGCTGGACTACCCGCCTGCCCGCCTCGAGGTCGTCGTCGCCTGCGACGGCTCGCCCGACGGCACGCCCGCGCGCGCCCGTGCCGCCGGCGCTGACCGCGTGCTCGAGCTGCCGCGCGGCGGGAAGGTCGCCACGCAGGACGCCGCCGTGCGCGAGGCCCGCGGCGACATCGTCGCCTTCTCCGACGCGAACTCGGCCTGGGAGCCCGACGCCCTGCGCCGCCTCGTCGCGCCGTTCGCGCAGCCCGACGTCGGGTACGTCTGCGGGCAGGTGACCTTCGTGAATCCCGACGGCGGCGACAACCAGGAGGGCGCCTACTGGCGCTACGAGCTGGCGATGCGCGAGGCCGAGTCGCGACTGGCGTCGGTGACGGCCGGCAACGGCGCCATCTACGCGACGCGCCGCGAGGCCTACGTCGAGGTCGATCCCGTGATGGGCCACGACCTCTCGTTCCCCTTCAACCTGGTCAAGCGCGGCTGGCGCGCCCTCTACGCCCCCGACGCGAAGGCGACCGAGCGCATGGTTCCGAGCGTCGACGGCGAGTACGCGCGCAAGCGCCGGATGATGAGCCACGCGTGGCCGATCGTCGTGAACGGCGGGCTGGCCCGCCTGCGCGCCTATCCGCCCGCCTACGCCGGCATGGTGGTCTCGCACCGGCTGCTGCGCTACGCCTCGCCGTTCCTGCACCTCGCCGTCCTCGCGGCCAGCCTGGCGCTCGTCCTGCGCGGCGCGCGCGGCCTCTACGCCGTGGCGCTCGCGGCCCAGGCTGCCCTGCTCCTCGCCGCGGCGCTCGCGCCAGCGCTCAGGGCGCGCCCGTTCGCCATCGCCCGCTACTACGTGCTCACGACCGCGTCCATCGCCGGCGGCCTGTGGGATTGGCGCCGGCACGGGACCGAGGCCGGCTGGGACGCGCCCGAGGGCACGCGGTGAGCCGCGCGCTCGACATCCTGCTCGCGGCGGCCGGCCTCGCGGTCGCGGCGCCGGTGCTGCTCGTCGCGATGATCGCGATCCGCCTCGAGACGCCCGGCGACCCGATCTACCGCCAGCGGCGCGTGGGGAAGGGCGGGGCGCCCTTCGAGATGCTCAAGCTCCGCACGATGGTGGCCGGCGCCGAGGGGATGGGCGCGGGCCTGGCCGTGAACGCCGGAGACAGCCGAATCACGCGGGTCGGCGCCCTGCTCCGCCGCACCTCGCTGGACGAGCTCCCCAACCTGCTCAACGTGCTGAGCGGGGAGATGGCGATCGTCGGACCCCGCCCGACCGTCCAGGTGCAGGTCGACCAGTACACCGACCGCCAGCGCGGGCGCCTGGCGGTCAAGCCCGGCATCACGGGCTGGGCGCAGATCCACGGGCGGGCGTCGCTCCCGTGGGCGGAGCGCATCGAGCTGGACCTCTGGTACGTCGAGCATCGCTCGCTGGCACTCGATCTCCGGATCCTGGCCAAGACGGTCCGGATGGTCCTCGGCGGCCACGGGCTCTACAAGGGGGAGACGGGCGGATGGCAGTGACGGACACGGGCGGGGTCCTGCTCACGGGGGTCGGCAAGCGCTACGACATCGTGGCCACGTTCGCGCAGCACACGACGGTCGTCGCGGCGGACCCCAACCCGCTGGCGCCGGCCCAGTACGCGGCGACCGTGCGCGCCGCCGTGCCGCGGATCGACGACCCGGCCTACGTGCCGGCGCTGCAGGCGCTGTGCGCGGAGCACGGCGTCGGGGCGGTGATCCCGCTGACCGACCTCGACATCGACGTGCTCGCCGTGGCGCGCGAGGAGGGGAAGCTCCCCGCGCTCGTGCCCGACCCGGAGATCGCCCGCGCGATGTACGACAAGTACGCCGCCCACCGCCTGCTCGAGCGCCTGGGCCTGCCCTCGCCCCCGACCGTCCTGCCGGGGGAGGATCCCGGGTCCTATCCCGTGATGGTCAAGCCGCGCCAGGGGTCGGGAGCCCGCGCGATCCATCCCGCCCGGACGCCGGCCGAGGCCGAGTTCTTCTGCGAGTACATCGACGAGCCGGTCATGGTGCAGCGGCTCATGGACGGGCCCGAGTTCTCCATCGACTGCCTCTCGGATGCCGACGGCCGCTGCCTCAACGCGATCCCGCGGACCATGATCGAGTCGCGCGGCGGCGAGTCGATCAAGGGCACGGTGATCGACGACCGCGAGCTCGTGGAGCTCGGGCGCAACGTGGTCGAGGCGATCGGGACGCGCGGGCCCTGCACGGTGCAGGCCTTCCGCGACCGCGAGCTCGGCCTCGGGATCACCGACGTCAACACGCGGTTCGGCGGCGCCTACCCGGCGCCGATGTACGCCGCGCTGCCGGGCCGCACCTATCCGGAGCTCATCGTGCGGATGGCCCGTGGCGAGGCGGTCGAGCCGCACGTCGGCGACTACCGCGCCGGGATGACGTTCACGCGCTACTTCTGGCAGCTCGAGCTCGACGAGCAGCTGCACCCGACCGGGCGGGACATCGTCGCCCCGCCCGGGCCGCCGGCGCCGCGGTGAGCGGCGGCGCTACTGGACCGGCGCGCGCACGCCGCCGGTCGCCTCGACCTTGAGCGGAATCTGCGCGATCGCCGCCGCGCGGGCGGCGTGGGCCTTCGGGAGCACGAAGATCCCGTCGGCGTTGGGCTTGACGGGCTGGTCGGCGCTCGCCGCGGCGAGCGCGGCCGGGGCCGCGAGCGCGCCGATGAGCACGGCGCCGATGAGGGCAAGCTTGGGTTTCACGGTGTCTCCTTCACAGCCAGGGGCCTACGGGATGAACTCCGGGCCCTTGTCGGTGTAGCGCGCGCGGAACGCCCGCAGCGCGTCGATGGTCTGGGGGGTGAAGCTCTTGCACCCGAGCACGTGCGTCCAGGCGGTGGCCGCGACGGCGTAGGGCATCTTCGTCGTGTTCTCGAAGACCTGCGCGTGGTAGCCGGGGCCGAAGCTCCCGAGCTGCTCGTCGAACGTCGCCTCGATCTCGTCGCGGCCGGCCTTCGGGAGCGACGGCGCGTACTGGAACTGCACGCGGCCGTGCTCGAGCGAGTGGACGAGCTGCTCCGGAGCCGGGGTGTTGCCCGGGTCGTAGATCCCGTCCTGCGCGGGCTCGGGGTTGTGCGGACCCGAGGTGGGCGGGTTGGTCTTGTAGACGACGGCGTCGGTCGTGTGCCCGCGGCCCTGGCTGGGCTGGGCGCGCACGATGCAGCCGGCGGCAGCCGCTGCGGCGTTCAGGTCGGTGATCTTGCGCGCCGGCAGCTCGACGCTCGCGACGTCCGCGGAGGCCGTCGTCGAGCTGTCCGATCCGCCCGACGAGGTGATCGCGACGATCGCGCCGCCCACGACGGCGAGCACGACGACGACGCCGCCGGCCAGGAACAGGCGCTGGCGGCGGCTGTCCTTCCCGGCGACCGCCTGTTCGGCGGCTTCGCGCTCGGCACGAAGCCGATCCTTCTCGTCCTTGCGGCTCGACATCGGAACCGGACAGGGTAGAGCGTCCCTGCGCCCGCCTGCGCAGGGTGCCTGTCACCGCCGGGCGCCGTCAGGCGCTCTTGCGAGCCGGCTTGCGCCGCCGCGCGGCCCCGGCCCCGGTCTTGGCCCGCTTCGGCTTCCAGCATTCGTCGACGAAGTCGGCGATCTCGCCGGTGAGCCGCTCGGGATTCGTCCGCAGCTCCAGGAGCGAGCTGGCCTGGATCAGCCGTCCGTTCGGGAGCTCGTCGGCGAGCATCCCCGCATCCGAGAACGGGTGCACGGGGTCGCGCTCGTGCCCGATCACCAGCGCCGGCGCCTCGAACGTGCGGCGCTCGCGGCGGTGCGGCGCGACGCGCCCGAAGAAGAGGCCCTGGATGACGGCGGCGCTCGGCCCCGGGTCCTGGCGGAACCAGTCCATCATCACGTCCCCGAAATAGGGGAGCGCGTCGCGCGGGACCGCCTTCGCCCCGGCCTGCACGAGCTTCATGACCGGCTCGCCGAACGTGAGGGCCACCATGAGCGGCGTGAACGTCAGCGCGCAGCCCAGCAGCGCGTTGTCGAGCACCGGCATCTCGACGACCATGCCGCGCAGCCGCGAGGGATTCTCCAGCGCGACCTCCAGCGCGGTGTTCGCGCCGAGCGACGTGCCGCCGATCACCGCCTCGTCGATGCCGAGGTGGTCGAGCAGCGCCACCGTCTCCTCGGCGAAGTAGTGCATCGAGTACTCCCACATGTTGCGCGGGCGATCGGAGCGTCCGTGCCCGAGGAGGTCGAGCGTGATGACGTGGTTGCCGCGGTCGGCGAGCGCCCGGGCCAGCGGCGTGTGCATGCGCTGGGAGAAGAGGAGCCCGTGCAGCAGGACGACGTGGCGGCTGCCCTCGCCGTACTCCGTGTAGGCGAGGCGGCGGTTGTCGTGCATGAAGGAAGCCATGGTGTCCCCCTTAGTCGGCAGCGGCGATGGCTCCCGCAGTGCGGCGGGCCAAGGCCATCGTGGTCAGCATCGGGTTGGTGCCTGACGCACTCGGGAACGCGCTGGCGTCACCGATCCACACGCCCGGCGTGTCGTGGAGCTGGCCCCACGGATCGGCGACGCTCGTCGCCGGGTCCGCGCCCATCCGGCACGAGCTCATCTGGTGCAGCGCGAACGTCGCGTGCTCGTTCGGCGCCAGGGACCCGTCGTGGACGCGCTGCTTGAACGCGGCGAGGTCCTCGCCGCGGCGCCAGCGGGTGAGTGCCCGGTGAAAGGTCACGATCTCCTCGGCGCCGGCCTGGTCGTGCAGGTGGACGAGCTCGACGAGGCCCTGCCGGAAGATGCGGTCGTCCAGCGGGTCGGTCAGGTGGTAGCGGTGCACGGCGTTTCCGGCCCGGTCGACGGTCACCTCGCCGTGCCCGCGGTCGCGGATGAGGAGCACGAAGGCGCTCGTCTGGGGCCCGAGCGCCATCTGGCCCTTGTGCTGCGCGCCGGTCTCCCAGGGGACCGCCGCGCCGGTCACGCCCGGGCTGGCGTGCGAGCACTCGACGAGGAAGCCGTAGCCGTCCTCCACGTTGGCGAACTGGTCCGACAGGCCGGTCTGGGGCGCCCCCCACCACGACGCCTGCGGCTCGGCGTAGACGCCGGCGATCGCGGTGGCCGGGTGCAGGCGCAGGTACTTGCCGACGGCCGGGCCGCCGATGCCGGAGCGCAGCAGCAGCGCCGGGGACTCGAGCGAGCCGGCGGCGACGACGACCACGGGGGCGCGCACCGTCACGGTCGCCCGGTTGCCGTCCGCGTCGAGGCAGGTCCCTTGGACCCCGGCGGCGCGGCCGTGCTCGACCAGGACGCGGTCGACCTGGCAGTCGACCACCGTCTGCGCGCCGTGTTCTGCAGCGTCCTGCAGGTAGGTCTTGAGCGTCCCCTGCTTCGACCCGCTCTGGTCCCCGAAGCCGAGCAGCCCGGCGCTGTCGGGGTCGTAGGTCGCCGGGTCGGTGTTGCGCACGATCCGCTTGAACGAGTAGCCCGCCTTCTCGCACGCCTCCTGCAGCCGCTGCTGGGGGCCGTTGTAGTCGCTGCACTCGCCGGTGACGCCGATCCGGGCGCTGACGGCGTCGAGGTGTGCGTCGTAGTCGGGGCCGTCGAGGCCCTCGAGCCCGTGCTCCTGGGCCCACTCGCTGCGCACCCAGGGCGTCGTCCGCAGGCAGTTCGTCCAGTTGATGGTGGTCCCGCCGCCGAGGTTGCGGCCCGACATCAGCGCGACCGAGCCGTCCTCGGTCGCGGCGAGCCCGCCGCGCGCGTAGAGGTGCTGGTAGGACCACAGCTCGAGCTGGTTGAAGTCGGCCTCGTTGTAGTAGCCGCCGGCCTCGAGGATGGCGACCTGCTTGCCGGCGGCGGCGAGCTCGCCGGCGATCACGCCGCCGCCGGCGCCCGAGCCGACCACGGCCACGTCGGCCTCGATCACGAGGTCGGCCCCGGCCGGCCGGGTCACCGTGATGGTCTTGGGCGCGTCAGCCGGCGACGGGGGCGGGGTCCGCGGGCCGGGGTAGCCGATGGCCTCCCAGTTGGGGTTGCGGCCGGTGGCGGGGTCGGGCAGTGCGTAGAAGAGCAGGAAGGTCAGGCCCCGCAGCCCGGCGAGGCCGGCGAGCGCCTCGGGCCCGGAGTCCATGAACCCGTGGAGGATCTGCTCGCGCGCCGCCTGCGGAGCGGCGGCGAACTGCTGCTCGGCGAGCGCGTCGAGCAGCTCCCGCAGGCCTGCCACCTGCTCCTCGGGGAGCCCGGCGAGCGTCTGCTCGATCGCGGCGGGGATGCCGAGGTCCGAAGCGGATCGCGCCCAGAAGCCGGTCGGGTCGGCCTCCTGCTCGATCGAGGGCGCGAAGGTGTCGCAAACCGCGGTCAGCGTGTCGCGCTGGATCTCCGACAGGACGACGGTGACGGCCATGGAGGCACTCCTCGGTGGGAGGGATCGGCGGGGAGCCCGGCGCCGCGACCCGCGCGACCGGGCGCGCTGATCCTACTGCGCCCGCCCCGCCCTGGCTGGACAGCCAGCTAGGCGGTGCCCGGGGGCGCGCACGCGCTACCGTTGGCCCTTCGAGACGCGAGAGGAGACCGACACGATGGCGAAGGAACCCCGGATTCTGTACGGCAAGGTCGCGGCGATCACCGGCGGGGCGCGCGGCATCGGCCTCGCGACCGCGCAGGCTTTCGCCCGCGAAGGCATCAAGGTGGCGATCGGCGACCTCGACGGCGAGCAGTCCCAGCAGGTCGCCGAGCAGATCGGCGGCGGCGCCCGCGGTTACCAGCTCGACGTCACGAGCCGTGAAAGCTTCCAGGCCTTCGTCGACGCGGTGGAGCGCGATCTCGGCCCGATCGACATCCTGGTCAACAACGCCGGGATCATGCACGTCGGGAACTTCCACGAGGAGGACGACCTCTGGGCGATCCGCCAGGTCGACATCAACCTCCACGGGGTCATCCTGGGCACGAAGATCGCCCTGGCCACGATGCGCCCCCGACGCACCGGCCACATCGTGAACGTCGCGTCCTCGGCCGGCAAGACGCCCGTGCCGGGCGGGGCGACCTACGTGGCGACCAAGCACGCCGTCGTCGGCCTCACCGAGTCGGTGCGCATGGAGAACGCCGACGTCGGCATCGACTTCTCGATCGTCATGCCCGGGGTCGTGAACACCGACCTCGCCGGCGGCCTCAAGCCGGCGCGCGGCGTGAAGAACTCCGAGCCGCATGAGGTGGCCGACCAGATCGTGCAGGCCCTGCGCTTCCCGAAGGTCGACGTCTTCGTCCCGCCGTCGATCGGGCCCATCAACAAGGTCACCGCGCTGCTCCCGCGGCGCGCTGCCGAGGGCATCGGCAAGGCGATGAAGGTCGACAAGGTCCTGTGGGACGCCGACGCCCAGAAGCGGGCGCAGTACGAGGACCGCGCCGCGCACTCGGACCCGAAGCTCGACGAGCCCGCGGCGCTGCCGCCGGCGCCGGACCCGCTCGAGACGAGCGCGGCGGCCGAGCAGGTCGCGGCGGCGGCGGAGCCGGACACGGCGTAGGCCGTCCGGGGTTTTCCCGGGCGGCAGTTCCGGGGTTCGCAGGCCGCGAGGCCGGGCTTCCCACGCTTGCGGACCCCGCAGCCCGGTCGCACCATGGGAGCCGCCTGCATTCCGCCGTTTTTGGAGGCCCGCCATGGCACCCCAGGACCGCAGCCACGCCGACCGCATCGCCGAGAGCCTCCGCGGGTTCTTCTGGATCATCGTCATCGCCCTCATCGGGCTCTATGTGTTCCTTGCCGCCCTCGGCGCGTTCAACCCCGTGGACGCCGTCGGGCTCACCGTGGTCGCCGGCGTGCTGCTGGCGCTGTGGCTGGTGCACGCCTGGTCCCAGCGCGCCCACCGCGCCGAGGTCAGCCACGATCCCCGGCTGAAGTCCGCCCGGGAGCGCCGCGGGTTCTAGCGCCGCCGGCCGGCGGTCAGGCCGGCGGGTGCGTTGCGGCCCATCGCTCGCGCCCGTCCTCGATCGACGCCCACGCATCCTCCAGCGGGCGCCAGCCCTCGACGGTCACGTCCTTCTTCTCGAGGGTCTTGTAGATCGCGAAGAAGTGCGAGATCTCGTCCTGCAGCTGCTGGGGCATGTCGTCGAGCTGCGTGAACGTGTTCCAGTTCGGGTCCTTGAGGGGCACGCAGATGACCTTGTCGTCCTCCCCGGCGTCATCGCGCATCTTGAAGAGCGCGATGGGCTTGCAGCGGATCACACAGCCAGGGAACGTCGGCTCCGAGACGCAGACCATCGCGTCGAGCGGATCTCCGTCCTTGCCGAGCGTGTCGAGCACGAAGCCGTAGTCGAGCGGATAGACGACCGAGGAGAACAGGAAGCGGTCCAGGACGATGGTTCCGAGCTCCTCGTCCCACTCGTACTTGTTCCGGCTCCCCTTGGGGATCTCGACCATGACGTTGATGGCGGCGCTCATGCGCAGCCGACTCTATGTCCTGCCCGGCGCCGCGCGCCACCGGAGCCGTCCGATCCTGGCGCAACGATGGGCACGCGATGGCGACCGGGGACGCCGGGGAGACGGATCGGGGCGGCTGGGTCGCCGCGGGCTTCGGCGCCTGCGAGCTCGTGCTCGTCGCGGAGCGCGCGGCGCTCGGGCCGGCGATGACGGCGCGAGCGTGGCTCGCCCGCGAGGCGGACGTGAGCGTCGTGGCGATGCCCGCGCCGGAGAGCTTCGAGCGCCAGGAGCCGTCCTACCGCGACGAGGTGCTGCCGCCGGGCGTGCCCCGCGTGTCCGTCCGCGACCAGCTCGACGCGGTCGAGCGGGCGATCTCCGAGGGCCGCGAGGCGATCGCCGCGCACCGCCGTCGCCGGCGGCGGTAGCGCCCGGCTACTTCGCGCGGGCCGCCAGGCGCCGCGCCGCAGACGAGAACGCGGCGACGTTCACCGAGCCCCAGCCCGAGGCCGCGTCGTAGCCGCGGCGGGCGGCGCAGCAGCCGGCCGGCCCGCCGTTCCCGCCGGCAGCGGGCGCGATCAGCTCGCCGAGGTCGTTGTCCCAGCGGATCACGTCGCGAAAGACGGTCGCGTGGCTGCGGCTGCGAGCGATCGCGTAGATGAGCGGGTTGAGGAAGCCGAGCGGCGCATGGCGGGCGCGGGCCGCCTGCTGGTTGGCGATCGCGACCGACGAGGCCAGCAGCGGCGTGGCGGCGCTCGTGCCCCCGACCGCGAGCCATCCGGCCCGGCCGCACGCCGCCGCGGTGCAGTAGATCGCGTAGCCCGGGAGGAAGTCGGCGAGGCCGGCGACATCCGGCACGAGCCGCGAGGGCCCGCCGGTGCCCGGGCCGCGCTGCCAGGCCGGCCGGTCGAACAGCTGCGAGGCGCCGCCGCCGCCCCCGCCGAACGCCAGCGGCGCGTCGCGCCAGACGACCTCCTCGGCGATGCGGTTGGCTGCGGTGAGCGCGACGTTCGTGCCGCCGACGCCGGTGACGTGCGGGGACGAGGCCGGGTACTGGGCCTGCGTGAGCCCGAGCGCGCCCGTGTTGCCGGGCAGGGCGCAGCCCGTCGAGCCCGTGTCGCCCGCGGACGTGAGGACGCTGATTCCGGCGGCGCCCGCCGTGGCCAGCGTGTCCTCCAGGAGGCGGACCTGCGTCGTGGCGCCGCTGTTGCCGGCCTCGCAGCCGCCGATCGACGCCGAGATCACCGACGGGCGGCGACCGCGCGGCCGGGCGAGGGGCGCGGCGAAGGAGCGGACGAGGCCGCCCGCGGTCGCCGCGCCCTCGTAGACCTGGATCTGGGCCAGGGCCGGAGCGCCGGCGCTGAGGACCTCGAGATCCAGCGTCGTCTCGTCGCCGGGCGGGAGCACGCGCGGGATGCCGACCCGGGTCACCGGCGTCGGCGGCACGCGCAGCCCGAAGCAGGCGCCGAAGGTCGTGACGTCCGCCCGCCGGAACCCGTCGATCTCGATGACCGCGACGCGCTGGCCCTGGCCGCGCAGACCGGCGCGGTGCAGGCCGTCGAACCCGAATGCCGTGAGGTACTCGTTGGGGGTGTAGCCCCCGATCCCCGCGCGCCCCGGGGTCGCGCCCGCGGCAACCCCGGCCGGGCAGCCCGCGGGGGTGCCGGTATTGGCCCGCACGGAGGACTTCTTCTTCCGGGCCTTGAAGTCGATCGTCTCGGGGCTGACGGTCTGCGGTCTCTGGGCCACCGGCCCCGTGTCGAGGCCGAGCACTCCGTCCACGCCGCCGCGCAGCGATGGCGGCAGGGCGGGCGGGGTGGCCGGCGCGACGAAGTGCGCGCCGGTCGCGGTGCGGTAGGCGGCAAGCCGGGTCGAGAAGAGCGCTTGCGCCTGGGCGGCGGTGGCCCTCACGACCGCAAACGCCCCAGTGGGCCCGAAGTGCACGCGCAGCCCGCGGGCGCGCAGCGCCCGGGCAACGGCCCGCCGGGTCGCGGGCGCGGCGCCGAAGCGCCGGGCGAGCGCCGCCGGGCTGGCGTAGCGGCGGTACTCGGGCGACGACGGATCGCTGACCGCGGCGGCGAAGCGCTCCAGGCCGGCCTGGTCACGGCGCAGCGACAGGACGAGGTCGAGTCGGGCGGCAGGCGGCACGGCGCCGGCCCGGGCCGCGCCGGCGCGGGCGGGCGAGGCGGGGAACGCCGCGGAGGAGGCGGCGGGGACGGCACCCGCCGCCGTTGCGGCGAGCGCGCCGGCGGCTGCCGCCGCTGCGGCCATGAGGCCGGCGGCGCTGCCGAGCTTCGCCGCGCTCAGGCGACGCGGCGGCGTGCGGTGGGATGAGGCCGGCGCCACACCCTCGGTATCGGCGCACCGCCGCTCGCCTTGAGAGCCGCCCGCGTCGGGCTGACCGCAGCGCGGGCTACCGTCCGGCCGGTGCGGATCCAGACCGTCAGCGCCCCGCTCGTGCTCGACGACGACCTCGTCATCGAGGGCGACAGCCTCGCGGCCCTGGCTGCCCTGCCCGACGGCGTGTTCGACCTCGCCTACATCGACCCGCCGTTCAACACTGGGCGCACCCAGCGGCGCCGCATGCTGCAGACGGTCCGCGACGACGCGGGCGGCGACCGGACCGGCTTTGGCGGCCGGCGCTACCGGACCGCTACCGGGCCCGAGCGCGCCTACGCCGACACGCACGACGACTACCTCGCGTTCCTCGGCCCGCGCCTCGAGCACCTGCGCCGGGTCCTCGCCGATCACGGGACGCTCTACGTGCACCTCGACCCGCGCGAGGCCCACTACGTGAAGGTCGCGCTCGACGGCCTGTTCGGCCGCGAGTGCTTCCTGAACGAGCTGGTCTGGGCGTATGACTTCGGCGGCAAGCCCAAGGGGCGCTGGCCCGCCAAGCACGACACGATCCTCGTCTACGTGCGCGACCCCGAGCGCTACTGGTTCGACGCCGAGGCGGTCGACCGCGAGCCGTACATGGCGCCCGGTCTCGTGACGCCCGAGCAGGCCGCCCGCGGGAAGCGGCCGACCGACGTGTGGTGGCACACGATCGTCCCGACCAACGGAGCCGAGAAGACCGGCTACCCGACGCAGAAGCCCGAGGGCGTCGTGCGGCGGATCGTGGCGGCGTCGTCCCGCCCCGGCGGCTGGTGCCTGGACTGCTTCGCGGGCTCGGGCACGCTCGGCGCCGTCTGCGCGCAGCTCGGGCGCCGCTACGTCCTCGTGGACGACAACCCCGAGGCGATCGAGGTGATGGCCGCACGGCTGGGCGCCGCCGCGGCCTGAGGGGTCAGGCCGGCTCGAGCACCACGATGGGAATGGTCCGGCTGGTGTAGGACGCGTACTGCTCGTAGGCCGGATAGATCGCGACGAGCCGCGGCCAGTAGCCCGCCCGCTCCTCGTCGCTGGCCAGGCGCGGGCGCACGCGGCGGCGGTCGCGTCCGACTTCGACCTCGGTCGCCGCCATCGCCATGGAGGTTGTAGTACCAGGCCGGGTTCTTGTCGGTCCCGCCCTTTGACGCCACGATGACTAGCCGCTCGCCGTCGTCGAGGTAGAGGAGCGGCGTGACCCGCGCCGAGCCGGACTTCCGCCCGACGTGGTGCAGCAGAAGGACGGGAGCCTTTCCGAGCTTGCCGCCGAGCTTGCCCCCGGAGCGGCGGTAGGCGAAGACGTTCAGCGCGGTCCC
This sequence comes from Solirubrobacteraceae bacterium, assembly GCA_046330225.1. GTDB lineage: Bacteria > Actinomycetota > Thermoleophilia > Solirubrobacterales > Solirubrobacteraceae > CANJIV01. The sequence goes on along the minus strand of JAXLTD010000004.1, from coordinate 77,032 downwards.
GACGTTGACGAGCTTCCAGAAGCGGGATGAGGACGGTGGCGGCTTGGGCATCAGGCGGAGCCTACGCACCGCGGGCCGGGTCTGGCAGGGTGGGACGCATGTCCTCCCGCGGGTGGGCGGCGTTCGCCGCCATGTCGGTGCTGTTCGGCATCCCGTACCTGTTCGTCAAGGTGGCGGTCGACGGCGGCGTGCCGCCGGCGCTCGTGGCCTGGGGCCGGGTGGCCCTGGCCGCCGTCGTGCTGCTGGCCCTGGCCGGGCGCGCGGGCACCCTGAGGTCGCTGCGCGGGCGGTGGCGCTGGCTGGCCGCGTACACGGTCGTGGAGATCGCGGTCCCGTTCCCCATGATCGCCTTCGGCGAGCAGCACGTGTCCTCGTCGCTCGCCGCGATCGTGATCGCGTCGGTCCCCCTCATCATCGCCGTGCTCGCGGTGCGCTTCGACCACGCCGAGCGCCCCAACCGGCTGCGCCTCACCGGCCTGCTGATCGGGTTCAGCGGCGTCGTCGTGCTGGTGGGGATCGACGTGGCCGGCCAGCCGGACGAGCTGCTCGGCACCGCGGCGATCCTCGTGGCGGCGGTCGGCTACGCCATCGGGCCGCTGATCCTCAAGCACCGCCTGCTCGACCTCGACCAGGTCGCGACGATGGGCGCGAGCCTCGGGCTGGCGACGGTGTTCCTCACGCCGCTCGCGATCCTCACCGCGCCGAGCGCCACGCCGAGCGGCGACGCGCTCGTCTCGGTCGCGGTGCTCGGCCTGTTCTGCACCGCGCTCGCGTTCGTGGTGTTCAGCGCGCTCATCCGCGAGGCCGGCCCGAGCCGCGCGCTCGTCATCACCTACGTGAACCCGGTCGTCGCGGTCGCCCTCGGCGTCGCCGTGCTCGGCGAGCGCCCGGGCCCGGGCGCGGTCGCCGGCCTGCTGCTGATCCTGGCCGGGTCCTGGCTGTCGACCGGCGGCGGGCTGCCGCCGCGGGTGGCGGCGGTCTTCACGCCGGGTGTGAAGGATCGAGGGGCCCCTGGACCCTTCGATCCTTCATCCGCGCCGCCGGGCGAGCCGCCGGGCCACGCGTGAGAGCGCCGCCTCGACCGCCCGCGGCTCGTAGCGCACCTGCTCGTGCGTGAAGCGCAGCCGCAGAAACCGCCCCTCGAGTTCGGAGTCTGTGAGGCGGAACGTGCGCCGGTCAAGCAGCCGCCGCAGGCGGCCCGCGCCTGGGCGGCCCTGGACCCCGCCGAGCGCCGCCCGCAGGGCATCGGGGTCGCTCAAGCCGCGCGCGTCTGCCGCCCGAATGGCGGCCTCGATCTGCGAGCCGCTCGCCGACCCGGCCAGGTCCGTCAGCGTCCACACCACGTCCGTGACTGGGATGCCATGGCGATGGGTCACGCCAGCGTCCAGGCCGCGACGCCGGTGCACGACGATGCCGGGGCGGCGGCGGACAGTGGAGATCGGCACCGACACATCGAGGCGCGCGCCCGGTGCCTGCAATTCCCACAGCTGCGGACGCGACACGGTGCCGTGCTGCCGCAGGGCCAGGTCCCAGACCGTCTCGACCGGGTCGTGAAGCATCGCTGGGGCCATGGCCCGCAGGAGCGATCACGAACCCTCGATTCGCCCCCCGGGGCGCGTGCCGCGGGCCAGACGCCCGGGGGCGTGCCAGCGTCCCCGCTCAGCCGATCCCCACCGACCCGCCGCCGAAGCCGCGGCCGCCCTTCGTCACCTTCACGGTCCGGATCGTGTCGACCGATCCGAACAGGCCGAACGCGCCCCCGCCCGGGTTGAACCGGATGATGACCTTCCGGCGTCCCGCCGCATCGGTGCCCTTCGCCACGAAGCGGCCGGTCCGGCTCACCGTCACCGGCGGGCCGAGCTGGGCCAGCGCGGTCTTGCTCACCCGCCGGTAGAGGACGACCGCGTTCCCGCGGGCGTAGGTCGTCACGAGCGCCTTGGGCCCGACGAAGCCGGTGACGGTGAACCGGCCCTTCGACTTCACGGCGATGGAGGCGATTCGCACGGTCACGCGCCCGAGGCCGGGCTTGACCGGCGCCGAGGTGGCCGTCGCCGAGGCGCCGCCGGCGTCGGTCGCGGTCACTTGGCAGGCGAGCGAGAGGCCGTTCATCAGGGACGGCTGGTCGAGCGTGAAGCGCGGGCCGGCGGCGAGCGGGTTGCCGCCGAAGATCCACGCGTATGTGAACGACACCGGGGCGCCGCTCCAGGCCCCCTTGTCGCAGGTCGCGGTGCCCAGGAAGCGTGGTGCGCCGCCGATGGCTGGCGGCGTGGTCGAGACCGGTGCGGCGGTGGCGGCCGCCGCGGGGGCCGCGAGCGCGACGACGGCGGCGGCGGTCAGGGCGAGGCGTGGCATCAGCGTTCCCTCCTTGGATCCGGGCAGCTCGGCCCGCCGAGCCTAGCCGAGCCGGCGGGGCGCGGCGCCGCCGGGATCTCGCCGCCGCCCCGAACCCGCCAGACTCCACGCCCATGCTCGCCGCCTACGCCGCCCGAATCGACCCCGACAACCCGCTCTCCGGCCTCGAGATCGGGGACCGGCCCGCGCCGGAGCCGCCCGACGGCTGGGCGGTCGTCACCGTCCGCGCCGCCTCGCTGAACCACCACGACCTCTGGTCGCTGCGCGGCGTCGGGCTGCCCGCCGACCGGCTGCCGATGATCCTCGGCTGCGACGCCGCCGGCCTGGACGAGGACGGCAACGAGGTCGTCGTGCATGCGGTCATCTCCGATCCCGCCTGGCGCGGCGACGAGACGTTCGATCCGAAGCGCTCGCTCCTGTCCGAGCGCTTCCAGGGCGCGCTGGCCGAGCGGGTCGCGGTGCCGCGGGCCAACCTCGTGCCTAAGCCGTCCGGCCTCTCGTTCGAGGAGGCGGCGTGCCTCCCGACCGCGTGGCTGACCGCCTACCGGATGCTCTTCACCCGCGGCGGCGTCGTCCCCGGGCAGACCGTGCTCGTGCAGGGCGCGGGCGGCGGCGTGGCGACCGCGCTCATCGTCCTGGCGAAGGCCGCCGGCGTGCGGGTCTGGGCGACGAGCCGCAGCGAAGAGAAGCGCGCCCGCGCCGTCGAGCTCGGCGCCGATCAGGGCTTCGAGCCGGGCGCCCGGCTGCCGGCCCGGGTCGACGCGGTGATGGAGACCGTCGGAAAGGCGACGTGGAGCCACTCGGCCAAGTCGCTGAAGCCCGGCGGCGTCATCGTCGTCTCCGGGGCGACGAGCGGCGAGCCGTCCGCGGCCGAGCTCACGCGCATCTTCTTCCTGCAGCTCTCGGTGGTCGGCTCGACGATGGGCACTCGCGACGAGCTCGAGCGGCTGATCGCCTTCTGCGCGACCACGGGCGTGCGCCCGGTCATCGACGCGACGATGCCGCTCGCCGACGCCCGGGCCGGTTTCGAGGCGATGGCCGCCGGCGACCTCGTGGGGAAGATCGTCTTCACGACGTAACGGGGCACCGTGGCCGCGGCGGCCCGTTTCGGGGATGCTTCGCCCATGCCTCCTGGCGCCGCGGGCGAGGCGGGCGAATCGCTCCGGCTCGCCGAGATCCTCCTTGGCCTCTCCCGGGTCGCCGACCTCGGGATGGGGCTCGAGCCTGGCGAGGCGGCGCGCACATCGATCCTGGCCGCCCGCCTGGCCGAGGAGCTCGCGGCGCCCGATCCGGGCGCGGTCTACTACGCCTCGTTGCTCCAGCATCTCGGATGCACGGCCTACGCCCACGAGGCGGCGGCCCGGCTCGGCGGCGACGAGATCGCGGTGAAGGCCGCCTCCCTGCGGACGGACTTCACCAGCCCCCGGTCGATCGTCACGGCCTACCTGCCCAATCTCGCCCCGAAAGCGGGGGCCTTCACACGCCTGCGGGCCGCCGGCACCGCCGTGGCCCGGGCCCGCTCGATCACCGACGGGTACATGCGGGCCAACTGCGAGGTGGCGGCGATGATCGCCCGCCGGATCGGGCTGGGCGAGGCAGTGGCTCAGGCGCTCGGTGCGATGTTCGAGCAGCCCGACGGGCGCGGCGGCCCGGCTGGGCTGAGTGGCGACGACGTGCCGCTCGCTGTGCGCATCACGCACGTAGCCGCTGTGGCGTCGCTGTTCGACGGGCTCGGCGGCGCGGAGGCGGCGACCGCGGTGGTCGCGGAGCGGGCTGGCGCTGCGCTCGACGCGGACGTCGCGGCGGCGTTCTGCGCGCGCGCGCCCGAGCTGATCGGGGAACTCGAGGCCGCCGATCCGCTGTCCGCCGCGCGCGCGGCCGAGCCGCCGCCCGTGCGCACGGTGCGTGGAGCCGGGATCGACGAGGTGTGCGCCGCGTTCGGCGCGGCGGTCGATCTCAAGTCCCCGTGGTTTCACGGGCACGCAGCAGGCACGGCGGCCTTGGCCGAGGCCGCGGCCCGCCGCCTCGGCCTGCCCGACGCCGATGCCGTCGCCGTTCGGCGTGCCGGCCTCCTGCACGACATCGGCCGTGCGGCGATCCCGAACGGGATCTGGGAGAAGCCGAGCGCGCTGACCGAGGAGGACTGGGAGCGGGTGCGGCTGCACGCCTACTACGGAGAGCGGGTCCTGGACCGCTGCGGCCGCCTCGCGCCCCTGGCGCCGATCGTCGGGATGCATCACGAGCGCCTCGATGGCTCCGGGTACCACCGTCAGGCGCGGGGCCCGGCGATCCCGATGCCGGCCCGCATCCTCGCGGCGGCGGACGCGCTTCACGCCATGACGCAGGCCCGCCCGCACCGCCAGGCGCGCTCGGCCGACGAGGGGGCTGCCCTTCTCGTCGCCGATCGCGATGCCGGCCGCCTGGACGGCGATGCCGTCCGCGCCGTCGTCGCAGCGGCTGGCAGCCCGCCGCCGCGGCCGACCTACCCCGCCGGGCTCACCGGCCGCCAGGCCGAAGTGCTGCGCCTCGTCGCCGCCGGCCTGTCAAACCCGGAGATCGCGGCGCGCCTGGTCGTGTCACGGCGCACTGCCGAGCGCCACGTCCAGGACGTCTACGCGAAGATCGGTGTCTCGACCCGGGCGGGCGCCGCGCTGTTCGCGATGGAGCACGGCCTGGTCCTCTGACGCGCGCGGCGAGACTGGTAGGTCTACCGATGCGCGGGCCTCTGGCGCGCGCAACGCTTCCTGGCGTCAACCGAGCCCGAGGAGAGCGAACGTGTCATCCGAGCGCAACCTGGCCATCGTGAGCCGCTTCATCGACGAGTACCAGACCGGCGGCGACGACCGCGTGTTCGCAGAGACCATGCATCCGGACTTCGTCGACCGCAGCCTGCCGCCCGGCATCGCCGCTGGGCCCGACGGCGTGCGCCAGCAGTTCGATGGTTTCCGCACGGCGCTGGCCGGCTTTCGCGCGGCGATCGTGCACATGGCCGCTGCCGACGACATCGTGATGACGCACAAGGTCTTCCGGGGCACGCACATCGGCGAGTTCCTTGGTGTGCCCGCGACCGGGCGGGACATCGAGATCGCCGTCATGGACGTCGTCCGGCTCGCCGACGGCCGGATCATCGAGCACTGGAACGTCGTGGACCTGTTCGGCGTCCTGGCCCAGCTCGGGGCGCTGCCCGTGCCGGCCGCCGCCTGAGCGGCGGCCTCAGGCCGGCGGTGTCCGTCGCGCGGACGGGCTCAGCCCGGCGGCGTCCGCCGCGCGACCAGGTCGCGCGCGGCCGCGCCGGCGTCCGCCGCCCGCGTGCCGCCGCGGATGGCGTCCAAGATGTCGATCGGGATGGGCAGCACCAGCGTCGAGTTGTGCTCGACGGCGACCTCGGCCAGCGTCTGGAGCGTCCGCAGCGTCAGCGTGCCGGGCTCGCGCGCGATGACCTCGGCGGCCTGCGACAGCTTTTCGGCGGCCTGGAACTCGCCCTCGGCGGCGATGATCTTGGCCCGCCGCTCCCGCTCGGCCTCGGCCTGGCGCGCCATCGCGCGCTTCATCTCCTGCGGCAGCCCGACGTCCTTCGTCTCGACCTTCACGACGTTCACGCCCCACGGCTCGGTCGCGGCGTCGATGACTTGCTCGAGCAGCGTGTTGATCGCCGCCTGGTTGGCGAGCAGGTCGTCGAGCTCGTGCTGGCCGAGCGTGGCCCGCAGCGTCGTCTGGGCGATCCGCAGGATGCCGTGCTCGTAGTCGTGGATGGCCACGACCGCCTTGACCGGATCGGTCACGCGGTAGAAGACGGCGGCCTCGACCCGGACGGTGACGTTGTCCTTGGTGATGAGGTCCTGCGGCGGGATGTCGGCGGTCGCGATCTGGAGGTTCACCCAGCGGGTGCGCTCGATGAGCGGGATGACGAGGACCAGCCCGGGGCCGCGCGCTCCGCGCAAGCGCCCGAGCCGGAAGACGACGACCCGCTCGTACTCGCGCACGATGCGGATCGCGCTGATCGCCAGCGCGATGAGGAGGACGGCAGCAACGGCCACGATGACGATCGCGGTGGTGGACATGCGTTCAGGGTGGCAGTCCCCAGTCCGGCGGGCAACCGTAGGGCGAGGCGGCTCCGCGGCGGCAACTACGGCCGCCCGATCCGGGCTAGCGTGCCACGGCGCCTGTGTGCACGAAGCCGGTGGCCACGATGGCGCGCGGCGCGGCGATCGGCGCGGCTGCGGCGCCGTCGATCCGCGTCACCGTCGCGTCCCGCACCGCGAGCACGCTGTTGAGCATCGCGCTGCCGAGGGTCCCGTCGGGCGTGGCCACCGAGCCGACGAGGGCGTACGGGCCGACGAGCACCTCGGCGGGCACGCCCCCGGCTTTGCCGTTCCACTCCTCCCAGATCGCCAGCGTCGCCGGGCCGCGGGGGATCAGGGCGACGAGCGCGGTGCCAAAGCCGAACGAGGCGAGGGTGCCCGCGAGGGGCGGCGCCTGGCGGGCGCCCGTGGCGGCCGCGGCGCTCACCTCCACGTCGAGCGTCCGGGCCGGGCCCTTCTCGACGGGCTGGAAGTACGCCCAGGCCCACTCGCGCGCCGGGGCGGCGATGTCGCCGGAGATCACGTACTCCGTCGTGAGGAGGTCGACCGGCCAGGGCTCGCTCGCGGACATCGCGGACGCAGCGTAAGCGCAGGCCCGGATGCGGATCCGGCCCGTAGGATGCCCGCCGTGACCGCCCTCCGGGAGCCGTGGCGCGCACCGCTGGCCATCGCCGCTGGCGTGGCAGCCGCCGTCGCGGTCGCCTTCGCCGGGCTGGCGCCGCCGGCCCGGGCTGCCTGCGGCGGCGTCGTGCACCGGGCGCCGGCCGGCCGGCAGAGCCCCGCCCACCGCCCGCCGCTGGCGATCGGCGACTCGACGATGCTGCTCGCGGTCCGGCCGCTGGCCCGGATCGGCTTCGAGGCCAACGCGCGCGGCTGCCGGCAGTGGGACGAGGGCCTCGCGCTGCTGGCCCGTCTGCGCCGCCAGCACCGCCTGGCCAAGGTCGTGCTCGTTCACCTCGGCGCCAACGCCGGGGTGCGCATGCCATCGATCGTCCGGGCGCTGCGCATCCTGGGGCCGCGACGGATCCTCATCCTCGTGACGCCACGCCCCGGCCGGGACGCGCGGGTGATTCGCGCCGCCGGCCGCCGCTGGCCGCGGCGTGTGCGCGTGCTCGACTGGGTCCGCGACCACGCCGGGCATCCCGGCTGGTTCAGCGGCGACGGGCTGCACCTCTCCGATGCCGGGGTGCGCGCCTTCGTCGGGTTCTGCCGTCCGTTCCTGGCGCTCAGCCGGCCGCGGCGGGTCGCGGTCCGCGTGCCCGGCGGGTTTCGCCGCTGAAGCGCGCCGAGCCCCAGCGGGGGCTAGCCTGCGCGAACGAACCGTCCGGCCGCCATCCGAGGAGCGCCATGCCCGCCACCGATCAGCTCGTCACCCACGTCGACTTCATGCCGGTGCCCACCCGCGACCTCGAGGCGGCGGTCGCGTTCTACGGCACGACCCTCGGCCTGCCGTGCTCGGTTCACATGCCCGAGCGCCACTTCGCCGAGTTCGAGACGGGGAACCTGACCCTCAACGTCCACGAGTCCGAGGCGATGGGCCTGCCGTTCCAGCCCAACCCCAACGCGCTCGCGCTCCGGGTCGACGACGTCGCAGCCGCCCGGGCGGCGCTCGAGGAGCAGGGGGTGACGTTCGGCGGCGACACGTTTGACACCGGGGTCTGCCACATGGCGTTCTTCGCCGATCCCGATGGCAACGCGCTAATGCTGCACCACCGCTACGCGCCGCGGCGCGAGTCGTGACCACCGGAGAGCCGGCCTTCCAGCCGATCGCGGCAGCCGGGCAGACCTTCATCGCGCAGGACGCCGGAACGGGCCCGCTCGTGCTCCTGCTGCACGGGTTCCCGGACACGCCCCACGGCTGGGCGGCAACGCGCGACGCATTGGTCGCCGGCGGCTTCCGCGCCGTCGTCCCGTACCTGCGCGGCTACCACCCCGACACGATCGTGCCCGGCCGCGGCTACACCGGCATCGAGCTGGCCGAGGACGTGCCTCGCCTGCTCGACGCGCTGGGCGCCGACCAGGCGGCGGTCGTCGGCCACGACTGGGGTGCGGCGATCGCCTTCCGTGCCGCGACGGCGTTCCCGGAGCGGGTGCGGGCGATCGGGGCGGTCGCGATCCCGCACCCGCGGGCGATCGAGCGCTCCCCGGCGCTGCTGTGGCGGGCCCGTCACTTCGTGACGCTGCGGCTGCCGACCGGGCCCGCGCTGGTGCGCGGCCGCGACTTCGCCTACGTCGAGGCGCTGTACCGCCGCTGGGCCCCGAACTGGAACGGCCCCGACCGGGACGCCTGCGTCGCGCACGCGAAGGCCGCGTTTGCCGACCAGCGGGTCTTGGACGCCGCGCTCGGCTACTACCGCGCGCTGAAGCCCGGCGAGCCCGACCAGATCGCCCAGCCGGGGCTGATCGTCGGCGGCACGGCGGACCTGATCGCGCCCGAGGCCTTCGAGCGGTCGCGCGACGGCTTCGACGGCGACTGCGAGGTGCTCGTCGCCCCGGGCGCCGGGCACTGGCCTCATCGGGAAGCGGCGCCCGCGTTCCACGAGCGGCTCCTGGGATTCCTGGGCGGGCTGGACGGCTGAGGGGCGTGGCGCCCCCCGGCAGTCCTCAGGTCAGTCCGGGCTGACGAGCAGCTCGATCTCGCCCACGCGCGGCTCGCCCGGCTCGACGCCGTTGGCGACCAGGATCGGCATCAGGTGCTCGCCGAAGGCCCGGAACGTCTCCTCGGACTCCCAGACGTCGAAGACGTGGATCTCGTCGCCGACGCGCGAGCCTGCGTGGAAGGTCCGGCCGGCCGGGTGCTCGAGGCCGGCCGCCGCGAGGTCCCGGTGGACGGCGGCGTAGCGGTCGGGGGTCATGCCCTTGACCGGGAAGTAGATGCCGAGTGCCATGAACGCCTCCTGGCGGTTGGGGGTTTGGCCGCGCGGGTGTGGCGCGTGCCCGCTCTATGAGGTGAGTCTTCGTGGGGGCCGGGGTGGCGGATCAGTCGCGCGACGCCAGGCCGGGCGTGCGCGCTCGTCCGCAGATTCGGCACGAACGGCGCGTCACGCGTTGCGCGTCGTCCGGCACGCTCGGTGCATGACCTCCGACCGCCGCCTGGACGCCGAGCGTCGCATGCGCACGCTGCTCGCCGACGCCGGCCTGCCGGCTCCCGACGAAGTGGAACACGAGCCCGGAACCGTCGTGTTCGTGTGGCACGACACCAAGACCGTCGTGTGCGTGGATCTCGAGGACGAGGGGACGGCCGAGGGGCCTTGACGGCCGGCCCAGTGAGGCGCAGACAGATCCTTGCGCGCAACGGCGTGAGCCCGGGCGGCCCGCGCACGGTGCTGGCGCCAGCGCGCCCGGCCGCTCGCTGATCCACGTTCGAGGGTTGCGCGGCCCGGCCGGACGTGATGTGGTGTCGCGACGCCGAACGCCGGCTGCCGGGTTCACGCGCCGACCGCTGATGCTGTCCAAGCTCACTCCGTGCCTCGTGATGGTCGCGGCGATCGCCGCCGCTGAGCCCGCGCACGCCGTGCTCGCACCGCCGCCGTCGAGCTTCGTCCCGGATCGCGCGGGCGGCGCGGCCGGCGCGCGCTGCGGCGGCCCGGTCCGCTGCGTCGGGCCGTCCGGGAAGTACCGGACGATTTCGGCGGCCGTCGCCGCGGCGCGAAGCGGGGACACGATCCAGGTCCAGGCCGGCACCTACCGGGAGCGGGTCACGGTGTCGGGGAAGCAGCTCACGCTGCGCGGCGGGTTCGCGGCGGGCTTCCAGCGGCGCAGCCCCGCCCGGACGCCGACCGTGATCGACGGGCGGCGCGGCGGGACGGTCGTCACGCTCAGCGAGGCGCGCAACTCGGCCGTCGACGGCTTCACGATCACCGGCGGCCGCGCGCCGCTCGACCAGGACCGCAATGCCCGGGGGTCCGGGATCCGCGTGTCGGAGTCGCGCCGGGTCGCCATCGTGAACAACCTGATCCGGGGCAACGACGACAGCCAGGACTTCCGCACCTGCAACTGCGCCACGCTCGGCGGCGGCCTCGACGTGAGCAGCTCGCTCCCGGGCAGCTCGGTCACCGTGCGGGGGAACATCTTCCGCGGCAACCGCGCGATCCGCGGCGCCGGCCTGGCGGTCGGGGTTCCCGGCCTGATCGAAGGCAACCTCGTGGAGGGCAACCGGGCCGGCGGCGACCACGGCGGCGGCCTGTACCTCGGCGGCCCGGGGATCACCGTCCGCCGCAACCTCATCCGCGCCAACCGCATCGGCGACCAGGCCGGCTACGGCTGGGGCGGCGGCGCCATCTTCTTCGGCCCCGGCAGCCCCACGCCGCGGGTGAGCTTCGAGGCCAACCGCTGGACCGGCAACCGGGCCCCGTCGATCGGCAGCGGGCTCTTCATCGACGAGGACGCCGCGGCCCGGATCGTCGGCGACCTGTTCCACGGCAACGCCTGCGGGAGCGCCGGCGGCGCGGCCCTCTACGTCGATGGCACGGGCATCGTCCCCACCGGCTCGGTGGCGACGCTCGAGAACGTGACGATCACCGGCCACGCCTGCCCGCGCGAGCAGCGGGGCTCCGCGATCTTCACCGAGGGCGGCTCCCGGATCGCGATCACGAACAGCATCATCACCGGCAACGGCGGCGCGTCGCAGATCTACGTCTGCACCGACTGCGCCGACCTGCCCAAGCCCCCGCCGAGCACGATCGCCTGGAGCCTCGTCAGCGGCACGACCCCGAACGTCCGCCGCGGCGCCGGCCTGTTCTCCGGATCCCCGGGGTTTGCCAATCCGGCCCGGGGCGACTTCCATCTCGCGCGCGGCAGCCGGGCGATCGACGCCGCGAACCCGGCCTCGCCGGTCGGCCCGGAGCCCCGGCCCAACGGCGGCCGGCGCAACCTCGGCGCCTACGGGGGGACGCGCGAGGCAACGCGGAGCCGCGGCTGACGATGCGCCCGGCGGCTGCCGCGGCGGTGCGGGCCCTGGCCGCGGCCGCCGTCGCGCTCGCGGTGCTCGCGCCGGCGGCCGGCGCCCGCCAGCCGCCGCCCGGTGCCGCGGCGTGGCTGGGGCTGTGGAACGGCAACTTCGGGCAGCTGTACTGGTACGACCTCAGCTACAGCGCGGCCACCTGGGACCGCACCGGCGCCGAGACGAGCACCTGCGAGCTGTACGGCCGGTGCCGGTACGGCTGGCTGCTGCGGGGGATGTGGCGCTGGCCGAAGCACGGCTGGGTGACGATCAAGGGCTACCCGACCGGGCAGGACAGCGCCACGCTGCAGCCGTGCTGGCTCGGCCCGTACAGCCTCGAAGTGCCCGGCGCGAAGGGCAGCGCCTGCTACCCGATGCTCCTGTACCGCAAGGGCGATGAGGCCGAGCGCGGAGGGTTCTGGAAGGCGTGCTTCCTTCCCGAGAACTGCACGACCCACCACCGCCTCCACGGGCGCAAGACGGACCCGGCGTTCTCGGCCGGGTTTCGCTTCACGCAGCGCGGGCGGCCGGACGGCCACTCCACGATCAGCACGCAGACCGGCGGGGCGGGAACGCTCGTGTGGGACTCGTTCCCGTCGGCCGGGGAGAGCAACGGGCGGCGCGGGATCGCGGCGCCCGGCTCGGCGGTGTTCAGCTTCGACGAAATCCCCGGCGGGCCAAAGCTGGAGCTCCGGGCCAAGCTCCTCGAGGGCAGCTTCGGGTCGCTGGGCGCCAACCGGCGCCGAAGCCTGTTCCTCAACGGCCACCTGACGAGCTCGAACGACCCGCACTGCACGGCGGGCAAGCTCGTCGCCATCACGCTGACCGAGGGCAGCGGCGGCGTGCCGGACCAGATCAAGCTGAGGATCCCGGGGTGCCGCGACGAAACGTGGACCTCGGCCGACCGCCAGCGGGTCGACGTCCGCATCGCGCACCCGCGCAAGGCCGGCTGACGCTACGGGCCGCGGAAGTCCGGAGCGAAGGGCTTCGATTCGGACTGGCAGACCGTGCCCCGCGGCGGCGTGACCAGCGTCGTCAGGTACTCGACCATCGCCGTCTCCACGCACGCACTGGGGTCCTGGGCGAAGAGGTGGCCGTAGCCCGCGTGGGTGAGCAGGACGGCGTTGCCCAGGTAGCGCTGCGCATGCACGGCGTTGGCGTAGCCGGTGTTGGGGTCGTAGCGCTCGTTGACCAGCAGGATCGGGTTCGGGGTCCGGGCGTTCCACGGCCCGCGGTAGCTGTCCTGGCCCCGCACCGGCCACGACGCGCAGGGCGCCCACTCCCACGTGAAGTGGGCCGCTCCCTGGAGCAGGCCGGCCCGCTGCAGTGCCGCGAACACCTGCGGCCACGCCCGTGGCGGCCGGCTGGCGGGCGCGTCGGCGCACTGGATCGCGGCCGAGGTCGACGCGCCGCCCCAGCCGGCGGGCGAGAGCGAGCCGCTGGCCCCGTTCTCGAGCGCCGATCCGTCGCCGCGCAGTGCGGCGGCCAGGTTCGCGGCGTTCAGCGGCCACGACACGGGAGCCCGCATCGGCTCGAACTGCGAGGTCAGCAGGTCGCCGTAGGTCAGCTCCTGGCGCACGAGCCTCGTGCCGGAGCCGCCCGGCGCCGCGATCGGCCCGCGCTTCAGGCGCGCGAGCAGCTGCGCCCAGCGCGCCCGCGGGGTCTGCCCGCCGCCGGCCAGCGCGCACCGCTGCGGCCCCGCCCGCCCGCAGAGCGCGAGGAACTGGCCGAACACCTCGTCAGCCGAGCCGGCGAAGGCGGCCGTCCGCGCTTCGGCGCTCTTCGCGTACCGGGTCGCGTCGACGATGCCGTTGAGCAGCATCGCCCGCACCCGGCGCGGGAACAGGTTGGCGTAGGTCTGGCCGAGGTAGCTGCCGTAGGAGAGCCCGAGGTAGGTGAGCTTCGGGTCGCCCACCAGGACCCGCAGGTGGTCCATGTCCCGGGCGGTGTCGGCGGTCGAGATGTGCGGCAGCAGCCAGCCGCTGACCTCGCCGCACCGCCGGGCCAGGGCGGCCCCCCGGCTCTGCACCCGGCCCGCCTCGGCTCTCGTGCGGGGGAAGGCCGCGCCGGCCCAGAACTGCTCCTCGCTGCGCCGGTCGCGGAAGCAGTGCACCCGGGTGCTGGCGTGCGTGCCGCGCGGGTCCCAGCTCACGACGTCGAAGCGGCCGCCGCCGAGCGCGTCGAGCCCGTCGGGATCGCCCTGCACCAGGCCGACGCCCGTGTCGCCCGGCCCGCCCGGGTTGGTGAACAGCGTGCCGATCCGCTCGGCGGGCTTGCTGGCCAGGTGGCGAATGACCGCCAGGACGATCGTGCGCCCCCGCGGCTGGTCCCAGTCCAGGGGCACCCGGACCCGCGCGCACTGCAGCCGCGCGCCGGGCGGATCGCACACGCCCCACCGGATCGGGGAGCCGACCGGGCCCGCCGCGCGCGCCGGTCCGGCCTCGGCAGCCGCCGCGCCGCTGGCCGCGAGCCCGATGCCGATCCAGCCCGAGGCCGCCACCGACACCAGCGTCCTGCGTCCGACAGCCAACGAAACCCCCGATCGATGAGCGGCGACGCCCGCCCCGGCTGGCTGCATCCCCGCAGCCCGGCGAGCCTATTCGCCCGAAATGCCTCGGTCAAGATGACACGAGACGGTCCCTGGTGGCGGCAGTGGCGACTCGGCCACGGTCCGGGAAGTGGAGCTAGGGGGACTCGAACCCCCGACCTCCTGGGTGCGATCCAGGCGCTCTCCCAACTGAGCTATAGCCCCGTGAACTGCGGGTGCGGCGGGCCCCGATCGTACCGGCTCGGCGATTGGGCGGCACGCCGCCCGTCGGGCGCGTTAGGCTGTGCCTGCCCATGGGGATTCTCGAGGACGCGATCCGCGAGCACTTGGAGCTCAAGCGCAAGCACGGCGCCGATCCGACCGAGGTAGCCAAGCAGGAGCGCGAGGCGCTGAGCCCGGCGACTCGCGAGGCAGCCGGAGGCGGGGAAGCGGTCGGGCTGGCCGAGCCCGAGGCCGCCGAAGCCGAATTCGCCGACGCCGGCTTCGCCGATCCGGCGCTCGCGCCGGGTGAGCCGGGCGCGCCCGAGCTGGGCGGCCCGCCGTCTGCCGGGTTCTTCGACTTCGAGTCCGAGGCCGAGGCGACGCAGGTCGCGCCCCCGGTCGACGAGGAGCCGGCCGCCGCCGAGGAGCCGGTCGCGGGCGGGCCCCACGAGGACGAGCTGTTCGCCGACACCGCCGAGGAGTACGTCCGCGACAGCCACCCGCCCGTTGCCGCGGCGCCTGCCGAGGCGGAAGCGCCGGCTCCCGCCGTTCAGGACGAGCCCGCCGGCCCCGGGGACACGTCGGCCTTCGACGCCGAGGAGCTGTTCGCCGACGAGGACGCCGCCGAGCGGGCGGCCCCGCCTGCCGCTCCCGCCCCGCCGCCGGCTGCCGCCGGCGCGGCCCCGCCGCCCCGGCCCGCCCCGGCTGAGGAGGAGGACGGCGAGGCCGGCCCGCCGACCGGCGCCGAGGACGTGCTCGAGCAGACGCCCGACTTCCTCGAGGAGACGCCGGACCACGACCGCCTGTGGTTCGAGCAGAAGCCCCCGCGCGACTTCGACTTCTAGGCACCCGGAGTCCGCTGTCGCCCGGCGCGCGCTGATGGCGGCCCACCCGTACACCCTCCTCGACGTCTTCACGGACACGCCGCTGGCCGGCAACCCGCTCGCGGTCGTCCACGAGGCGGACGCGATCCCGGAGGCGGACATGCTGCGCTTCGCGCGCGAGACGCGGCTGTCGGAGACGACGTTCGTCCAGACGGCGACCGCGGCCGGCGCCGACTATCGCAACCGCATCTGGGACATGGAGGAGGAGCTGCCGTTCGCCGGGCATCCGTCGCTCGGGACCGCGGTGGCCGTCGCCCGGCGGCGCGGGCTCGCGAGCGCCGAGTTCGTGCAGCAGACGCCGGCCGGCCTGCAGCCGATCTCGGTCCGGCTCGACGGAGACGGCGCGACGGCCTCGATGGTGCAGGAGCCCGCGCAGTTCGGCCCCGAGGTCGCTGCCGAGGCGGCGCTCGGCGTCCTGGGCCTTCCGGCCGAGGCGATCCATCCCGGCCTGCCGGCGCAGTTCGTCTCGACCGGCGCGCCGCACCTCCTCGTGCCGCTGGCGGACGCCGGGTGGCTCGCGCGCCCCGACCCCGACTGGGCGGCCATCCGGCGGCTCCTCCAGCCGCAGCGGGCGCTCACGCTCTACCTCGCGTGGGCCGACCCCGCCGCCGGGATCGCGAAGGCGCGGGCGTTCTCGGACTCGGCCGAGATGGGCGAGGACCCGGCCACCGGCTCGGCCGCCGGCCCGCTCGGTGCCTTCCTCGCCGTGCGGGCCGGCTGCGCGGGACTCGAGATCGCCCAGGGCGTCGAGATGGGCCGCCCCAGCGCTCTGCGCGTGCAGGCCAACCCCGCCGACGCCGCCCCGCGCCCGCGCGTCTCGGGCGATGCGGTCGTCGTGATCGACGGCACGCTGCGCCTGTAGCGGGCGCCTGGACGCCTGTTCGACGTCGCTGGCCGGAGCCTCGGGAGGGGGCCGTCGCGGGCCGAACACGGTGTCAGGCCGGCGCCCACGGCGCCGACCGGACAATCAGAACTTGCCTCGGAGGGCAAGGACGCATCGGGAGCGCCCGTCCGCGGGCGCTCCCGAGCCGTTTCTGGAACCGGAGTGCGCGACAGCCGCGCGGCCTGCGGCTCGCCGAACGACGGCCTGCCCGGATTACACTCCGCCCCGCGGGGCCATAGCTCAGATGGGAGAGCGCCTGCTTTGCAAGCAGGAGGTCGCCGGTTCGATCCCGGCTGGCTCCACTGCCGGTCCGCCGTCCTGCTCCTACGACGGCCCCGGTGCGCTGCGCTGACCTCCGCCTCACCCTGGCGAGTTCATCCCGAGGCGGATGCAAGCCGCCGCCGGCGGGCGATACGGTGGGCTGAGGTCACGAAGGAGAGAACCCATGTCACACCGCCGCCGGACCCTCGTCACCAGCAGATCCGCGCGCCGCGCGCGCCTCGGCTGCGCCGTCCTGGCCGGCGTGGCTGCCGCCGCGGCCACGGTCGCGACGCCCGCCGCTGCTCCGCTGCGTCCCCGCGGACGGCCGCCTTCCCTCAGACCACCTGCTTCTGGGGCAACCGCATGGCGTCGAAGTTCGACACAGACCCGGCGCGAAACTATGCCTTCCCCGACAGCGGCGCCGTGTACTGGAACGCCTCGGTGATCATGCCGGCCGGGTCCACGATCGTGCTGAAGGGCCGGTTTGCCCATGCGCGGTACCAGTCGCTCAACGTCTACAACGTCGCCACCCACGGTCCGGTCGACGCGCTCAATGACGTCAGCACGAAGCCTGACCGCGGCTCGACGAATCCGTTCCTCCCGGGGGCGCGCCGCGACGCCGTGCGGCGCTCCTACACGGTCACGATGCGCAACGAGCCGGTGCCCAGCGGGACGCGCGCCCCGAACACCCTGTACGCGGGGGTGGCCGGCCAGGAGCGGCAGGTCCTGGCCCTGCGCGTCTATGTCCCGGACTCGTTCAAGCAGCGCGAGCTGACGGGCGGCGTCGGCCTCCCGGTGCCCGAGCTGCACCTGGCCGACGGCTCCGTGCAGACCGGGCAGGCGGCCTGCAACACGCTGCAGGCCACGCAGGGCCCGCCCCCGCTCACCACGCTCCCCGGCGCCCAGTACGCCCTGCTCCGCTCGCCCCCGGGCGCCGCGCCGACGTTCCCGTCCGCAGCCACGCCGGTGTTCCGCGCGTTCTACAACACCGCGTACTCCATCACCTGCGGATTCCAGGGGATCTGCCCGGCCAACCCCGCCCGCATCGGCGGCCAGTACAGCAACATCGACAACACCTACATCTCGGCGTTCGTCAACCGGGGCTTCCCGGCCGGCCCGGTCCTCGTGCTCACCGGCAAGCTGCCGACGACGCCTCGGACGGGCACCGGCACGCGGACGATGGGTCGCGGACAGCTGCGCTACTGGTCGATCTGCCAGAACGAGTCGGTGTTCACGACCAAGGGCGCTGGGTGCGTCTACGACGTGCAGGTGCCGGTCGACCGGCACCGCAACTACACGATCGTGTCGAGCCTCGCCGCCGACCGGCCGAAGAACGCCACCGCGAAGTGCGGCGTGGCCTTCGTGCCCTGGCCCAAGAACGGCGATGGGGCCGGCCACAGGAACGACGGGTTCCTGATCGTGCGCAACATGCTGCCCGCCCCGTCCTTCAAGCAGGCGATCCAGCGCACGGTGAGACCGGGTGACGAGGCCGCCGTCATGGGGCCGTACCTCCCGAAGGGCTCGTACACCACGAAGGCGAAGTTCGAGCGGCGCGGCTGCTGATCGGAGCGGGCGCCCGGGGGGCCGGCCCCGGGAGGCCGCCGGCCGATCCCGGCTGACAGCCGCAGCCGCCGCCGTCAGCCGGCGGCGACGACCCGGACGCCGAGCGTGCCGATGGCTTTCGGCGCAGCGCCGCCGGCCTCGGTCGCGCCAGCAGGGAACGGTCCGGCGCCGGCGGCGGCGGGCGCAGCCGTCACGGGCGCCGTGCCTGCGGGCGACACGACAGACTGGATGCGCGAGATCACCCAGCACCGCGTCACCCGCCTCCGCGTCGTGCAGCGCTTCACGGTGCGGAACGTCTGGCCGTTGGCGTCGGTGCACTCGTAGTGCCAGACCATCGTCTTGTTGTCGCCCTGCAGCGTGCCGGTCGACGTGCACAGCGTGCCGTCGGTGCACGTAACGCTGCCGCGCATGTACTTCGTCTTCCAGGTGCTGACGTAGCCGTCCTCGACGGTGGTGCCCGGCGAGGTCTCGCAGGGGCGGCCGCCGCTGCCGCCGCCGGAGGATCCCGGGCCGACGGCTTGGGCGCCGGCCGTGGCGGGCGCGAGGGCGGCAACGGCGACGGCGACGGCGAGGGCGATGCGGAGTGCGGTGGAGGTCATGGCCACAGCATCCGCGGCTCCGGGCCCGGCGTCTGTCGTCGCGGCGACACCGCGGATGTCAGCGTCGCGCCACGGGCTCGTCTGCCGGCCCGCGCGTGGCGGGGCTCCGCCCGCCTCAGGGCGTCACGATCGCGAAGTTCGGATCCGGCGGGTCGAGCAGCCCCAGCAGCTCCCCGAACAGGCCCGCATTCCCCTCGATCGTGAGCTCGCCGTCTGCGACGAGGTCCTGCGGCTGCGCGGCGCCGGCGATGAGCCGATTGAACGCCGTGCGGCTGATCCGGACGGTCGCGTCGGCCTCGGCCTGGGGCGCTCCGGCCCGATGCCGGAGCACGCCGTTGGCGAGGATCAGCGCGTAGTCGCGCTCGGTGTCGGTGAAGTGCCAGGCGATCGTCATCGACCGGTCGGCGGCGCGCGGTCCGTCGAGCTGGATCGCGATCGCGTCGAAGAGCTGGCCGTCCTCCAGGCTCGCGACGAAGTCCGGGGCGAGCGACACGGCCGATCCAGCGGGACCGCTGCGCAGCTCGCGGGCCCCCATCAGGAAGAAGTTGCGCCACGTCGCGTTCTCGGCGCCGTAGGCGAGCTGCTCGAGCGCGCGGGCCTGCAGCTCGCGGGCGTCGTCGTTCTCCGGATCGGCGAACACGAGATGGTTGACGACCTCGGCGACCCAGCGGAAGTCGCCGCGGCCGAACGCCCGCCGGGCGTGCCCGAGCAGCGCGTCCGCGCCCCCGGCCAGCTCGACGTAGCGGGCCGCCGCGGCCTCGGGCGGATGCGGCCACAGGTGCGCCGGGTTGCCGTCGAACCATCCGACATAGCGCTGGCAGACGGCCTTGACGTTGTGGCTCACCGATCCGTAGTACCCGCGGCAGTGCCACTCCTGCTCGAGGCTCTCCGGCAGCTCGAGGCGCTCGGCGATCTCGCTCGCGACGAAGCCCTGGTTGAGCAGCCGCAGCGTCTGGTCGTGGATGTAGCCGTACAGGTCCCGCTGCTTGGCGAGGAAGTCCTCGATGCGCTCGGCGCCCCACCGGGGCCAGTGGTGCTGGGCGAAGACGACGTCGGCCTGGCCGGAGAACAGCACGATCGCCTCGTCGAGGTAGGACGCCCACACGCGGGGGTCGCGCACGAGCGCGCCGCGCAGCGTGAGGACGTTGTGCAGGTTGTGCGTCGCGTTCTCGGCCATGCACAGCGCGCGGCGGTCCGGGAACAGGAAGTTCATCTCAGCCGGCGCCTCGGTCCCCGGGGTCATCTGGAAGACCATCCGGATCCCGTCGACGGTCAGCTCCTGGCCGGTGCGGGTGATCTCGACCGTCGGCGGGATGAGCGTGATCGTGCCGGTCGACGTGCCCTGCCCGAGCCCGGTTCCCACGTGTCCGGCCGCGCCCTTCTCGAGCAGCGGGCCGTACATGTACGTCGCGCGGCGGATCATCGCGCCGCCGGCGTAGACGTTCTCGCTCACGGCGTGGTGGAGGAAGCCCTCGGGGGCGATGACCGGGACGCGGCCGCTGTCGACGTCCGCCTGATCGACCACGCCGCGCGAGCCGCCGAAGTGATCGACGTGGCTGTGCGTGTACAGCAGCCCCGTGACCGGGCGATCGCCCCGGTGGGCCCGGTACAGCGCGAGCGCCGAGGCCGCCGTCTCGGTCGAGATGAGCGGGTCGATGACGAGCACGCCCTCGTCGCCCTCGACGATCGTCATGTTCGAGAGGTCGGCCCCGCGCACCTGGTAGATGCCCTCGCAGACCTCGAACAGCCCGTGGATGACGTTGAGCTGCGACTGGCGCCACAGGCTCGGGTTGACGCAGTCCGGGCACTCGCCGTCGAGGAACGCCCACCCGTCGCCGTCCCAGACGACGCGCCCGTCCGTCGCGGTGACGAGCGGCTGCGAGAGCGGCGCGATGTGCCCGCGGCGCGCGTCGTCGAAGTCCTCGCGGTTGCCGAACGGCAGGCGCATCCGCACCGCGGCGTTCGCCTCGCGGATGGACTCCTCGACCTGGGGCTCCGACATTCCGACCTCCGCGTCGCTGGGGGCTCGCCGTGCGCCGATCATTCCAAATCGAAGATTGGGCGTCCCGGCGCCCGGGGCCGGCACGGCCCGAGCGGGCCGGTCCGTAGGCTGGTGCGATGCGCCGTCTCGCCCGGTGGACCCACGATCGCCGCCGCCGCGTCTACGCCCTGTGGGCCGTGGCGATCCTCGGCGCGGGGGCGCTGGCCGGCGCCGCCGGCGGGAGCTTCTCCTCCGACTTCAAGCTCCCGGGCTCCGAGTCCCAGCGCGCCTTGGACCTGCTGAAGCAGCGCTATCCGAAGCAGGCCGGCGACGCGAGCCAGATCGTCTTTCGCGCGAATGCCGGGACGCTGCGCGACCCCGCCCAGCGCGCCCAGGTGCAGCGAGTCGTGCGCAGCGTGGCGGGCCTGCCGAGCGTCGTCGGTGTGCAGTCGCCCTATGCGGGCGCCGGCGCGATCAGCCGCGACGGGCGCACGGCCTTTGCCACCGTGCAGTTCGCCAAGACGGCCGATCAGCTCTCGCGGGCCGACGTCGAGCGGGTCGTGAAGGTGGCGCGGAGCGGCGCCACGGCGGGCCTGCAAGTCAACCTCGGCGGCCAGGCGATCCAGCGGGCCCAGCGTCCCCAGCAGTCCGCCGCGGAGGGCATCGGGGTGCTCGTCGCAATCGTCGTGCTGATATTCGTCCTGGGCTCGGCGGGAGCCATGACGCTGCCGCTGATCGTCGCGTTCTCGGCGATCATCCTCGGCACGCTGCTGGTGACCGCGGCGACATCGGTCGTGGCGATCGCCGACTTCGCGCCGCAGCTCGCCGTGATGATCGCGCTCGGCGTCGGCATCGACTACGCGCTGCTGATCATCAACCGCTTCCGCGGGGAACGGGCGCGCGGCGCGGACGTGCGCGAGGCCGCGCTGACCTCGATGGACACGGCCGGGCGCTCGGTGCTGTTCGCCGGCATGACCGTCGTGATCGCGCTGCTCGGCATGCTCGTGCTCGGGATCCGCTTCCTCAACGGGCCCGCCGTCGCCGCGGCGCTCGCCGTCCTGCTCACGATGATCGGCTCGCTGACCCTCCTGCCGGCCCTGCTCGGGTCCTGGGGTCACCGGATCAAGCCGGCGTCCCTCCCGGACCTCGACGCGGAGCCGCGCGGGTGGGCGCGGCTCAGCCGCATCGTCGAGCGCCGCCCAGCCGTCTTCGCGATCGGGACGCTGCTCGTGATGCTGCTGATCGCCTCGCCCGCCCTCGGCATGAACCTCGGCTTCGGGGACGCCGGCAACGACTCGCCGTCCAAGACCACGCGCCTGGCCTACGACCACCTCTCTGAGGGCTTCGGCCCCGGCTTCAACGGCCCGTTCCTCGTCGTGGCCGAGGTGCCGCCCGGTGCGGGCGCGCAGCCCGCGCTCGCGCGGCTCGCGGGCGCGCTGCGGGCGCAGCGCGGGGTTGCCGCCGTGAGCCGCCCGCGCCTGAACCCGGCGGGCGACACCGCCACCCTCGAGCTGTTCCCCACGACCAAGCCCCAGGACCACGCCACGCAGGACCTGCTGGCCCGGCTGCGCGGCGAGGTCGTGCCGCCGGTCGCCACGGCAAACGGCCTGCAGGTGAGCATCGGCGGCGCGACGGCCACGCAGGCCGATCTCAGCTCCGCGCTGTCGGCGAAGCTCCCCGCGTTCGTGCTGATCGTCGTGGGCCTCTCGCTGCTCCTGCTGGCGATGGTCTTCCGCTCGGTCCTGATCCCGATCAAGGCGGGGATCCTCAACGTCCTGAGCATCGGCGGGGCGCTCGGCGTCATCACCTGGGTCTTCCAGGACGGGAACCTCGTCTCGCTGATCGGCATCGACACGACCGGGCCGATCGAGTCGTTCTTCCCGGTCTTCCTCTTCGCGATCGTGTTCGGCCTGTCGATGGACTACGAGGTCTTCCTCGTCACGCGCATGCACGAGGAGTGGGAGCGCACTCGCGACGCGAGCTACGCGGTCCGCCACGGGCTCGCGCTCACCGGACGGGTCATCACGGCGGCCGCCATCATCATGATCAGCGTCTTCGCTTCCTTCATGCTCGGCGACGACCGCGTGATCAAGCTCTTCGGGCTGGGCCTCGCCGCCGCGGTCTTCCTCGACGCGTTCGTCATCCGCCTGTTCCTCGTGCCGTCGGTGATGTACCTGCTGGGGCGCCGGGCCTGGTGGCTGCCCGGATGGATCGACCGGCGCCTGCCGCGGCTGTCGATCGAGGGTCCGGACGCCGCCGCGCCCGAGACGACCTAGGCGGAGGAGCGGTCGCGGCGCAGGCCGTCGAGCAGATGGCGCGCCGCCGTGGCCTGGGCGCGCGTGAGCCGTCGCACCTCGCCGCGCACGCGCGGGACCAGGCGCCGGGCCGGGTCGGCCTCGCGCTCGGCGAGCAGGTCCTCGACTTCCGCGCGGATCGCGCCCGCCGTGGCGTCGCGCAGCGCCTTCGCTCCGGCGGCGTCCTCCCAGGCCGAGCCGAAGTCCCGGGCGTCGATCGGCGTCCCGATGCGCCCATAGATTCGTTGCGGGCGCGGCACCGGCGTCGGCCCCAGCCCGCGGACCACCGGGAAGATGAGCTCGTGATCGATGTCGAGGCGGGCAGCGAGCGCGCGGACCGGCGCCAGCAGCGGATCCTCGGCGTCGGCGACGACGTCCCACATGTCGTCCACGCCGATCATGGCGACGGGAACGACCGGGTAGCCGAACTCGAGGGCCAGGCGCGCGAAGCCGATCCGCTCGCGCCACACGAGCGGGTAGTAGTCGCCCTTGCGCCGCGCGACCTCGCGGCCGCCTCCGGGGAACACGAGCACGGGCAGGCCGGCACGCATGAGCGCCCGCGTCGCCTCGCGCGACCCGTCGACGGTCCCGAACCGGCTCAGCAGGTCGCGCCAGCCCGGCACCCGGAAGTGCTGATGCTCGCCAAGCGACCGGACGAGGACGCCCGTGTGCTCGTGGATGCCGAGCACGAGGAAGGGCACGTCGAACAGGCCGAGCGTCGTGTGGTTGGCCACCAGCAGGTAGCGCCCGTCGGCGGGCAGGTGCTCGTAGCCGTCGATCCGCGGGTCGGTGACCGCGCGCCACGGGGCCAGCAACGCCTGCGCGGCGGCGAACTCGGCGGCGGTGGGACGGGCGGGTGCGGCCATCGGCGGGGCCATCTTCTCTCCCCAGCGCGGCCGGCGCGAGCGCAATCGCGCGGCGGGCCCGCCGGCGTGGTCCTGCCGGCATCGTGGCGCCGCGGCGGCTCCGGAGTGTCGTGATCGGGCCCGGAAGCTCCTGATCCACCCGTCCGCTCCGGGCTGGCATACTCGCGCCGACTGCCGCCGCCTCCCCCGTGAAAGGACCCGATGAGCCACTCCCATGACGTCCTCGTGGGCGCCTACCAGGACCTCGGCGCCGCCAAGCAGGACTTCGACGCCGTCACGGCCCTCGTCAAGGCGGGGACGGTCAAGGTCGACGGCGTCATCCTCGTCGAGCACCACGAGGACGGCGACGTCAGCGTCGTCAGCACCGGCGACCACCTGGGCCGCCACGGGCTCGGCTGGGGCGCCGGGGTCGGGCTCGTGGTTGGCCTGCTGCAGCCCGAGCTGCTCGCCGCGGTGGCGGTCGGGGCCGCGGCCGGCGGAGCGATCGGGAAGTTCGCCGACCATCGGCTCAAGCACTCGCTCAGCGAGAAGATCGGCGAGGCGCTGCCGCCGGGCGCCGCCGGCATCATCGCCGTGGCTCGCAGTCAGGACCGCCTGGCCATCGAGCAGGCCATGCCGGGCACGCCCGCGACGTCCGTCGTCCACACCGACGAGCACGGGCTGCTCCTCGAGCTGAAGGACACGCTGGCCGAGGCGATGCACAAGTTCAGCCCCGACCGCTCGAAGCTCCCGATCCCGGACCGGGCCTTCGGCGGCACCGCCGGCCGCACCCTCAAGGACTCCGTGCCCGACTGGTCGATGATCCCCGGCCCCAAGGCCCCCGAAGGCGCCCCGAACGTGCTGCTCGTCCTGATCGACGATGCCGGGTACGGCGCGCCCGACACGTTCGGCGGGCCCGTGCGCACGCCGAACTACACGCGGGTGCAGCAGATGGGAGTCACGTACAACCGCTTCCACGTCACCGCGGTCTGCTCGCCGACGCGCGCCGCCCTGCTCACCGGCCGCAACCAGCACCGCGTCGGCTTCGGCTCCATCGCCGAGTACCCGGGACCCTTCCCCGGCTACACGGCCTCCAAGCCCAAGAGCTGCGCCGGGCTTCCGCGCATCCTCTCCGAGAACGGGTACGTGACCGGCGGCTTCGGGAAGTGGCACCTCACGCCGAACAACGTCCAGGGCGCCGCCGGGCCGTTCGACCACTGGCCGAAGTCCTGGGGCTTCGACCACTGGTGGGGCTTCCTGTCGGGCGCGGCCGGCCAGTACGACCCGATCATCACGATGGACGACTCGGTCATCGGCGTGCCGGAGGGGAAGGACGGCGAGGAGTACTACTTCCCCGACGACCTCACCGACCAGTCCATCGAGTGGCTGCACCGCGTCCGCGCGCAGGACGCCGAGAAGCCGTGGTTCATGTTCTACTCGACCGGCTGCGCGCACGCCCCGCACCACGTCGCCACCGAATGGGCCGACAAGTACACGGGCCAGTTCGACGACGGCTGGGACGCGCTGCGGGCAAAGATCCTCGAGCGCCAGAAGCAGCTCGGGATCGTGCCCGAGGACACCGAGCTCACCCCACGGCCCGACGTGCTGCCCGCCTGGGACTCGCTCGACGACACCGCCAAGGCGCTCTACGCGCGCCAGATGGAGGTCTACTGCGGCTACCAGGAGAACGCCGACTGGAACGTCGGCCGGCTGCTGGACGCCGTCGAGGAGATGGGCGACCTGGACAACACGCTCATCTTCTACATCTGGGGCGACAACGGCGCGAGCATGGAGGGCACGACCACCGGCTCGTTCAACGAGCTGACGTTCCTCAACGGCCTGGTGCTCGATCCCAAGCAGCAGACCGACCTGATCGAGAAGTACGGCGGCCTCACCGCGCTCGGCGGGCCCGACACCGCGCCGCACTGCGCCGCCGCCTGGGCCCACGCCCTCAACACGCCGTTCCGGTGGGGCAAGCAGGACGCCGCCCACCTCGGGGGCACGCGCGACCCGATGGTCGTGGCCTGGCCGGCGCGGCTGAAGCCCGACACCGACATGCGCTCGCAGTTCACGCACGTGATCGACATCGGCCCGACCGTGCTCGAGGCCGCCGGCATTCCCGAGCCCGAGGCGGTCGACGGCATCGAGCAGGAGCCGATGGACGGGACGAGCTTCCTCTCCACGCTCGACGATGCCGCGGCGCCCGAGCGGCACACGACCCAGTACTTCGAGATGTTCGGCGCGCGCGGGATGTACCACGAGGGCTGGTGGGCCGCCTCACGGCCCGACCGGCTGCCGTGGGACCTCTCCCCCGAGACGATCGCGGCCATGGGCCCCGACGCGGACTGGGACCCCGACCGCGACGTCGGCTGGGAGCTCTACGACCTCCGCACCGACTTCTCGCAGGCCACGGACGTCGCGGCCGAGCATCCCGACAAGGTCAAGGAACTGCAGGAGCTCTGGTGGAAGGAGGCCGAGCGCAACCGCGTGCTGCCGCTGATGGCCGGTTTCTCGGTGATCTACGGGATCTTGCCGCCGATGCCGACCCAGACCCGGTTCGCGTTCGCCGGCGACGTGGACAACATCCAATGGGGGATGGTGCCCCGCATCTTCGGGCGGTCCTACGCGATCGAAGCCGACCTCCACGTGCCGGCCGAGGGCGCCGAGGGCGTGATCGTCGCCCTGGCCGACTTCATCGGCGGCTTCGGCCTCTGGGTCGACGGCGACGGAATCCTGCGCCACACCTACTCCCTGCTCGGCGTCGACACGTACGCGCAGGCGGCAGGCACGAAGCTCCCGCCGGGTGATGTGAGCGTGAAGATGCTCTTCGAGTCCCGGGAGCCCAAGCCGGGCAGCGGCGGCCACGTGACGCTGTTCGTCAACGGCGAGAAGGTCGGGGAGGGGGACATGCCCCAGACCGTGCCGATCACGTTCACCAGCTACGCGGGCATGGACATCGGCCGGGACAACGGCCTGGTCGTCGACCGGGCTTACGAGGACAAGGCTCCGTACCCGTTCACCGGCACCGTCAAGCAGGTGGTCTTCGACCTGAACCCGGTCGAGGCCGCCGTGAAGCACTCCGAAGCGCACGACCTCCACACCCACGAGCAGGTCCAGGGGGTGGCGGCGGGCGCGGCGGCCTGATTGGTCGTGCGCGCGTCTGACCCCGGCCCCGGCGACGTCAAGCAGGTCATCGTCATTCGGCGCGACCTCAAGATGCGCCGGGGCAAGGAGATTGCGCAGGGCGCACATGCTTCCGGAGCGTGGCTGGCCGAGCTCGTCACGTCGGCCCTGGACCCCGTGACGCGAAGCGGGCTCGTGGCGCTCGACCCGGCGGCCTACGTCTGGCTCACCGCGGCGCACCGCAAGGTCGGGCTGCAGGCGCACAGCGAGGAGGAGCTGCTCGAGCTGCACGCGGCGGCGCGGGCGCGCGGCCTGCGCAGCCACGTGGTCACCGACTCGGGCCGGACCGAATTCCACGGCGTGCCGACGGTCACCGCGCTGGCCATCGGGCCGGACCTCGCCGCCGCGGTGGACGAGGTGACCGGGCACTTGCCCATCTACTGACCCGGCCGGCGGCGCGGGCGGGGCACTCTCGTGTGCGTTAGGCGCCCCTAACTGCTAGCCTGCCCAGGCCTCTTAGGGCGCCCTTACCGCTGCCCGTTCCGCAGGCAAATCCCCGTGTCCTTCGCCCAAACCGCTCTCCTCGGCGCCCTCGCCGGATTCACGATCTTCCTCGGGCTGCCGGTCGGGCGCCTCGACAAGCTGAGCGCCCGGGCCCGTGTGGCGCTCGCCATGTTCTCGGTCGGCGTGCTGGTGTTCCTGCTCGTCGATGTGCTCAGCCACGGCTTCGCGATCAGCGAGGAGGCGGTGTCGGCCTTCAAGAACGGCGATGGCAGCTTCGCCCGGGCCGCCTGGCTCACCCTGCTGCTGGTCGGCGGATTCACGCTCGGCAGCGCCGGCCTGGGCCTGCTCGAGCGCCGGATCCGCCGCGGGTCTCCGGCCCAGCCGCCCCTGGCCGGCGGCGCGACCGACGTGATGCGGGCCGAGGACGAGCGATTCGTCGCCACACGCGTCGACGCGGCCCGGGCCCAGGCACTCCAGACCGGGATGATCGTCGCCGGGGCGATCGGGCTGCACAACTTCGCCGAAGGCCTGGCGATCGGCGTCTCGGCGCAGGCCGGGGAGATCGGCCTTGCCACGGTCCTCATCGTCGGCTTTGCCCTGCACAACGCCACCGAAGGGCTCGGCATCGTCGGCCCGCTCGGCGACGTCAAGCCGTCCTGGCGCTGGCTGGCCCTCGCCGGCCTGATCGGCGGCGGCCCGACGTTCATCGGCGCGATGGTCGGCTACACGGTGACCAGCCAGCCGCTGGAGCTCCTCTTCTACGCCGTCGCCGGCGGGGCGATCCTGTATGTGATCGGCGAGATCTGGCGCGGGATGCGCCGCTACGGGCACCGCGAACTGGGCCTGCTGCTCCTGGCCGCCGGCTTTGCCGCCGGGGTCCTCACGGACCTCGTCGTCGTGTACGGCGGCGGCTGAGCCGGTCCGGGCTACCCGGCCGCCCCGTACCGCAGCGATCCCGGCGTGGTCAGCGACTCGCCGGTCTCGAGGAAGGTCTTGAGGCCGGAGAGGATCATCGGCCAGCCGCCGTAGAGCTCGGCGTTCGCACCGTCACGCAGCTCGTCGTGCGTGACGGTCAGCCGGCAGGAGTCGCCGACCGGCTCGATCTCCCAGGTCACCCGGGACGGGCCCTCGGCCTTGACCTCGTCGCTCCACAGGGCCGTGAAGGTCTGAACCAGCCGCCGGGGCGGGTCGACCTCGACGTTCTCGCCCTCGGTGAGCGGGCCGGGAAACGTCGGATGCTGCCCCTCGACGCGCGACCCGGGGGTCCAGTCGGACACGACACCGACGCCGAAGTTGTAGACGCGCCGCTGCTCGGTGTCGGTGATTGCCTCCCAGAGCCGCTCCGGGGTCGTCTTGATGTAGATCTCGTAGACCTGCTCCACGGTGTCCTCCTCGAGGTGGGCCTTGAGCCCGCTGAGCGTTGCCGCCCACGGCTCGGCGTACTTGCTCACCCACCGGTCGTGGACGAGCCGGACAGGGACGGGGTTCAGGAAGTGCAGCTTCTCGCGGCCGCGCCGCTTCGTGACCACGAGGCCGGCCTCCTCGAGCACCTTCAGGTGCTTCATCACGCCAAAGCGCGTCATGGGCAGCCGGGCCTCGAGCGCGCTGAGCGTCTGGCCGTCCTGCTCGAACAGCGCGTCGAGGAGGCTGCGCCGCGTCGGATCCGCCAGCGCCTTGAACACCTCATCCATGCCTCCGACAATAGGTGACTAATCAGTCACCTGTCAACTCCGGGGATCGCCCAGGCGTCAGGACCAGAACTCGTCGCTGTAGGCCGGGCGCGCCTCGACCATCCACAGCTCGGCGATCTGCCGGTCGGCGACCCGGGCGAGGAAGGCCGCGAAGTTGTGGAGGTCCTTGCCGTGGCGGTGCGCCCGGATCTCGACTGCCGTGAGCACCCGCTCGGCGTCGATCGCCAGCACCTGGGTCACGTCGATCCGCCACTCGGCCGAGTCCATGTCCGGAATGCGCGCGCGGTACGCGTCGCGGCCGCGGACTTCGTCAACGCCGCCGTCGGCGTTCGTCACCCACGCGACGAGGTCGGGCGCCAGACGTGCCGCCGCTCCATCGACGTCGCCGCCAGCGAAGGCTTCGAAGAACCCGCGCGCGACCGCCTCGAGCTCCTCGGCCGTCATGCCGTGCCGCCCCGCAGCGCTGCGAGCAGGCTCTCGGCGCTCGCGGCATCGATCTCCCGTGGGTCGTCGCTGAAGTCGTGCTCGGTGCGGAGCTCGTAGAACGCCCGCAGCTCCGTGGACTCGATGACCGCGTCGATCCGCCGATGGCGCTCGGCCTCCGCATCCGCCACCTGCGTCCCGAGGGCGCCGAGCGCGGCCGGGTCGGCCGCAACGAAGCCGACCGACAGGATCTCGCGCGGGTCCTCGAGCGAGACGGCGTTGAACACCCGCGCGGCGACCCCGAAGCCGGACTCGGCCTCCCACGCCTCCACGAACTCCGCGAACGTGGCGCCGTCCCTCAGGCGGCGCCGGAACACCGCGACGATCATGGCCAGCCTCCCGCGCCCACGCCGGCGCTCAGATGACGTCCGACAGCAGCAGGAAGACCAGGCCCGCGATGGCGATGAGCGCGAGCGCCGGGAGCCAGGCGCGGGAGGTGAAGACGCCGCGCGGCGCCCCGGCCTCCTCCTCGGCCTCGGCGTCCGCCGCCTCGAAGCCGAGCTCCGGATCCTCGGACTGAAGCTCGCCAATGAGGCGCAGCGCCTCCTCGGCGTCGGACGGCTGGACGTAGACGTCCGCGCTGGCGAGCCCGCCCGCGGTGCCCAGCGGGGTCTGGACGTGGGCGGCCACGCCGTGGGACTTCAGGTGCTGCACCACCATGCCGGCCTCGGCCTCGGTGGCGCCGGACCAGACGCGGCTGTCGGGTTCGGGGACCGATGGCACGAGCGCCAGCCTAGCGGTCGCTACCTGAGCCTGGCGTGGATCGTGCTGCGTAAAGACGTGCCGGTGCCGGTGAGCGCCTGGGGGAACTACGCGCGGGAGTCCGGCGTGATCCGGCCACGGCACGACTGCCGCTCAACCTCGGGGAACGCGCGCCGAAATCAAGGGCGTGCGAGAACTGCGCCACAGCGGCCGGCCGGAGTCGGCCGCTCCGATCGACCGGGAGTCCGAGCTGGCGGTCGACGAGCTCTTCATCTCGGTCACCGACCGCAAGGGCATCATCCGCCTCGGCAACGACGTCTTCGTCCGGGTGAGCAAGTTCGCGCGCGAGGAGCTCGTCGGCCAGCCGCACAACGTCATCCGCCACCCGGACATGCCCCGCTGCGTGTTCCAGGCGCTGTGGGACTTCCTCGCAGCCGGGAAGTCCGTGGCCGCCTACGTCAAGAACAAGGCCAAGGACGGCTCGTACTACTGGGTGATGGCCGTCGTGGTGCCGGCTCGCGACGGCTACGCGTCAGTCCGGCTCAAGCCGACGACGCCGCTCCTCGCGAAGGTCGAGGCGATCTATGCGGAGCTGCTCGAGGTCGAGCGGAGCGTCGAGGGCGCCGATCCCCGCCAGCGCAAGCCAGCGATCGCCGCCTCGATGGCGCGCCTGGGCGAGATCCTCGCCGCGGAGGGCTTCGACGGCTACGAGGCCTTCATGCAGGCGGCGCTGGTCGCCGAGCTCGAATCGCGCGAGGCCGCGCTCGCCGCCGGCGCGGCTGCTCCGCCGCCCGCCGTGGGCCGGGACCTGCGCGAGCTGGTGGCCGCCTGCCGCGACGCGCGGACCTTCCTCGACGACCTCGAGCGCGACCTCGGCGACTACGCCGCGCTGGGCGACACCCTCGCGGCGAAATCGGGGTTTGTGCTGGGCCTGGCAGACAGCATGCGGATGTTCTCCCTCAACGCGATGCTCGCCGCGGCCCGCCTGAGCGACAGCGCCGCCCTCGGCGCCGTGGCGCAGATCCTGCGCACCCAGTCCGACGCCGTGGCCCGGCCGGTGATCGCGCTCAGCGAGGCCGCCGGCGCGCTGTCGCTCCTCGGGGACATGGGCTTCCGCATCGCCGCCAGCAAGCTCCAGACCGAGATGATGACCGCGTTCGTGTCCGAGAGGGCGGACGGGGACGCGGTCGACGCCGCGGCCGCCGAGCAGCTCGGGCTGCTCGCGCACGTGGTCGAGGAGGCCGTGGATGAGCTCCTCGGCTCGCTCCGCGACCTCGACGCGCGCCTGCTCGCCCTCTCCGGCCACGCCGCGGCGCTCGTGAGCACCCTGAACCGCATTCGGGCGATCGAGGTCAACGGGCGGGTCGAGGCGGCCCACGCCGACTCCGAGGCCGTCCGCACGCTCTTCGAGTCGATCGCCGAGCAGGTGGCCGAGGCCCAGGGCGAGATGGGCGCGTTCGACGCGGTCCGCCGCATCGCCGGCCAGCAGGACCGGGCGACCGAAGCGCGTGCCCGAGCGCAGATCGCCCGGCTGTCCGCCGCGGCCGCCGCGCTGGATCGCAGCGCGAGCCGCGAGCTGGTCGCCGCGTGAGCTGACTCGCGAGCGCCAGGCTCCTGCCGGTCGCACGACGAGCCGTTGTGGCGCGCCGAGCCGATACGGTCCCGCGTCCATGACCTCGCCGCCGGACCTCGCCGCCATCGCTGCCGCCGCACGGGCCGCGGGGCGGCTGGGGATCGACACCGAGTTCGTGGGCGAAGGCCGCTACCGGTCGCTGCTCTGCCTCGCCCAGTTCGCCACCGACGACCCGGCAGCGCCGGGCCGGGCCGATGTCGCGGTGCTCGACACCCTCGCCGACTACGACCCGGCGCCGGTCGCCGCGGTCCTGGCCGACCCCGAGATCGAGATCGTCCTGCACGCCGGGCGCCAGGACGTGGCGCTCCTGCGGCGGGTGTGGCGCACGGAGATCGTCAACGTCTTCGACACGCAGGTCGCTGCCGGCTTCGCGGGACTCGGCGCCCAGACCGGGTACGGCAACCTCCTGCACGCCGTCCTGGGAACGCGCCTGGACAAGTCCGAGTCGTTCACGCGCTGGGACGAGCGCCCCCTGACCGCGAAGCAGCTTGCCTACGCGCGCGGCGACGTCGAGGAACTGCTGGCGCTCGCCACCGCGCTGCAGGACCGCCTGCGCGAGTCGGGCCGGCTCGAGTGGGCCCGCGAGGAGTGCCGCGCGCTCGAGCTGGTCACGGACGAGCGCGACGCCGAGACCGCCTACCTCCGCCTGCCCCGCATCACGCGGCTCAAGCCGCGCGACGTCGCCGTGGCCCAGGAGCTCGCGGCCTGGCGGGAGCGCACCGCGTCGGCCGAGGACAAGCCGGTCGGCTCGGTCCTGCAGGACGCCGCGCTCGTGGAGATCGCGCGGCAGCGGCCGGCGGATCAGCGCGGGCTCGAGCGCATCCGCGGCGTCCAGCAGCGCACGATGCGCCGGCACCGCGCCGAGATCCTCGACGCGGTGCGACGCGGCAGCGAGGCAGACCCGATCCGGCTCGACAGCAGCGACGCGCCCCGGTCCGAGGCCGCCGACGCCCCGCTCGTCGACATGGCCGCGGCGCTCGTGCGGGCCCGGGCGCTCGAGGCCGGGCTCGCCTACGAGCTCGTCGCCTCGCGGGCCGACCTGCAGGCTGTGGTGGCCGCCGCGCGCCGCCGCAGCGCCGAGCCGGAGGTGCGCGTGCTCACCGGCTGGCGGCGCGAGCTCGTCGGCGACGAGCTGCTCGACCTGCTCGCCGGGCGGCGCGCGCTGAGCGTGGACCCGCGCGGGCGCCTCGAGGTCACGACGCCGCCGGCCGCCGGCGGCGCGTAGCCTCTGGCGCTGCCCGTCCGACCCAGGAGACCGCCATGAGCCTGCCCGACCCGACCCCCGATTCGACCGTCCTCGTCACCGGCGCCTCCGCGGGCATCGGCGCGGAGCTGGGGCGCCAGCTCGCCGGTCGCGGCTACAACGTCGTCCTCGTGGCCCGGCGGGCGGACCGGCTGGAGGAGCTCGCCGAAGAGCTCCGGGCCCGCCACGGCGTCACGGCGCAGGCCCGCCCGTGCGATCTCGCCGACCGCGCGGCCCGCCAGGATCTCGTGGACGAGCTGCTCGCGGCCGATGCGCAGGTGGCCGGCGTGTGCAACAACGCGGGCTTCTCGACCCTCGGCCGCTTTCAGGACCTCGAGCCTGCGCGCGAGCTCGAGGAGACCGAGCTCAACGTCGTCGCCCTGCAGCACATCACGGCGGCGTTCCTGCCCGGGATGATCGACCGCGGCGCTGGCGCGATCCTCAACGTGGGCTCGATCGCCGGGTTCCAGCCGCTGCCGCGCCAGGCGACCTACAGCGCCACCAAGGCGTTCGTCAACGCGTTCTCCGAGGCGGTCCACACCGACCTGGCCGGAACCGGCGTCTCGTGCACGGTCCTGTGCCCGGGCCCGGTCAAGACCGAGTTCGCCGACGTGGCGGGCTTCGGCAAGATCGGCGAGAGCGGGCCGGACTTCGTGTGGGCGAGCGCGGCGGACGTGGCGCGGTCCGGCATCGAGGGGATGGTGAAGGGCAAGCGCACCGTGATCCCGAACCTCCCGGCGCGCGTGGCCGGGGTGAGCGGGCGCTACTCGCCCCGCACGGTGCTGCTGCCGCTCTACGCCCGGATCGCCGGCGGACCGATCGACCGCCAGGCCGGCTAGTCCGCCGCGCCGGCCTGCGCGGCCCGCAGGGCGTTGCGCAGCGCGCGCTTCTCGGCGGCGCTCAGCGACGCGATCGCCGGCGGCGTCTCGAGCAGGCGGTCCATGAACTCGGCCCGGAGGCGGACGCCGGCCTCGGTGAGGGCCAGGCGCTTGATCCGCCGGTCGCGGGCGTCGGCGTGGCGCGCCACGAGTCCGCGCGCCTCCAGCCGGTCGACGATGCCCGTCACGTTCGACGCGTCGCAATGCAGGTGCCCGGCCATCGCGCTCATCGGGATCTCGGCGCCGCCGCCGAGCAGCCGCAGGAGGTGCGCCTGCGGAGGAGAGAGGTCGAAGCCCGCCGCGACCTCCGGGAAGGAGATCGAGGAGAAGACCAGCTCGACCATGCGCCGCCAGGCCTCCTCGCCGGGATCGGCCCGCTGGCGCGGATGGGCTGTGCGGTCCGGGGCGGCCATCGTCCCCGATGGTACTTGCCAGGTCCAATAGTTGGCAAACCTCAACTATTGATGTACCCTGCCCATCGCGTTCGGCAGCGACTGATGGAGACCACGATGGCGGGCACCCCGAGGCAGACCACGGAGCAGGGCATCCAGGTGGACGGCCTCGTGCGCGAATTCAAGGGCGGCATCCGCGCCGTCGACGGGATTGCGCTCCAGGTCGCGCCCGGCGAGATCTATGGGTTCCTCGGCCCGAACGGGGCGGGCAAGTCCACGACGGTGCTGATGCTCACCACGCTCCTCCCGCCGACGGCGGGCCGCGCGACGGTCGCCGGCTTCGACATCGCCACCCAGGGCGCTGACGTCCGGGCCCACATCGGCGCGGCGCTCCAGGAGGCGGCGCTCGACCCCCTGCTCACGGGGCGCGAGCACATGCGCCTGCAGGCGTCGCTCCAGGGCATCCCCAAGGGCGAGCGGGGGCCGCGGACCGTCGAGCTCCTGGAGCGCGTCGGCCTCACCGAGGCGGCCGACCGCCGGGTGGGGGGCTACTCCGGCGGCATGAAGCGCCGCCTCGATCTCGCGCTGGCCCTCATCCACCGGCCCCGGATCCTCTTCCTCGACGAGCCGACGACGGGCCTGGACATCCAGAGCCGGACGGCCCTGTGGGACGAGGTCGCGCACCTCGCGACCGACGATGGCGTGACCGTGTTCCTCACCACGCAGTACCTCGAGGAGGCCGACGCGCTGGCGGACCGGGTCGGGATCATCGACCGCGGCCACATCGTGGCCGAGGGCACGCCGGCGCAGCTCAAGGCGCAGATCGGCCTGCCGACCGTTGAGATCGTGCCGGTCGACCCCGGGCAGCGCGACGCCGTCGCCGGGGTGCTCGCGGGCTTTGGCGCGGCCGCGGCCTGCGACGACCGGGCGGCCGCCGTGCAGCTCGACGGCGGCGAGGGCCGGCTGGCCGACGTCGTGCGGGCCCTCGACGCCGAGGGCCTGCGGGTGGCGACGCTCCAGCTGCACCAGCCGACGCTCGACGACGTCTTCCTCGCCAAGACGGGCCGGTCCCTGGAGGGCGCCGGGGATGAGGAGGCCGCGGAGGAGGAGGCGGCAGCGGAGGCCGCGCCGGCATGAGCGCCGCCGCCGTCGCGGCGGGCTCCGGTCGCGCGCTCCCGCCCCCCGGCCACGTCAGCCTCTCGACGCAGGTCGCCGTGCTGGCCCGGCGGTCGGTCGTGCGCACGCTGCGCCAGCCCGCCCAGATCGTCCCGGCGCTCGTCTTCCCGAGCTTCCTGCTCGCCGTCAACGCGGGCGGGCTCGCGGCGGCAACGAAGCTGCCCGGCTTCCCGACCGACTCCTATCTGGACTTCGCCTGGGCGATCATGTTCATGCAGGGCGCGCTGTTCGCGCTCACCGGCGCCGGGAAGGACCTCGCGACCGACATCCAGACGGGGTTCCTGAACCGCCTGTCGCTCACGCCGCTGCGCGCGCCGGCGCTGCTGGCCGGCCTGCTCGCCGGGGTCGTGGCCCTCGCGCTGATCGAGGCGGCGTTCTACCTCGCGGTGGGCCTGACGGCCGGAGCCACCTTCGCGGCGGGCGTGGGCGGGGCGCTCGTGCTCGTCGCCCTCATGATCGTGATCGCGCTGGCCTTCGGGTCGGTGGGCGCCTGGCTCGCGCTGCGGACCGGCTCGGGCGAAGCGGTCGAGGGCATGTTCCCGCTCGTCTTCGTCCTGCTGTTCCTCTCGTCGATGAGCCTCCCCCGCGACCTCATCCAGCAGGACTGGTTTCGCACGGTCGCCACGTGGAACCCGGTGTCGTACCTCATCGAAGGCATGCGCAGCGTGATCATCACCGGCTGGGATGGCGAGGCGCTCGGGCTGGCCTTCGGGATCGGTGCGGCCGTCTTCGTCGTGGGGATCACGCTGGCGAGCCGGTCCATGAAGACGCGGCTGGTGCGCACGTGAGCCGCTACGTCTCCATCGCCGTCGGCGTCGCCGGCCG
Source organism: Solirubrobacteraceae bacterium (assembly GCA_046330225.1). GTDB lineage: Bacteria > Actinomycetota > Thermoleophilia > Solirubrobacterales > Solirubrobacteraceae > CANJIV01. The sequence goes on along the minus strand of JAXLTD010000004.1, from coordinate 40,947 downwards.
GGTCCTGCACAACCTCTCGCGCAACCCGGCCCTGTTCCTGCCGTCGATCATCTTCCCGATCTTCTTCTTCACCGCCTTCGCGGGCGGGCTCTCGGCGGTCGGGAAGGCGCCGAACTTCGACTTCGCCGGCGGCTACACGGCCTTCCAGTTCGTCTTCGTCCTCTTCCAGTCGGCGGCGTTCGGGGGCGTGTTCACCGGGTTCACGATCGCCGCGGATTTCGAGAGCGGGTTCGCCCGGCGGATGCTGCTGGCGGCCCCGCACCGGACCGCGATCCTGCTCGGCTACGTGATGGCCTCGGTCGTGAGGTCGTTCCTCACGATTACGATCCTCTTCGTCGTCGCGATCGTCGCCGGCATGGAGGTCTCCGCGACCGTCCCGCAGTTCGTGGCGCTGCTCGTGCTCGCGCTGCTCACGAACCTCACCGCGGTGCTGTTCGGCGCCGGCGTGGCCCTGCGGGCCCGCTCGATCCAGGCCGGGCCGCTCATGCAGATCCCCGTCTTCCTCATCCTGTTCATGGCCCCGGTCTACGTGCCGCTCGACCTGCTCAGCGGCTGGATCAAATCGGTCGCGCACGTGAATCCGGCGACGGCCCTCCTGCAGGCCGGGCGCGGCCTCATCTCGGGCGCCGAGGACCAGACAGCGCTCGCCTTCCTGGTCGTCGTCGGCGTCGGCCTGCTCGCCGCGGCCTGGGGCCTGCGCGGCCTGCGCTCGGCCGAGCGCGCCGGCGGCTGACCCGCCGGCGCCCCGGCCGCCCGGGTTCAGGCCGCCGCGAGCAGCTCGTCGGCGACGCGGTCCGTCGCGTCGTTGGCGCCGCCGAGCAGCCGCCGGGAGAGCTGGGCGCGCCGGAAGTACAGCGGCGCGTCGTGCTCCCAGGTCGCGCCGATCCCGCCGTGCACCGAGATGACCTCACGCGCCGCGTAGTCCAGCGCGTGGCCGGCCGCGGTGCGGGCGGCACTCGCGGCGAGCGGGAACTCGCGGGGCGCGTCCTGCCGGGCCCAGCCGGCGTAGTACATGAGCGAGCGGGCGTTCTCCTGGAGCCGCAGGATCTCCACCAGCCCGTGCTTGACGGCCTGGTAGGAGCCGATCGCGCGGCCGAACGTGAACCGCTCCTTGGCGTAGGCGACGGCCATCTCCAGGCCCGACTCGACCGCGCCGAGCGACTCGGCGGCGATGAGGCACTGGGCCAGGTACCAGGCGGAGGCGAGCTCGTCCTCGCCCGGGTGCAGCACCTGGCCGCTGGCCCCGGCGAGCTCGAGGTGGCCGAGCGACCGGGTCGCGTCGTACACCGTCGCGGGCGTCACCGTGACGCCGTCGGCGTCCGGGGAGAGCACGACGGCAACCGGCCCGTGGGCGGAGGCGGCCACCACGACGATCACCTCGGCGCCCGGCAGGTCCGGGACCCAGTGGGCGTGGCCGGTGAGGGTGGCGGTGCCGCCGTCGACCGCCGCCTGCGGAGCGGGGTCGCGGTGGGCGCCGCGCTGAGCGTCGACGGTCCACTCGGATTCCTGGCTGCTGGGCGGACGGGCCAGCACGGTGGCCGCGCGGGCCTCGCCGCTCGCCAGCCGCCCGAGGAGCCCGGCATCGGCCTCCCCGGCCGCGAGGATCGCCGTGGCCGGCACGTGGCCGAGCAGCGGGACCGACGCGAGCACGCGTCCGCACTCGTAGGACACGAGCATGGCGTCGAGCGCGCCGAGGCCGGCGCCGCCCTGCTCCTCGCCGATGAGGAGGCCGGGCCAGCCGGCCTCGCAGGCAGCAGGCCACAGGTCCGGGCCGGCCTCGCCGTCCAGGAGCTGGTGAGCCGCCTCGATCGTCTTGTGGCGGGCGAGCGCGCCGCGGGCGGCCTCGCTCAGGAAGATCTGCTCGTCGGAGAGATCGAAGTTCATCGCGCTGCCTCCCGTTCCTTGGCCCGCAGTTCGGAGAACGGCACGCCCTTGTCCAGCCGCGGCTCGGGCGGCAGCCCCAGCACGCGCTCGCCGACGGTGTTGCGGAGGATCTCCTCGGTGCCGCCGGCCGACTTCAGGCCGGGGAGGAAGGAGATGAACCGCGCCCACTCCTCGTCCTGGAGCGCCTCGGGACCGAGCACGTCGGCGATGAGGTCGCCGGCCTCGATTGCGGCCTTCACGGCCGTGACCTTCGACAGCGCCGCCTCGGGGCCCGGGATCGTGCCTCGCGACAGCGCCGTGAGCTGGCGGTAGCCGGTGAAGCGCAGCGCGAGCAGCTCGGTGGCCAGGGCGCCGAAGCGGTGGCGCACGTCGCTGTCGGCGGCGGCGTCCGGATCCCCGGCGATGGTCGCGGCGAACCGGTCGGCCCGGTAGCCCATGCCCTCGCTGCCGGCGCCGATCGTCAGCCGCTCGAACATGAGGGTCGTGAGCGCCGTGCCCCAGCCGCCGTCCACGGGCCCGACGGTCGCGTCGGCGTTGAGGTGCACGTCGTCGAAGAAGACCTCGTTGAACTCGGCGTCGCCGGTGATCTGGCGCAGCGGGCGGATCGTCACGCCGGCGGCGTCCATCGGCACGATGAACATCGTGAGGCCCTTGTGCTTCGGGACGTCGGGATCGGTCCGGGCGAGCAGCAGGCCGAAGGCGGCGAACTGCGCGTTGGTCGTCCAGACCTTCTGGCCCGACAGCGTCCAGGAGCCGTCGTCGTTGCGCTTCGCGCGCGTCTGGATGCCGGCGAGGTCGGACCCGGCGGCGGGCTCGGAGAAGAGCTGGCACCAGACCTCGTCCGCGTGGAGCATCGGGCCGAGGTAGCGCTCCTTCTGCTCGTCGGTGCCGTGGGCGATGATCGTCGGCCCGAGCATGCCGACGCCGATGACGTCGAGGATGCCCGGCACGCCGGCCCGGGCGATTTCCTGGTTGAGGATCACCTGCTCCAGCGGGCCGCGTCCCTGGCCGCCGAGCTCCTTCGGCCACGTCATCCCCGCGTAGCCGGCCTCGGCGAGCGTGCGCTGCCAGGCCCGATGGGCGGCCACGGAGGCTTCGTCGTCGCGCCCCGCGAGCTCGGGGGCCTCGTCGCGGTGCTCCTCGAGCCACGCGCGCACCTGAGCGCGGAACTCCGCCTGCTCGGGCGTGTCGTTCAGATCCACGGGTCGTTTCCCCTCCTGGCTGACTGGCCAATCAAGTCGGCGAAGGGTAGCGCGGGCGGGGCCGCGCGGCGTTCGCGCCCGGCGCCTCGGCGACGGCCCGAGCGCGGCCCTACTTCGGCGGCGTGCGCAGCGCCCCGACGATCCCGAAGCCGAACAGCGCGATCACCAGCAGCGACAGCACGGTCAGGACATCGGGCCCCTCCCGGAACATCACGTCGAGGGTCATCGCGGCCAGCGCCGCGACGAAGATGAGCACGATGGCCAGGACGATCGAGCGCGTCTCCATCGTCAGTACACCGGGAGCGCGGGTTCGCGGGGCTTGATGCGTTTGGCGAACAGTCTGATCGCCGCCAGGCCGAACACGAAGCCGCCGATGTGGGCGAAGTAGGCAACGCCGCCGCCGGTCGGATCGGACAGGTCCGCGGTCCCGTAGAAGATCTGGAGCACGAACCAGAAGCCGAGCATCAGCCAGGCCGGGATCTCGACCGGCGCGATGAACACGATCAGCACGACGAGCGCGAGCACCTTCGCCCACGGGTAGATGAGGATGTAGCCGCCCAGCACGCCGGCGATCGCGCCGGAGGCGCCGATGGTCGGGGAGATCGCCGACGGGTCGATGAGCACCTGCCCGGCCAGCGCCGCCACGCCGGCGAGGAGGTAGAAGGCGAGGAAGCGCAGCGGGCCCATCGCGTCCTCGATGTTGTTCCCGAAGATCCACAGGAAGAGCATGTTCCCGGCGAGGTGCAGGATGCCGCCGTGCATGAACATCGAGGTGAAGACCGTCAGCCAGGTCGCCGGCCCTGGGCTTGGCACGGTGCGGACCACGACCTCGCCGCCGGTCGTCGCCAGCGCCTTGCCCTCGCAGGCGACCACGCCGTTGGACGTCGTCTCGACGAGCGTGCCGTCCGCGGTCACGGCGTCCCCGTAGCCGCAGCGGTCGCCGGGGTGGGTGATCTCGTACGGGATCGCGCCGAACTTCGTCACCTGCTCGTCGTTGCCGGCCGTCCAGCCGCCGTGCTGGAGGAAGAAGTAGACGAACACGTTGATCGCGATCAGCGCGACGGTGACGACCGGGAAGCGGTCGGTCGGAATGTTGTCCTTGAGGGGGAACACGGGCCGGGGTCCGGGCGGGCGGAGCTTCGCAGATCGCGCCCGGGCCCCGGCGCGGGCGCGCGCCGGCCAGCCAGCGGCCGGCCGGCGCACGGGGTCCGGTCAGCCGGTGTACTGCGCCTGGACGTCGACGATGCAGGTCCCGCCGGCGTTGTTGACGGACACGAACGCCGTGGCCAGATGCTGCTTCTGCCCGGAGTCCGTGAAGCCGGCGTGCCAGGTCAGGCCCTGGATGCCACCCGTGCCGGTGTTCGGCGCGGTGATCACGCCCTGGTTCGCTGGGGCGAAGCTGGCGATCGTGGCGGTGTCAGTGCCCCCGTTGTTCACGCCCCAGTAGCGGACGTTGATGCTCGTGCCCGAGGTGTTCACGAGGTTCGTCGTCCCGACGCCTGCGGCGCAGCTGAGCCGCAGCGTGCCGAGGCCGGGGAAGTCGACGAGGGTCGAGTTGCTCGCTCCGGCGCCGATGGTCAGGTGCTTGGACGTCGACGAGCCCTGGCCGCCGATGAACGTGCCCGCGGCGACGTCGCCCGCGGTCACCGCGCCCGCGGCGATCGCGGAGGACGTGACCGAGTTGCTGGCCAGCTTCGAGCTGATGACGGCGCCTGTGTTGAGCTTCGACGTGGACACGGCCTTGGCCGCGATCCGTGAGTTCGTCACGGCGCCGGACTTGATCTTGCTCGTCGTCACGGCGCTGTTCTTGATCTGGCTCGTCCCGATGGTGGCGGCTGCGTACGTCACGCCGCCCAGGGCGACGAACAGCGCGATGCACGAAATCGCCGTGGCCGGGTGCAGGAGCTTCTCCCGCTTGAACATGGAACCTCCCCGATGGTGGGGCGCCCCCGGCTCGGGGCGCAGTCGGTCCACCGTAGCGCGGCGGGCGGGGCCGAGGCTAGACCGCCACCGGCCCGACCCCGTCCCGGGCCTGCGGCACGTGCTCGTCGGCGTGGTAGGACGACCGCACGAGCGGGCCGGCAGCGATGTGGTCGAAGCCGAGGGCGTAGGCGGCGCGCTCCAGCGCCGCGAACTCGTCCGGGTGCCAGTAGCGCACGACCGGGAGGTGGCGCTCGGTCGGCCGCAGGTACTGGCCGACGGTCAGGACCTGGACGTCGTGCTCGCGGAGGAGGCCGAACGTCTCGACGACCTCGTCGAAGGACTCGCCAAGGCCGACCATGAGCCCCGACTTCGTCACCACCCCGGCGCCGCCCATCGCCTTGGCATTGCGCAGCACCCGCGCCGAGCGCAGGAACTCCGAGCCGCGCCGCGCCACCGGGTAGAGGCGCGGCACCGTCTCGACGTTGTGGTTGAAGACGTCGGGGCGCTCGGCGATCACCTTGGCGAGCGGCATCTCCGCACCGCGGAAGTCCGGCGTGAGCACTTCGACCTGGCAGCCCGGCGCCTGCCGCCGGATCTGGCGGATGACGCCGACGAAGGCGGCGGCGCCGTAGTCCGGGAGGTCGTCGCGGTCCACGCTCGTGATCACGGCGTGACGCAGGCCCATCTGGGCGACCGAACGCGCGACGCGGGCCGGCTCGAGCGGGTCGTTCCACGTCGGCTTGCCGGTCTTGACGTTGCAGAAGCCGCAGCGGCGGGTGCAGGTGTCGCCGAGGATCATGAAGGTCGCCGTGCCGCGCTCCCAGCACTCGCCGATGTTCGGGCAGGCGGCCTCCTCGCAGACGGTGTGGAGGCTCTCCTCGCGGATCCGGGCCTTCAGCTCGCGGTAGCGCGGCGTGCCGGGGGCGGGGACCTTGAGCCAGGGCGGCTTGCGCTCCCGGTAGGGGCGGACCTCCGGCCCGAGCACCTCCAGCACGTCCATCCCGCCCGGGTTGGCGCGGGACCGTGTCTGGTGGATGCGGGCTTCGCTCACCCGGCCAAGGCTACCGGCGCGAGGTGCCGGGCCAGCGCGGCGGGCGCGACGAGGCGCTGGCGGCGCCCGTGGGCCTCGGCGAACCGCCAGGCGACGCGCTTGCGGAAGCAGGCCATCGCGCCGGGGCCGGCGCGCGCGAGCTCACGGGACACCGAGGTCATGCGCACGCCCGCCAGGCCGCAGGGCACGGCCCACTCGAACGGCTGCAGGTCGTTCTCGACGTTGACCGCGAAGCCATGGGTCGAGATCCCGCGCGCGAGATGGACGCCGAGCGAGGCGATCTTGCGCTCCTGCACCCAGACGCCGGTGAAATCCGGGCCGTCCTGGGGACGCGCGTGCGCCTCGATCCCTTCGTCGGCCAGTGCCGCCACGATCGCCGCCTCCATGGTGCGCAGATGGGCGACGACATCGCGGACCGCCATGATCGGATAGCCCACGAGCTGGCCCGGCCCGTGGTAGGTGAGCCTGCCTCCGCGGTCCACGTCGACGACGTCGATGCCCTGCGAGCGGCACCAGGCCTCGCCCATCGGGAGGTCGGCGGGATCCGAGCGCCGGCCGCGTGTGTAGACGGGCGGGTGCTCGAGGAGCAGGAGCGTGTCGGGAATCGTCCCGGCGCCGCGGGCATCGCGGACGGCGTGCTGGAGCGCGAGCGCCTCGCGGTAGGGGACCGTGCCCAGGCGGCACACCCACAGGTCGGCGCGGTCGGCCATCCCTGAACTGTACGGGCGGATCCGGGGCGGCTCTACCCTGAAGGTCATGGAGCACCTGTGGACGTCGCGGCTGCGCTGGCGCATGCGCGGGGCGTGGATGTGGCCGGCGTTCTTCGGCTTCACGGTGGCGGGTGCGCTGGCCCTGCACGTGCTTCCGATCACCGGCGACGGGACGGGGATCGTGCCGGGCCTGCTGCTCTGCGGGTTCATCAACCTCATCGTGGTCGGCGTGGCCGCGCCGCTGGCCGGCCACCTCCTGCGCCGGCGCCGCCCGGACCTCCCCCTCGTCGTGGCGGGCGACTACGCCGGGACCGCGCTGCTCGCCCTCGCCTTCGCCTGCATCGTCGGGCTCGGCGTCGCGCACCGCCCGGACCGGCTGGCCGACGAGGCCGACCTGCGGGCCCAGTTCCTCGCCGTCCGCCGCTTCGTGCTCGCGGGGGCGCCGCCCGCGGTCCAGGCGAACCTCGGCCGTGCCGACGCGATCCGGATCGACACCGACCTCTACCGAACGTGCATCCCCGGGCGGGATCCCCGGCGGTCCTACTGCCTGATCGTCAACACCGATCAGTCGCCGCCGGGCATCCGCCGCGACACGAACCGCCAGACCAACCAGGACTTCCTCGCGCCGGGGCTTGGCGCGCGCTGACGCGACCGGCGCCGGCTGCCGCCCTACACCGGCTCGGCAGCGCCGGCGGCCGGGCTCGACCGCTTGATGACGCCGATGGTGTGGCCCTGGGGATCGGTGAAAAGGCCGATCTCGATGCCCTCCATCACCTGCTCGGGACCCATCATGCGGGTCCCGCCGAGCTGCTCGGCCTTCTGCAGGGACGCCTCGACATCCGGGACCTCGACGTAGAACGTCACGTGGCCCGGGTAGCCCTCGGGACCCTGGGAGAGGCCGCCCCCGATGCCGATTCCGTCCGGGTTCAGGTTCTCCTCGCGCGAGACGAGGCCGTACCCCATCGGATTGGCCGCGTCGATCCGCCAGTCGAAGAGCTCGGCGTAGTAGCGGTGCAGCGCCGGGCCATCGCTGCCGGCGATCTCGAAGTGCACGACTGGACGTCCCATGCGCTGCTCCTTCTGCGCTCGGCGAGCGCGTCGCGGTGACCTCTGCGGGCCCGATCGTACGGAGCCGGCGCGGCCCCCGCCAGGCGTGCGCCGGGTGCCTCAGCGCCGCCGGATCGCGTGGGCGCTGGCGAGGTCGAGGGCGACAGCGAGGATCAAGGTCGCCGTCCAGGCGTTCACCGGGTCGGTGAGGAGCGGCTCGTGGCCGCCCACGTTGTTGGCGATCAGCCAGATCACGAACCAGAGGATGGTCACGGGGCGGTCTCCTGACGTGGCAGCGGGTGCGGCGCGGGCGCCGCGTCGGCGGACACCGACCGTACGCCTCGCACGGCCAGGCACATCCGCCCGGGCTACGGTCGCGCGGCGCGAAAACCCGACGCGAGCCGGATGCCGGCCGCTCCGCCTACAAGGCGAGGGTGGCGGGGGCTTGGAGGCGGGTGCGGATGGCGGCGAGGAACTCGGCGGCGTCGGCGCCGTAGAGGATGCGGTGGTCGCAGGCGAGGGTGAGGGCCATGGTGAGGCCGGGGACGACCTCGCCGTCGCAGACGACCGGGCGCGGCTCGATCGCCCCGACGGCGAGGATCGCGGCCTGGGGCGGGCTGATGACGGCGGTGAACTGGCGGATGCCGAACATGCCGAGGTTGCTGACGGTGAACGTCCCGCCGGAGAGCTCGGGCGGGGTGACGGTGCCGTCGCGGGCCTTCCCGGCCAGCGCCCGGGTCTCGGCGGCGATCGCCGCGAGGCCCTTGCGGTCGGCGTCGAAGATCGTCGGGACGACGAGGCTGTCCTGGCCGGCCACGGCGACGCCGACGTTGACGCGCTCGTAGAGCTCGAAGCGGCCGTCCCTGTAGGCGGCGTTGGCGCGCGGGTGCTCGCGCAGGGCCAGGGCGCAGGCCTTGACGATCAGGTCGTTGAACGACGGCACTGGCTCGCCTTGGGGCACGGCGGCCTTGAGCTGGGCGCGGAAGTCGGCGGCGGCCTGCATGTCGATCTCGGCGGTGAGCGTGAAGTCCGGGACGGTCGCGCGCGACTCGGCCATCCGGCGCGCGACGGTCTGCTGCACGCGCGAGAGCTCCTGCACCGTGGCCTGGCCCTTGGCGGTCGCCAGGCCGGGGGGCCCGGCGTCTGGCGCCGCGGCGGCGGGCGCCGCCGGCGCGCCGGCGGGGGCCGCCGGCGGGGCAGTCCTACCGGCGCCGTTGGCGGCGGCCTCGACGTCGGCGCGCACGATCCGGCCCCCCGGTCCGGTCCCGGCCAGCCCGCCCAGGTCGACGCCGAGCTCCCCGGCCACCCGCCGCGCGACCGGCGAGGCCTTCACCCGCGCCCCGTCGGCGCGCAGCGCCGGCGCGCCGGGAGCGGGAGCAGGAGCACGGGGCCCGGCAGCCGGCCGGGCAGCGGCAACGGCCGGCACGGGCGCAGGCGGCTCCGCCGGCGCCGGCGCGGCTGCGGCGGCAGGCGGCTCGCCGGGCGCCGCGCTCGCGGCAGGCGCGCGCGCCCCGGCCTCCCCGCCGATCCTCGCGATCACCGCCCCGATCGGCAGCGTCTCGCCCTCGGCCGCCACGAGCTCCAGCACCCCGTCGCTGTCGGCCTCATAGGTCATCGTGGCCTTGTCCGTCTCGATCTCGGCCAGCTCCTCGCCGCGCGACACGACATCCCCGCTGGCCTTCAGCCAGCGCAGCACCGTCCCCTCCTCCATCGAGTCCGACAGCCGCGGCATCACCACATCAGGCATGGCCGCCGAGGTTACCGGCCGCCCGCTGCCGGCCGGCTCAGAATTCGCGGTCGGCCGCGCCGGTCTCCGTCGCCGCCGTGGCGGACATCGCGTTGCCGGCGCGGTCGTACGCCGCGGTGGAGGGCGCCCAGCTCATGGTGCCGTTGGCCGGCGCCGTCGTCACCGCGCCGCTCGCGGTGCCGAGCGTGACGGTGATCGTGTTCCCGGACCGCACCATCGTCGACGGGGTCCCGGTGAGGCCGAACGTCCGATTCGCCGTCACGTATGCGGTCGAGCCGAGGGTCACCGTTCCGAGATTGAGCTGCGTGGTGTTCGTGGAGTTGAACACCTGGAGGGTGTCGCTGCCGCCGACGTTGTTGATGCGGACCACGACGTTGGCCGAGGCGCCGGTCCACCCCGCGAGGATCGATTCGGGGTCCAGCGGCTCGCCCGTCGTGAAGGTGATCGTGTCGCTGAGCTGGGCGGTCGCGACGAGCGAGCCGACATTGGCCGTCTGCACGTCGGTCGCTGCCGGCGCGGTGTTGTCGACCGTGACGCCCAGGCCGGAGGTCGTCTGCGTGTTGCCGGCCACGTCGGCCGTGGTGACCGAGTAGGTGAGCCCGCCGGGGGCGAGCGGGTTCTGCACGGTCAGGGACGCGCTGCGCCGGTTGTAGGCGACGCCCCCGACGGTGAACGACCCGGCGACGAGCGGCGCCGCGGTCTGCCCGGGGGTCAGCGCACTGACGTTCGCGGTCACCGACGCGACGCCGCTGGCGGGATTGCCGGTGTCGGTCACGTTCGCGTAGACGTAGTACGTCCCCGCCTGCTTCACGAAGGCGGGCTCGTACCCGGTGGTCTTGGCGATCGTCGAGCCCGAGACGGTTGGCGCCCGGAAGTCGGGCGCCGCGCTGATGGCGTTGGCGCCGTTCGCGGTCGTGCCCGTGAAGGCGCTGAAGGTGACGCCCGTGGCGTGGGCGATGAGCCCGACGGCGACCGCCGCCGCTGCGATGAGCGCGAGGCTACGGCGACGCATGGCCTGTGCGCGGGCGCCAGAGGCGCAGGAGTTCGTAGCCGAGGAAGCCGAGCAGCGGCACGATGAGGAGGGCCAGCCACCACGCGCCCCCGCCCAGGGCGCGGGCGGCGTAGCCGAGCGCCGGGAGCCGGTAGGCGGCCCGGCCGATGCTGCCGCCGGCCGGCACGCTCCAGTGCTCGGCTTCGGTGTTCGCGTCGCCGCGGGTCTGGAAGTCGACGCGATCGCCGCGGACGCGGATCGACCGCACCCGGTGCGAGATGAGCCGTCCGGTTCCCTCCGGATCGCGGAACGTCACGATGTCGCCGGGGCGCGCGTCGAGCGGGGCGATGCGCTGCACGATCACGACGTCGCCGGGGCTGATGGCGGGCCGCATGCTGCCGGTCATCACCGTGAACGGGCGCATGTCGAAGGCGAGCGGGAGGGCGAGCGCGGCGAGCACGCCGGTCCCGAGGCCGACGGCGGCCCAGCCGGCGAAGCGGGCGGCGAGGCCGGCCCAGCGCCCGGTCCGGCGGGCTGCGCTCATCGGGTGCCTCCTCCGGGGCGCGTCGTCAGCTCGAGCGGGACCTCCACCGCGCGGGCCTGCCACCCGTCGGGGGCGCCGGCGGGCAGCCACGCCCGCACGGCGAGCGTCCGCTGGCCGCCGGGCCCGAGCGGCACCGGATCGTCATGCAGCCGGCGCAGCGTGCCGAGCGGGCCGCGGGCGACCAGCTTCCCGCCGGCGGAGATCTCGACGTGCAGCAGCCGGTCGAGGTCGGGCGCCGAGGGGAGCGCCCGGATTGCGAGCCGCAGGGTGCCGCCGGACTGGTTGCGGACCGTGGCCGTGCCAGCCTCGGCTGGCCCGCCGGGCGCCAGCGCGTCCGCCGTGGCGAGCGGCCCGGCGGTGAGGAGCTGCAGCTCGCCTGGGGGCGAGACGGAGAACACGGCGTTGGCGCCGGCGGCGGCCCCGCTGCCGTCGATGCGGCCGGCGAGGACGATCGCCACGGCAGCCGCGAGGCCCAGGACGAGGGCCAGCGCACGGGCGGCGGGAGGGAGGGTCGCGGATCGCATGGCAGCTCGGGGCCAGAAAGCGGGCTGGCGGGCGGGCGCCTGGGAGATGGCGCCCGCCCGCCAGCGATGAGGCGGCTTGCTGACCAGGTCCCCGCTACTGGTTGCGAGCCTCCCACTTGAACGAGTGCGTCCCCGAACTCGTCCCCTGGGCCAGGTCGTTGTCGGCGAGCGTCGCCGTGATCCGGTACACGACGGAGTCGTTGTTGACCCACTTGGTGGCGACGGTGCCCGGACGGTCGAGGATGCCGTTGGCGTAGCTGTTGTTCGCCGCCGCAAAGCCCGCGAGGGTGCCGCTGAAGAGCGGGCCGCCGGCGTCGGGCGTGAAGCCCGTGCAGCTCGGGAAGGTCGGCGACGCCTGCGTGCCGGCCTCGATCGTCAGGTTCACGTACGGGCCGATCGCGCCGATCGTGTCGGGCGTGTAGATCTTGACGTCGGCGTCCAGGGAGCCGGTGTACGTCACCTTGATGCACTTCTGCTGCGTGTCGCCGGGCTTCTGGTTCGTGACGTTGTAGAACGCGGCGCCAGCGTCGTTGTCGGCAATCACGACGGTGCCCGCCGCGATCGAGTTGCCCGCGTTCGAGGTGCTCGCGCTGAAGGCGGCGAACACGCCGATCGAGGCCAGGGCCCCGATGAGGCCGATGATGCCGGCCGAGATGGCCAGCTTTCGGGTGGTGCTCATTGCTGGTATTCCCCCACGTTCCGTTTGGGTTGCCCGGCCGCCATCGACCAGTCACCCCCCAAACTTGAATTCGGTGGCGCGTTGCCACTCGGCTTGCATGGGCCGGTGCGGCCCGTGCGGGGTCAGCGGCGGGGGGCGGAGCGGTCGCCGAACGTCGCGAGGACGGCCTGCACGACCTGCGGCTCGTGCGGGAAGGCGATGTGCTCGAGCGGCTTGCTGTAGGGCATCGGCACGTCGGCGCCCGTGACCCGGCCGACCGGCGCGTCGAGCTCGTCGAACGCCTGCTCCTGGATGAGCGCGGCGAGGTTGGCGCCGACGCCGCCGTGCGGCCAGCCTTCCTCGACCACGATGCAGCGGTTCGTCTTTGCGACGCTCGCGAGGATCGTGTCGAGGTCGAGCGGCCGCAGCGTGCGCGGGTCGATGACGTCGGCCTCGATGCCGTGCTGGTCCGAGAGCGCCTGGGCCGCCCGCTCGGCCGTGATCGCCATGCGGCTGATGCCGATGATCGTCACGTCGTCGCCCTCGCGGCGGATGGCCGCCTGGCCGAAGTCCACCACGTGCTCGCCGTCGGGGACCTCGCCGCGCTGGCCGTAGAGCGACTCGTGCTCGATGAAGATCACCGGGTTGTCGTCCCGGATGGCCGCTTTGAGCAGGCCCTTCGCGTCGGCCGCGGTCGACGGCACCGCGACGAGCAGGCCGGGCACCTGGAGGTACATCGCCTCCCAGCAGTGGGAGTGCGTCGGCCCGAGCTGGTGGCCGGCGCCCTGGGGCATGCGGATCACGAGCGGCACCTTCACCTGGCCGCCGAACATGTAGCGGATGTGCGCTGCGTGGTTGACGATCTGGTCCATCGCCAAGAGCGAGAAGTTGATCGTCATGAGCTCGACGACCGGGCGCAATCCGACCATCGCCGCGCCGACCCCAATGCCCACGATGGTGTTCTCCGAGATCGGCGTGTCGCGGACGCGGGTCTCCCCGAACTCCTGCAGCAGGCCGGCAGTGACCTTGAACGCGCCGTTGAAGACGCCGATGTCCTCGCCCATGAGGATCACGGACCGGTCGCGGGCCATCTCCTCCCGCAGCGCCGCGTTCAGGGCCTCCCGGTAGCGGAGCGTGGCCACCGCTACGGCCCCGTCGCGGTGCCGTCCGCCATCGCCCGCTCGTCCTCGCCGCGGTGCACGCCGGGCGAGCGCTCGTCGACGCTGTACCAGCCCTGCACCTGCTGGCCGAGGACGTAGACGTCGTCGTACAGCGACTCGGGCGCCGGGAACGGCGAGGCCTCGGCGAACTCCACTGCGCGGTCGACCGCGGCCTGGGCATGCGCGTCGATCGTCTCGCGGTCCGACGCCGTGATGGCGCCCGCCTCGACGAGCCGGCTCGCGAACAGGTCGATCGGATCGCGCTCGCGCCAGCGCAGCACCTCCTCCTTCGTCCGGTACTCCTCCGGATCGGCCATCGAATGCCCGCGGAACCGATAGGTCTCGGCCTCGACGAGCACCGGCCGGCGGTCCTCCCGGGCCATGCGCAGCGCCTCGGTCATCACGGCGTGGGTGTCGAGGACGTCCATCCCGTCGCATTCGAGACCCGGGACGCCGAAGCTCTCGCCCTTGACCTTCAGGTCGGTCACCGCCGAGTGGCGCTCGACCGCGGTGCCCATCCCGAACCGGTTGTTGGTCACCATGAACACGACCGGGAGGGACCACAGGGCGGCGAGGTTCATCGTCTCCCCGAAGGTGCCCTGATTCGAGGCCCCGTCGCCGAAGGTGCACACCGTGACATCACCGGTGCCGAGGTAGTCGCTGGCGAGTCCGAAGCCGGCCGCGATCGGGAGGTTGCCCCCGACGATCCCGTAGCCGCCCATGAAGCGCCGCTCGAGGTCGAACATGTGCATCGAGCCGCCGCGGCCGCGGCACAGCCCGCCCTCGCGCCCGAACAGCTCGGCCATGACCCGCTCGGGCTCGGTGCCGCGGACGAGCGCGTGCCCGTGGGACCGGTAGGTGGAGATGAGGAAGTCGTGATCGCGCATCGCGCGAGCGGCACCGACGATCGTGGCCTCCTCGCCGATCGCCAGGTGCAGGAACCCGCCGACCTTCGCCTTCGCGTACATCTCGCCTGCCCGCTCTTCGAAGCGGCGGATCAGGAACATCGTCGCGAGCCACTCACGGGCGGCGTCGGGTTCCGGCAGCGGCCGGGGCGTCGCGGGCGGCACCGGCGCGAGGTCGTCGGCCATCGCCCGACGATACCGAAGCCGCGATGAGGCTCAGCCGGGCTCTTCGTCGCGCCAGGCAGACAGGAAGGCGTCGGCGTCGAGCTCGAGCATCGACTCCCGCAGCTGACGGGCGAGGCGGGCCGCGTCACGCGGGGGCAGGTCCCAGAGCCGGACGACCTCGCCCGAGGCGACCTCCACGATCTCGACCACGTCGAGGCGGTCACGCGGCCCGAGCCACGCCGGGCCGGCGCTTCCGCGGGACACCTTCACTTCGTAGGCGTCGCGGGCGCTCATGCTGCCCGGCCTCCGGAGCGGGCCGCGTCCGCGGCGCAGGTCCGTCCCGTCCACACCCTGCCGTCGGGCGTCACGATCGCCGGCAGCTCCGGCACGCCGGCGCCGGCGGCCTGCTCCGTGGCGCGGTCGAGCGCAGCGGCCGTCGCGCGCGTGCCCATCCCGGCCAGCACGGCCCGGGGGTGCATCTCGTTCGCCGCCGCCGCGATGAGCACGGTGTCCGGCTCGGAGAGGTCGCGCCCCCCGTTGTAGGCCTGCCGGAACGCGGCGAGCGAGAAGGCCACTCCCCGCCCGATCGACTTCGCGTACGTGGCAGCGAGCAGCGCGGGCTCGGGGTCCCAAGGCCAGGCGGCGGGCCATCGCACCGGCAGCCGCCCCGCGGCGGCGGCCTCGTGGGCGAGCTGCGCCGGGTCGCAGGCCGGCGGCGGGCCGCCATCCCGCAGCGCCGCGCCGCGGACCGGCACCCACTCGACCGCGCCCCCGAGGCTCCCGATGACCGACTCGGCGGCGAGCCAGCACTCGGGCTCGGCGAAGTCGTAGACGAACCGCGCGGCGGCGGCGGGATCGCGGCGCGTGACGGTCAGGCCTTCGGCCACGCGGAGCGGGTCAGCCGTGGATCAGCCAGCCGTCGGCGGCCCGCGCGGCCTCCATGACGGCTTCGGACAGCGTCGGATGGCCGTGGATGATCCGCGCGACTTCGGGATAGCCGCCCTCGAGGGCGCGGACGTTCACGAGCTCCTGGATGAGCTCGGTCGCCTTCGCGCCAACGATGTGGCCGCCGAGGAGCTCGCCGTACTGCCGGTCGCCCACGATCTTCACGAGGCCCGTGCGGTCCCCGTAGACCGTCCCCGCGCCGACCGCGCCGTAGGAGACCTTGCCCACGACGACGTCGTGGCCGGCCTCGCGCGCCTGCGGCTCGGTGAGCCCGAAGCTCGCGACGTTGGGCGCGCAGAACGTCGCCCGGGGAATGTCCGCGTAGGCCAGCGGGTGCGTGGGCCGGCCGGCGATCGCCTCGGCGGCGATGATGCCCTCGTCCGAGGCCTTGTGGGCCAGCGCCGGGCCGTGGACGAGGTCGCCGATCGCGTACACCCCGTCCCGGCTGGTCTTCTGTGTCCCGTCGACCTCGATCAGGCCGCCGTCGGCGAGGGCGATGCCGGCGGCTTCGAGCCCGAGGCCTTCGACGTCCGGGCCCCGGCCGGCGGCGATCACGAGCCAGTCGGCCTCGAAGCGCTCGTCTCCGGCGGCGAAGGTCACCGTCGTCTCGCCGGTCTGGACGTCGGAGACGAGCGCCGAAGTGTGCACCCCCATGCCCTGCTTCTTGAGCCCGCGCTCTGCCGCCTTGCTGATGTCGGGATCCTCGGTCGGGAGCACGCGATCGAGTGCCTCGAAGAGCTGGACGTCGGACCCCAGGCGCGCGTAGGCCGAGGCGATCTCCGCGCCCGAGGCGCCGGCGCCGATGACGGCGAGCTTGGCCGGCAGCGCGGGCAGCGCCCACGCCGCCTCGGTGCCGATCACGCGGCCGCCGAACGCGGTGCCGGGCACCGGCCGGGCCACGCTGCCCGTGGCGAGGATCACCGCGCCGGCCTCGTGCACCGTGCCGTCGAACTCGCTTCCCACCCGGACGTGGCCGTCGTCGGTGAGGCCGCCGTGGCCCTCGATGACCTCGATCTGGTTCTTCTTGAACAGGCCCGAGACGCCGCCGACGAGCGTCGCGATGATCTTCTCGCGCCGCGCCATCACGGCGCCGAAGTCGACCTCGGCCTTCTTGACGGTGATCCCGTAGCTCTCGGACTCGCCGATCTCCTGGTAGACGTCAGCGACTCGCAGGACGGCCTTGGCGGGAATGCAGGCGTAGTTCAGGCAGCGGCCGCCGACCTTGTCCTTCTCCACGACCGCGACCTTCATCCCCAGCTGGGCCGCCCGGATCGCCGCGACGTAGCCGCCGGGGCCCGAGCCGATCACGATGAGGTCGTAGGCAGCCATCCGCCCGGCAGCCTATCCAACGGCCGGCTGCGGCCCGGCCGCGCCCTCGGACGCGACCGGGGCCCACATCCGTCAGCGCCGGGCGGCCCGCACTGTCAGCGTCAGCGAGCGAGCGGCCGAGCGGTTGCCGGCAGCGTCGCGCGCGACGATGGCGATGCGGTAGGTCCCGGGCTTCAGGCGCTGGAGGGCGAGCCGCAGCGTGCTCGTCCCGGCGGTGCCCTTCAGCCGCAGCGTGGCCCGGGTCACCGTGGCGGTGCAGCGGGTGCCCCGGCGCCCGCCGGGCCGGCAGGTGCCGCCGGCGCGCCGCCCCGGCACGCGCTGCGTGACCGCGGCCGTGACGGCGGCGGGCTCTGACAGCGTGAGCTGCAGCGCGGGGCGGGTCCCCGCGGTCACTGCCGTGCGGGCGAGCCGGGCCACGGTGATGCGCGGTGCGGTGCGGTCGGCCGGCGGTCCCGACCCTCCTCCCGGCGGAGGGGGCGGAGGCGGAGGCGGCGGCGCCGGCGGGTCCTCCGGCAGCGTGGACCGGTAGATGTCGCTGACGCCGTCGCTGTCGGCGCCGAGGAGCGCCTCGGCCGTCGAGAAGACGAGCCGGCGCCCGTCCGATGAGAGCCGGAAGTTCGATGCGCCCGTGTTCACGTCGGGCCCGGGCCCGGGCCCATCGCTGGCGTGGATGAGCTGGCGCGGCGTGCGGACGTACACGTCGGTCGACGCGTCGCCGTCGCTGGGCAGCAGTGCTTCCGAGGTCGTGAAGGCCACGCGCTGGCCGTCGGCGGAGGCGGCGGCGAACGACGCGTCGACGTTCGCGTCAGGCCCCTCGCCGTCGCTGACGAGCGTGCGCGCGCCGTCCGGGGCGACGGCGTAGACGTCGAGGCGATCGTCGGTGTCGGCCGGGTCGAGCCGGTCGCTGGCTCCGACGAACAGGGTGGTGCCGGCGAACGCGGTGGCGCCCGCGGGCTGGTCGACATCCGCGCCCGGGGCGTCCGTCGCCGCAGTGAGCGTCGCGCCCGGCCCGCTCACGTAGCCGTCCGGCTGCGCGTCGCCGTCGCCGGGCACGAGGGCCTCGGAGGTGATGAACGCGACCCGGCTGTGGTCGCGGGTGGCGTCGCGGAAGCTCGCGGGCGCGTTCGCGTCCCCGAGGCCGGACCCGTCGCTGCGCAGCGACAGCGCGCCGCTGTGGAACTGGTAGATGTCCCGTGCCGTGTCGGTGTCGCCCGCCGTCAGCGGCTCGTCGGTGCTGAACAGGACCGAGGTCCCGTCGTCGGAGACGTCCTCCAGGCCGGCGTCGAATGCGCCGTCGCCGGGTGTGACCTTGAGCGTCGGCCCGGCGCCGGCCTTCGCGTAGAGGTCGGTCCTGCCGTCGGCATCCGGGGTCGAGGTCAGCTGGCCCTCCGTCTCCATGACGATGGTTCCGAGGTCAGGGGCCGCGCCGCTGAGGAAGACATCGACGCCGACGGGGTCCGGCTCGGCGTTGGCCCCGTCGCTCATGAGGGTCAGCGTCCCCGGCGAGGTCCAGAGGTAGACGTCGTTGTCGCTGTCGGTGTCGACCGTGGGCAGCAGGGGCTCGCGCGTCTCGAACGCCACCTTGGTGCCGTCCGCGGACACGGCGCCGAAGTTGGCAGTGAGGTTGGCACCGGGGCCTGCCGGCGGGTCGCTGACCAAGGTCAGTCCCGCCGGGCCGGCGAGGTAGACGTCGGCGGCCGTGTCGGTGTCGTCAGCCGGAAGCAGCGGCTCGGTGGTCGCGAAGGCCGCGGCCGAACCGTCGGCGCTCGCCGGCCTCTGGCCGATCGTGAGGCCAAAGGGGCCATCGGCCCCGTCCGACAGATGCGCGAGCGAGCCGTCGGCGTTGCGGGCGTACAGGTCCGTGAAGGCCCCGTCGGTGTCGGACCCCAGCAGGGCCTCCGTCGTCGAGAAGACCACGCGGCGCCCATCGGGCGATGCGCCCCGCGGCGTCGCGGGAATTGCGGGGTCGGCGGCGAGGCTCGGAGCGTCCGATACGAGATCCAAGGCGGTGGGCGTGGCCGCGCCCGCGGGGGCGGCGAGGGCGAGGGCGAGGAGCCCCGCGAGGGCGATGGGCAGCGGCATCCGTTTCATGAGTCCTCCGTGGTGACCGGCCGAGTCTGTGCCCGCCCGTGCCGCTGCGGTATGGGGAGATCCCCCTAATTTCGCCACCCGGCCTCGGGCGCGCGACCGTTCTCGTGCGCCTGGGCCACCGATTCGGTGGCTGAAGCGCGCAGGTTCGCGCGCGCCGGGGCCGGCGCTCCCCTGCGGACTGCGCGCCGCTGGGGTCAGGCGGCCGGCGGCGCCAGCGCCTCCCGGACGCGCGCCGGCAGCGGCATCGGGGCCTGGGCCGCGTAGTCGTAGCCGACGAGGACGCCGTAGCCCTCGGCCATGAGGCGGCCGTCCGGCCCGGCCGCGTCGTCGTCGGCGCGCATCTCGAACTCCACCCGGAAGCTCGAGCGGGCGATGCTCCCCGGGCGGATCCACGTGCGGACGACCTCGCCGAAGCGACCGGGCGAGCGGTAGGCGATGTGGGCTTCGGCGAAGATCAGTCCGAAGTCCCCGGTCGGGGCCGCGGGGTCGTGGCCCGGGAAGACCGACTGCATGAACGCGATCCGCGCGGTCTCGAAGAACCGCAGGAACTCGACGTTGTTGAGGTGGCGCATCGCGTCGAGGTCCCCGAAGCGGATGCGCTCGGCGTGGTGAAACGGCCATCCGGCGCGGGCGGGAGGGCCGGCGGGGGTCACGCGGCGCGCTCGCGGCGCGGGACCTGCAGGCGCCCCATGATCTTCACGAGCTTCCAGAACAGCCAGCCGCCGAAGCCGATGATCGAGAGGCACAGGATCGCGGCCAGCCAGTTCGACGCGACCGCGAGGGACAGCGAGGCAACGAGCACCTGGAAGGCGAGGAGCGCCTCAAACCCGAGGACGGCCCAGTAGCGGCAGCGCCACAGGCCGACGGCCGCGAGCAGCAGCACCGCCACGATGATGACGAGCCCCGAGAGCTGAGGCTTCTGCCCGCCGAGGCCGGTGTGGGTCAGATAGCCGGCGACCGAGAGCCCGGCGAGCACGAGGCACACGACGGTCGCGACCACGAGCACCGCCGGACGTTCGCCCGGGGCGAGCGGCTGCAGCTCCGCTCGCAGCAGCGCGTCGCGCTCGGCGCCGCGCACGCGCCGCGGCGCTTCGGGAGGGCCGGGTGCGGTCGGCGCGCTGGCCGCCGCGGGCGCGGCGTCCGAAGGTGCCGGCGGCGCCGGCGGCGGATCAGCCGGCGGCGCGGCTGCGGCCGGGCTGGGAGCGAGCCGGGCTTCCGGGGCCGCGGGCCGGGCTGCCGGGGCCGCGGGCCCGGTCCGGCCGGCGCTGGGGCGCACGCGCTTGCGGCTACGCCGAGCCACGGCGGGTCTCCGGAGCACGGGAACGCGGGCGGGGCGGCAGCGGTGCCATGCCCGGGAGTCTGCCATGGCATCCCGGCCCCGTTGCCCCGGCCCGCACTCCGCGAGATCGCCGCGTCCGCGGCGGCGGGTGCGCGGTCAGCCGCGCGGGCGGTGTCGCGGAATCGATCATCTAGCATGGCCTGATGGCTGAGCGCGCCGAGGCCGCGGCGCCGGCGGCGCCGCCCGCGCCCACGGTGCCCGAGCTCATGGACCGCTGGGAGGCGGCGTGGTCCGGGCGCGACGCCGGCGCGTTCGCCGGACTCTGCGTGGCCGCCGTCCAGTACGAGGATCCGCTGGCCGACGAGCCGCTCATCGGCGCCGACGCGATCGCGGCGCACGCCCGCCGCCTGTGGTCGGCGTTTCCCGACGCCCGGGTCGAGCGGGCGGGCGAGCGCCTGCACGACGGGCGCTTCGTCGCCGCGCCGGTCCGGCTCACCGCGACCCACCGCCGGGCGCTCGGCGACGTGCCGGCCACCAACCGCTCGGTGACGGTGCACGGCGTGTTCTACTGCGAGACCGAGCACGGCCTCCTCCGCCGCGTGCGGGCGTTCTACGACGTCTACGACGCCGCGGCGCAGCTCGGGATCCTGCCGGCGCGCGGGAGCTTCGGCGCGCGGGCCCTGCTGGCCCTGCGCGGCTTCGGGCTGCGCTCCCGCGACTGAGCGGGCGCGCGCAGAGCCGCTAGGCCCAGTGCTCCCAGCCGTGGAGGCGGCGGGGCTCGCCGTCGCGGGTGAGCTGCGCGCCGCCGCCGTCGCGGGTTGCGCGGACGGTGCCGATCCAGGTCAGCCCCGCCGCCGCCGCGGCGGCGTCGGCCCGGTCCGGCGGCACGCAGGCGAGCAGTTCGAAGTCCTCCCCGGCGGCGGCGGCAAACTCCGCGGGGTCCGTGCTGAGCGCAGCGGCGACGTCCGCAACGCCCGGGGCGAGCGGCAGCGCCTCGAGCGCGATCTCGAGGGTGACCCCGCTGGCCTGCCCGACATGGACCGCATCGGTGGCGATGCCGTCCGACAGGTCGATCATCGCGTGCGCGCCCGCCGCGGCGAGCGCCCGCCCGGCGGACAACGCCGGCTGCGGACGGCGGTGGCGGTCGGCGAGCTCCTCCGGGCCGCGGGCGCGGCCTTCGAGCACCGCCCGGCCCGCCTCGGCGGCCCCGAGGGCGCCCGTGACGCCCACGCGGTCCCCCGGCCGCGCGCCGTCGCGTCCGACGACGGCGTCCGCCGTGGCGGCCCAGCCGACCACGGCGATCGTCACCACCAGGGCCGGGCCCGCCGACACGTCGCCGCCGGCGATGGTGGTTCCCGTGGCCGCCGCGAGCGCCTCCGCACCGCGGATCAGCTCGAGGCCGTCCTCGAAGCCGCGCGGCAGGACGAGGGCGACGTAGGCCTCGCCCGGCTCGGCGCCCATCGCCGCGAGGTCCGAGAGCGCGCCGGCGAGCGCCCGGTGGCCGATGTCGGCCGCCGAGAACGTCTCGAGCGTGAAGTGGACGCCCTCCACCGCCGCGTCGATCGACGTGACGGCCACGCCGTCCGGGCGCACGACGGCGGCGTCGTCGCCCATCCCGCGCAGGACCCGGCCGGACCGCGGCGCGGTGGCCGCGGCGATCGCCTCGATCAGTTCGAGCTCGCGCACATCCAGGCGCGGAGGCCGCGTCAGCGGTGCCGGTAGACGATCCGGGCGCGGTCGAGGTCGTACGGCGAGACCTCGACGCGGACGCGGTCGCCCGGGAGGATGCGGATGCGGAAGCGCCGCATCTTGCCGGCCACGTGCCCGAGGACCACGTGGTCGTTGTCGAGCTTCACCCGGAACATCGCGTTGGGCAGGGCTTCGATGACCTCGCCCTCGAATTCGACCTTTTCTTCCTTCGCCACGGGGCAAGCGTACCGATGCCGGGGCGGCGGGGCCTGCGGGCTAGCCTGGGCTGACGCCGCCGCCCTGGGTGGCGCCGCCTCCGCCGCCTCCGCTCGGGGCCTGCGGAGTGGGCGGGGGCGACTGCGTCTGGGGCGCGGCCTGCGGGGGCGACTCGTAGGCGCCGGACGGGTAGCCGCCCTGTCCGCCCGTGCCGCCGGTGCTCGGGCTCGTGGTCGTCTGGCTGTCCGTCGAGCCGCTGCCCGAGTCGTAGGTGCCGCCGCCCCCGCCGCCCGAGTAGCGGCCGAAGTAGGCGCTCAGGTTGGCGGATTCCTTCGGATACGGGAAGTCGGGGCAGCCCTCGCCCTCGGTGGCCTGGGACATGTAGTCGTGCCAGATCTCTGCGGGGAACGTGCCGCCCGCGACGGAGATGCCGTGGACGCTGCGCATCTCGATCTGCGCCTTCGGATACCCCACCCACACTGACGTGACGAGCTTGGGCGTGAAGCCGACGAACCACGCGTCGTTGAAGTTGTCGGTCGTCCCCGTCTTGCCGGCGGCCGGGCAGCCGATGGCGGCCGCGGTGCCGGTGCCGCGCTGGACGTTCTGGCGCAGGATGTTGATCGCCTCGTACGTCACGCCGTCGGAGAACTTCTTCTCCCGATGCGGCTTGCCGGAGTCGACGGTCCGGCCGTCCGGGAAGACGATCTTCTTGATGGCGATCGGCTTGTTGCGCCAGCCGCCGTTGGCGATCGTCGCGTACGCGTTGGCCATCTCGAGGGGGGAGACGCCCTTCGTCAGGCCGCCGAGGCCCTCGGCCGGGTACCCGTCGAGCTTCGTGGTGATCCCGAGGTCCTTGGCCGTCTGCTTGACCGCGTCGGGGCCGACGTCGAGGTCGAGCTGGGCGTAGACGGTGTTGTCGGACTGCAGGGTCGCCGACACGAGGTTCATCGAGCCGCCGTAGGAGTTCGAGTACGTGCTCACCTTCCACGGGCCGTATTCGGTCTGGAGGTCGAGCGGCCGAGAGGTGTAGTAGGTCGAGTTCGGGTCGATGCCCTTGCGCAGGGCGGTCATGAGCACCATGACCTTGAACGTCGAGCCCGGCTGGCGGCGCCCCTGCGCCGCGAGGTTGAACTGCGAGTCGCCGTACTTGACCGAGGAGGCCATCGCCCGGATGTAGCCGGTCTTCGGGTCGATCGAGACGATCGCCGAGGCCGGGTCGCCGCTCTCGTTGAGCCGGCCGCGAATCGCGCTGCGCGCCTCATCCTGGAGCTTGGGCTCGATCGTCGTGTAGATCTTCAGCCCGCCGCGGCGCACGGTGTTGATGCCGTACTTCTCGATGAGCTCGTTCTTCACGTAGTCGAAGAAGTAGCCCTCCTTCTTCGCCGTGTAGTAGTTGTTCTGCTTGACCCCGAGCGGTGCGGCCTTGGCCGCCGCGGCCTGCGCCGGCGTGATCATCTTCTGCTTGGCCATGGCGTCGAGCACTTCGCTGCGGCGCTCGCGGGCGGCGCGCGGCGCGAGGAACGGGTTGTAGAGCGACGGGGCCTGCGGCAGCCCGGCCAGGAGCGCGGCTTCGGAGAGCGTGAGGTCCTTGGCCTCCTTGTCGAAGAAGGTCCGCGCCCCGGCCTCGGCCCCGATCGCCGTGCGACCGCCGACCGTGCCGTAGGGGACGTCGTTGAGGTAGTTGTCGAGGATCCAGCGCTTGGAGTGGCGGTCCTCGAGCTCCTGGGCGAGCTTCGCCTCGCGAATCTTGCGGGCGAACGTCCGCTCCTGCGAGATGTAGAGGTTGCGGACGAGCTGCATCGTGATGGTCGAGCCGCCCTGCACGGTCTTGCCGGACGTGAGGTTCTTGATCGCCGCGCGCAGCACGCCCTGGTAGTCGACGCCCTTGTGCTTGTAGTAGCGGCTGTCCTCGATGGCGACGGTGGCGTCCTTGAGGTCCTGCGGGATCTGCGACCCGGGAATCGGCGTGCGCGCCTCGTCGGACTCGATGAACCCCAGCCGCTCGCCGTTCGCCGCGTAGACGACCGACACGGCGCCCTTGTCGATCGGCTTCAGGGAGTCGATGTTCGGCGCCGACGCGGCGATGCCGATGACGTAGCCGACCACGCCGAGGACGGCCAGTCCGGCGACCGCGATGACGATGCCGGCGGTGACCGCGAGGAACCGGGTTCCGCCTCCGCGGCCCGTGCGGCGGCGGCGCTGCTGTCGCTGTCGGCGGCTCATGAGAAAGGGCGCCGCGGCAGGCCACGGGCCGACCGATTGTAGCCAGCCACCGGGGGCTGCCACGCCGCTTGCCTTGTCCGTGGGGGGAGTTCGCGGTCCGCGTCGCGGATCCTTGGTCCGCGCGCGAGCGCGCCGGGCCGGGCCGGGCGCCCCGTAGAGTCCGGCTGCCGATGTCGAGCTCTCCGCCGCCCGTCGCCTATCCCCATCCGGGTCCGCCGCCCGCCCGCCCCGAGCTGCCCGAGGGCGTCGAGCCGGCCGCGCCGCGCTGGCCGGCGTGGATGGCGCCGGTCGCGCTCATCGCCGGCTTCGGCGCGGCCATCGTCGGCTACCTGGTCGTCGCGATCATCGGCAGCGCTGCCGGGGCGAGCGCCGCCGACCCGCCCCCGGCCGTGCAGATCATCGCGACGGTCCTGCAGGACGGCGCGCTGATCGGCGCCGCCGTGCTGTTCGCGCGGCTGAGCGGGACGCGTCCGCAGGCCTGGCAGTTCGGGCTGCGCCGCACGCCGATCCTCCCGGCCTTCGGCTGGGCCGCGCTCACCTACGTCGGCTACCTCGTCTTCAGCGCCGCCTGGGTCAGTGCCCTGGGGATCAAGCAAAAGGACGACCTGCCCGACCAGCTCGGCGCCGACAAGAGCACGGTGGCGCTCGTCGCAGTCGCCGTGCTCGTGACGGTCGTCGCCCCGATCGCCGAGGAGTTCTTCTTCCGCGGCTTCTTCTTCACCGCGTTGCGGTCCTGGAAGGGGCCGTGGCCCGCGGCGATCCTCACCGCCCTGGTGTTCGGCGGGATCCACGCTGGCTCGGCGCCCGCCGGCTACCTCGTCCCGCTCGCCGCGTTCGGCTTCGGCCTCTGCATCCTGTACTGGCGGACCGGCTCCCTGCTCCCGTGCATCGCGCTGCACTGCGTCAACAACTGCGTGGCGCTCGGCGTCACGCAGGGCTGGGGGTGGGAGATCCCCGTGATCATCGTGGCCGCCAACGCCGTCATCGCGGCGGTGCTGTTCCCGCTCGTCCGCCGCGCGCCGGCGCGGGTCCGTCCGGCCTGACGCGCGCCGGCGGCGCGCCAACTGGTGGAGCGATGCGCGGCGGTGACGTAGAGTGCGCGCGTCGTGCGCCGCACTCTCGCTCCTACCCTCGTCGCGACGGCCTGTGCCGTCGCCGCCACCGGCGCTGCCGCGCAGGCTCCGGCGGATTCCGCGGCCGGCGCGCCGGCGACGAAGCCCGCCCGGGCGCGAACGCTGATCGGCATCCCCGGCGCCTACCGTCTCGGCACCGGCCGCATCAGCTTCGTCGGGCGCCGGATCCGTGTGCACCTCGTCGTCTCCCGCTACGTGCCCAGGCAGGTCGTGACGGTCCGCTTCACGCGCGGTCGCGCCACGGTCAAGCAGGTCCGCCGCACGGTTCGCCGCGTCCCCGGCTCGCGCAAGGGCTACCTCAACGCCAGCTACACGCCGGGTGCCGAGGGCCGCATCCGCGTGCGCGTCGTGCACGGCGCCACCTCCGCGCAAGTCCGCTTCGAGGCCAAGGACCGGGTCGACGTGATCCGCCCAGAGTCGAGCCGGGGCGATGGCGGCCTGCGCGTGCGCTTCCTCCAGGAGCGCCTGTTCGGACTGCACTTCAAGGTCAACCGCACCGGGGTCTTCGACCGGGCGACGGGCCGCGCGGTCCTGGCCTTCCGCAAGGTCAACGGGTTCGGACGCACCCGCACCGCCGGGCCGCGGATCTACTCGATGCTGGGAGCCAACCAGGGGGCATTCGTCCCGAAATACCCCGCGCACGGCCGCCACGTGGAGGGCGATCTGACCCACCAGGTGCTCGCCTTGATCAACGATGGCGGGAAGGTCTTCCGCGTCTACCACATGAGCTCGGGCAAGCCATCGACGCCCACCGTGCGCGGCCACTTCCGCGTCCAATGGAAGCGCCCTGGGACGAACTCGCACGGCATGGTCAACTCGTCGTTCTTCTACGGCGGCTATGCGATCCACGGCTACGCCGACGTGCCCGTCTACCCGGCGAGCCATGGCTGCCTGCGGGTGCCGATCCCGAACTCCCACGCGATCATGCGCTGGGTCAAGATCGGCACGCCCGTCGACGTGTACCGGCGGTAAGTGTCCGGCCTCCCCGCCGAAGCGCGCGACCGGCTGATCGCCGAGCTGCGCGAGCACGCCCTCGTGATCGGGGAGGTGGTGCTCACGAGCGGCGCCACCGCGCAGTACTACGTCGATGCCAAGCGGGCGATCCTGCGGCCGGCCGGCTTCCGGGCGCTCGCGGAACTGGTCGCCGACCGCGCCCGAGCCTGGGAGGCGGATGCGGTCGGCGGGCTCACCATGGGAGCCGACCCGATCGCCTGCGCTGCGCTGGCGGGCGGCGCCGACGTGAAGGCGTTCTTCGTGCGCAAGGAGGCCAAGCCCCACGGCCTGGCCCGCCGCATCGAGGGACCGCTGCTGGACGCGCAAGACCGGTGCCTGATCGTGGAGGACGTCGTGACGACCGGCGGCTCGACGCTCAAGGCGATCTCGGCCGTGCAGGAGGCCGGCCACCCGATCGCCGGCGTCGTGGCGGTGCTTGACCGCCTCGCCGGCGGCGGCGACGCGATCGCTGCGGCCGCGGGCGCGCCCTACGTGGCGCTCGCGACGATCGACGACGTCTACCCCGGGCGCCCCGACCGCGGCTGACCGGGCCGCGGCCGCGCGGGCGCGGGATACGCTGTCCGCCCGCCCTCGTAGCTCAATGGACAGAGCACACGCCTCCTAAGCGTGGGATGCAGGTTCGACTCCTGCCGGGGGCGTCGCAGCTGCGGCCGGAACGTCCCGCGGGCAGGAGCGGCCGGGTCCGCGCCGTATTCCCCCTCGACGCGCATCGGAGTAGGGTTGCGCCGCTTCTGTCCGTTCTGATGAGGGGGTTTCGTCCATGTTCCGACGCACTCGCGCCCGTGCGCTGTGCGCCGCACTCGCCCTGGGGGCCACTGCGGTCGTCGCGGCAGCCTGCGGTTCGAGCAGCGATTCGAGCAGCGGTGGCGGCGGCGAGAAGTCCGGCGGGTCGATCACGATCTCGCAGACCTCGCAGCCCGACTACCTCGATCCTGCGCTGTCGTACACGGTCAACGGCTGGGAGCCGATGTGGCTCGTCTACACCGGCCTGCTGACCTACAAGCACGCTGAGGGCCAGGAAGGCGCCACAGTCATCCCGGGCCTTGCCGAGACGGTTCCGTCCAAGGACAACGGCGGGATCAGCGCCGACGGCAAGACCTACAAGCTCAAGCTCCGCAGCGGCTTGAAGTACTCGGACGGCACGCCAGTCAAGGCCTCGGACTTCGAGCACTCGATCAAGCGGGTGCTCAACCTCGAGTCTGGCGGCGCCTCCTTCTACGAGGGCATCGTGGGCGCGCAGGAGTACGAGAAGGCCGGGAAGGCCAACGGCGACATCTCCGGCATCACCACGAACGACAGCACCGGGGACATCACGATCAAGCTCACCGACCCCAACGGCCAGTTCAACAACATCCTCGCGATGCTGTTCGCCGGCCTGGTGCCGAGCTCGACGCCGTTCAAGAACATGACGAAGACGCCGCCGCCCGGCGTCGGCACGTACAAGATCACGTCGTCGGTGCCCAACCGGCAGTTCGTGATGCAGAAGGTGCCGACGTTCAAGCTCCCCGGCGTTCCGGCGGCGAAGATCGACACGATCACCACGAAGATCGTCAAGTCGCCGCAGCAGCAGGCGCAGGACGTCCTGAACAACACCCTCGACTACATGCAGGATCCGCCCCCGTCGGACCTGCTGCCCGAGGTCAAGTCCAAGGCGGCCAACCGCTTCGCCGAGCACACGACCGTCTCGACGTACTACTTCTTCATGAACGTGCGGACGCCGCCGTTCGACAAGCAGCAGGTGCGCGAGGCCGTCAACTACGCGATCGACAAGCGGGCCCTGGCCCGGATCTTCTCCGGCCTGTTCACCCCGGGCTGCACGTTCCTCCCGCCGGGGATGCCGGGCTACAAGGAGACCACGTGCAAGTACGGCGACCCGAACGCGGCGCCCAACCTCGCGAAGGCCAAGCAGCTGATCCAGCAGGCCGGCGCGAAGGGCGCGGCAGTCACCGTCTGGGGCAACAGCGATGACACGACGCCGAAGATCACGCAGTACTACGCCGACGTCCTGAACCAGATCGGGCTGAAGGCCACGCCGAAGATCCTCGACGGCGGGGTGTACTTCCAGACGATCGGGAACCAGAAGACCAAGGCCCAGACCGGCTTCGCCGACTGGTTCCAGGACTTCCCGAACCCGGGGAACTTCTTCTTCCTCGTGAACGGGGCGTCCATCCAGGACACGAACAACCAGAACTTCAGCAACGTCGACAACCCGACCATCAACAAGGGCATCGACACGCTGAACCTGGAGCCGGATCCGTCGGCGGTCGCCGACAAGTGGGCGGCGCTCGACAAGCAGCTCGTCGACGACGCCTACATCGCGCCGTACGGCTACCGGAAGCTCACGACGTTCCTCTCGGACCGTCTGAACTTCCAGGACTGCAACATCTACCACCCGCTGTACCTGAACGACTACTCGGCCTGGTGCCTCAAGTAGCGCCAGACGACCGGTGACCGTTTGCCGGGCCCGCCGCGTGCGGGCCCGGCAGGCGCATCGTCATGAGCATCGATCCTGGCACCGAACTCGTCTCCGAGATCCCGTCCGCGTTCCAGGCGGAGGTCGAGGGCAAGGCGAAGCTGGAGCCCGGCCTGGGGCCGTGGCGCCTCGCGGTGCGGCGACTGCGCCGCAACAAGACCGCGCTGGCCTTCCTCGGCCTCTTCCTCGTCATCGTGGCCATGTGCCTGGCCGCCCCGTTCTGGTCGTCGGAGATCGCGAAGATCTCGGCCTCGCGCAACAACCTCACCGGCACCGTCACAGTCGACGGCAAGAAGCGCGACATCGTCACGCCGCAGGGCATCCCGATCGGCCCGACCTGGCAGAGCCAGTACTTCCTCGGCGCGGACGAGAACGGCCGCGACGTGATGGTCCGCCTGCTCTACGGCGGCCGCAACTCCCTCGTGATCGGGTTCGCCGCGGCGTTCATCACGGTCGTCCTGTCGGTCATGTTCGGGGTGCTGGCCGGCTTCTACCGGGGCGCGACCGACTCGGTGATCTCCTGGCTGATGGACGTCCTGTGGTCCTTCCCCGTGATCCTGCTCGGGGTGGCGATCGGCGTGGCCGCGGCCATCGGCGGACTCAACCTCTGGATCATCAAGATCGAGAGCGGCTCGCTGATGATCCCGATCATCATCATCGGGGCCGTCTACGTCCCGTACATGGCCAGGCCGATACGCGGGCAGGTGCTCGCCCTGCGCGAGAAGGAGTTCGTCGAAGCCGCGCGCTCCCAGGGAGCCGGCAGCCTGCGCATCATGGTCTCGGAACTGATGCCGAACCTCGCCTCGACGATCGTGGTGTTCCTGCCGCTCATCGTCGCCAACGCGATCCTGCTCGAGTCCGCGCTGTCGTTCCTGGGGGCGGGGGTGCAGCCGCCCGAGACCTCGTGGGGGACGATGATCGATGACGGCGTCGGGCTGATCGCGACCGCGCCGCACCTGACGATCGTGCCGGGCCTCATGCTCGTCGCCTGCGTGCTCGCGCTCAACATCTTCGGCGACGGCGTGCGCGACGCGCTCGACCCGCGGGCCAAGATCCGCCTCGACGGGTAGGAGACGATGGCTCGCTTCATCGTCCGCCGGCTGATCTCGATGGTCCTCGTGCTGTTCGCCGTCTCGGTGCTCACGTTCCTGATCTTCAACGTGATCCCGAACGGCGACCCGGCGGAACGCATCGCCGGGAAGAACCCGACCGAGACGCAGATCGCCGGGATCCGACGGAGCTGGGGCTTCGACAAGTCGCTGCCCGAGCAGTACCTGACGATGATGAAGAAGGTCTTCACCGGCGAGCTCGAGTCCTACTTCACCCAGCTCAACGTCAACGAGGAGATCGTCAAGGGCATCCCGCGCACCTTCTCGCTGGCGATCGGGGCGGCGCTCATCTGGGGGTTCTTCGGGATCCTGCTGGGGCTGATCAGCGCGATGCGGGCGGGCAGAGCCACCGACACGTCGATCAACGTGCTCGCCCTGATCGGCATCTCCATGCCCGTGTTCTGGCTCGGGGCGCTGTGCAACTACTACCTCGGCTACAAGTGGGGGATCTTCCCCAACGGCGGCTACGTCGACTTCACCGAGGACCCCTGGCAGTGGTTCGTGCACCTCATCGTGCCGTGGTGCGTGCTGGCCGTCCTGTTCGTCGGCGTCTACTCCCGCATCCTGCGGTCGAACATCCTCGACACGATCAACGACGACTACGTGCGGACGGCGCGGGCCAAGGGGCTCAGCGAGCGCCGGGTCATGACCAAGCACGTGCTGCGCAACTCGCTGATCCCGATCGCCACGCTCTGGGGCCTGGACTTCGGCGCGGTGATCGGCGGCGGGGCGATCCTCACCGAGACGGTCTTCAACCTCCAGGGCGTCGGGCAGTACGCCGCGGACGCCGTGGGCCAGCTCGACGTCCCGCCCGTGCTCGCCGTGACGCTGTTCGGCGCCTTCTTCATCGTGCTGCTCAACGCCATCGTCGACATCGCCTACGCCTACCTGGACCCGAGGATCCGCCTGTGAGCGAGCCGGTGCTCCGCGTCGAAAACCTCGAGGTCTCGTTCCAGACCGAGGAGGGATTGGTCAAGGCGGTCAACGGCGTCTCGTTCGAGCTCGCCGCCGGGGAGGTCCTGGCGATCGTGGGCGAGTCCGGATCGGGCAAGTCGGTGACCACGATGAGCCTCATGGGCCTCACGCGCTCGTCGAATGCCCGCTTCGGCGGGAAGGCCTACCTCGGCGAGTCGGAGCTCATTGGGGCCACCGACGCGACGCTCCGGGCCGTGCGCGGGGCCGAGATCGCGATGATCTTCCAGGATCCGATGACGGCGATGAACCCGGTCCAGCGGGTCGGCAAGCAGATCGCCGAGCAGATCCAGGCGCACGAGAAGGTCTCGGATGACGACGCCCGGACGCGGGTCATCGACCTGCTGCACCGGGTCGGGATCCCGCAGGCCGAGACTCGCGTGGACAGCTACCCGCACGAGTTCTCGGGCGGCATGCGCCAGCGCGCCATGATCGCCATGGCGCTCTCGTGCGACCCGCAGGTGCTGATCGCCGACGAGCCGACCACGGCGCTCGACGTGACGATCCAGGCGCAGATCCTCGACCAGATCAAGCTGCTGAGCGAGCGCACGTCGGCGGCGGTCATCATCGTCACGCACGACCTCGGCGTGGTGGCCGACATGGCCGATCGCATCCTCGTCATGTACGCCGGGCGGGTGGTCGAGGCGGGGACGGCGGAGGAGATCTTCTACAACCCCCAGCACCCGTACACCTGGGGGCTGCTCGGGTCGGTTACGCGGGTCGACCAGGAGCTCACCGACCGGCTCCCGGCGATCAAGGGCCTGCCGCCGTCGCTGCTCGACCTGCCCGCCGGCTGCTCGTTCGCGCCCCGCTGCCCGCACCGGCACGACCGCTGCGCCGAGATGCCGCCGCTGGAGGCGCGCGCGGGCGGCACGCACCTCGATCGCTGCTGGATCGACCCCGCCACCCGCGAGGCGGCGCGCATGGTCGACGGGCGCATCGGGCTCGAGCAGGGGGTGGCGTGAGCTCCCCCGGCGCCACACCGGCGCCGCCGGAGCCCGCCGCCGGCAGCGACGGCCCGACGCCGCTCGTCCAGGTCGACCACGTCAAGCAGTACTTCCCGATCAAGGACGGCCTGCTGATCGACCGCGAGGTCGCGGCGGTCCACGCGGTCGACGACGTCACGTTCTCGATCGGCCGCGGCGAGACCTTCGGCCTCGTCGGCGAGTCCGGGTGCGGGAAGTCGACGCTCTCGCGCTCGATCATGCGCCTGCTGGATCCGACCTCCGGGACGATCCGCTTCGACGGCGCGGACATCACGCACCTCAAGCAGAAGGCCCTGCGCCCGCTGCGCCGCGAGATGCAGATGATCTTCCAGGACCCCTACGCGTCGCTGAATCCGCGCAAGCGGGTGATTCAGATCGTCGGGGACCCGATCAAGATCCTCGGCGGCGTGCGGGGGAGCAAGGCGGTCAAGGCGCGGGTGCAGGAGCTGCTCGCGACGGTCGGCCTGAACCCCGAGCACATCAACCGCTACCCGCACGAGTTCTCCGGCGGCCAGCGCCAGCGCATCGGCGTCGCCCGGGCGCTCGCGCTCGAGCCCAAGCTCATCGTCGCCGACGAGCCGGTGTCGGCCCTCGACGTCTCGGTGCAGGCGCAGATCATCAACCTGCTCGACGACCTCCAGCAGAAGTTCGGCCTCACGTACATCTTCGTCGCCCACGACCTCGGGGTCGTGCGCCACGTCTCGGACCGGGTGGCGGTGATGTACCTCGGCAAGATCATGGAGGTCTCGCCGGCCGACGAGCTCTACGCGAAGCCGATCCACCCGTACACGGTCGCGCTGCTGTCGGCGATCCCGATTCCGGATCCGCACACCCAGGCGGCGCGCGAGCGCATCGTGCTGACCGGCGATGTGCCGAGCCCGATCGACCCGCCCAAGGGCTGCCGCTTCCACCCGCGCTGCCCGCGGGCGACCGACGTCTGCGGCCAGGTCGAGCCGCCGCTCGTCGACTACGGCTCGGGCCACCTGGCCGCCTGCCACCACCCGGTGGGCGTCAGCGCCGAGTCCCTCGCCGGGGGCACGATCGCTCCCGAGACGCCGGCCAGCGCCGGCACGGCCCCGCCGGACGCGCGCGAGGCCGGCCGGTCCTGGGACGACGGTCCGGCGCCGCTGGTCTAGCCGCTGCGCCCGAAGCCGGCCCGCGGCGGCGGATCGTCGCTTCCGCCGGTGGCGAGCCCCGGCTACTCAGAACACGCTAGGCCCGGCTCGCGCCGCGACCGGAGGCACCCCTCCCGCCGCGGGCGAGCGCATCCGCCAGCCCGGCCACGAGCGGGGCCAGGGTCGAGCCGTCCTGCGCACCGTGCAGCGGGTTGAGCTCGGTGACGGTGACGATGCGCACCCTCGGATCGGCCGCCAGCGCCGCGACGGTCGCGAGTGCGGAAGCGAGCGGGACGCCGACGTTACGCCCGGTGTTCTCCGACAGCGGGGCATCGACGAAGTCGACGAGGTCGACGTCGAAGTGCAGCGCGATCGCGGTCGTGTCACTCGGGAGCGCGACGAGCGCCGCCTGCGCCGCGTCGGCTGGATCGCGGGCGACATCCTCCACGGGAACGACGCGCAGCCCCAGGCTGGCGATCTGCGTGCGCTCCCACTCGGTGCCCTGCCCGGGGTCGAAGCCCACGAGGACGACCTGCTCAGGGGCGAGGATCCCGGGCGGCGCCAGTCCCGGCGCGGCGCCCTCGATACCGAGCAGGCAGCCGAGGCCCATCCAGTCCAGGGCCCCGTCCACGACGCTGGCGGGCGTGTTCAGGTCGGCATGGAGGTCGACGTAGCAGAGTGCGGCGGCGGGCTCAGCGGCGGCGAGGGCCGCCCAGGCGCCGATGCCCACGGTGCAGTTGCCGCCGAGCACGAGCGGCACGTCGCCGGCGGCCAGGGCCGCGCCGGCCGCATCATTGACTGCGGCGACGGCGGCGGCTGCCTGCGCGAGGTTCTGGGCGCGGGGGGACTCGCGGTCCGGGGCCCAGCGCTGGAGCGGGCCGTCGCCGAGGTCGCGCACCTCGAGCCCGCGGGCTTCGAGGGCGGCGGGCAGGCCCGCGGCGCGGAGCGCGGCGGGCGCGAGCTCCTGTCCCGGCGCGTAGGATGCCGCGCTCGTGGGGGCGCCGATGATCGCGATGCGCGTCACGCGGGGCGTCCCGGCGGGGCCTAGTCCTCGGCGGACTCGCCGTCGTCGTCTTCGCCGTCGTCCTCGTACAGCGATTCGCGGGCGAGTTCGCGGCCGCCGCGATCCCAGACCGCGACTTCGAGCGTGTCGCGACGGTAGTTGTCGGGCGCGACGAGCGTGAAGCGACCGTCCTCGCCGATCGCGCACTGGTCGACGGCGAGGTTCGCGAGCTCCGCCGTCGCGACGGCGCCGCCGGCGGACGTGGGCCGCCCCCACACGAGGGTCATCGTCGCCACGTTGCCGTCCTCGCCCCGCCAGGTGCCGAGCTCCTCGTCGCAGAGGTCGATCGTCCAGTCGGGGTTGTTGTCCGCGGTCTCGTCGGTGAAGTCGGCGGTCGCGGCGACGTCGGCCGGGTCGCCGTCCTCGGACCGGACGAACGAGACGTGGCCGAAGAGCTCAAAGCCGTTCTCGGTGCGCGTCGTCGCGGGGACGTAGGTGCGGCCCTCGTACGTGCGGTCCGGGTACCACTCGATCTCGCCGGGGGCGCCGAGGGTGACGCCCTCGCTGTCGATCCGCAGGCAGGCGGAGAGGAACTCGGCGCGCAGCGTCTCGGCCCAGCGGCCGTAGGGGGCGGCGTCCTGGGGCGGCTCGGCGGCGAAGCTGATGACGAAGCGGTCGGTCGGCGGCATGGCGGGGCAGCCTACCGGCGCCGGCCTGCCGCCGCGCAGCGGCCGCCCGGCGCGCGGGGCGGGCACGGGGCGGCCGGCGCTGCGAGAATCGCCGCGTGCCCGCGCCGCCAGCCCTCGAGACGATCGCGATCAGCGCCGAGCCGCCGATCGCGCGGCTGACGCTCAGCCGGCCCGAGAAGCTCAACGCGCTCTCGCGGCGGGCGCTCGAGGACGTCATCGCGGCGGCGGCCTGGCTCGACGCGTCCCCGGAGATCCGGGCGGCCGTCCTCGCCGGGGCCGGACGGGCGTTCTGCGCGGGCGCGGACCTTGGCGACCTCGGCGCCGTCTTCGATCCCGACGCCGACATTCCCGGGGGCCGCCGCGCGCTGGCCGCCCTCGGCGGGCGGGCGGCCGACGCGCTGGAAGGGGTGCGGGCGGTCACCGTCGCCGCCCTGCACGGCCACGTCGTCGGCGGAGGCCTCGTGCTCGCGGCAGCCTGCGACCTGCGGATCGCCGCCGACGACACCGTGTTCCGGATACCCGAGGTCGAGATCGGGATTCCGCTCGCCTGGGGCGGGGTGCCGCGCCTGGTCCGCGAGATCGGTCCGGCCGCGACAAAGGAGCTCGTGATCACCTGCCGGTCCTTCGGCGCCGCCGAGGCGCTTGCCCTGCGCTTCCTCAACCGCGTGGTGCCGGCCGCCGAGCTCGAGGTCGCTGCGGGCGGCCTCGCCGCCGACGTCGCCCGCATGCCCGCCGGGCCGGCGGCCATGACCAAGGCGCAGGTGAACGCCGTGACTCGCGCCGGCCTCGACACCTCGTTCGCCGACGCCGACCACCTCCTCGCCGCCTACGGCGATCCGGAGAGCCGCGACGCCGCCGCGGCCTACCGCGCCCGGACGCTGGGCATCTAGCCCTGGGTCAGACGGCGGGCACGTCGAGCAGGATCGTCACCGGGCCGTCGTTCACGAGCGCCACCTGCATGTGGGCGCCGAACACGCCGCCGGGAGCGCCCAGGGCGGCGCGGACGCGTTCGTAGAGCGGCTCGGCCTCCTCGGGCGGCGCGGCAGCGACGTAGCTGGGGCGGTTGCCCCTCCGCGTGTCCGCGCACAGCGTGAACTGGCTGACGACGAGCGTGTCGCGGCGGCCCAGCGGCTCGTTCATCCGGCCCTCGGCGTCCGGGAAGACGCGCAGCGCCTGGATCTTCTCGGCCATCCGGTCCGCATCGGCGGGCGTGTCCCCGCTGGCCACCCCGAGGAGCACGAGCAGCCCGGGGCCGATGGCCGCGACTTCGCGCCCCGCCACCGTCACCGACGCCTCGCTCACCCGCTGGACCAGGGCCCGCACGCCGGGCACGCTACCGGCCGGGCGGCGACGCCCCGCGCCGGCCCCGCGGGCGCTGGACGGTAGGGTCGCTGGATCTTCGACCGCCGGCGCATTCGCAAGCACGGACTGTCCGCCGACGCCACGGTTCTCGCGGTGCGCAAGCGCTCGAACCTCACGTCGAACGAGCTGCGCGACTACGACCACGATCTCGAGGTGCGACCGGACGGCCGACCGCCGTTCCGCACGACGGTGCGGGAGAAGCTCTGGATCACCGGCTTGCGCCCCAAGGAGGGCGACGTGCTGCGGGTGAAGTTCGACCCGGACAGCCTCGAGACCGTCTTCGACTTCGAGGGCGATCCGCGCTACGACGTGGACGCGCTCGAAGCGCAGACCGCCGATCGCCGCCGCGAGACCGCCGCGCTGCGGGGCCGCATCGCGGAGCGCAACGAGGTGGTGCCGCCAGGAGAAGCGCCCGACCAGCTCGGCCAGCTCGAGCGGCTCGTTCGCTTGCGCGATGCCGGCGCCCTCACCGACGCGGAGTTCGCGGTGCAGAAGGCGCGGATCCTCGGCGGGTGAGCCGGCGGCTCCTCAGCGCGTGAGTCGGTGGGGGGCCGGGCTCGGGGCTGAGCGCGGGCCGGACTGGGCCGTCCGCGGCGCCTCCGTGGGCCCTGGGCCCCACGATCCTTCACACAGCGAAGAGTCATTGCCCCAACCGCCGCCCGGCTCCGGGGCCGCCGGCGCCCGCGCTACAGCCGCTGCACCAGGTCAGCCACCGTGCCGGCCACCACGACGATCGCGGTGCTCCAGGCGATCGCGCCCGAGATGATCCGCAGGTCGAGGCCGAAGGCGTGGCCGACGATGAGCGAGTTGATCCCGGTCGGCATCGCCGCCTGCAGCAGGTAGGTGCCGGGGAGGCTGATGAGCGGCGCGGCGAGCGCGAGCAGGAGCGCCGGCGCGACGAGCAGGCGCAGGACCAGCGCGATCCCGACCGGCGCGGTCAGGCGCGGGGGAAACCGGAAGCCGCCCTCCTCGGCCTCGCTCGACAGCGTCACCCCGACGGCGAAGAACCCGATCGGGACGAGCAGGAACACGAGCACGCGCGACGCGTCCACGAGCACGTCCGGGGCCAGCGTGTCGGGCACGAGCACGGCCGCGATGAGCGCCAGGAGCGGCGGGTTGCGGAGGAAGAACGCGGCGGTGCGCTCGCGCACGCCCTCGCCGGCGGCGTCGCCGAACGCGGCCCCCACGCCGAACACCGCGATGAGGAGGACCGGCGCGCTGACGACCGCGTCGTAGGCGACCGCTTGGCCGAGCGCCGCCGAGCCGAGCAGCGTGGCGGCCAGCGGCACTCCCACGAAGCCGGTGTTCGCCTGGATCGCCGCGGTCACCAGCGCGCCCTGCTGGGCCCGGCGCAGGCGCAAAGCCCGGGCGGCCGCGTAGGCGAGCAGCCCGACGATCGCGAGCATGAGGTAGGCGAGGCCGATCCCGCCCGCGATGTCCGTCGTGACGTGCAGCCGGGCGACGTTGAAGTAGACGATGAACGGGAAGAGGACGTAGAGCGCGACGAACAGCCCGCGCCGCGCCAGCGTCCGGGCGGACTCGCCCCGCCGGCGCTCGGCGGCGACGCCGGCCCAGACGGCGGCCGCGATGACCGCGGCGACGGCGATCACGCGTCGCGCAGCTCCGCGGCGGCCTGCTCGGGCGCAACGACGTTGAGATGCACGCCGGTGCCGAGCTCGAGCCCGGCGAGGTGCGTCAGGCGCGGGAGGATGTCGATCCTCCAGCAGTAGTGGTCGGCGCCCCGGGGCGCGGTGCGCACCCACAGGTTCAGCGGCGGGGAGGCGCCGAGCCAGCGGGCGAGGCGTCCGAGCGCGTCGTGGAGCAGTGCGGCGCCGGTCGGCCCGTCGTCCTCGAAGCGGGGCCGCGGCCGCCGCGGCGCGAGCATGAGCTGGTAGGGAAGCCGCGAGGCGAACGGGGCGATGAGGACGGCCTCGTCGTCGATCGCCACGAGGCGCTCACGCCGGCGGACCTCCTCCTGCACGACGTCCTCGAGCAGGTTGTGGCCCATGGTGCGCGCCGCGTGCGCCCCGAAGCGCTCACGCTCCCGGGCGATGTCGGCCGGGACGAACGGCAGGGCGTAGAGCTGCGCGTGCGTGTGCGGCAGCGAGGATCCGGCCTCGCGGCGCTCGTTGACCATGACGTGCACGCAGGCCGCGTCGGCGTGCGCGCGCATCCGCTCACGCCAGGCGTCGGCGGCGGCCGCGACCTGCGCCGCCGGAAGGGCGGCGAGGCTCGACGCCGCCTGCGGGCCGTTGACGATGACCTCGTGCGCGCCGGCCGCGGCCGTCGCCGTGAAGAGGCCGGGGTTCGCATCGGGCCCGGGGGCCGCGGCGCCAGGCACGAGCGCCGGGTAGAGGTTCGGGACCGACCGGACGGTCCAGCCCGGCGAGTCTGCCGGCCCGCCGCCGGGGCGCACCGCCCAGACCTCGGGCGGCGTGCGGTCCTCGCGGCCCTCGGCGAAGGGATCGGCGGCCGAATCGAGCGCCGGCGCCGGCTCGACGGAGAACCCCCCGCCCGGCCGCGTGGCCCGGTCGCCCGCGACGATGGCTTTCAGGCCGGTCAGCGGATCGATCCGGACCTCAGGCATCGAGCCGGCGCTCCATCGCGACGTGGCCGATCCCGGCTTCGACGAACGGCGCCCCGCGCTCCGCGTACCCGGCCCGGAGGTAGAGGCTGCGGGCGGCGAGCTGGGCGTGCAAGGCGACGCGGGCGGCGCCAGCCCGGCGGGCGGCGAGCTCGGCCGCGGCGAGGAGCGCCGCGCCGATGCCGGCGCCACGAGCAGCGGCGGGCACGGCCATTCGGCCGAGCTTCGCGGTGTCGCCGTCGAACAGGAGCCGGCACGTTCCCACGAGCGCCCCGTCCCCTTCGCGGACCGCGACGAGCTGCAGCGCCTCGCGGTCGCGACCGTCGACCTCGTCCGCGACGCTCACCCCCTGCTCGACGCAGAAGACCTCGTGCCGGAGGGCGAGCGCGGCGGCAAGCTCGGCGGCATCGCGGGCGGGGCGGATCTCGATCCGGGTGCCGCCGGCCACGGGGCGGGAGGATGGAGCGGGTTCCACCGCGCAAGCGTCGCAGATCGCCGCAGCGTGAATCCTGCCTGCCATCGGGCGAATCCGCCGCGCCGACGGTGTATGCTGCCCAGGCAACCGCGCGGAGGCCCATGCACTGCCTCTGGCCCGCCCGGTTCCCTCGCCGTCGCAGCTTGGCGGCTCCCTTGCAGGTCCGACTGTCGCCGCGTCCCATGGCCGACACCACGCCAGCAGCCGTCCCGGCTGCGTCCCTTCCCGATTCCGCCGATCTCGAGCGGGCAGTCGCGTTCGCCCGCGAACCGTTCGTCCACGAGGGCGAGACGGCCGAGACGGCGCTGGCGCCCGGCTCGCCGCGGCGCCGCGCGCTGGAGGAGGCGCTGGCCGAGCTCGAGGCTGGCGCGACCGAGCCGTCCGTGGCCTGGCGGCGCCAGTGGTCGCTCCTGCTGGGGCTGGAGCGGCTGCTCTCCGAGGAGGAGCCCAAGCTCGTCGACGGCACGACCCTCTCGGCCCATCAGGTCGATGCCCTGTCCGGCACGCTCATCGCCCTGCTCGCCGAGGCCCAGCGCACCGGCAACGGGAACGGCAGCGGCGGGGCGGCGAAGAACGGCGCCGCGGGCAATGGCGCCTCCGCCGAGGCCACCGCGCTCGCCCCGGCCGGCCTGCCCGGCGAGGAGGGCGAGGAGGAGGACGAGCCCGAGGAGCCGCAGGACTGGTCCGACGAGGATCTCGACGAGGACGTCCAGCTGCCCGAGCAGCCGGAGGACCCGAACGCGGCCCGGCGGTTCTGGTTCGAGCACGCCACCGGCGCGGGCAAGACGGTCGCCGCCCTGGGCTTCGTCGAGGCGTCGCGCACCGGCGGCATCCTGATCCTCACGCACCGGCGCAACCTCGTGGACCAGTTCCACGGCGAGCTGCGCGATCGCGGCTACGCCGACCGGATCGCGCCGGCGCTGCTCGACGACGCGGACGACCCGAACGGGCCGGTCACGGTGGAGACCTACCAGTGGTTCGTCCGGAACGCCGGCCGGATCTCCAAGGCGTACACGATCGTCATCTGCGACGAGGCCCACACGGCACTCGGCGAGAAGACCAGCGCTTCCATCCGCGCCTGGGGCGGGCCGGTCTTCATCGGCATGACCGCGACCGGGGCGCTCATCGCCCGCCACGTCACCGACCTCTTCCCCACGCAGACGTCGCGCTTCGATCTCGCGCAGGCCGCGCGCCGCGGCGTCATCGCCCCGCTGCGGTGCATTCGGATCCCGCCCGGCCCGGGCGTGCGCACGATCGCCAAGGTGCCGCTGCGCCGCGGCGAGGTCGACACCGAGTTCGACCAGGAGATGCTGGCCGAGCTGCTGGACCAGCTGCCGTTCAACCTGGCGATCGCCGACCTCTACAAGACCCGCTTCAACGGCGTGCCCGGCGTGGTCTACGCCGCGGGCGTCCGCCATGCCTACAACGTGGCCGAGGCGTTCCGCGAGGCCGGCCTCAAGGCCCAGGCCGTCTCCGGCGAGACGCCGAAGCGCGAGCTCGCCGAGATCCTCGCCGCCTACGAGCGTGGCGAGATCGACGTGCTCGTGAACGCCCAGCTGCTGGCCGAGGGCTGGAACTCGCCGCGGGCCACAGTCTGCATGCACCTGGCCCCGACCGCGTCCAAGCGCATCTACCAGCAGCGCGTCGGCCGCGTGACTCGCCGCCAGGCCGGCAAGGAGGCCGGGGTCGTGATCGACTTCGTCCACCCGGCGACCAAGCACGACGATCCGGTCGTCACCCTGCACTCCC
>JAXLTD010000003.1:0-458260 GCA_046330225.1 Solirubrobacteraceae bacterium | reverse complement strand
CCGACGCGGTCCTCGCCGAAGGGAGGCGCGCCCGGCAGGATTCGAACCTGCGACCTCTTGCTCCGGAGGCGCAGCTCCCGCCGGCGCGGACACCCCCGGAAACGCAGAGGATCCGGGCGAAACAGGCGCCGGCGGCCCGCCGGCGGATGCCCGCCGATAGGCCCCGGTCCAGGGGGATTCGGGCACCGCAACGGGCACCAGCGGGGCGGGGACGGCGTGCGGCCCCTATCCGAACGGTTCGACGCGGATCTGCACCGACCCCGCAGCCCTGCCGTTCGTGCTCGTCGATGTCGCCTGCCAGCCGACGTCGAGGCATTCCCCGGCCCTGTCGGAGCCGAGCAGCAGGACCAGCTCACCGACCCGCTCAGTCGCGAAAGGCCTGAGGTTCATGGCAAAGAACCGCACCTCGGTCGACGATCCCGACTCCCGAATCTCGGGATCGAGAGGATGTTCGATTTTGCCCATCACAGAAGGGACGTCGATGCGACCAAGTCGCGAGACCTCCCCCCACGCGCGCGGAGGCCTTGGCGGATCGAGGAACTCGATCGCTCG
The DNA here is from genome assembly GCA_046330225.1 of Solirubrobacteraceae bacterium. Lineage (GTDB taxonomy): Bacteria > Actinomycetota > Thermoleophilia > Solirubrobacterales > Solirubrobacteraceae > CANJIV01. The sequence continues at coordinate 457,708 of JAXLTD010000003.1, read as the reverse complement.
CTCCACGGACCCGTGGACGCAGGCACGGTGAAGGGGAAGGTCGATCTCAAGCCGCACGTGAGCGTAGTTTCGGTCGGACGGATTGATCACATCGAACGCGACGAGAGGCAGCCGTCCACTGTCCACAGTGCCTGCCGCGATGATGTCTCGCCATCTCCGCTCAACCTCTTCCAGGTATTCGCGCACGGCTCGCTCATAACCCTTCAGTCCTCGTGAATCCTCCAGGCGACGGTCGGGGCCCCCGAGGCTCGTGATGTGGCGAGATCCGAGCTGAAGCGCGCCCTCGGCGGCAGCCACGGGCGGCACCTCGAGGCGCGACGCCTCTTGCGCGATGAACTCTCCCCGCAAGATGTTGTCGTTCGCGCTGCCCGGCAACGTCTGTGCGCGCGAGGCGGCCACCTCAACTGCCAGAACGGCACCAGCGAGCCGGGCACGCGCACCGAGGCGGTCAACGTCGCCGCTGTCCGCGACCTCTGTCTTGCCCGGCCTGCGCACAAAGATGGTCCCATTGCGCATCGACTTCCCCGCTTCATCCGGCCCTTCCTTTCGGAGCGGGAAGATCGGATCGCCTTGGCGGGGCGGGTCGACGGTGAAGAACAGGACGCGCTCGCCGCCCAGGCTGACCGTGTCGACGTCGAACACCAGGTCCGGGCCGACGTAGGGGCGCAGCCAGTTCTCGATGTCGGCCCTGTCGTGGCCGGGCATCCCAGAGACACAGCCGGGCTCAACACCGAGAAGCAGGTACGCGAGGCCGCCAGCATGGCGCGCCGCCACGTCGGGCATCCGATTGGCGAAGCCGAGCAGGTGCTTCGCCGTGCTCGCCCGCCCGGCTGCCGTCGTCAAGTCGTAGCCTGTCTTCCACTCCAGCCAGTCGGGCTCCCCGGCCTCGGCGGTGCCGAGGACGTACTCGGCGAGGGCCTTCCTGGCGGCGGGCCCGCGCGCCGGCGTGCGGTCGCCGGGGATCTCCGGCACGGCGGGGGTCCCATCGCGGTCATCCATCGAGACGCAAAGCTACCGAGCCAGGAACCCCGCGCGGAGATTCGCCGCGGGTCGGATACTCGGCATCGAAAACCCCGACCCAAGGCCAGGAGGACCAGACCCAATGCCCGCCTTCGAAGTCACCACCGTCGACTACGCCGACGCCATCCCCAATGAGTCCGACGACCCGCTGCGGCCAACGCACGAGGTCCACCACCGCCTCGACATCATCGAGGCCGCGACCGCCGAGGCGGCCATCGCGTTCATCCGCGCCGCCCGGCCGAAAGAAACGGCCGATCGTGAGGTCAGCGCCCGGGAGCACCGCTGATCCCTCCGGGCACGCATGTACCATCGGCGCCGCCGGGGTGGTGCCCGGCAAGTCGCGAGGCCTGATGATGGGCTGAGTCTGCTCTCCGAAACGCCCCCGGTCCCCGGGGGCGTTTCAGCATCCCGGCGAAGACATCCGACGCGCCGCCTACCCTCTCGACCGAGAGCTACTCACACCACCATGAAGCCCGCCCGCGACCATGCACCACACTGGCCCTGACGCTCCCGCCACCGGCCTGGCCATCGGCCTCGACATGACCTTCGACGACGGAACCGTCGTCCGGTCCGCCCCGATCGCCACCCCGCCGGAACACGCCACGTTCTGGCACGCCGTGGCCGCCAGCAGCCCGACCGGCCCGGCCTCGCCGCCCGCAGCCCAACGGCCGGGCACTTCAACGGCAAGGCCCCGCGGCGCAGGACGCCCCCGCGCCCGGCGCACCCGCAGCGCAAGCCGCGGCTCCCCGCCCTCAGACGACCCCGGCGAACCCGCGCCCGCTGACGGCGGGCACCAGCTCCAAGCCCTCAAGGCCCTCGCCGCGAGCACCGCCGCACGCCGCCAGGCCCTCGCCCGCCTCCGCCAGCTCGAGGAGGCCGCCCGATGATCGAGGCTGTGCTCACCGTCGCCGAGGCCCTCGAGGCCCTCGCCCGCATCGGGCCGCCGCCCGTCGAAAACGGCGAGCACGCCGGAACCCACCTCGCGCACTGCCCCGTCTGCGAGATCGACCCCTACGAGCAGGGCCAGGCCGGCGCCCGCCACCTCCTCATCAGCCAAAACGGCAAAGGAGCCAGCCTCACCTGCACCAACGGCTGCGCACCCCAGCTCATCGCCGCCCACCTCCGCCGCGCCGCCGCCCAACCCCGCACCAACGGCACCGACACCGACCCCCTCGCCCAGCTCCGCGAGCAGCTCCGCCTGCCCACCCTCGCCCGAGTCATCAAACGCGGAGACGCCGGAGCCGTCTACGACCTCGAGCTCACCGACGGACGCCGGCCCACCCTCGGCACCAGCGCAGACCTCCTCACCCGCACCCGGTTCCGCCACCGCATGACCGACCTCACCGGGCACATCCCACCGCTCCTCAAACAGGCCGACCACGACGACCTCATCCAACAGCTCATCAACATCGCCGAGCAAGACGACCAGGCCGTCACCGACGACGAGGAAGCACGCAGCTGGATCGCCAGCTACGCCCGCAACGCCCTCAGCACCCCAACCAGCGGCCCGGACCTCTACGACACGCTCCGCGATTCCGAAGCCCGAGACATCGCAGCGCCCGCCCTGCGCACCCCAGACGGGCACCTCCACCTCTCCATCACCGGACTGCGCAACCACATCGAGCGCTACCACGGCCAGAGCATCACCCAGCGCGACCTCAGCATCCGGCTCCTGCGCCTCGGGTTCACCCGCACCAAGCTCAGCGGACGCCGAGGCCAGGACGTCAAGAGCACGCGCCGGTTCACCTCGCCCACCGACTGGAGCCCCGAGTGACCGCGGCCCCTCTCAACGATCGCCCCACGGTCGGCGTATCCGCTGTAGACCGCGCGCGAGGAATTTCACTCGACACCGCGTCTACAACGTCTACAACGTCTACGCCCCATATAGAGAGGCCGGATAGGCCCCACGGAGCGTCTACAACCTGCCAACAGCGTCTACGGGGTGTGCAGCCAGAAAGGCCAGCACCGTGACCGCACGACCGGACCGTGGTCCGATCCTCGGTGGGTTGGCCGAACATGGCTGGCCGGCGCCGGTTCGGCTGGATGCGGAGTCGGTTGATGCGGTCGCGCGCCGTGTGGTCGAGCTGCTCGCCGGCGGCCAGGGCTCGGGCCGGCTCGTCGACGCGCAGGCCGTGGCCGAGCTGCTTGGCGTCTCGAGGGCGTGGGTGTATGACCATGCCGGGGAGCTGGGCGCCGTGAGGCTGGGGGAGGGCGCGCGTCCGCGGCTGCGGTTCGATCGTGATCGGGCGCTCGCGGCGTGGGCTGCTCGCTCGGGCAGCGAGGGGTCGCAGGCCTCGGATGCCCAGCGTTCGCGGGGCAGGGCGCGCCGCGGCGGGTCGGCTGTGAGGCGTGGTGCCCGTTCGGGGGTGGAGCTGCTGCCCATTCGGGGCGAGGAGGGGGTGGGCCGGCGTGCCGCGTGAGCTCACCGAGAAGCAGCGCCAGGCGCTCGACGAGGGCCGGCGGAAGATGACGCCGGCCAAGCGCGCCGCGCTCGAGCTCGGCCGGGCCGGGACGGGGAACCGGCGGGCGACGAGGCACGGCATGAACGAGCAGGTCATCCCCGCCACGGAGGAGTCCGCCGTGGCCCGGGCCGTGGCCACCGAGCTCGTCGCCCTGATCCCCGACCTCGGCCCGATCCGCGAGCAGATCCTCGCCGGCCTCGGCGACGCCCATCGCGACGACGACGGCGGCGTCGCTGCGTGGGCGATGGAGTCCATCGAGACCCTGCTGCTCCTGAAGTGGCACGTGGTGATGGGCGCCAGGTACTTGGCACTGCACGGGCACGTCGACGAGAAGGGCCGCGAGCGGCCCGAGGTCGAGATGCACGGGAAGAAGATCGATCGCTATCGCCGTGCCTTGGCTGACGAGGCGGCGACGCTGCGCTCCCGGGTGGCTGGCGGCCTGGATCTCGCCCGGACCGTGGACCTGGCGTCGGCGATGAGCGAGCGCGACCCGGAGCGCCGGGCCCGGCTGCTCGAGGAGGCCGGCCTGCCCGCCGGCGAGGAAGTGGCCGGCGATGGGTGACCGCAGCCCAGTCGATGACGCCGGCGTGTTCGCCGAGCGGGTGCTGCGCCAGCCGCTGTGGCCGCACCAAGTCGAGGCCGCCCGGGCCGGCGCGTTCATCACGGCGATCGCCGCGGCGCGCCGGACGGGGAAGACGACCCTGATCGAGACGCTGGCGGCGTGGACGTGCTTCCGCGAGCCGGGTGTCCGGGCGGTGATCCTCTCGGCCGGGCTGGATTCGGCGCGGCGGGTGACGGAGTCGATCGCCGCCACGCTGGCCGCGTCGCCGCTGACCCGTGGCTCTGTGGTTGACGACTTCGCGACGCGGATCCGGCTGAGCAACGGGTCGGAGATCGTGAGCTTGCCGGCGTCGCAGCGCCAGGTGCGCGGGTACGGGCGCGGCGTGAAGCTCCTGGTGATAGACGAGGCGGGTTTTGTGCCGGAGGAGCTGTGGCGGGCCGCGCACTACGTCGCGTTGGATGAGCGGGGGTCGGGCGCGCGGATCGTGCTGGCGGGCACGCCATGGGGCGGGCCGGACATGTTCTTCCGGCGGGCGTTTGACGCCGGCCGCGACGGGGACCCGGACCATGCGAGCTTCCACTGGACGCACGAGGCGAACCCGCGGCTCGATCATGCGTATCTGGAGCGCCAGCGTGACCGGGTGTCGCCGGCGGAGTACGCGGCGGAGGTCCTCGGGGAGTGGTCGGACGCGGCGGGATCGCTGTTCCCGCGGTCGCTGCTTGACCGCCAGACGGCGGATCTCGTGCTCCCTGACCTACGGGGCCTGGCGGGCCCAGCGGCGGGCCTGCTCGGGGTCGACTGGGGCGTGAGCTTCGATCGGTCGGCGGTCGCGGCGGTCTACCGGCTGCCGTGCCAGGTGCTGAATCCGGGGTCGGAACGGCTGCCGCGGTTCGTGGTGGTGCCGCGGGTGTGGCCGGCGGGGCGCGCCTTGTCGGACGTGGTCGGGGAGATCGCGGCGGTGCGGGCGCCGTGGCGGGCGGTGTCGACGGAGGTTTCGGGGGTGGGGGCGATGCCGTCGCAGGAGCTTCGCCGCGCGATGCCCGGGCGGGCCCGGGTCAGGGCGTGGAACCTTGTGGCGACGACGAACGCGAAGAAGACGGCGGGGTACGGGGCGATCTTGGGTCTGCTCGAGCGCGGGCAGCTGGTGTTGCCCCGTGATCCGGACTTGCTGCGGCAGCTTGCGGGCCTTCGGTTCGAGCAGGGCGAGCGCGGGTTCACGCGGATCGAGGCTGAGGACCGGGCGGTGCACGACGACGTCGCGGACGCGCTGATGCTGGCGGCGGCGCCGTACGCGCCGGCCGGGACGCGCGGGCGCATTCGGTGCTACTTGGCGGACGTCGCGGACCCGAAGGCCGCGCCGGCCGATGTGGAGGGGCCGTGGTCGGACGGGCCGGCCGATGAGCTGGACACGGTGGTGACGGGCGGGGGGCTGCGGGTGCTGCGCCGGCCGGCGCTGCAGAGCGCGGCGGGGGTCGAGGTCCTGAGGCCGGCGGCTGCGCCTGGCTGGCGGCGGCCGGTGCCGGGGCACGTGCGGCGCCTGGAGCGCCCGGTGTGGGTGCGCAACCGGGAGACCGGGGGCCTGTTCGAGGTTGACCGGGCGGCGGACCTGGAGTCGGTCCGGGGGCGCGCCGGGCGGGATGGGGATCCGCTGTTCGATGAGTTCGAGTCGTTCGAGGCCGCCCAGCGCGGCAGGAAGGAAGTGATCGCATGAGCAGGTCGGCGGTGAAGGTTCAGGAGGCCAGGGACGGGGTCGCGCGGATCCGCGGGACGGCGCCGGCGGTCGCGAAGGTGCTGCGGGATCTGCGCGCGGAGGTCGCGAAGTGGGAGGCCGATCGTGATCACAGCGCGGAGTTCAAGGCGGCGAAGGTTGCGGGGGCGCGCGCGCGGGCGCAGGCGCAGATTGACGAGATCGCCGCGGGCGTGCAGGCGGCGCATGAGGGGGTGCATGCGGTGCTGGGCCGCCGCGAGGAGGATCGCTCCGTCGAGGAGCAGCTCCTGGCCGAGCAGAAGCTGTCGCGGGCGTGGGCCAGGGTGAAGGCCCAGCTCGATGCCGGCGTGCCGCCGGACGCGGTCGCGCAGGCCGCCGCGGCCGACAAGGACCGGGCGGCGTTCGATGCGCTGGACGCCGAGCTTGCCCCGTACCTGCGGGCGCAGGGCCGCGACGAGCGGGCGGTCGATGGCTACCGGGAGCTCGTGCGCGAGCACCGGCAGGCGGTGATGTCGGAGGCCGAGCTCGAGGCGGCGCGGCTGGCCGGTGAGGCCAACGACGCCGCCTACTTCGCGGAGTGGGCGCTCAACGAGCCTAAGCCCGAGCTGGCGGGCCGGGGCAAGGCGCGGCACCTGCCGGTGTCCAAGGCGGAGGTCATCGATCTCGACGCGGCGGAGGCGGCGTGATGGCCGGCGGGGACAGGATCTTCCGGAAGGGCGGCCCGCGGTCCGGTGAGCCGTCGACGCCGGGGGAGATCGCGCGTGAGCTTCACGGCGCGCCGCCGGCCACGGCGCCTGCCGGGCAGTCTGCGGATCCGCCGCGGCGGGCCCCGGGCGAGATGGTGCGCCTGCGCACGTGGAACGGCGACGTCCACCAGGTGCCCTACGGGAGCGCGGAGTGGCAGCGCCTGATCTCGATGGAGCAGGCCGTCGAGGTCCTCGGGGAGGGCGGCGCGGCGTGACGGCGATCGTGGACATGCCGCTCACCGTCGCCGAGGCGATCGAGGCGATCCGCCGGCTGGAGGGGGAGCGGGCGATCGTGACGGTCGGGCACATCCAGGCCGGCGGGATCCTCGGCGCCGCGCAGCTGCAGGCCGCCGGCCGGCTCGAGGTGATCGGCGCCGAGGGCATGTCCCTGCCCGAGCAGGCGCTGTACATGCCGGAGGCGGGGTCGGTGCTGGTCCGCGTCCGGTCCGATGGCGGGGAGCGGGTCGCGGACCTGTTGATTCGCGGGCCGGGGGTGGCGCACCACATGGTCGCCGAGGCCGGCGCTGTCCTGATGATCACGATGGGGACGACGATGGCGTCGATCGTCCCGGAAGGCGAGGCGGGCTAGTCGATGGCGTTCAACGCGGGCAGCGTGGAGGTCATCCTCGGCGGGCAGTTCAACCCGGCGGGGTTCATTGCCTATGACTCGGCGGTGAAGCGGTCGGCGGCGAACGCGACGGCGTTTGAGCGCGGGCATACGGCGGCGATGGCTCGTGGGTCGCGGGCGACGGGCGGGCTGGGCTCGGCGATGGGCGCGCTGGGGATCTCGAGCCGGGTGCTTGCCGCTGGCGGCGTCGCGGCCTTGGCGGCGGTCACGGTCAAGGCGGCCGCGACGTACGCCGGGTTCCAGAAGGAGCTTCTCGGCTTCAAGGCCGTGTCGGGCGCGACGGCCCGTCAGATGAGCGATCTCGAGTCGGCGTCGCGGTCGATGGGGATCTCGAGCGGGCTGGGGGCGACGAAGGTTGCGCAGGCCGCGACGGAGCTCGCGAAGGGCGGCCTGAGCGTGCAGAAGATCCTTGGCGGGGGGCTGCAGGCCGCGATCACGCTGTCGGTGGCGGGGCAGCTGGATCTCGCGGCTGCGGCGTCGACGGTCGCGAACGCGCTGAACCTGTTCGGCCTGTCCGGGAAGGATGCCGGGCATGTCGCCGATGCGCTGGCGCAGGCGGCGAACTCGACGACGGCCGACGTCTCAGATTTCGCGATGGCCCTCAGCCAGGGCGGCGCGGCGGCCAAGCAGGCCGGCCTGTCCTTCGACCAGACCATCGTTGCGCTGGAGGCGCTGGCGGCGGCCGGGGTGAAGAACAGCGATGCGGGCACGTCGCTGAAGTCGGCGCTGATGCATCTCGTGAAGCCGACGTCGCAGGCCAAGGAGGTCATGGACCGGTACGGCCTGTCGTTCTTCACGAGCGGCGGCCGCATGAAGTCGATGGCGCAGGTCTCCACGATGCTGCGCTCCAAGCTGGGCGGGCTGACGGCCCAGCAGCGCCTCCAGGCGTTGCAGACCCTGGCCGGCACGGACGGGTTCCGGACCCTGGCGGCGCTGTATGACCAGGGCACGTCGAAGATCCACCGCTATGGGAGCGAGCTGAAGAAGCAGGGGCAGGCGGCGGAGGTCGCCAAGGCCAAGCAGTCGGGCCTTTCCGGGGCGTGGGACAAGGCGAAGGCCGGCGTGCAGGAGCTGTGGCTGGCGCTGGGGAAGAAGGTCACCCCGGCCCTGACCGAGGCGTTGAACTCGATCGCGAAGAAGATCGGGGAGATGGCCAAGGACGGCTCCTTCGACCACATCGGGGAGGGCCTGGCGACCCTGGTGAAGCTGATCGGGGCGGCTGCGCCGATCGTGATGGACCTCGTCCACGCGCTGCTGCAGGTCAACAACGCCCTTTTCGATCCGAAGACGCTCGCGGCGGGCGCCGACGCGTTCCTCGGGGCGGTCACGTCGGTCGGCGACGGGCTCATGTTCCTGCTGTCGACGATGCAGCAGGTCCATGAGGCGTTCGGTATCGGCCCGGACCTCACGAAGGCGATGGGCTCGGTCCAGCAGGGCCTGGATCGGATCAACACGCTGCGGGAGGAGCTGCGCGGCGACCCGTTCATCGACCTGAAGGTCAACGTCGACGGCGTCGAGAAGGTCATCGAGGGCGTGTCGCGCCTGGACGCGGTCGTGATCCCGCCCAAGGCCCTGAAGGTCCTGATGAGCGACCAGGACGCCAAGGGCAAGCTGCGGGCGCTGGTCGCCTTGGGGATCCCTCCGAAGATCGCGAAGGTCGCCACGACCGCGCCGACCGCGCTGGCCCAGATCCGCGCGCTGACAGTGATGCTGCGCGGGGTGCCGGCGTCGAAGGTGATCCGGATCCTGCACAACGCCCCGAGCGCGAGGGCCGCGGTCAAGGCGTTCGACGCGGTCCTGGCCGGGGTGCCGGTGTCGAAGGTGATCCGGATCCTGCACAACGCCCCGTCGGCGAAGTCGGCCGTGGATCGGCTCGATGGCGCGATCAACGGGCTTCCCTCTTCCAAGCAGTCGCGCATCTCGGCCCCGGGCGCCTCGGGCGCCACCGGGCAGGTGCAGGGGCTGGCCGGCTCGATCGCCGGGCTGCACGACAAGAGCATCACGGTCACGACGTGGTTCCGGGAGGTCCACACGGCGAGCGTCGGCAAGAACGCCGCCGGCCGCGGGCCCGGCGCGCGGGAGGCGTCGATCATCGGCGAGGGCGCCGGCCCGGAGTGGAAGGTCAACCGCCGCACCGGCCGGGCGTTTCGCACCGCCGGCCCGATGCTCACGGGGCTGGGGCCCGACGACTACGTCATCCCGACCGAGACCCGGTATCGCGGCCGGGCCCTCGGGCTGCTCGCCTCGCTCGCCGCGGACCTGGGCGTGCCGGGCTTCGCGGCCGGCAGGGGCCCGAACCGTGGCGGGACGACGTCGCGGAAGGTCGGCGGGTTCTGGGTGCCGAAGCGGATTGCGTGGGGCGGCGTGGAGTTCTCGACGCTCACGTCCAAGCAGGAATCCCTGCACGGCGACCTCACCAACGCGAAGCAGGACGTCTCCCAGGCGCGCGCCTCGGTCCGCGAGCTCAACGGCAAGGCGGGCACGGCGAAGGCGAAGCGGGAGCTGCGCGCGGCGGAGCGCAAGCGCGACAAGCTCGCCGCCCAGGTGAAGGTCATCGACCGGGAGGTGACCGCGGCGCGGCGGACGTACAACCAGACGGAGAACCTCAAGACCGACATCGACAACGCGTCGGATCTGATGCGGATCGCCGACACGAAGGGCGACGCGAAGGCCTACGGCACGGCGAAGGGGAACCGCGCGCGCCTGCTCGGGAACCTGATCGCGGTGCTCAAGCGGGCCTACGGGCTGTCCTCGAAGAACACCGACTACGGCCGGTCCTTGAAGCGGCTCCTGTCCCAGGCAGGCGTCGACCTGGCCGACACGAACGCCGCGAAGATCACCGAACCCGCGGCGCCGGAGCTGCTCTCGGATGCCGAGAAGGGCGTGCTGGGCGGCCTGGAGGCCGCGGTGAGCGTCGCCGGCCTGACGGTGCAGCCCGACGCCGAGCATGGGGTCGCGGACACGCGCGCGGATGACATCGCGGCGGAGTCCGGGCTGGTCGGGTTCTGGCAGGGCGTGTTCGACCGGGCGCAGCGGTCGGGGAACAGCGCGTTCATCAAGGAGGCGGCCGACAGCCTCAAGACGGCGAGGGACACGCTCGGGGACCTGACGCGGCCTCCGGACACGTCGGAGGTCCAGCGGCCCCCGTCGCCGGAGGAGATCGCGAAGGCCGCGGCCGAGCAGGTCTCCGGGCTCAACGCCGAGGTCATGGCCGCCCGGTCCCAGTTCGGGTCCAACATCGCCGGCGCCGGGCACACGTTCATCAACAACTACGCGGCGCCGCCCCCGGATCCGCACGTTTGGGCGGAGTCCCAGCGGTTCGCGGCGCGGACGGCGTTCGGGTGATCCGCGAGGAAAGGATGGCAAGCTGATGCCGATCGACCCGAGGCTCCTCGGCTCCCCGGGGGAGCCGCCGCAAGCGGACGTGTACCGGCGCCTGGCGGAGCTCGAGGCCCGCTGCGCGAAGATCGAGCGCGGCGGGAATCCTGCGGTGTCGCAGTTCCTCCCGGATACGGTGACGATCCTTGCGACGGGCTCAGCTCAGGATCTCGGCGGCCCGGAGGTGAGCCTCACTGTGCCGGAGGGGGGCGCGTGGGTGGAGCTGTTCCTGTCCGCCGAGGTGCAGGCCACGGGGGCGGGGACCCTCGGGCCGCAGCTCAAGCTGGCCGAGCCAACCGACGCTCCCAGCAAGGTGATCGTGATCCAGGCACAGTGGCAGGCGACCTGGGCGTGGGTCGCGTCGTCCCCGGGGTTTCAGTCATCGGCCAGCATCATCGGGTTCGGCGGCGCGGACAAGCCGATCAAGGCCGGGCGCATGTGCTACTTCGCCTCCCCGGGCGTCCGGACGTACCGCGTCTTCTACGCGACCCAGAACGGCTACGATGGCGCGGCGCGCAACCGGCTGCTGTGGGCGAGGCTCGCGCCGTGACCGGGGTTGGCGCGGCCCCGGCTCCGGGAGCCGTGGAGCCGGGGCCGCACGTGGAGGGTAGCCGGGTGTGCGAGATGTGCGGCGCCGGCCTGGACGGGCATCGCAGGCAGGCGCGGCATTGCTCGGCGGCGTGCCGGGCGGCGGCGTGGCGCCGCCGCCGTGACACGGGGGCGCTGTGGGCGGCGATCGGGCGGGTGCGGCGCCTACGGCACAGGCACCGTGGAAACCGTGCAGAACGGTTTCCAGGCGGGTCTCGCGGGCCGTGAGCGGCCCCAGCCGTGCGACGCGACCGCGGTGCGAACGTGCGCCCTCAGCCAGACCTACCGGAACGAAGCCATCGGCGGCACCTGCTCGCTCGCCCGCGCCACCGCCGCCGTGTTCACCGACACCGGGCCGGCAGTCTCGCGAGCGAACTGCGTCAGGCCGCCCCAGTCAGCGACGAGCTGGTTGTGGACAGCGGCGTAGTCCGCATCGACCGTGACCTTCTGGCCGTTGACGAGGCTCGATGACCGTCGGCATGCAGGCTCCCTTCGTCGTTTGACTCCTGGCGCCGACCCTAATCGCCCATGACCAAGCCCGACAACCCCCGCCGCTGCACCGCTCGACCGTGAGCTGCGTGTCAGCCGCGGGCGCTGAGGATGTTGTAGACGGCCTGGCGGAGACGCCGGCGTCCGCGGCGATCGTCGCGATCGGCATCCCGGCGTCCCGGGCCGTCCGCACGAGCGCTTCGAGTTCGTCCGAAGCGGCTCGAGCCTGCGCGATGCCCTCGGATCGGCGCCTGCCGACGTCGCGGAGCTGTTGGCGGAGCTTGAGATCGGCGTCCACGGGCGGGTACAGTACTTGACAGAAAGCGTATGTGCAAGTAGGCTCGCCGTGACAATGCAAAGTGGGGCGGCGCCCGCAGCAGCGGACCCGCCCCGTGGCAACGAAGGAAAGTGAGTCCTCCGATGCAGGCCAACCGTACCGCCCCCTCAGGCGCGCCCGTCATCACGCTCACGCGCGCCGAGCGCGACACCCTCCGCTGCCGCGTCGCCCTGCTGGCCGCCGGCGGCGACCCGCTCGCCGACTTCGAGCGCGGCGACGTCGACGAGGCCCTCGAGGGCCGCCGCCGCCACGAGGCGTGCTTCGCACTCCTCGACGACCTCGGCTGGCACGCCGCCGACTCCCGCGCCGAATACCCGATCCGCCACGTCGGACCCCGCCAGCTCGAGCAGCTCCTCGAGGAGGCCCGCGCCGACGCCGCCCAGACCGTCACCGACGACGAGCACGTGATCGAACGCCTCAACGCCGGCGACGCCAGCTGGGGCAGCATGACCGAGATCGCCGAGAGCCTCGCCGAGGCCCGCGACCTCCGCGACCGCGATCTCGCGGCGCTGCGCACGATCGAGCAGGTCATCGCCCGCGTGAGCCGCGCCCCCGAATGCGCGAACTGCCGCGACCGCGCCACGCACTGGCACCGCAGCCGCCGCCACGGCTACGAGGAGCTCCTGTGCGAGCGCTGCGCACGCCGCCAATCCGAGCACGAGCGCGGCGAGGCCTTCGCCGCCGGCACCATCCTGCGCGCCGCCGTCCGCGCCCTGCGCCTCGCCGGCCTCACCGACGACGAGCTCCTCGACGCCGCCCGCTCCGCGATCGCCGACCCCGAGGCCGACAGCCCCGCCTCCGACGGATGGGCCGGCGCCGGCGACTTCCCCAGCGACACCCGCTACCAGCCGCTCACCCCCGAGGAGGCCTGACCCGTGCCCGCCCTCAAGCTCATCCACGGCCAGGCCCTCGACGTCGACGAGGACGCGATCCGCCGCGAGGCCTGGACCCCGATCGTCGACGCCCTGGACCGCGCCTTGGCGCTGCCGCTCCCGGCCGGCGACCGCGCCGACCTCCTCGCCGCCCGCCGCGCCGGATGCGAGATCATCGGCCGCCCCACGATCGGAGCCGCACGATGACCGACCCCGCCCTCCTGCAGGCCGCGCTGCAGTCAGCCGCCGAGGCCTACGCCGCCATCCTGCGCGACACCCGCCCCGAGCACCCGTGGATCGTCACCGTCCGCCCCATAGCCCACCCCGAGCCCGCCGCCCCGCCGAAGGGAGCCTGACCATGCCCCGTCCAGCCACCGGCACCATCATCGAGAAGCAGACCGGCCGCGGCCTCGTCTACGCCCTGCGGTTCCGCTCCGCCGGCGCCCGCCAGTACGTGACCCTCGGGACCCGCGAGGAAGGCTGGACCCGCGCCAAGGCCGAGGAGGAGCTCGCCAACGTCCTGGCCGACGTGCGCCGCGGCATCTGGCAGCCCCCGGCCCCCAGGGCGGCCCCGGCCGCGGGCGAGGACCTCGACGACCCAACCCTGCACGAGTTCGCCTCCGCATGGCTCGCCGCCCGCGAGGACCTCAAGCCCTCCGCGATCGACGACTACACGTGGCGGCTCTCCAGCCACCTGCTCCCCGACCTCGCCGGCACCCGCCTCTCCGAGCTGGACGGCACCGCCGGCGTCCGCGTCGTCGACGCCTGGCGCGACCGCAAGGCCCGCCGCAGCGGCCTCGCCCCCCGCCAGCATCAACAAGTGCCTCACCCTCCTCGGCCAGATCCTCGACGTCGCCCAGGAGCGCGGCCACATCGCCGCCAACCCGCTGCGCATCAACCCCCGCAACCGCAAGCTCCGCGCGGCCAAGCCCCAGGCCGCCTACCTCGACCGCGCCTGGCAGATCACCGCCCTCCTGGACGCCGCCGACGAGCTCGACGCCGCCGCCCGCCCCGATCGCCAGCACGTCCCCCGCCGCGCCATCATCGCCACCCTCGTCTTCGCCGGCCTGCGCATCGGCGAGCTGTGCGCGCTGCGCTGGCGCGACCTCGAGCTCGACGCCGACGGACGCGGACGCATCCGCGTCACCGACGCCAAGACCGCCGCCGGCGTCCGGCTCGTGCCGATCCTCCCGCCGCTGCGCCGCGAGCTCCTCGCCCTGTCCCTCACCCGGCCCCCGGAGGCGCGCCGCAGCCGCCAGGCCCAGGACGCCCCTGTTCGCGACCGCCGAGGGGACGGCGCCGCTCCCCACCAACATCCGCCGCCGCGTGTTCAACGCCGCCGCCCGGCACGCCGACCGGCGCCTCGCCGACGCCGGCAGGCCGCCGCTCCCCGAAGGCCTGACCCCGCACAAGCTGCGCCACACCTACGCCAGCATCCGCCTCGCCGTCGGCCACGACCTCGCCCAGGTCGCCCGCGACCTCGGCCACGCCGACGCCTCCACCACCTACCGCATCTACCTGCACGCCCTCGGCCTCGAGGACCCCGACCGCCAGGCCCTCCGCGCCCTCGTCGACGGCGACGAATGGGCACCAACGGGCACTGGAAGCGATCCGGCGCCCGGCGCGGCCCCCGCCGCCGCCCCCAGGAACGACGAAACCCCCGAGATCTCGAGGGCAACGGAGGCGCGCCCGGCAGGATTCGAACCTGCGACCTCTTGCTCCGGAGGCAAGCGCTCTATCCACTGAGCTACGGGCGCGAGGGGGCCAGCGTATCGCTCCGTGCCGCGGGCCAGCGGGTTCCGGGCGCCACAGCGCGGGCGCCGCGGCCTGCCCGCCCGCCGGGATAGGCTCGCCGCGTGGAGCTCTCGGTCTTCTTCGCTGGCACGGCCGGCTCGGTGCCGACCGCCCGGCGCGGGCTGCCGGCGGTCCTGGTGACGCGCGGGGGCGAGCGGCTGCTGTTCGACTGCGGCGAGGGGACCCAGCGCCAGCTCCTGCGCTCCGTCGGGCTGGCGGACCTCGACGCGATCTTCGTCACGCACTTCCACGCCGACCACTGGCTCGGCCTCCCGGGGATGCTCAAGACGTTCGACCTGCGCGGGCGGGAGCGGCCGCTGGCTGTCCATGGCCCGCCAGGCCTGGTGCGGGTGCTCGGAACGGTGAAGGGCGTCTTCGGGCGGCTCGGGTACGAGCTGGACATCGTCGAGCTCGAGCCGGCCGAGGCGGTCGGGGGCGACGGGTACGTCGTGGCGCCGTTCCCGGTCGCCCACCGGGTGCGCGCCTACGGCTATGCGATCGTCGAGGAGCCGCGCCCCGGTGCCTTCGACCCGGCCGAAGCGGCCCGGCTCGGCGTGGCGCCGGGCCCGGACTTCGGGCGCCTGCAGCGCGGCGAGACGGTCGGCGGGGTCGCTCCCGAACAGGTCATGGGGGCCGAGCGGCCGGGGCGCAAGATCGTCATCTCGGGCGACACGGCCCCGTGCGAGGCCGTCGCCGTGGCCGCCCATCAGGCGGACCTGCTCGTCCACGAGGCGACCTTCACGGAGACCGAGGCGGAGCGGGCGGGGGAGACCGGGCACTCGACGGCCGGCCAGGCGGCCGCGCTGGCCCGGGACGCCGAGGTCCGCCTGCTGGGCCTCACGCACCTGTCGACGCGCTACGGCGGCGCTGAGATCCGCGACGAGGCCCGGGCGGTCTTCCCCGACGCGTTTGTCGCCCGCGACTTCGACACAGTCGAGATCCCCTACGCCGAGCGCGGGGCGCCCGCGCACGTGCGCTGGGACGAACGCCAGCGGCGCGAGGCGCCGGCGGAGCCCGCCGCGCCGCCGGCGTGACCGGGGCGCCGTCCCGCGGCGGTGCTAGGGTCCGTTCGTCGGCTCCTTTAACCCGGTCCCGCGAGGCCAGGAAGGAACACGGTTGGATACGGAAACGGTCGTCCTCGACCGCGATGACATGCGCCGCACGCTCGTGCGGATCGCCCATGAGATGGTGGAGCGCAACGCCGGGCACCCGCTCGCGCTCGTCGGCATCCACCGCCGCGGCGCGGTGCTCGCCGCCCGCTTGCACCCGCTGGTCACCGACCTCGTCGGCGACGCGGTCCCGCTCGGCGACCTCGACATCAGCTTCTATCGCGACGACGTCGCGACCCACCCGGTCAGCCCCGTGGTGCACGCCTCGCACCTCGACTTCCCGCTCGCCGGGCGCACGGTCGTCATCGTCGACGACGTGCTCTTCACCGGCCGCACCGTGCGCGCCGCGATCGAGGCGCTCTTCGACTACGGCCGGCCCGACCGGGTCCAGCTCGCCGTCCTGGCCGACCGCGGCCACCGCGAGCTGCCCATCCGCCCCGACTACGTGGGCAAGAACCTGCCGACGGCCCGCAGCGAGCGGGTCAACGTCCGCGTCGAGGAGCTCGACGGGGCCGACGAGGTGACCATCAGCCCGGCGGGCGCCGCCGAGGCCGCAGCCGATGGCGGCGGCCCGCGCCCCGCCCCGACCGAAGGGCGGACCGGATGAAGCACCTGCTCTCCATCGAGGACCTCTCGCGCGAGCAGATCGAGCGGATCCTCGACCGCGCCGAGTCGTTCGCCGAGGTCTCGGGCCGCGAGATCAAGAAGGTCCCGGCCCTGCGCGGCCGGCGCGTCCTGAACCTCTTCTACGAGGCCTCGACGCGGACCCGCTCCTCGTTCGAGCTCGCGGCCAAGACCCTGTCCGCGGAGGTGGTGAACTTCGCCTCCAGCGGCTCCTCGGTCGAGAAGGGCGAGTCGCTCAAGGACACGATCGCCACGCTGTCGGCCTACGGGCCCGACGCGATCGTCGTGCGCCACCCGCACGTCGGCTCGGCCCGCCTCGTCGCCCAGTGGACCGACGCGGCGGTCGTGAACGCCGGGGACGGCAAGCACGAGCACCCCACCCAGGCGCTCCTGGACGCCTTCGCGCTGCGGCGCCGGATCGGCAGCCTGGACGGCGCCCGGATCTGGATCGTCGGGGACGTGCTCCACAGCCGGGTGGCCCGCTCGGACATCCTCGCCTTCCAGCAGATGGGCGCCCGCGTGACGGTCTGCGGGCCGCCGACGCTGATTCCTCGCGGGATCGAGGCCTTGGGCTGCGACGTCACCTACACGCTCGACGGGCTCGGCGAGGCCGACGTCATCTACGCGCTGCGGATGCAGCGCGAGCGCATGGCCGACAACTTCGTGCCCTCGCTGCGGGAGTACGCCCGCTGCTACCAGATCAACGCCCGGCGGCTGGGCCCGCAGCAGGTCCTCATGCACCCGGGGCCGGTGAACCGGGGCGTCGAGCTCTCCGCCGAGGTGATCGACTCGCCCCAGGCGATCATCACCCAGCAGGTCGAGGCCGGGGTCGTCGTGCGGATGGCGGTGCTCTACGAGCTGCTGGCCGGCAGCGGCGGGGCCGAGGCCGCCCCCGCCCGCGAGGCCGCGCCGGTCGCCGCGGAGGCCCAGCCGGCATGAATCCCCTGGCCTTCCGCGGCGGCGAGCCGGCCGACGTCCTCATCCGCGGCGCCCACGCCGTCGACCCCCGCGAGGGCCTCGACCGCCCGCTCGACGTGCTCGTGCGGAGCGGGGAGATTGCCGGGCTCGCCGAGCCCGGGTCCGCCGCGGCCCCCGAGGGGACCGAGGTGATCGAGGCCGCCGGGCGCCACCTCTTCCCGGCCTTCGTCGACCCGCACGTCCACCTGCGCACGCCCGGCCAGGAGCACAAGGAGGACCTCGAGTCCGGCACCCGGGCCGCTGCCGCCGGCGGCTACGGCGCCGTCGTGGCGATGCCGAACACGACCCCGGCGGTCGACTCCCCCTCGACGCTGCGAGCCCTGATCGACGACGCGCGCGAGCGCGCCGTCGTGCCCACCGGCTTCCTGGCCGCCGTCACCCGCGGCCTCGAGGGGCGCGAGCTGACCGAGATGGCCGAGCTGCGCGAGATCGGGGCGCTTGGCTTCACCGACGACGGACGGCCGGTGGCCAACGCGGGCGTCCTGCGCCGCGCGCTGCAATACCAGCGGCTCTGCGGAGGCGTGATCGCCCTGCACGAGGAGGATCCGACGCTCTCGGGCGCCGGCGTCATGCACGAGGGCGAGGTCTCGGCTCGCCTCGGCCTCGCCGGGATCCCGACCATCGCCGAGTCGACGATGATCGCCCGCGACGCCGCCATCGCCGCCTACGAGTGCGGGCGCATCCACGTCCAGCACGTCACCTGCGCCGTCGCGGTCGACGCAGTGCGCGCGGCGAAAGCCGCCGGGGTGCAGGTCACCGCGGAGGCCTCGCCGCACCACCTGCTCCTCACCGACGAGGCGGTGGCCCGCACGCTCGACACCCGCTTCAAGATGAACCCGCCGCTGCGCCCGGAGTCCGACCGCCAAGCCGTGATCGCCGGCCTGCTCGACGGCACGCTTGACTGCATCGCCACGGACCACGCTCCGCACGCCGCGCACGAGAAGGAGGTCCCCTTCGAGGAGGCCGCGATGGGGACGACCGGCCTGGAGACGGCGTTCGCCGCCGTCTACTCGGGCCTCGTGCAGCCGGGGATCCTCGGGCTCGGCGTCCTCGTGCAGCGCCTGACCGCCGGGGCCGAGGCGGTCGGGCTGCCCATGCCGCGCATCGCCGCCGGCGCGCCGGGGAACCTCACGCTCGTCAATCTCGACGCCGCCTGGCACGTCGGGGAGGCCGGCTACGCCAGCCGTGCGGAGAACAGCGCCTTCGCGGGGGAGACGCTCTCGGGCGTCGTCCTGCTCACCCTGGCCGCCGGGACGGTGGCGCACCGCGCGCCGGTCCCGTCCGGGGCCGCCGCATGACCGGAATCCTGGACCGCGGTCGCGCGGCGCTCGTCGTCGTCGACGTCCAGGAGGCCTTCCGCCCGGCGGTCGAGGGCTTCGCGGAGGTGGCCGCCCGCACGGCCGTTCTCGTCCAGGGGGCACGGATCCTCGGGCTCCCCGTGGTGGTGACCGAGCAGTACCCGCGTGGCCTGGGCGCGACCGTGCCCGAGGTGGCCGAGCACCTCGACGGCGCCGTCCCGCTCGAGAAGACCGTCTTCAGCGCCTGCCGGGCCGAGGGCTTCGACTTGGGCGGGCGGGACCAGGCCGTCGTCTGCGGCGTCGAGGCGCATGTCTGCGTCAGCCAGACCGTCCACGACCTGCTGGAGCGCGGGGCCGAGGCCCACGTCGTCGCCGACGCCGTCGCCTCGCGCGCGGCCGAGGACCGGGCCGTCGGCCTGGAGAAGATGGCGGCGGCCGGCGCGGTGCTCACGTCAACGGAAACCGCACTGTTCGAGCTGCTCAGGGCGGCCGGGACGCCCGAGTTCAAGGCAGTCCAGGGGCTGGTGAAGTGAGCGCCTTCGTGCTGCTCGAGGACGGGACCCGCTTCGACGGCGTGGCCTGCGGGGCCGACGGGGTCGCGGTCGGCGAGGTCGTCTTCACGACGTCGATGTCCGGCTACCAGGAGGCGGTCACCGACCCCTCGTTCGCCGGCCAGCTCATCACCTTCACCGCGCCGCACGTCGGCAACTACGGCGTCGGGTCCGAGGCGATGGAGTCCGACCGCATCCACGCCCGGGCCGCGATCATGCGCGCCGCGGTCAACCGCGAGGACGCCCCGGGCGCCGAGGGCGGCTGGCTGGACTGGCTGCGCGACTGCGGCATCCCGGCGATCTCCGGCGTCGACACGCGCGCGCTGGTGCGCCACATCCGCGACGCCGGCGCGATGCGCGGCGGCGTCTTCCCCGGCGGCCTCGCCGAGCCCGAGGCGCAGGCGCTCATCGCCGCCGAGCCGCCGATGGCCGGGCGCGACCTGGCCCGCGAGGTGACGCCCGCCACGGCCGAGATCCTCGCGCCGCTCCCCGGCGCCCCGGCGGGCGGCCCGCGGATCGCCGCGATCGACACCGGGATCAAGGCCTCGATCGTCGCGAACCTCCGCCAGCGCGGCGCCACCGTGGAGCTGCACCCCTGCACGGCGGGCTCCGAGGAGCTGCGCGCCACCGGCGCCGACGCGTTCTTCCTCGCCAACGGCCCGGGCGACCCGGCGGCGCTCGGCTACGTCGTGGAGACGCTGCGCGGCCTGGTCGGCACCGCGCCGGTGTTCGGCATCTGCCTGGGCCACCAGCTCCTGTGCCGCGCCGTCGGCCTGGAGACCTTCAAGCTGCCGTTCGGGCACCGCGGCTCCAACCACCCGGTCAAGGACCTCACGACCGGCCGCATCGAGATCACGAGCCAGAACCACGGCTTCGCGGTGCTGGGCCCGGACGGGGGCCACACGATCCCCGGCGACGAGCCGGTCCGCTGGGAGACCGACTTCGGCGCTGCGCAGCTGACGCACCTGAACCTCTACGACCGCACGGTGGAAGGCCTCGCGCTCCTCGACGTGCCCGGGGCGACCGTGCAGTACCACCCCGAAGCGGGGCCGGGTCCGCACGACTCGCTCTACCTCTTCGACCGGTTCCTGGACCAGATCGCGGCCGCCGCGTAGCCCCATGCCCCGCCGCGACGACATCCACCGGATCATGCTCATCGGCTCGGGCCCGATCGTGATCGGGCAGGCCGCCGAGTTCGACTACTCCGGGACCCAGGCGTGCAAGGTCCTGATGGAGGAGGGCTACGAGGTCGTGCTGGTGAACTCGAACCCGGCGACGATCATGACCGACCCCGAGTTCGCGACCGCCACCTACGTGGAGCCGCTCACCCCGGGCGCCGTGGCCGCCGTGATCGCCAAGGAGCGCCCCGACGCGCTGCTCCCGACGCTGGGCGGCCAGACGGCGCTGAACCTCGCCCGCACGCTGCACGAGGACGGGACGCTCGCGCGCCACGGCGTCGAGCTGATCGGCGCCGACTACGACGCGATCGGGCGCGCCGAGGACCGCGACCTCTTCCGCGAGACGATGGCCGGGGCGGGCCTGCGCGTCCCGCGCAGCGCGATCGCCCACACGGCGCAGGAGGCCGAGGCGGCCCTGACCGGCATCGGCCTGCCGATCATCATCCGCCCGGCCTTCACCCTCGGCGGGCGCGGCGGCGGGATCGCCCGGACCGAGGAGGAGTTCCGCCGCATCGTCGCCAGCGGGCTCGCCGCCTCGCCGATCAGCCAGATCCTGCTGGACGAGTCGGTCCTCGGCTGGGGCGAGTTCGAGCTGGAGGTCATGCGCGACCGCAACGACAACGTCGTGATCATCTGCTCGATCGAGAACCTCGACCCGATGGGCGTCCACACGGGCGACTCGGTGTGCGTCGCCCCCCAGCAGACGCTCACCGACAAGCTCTACCAGCGGCTGCGCGACCAGGCCATCGCCGCGATTCGCGCGGTCGGCGTGGAGACCGGCGGCTCGAACGTGCAGTTCGCGGTCAACCCGGCGACCGAGGAGATCATCGTCATCGAGATGAACCCGCGCGTGTCGCGGTCCAGCGCGCTGGCCTCGAAGGCGACCGGCTTTCCGATCGCCAAGATCGCGGCCCGGCTGGCGGTGGGCTACGCGCTGGAGGAGATCGACAACGACATCACCCGGCGCACGCCCGCGAGCTTCGAGCCCGCGATCGACTACGCCGTCGTGAAGTGGCCGCGGTTCGCCTTCGAGAAGTTCCCGGGCGTCGACGCGGGGCTGACCACCCACATGAAGTCCGTCGGCGAGGTCATGGCGATCGGCCGCACGTTCCAGCAGGCCTTCGCCAAGGCGATGCGCTCGCGGGAGCTGGACTCGCCCGCCGACCTGCGCCTTGGCGACGCCGAGCTGCTCGAGGCCGCGGCCCAGCCGGGCGCCGACCGGTTCGACCTGCTGCTCGAGGCGCTGCGGCGCGGCGCCGGGATCGAGGACCTGCACGCGCGCACCGCCATCGACCCCTGGTTCCTCCGCGAGCTGCAGGAACTGGCGGCCGATCCGGAGGCGCCCTTCGCCGGCGAGCGGACGTTCAAGTCCGTCGACACCTGCGCCGCCGAGTTCGCCGCCGAGACGCCGTACTTCTACAGCGCCTGGGAGCGCCCCGGCCCGGCCGGCCTGGCCGGCGAGGTCGTCCGCGGGGAGCGCCCGAGCGTCGTGATCCTCGGTGCCGGCCCCAACCGCATCGGCCAGGGCATCGAATTCGACTACTGCTGCGTGCACGCGGCGATGTGCGTGCGCGAATCCGGCCGGGATGCGGTGATGATCAACTGCAACCCCGAGACGGTCTCGACCGACTACGACACCTCCGATCGCCTGTATTTCGAGCCGCTCACGCTCGAGGACGTCCTGGCCGTCATCGAGGTCGAGCAGCCCGAAGGGGTGATCGTGCAGTTCGGCGGCCAGACGCCGCTGCGCCTGGCCGCCGGGCTCGAGGCCGCCGGGGTCAGGCTGCTCGGCACGAGCGTCGAGGCGATCGACCTCGCCGAGGACCGCGGCCGCTTCGGCGAGCTGCTGGCCCGGCTGGGCTACCAGGCCCCCCCGTTCGCGACGGCGCTCTCGCCCGAGCAGGCCTTGGCCGCGGCGCCCGGGGTCGGGTTCCCGCTGCTCGTGCGGCCGAGCTACGTGCTCGGCGGCCGGGCGATGGAGATCGTCTACGACGAGGCGGGGCTGCGGGCCTACCTGGACCGGGCCGCCCACGAGGCCCACGGCGGCGGCAAGGAGATCTTCCTGGACCGCTTCCTGGAGAACGCGGTGGAGGTCGACGTCGACGCGCTCTGCGACGGCGAGACGGTCTGGATCGGCGGGATCATGCAGCACGTCGAGGAGGCCGGCATCCACTCGGGGGACTCGGCCTGCGTGCTGCCGCCCCACAGCCTCGGCGGCGAGATGCTCGACCAGATCCGCGCGCACACCGAGGGGATCGCGCTCGAGCTCGGCGTCGTGGGCCTCATGAACGTGCAGTACGCGGTGGCCGGCGACGAGCTGTACGTGATCGAGGCCAACCCCCGGGCCTCGCGCACGGTCCCGTTCGTGTCGAAGGCGACCGGCGTCCCGCTGGCCAAGCTGGCCTGCCGGGTGATGCTCGGCGAGCGGATCGGCGACCTCGGCCTGCCCGACGAGCGCGAGCTGGCCCACGTGTCGGTCAAGGAGGCGGTCCTGCCGTTCGACCGGTTCTCCGGCTCCGATGCGCTCCTGGGCCCCGAGATGCGCTCGACCGGGGAGGTCATGGGCGTCGGGCGGGACTTTCCGACGGCCTTCGCCAAGGCCCAGGCTGCGGCGGGCGCGCTGCTGCCCGACGGCGGCACGGTCTTCATCACCGTCGCGGACTCCGACAAGCCCGGGGCCCTGGCGATCGCTGCCCAGCTGCACGACTTGGGGTTCCAGATCGTGGCGACCCGCGGCACCGCCCAGTCCTTGGCCCGCATGGGCGTGCCGGTCGTGACGCTCAACAAGCTGGGGGAGGGGTCCCCGCACGTCGTGGACTGGATCGAGCGCGGCGACATCGACCTCGTCATCAACACGCCGACCGGCACGGCGGCCCGCGCCGACGGCTGGGAGATCCGCCGTGCGGCGGTCGCCCGCGGCATTCCCTGCATCACGACGCTCTCCGGCGGCATCGCCGCCGCCCGCGCGGTCGCCGCCGCGCGCCAGGGCGACGAATCGGTGGTCTCCCTCCAGGACCTGCACCGCGGACCCGGGGGTCCGGCGGCCGCGGCGGCGGCGGGGCACGGGGCGCCTGTCCGGTGAGCCGCCGGACGTTCGCCCCGTTCGGCCGGCGCCGCAGCGCGGTGACGAGCGTCCGGGAGGCCGGCCCGTACCGGATCCTCGCCGTGACCGACCCCGGCGGGCCGGCCCCGCGACCGGGCCAGTTCTACATGCTGGCCGCGGCCGAGGGGTGGGGCGCGGGCGCCGACGAGCGGCCGTTTCTTCCGCGGGCCTTCTCCTACCTCGAGGCCGGCGCGGGCTCGCTCTCGTTCCTGCTCGAGGACGTCGGCCCCGGGACGCACCGGCTCGCCGCGCTCGAACCCGGCGACGGCCTGTGGCTCACCGGCCCGCTCGGCGTGGGGTTCGCCCCGCCGGACGGCGGCGGGACGGCGCTGCTCGCCGGCGGGGGCGTCGGCATCGTGCCGCTGGCGGCGTGGCAGCAGGAGCTCGGGCCGGCGCGGGCCCAGGCCCTGCTCGGGTTCCGGACGGCGGCGCACGCCGAGGCCGCCGAGCTGCTCATCGGCCCCCGTGTCGCCACTGACGACGGCAGCGCCGGCCGCCCCGGCCGCGTGACCGATCTGCTCGACGAGGCGCTCGACGAGGATCCGCAGGCCACCGTCTACGCCTGCGGCCCGCCGGCGATGCTCGAGGCCGTCCGCTCGCTGTGCGCGCAGCGCAGCGTGCCGGCCCAGCTGGCGCTCGAGTCCGGGATGGCCTGCGGCTTCGGCGCCTGCTACGGGTGCGTCGTGCCGACCCGCCGCGGCTACGTGCGGCTGTGCGTGGACGGGCCGGTGCTGGACGCCGCCGACCTCGAGTCCGCCCTCGTGGCCGGAGCCGGGCATTGAGCGGGCCGGTCGCCTTCTGCGGGCTGGAGCTCGCGCACCCCGTCGTGAACGGGTCCGGGACCTTCGATGCGCTCGCGGCGCGCCGGACCTTCGGGGACGCCGTGCTGCACGACTTCCCGTTCGCCGCCTACGTCTCCAAGACCATCACCCGCGAACCCCGGCCGGGGAACCCGCCGCCCCGGCTGTGGGAGGCGCCGGCGGGGCTCATCAACTCGATCGGCCTGCCGAACCGCGGCCTGGATGGCTACCTCGCGGACGACCTGCCCCAGCTGGCGCAGCTGCCGGTCCCGCTGATCGTCAACGTGATGGGGGACTCTCCGGAGCACGTCGGGGAGCTCGTGTCCGCCGTGGCCGCGCGGCCCGAGGCGGCGGGCCTGGAGCTGAACGTCTCCTGCCCCAACGTGAAGAGCGGCCTCGTCATGGGGGCCGACCCGGCGGAGATCGCCGCGCTGCTCGACCGCGTGCGCCCGCTCACCGCCAAGCCGCTCGTCGTCAAGCTCACGCCCAACGCCACCGACGTCGGCGCGGTGGCCTCCGCTGCCGAGGCCCACGGGGCCGACGCCGTGTCGCTCGTCAACACGCTGCGCGGCATGGCCCTGCACCCCGCGACCGGCGCCCCATGGCTCGGGGGCGGGACGGGCGGTGTGTCCGGCCCGGCGATCCGCGCGGTCGCCCTCGCGCAGATCCACGAGGTCGCGGCTCGCGTTTCGATCCCGATCGTGGGCATGGGAGGCGTCCAGACCGGCGTCCACGCCCGGGATGTCCTGCGGGCGGGCGCGACCCTGGTCGCGGTGGGCACCGAGAGCTTCCGGGACCCGCGCGCGGGGGCGCGCGTCGCGGCCGAACTCGAGGCACTTGTCCGCAAGGAGCGGACATTTCCGGATTCCTGTGGCTGGAACGCGCCGGATTCGCGGGCGGGACACGAAAACCCCCAGCAAACACGGGGATAGGCATCAAGGGACCTCAAGAAGTATCGACCTCAACGTGAGGTAGAGGCGAATTCGGCGAATCCGGCTTGCCTCCCGCTGGCGATGTTGGCAGTATCGCTCGCCATGCCGGCCTCGGCGCCCACCACGCCCCAGACCCACGCTTCGGCCCCCGAGCGGTCCCTGACCCAGCGGATGGACGCCCTCCAGCGGGCCAACGAGATCCGCTCGCGGCGGGCCCAGCTCAAGCGCGATCTCAAGGGCGGCCGCGTCACGATCCACGCGCTCCTGCTCGATCCGCCGGAGTTCCTGGAGACGGCCAAGGTCTTCGACATCCTCCTGGCGGTGCCGAAGTACGGGCGGGTCAAGGTCAACAAGGTCCTCACGACCTGCCGGATCTCGCCGAGCAAGACGATCGGCGGGCTCTCCGAGCGCCAGCGCAGCGAGCTCGTCACGCTCCTGCGCCGCTAGTGGTCCGGCCGGCTGCGGACGACGCCGTCTAGCTTCCGCGCCCAGTGGCCCGCGTGTTCGTCATCACCGGCCCGTCGGGGGTCGGCAAGGGGACGCTGATCCGGGCGCTGCGCGAGCGCATCCCGGAGCTCGAGCTGTCCGTGTCGGCGACGACGCGCGCCCCGCGGCCCGGCGAGACCGACGGGGTCGACTACCACTTCCTCTCCGGTGCGCAGTTCGACGCCCGGATCGCCGCCGGGGACTTCGTCGAGCACGCCAGCTACGCCGGCCACCGCTACGGCACGCTCCGTTCTGAGCTCCAGCGGCGCCTGGACGCCGGCGCGCCGGTGGTGCTGGAGATCGAGGTCCAGGGGGCCCGCCAGATTCGTGAGGCGATGCCGGACGCCGTCCAGGTCTTCATCGAGCCCCCGTCCGAGGCGGCGCTGCGCACCCGGCTGATCGGGCGGGGGACTGACGGCCCCGAGCAGATCGAGGCCCGGCTGCAGACCGCCCGGGCGGAGCTGGCGGCCGGGCACGAGTTCGCCCACCGCGTCTGCAACGACCGCCTCGACGAGGCCGCCGACGCGCTCGAGGCGATCGTCCGCGCCGAGCTGGCCGCCGCATGACGGCGTTCAGGCGCTGACGGCGGCCCCGCTACACTGGGCGGCCCGGACGAAAGGCACCAGATTTCTGTGATCTCACCCCGCATCGACAAGCTGCTCGACCAAGTCGACTCGAACTACGCGAGCGTGATCGTCGCCGCCAAGCGGGCGCGCCAGATCAACTCGTACTACCACAACCTCGGCGAGGGGACGTTCGACGAGTTCCCGCCGCCCATGGTCGACACGCGGTCCAAGAACTACCTCACGATCGCCCTCGAGGAAGTGGCCGAGGGCAAGCTGAAGTTCAACTACCGGTAGGCCGAAGGGCCGCCGGGCGGACGGGGGGACGATGGCGCGGGTGCTCCTCGGGGTGACGGGCGGCATCGCCGCCTACAAGGCCCTTGAATTCGTGCGGCTGGCCACCAAGGCCGGCCACGCGGTGCGGGTCGTCCAGACGCCGGCGAGCGAGCGGTTCGTCGGGCGGGCCTCGTTCGAGGGGCTCACGGGGGCGCCGGTCCTCGTCTCGGAGTTCGAGCGCGATCCGGCCCGCGGCGCCTTTCCCGACCAGCCGGCGCCGGACCACGATCCGGTCTCGCACCTCGAGCTGGTCCGCAACGCCGATGCGTTCCTGATCGCCCCCGCGTCGGCGAACACGATCGCCAAGCTGGCGGCGGGCCTCGCCGACGGCATCCTGGCCACCGCGGCGCTGGCCGCCTCGTGCCCGGTGCTCGTGGCCCCCGCGATGAACGACCAGATGTACCTGGCCGCCGCCACGCAGGCCAACCTCGCCACGCTGCGCGAGCGCGGCATCACCGTGCTGGAGCCCGGCACCGGTGCGCTGGGCTCCAAGGGCGAATGGGGCATCGGCCGGCTGCGCGAGCCGGCGGAGCTGCTGGCCGCCGTCGAGGCCGTGGTGCCCGCCGGCACCCCGCGCCCCTGGGACGGGCTGCGGGTGCTGGTGAGCGCGGGCGGCACGCGGGAGCCGATCGACAGCGTCCGCTACGTCGGGAACCGGTCCTCGGGCCGCATGGGCTTCGCCCTGGCCGACGAGGCCGCGCGGCGCGGCGCCGACGTGACGGTCGTGGCCGCGAACGTGTCCCTGGCGCGCAACCCCGCAGTCCGCTACGTCGACGTGGAGACGGCGGCCGAGCTGCGCGGCGCCTGCGCCGGCGCGTTCGGCGACGCCGACGTCCTGCTCATGGCCGCCGCCGTCGCGGACTACCGGCCCGCCGCTCCGGCCGGCACGAAGCTGAAGAAGGACGCCGCGACGCTGGACCTGCACCTCGAGCGCACCGAGGACGTGCTCGCCGCCCTCGGGGCCCGGCGCCGGGCCGGCCAGACGCTCGTCGGCTTCGCCGCCGAGCACGGCGAGGGCCTCGAGGCCGCGCGGGGCAAGCTCGCGCGCAAGCGCCTCGACGCGGTCGTCCTCAACGACATCTCCCGGCCCGGCATCGGGTTCGATGCTGACGAGAACGAGGTCGTGATCGTCACCGCCGGGGGCGAGCAGCCCGTGCCGCGGGCCGCCAAGTCGCAGGTCGCCGCCGCCGTGCTCGATGCCGTCGAGGGCCTGCGCCGCGCACGCCCGAGCCAGGAGCGAGATGGAGCCGCTGCCGGAGCGGGTTGAACCCGCGCAGCTCGAGGCGGCGGCCGAGACGGCCCGGCGCATCGCGGACAACGTGGCGAGCGCCGTCGAGGCGCGCCGCGACGTGCTCGCGAACGTCCTGATCGCCCTCGCCGCCGAGGGCCACGTGCTGATCGAGGACTACCCAGGAGTCGGCAAGACCGCCCTGGCCCGGGCGATCGCCCGCTCGATCGACGGCCAGTTCGCGCGGATCCAGTGCACGGCGGACCTGCTGCCCGCCGACATCGTCGGCACGAACGTCTACAACCAGCGCGAGCAGCGATTCGAGTTCCGGCCCGGGCCGATCTTCGCGAACGTCGTCCTCGTGGACGAGGTCAACCGGGCCTCGCCCAAGACGCAGTCGGGCCTGCTCGAATGCATGCAGGAGCGCCACGTGACGGTGGACGTCCACACGCACGAGCTCGCACGCCCGTTCTTGGTGCTCGCCACGCAGAACCCCGTCGAATACGAGGGGACCTATCCGCTGCCCGAGGCCCAGGTCGACCGCTTCATGGT
Organism: Solirubrobacteraceae bacterium; assembly: GCA_046330225.1. Classification (GTDB taxonomy): domain Bacteria; phylum Actinomycetota; class Thermoleophilia; order Solirubrobacterales; family Solirubrobacteraceae; genus CANJIV01. Next base: position 429,386 of record JAXLTD010000003.1, on the reverse strand, counting down.
CCGGCTCGAGCTCGGCTACCCGTCGCCGGCGGCCGAGGCGGAGCTGCTCGCCCGCCACGAAGGCGGCGACAAGGTGCTCGAGCTTGGCCCCGTCGCCGATCCCACGGAGGTTCTGGCGCTCCAGGACGCCGCGGTGCGGGTGCACGCGTCCGCAGCGCTGCGCGAGTACGTCGTCGCGCTGTGCCGCCGCACGCGGGCCGACGCCCGGGTCGAGCTGGGGGCGAGCCCGCGGGCCAGCCTCATGCTGCTGCGGGCGGCGAAGGCCCGCGCGGTGCTCGACGGCCGCGATCACGCGCTGCCCGACGACGTCCAGGCCCTGGCCGAGCCGGTGCTGGCCCACCGGCTGCTGCTCGCACCGGAGACGGCGGGCAGCGACGCCGCCGAGGTCCGCCGCGCCGTCGTCGCCGCCGCCGTCGCCGCCTCTCCGGCGCTGTGACCGTCGCACCGCCGCCGCCACGCTGATGCCGCGCGCCGCCGCCACCTTTCTCCTGGGGCTGGCGCTGGTGCTCTGCGGCGGCCTGTTCGACGCCGAGCCGCTGTTCGTCCCCGGCGCGGCATTCGTGGCGCTTGCCGCCGGGTCGCTGCTGTGGGTCCGCCTCGCCGCGCGCGGCGCCACGGTCCAGCGGACGCTCTCGGCCGCCCGCGTGCAGGAGGACGAGCCGCTCACGGTCCGGCTGCAGGCGGACGCCGGGCGCCTGCCGTTTCCGGGCGGCACGCTGGAGGAGCCGCTGCTCGGGGACCAGCCGGCGAGCCTCCCCGCCGGCCGGCCCGCGGCCCGGATCGAGGTGCAGGCCCGGTTCGCGCGCCGCGGGCGCCGCACGCTGCCGGCGCCGCGGCTGGTCCTCCGCGACCCGCTCGGCCTGGCGTCGCGCGTCGCCGGCGGGGACGGAGCGGCGGACGAGATCCTCGTCCTGCCCCGCGTGTTCCCGGTCCCGGCGGCCGGCGGCGGGGACGAGCACGCCGCCGGCCACGCCCGCGCGCTGCTGTCCGGCGCCGCCGAGGTCGACCTCGACGGCCTGCGCCCGTACCGGCCGGGGGCTCCGGCCTCCCGCATCCACTGGGCCGCGCTCGCCCGGGGCGCCGGCCTGCTCGAGCGCCGCCTGCGTCCTGAAGGTGACGGCCGCCCGCTCGTCGTGCTCGACACGCGGGCGCCGGCGGCCCCCGAGGACCTCGACGCCGCCGTGCGGGCCGCGGCGTCGCTCGTCGTCGCGCTGGCGGCCGGGGGCGGCTGCTCGGCGCTCCTGCCCGGGGACCGCCGGGCGGTGCGGATCGCCCCCGACCTCGGGGCCTGGCCGGCGCTGCACGCTCGCCTGGCCGTCGTGACCGAGCGCCAGGGGCCTCCGGCGCTCGCCGGCGCCGCGGCCCGGGCGGGGACGGTGATCTACGTCGCCGCTCGCGCGGGGGCAGTTCCGCGCGGGCTCGCGGCGATCGGGGGCCGGCGCGTGCTCGTATCCCCGGGCGCCCTCGGAGAGCGGCCCGCCGCCTTTGCAGTGGCCGGCTGCCGCGGCTTCGTCCTGGGCGGCAGGACCGCAGCGGAGGCCGCGTGAGCGCCGCGCCGGCCACGGTCCCGGTTCCGGTCACGGTCACCGGCGGCCGTGCCGAGGCCGGCCGGCCGCTCCTGGCACCGCCGGTCGCCCGCCTCGCGAGCTTCGCCGCCCTCGGCCTCTTCGGGATCCTGCACTGGGCGCAGATGGTCCGCCCGGGCGAGGGCGCGCGGGGCGCTGCGCTGCTCGCCGTCGCGCTGGCAGCCGCCGGCGCCGCTGAGGCGCTGCGGGGCCGCCGGGGCGCCGCACTGGCGACCGTCGCCGTCGCCGCCGCCGGGGTGCTCGCGGTGGCGCTCGTCGCCGGGATCCCGCTGCGTCTCCTCGCCCCCGGCGGCGCCGGGGAGCTCGCCGACGGGCTGCGGCAGGGCGCCGAGGTGCTGCCGGACATCCGGGTGCCCTACGACGGCGGGGATGAGTGGGTCCGCATCGTGATCATGGGCGGCGGCGGGCTGCTCCTGCTCGCGGCCGGCCTGCTGGGCACGCGCGGCCGCGGCGGCGCGCGGCTGGCGGCGGCCGCCCTGCTCGCCGCGCTCTACGGGGTGCCGGCCGTGCAGTTCCAGGCCCAGGCCCAGATCGGGCGCGGCGCCGCCTTCACGGTGCTGCTCGCCGCCTTCCTGTGGCTCGAGCGCGTGCCCCGCCGCGCTGCGCCCGCGGCCGCGGCGCTCGTCGCCGCTGCCGTGGCGGTTGGCGCGCTCGCGGCGCCGGTCCTCGACCGCGACCGGCCGTGGATCGACTACGAGTCCCTGGCCAGCTCGCTGGCGCCGGGGCCCGGGGTGACGTTCGACTTCGAGCACCGCTACGGCCCGATTGACTGGCCGCGCGACGGGCGCCAGCTGCTGCGCGTCGCCGCCCGCTCGCCGCTGTACTGGAAGGCCGAGAACCTCGACGAGTTCGACGGGCTGCGCTGGCGGCGGGGCGAGGCGTCCGGGCTCCTGCCGGATCCCGCTGCCGAGGTGCCCGCCGGCTTCGAGCGCTTTCCCGCCTGGCGCCAGCGGCTCACCGTCACCCTGCGCGGGCTGAAGTCCAGCCTGCTCATCGGCGCCGGAACGACGCTGGCGATCCCGCGCCCGCCCGAGGAGTCCAGCGGCGCCGCCAGCCCGATTCGCTTCGCGCTCAGGCAGCCGCTCGACCGAGGGGACTCCTACCAGGTCGACGTCTACGCCCCCCAGCCCAGGCCGAGCCAGATGCGGGCAGCCGGCACCGACTATCCCGGTGCCGTGCGCGGGGACCTCGACCTCGAGATCCCGCGCGGACCCGAGGCGCCGAACGCCGTCGGCGACACCCGCCCGCCGCTCTACTACCGGGTGGACCGGGTGAGCTTCGGGCCGTTCGGCTCCGGCCGGCCCCCGACCACGAGCGACACCGGCCTGCCGGCTCCCGCGGGGGCGTTCGTGGCTGCCTCGCCGTACGCCCGCACCTGGGCGCTGGCCCAGCGGCTGCGGGCCGCCGCGGCCACGCCGTACGACTACGTGCGTCGCGTCGAGGCCTACCTCGGGCGCGGCTTCGCCTACAGCGAGGACCCGCCCGAGCGGGCGGTGCCGCTCGAGGCGTTCCTGTTCCAGGACCGGCGGGGCTACTGCCAGCAGTTCTCGGGGGCGATGGCCGTCCTGCTGCGGATGGGCGGCATCCCGGCCCGCGTCGTCGGGGGCTTCTCGCCGGGCAGCCTGAGCACGGGCCGCAAGGAGTGGGTCGTCCGGGACATCGACGCCCACTCGTGGGTGGAGGCCTGGTTTCCCGGCTACGGGTGGGTCACCTTCGATCCGACTCCGGCGGCCTCGCCCGCCCGCTTCCAGGTCGGCCTTGGCGGGCGGGTGTCCGAGGCGCCCGGAGCAGGGGCCCCGGTGAGCGGGCCCGGGGACCGGCCGCAATCGCGCCGGGTGCCGGGCGTGGCGCCCGGCGGCGCCTCGCGTGACGCCGGCGGGGCGCCGTGGGGCTGGATCGCCGTTGCCGCGGCAGCCGCCGCCGGCCTGGCAGCCGGAGCGCTGGCCTGGCGCCGGCGGCGCCGTCCGCCGCCGGCCGGGTCCGATCCGTGGTTCGAGGAGCTGCGACGGGCGCTTGCCCGTGCGCGCCGGGCACCCGCGGCGCCGGTCACGCTGCGCCGCCTGGAGCGCGACCTGCGCTCACCGGGGGCGGCGGCGTACGTCCGCGCGGTGGCGGCCCGGCGCTACGGCGGCGCGCGACCTGAACCCTCCGCAGAGGACCGCCGGGCCCTGCGCGCCGAGCTCGGCGGGCGGGGACTCGCGGGCCGGATCCGGGGCCTGTGGGCGGTCCCGCCGGGCCGGCCCGGCGGCGCCTGACGGACCGGCGGATGCCGCCCGCGGACGCCCTACACTGGAACGCGATGGCCGACTCGGTCTATGACCTCTATCAGCGCGGCGTCGCGCTCCTCGAAGCCGGCGACTACCACGCCGCCGCCGTGCCGCTCGGGCGGGCCCGCGACCTCGATCCCGGCCCGGCCTCGATCCGGGAAGCGCTCGGCCGGGCGCTCTTCCGGGCCCGGCGCTACCGGGAGGCCGCCGACGAGTTCGCCGCCGTGGTCGACCGCGCCCCCACGAACGACTACGCGCTCTTCTGCCTCGGCCGGTCGCTGCAGCAGCTCGGCCGCCACGAGGAGGCGCGCCACCCGCTCGCACTCGCTGCCTGCCTGCGGCCGGAGCGCCGCGACTACCGGCTCTACCGGGACCGGGCGCGCGTCCGCGCCGCGTAGGGTCAGCGGGTCAGCGCCTCGCGGGCCTGCGTGGCCACGCGCACGAGCAAGCCGAGCATGCCGTCGATCCGCTCCGGCGAGGCCGCTTCGGCCGGGATGTCGGCCTGGACCCAGGCGGCGCCGGCCCCGGTGTGGCTGAAGCGGGCGAGCGGCAGGTCGCGGTTCCAGCGCAGCAGGACATGCGGGTCGATGTGGCCAGGGCCGGCGACTTCGGCCTGGGCGCGCAGGAGGCCGTCGCGCAGCACGATTCCGACGTGCAGCGGCCACCCCGCAGCCTCGACGGTGAGGCCCCACTCACCCGGGGCGACGCGACGGGTCTCCCCGTCGAGGGCGGCGAGGTAGGCGTCGACAGCGGCGGCAGGCGCGGGCGGCATGGCCGCGGGCACGATACGGCAGGCGCCTGGGGCGCCCGGGGCAGGCTGGCGCACCGGTGGTATTCTCGCCGGACAGCTTTCGAGCCGGCCTGCGGGCCGGCTGCCGTAACCGAAAGTGGGCGCACGCCCACTTTTTTCTTTGATGAACACCGTGTCCGCCCCTGACATCCAGAGCCAGATCACCGAGCGTCTCGCCACGGCCGAGCCCGAGGTCGAGGTGCTGCTGGCCGAGGTCACGCGCGCCGGGGTCGTGCGGCTGTTCATCGACCATCCGGATGGCGTCACCCTCGCGCTGTGCGAGCGGGTGACGCGCCAGCTGGCCGACCTGCGCACCGACTACGGGCTCGAAGTCTCGTCGCCGGGGCGCGACCGGCCGCTGGCGACGCCCGACCACTTCCGCCGGTTCCTCGGCCGCCGCGCGAAGGTGCGCCTGCGCGAGCCGATCGCAGGACCCGAGGGGCAGCCGGCGCGCAGCGTGACCGGCGAGCTCGTCGGCGCGGACGACCGCACCGTGACCGTGGGGACGCCCCGCGGGATCGTGGCCATCCCGTACGCCGACATCCACCGTTCCAACCTCGTGGGGGAGTAGGACCGTGTCCAAAGAGATCCTGGAAGCCACGCGCGCCCTGGCCGAGGAGAAGGGCATCTCCTCGGAGAAGCTCTTCGTCGCGCTGGAGGATGCGCTGCTGTCGGCCTACAAGAAGAGCCCCGGCTCGGCGAAGTACGCCCAAGTGGTCATGGACCGCGAGACCGGCGACTTCACCGTCTACGAGCTGCTGATCCCCGAGCGCCTCGAGGCGCAGCTCATCGTGGAGACGATCGACGAGGGCACCACGATCGACCCGGAGACGGGCGAGCCGCGGGAGCCCGAGGAGCCGGAGATCGACCCGGAGAAGTTCGCGCTCTACGAGGACCAGATCGAAAAGCGCGACGTCACGCCCGACGGCTTCGGCCGCATCGCAGCCCAGACGGCCAAGCAGGTGATCCTCCAGCGGATTCGCGAGGCCGAGCGCGACATGATGTTCGAGGAGTACCGCGACCGCGTCGGCGAGCTCGTCACGGGCATCGTGCAGCAGTCCGACAACCGCTACACCCTCGTGCAGCTGCGCGAGCGCGTCGAGGCGCTGCTGCCGAAGTCCGAGCAGGTCGACGGCGAGCGCTACGAGCACGGCGCGCGGATCAAGGCCGTGATCAAGGAGGTCTCGGCGGCGACCAAGGGCCCGAACATCATCCTGTCGCGCCGCGATCCCGAGCTCATCAAGTCCCTCTTCGAGCTCGAGGTGCCCGAGATCGCCGACGGCCTCGTCGAGATCTCCAACGTGGCCCGCGAGCCTGGCTACCGGTCGAAGATCGCGGTCGTGTCGCACGCCGACGGCGTCGACCCGGTCGGCGCCTGCGTCGGCCCGCGCGGCTCCCGCGTCCGGATGGTCGTCTCGGAGCTGCGCGGCGAGAAGATCGACATCATCCCCTACAACGACGAGCCCGCCCGGTTCGTGGCCAAGGCGCTGTCCCCGGCCCGGGTCCGCGAGGTCCTGGTGGACGACGAGGCCCGCCAGGCCACTGTCGTGGTCCCTGACGACCAGCAGTCGCTCGCGATCGGCCGCGAGGGCCAGAACGCCCGGCTCGCCGCCCGCCTGACCGGCTGGCGGATCGACATCCGCTCCGAGACCGAGTTCGCGGTGGAGGAGGCCGAGCACGGCTTCGAAGAGGAGGTCGCCCAGGGGCGGTGCGCCGCGATCCTGACCGCCGGCCGCCGCTGCCCGAACGCCGCGCTGCCCGGGTCCCACTACTGCGGGCTCCCGGCGCACCAGGCGCTCTCGCGGCTCGCCTCGACCTCCGTCGTCGCGCTCGGGCCGCTCTCCGACGAAGAGATCACCCGGCTCGCCGACGCCACGGCGTCCGACGAGGATCTCGCGGAGATCATCGCTCGGGCTGACGCAGCCGCTGAGGCGGCGGAGGCCGAAGCGGCCGAGGCCGACGCCGCGGAGGCGGTCGCGGACGACGTCTCAGAGTCCGACGCCGAGCAGGCCGCGATCGAGGAGGCCGCGGCCTCCGATGACGCCGACGGCGGCGCCGAGGCCGATCCGGTGCAAGCCGGAGCGCCCGAGGACGCCGTGGCGGACGCGGAGCCGGCGCCATAGGGGAGGGGCCCATGCGGCGGTGCGTCGGCTGCGGGCAGCGCAAGCCCCAGGCCGAGCTGCGCCGCTTCGTGGCGGAGGCCGGCCGGCTCGTCCCCGACCCCGGCCGCCGGCGGCCGGGCCGGGGGGCCTATTGCTGCCGGGACGAGGCGTGCTGGAATCGCGCCGTGCAGGGGCGCGCCTTCGCCCGGACGCTGCGGCGTCCGGTGACGATGGATCACGAGTTCGTAGAATCGGAGTAGCGATGGCCAAGAAGCGCGTACACGAGATCGCCAAGCAGCACGGAATCACGAGCAAGGAGTTGCTCGCGAAGCTCAACGCTGCCGGGATCGAGGCGAAGGCCGCCGCCTCCTCCGTGGAGGAATCCGTCGCGCTCGAGGTGCTCGGCAACGGCGCGGGCCCCGCCGCGCCCAAGGCCGCAGCGAAGCCCGCGGCGCCGAAGGCCGCCGCACCGAAGGCCGAGACGCCCGCGCCGACGGCCGCAGCGCCGACGGCCGAGACGCCCGCCGCGCCGAAGGCCGAAGCAAAGCCCGCCCCCGCAGCGGCCGCTCCCGCAGCTGCGGCCACGGTCCCCGCGGCCGCGGCGTCCGCCGAGGCCGCTCCGGCCGCCGCGGCTCCCCCTGAAGCCCCGCCCGCGCCGCCGGACCGGCCCCCGCCGGGAACCGGCCCGCGCATCATCGCCGCGCCCGGGGACCGCCCCGCGCCCGGCACCGGGCCGCGCGTGATCTCCGATCCCCGCGCCGAGGCCGCGGCCGCCGGCGACAAGCCCCAGCGGCCCACCCGGAACTCCCTGTCGGGCGAGCGGGCCCCGGGGACGTCCGGCGGCCGGCGGCGCGTCGTCCTCGACTCCCAGGCCTCCCGGCGCGCGCCGGGCGGGCCGGCCACGCAGCAGCCGCCGCGCCGCCAGCGCCGCGGCCGGCGCCGCCGCGGCACCTACGAGGAGCCGGCGCCCAAGGAGACGCCGGTCGTCGAGGACGCGACGGTCCGCATCAACTCCGGCTCCACGGTGAAGGACGTCGCCGAGTACTTCGGCGTCCCGGTCCCCGAAGTGATCAAGAAGTTCATGCAGCTGGGCGAGATGGCCACGCTGACCCAGACCCTCTCGGACGAGGCGATCCAGGTCCTGGCCGACGAGTTCGACCGCGAGGTCGAGATCGTGCACGCCGCCGACGACGTCGACGCCGAGCCGACCTTCGAGGATGCCGCGGAGGACCTCGCCGATCGCCCGCCGGTCGTGACGATCATGGGCCACGTCGACCACGGCAAGACCTCCCTGCTCGACGCGATCCGCGAGACCGAGGTCGCCGCGGGCGAGGCGGGCGGCATCACCCAGCACATCGGCGCCTACCAGGTGCACCACGCCGACAAGGTCATCACCTTCCTCGACACCCCGGGCCACGAGGCCTTCACGGCCATGCGCGCCCGCGGCGCCAAGGTCACCGACATCGCGGTGATCGTCGTCGCCGCCGACGACGGGGTGAAGCCGCAGACCGAGGAGGCGATCGACCACGCCCGGGCCGCCGAGGTCCCGATCGTCGTCGCCGTGAACAAGATCGACAAGGAGGGCGCCGCGCCCGAGCGGGTGCGCGCCGAGATGGCCCAGCACAGCCTCCAGCCGGCCGAGTGGGGCGGCGAGACGGAGTTCGTCGACGTGTCCGCCAAGACGCACGACGGCCTCGAGAACCTGCTCGACACGCTGCAGGTCGTGGCCGAGCTCGAGGACCTCAAGGCCAATCCCGACACCGAGGCCTCCGGCATCGTGATCGAGTCCAAGCTCGACCCGGGCCGCGGGCCGGTCGTCACCCTCCTGATCCAGCGCGGAACGCTGAAGGTCGGCGATGCGCTCGTCGCCGGCGCCCACTGGGGCCGCGTGCGGGCGATGAACGACTTCCACGGCGACCGCGCCAAGGCGGCCAGGCCGGGCGATCCCATCGAGATTCTCGGCTTCGACGGCGTTCCCGAGGCCGGCGAGTTCGTCCGCGTCGTCGAGAACGAGCGCAAGGCCCGCCAGCTCGCCGGCGAGCGCGCCAACCGCCTGAAGACCGAGGCGCTGGCCCGCCGGTCGGGCGTCAAGGTCTCGCTCGAGGACGTCCTCGAGCTCGCCCGCAAGGGCCAGGTCAAGGAGCTCAACCTCGTGCTCAAGGCCGACGTCTCCGGCTCGCTCGAAGCCGTCGAGGACGAGATCGCGCGGCTGCCGCAGGACGAGGTCTCGGTCAACGTCATCCACCGCGGCGTGGGCGGGATCACCGAGTCCGACGCGATGCTCGCGGCGGCGTCGAACGGCGTCATCCTCGGCTTCAACGTCCGCCCGGTCGGCGACGCCCGCGCGATGGCCGAGCACGAAGGCGTCGAGATCCGGACCTACCAGGTGATCTACAAGGCCATCGAGGAGCTGCGGGCGGCGATGGAGGGCATGCTCGAGCCCGAAGAGGTCGAGGACATCGTCGGCCAGATCGAGGTCCGGGCGATCTTCAAGGCCTCGCGCGTCGGCACGATCGCCGGGTGCTACGTCACCGAGGGCAAGGTGACGCGCGGCGCCAAGGTCCGCCTCGTGCGCGACGGCACGATCGTCTACGACGGCGTGATCGGGAGCCTGCGGCGCTTCAACGACGACGTGCGCGAGGTGGCCAGCGGCTTCGAGTGCGGCGTGGTCCTCGCGAACTTCGCCGACGTCAAGGAAGGCGACGAGATCGAGGTCTACGAGACGCGCAAGGTCGAGCGCGAGCTCAGCTAGACACCGCGCTTCGGTGTCCGCCCCGTACGTTGCCGTGCTCGTGGTCGACCTGCACTTCCCGGACGCCGGCTCCCTGAAGGACCGCCGGCGCGAGGTCGCGCCCGTCAAGGCGCACCTGCAGGGCCGCATGGGCTGCGCCGTCGCCGAGCTGGGCGACGGCGACCGCTGGCAGCGGGCGACGCTCGGCGTGGCGCTCGTGGCCGACGCGCCCGGGCGGCTCGAGGACCGCGCCGACGCGGTGCAGCGCTGGCTGGACGCCCGCTTCCCGCAGGGCGTGTCGGTCGAGCGGGTCGTGGCCTCCATCGACGATCTGCGCCCGTGAGCGCGGCGCCGCACTGTCCGGCAGGGGGCGGCTAGGATGCCCGCCGACCGCTTGCGGCGGGTCAACGAGGCGATGCGGGAGGTGCTCAGCGATGCGATCACCACCGGCCTCAAGGATCCCCGCATCGGCTTCGTCACCGTGACCGCCGTCGACACCAGCCCCGACCTCCGCAACGCCCGCGTGTACGTCTCCGTGCTGGGCGACGACGACGTGCGCGCCGCCTCGCTCGAAGGGCTGCGCAGCGCTCACGGCTACCTCCAGCGCCGCGTCGCCTCCGAGCTGCGGCTCAAGCACACGCCGACGCTGCAGTTCCACTACGACGAGAGCGTCGACCGCGGGCTGCGGATCTCCGAGCTGGCCGACCGGCTCGCCCCCGAGGACGACGCATGACCGGCAATGGCGCCACGGCGACGCGCACCGAGGCCCTGGCGGAGCTGCGCGATTCGGACCGCTTCATCCTCGTGACGCACGAGAACGCCGACGGCGACGCGCTCGGCTCGCTCGTCGCCATGCACGAGATCCTCTCGACGCTCGGCAAGGACAGCGTGATGTTCATGTCCTCCGATGAGCTGCCGCTGCCCTACGAGTACCGCTTCTTCCAGCTCGTCGGCCTCATGACGACGCTGCCCGACGACGTGGAGGAGCGCACGATCGTGTTTCTCGACTGCGGCAACATCGACCGCAACCCCGCTGACGTGCTCAAGCGCGAGGGCGCCCACATCGTCAACATCGACCACCACCACGACAACACGCTGTTCGGCACGGTCAACCACGTCGTTCCCGACGCGTCCTGCACCGCCGAGATCGTCTGGGACCTGATGCGCGGCCTCGGCGTCGAGCCGACCCAGACGATCGCCGAGGCGCTGTACGTCGGGCTGGTCACCGACACCGGCAAGTTCATGTACGAGAACACGGGGACCCGGGCGCACATGATGGCGGCGGAGCTCATCGAGGCCGGCGTGGACGTGCACGAGATGTACCGGCGGCTGTACGAAGGCATCCCGTACGGGAAGCTCGAGCTCCTGGCCCGGGGCCTGGCCCATGTGGAGCGCCACGACGGCGGGGCGCTCACGCTCACCCGCCTTTCCGCGGCGGACTACACGGAGACCGGGGCGGAGGAGAACTACTCCGAGGGCGTCGTGGACCACCTGCGCATGGTCGAGGGGACCGCAGTGGCGGCGCTCGTCCGCGACCGGCTCGGGCCCGGCCAGGAAGGCACCCGCAAGGTGTCGCTGCGGGCGACCGACGACCGCGTCGACGTCTCGAAGATCGCCCGGGCCCGCGGGGGCGGCGGGCACCGGCAGGCCGCGGGCTTCTCCACCGACGCGCCGTGGGACGAGCTCGTGGCGTTCCTGCGCGCCGAAGTCGCCGCCCAGCTTTGACCTCCGCAGCCCTCGCGCCGCAGGGCGGCGTGGTGCTCGTCGACAAGCCGGCCGGGATCACCTCCCACGATGCGGTCGCCGCCGCCCGGCGCCGGTTCCGCGGCCGCAAGGTCGGTCACGCCGGCACGCTCGATCCCTTCGCGACAGGCCTGCTGCTCGTGCTCGTCGGGCGCGCGACCCGGGCCCAGCGGTTCCTCATGGCGCTCCCGAAGACGTACGAGGCGGTGGCGCGGCTGGGCGCCACCTCGACGACCGGCGATCCCGAGGGGGAGATCACGGTCACCGGGCGGATGCCGCCCGACCCGCTGCTCCTCCCCACCGGGGAGATCCGCCAGCGGCCGCCCGCGTACTCGGCAGTGCACGTCGACGGAGAGCGGGCCTACGCCCGCGCGCGACGCGGCGAGGACGTCGAGGTGCCCGAGCGGACCGTCGAGGTCCGGCGCTTCGAGCAGCGCTGGCGGGAGGGGGACCGCGCGGCCTTCGGGATCGAGTGCGGGTCAGGGACCTACGTGCGCAGCCTCATCGCCGGCCTCGGCGACGCCTACTGCGAGTCGCTGCGCCGCACCGCGATCGGGCCGTTCCGGGTGCAGGACGCCGACGACGAGCGGGTAATCCCGCTCGCCGACGCCCTGGGCTTCCTGCCGGCCCGGGAGCTCGATCCCGAGGCCGCCCGGCGGGCCAGCCACGGCGTGGCCGTCCCCGGGGAGGCCGACGGGCCCGTGCGGCTCGTGGACGCCGGCGGGCTCGTCGCGATCGCCGAGCCGCGCGGCGGCGAACTCAAGCCCGTCGTAGGGTTCCGGCCCGGATGAGGATCGTTCCGCTCACCGAGGCCGAGCCCCGGCCGCGCCAGGTCGCCGTCGGCGTCTTCGACGGGGTGCACCTCGGCCACCGCGCGGTCATCGCCGGCAGTGACACCGTCCTGACCTTCGACCCGCACCCGCTGTCGGTGATCGCCCCGGCCAGCGCGCCGAAGCTGCTCACCAGCCTGGAGACGAAGGCCGAGCTCGTCGCCGCGCTCGGCGCCGAGGAGCTCGTAGTCATCCCGTTCGACGAATCGTTCGCTGCCCAGGCCCCGCAGGCCTTCGTCGACGACGTGCTCGTCGGCGCGCTCGGGGCCACGCGCGTCTCGGTCGGGCGCAACTTCCGCTTCGGCCATCGGGCCGGCGGCGACACCGCGATGCTCGCTGCCGACGGGCGGTTCTCCACCCACGTCGTGGAGCTCGTGGAGGCCGAGGGGGAGACCGTGTCGTCCAGCCACATCCGGGGGCTGCTCGCCGCCGGTGAGGTTGGCCACGCCGCCGTCTTCCTCGGGCGTCCGTTCGAGGTGCGCGGCGAGGTCGTGCACGGCGACGGCCGGGGCCGCGAGCTCGGCTACCCGACCGCCAACCTCGTGCCCGACGAGCGCTACGTGCGACCGGACAAGGGCGTCTACGCCTGCCTGGCCAACGGCATTCCGGCGGCCGTGAACATCGGGATTCGCCCCCAGTTCGAGACCGGCAGGGGCGTGCTGATCGAGGCGTTCCTGCTCGACTTCGCGAGCGACCTGTACGGCAGCGAGCTGCGCCTGTCGTTCCTCGAGCGGCTGCGGGGCGAGCGGCTGTTCCCGTCGGTGGAGGCGCTGGTGCAGCAGATCGATCGCGACGTCGAGGCCACCCGGGCGGCCTGTGCGCGGGCGGCCGGCTGAGCCCGGCAGTCCGCCCCGAGCCTGCCGGCGCGGCGCGGCGGGCCCCGCGGGGCCTCTGCTACGGTTCGCGGCCGCATGACCGTCACCGCTGACCGCAAGCAGGAGCTCGTCGCCAAGTTCGGCAAGGCCGAGGGCGACACCGGCTCGGCCGAGGTGCAGATCGCGCTGCTGACCGAGCGCATCAACCACCTGACCGAGCACCTGCGCGAGCACCAGAAGGACCACCACTCCCGTCGCGGACTGCTCATGCTCGTCGGGCAGCGCCGCCGGCTGCTCAACTACCTGCAGCGCCGAGACCTCGAGAGCTACCGCTCGCTGGTCAAGGAGCTCGGGCTCCGGAAGTGAGCGTGCTCGCGCCGGGATCACCGGCGCCCGAGTTCACGCTGAAGACGGGGGAGGGCAAGGACTTCACGCGCGCAGACCTCGAGGGCGCCGTGACCGTGCTCGTCTTCTACCCGTTCGCGTTCAGCCCGGTCTGCACCGACCAGTTCAGCCTCTACGAGGAGATCCTGGAGCCGCTGGCCGAGCGGGGCGCCCGCATGTTCGGGGTCTCGTGCGATTCGCCCTGGTCGCAGTCGGCCTTCGTCGAGCAGCTCGGCGTGTCGATCCCGCAGCTCTCGGACTTCGAGCCCAAGGGCGCGGCCTGCCGGGCGTTCGGCGCGTACCACCCGGGCGGCTTCCCCGAGCGGGCGCTGGTGATCACGGGCCCCGACGCCGTCGTGCGCTGGAGCTACCAGGCCCCGACGCCGGGCGACCTGCCGGGCGTCAACCTCATCTTCGACGGCCTCGACGCCGTCTGAGGCCGCCGAGGCCGGCAGCGCCGTGACCGACCTGCGCAGCGCGCCGCTTCCGCCGCTGACGGACGCAGATCACGTCCGCGGCCCCGCCGGCGCGCCGCTCCTGACCGTGTACGCCGACTACGAGTGCCCGTTTTGCGCGGTCACCGAGGCCCGGCTCGCTGCGGCGGCAGTGCGCGTCTGCTTCCGGCACTTCCCGGTGCGCACCTCCCATCCGCGCGCCTGGGCCGCCGCGCAGGCCGCCGAGGCCGCCGCCGCGCAGGGCGCGTTCTGGCCGATGCACGACGCGCTCTTCGCCGACCAGGGCCGCCTCGAGGATCCGCATCTGTGGGCGCGGGCCGAGGCGCTGGGCCTCGACATCGCGCGCTTCGACACCGACCGGCGCTCCGGGGAGGTGCTGGCCCGCGTGCGCGCCGACTTCGAGGCGGGCCTGCGCGGCGGCGTCGCCACCACCCCGACGCTCGTCGTGGGGGGCGCCCTGCACCCGGGAATTCCGGATACCTCGTGGCTCTCGCAGCTCGGATGACCCAGGGCTGCCTTGCGCGGACAACCCGGCCCGGTTGACAGCGCCCCCCCCGGCGGGTAGGGTCGAGTCACGTTCGGGGTCTGCCGAACGTGCGGAGAGGAGCCGCAGCGCCTGGGAGTCGGATCGCATCGCGAAGCCGCCGCATCGCGCTTGTGGTGGCCGCGCAGCTGGTGGTCTCGGCGGCGCTCGCAACGGCGGCGCAGCCCGCCTCAGCATCCTTCGGCTTCTACTGCGTCAATCACGAGCACAGCCCGTACATCTACTGTCTGACCAGCGGCTTCTACTACGCCAACGATTCGTGGTCGCTCAGGGTGTATCGCAACAACACCTTTGAGAACTGCGCGGCCGCGTTCGATTCCGCCGGCAACATGTACTACAACCCAGTCTGTAGCTCGAATCCCAACGTCGATCCGCATCACACCTACTACGGCCAGGTGCCGCTGAGAGGGGCCTCGGGCGTGACTTGGCACGGGATGACGCTCACGGGCGAGCTGTTCTGGTGTTCCGGCGGGCCTTGCTGATGATGGGTTCGCGCGGATTGAACAGCGGGAGGGGCCGGTCGAGTAGCACGAGGTTGGTGCTCGGAATCAGCGCTGGCGTTCTTCTCGCCGGGGGCGTTGCGCTCGCCGCTTCCCCGCCGGGGGGGGTCCGGCTCCGCGTTGAGTACTCGAACGCAGCTGCCTTCCCCAAGCGTGCAGCTCCGTCCCGGGAGCTCCAGCAGCGTCGAGCAGTGGTTCGTCGGGTGCAGGCAGCAACGAAGGCTCGGTTCGCGATCTTCCGTTTGCCTAGCAGCGCCTCGACGAGCACCGTGCCGGTGAGCCCGGCAACTGCGATGCGGTACGGCGCCAACGGTGCGCTCGCGCGGAAGGTCGACCTGCCCAGCATCGAGAGAGGGGTGTGGGTCGTCCCGGGCAATGACTCGATGTGCATCCGTGTGGCCGATGTCGAAGGCTACGGTGAGGGATGCACTTCACTACGCGCGGCTTCTGACGGCCATCTTTGGATAACGCTTGGCGCTCCAAGCGCCGCTGGCGGAGGGCCGGCTTCGCGGCTGCTGGTCGGGCTAGCGGCCGACGGCACCGATTCGGTGGCGGTGAGCTCAACGTCCGGGACCGAACGGGTCGCCGTCGTCGACAACGTCTACGCCGCCCGCGTAGCAGCGCAACCGGCCGTCGTCGTCTCGCCCTGAGCGTCGGCCCGCCGGCCCTTCGGTGGCGAACGGATGTCGTGCCGCGTCGACCCCCGGATCGCCCGGCGAGGCACGGTGACCGGTTCGCCCCATCCGATCCTCTACGATGGACCGGTTAGCTACCGAGACGCATAGCGAATCGGCCCGTCACCGATGGCGGGCAGCGAAAGGAAACACCACATGAGCAGTGACGCCGTGACGCGGATCTCCGTGGAGATCGCAGGCACCGAGATCTCCTTCGAGACCGGCAAGATGGCCAAGCAGGCCTCCGGCGCAGTCGTGGTTCAGGCAGGGGACACCATGGTCCTCGGCACCGCGACCGCCGGCAACCTCCGGGACGTCGACTTCCTCCCCCTCACCGTCGACGTCGAGGAGCGGATGTACGCCGCGGGCAAGATCCCCGGCAGCTTCTTCAAGCGCGAGGGCCGCTCGGGGGAGAAGGGCACCCTGACCGCCCGCATGATCGACCGGCCGCTCCGGCCGCTCTTCCCCAAGGGCTGGCGCTATGAGACCCAGCTGGTCTCGGTCCCGCTCTCCGTGGACCACGTCCACCCCTACGACATCCTCGCGATGAACGGCGCCAGCGCCGCGCTGATGGTCTCGAACATCCCGTTCCCGACGCCGGTCGGCGCCGTGCGCATCGGCAAGATCGACGGGAACTTCGTCGTGAACCCCAACGAGGAGGACCTCGTCGGGGTCTCCGAGCTCGACCTCGTGGTCGCTGGCACCGAGGACGCGATCCTCATGGTCGAGGCCGGCGCGAACGAGATCCCCGAAGCCGAGGTGCTCGACGCCCTCGACATCGCCCACGGGGAGATCAAGAAGCTCTGCGCCGCCATGCACGAGCTCCGGGAGCAGGCCGGCAAGGAGAAGCTCGAGGTGGTCGTGCCGCAGGTCGACGCGGCGCTCTACGAGCAGATCAAGGGCTCCCACGGCGCCGATCTCGACGCCGCCACGCAGGTGTTCGACAAGCTCGAGCGCCAGGACGCGTGCAAGGCCGTCGAGGCCGCCGTCCTCGAGCAGTACGGCGCCGGCGACGACGAGGCCGCCGCCGAGCGGCGCGCCGCCGCCCAGATGGCGTTCGACAAGCTCGAGAAGTCGATCATCCGCGAGCGGATCGCCGTGGCCAAGAAGCGCCCGGACGGCCGGGCCACCGACGAGATCCGCCCGATCACGATCGAGGCCGGCCTGCTGCCCCGCACCCACGGGTCGGCGCTCTTCACCCGCGGCCAGACCCAGGCGCTCAGCGTCGTGGCGCTCGGCACGCTGCGCGAGGAGATGCGGCTCGACACCCTCGGGCTCGAGACGCAGAAGTTCTACTGGCACCACTACAACTTCCCGCCCTTCTCGGTCGGGGAGGCCGGCTTCATGCGCGGGCCCAAGCGCCGCGACATCGGCCACGGCGCGCTCGCCGAGCGGGCGCTCGTGCCGATGGTGCCGAGCACGGAGGACTTCCCGTACACGATTCGCGTCGTGTCCGACATCCTCGAGTCCAACGGCTCCTCGTCGATGGCCTCGGTCTGCGGCTCCTCGCTGTCGCTCATGGATGCGGGCGTGCCGCTCAAGCGGCCCGTCGCCGGCATCGCCATGGGCCTCATCAAGGAGGGCGACGAGTACGTCGTGCTTACCGACATCGCCGGCGTCGAGGATCACCTCGGCGACATGGACTTCAAGGTCGCCGGCACCTCGGAGGGCATCACCGCCCTCCAGATGGACATCAAGATCACGGGCGTGACGTTCGACATCCTGCGCGACGCCCTCGCGCAGGCGCTGGCCGCCCGCACGTTCATCCTCGGCGAGATGGAGAAGGTCATCGACGCGCCGCGGACCGAGCTGAGCCAGTTCGCCCCGCGGATCTCGACGATCCAGATCGATCCCGACAAGATCGGCCTGCTGATCGGCAAGGGCGGCGAGACGATCCGGGCGCTCTGCGACGAGTTCGAGTCCCAGATCGACGTCAACGACGAGGGCCAGGTCCTGATCTACGCCCAGAACGGCGAGCTCGGGGACGCCCTGGTCGACCGCATCCGCACGATGACCAAGGAGGTCGAGGTCGGCGACGCGTTCACCGGCAAGGTCGTCAAGACGACCGCGTTCGGCGCCTTCGTCGAGCTCGCCAAGGGCACCGACGGGCTGCTGCACATCTCGAACATCTCGCCCGGGAACCGCGTCAACACCGTCGAGGAGGTCCTCGACAAGGGCGACGAGGTCGAGGTGCGCGTGGTCGAGGTCGACCGCGAGCGGGGCCGGATCGGCCTGCGCCTGGCCGAGGACCCCGAGATCCAGGGCAAGTCGGTCGAGGAGCTCGCCGCGGTCGCCGCAGCCGAGCGCGACCGTGCCCCGCGGGGCGGCGGCGGGCGCGACCGCGACCGCGGCCCGCGGGGCGGCGGAGGCCGTGACCGCGACCGCGGAGGCCGCGACGGCCGCGTGCGCAACCGCGACCGCGACCGCAGCTAGCCGCGACGCCGGGTGGCACCCGCCGAGCACCAGCTCACCCGCCTGGACTCGGGCGTGCGGATCGTCACGGAGGCCATGCCCTCCGTGCGGTCCGCGGCGCTCGGGTTCTTCATCGGGACCGGGTCGCGGGCCGAGGCGCCGGACGAGGCGGGCCTGTCCCACCTCCTCGAGCACCTCGTGTTCCGCGGCACCGGGCGCTTCAGCTCGCTGGAGATCGACCAGATCTTCGACGGGATGGGGGCGGAGCTGAACGCCGGCACCGGCAAGGAGTCCACGTCGGTGTACTCGCGCGTGCTGGACCGTCACGTCCCGCGCGCGTTCGACGTCATGGCCGACATGGTCTGGCGCCCGACCCTCGCCGAGGCCGATGCCGAGCGGCAGGTGGTCCTGGAGGAGATCGCGATGTACGAGGACGATCCCCAGGACAAGGTCTTCGACGTGCTCGGCACTGCCGTGTTCGGCGACGACCCGCTCGGGCGCCCGATCATCGGGCGCGCCGAGGTGATCGCCGGCACGCCGCTGGAGCAGATCGCCGCCTTTCACCGCGCGCGCTACGTGCCGGCGAACGTCGTCGTCGCCGCGGCAGGGTCGATCGACCACGACAGCATCGTCGCGCTCGCCGAGTCCACGCTGGGATCCGCGCCCGCCGGCGCGACCGCTCCGGCCCCGCCCGCGCCGCCAGCCCGCCTTCCGGAGGCCCGGTTCGAGCGCAAGGACACCGAGCAGTACCACGTGTGCCTGGGCGGCCCGGGCCTGGCCCGCGACGACGAGCGCCGCTACGCGCTGCGGGTCCTCGACGCGATCCTGGGGGGGACGAGCAGCTCACGGCTCTTCCAGGAGGTGCGCGAGCGCCGGGGCCTGGCCTACTCGGTGCACTCGTTCGCCAGCCAGTACCACGGCACCGGCCAGGTCGGCCTGTACGTGGGCACCCGCGGCGACAACGTGGCGCAGGCCCTGCGGGTGATCGGCGAGGAGCTGCGCCGCTTCCAGGACACGCCAGCCACTGCCGGCGAGCTCGACCGCGCGCGCGAGAACGTCAAGGGCCGCATCGTCCTCTCGCTCGAATCCACCGGGACCCGCATGCACCGCCTGGGATCGAGCGTGCTGGCCGGCCTGCCGATCCCGAGCCTCGACGAGCTCATCGAGCGGATCGACGCGGTGACCCTCGGCGACCTCGAGGGCCTCGCCGCCGAGCTCTTCCCTGTCGCGCGGCTCTCGGCGGCCGGCATCGGCCCGGACGAGAGCCGCTTCCGCGAGGCGCTGGCGCTCCTGAGCCCGGAGCTGGCGGCCGCATGATCCGCGTTGCGGTGGCCGGCGCCGCCGGGAAGATGGGGCAGACGACCTGCGCGGCCGTGGAGGCGGCGAGCGACCTCGAGCTCACCGGCCGGGCCGATCCGGCGCTGGCCGTGTCCCTGGCCGACGTGCTCGGCGACGCCGACGTGGTCGTGGACTTCACCCGGCCGGACACGGTGCTGGAGAACGCACTGGCCTGCGTGGCCGCCGGCGTGCATGCGGTGATCGGGACGACGGGGTTCGATCTCGAGCCCCTGCGCGGCGCCACGGGCGCCAACGTCTTCGTCGCGCCGAACTTCGCGATCGGCGCGGTGCTCATGATGCGCTTCGCGGCGGAGGCGGCCCGTCACCTCGAGCACGCCGAGATCGTGGAGGCCCACAACCCGGCCAAGCTCGACGCGCCGAGCGGGACGGCGAAGCGCACGGCCGAGCTCATGGCGGCGGCGTCGGGCCGCCCGGAGCCGCCGATCCATTCGATCCGGCTGCCCGGCGTCGTGGCCGATCAGGACGTGATCCTCGGGGGCCTGGCGCAGACGCTCACCATCAGCCACCGGACGATCGGGCGGGAGTCCTTCATGCCCGGCGTCCTGCTGGCGATCCGCCGCGTCGGCGAGCTGGACCGCTCGCCCGTGGTCGGCCTCGAGCACCTGCTCGGCCTCGAAGACTGATCCTCGGAGCGCTCGGCCAGGATGGCCGTCCGCAGGCCTTGCGCGCGGCGCCGCGGCACGGTTGACTGCGGGCACACTTCGTCACCGTCCCGGATCGTTCCAAGGAGAGCCCATGGGTTTCATGGACAAGGCCAAGCAGTTGGCCGAGCAGGGCAAGCAGATGGCCGAGCAGGCGCAGCAGAAGCTCGACGAGAAGCAGTCGCAGTTCAACCAGTCCCAGTCGGCCGGCGCACCAGCCGCGCCGGCTCCGGTCCAGTACGACAAGCACGGGCGGCCGATTCCGGCGGAGGGCGCGGCCGCGCCCGCCCCGCCTGCGGCTCCGCCCGCGCCACCGGCGGCACCGCCCGCGCCACCGGCCCCGCAGGCCGCGGCACCGGCCACCGGCCCCGCCGGCCCCGCCCGCGCCCGGCCCCGCCGCAGGCCGAGGCGCCCGCCGCGCCCCCGGCCCCGCCGGCGCCCGAGGCCGCCGCGCCTCCGCCCGCGCCGCCAGCGCCCCCGGCGGCCGCTCCGGCCGCCCCGGCGGCGCCGGATCCCACCAAGCCGCCCACGCTGTCCAGCGGCGACCCGCTGGCGGGCTGATCTGCCGCGCTCCCCGTCCCGCCCGCCGGCGGGCGGGACGGGACGGCCCGGGCGGAAGGTCACGAACTCCCGGCAACTCAGAGATAGGTCCTGACGGACGCCGCGGTCGCGCGTCTCAGCCTGCGAGACCGTTTGACCACGACTGCCGCTTGCGAGCGGGGCACTGGAGGCGCCGTGATGACCGCCGACGAGCACACCACCACCACCGACCGGGACCGGACGCGCTGGCTGCGCCGGGCGGCACTGCCGCTGGCGGCGACCGCGATGCTGGCCACCGCGGCGCCGGCGATGGCGCAGGATCCGTCCGTCGACGCCTACGCCAACGACGGCGGGGACGTCCTCAGCACGACCGACTCGTCCGGCTCCACGACGAGCGGAAACCTCCCGTTCACGGGCTTCGATGCGCTGGCGATCGCCGGCGGCGGCGCCGTCCTGGTGCTGCTGGGCGGGACGCTGCGCTGGGTCGCCCGCCGCGACCGCCACGAGGGGTCCACCCCGACCTCGGCCTAGCCCATGAGCTGATCCGAGGTTGCCTGCACGCCCTCCGAGCGCAAACCTCTACCCTTGTTGAGGCCCAACGGTCACGGATGCCGGGGCCAGGCGTTTCGCCTGTTCCGCCGAACTCCATGGCGTCTTGACCGACATCGCCGTCGAATCCGCCCCAGTGAGGGCTGGCGTTCTGCCGCTCGGGCGGCAGAGCGACGACAAGCTGGCCCGCCGCGCGGCGGCCGGGGACGCAGCAGCGTTCGCGCAGATCTACGAGCGCTACCACCAGGGGCTCTACCGCTACTGCCTGTCGATCGTCGGATCGCCGGAGGATGCGGCCGACGCGCTCCAGGCCACGATGGCCAAGGCGCTCACCTCGATCGGCTCGCAGGACCAGGCCGGCGCGCTCAAGGCATGGCTCTACCGCATCGCTCACAACGAGTCGATCACGCTGCTGCGGGCCCGGCGCCCGCAGGCCGAACTCGACGACGAGCTGCCCGGGCTCGCGGCGCCCGAGCACGATGCGGCGACCCGGGCGCGGCTGGAGACGCTGGTCACGGACTTGAAGGCGCTGCCGGACCGGCAGCGGTCCGCCCTGGTGTTGCGCGAGCTCTCCGGGCTCGAGTACGCCGAAATCGCGGCGGCGCTGGCCACGACGCCGGCGACCGCCAAGCAGGCCGTCTACGAGGCGCGGGTTGCGCTCCAGGACCTCTCCATGGGTCGTGAGCTGCCCTGCGAAACGGTCCAGCGCGCCCTGTCGGACGGGGACGGCCGGCGGCTGCGCGGGCGCCAGCTGCGGGCCCACCTGCGCTCCTGCAGCGAGTGCCAGGCCTTCCGGACGGCGATCGACGGGCGCCGCAACGACTTCAACGCGCTCTTCCCGGTGCTGCCGGCCGCCGGCGCCGCGGCGATCCTCGCCGGCGTGCTCGGGGGCGGGGGCGGCGGCGGGGCCGCCGGCGGCGGCGGGCTGGCGGTCGCGTCCACCGGCGCGCGGTTCGGGCTGGGCAAGATCCTCGGCGTGGCCGCGGCCGGAGCGGCCACGGCCGCCGTGGCGGCCGGCGCGATCGCCGTCGTCAACCACGACCACGTCCAGACGGCTGCGAAGGGCAAAGCGGCCCCAGCGGCTCCAGCACCCCCGAAGCCTCCCGCCGCCAAGCCCGTCAACGTGGCCTCGACGCCGGCGCCCGCCGTCGACGCGTACGGCGGCGACGGCGGCGAGGTGGTCTCCGGGGTCGACGGAACCGGCGGGGCCGGCGGCGCTGGCGGCGCCGACCAGGCCACCGCCGCCGCGACCGCCGGCGGGGCGCTGCCCTTCACCGGCTCCGACACGGTCATGCTCGTCCTCGCGGGGCTTGCGCTGCTGGCCGTCGGCCTCGCGCTCCGGCGCGCGGCCCGCACCGACTGATGCCGTCCGACTTCCGCCCCGCGCGAGTGGAATACTGACCCCATGGCTGATCTCGGGGCGATTCTCACGGCGATGGTGACGCCGTTTGGGCCGGACGGGCGCGTCGACACCGACGGCGCCGTGCGGCTCATGCACCACCTCGTCGAGCACGGCTCGGACGGGCTCGTCATCGCGGGCTCCACCGGCGAGGCCGCCACGCTCACCGACGAGGAGCACATTGGCCTGATCCGGCTGGCGGTTCAGGAGCTTGGCGGCCGCCACACGGTGGTGGCCGGCGTCGGCTCGAACGACACGCGACACGCTGTCGAGCTGACCGAGCAGGCGACGGCGGCCGGCGCCGACGCGCTGCTGTCGGTGACGCCGTACTACGTCAAGCCCAACCGGCGCGGCCTCATCGCCCACTTCACGGCGGTTGCCGCCGCCACCGACCGGCCGATCATCCTCTACAACATCCCCGGGCGGACCGGCCTGGACATGCCGAACGACCTGTGCGCCGAGCTGGCCCAGATCGACGGGATCGAGGCGATCAAGCAGGCGCGCGACACCGACGTCGCCCTGATCGACGGCCTCGACCTCTACGCCGGCAACGACGACATGCTCGCCGACGTGCTGGATCTCGGGGGCGCCGGAGGCATCCTCGTCGCCAGCCATCTCGTCGGCGAGCAGATGCGCGCGATGGTCGACGACCCGGCCCGCCGCCGCGAGATCGATGCGTCGCTTCACGACGTGTACGAGGCGCTGAGCGTCACGGTGAATCCCATCCCCGTCAAGGCGGCGCTGAACCTCTGCGGGCTGCCGGCCGGCGGCCTGCGGCTGCCCTTGGTCGAGGCCGACGAGGCGGAGCTGGACGTGGTCCGGTCCATGCTCGAGCGCCACGGGCTGCTGGAAGCCGCCGCCGCGTGAGCGGCACGCTCCGGGTCCTGCCCCTCGGAGGGCTGGGCGAGATCGGCAAGAACATGACGGTCGTCGAGTACGACGGCCGGATCGTGGTGGTGGACGTCGGCCTGCGCTTCCCGACCGCCGACATGCTCGGGATCGACCTCGTGCTCCCGGACTTCTCGTACCTGCGCGAGCGGGCCGAGGACATCGAGGCCATCGTCATCACGCACGGCCACGAGGACCATCTCGGCGCGCTGCCCTGGATCCTGCGCGAGCTCGGCCAGGATGCGGTGCCCGCCGTGTACGGAGGCCCGCTGACCATGGCGATGGCCCAGTCCAAGCTCGACGAGCACAAGCTCCGCGACACCGAGCTCGTCGATGTCGCGGCCGGCGACACCCTCGACCTCGGCCCGTTCTCGGTCGAGCTCATCCACATGACGCACTCGATTCCCGACATGTGCGCCGTCGCCCTGACCACCGAGCTCGGCACGGTGCTCGTCACCGGCGACTACAAGTTCGACCAGACCCCGGTCGACGGGGGGCCGGCCGACGTCTCCCGGCTCGCCGAGCTCGGCCGCGACGGCATCCTGCTGCTGTGCGGCGATTCGACCAACGCCGACCGCGCGGGCTTCTCGCCGTCGGAGTCGGGGGTCGGCCCCCACCTCGAAGAGGCCTTCTCGCGCTGCGAGGGGCGCATCGTCGTCACGAGCTTCGCCTCGAACATCCACCGGGTCCAGCAGGCCTGCGACGCCGCGGCCGCCCTCGGCCGCAAGGTGGCCCTCGTGGGACGCTCGATGCGCAAGAACGTCAACATCGGCCGGCAGCTCGGGCACATCGACGTGCCAGAGGGGCTGATGATCCCGCTGCGCGAGGTCGAGGACTACCCGGACCACAAGCTCGTGATCATCTCCACGGGATCCCAGGGCGAGCCGCTGTCGGCCCTGCGCCGGATGGCGCACCGCGACCACCCGCAGGTCGAGCTGCACGAGGGCGACACCGTGGCGTTCTCGGCGACGCCGATCCCCGGGAACGAGCGCGCGGTCAACGAGACGATCGACCGGCTCTACCACATCGGCTGCGACGTGATCACGACCCGCGATGCCCCGATTCACGCCTCCGGCCACGGGTACGCGGAGGAGATCAAGCTGATGCTGAACCTCACCCAGCCGCGCTACGTCATGCCGTTCCACGGCGACTTCAAGCGCATCCGGCTGCACGCCGGGCTGGCCGAGGCCGTTGGCGTCGACCCGGACGACATCTTCAAGGGCGAGAACGGGCTGCCGCTCGACATCGACGCCCGTGGCGCGCGGTTCGGGAGCCGCGAGCAGTCGGGCATGGTGTTCGTCGACGGCGTCGACATCGGCGACGTGGCCGATGTCGCGCTGCGCGACCGCCGGATGCTCTCGGCCGACGGCATCTTCATCGTCGTCGCAACCGTGTCGGAGCAGGACGGCCGCTCGGTCGTGCCGCCCGAGGTGATCTTCCGCGGCGTGCCCTTCCTCGAGGAGGGTGACGACGCGCTCGTCGACGAGATCCGCGACGCCGTGGATGCCTCGCTGGCTCGCGCCGCCGATGAGGAGATCCACGAGATCGACCTCCTTCAGCAGGTGCTCCACGACGATCTCGCGGCGTTCGTCTACGACCGGCTGCGGCGCCGGCCGATGGTCCTGCCGGTCGTCGTCGAGGTCTAAGCGTTCGGCGGACCGCGCCTAGTGCGCGGCCACGCGGAACGCCATGGTGTGCGTCACCGATCGGTTGCCGGCCCGGTCGGTGGCCGTGATCCGCAGCCGGCACGCCCCGGGGGCCAGGCGCCGCGTGCCGATCCGCACGCCGACGCCAACCGTCGTGGCGCCGGCCCGCGAGCGCACCGCTCGCAGGAGTCCGGCCCGGGTCCAGCGAATGCACCGCGGCCGGGTGCGCCGGGCCCGGGCCGGCGCCAGGCAGCGGCGGCCGACCCGTCGTCCTGACCGCGCCTGCTGCACATCCACGGACACGCTCCCCGGCTCGGACAGGGTGAAGCGCAGGCGGGCCCGTGACCGGGCCCCGCGCGGCGACAGGACCCGGCGCGAAAGCGCGAGCCGCGTCACGGCCGGCCTGAGGGTGTCCGGTGCCACCGTGAACCCGACCGCGGCGCTCGTGGCGCACCCGCGCCCGTCGGTCGCCGTCACCGTGGCCGCGCTCGGGCCGGGCACCGTGAACGACCGCCGCACGAAAGGCCCGGACACGACGGGCCCCGTGCCGAAGTTCCAGCGGAACGTGAGTGGCCCGCCGGTGCCGCCGGCGGCGGCCACCGAAAAGGCGGCCGGCTGGAAGACCGGCGCGGCCGTGACGAGCGGCGTGAGCGACAGGCCGGGCCGCTCGAAGGCACCGCGGTCCCGGCGTGCCGCGCAGTCGCCGCCCGCATCGGCAATCCGCGGCGAGCCGGCGAAATCCGCTGGAGACTCGTCCGGCGCCAGGCCGCCGGGTGCGCCGGCGTCGATCGCCGGGGAGTCCGGCGCGAGCTCGTAGCGCCCTGCCGCGAGGCCGGGCAGGAGGCTCGCCACCGGGGTCTGCGAGTTGCCGCCGGCGGCTCCGCAGCTGACCCCGCCTGCGGCCTGCGGAGGGGCGTCGGTGAAGGTGCAGGCCACGGTCGCGCCGCCCGCCGCCGCCATCGGCTCGAGGGCGACGCTCGAGGCGAGCACCGCCGCGGCCGTGCCGCCCGCTGCGGTCGCATCGACCGCCAGCCCGGCGCCCGGTCCCGGCGCGCCGGCGTCGATCGTGACGTGGCGCAGCGTCGCGGTGACCGTGCCCGTGCCGGTCCCGAGGGCGACGCCTGCCGCGCCGCCGAGCAGCAGGGAGGAGTCCGCGATGGCCGCGGCGTTCTGCGCCGGGCCGCCGTTGACGGTCAGGACGGCGCCGGCGGGGCCCGGTCGCAGCAGCACCGTCCGCTGGAGCACCAGCGTCGCCTGCGCCCCGACGGACGCCGCGGTCTTGTTCGTGCCCGCGCGGATCACCGAATCGCGCACGGCCACGCCGAACGGGGCCGAGCCGATCAGGTTGATGCCCTGGCCGTCATAGGTTCCCTCGACGGCGACGCGGTCGAGGGTCGCGGCCCGCCCGACCGCGAAGCCGATGCCCTGGTCCGGCGGATCGCTGACCGTCTCGACGGTCACGTCGGCGACCGCCGTGCCGGCTCCGCTGATGCCCACGCCGTTCTTGTCGTTGATTGGCGGCAGATGGCGGACGCGAAGCGAGCGCAGCGCCTGTCCGCCGACCGCGGGCCCCCCGAGGGTGATGATCGCGCCGGGCCCGACGACATCGGCCGCGGGGGCCACGATCGTCGCGCTCGCCGGATCGGCGCCCGGCCCGGCGCCGGCGACGGTGAGGCCGCCGTCGGCCACGTCGGTGAGCGCGAGGTATTCGGGGTAGACCCCGGGACCGACCAGGATCGTGTCGGCCTCCGGAGTGGCACGGGCGAACGTCACCGCCTTGCCGATCGTCTGGCACGGTGCCGCCGGCGCGACGCAGGGGGTGACGGGATCGGCGGCTGCCGCGGCCTGCACGGAGAACGTGGCCGCGCGCGTCGCGGCCGGCGCCGCCAGCAGCCCAGCGACGGCGGCCGCGGCGGCGCACCGGCGGATCGACGGCGTGGCCCGCGGGCTCGGCATGGCGTGACGGTACGGCACGGCACGGCGACGCGCACCTGCCTCGCCTGACCGTCATGATCCGGGCGTGGGCCGCCGCCTTCCTCTCCTCGCCGCTGCCGCGGCGGCCCTCGTGGCCGGCGTGCCGATGCCGGCGAGCGCGGCGCTGCGGCTGCGGCCCTGCGCGCCGGGCACGGCCCGCCAGTGCGGACGCCTGACGGTGCCGCTCGACCGCTCGGGCGCCGTGCCGGGCACGGTCGCGCTCGCGGTGCGCCGCGTGCGCCCGGGGGCGGGCCGCAGCCGCGGCGTCGTCATCGCGCTGGCGGGCGGCCCCGGACAGGCCGCGATTCCGTTCACCGACCAGTCCTTGGCGCTGCTGAGCCCGGTCATCGGGCGCCGCGACCTCGTCGTCTTCGACCAGCGCGGAACCGGACAGTCCGGGCTCCTGCGCTGCCGCGGCGTGGAGCGCGGGGGAGGGCCGCGCGCCTACGCGGCCTGCGCCGCCGCCCTCGGGCCCCGGCGCGCGGCCTACACGTCGAAGGAGTCCGCCGATGACATCGAGGCGATCCGGCGCGCGCTCGGCGTGCCGAAGATCACGCTGTACGGGGTCTCCTACGGCACGAAGGTCGCCGAGGGCTACGCGCTGCGCTACCCCGCCCGCGTCGAGCGCCTGATCCTCGACTCGGTGGTCACGCCCGACGGGCCGGACCCGTTCCAGGAGAGCACGTTCGCCGGCATCCGCCGCGTCGTCGAGCGCCTGTGCCGCGGCCAATCCTGCCCGGCCCTGGGCCTGAGCCCGGTGCGGGATGTCCAGGCGCTCCTGCGCCGCGTCCGCATCCGGCCGATCGCGGCGTCGGCAGTGAACGGCAGCGGCCGCCGGGTGCCGGTGCGGATCCGCGAGGACGACGTGCTCAACGTCATCGTCGAGGGGGACCTCAATCCCGCGCTGCGCGCCGACCTTCCGCCCGGCTTGCGCTCCGCGCTCTCCGGGGATCCGGCGCAGCTCGCCCGCGCCGTGCTGATCGCGCGCGGGGTGCCGTTCGCCCCGGCGGACGAGTCGTCGGCCCTGTTCGCCGCAACGGTGTGCGAGGAGCAGGTCCAGCCGTGGCCGCGCGGCGCCCCGCTCGCCGGCCGCACCCGCCTGGCCGTCGCCGCCATCAGCGCCGAGCCTGCCAGCATGTTCGTCCCGTTCAGCCGGCGGGCAGCCTTTGCCGCGAGCGTGCCGTCGGCCTGCCGTGCCTGGCCGGAGGCGCCCGTCGCGCCGGCCTTCGGGGGCGGCGCCTTCCCGGACGCTCCGGCGCTCGTGCTCGACGGCAGCGAGGACGTCCGCACCCCCGTGGAAGACGCCCGCCGCGTCGCCGCCCGGCTTCCGCGGGCGCAGCTCCTGGAGATCCCGTGGGTCGGGCATTCGACGCTGTCGGCGGATGTCTCCGGCTGCGTGCAGCGGGCCCTGGGGGCGTTCGCCCGCGGCCGCCGGGCGCGGCGGTGCCGCGTGCGGGGGCCCGACGTGCCGATTCGGGGAGAGGTTCCGACCTCGCTGGATGGCACCCGGCCGTTCGCGGGGATCCCCGGCCGGGCGGGCCGGACGCTGCTGGCGGTCCTGGTGACCTATCTGGACGGGGTTGAGCATGCGGCCTTCGGGCCCGCGCGCGGCGGGGGCCTGCGCGGCGGCACCTACCGCGCCCGCCCGGACGGCGCGGTTGTGCTGCACCGCCTGTCGAGCATTCCCGGGGTCACGGTCTCCGGCGTGGTGGCCGGGCCGGGCGCCGTGCTCCGCGTGGGCGGGGGCGCCGCGGCCCGCGGCACCGTCGGCCTCCAGCCCTCCGGCCGCATCGTGGCCGACCTGGGCGGGCGGCGCATCGTCGTCCCGGCGGGCCGGGCCGCGGCGGCCTCCGCCGGGTCCGGCCTGCGCCTGGCCGGGCTGCCGCGCCGGCCCCGCTGGCCGCCGGTTCCCTGATCGGCGCTGCCGCCGGTCAGGCCTCGGAGGGCACGGCAGGAACGGCGGCGCCGACGGCCGGGATGTCGACCACGAAGCACGCGCCGCGCCCGTCCGGGCCGGGCTCGAGCGCAACGGTGCCGCCGTGCGCCTCGGCCACGGCGGCCACGATCGCCAGTCCGAGCCCCGAGCTGCCCCCGTGGTCGCCGCCGCCCCGCGCGAAGCGTTCGAAGACGTGGGGCGCGATCTCGGGCGGCACGCCGGGCCCGTCGTCCTGGACGGTGAGGCGCGCGTGCCCGTCCACGGCGGCGAGCCGGACGCGGATCCGGGTTCCGGGCGGCGTGTGGCGGATCGCGTTCTCGATGAGGTTCACGGCCACGCGGTGCAGGTCATCGCGGACCCCGTCGACCTCGACCGGCTCCAGCGCGAGCTCGAGGTCGTGCCCGGCCGACACCGGGCCGAGCTCGGCGGCGGCCTCCGTGACCACGGCGGCCAGGTCGGTCGGCACGCGGGGCGCCTGGCGGCCCGCGTCGGCGCGGGCGAGCAGGAGCAGGTCGGCCACGAGGCGGCGCATGCGCTTCGAGGAGCGCAAGGCGCTGTCGGCGGCCTCGCCGAGGTCGCCGTCCAGGTGGTCGGAGAGCAGCTCGAGGTTCGCGAGGACGCTGGTGAGCGGCGTGCGCAGCTCGTGCGAGGCGTCGGCGACGAACGCCCGCTGACGCTCGAGCATCCCTTCGGTCTCGGCCCGGGAGTCCGCCAGCGAGCCAAGCATGCCGTCGAGCGTTTCGGCCAGCTCGGCGATCTCGTCGTTGGCCTCGGGCAGCGGCACCCGCTGGCTCGGGTCCCGCGTGACCGCGATTTCCTGCGCCGTGGCCGTGAGCTCGGCGATCGGGCGCATGGCGCGGCGCGCGACGGCGAGCCCGGCGAGGAGGGCCAGCGCGGCGCCGCCGAGGACGCCGAAGGCGAGGAACACGCGGACCTTGCTCGCCGTCCGCTGGACATCCGACAGCGGCCGGGCGTACTGCAAGGCGGCCACGCCGCCGTCCGAGACCCGGATCGGCCGCGTCTCGACGCGGTAGCCGCCGCGTTCGACGGCGCCGGCCTGGGGGAAGCCGAGGTCGGGGTTCCCGCGCGACGTGCCGCAGACCTGCGTGCCGTCCTGGAGGAAG
Source organism: Solirubrobacteraceae bacterium (assembly GCA_046330225.1). Classification (GTDB taxonomy): domain Bacteria; phylum Actinomycetota; class Thermoleophilia; order Solirubrobacterales; family Solirubrobacteraceae; genus CANJIV01. Next base: position 399,497 of record JAXLTD010000003.1, on the reverse strand, counting down.
ATCCGGATCTCGGCGTTGTCGGGGCTGCCGAACACCTTGAGGTTCGGCGTGTTGCAGCGCGCCACGAGCACGGTCTCCCCGCCGGCCCGCTTCTGGGTGGCCGCGTCGACCGAGGAGTCCCGGGCCAGCTCGTCGGCGGTCGCCGAGACCTGGTCGTGGAAGTCGTTGCGGATCTGGCGGGTCGTGAGGACGCCCACGAGCACGGCGAAGCCGCAGAGGATCACCAGCGTCAGGACGGCCGATCCGCCGGCGAGGCGCCAGCGGATGGGGATCCGCCTATACGCGGAGTACGTAGCCCGCGCCGCGGATCGTGTGGAGGATGCGGGGCTCGCCATCGGCCTCCAGCTTCCGTCGCAGGTTGGATACGAACACCTCGATCGTGTTCGTGATCGAGAAGGGGTCGTAGCCCCAGACCTCGTCGAGCAGGCGCTGGCGCGACACCACGATGCGCTCGTTGCGCATGAGGTACTCGAGCAGCTCGAACTCGCGCTGGGTGAGGTCGATGGCCCGGCCGCCGCGCGCGACCTCGTGGGTGTCGGGGTTCAGCATGAGGTCGCCGGCGACCAGCGGCGCCGAGCCGCGGGGCGGCCGGCGGCGCAGGAGCGCCCGCATGCGGGCCAGCAGCTCCTGGCGCTCGAACGGCTTGACCAGGTAATCGTCGGCGCCCGTGTCGAGGCCCTTGACCCGATCATCGAGCCCGTCCCGGGCGGTGAGCATCAGGATCGGCGTGTCGTCGCGCTCGCGCAGGCGCTCGGCGACCGCGATGCCGTCGAGCTTCGGGAGCCCGAGATCGAGGATGACGAGATCCGGGAGGAACGTCGTAGCGCCCTCGAGCGCGGCGACGCCGTCCCCGGCCAGTCGGACCTCGTAGCCCTCCAGGCGCAGCGAGCGCTGCAGTGTCTGTGCGATCTCGCTGTCGTCCTCGACGACGAGCACGCGCGGCGGGCGGGCGAAGTCCTCCATTCCCCGATGGTACGGGGCCCGCCGGGCGGCGGGCGGGATCCTTAGCTGCTGCTTAGAACCCGGCTCCGGGACGTCAGGCGCCGAGGAGCCGTTCGACGACGACGACGTCCTTCCAGGCGCCATCCAGGCGCCCATGGCGCACGTGGACCCCGACCTCCCGGAAGCCGCAGCGGGCGGCCAGAGCGCGGCTGGCGCCGTTGGAGGCGAAGAGCAGGCCGACGAGCTTGTCGTATCCGGCCTCCTTGGCGGCCCCGGTCAGGGCCGCCAGCAGCGCGGCGCCGACGCCGGTGCCGCGGGCGCTGCGGGCCACGTAGATCGTGTACTCCCCGACGTCGTCGTAGGCGCAGCGGTGGTCGTAGGACATGACCCGGGTCCAGCCGACCACCGTCCCGGCCGCCTCGGCGACGAGCAGCGGGCCGCGCTCGGCGAGCCACTCCAGCACCTCGCCGGCCTCCGGTTCGTCGGTGCGGAACGTCCCGACGCGGTCCGCGATCCCCTCGGCGTAGATGGCGGCGATCGCCCCGGCATCGCCCGGGAGGCCTGGGCGCACGGTGGGGGCGGACGCGCTCATCGCGCGCCAGTATGGCGGCAGGGTCGCGGCGGCCGGCGTCGAAAGGTCGCTGTTGCGATGGCCCAGAAGACCAAGGCCCGACGACCTGCCGCCTCCGCGGGCGCCAAGCGCGCACCCGCCCGCCGCCCGGCGCGCTCGCGCCGGGCGGGCGGGCGTCGCGTCCCCGCGCTCCAGCAGCGCGACCTCGACCTGCTCGGGCTGGGCCTCGTCGCGCTGGGCATCTTCCTCGGCGCTGTGATGTACACCGGCGCCGCCGGAGGCCAGGCCGGCGAGGGCACCGCCAGCGCCGTTCGCTTCGTGATGGGCGGGATCGCCTATGTGGCGCCTGCCGCCCTCGTGGCCGGCGGCGTGCTCGTGGTTGCCCGCGCCTACCTTCCCGCCGGCCGGCCGCTGCGGACCGGCGCCGTCCTCGTCTTCGCCGCCGTCGCGCTGGCGCTGGCCGCCGGCACGTTCGGGCTGGGTCCGCCGGGCGCCCGGACCGGCGTGTGGACGGCGTCGTTCGTGGAGGCCCGCGGCGGGGTCATCGGGGAGGCGCTCTACACCGGCGCGGCTGCGCTCGTCTCGCAGGTCGGAGCGCACATCCTCGCCGTGTTCCTCTTCCTCGCGGGCCTGCTGCTCCTCACGGGCGCCTCCGTGGCCACCGTGGTGGCGAACACCGGCCACCGGGTTCGCGGCACGGCCGTGGCCCTGCGGGACACGGGCTCGGGCCTCGCGACGGTGGTGACGCGTCCGCGGGCCGCCGAGGCGGAGGCCGACGGCGAGGCGCCGGCGCCCGAGCCGATCACGCCGCCCGAGCCGGACGAGGACGCCGAGCTCGTGGTCCGGGCGACCCACGTCGAGGCGCCGCCGCTCGACGGAACCCAGCGCTATCCCGACCTCTTCGGGAACGACCACGGTGGCGCCTCCGAGGCCGACGCCGGCGACGCACCGGACCCGGGCACCGCCGAGCTCGACGCGCTCGCCGACGGCGAGGACGGGGAGGACGGGGAGGACGGGGAGGAGGGGCCCGAATCAGGCGCGGCTCCCGATCCGGCCGACCTCACGCCCCAGGGGCGCTACCGCGACCGCGTCACCGACGATCCGGACTTCGAGTGGCGGATCCCCGACCCCCGCTTCCTGGCCAGGTCCTCCAAGGAAGCCTCCAAGCCGGACACGAGCGGCCAGGAGAAGGTCGCAGCGCAGCTCGTCGAGGCGCTCGGGCATTTCGGAGTCGAGTCGAAGGTCGTGGGCACCGTGGCCGGCCCGCACATCACCCGGTATGAGCTCCGCCTGGCTCCGGGCATCAAGGTCTCGAAGGTTGCGCAGCTCAAGGACGACATCGCCTACGCGCTCGCCGCCTCGGAGATCCGGATCCTCGCCCCGATCCCGGGCAAGCAGGCCGTCGGGGTCGAAGTGCCGAACCTGCGCCGCCGCATCGTGCACCTCGGCGACGTCTTCCAGGACCCGCCCGCGGACCACTCGCCGCTCACGGTCTGGCTCGGCAAGGACGTGGCCGGGCGGGCGATCGGCGTCGACCTCGCGAAGATGCCCCATCTGCTCGTCGCCGGCACGACGGGCGCCGGCAAGTCCGGCGCGGTCAACGCGATGCTCTCCAGCGTCCTGCTGCGGGCCACGCCGCACGACGTCCGCCTTGTCCTCGTCGATCCCAAGCAGGTCGAGCTCAACCACTACGAGTCGATCCCGCACCTCCTGACGCCGGTCATCACGAGCCCCCGGATGGCCGCCACGGCGCTCCAGAACCTCGTGCGCGAGATGGAGTCGCGCTACGCGACGATGTCGCTGGCCCGCACGCGGAGCCTGCCGGAGCTCAATCGGGCCCGGCAGCGGCGAGGCGAGCCCCCGCTGCCGTACGTCCTGTGCGTCATCGACGAGCTCGCCGATCTCATGATGGTCGCGCCCGCCGACGTCGAGGACTCGATCATCCGCCTGGCCCAGAAGGCCCGCGCCGTCGGCATCCACCTCGTGCTCGCCACCCAGAGCCCGCGGGTCGACGTGATCACCGGCATGATCAAGGCCAACGTGCCGTCGCGCATCGCCTTCTCGGTCTCGTCGCAGACGGATTCCCGCGTGATCCTCGACCAGAACGGGGCCGAGTCGCTGCTCGGGCAGGGCGACATGCTGTTCTCGCCGGTCGGCTCCTCCCGCCTCCAGCGCATCCAGGGCGCCTACATCAACGAGTCCGAGATCGCCCAGCTCACCTCGTGGTGGCGCAAGCAGGGCGAGCCGGAGTTCCGCGAAGAGCTGCTCGAGGAGGTCGAGGACGAAAGCGAGGGGGAGGGGAGCGGCGACGGCTTCGACCCCGACGAGGACCCGCTGCTCGGCGACGCGATCGCGCTCGTCGCCCAGATGGGCACCGCGTCGACGTCGATGCTCCAGCGCCGGCTGCGGCTCGGCTACACCCGCGCCGGACGGCTCATCGACATGCTCGAGCGCCGCGGCGTGATCTCCGGCTACGAGGGCTCCAAGCCCCGCCAGGTCTTGGTCTCCGAGGCTGATCTGCCGCGGGTGCTGGCGGCGCTGAGCGGAGGGACCGAGCCGGCCGCGCCGGTCGAGGTGCCCGCCGGGCCGCCGGCTGACGCGGCAGAGGACGGCGAGCCAGCCGTCTAGCTCCGGACCCGCGAAGCAGGGCAGTGGACGCGCGCCTCGGTGCAGACTAGGCTCGGTCGATGGGGGAGGCCCTCTTCGACGGTCTCGCGCGCTCGCTGGCCGAGCCGATGCCCCGGCGGCGCGCTCTGCGCACGCTTGCCGCCGGGTTCGCCGTCGCGGCCGTGCCCGGCGCGTTTGCCCGCCGGTCGTTCGCCGCCAATCCGCCGGCGCCGTGCTCCGGGGGCGGGACGTTCTGCGGGAACGTCAATCCGCTCGGCAAAGTCGGCTACAACATCGGCTGCTGCCTGGGCGCTCCGGGCGAGACGCGCACCGTGTGCTGTCCAGGGATTCCCGGCGTCGTCGGGTCGCTGTGCTGTCCGACGGGCTACACATGCGGCAACACGCGTGCGAATGCCCCCGAGAACTGCATCTGCCGCAGCCGCGTCCTGTGCGAGGGCACGTGCTGCCAGCCCGGTGAGTACTGCCAGAGCCAGCTCATCGGCGACGACTTCTGCGAGAAGCGCTGTCCGCATACCGGCAACGAGAAGTGCAACGGGGTGTGCTGCACGGAGAACGAGACGTGCGGCTTCTTCGGCTGCTCCTGCAAGTCCGGGTTCGTCTCGGCCGGCGCCGGGACGTGCGTGCGGCCCAGGGAGGACCCGGGCGACCCGAAGCCGGGGTTCAACCCGATCCGCGACATGCTCAACCTGCTGGGCCAGACGGCGGCGTCGCGGGGCGGCGGCAGGCATGCGGCTCGCGCCCGCACCGCGCAGTCGGGCGCGGCGGGAGTCGATGCGGCGCTCGATGCCCTCGCCGCCGTCAACGGGCAAGGCGCCGCGGCGATGCTCGCCATCCGCGGCGGCACGCGCGACCCGGGCTTCAAGCTGAAGGTCACCGTCGCGCGGGTCAGGCCGCCGGCGCTCGCAGCCGGCCCCGGCCTGGACGCGGGCTCGGCGGCGGCGCTCAACCGGCTGCTGGCCGCCGAGGCCCGCGCCCACGCGCTGATCGCGGCCATGGCGAAGGCGCTGTGGCGCGCCCGCGCGGCCCACGCCAGGCACGACCGTGCCGCCGCCAGGCGGCAGATGCGGGCATCGGCGGCGTTCGCGGGGCAGGCCGTCACGGCGCTGAAGGGCGTCCAGGCGCTGCGCACGGCCGCCGCCAAGGCACTGATCTCCGGCGGAGTCTCCGAGGTGCACGCGTTCGACTCCGGGGTCACGGCGTTCCTTTCCTCGGTGCAAGCCCGGGGTCTCCCGGCGTCGCTTTCGGCCTCCATGGGCCGGCTCGGCGTCGGGAGCGCCGACCTCAGGCGCCTGCGCGCGGGCGTGCTGGACCAGTCGATGACGGCGGCCGTCGGGCCCGTGCTCATCGCGCCGCTCCAGAGCCGGGAGCGCGCCGGCGAACTCCAGTCGCTGATCTCCGAGCTGTCGAAGTTCTCGAAGCGCGCGCGCAAGCACCCGATCGCGCGCTGAGTCCCCCGTACGGGGGGCGCCGCATGGCACCTGGGCGCACCCGTGCGGTGCTGGCAGCACGGCGGGGCTAGCCTTCCCTGCCCATGCCCGAGATCGGCGAAACGCTGCGCGACGCCCGGATGCGCGCCCGGATCGACATCACCGAAGTCGAATCGGTGACGAAGATCCGGGCGAAGTACCTGCGGGCGCTGGAGAACGAGGAGTGGGCCCTGCTGCCCGGCCCCACGTTCGTCAAGACGTTCCTGCGCACGTACGCCGAGTTCCTGGGCCTCGACGCCAAGCTGCTCGTCGAGGAGTACAAGCTGCGCCACGAGGGCGTGTCCGACCTCGATCTCGCGCCGATCGCCCCGCCGGGCTTGCGGCCCGCCCGCAGCGGGCGGGGACAGCGGCAGTCGCGCGGGGGCCGGCGCCCGCCCACGTCACGGTCGCGCCAGCGCGCGCCCCAGCGCCAGGGTCCGCGCGTCTCGCGCGGCATGGTCGTTGGCGTCGCGATCGGCGGCGTGCTGATCCTCCTCCTCGTGATCGGCTTGGTCTCCAAGGACAAGACCGACACGGCCACGACGACGTCGCGGACGCCCACCGCGGTCACGGACACGGTGCGCACGGCGCCGCGGACCACCGTCACGACGGCTCCGGCGCCGCGGCGCACTTCCGTGGCGCTGGTGATCAGGCCGACCGCCGACGTGTACGTGTGCGTGCGCAACGCACAGGACAAGCTGCTGCTGTCCAGCACGCTGTCGCCGGGCGGCCGGGGGCGCACGTTCCGGTCGAAGTCGCTCAAGGTGACCGTGGGGAACTCCAGCGCCGTACTCCGGGTGAACGGGAAGGACATCAAGGTGAAGCCGAGCGCAGATCCCACCACGTACGAGCTCACGCCGCGCGCCACGAAGGTGCTCCCGGCGCCCGCGAACGCCTGCTGATGGCGCTGCGCGCGGGCATCGTGGTGACCGGCACCGAGGTGCTGGACGGGCGCGTCACGGACCGCAACGGGCCGTGGCTGTCGGACCAGCTGCGCCGCCTGGGAGCCGAGGTGGCCCACATCTGCGCGGTCGGCGACCGCCCGGAGGACATGCGCCACCTCCTGGAGTTCCTGGCGTCCGACGGCGTCCGGCTGATCTGCACCAGCGGCGGCCTGGGGCCAACGGCCGACGACCTCACGGCGCAGGTCGTGGCCGAATTCCAGCGGCGCCCGCTCGCGCTCGATCCGGACCTGGAAGAGCGCATCTGGGCGATCCTGGCGCCGCTTCGCGATCGCTGGCCCGACCTCGACCAGGATGCCGTGCGGGCGAGCAATCGCAAGCAGGCGCTGGTTCCCCAGGGGGCCGCGGTGCTTCCCCCGGTCGGCACGGCGCCCGGGCTCATCGTGCCCCCGCCGGAGGGGTCCGGCGGCCCGACGGTGATCGTGCTGCCGGGGCCGCCGCGCGAACTGCAGCCCATGTGGCGGGCCGCCGAGGGCACCCCGGCGTTCTCGGCCGCCTTGGCCGACGCCGTGCCCTATCGCCGGGGGATGCTGCGCCTGTTCGGGATTCCCGAGTCGGAGCTGGCGGCGACGCTGCGCGACGCCGAGGCCGGAGGCCTCGACCTCGGGGGCCTCGAGATCACCACGTGCATGCGCCGTGGAGAGCTCGAGATGGTCAGCCGCTACGAGCCGGCCCAGGCGGGGACCTACGACGCCCTCGCCGCGTTCATGCACGCCCGGCACGGCCCGACGCTCTTCTCCGACGACGGCACGAGCGTCGACGACCAGGTCGCCGGGCTCCTGCTGGGCACCCGCGGGCCCGAGCCGCGCCGGCCGCGCACGATTGCGACCGCCGAGTCCTGCACCGGGGGGCTGCTGGCCGCGCGGCTCACCGAGCGGCCTGGCTCCTCGGCCTACGTCGCGGGCGGGGCCGTGACGTACTCGAACGCCGCGAAGACGGCCCTCGTCGGGGTTCCGGCCGAGCTGATCGCCGCGCACGGCGCCGTCTCGCCCGAGGTTGCGCTCGCGCTGGCCGAGGGGGCGATCGAGCGGTTCGGCACCGACCTGGGCGTCGGCATCACCGGCGTGGCCGGGCCGGACGGCGGCACGCCCGAGAAGCCCGTCGGCTACGTCTGCCACTGCGTTGCCGAGCGCGGGGGCCGCTGCCTCGCCCGCACGGTCAGCTTCCCCGGGGACCGCGTGACCGTCCGCGACCGCTCGACCACTGTCGCCATGCACCTCGTCCGCCGCCTGCTCCTGGGCCAGGCCGACACCGGCGACGACGGGGGCGCCGAGCCGAGCCGCACGTGACCGCCGGGCAGCGGCGCCTCTTCATCGCGCTCGAGCTGCCGGGGGCGGCCCGCTCCGCGCTCGCAGGCTGGGCAGCCGAGGCGGTGGGCGCGATCGCCGGCGTGCGCCTGGTCGCGGAGGCGGATCTCCACGTCACGCTCGCCTTCCTCGGCTGGCGGCCGGCGGATGACGTTCCCGCGGCCGAGCGCATTGTGGCCGGCCTCGGCGGACGGGCGCCTGAGCTTGCCCCGTCGGGCACGGCCTGGCTCCCGGCGCGGCGCCCGCGCCTGGCGGCGGTCGATCTGGACGATCTCGCCGGCGCCGCGGGGGCGCTGCACGAGCGCGCCGCCGCGGCAGTGTCGGAGCACCTGGGGGTCGCGCCGGATCCCCGGCCCTTCCGGCCCCACGTGACCGTGGCCCGGCTCGGGCGGTCCGGACGCCCGCGCCGTGGCCCGGCCCTGGCGCCGCCGGACCTTCCGGCCTTTCGCGCACCGGCGGTCAGCCTGTTCGAGTCCCATCTCGAGCCGGGCGGTGCGCGCTACGGACTGCTGGCGCGCCGGGCGCTCGACGGCGCTTGAGGCCCGGCCGCGCCCGGCGGGCCGGAGTTCCGGGAGCGTTTCGGCACGGAATCGCGTCGGGCGCGTGTCGCCGTGTGACGGCGGGCGCCCTAGCCTCGTTCCGTCCGCTCACGCCCGTACCGTCACATGTCCGCCCCACGCTTTCAGAGGAGTTCTTCATGCCATCCGACGCCACCACTGCCAAGGCGCGCGACGCCGCGCTCGAAGGCGCGCTGACCCAGATCGAGCGGCAGTTCGGGAAGGGCACCGTCATGCGCATGGGGGACGAGGGCGCCCAGGTCCGGGTCGACGCGATCCCGACCGGCGCCCTCTCGCTCGACCTCGCCCTCGGGATCGGCGGGGTGCCGCGGGGCCGGATCGTGGAGATCTTCGGCCCGGAGTCCTCGGGCAAGACGACACTGATCTACCACATCATCGCCGAGGCCCAGAAGCTCGGGGGCGTGTGCGCGTTCATCGACGCCGAGCACGCGATGGACCCGCTCTACGCGAAGGAGATCGGCGTCGACATCGACGAGATGCTCGTGTCCCAGCCCGACCACGGCGAGCAGGCGCTCGAGATCGCCGACATGCTCGTCCGCTCCGGTGCGGTCGACATCGTGGCGGTCGACTCCGTGGCCGCGCTGACGCCGCGCGCCGAGCTCGAGGGCCAGATGGGCGACCAGACGGTCGGCCTGCAGGCGCGGATGATGTCCCAGGCGATGCGCAAGCTCGCCGGCAATCTCAACCGCACCCAGACGCTGTGCCTGTTCACGAATCAGATCCGCGAGAAGGTGGGCGTGATGTTCGGCTCGCCCGAGACCCAGCCGGGCGGCCGCGCGCTGAAGTTCTACTCGTCCCAGCGCCTGGACATCCGCCGGATCGAGACGCTCAAGGACGGCACCGAGGCCGTCGGGAACCGCGTGAAGGTCAAGGTGGTCAAGAACAAGGTTGCCGCGCCGTTCCGGATCGCTGAGTTCGACATCGAGTTCGGCAAGGGCATCTCGAGCTCGGGCTGCATCCTCGACCTCGGGATCGAGCACGACGTCGTCTCCAAGTCCGGATCGTTCTTCTCGTACGGGGACGAGCGGATCGGCCAGGGCCGGGCGAACGCAAAGGCCTACCTCGACGAGCATCCCGAGGTGGCCCGTGAGATCGAGAGCAAGGTCTACGCCGCGCTCGGCATCGACCACGATTCGGTGACGCCGATCGCCCCGGTGGAGGACGAGGCCGGCCCGGTCGCGCCGCTGGAGGAGCAGGCGGCCTGACGGGCGACCTGGACGCCGCCCGGCCGGCGCCGACCGAAGCCGAGCGCCAGCAGCACGCGCTCGATCTGGCCTATCGCCATTTGGCGAAGCGGGACCGGACCGAGCGCGAGGTGCGCCGCCACCTCGCGAGCCGCGGCATCGGAGACGACATCGCCGAGGCCGCCATCGCCGAGCTCGGGCGCCAGGGCTACGTCGACGACGCCCGCTTCGCGGTCCGGTTCGCCGAGGACCGCCGCGCGCTGGACGGGTGGGGGTCCGAGCGCATCGAGCGGCGCCTGCGCGAGCTCGGGGTCCCGGAGGAGCATGTCGCGGCCGCGGGCGGCGCCCGCACCCACGACGACGAGCGGGCTGCCGCACTGGACCTGCTCGTCCGCCGCTTCCCCTCCCTCGGCGAGGATCCCCGCGACCGCGAGCGGGCGTTTGGCGTGCTCGTCCGCAAGGGATTTGAGCCCGAGCTCGCGGGCGACGCCGTCCGGCAGCACGCGCGCAGCGGCTCTGCCGCCTAAACGGCTGCCGGCCCTGCCCCGGCGGCGCCGCGGCGCGGGCGCACGGGAACCTGCGTTCGTTTGCGGGCGCGGCGGCGCGACAGTACGATCAGGCGGCGTTTGATTCCGAGCCTGCAACGGGCGAAAACACCAGCAAATTCCGCTTGATTCTCATCACGTACCCCGACGTGACGGCACGAGCACCGACGACCGCACGGCCACCCGGCCGCAACCGACTTCAACGCTCATCGCGCTGAGCGCGCCCTGACGCGTCGCCGGCTCCGGCGACCGTCGTGCCGTCCCCGCCCCGCGCGGGCCCGGTCGACGCACCAACTGAATCCGAGACCGAGCCGACCGGTTCGCCGGGCGGAGGGGAGACACCATGGAGATCGTGATCGCGGCAGCGGTCCTGGCAGCGGGAGCGGTGGCGGCCGCCTTGATCCTCAGCCGCTCGGCGGCGCGCCGGGGCCCGGTCTCGCCGCCGATCCGGGGCGGGGCGCCAGCGGCGGCGGCGACCGCTGCTGGCACGGAGGGGACGGTCGAGGACGAGCTCCGCGGCCGCCGGGCCGAGATCGGGCGGCTGGAGGAGCGGCTACTCGGCAAGCAGCAGTCCCTCGACGCGCGCATCACGCAGCTCGAACAGGCAGAGGCCGGCCTCGAGGCCGAGCGGGCCGCGCTCGCCGCCCAGCGCGAGGAGCTGGCCGCCCGGGTGAGCGAGCACGTCCGCGAGCTCGAGCGCGTCGCCGGGCTGAGCGCCGCCCAGGCCCGCCAGGCGCTCCTCAAGGAGGTCGAGGACCAGGCCCGTCACGAGCAGGCCAAGCTGCTGCGCGCGATCGACGAGGAGACCAAGCGCGACGCCGAGCGCCGGGTGCGCAACATCCTGTCGGTGTGCATGGGGCGCCTGGCCGCCGCGCACGCCGCGGAGACGACCGTCTCGGTCGTCCAGCTTGCCTCCGACGACATGAAGGGCCGGATCATCGGCCGGGAGGGGCGCAACATCCGTGCGCTGGAGAACCTCACCGGGGTGGACTTCATCATCGACGACACGCCGCACGCCGTCGTGCTGTCGGGCTTCGACGGGGTCCGGCGCGAAGTCGCCCGCATGACGCTGGAGAAGCTCCTCCAGGACGGGCGCATCCACCCGGCCCGCATCGAGGAGACCTATTACCAGGCGAAGTCGGAGCTGGACACGGTCCTGGAGCAGGCAGGCGAGCAGGCGGTCTTCGACGCCAACGTGCAGGGCCTCGACCCCGAGCTGGCCAAGCTCCTCGGGCGCCTGAAGTTCCGCACGAGCTACGGCCAGAACGTCCTGGCGCACTCGGTCGAGTGCGCGCAGCTCGCCTCGCTCATGGCCGACGAGCTCGGGGCCAGCGCCAAGACGGCCCGGCGGGCGGCCCTGCTGCACGACATCGGCAAGGCGGTGTCGCACGAGGTGGAGGGGCCGCACGCGCTGGTCGGCGGCGACCTCGCACGCCGGCACGGGGAGTCAGAGGCCGTGGCGCACGCGATGGAGGCCCACCACAACGAGGTCGAGCCCCAGACGGTCGAGGCGGTCATCGTCCAGGCCGCCGACGCGCTGTCGGGCGCCCGCCCCGGGGCCCGCGGAGAATCGCTCGAGCACTACGTCAAGCGCCTGCGCGAGCTCGAGCAGCTCGCCGCCCGCCATCCCGGCGTGGAGAAGGTCTACGCGATGCAGGCCGGGCGGGAGATCCGGGTCATGGTCGAGCCGGCGGCAGTGGACGACGACGGCGCCGTGCTGCTTTCGCACGAGATCGCCCGCGAGATCGAGTCGGAGCTGGAGTACCCGGGCCAGATCAAGGTCACCGTCATCCGCGAGTCGCGCTCGGTCGAGTACGCGAAGTGAGCGCGGCGTGGCGGCGCGTGCGGCGACGCCACGCCGCGTGACGGCGCTGCCGCTCAGGGCAGCTCGTCGTAGAGCCGGGGCCGCAGCGCACGCGCGTAGAGCGCGCGGACTCCGCGGGCGTCGTCAGGCTGGATCAGATGCGCGAGCCAGTAGGCGGCGGGCCGGCGCGGGCACTGCGGCCGGGCGAGGTCGGCGTCGCCTTCGGGGTTCATCAGCGCGCAGCGCCGCAGCTCGTGGCCGAGCCCGAGCGCGTGCCCGAGCTCGTGCGCCGCGATGTAGGCCGTCATCGGGCCGCAGCCGGCGGCGATCCTCAGGTCGAACGGGCCGGTGATGAGCGCGAAGCTGCGCACGCCGTCGCTGAAGCGCACTTCGCGCACGTCGGTCTGCCCCACGGCGCCGGAGCAGGGTCCGCCGCGGCTGCGAATCCGGACGTCGGCCTCGGCGGGCGAGCCGACGCGCGCGAGCCGGACCCGCAGGCCGAGCCGGTTCCAGGCCCGCGCCCCGCGGGCCACGGGGGCGGCCAGCGGCCCGCTGACCGAGTACGTGACCACGGGCTTCTCCCAGCGCGCCTGGCGGGGCGAGACGTAGCGGTAGGCGGCCGCGGGGCCCGCGAGCGCGCCGAGCGCGCCGAGGAGCAGGGGCACGGCGAGGCGGCGCAGCATGGCCCCGATGGTCCCACACCGCGGCGGCCCTGACGCCGCCAGCGGCGCCGGGCCGCCGTCCTGCCGCGCTACCCTGCGCCGGCGATGCCCGGCTACCACCTGACCACGTTCGGCTGCCAGATGAACGAGCACGACTCCGAGCGGATGGAAGGGATGCTCGAGGCGCTCGGCTACGTGGCGGCGGATCGGGACGCCGCCGACCTGATCCTCTTCAACACCTGCTCGATCCGCGAGAAGGCCGACGACCGGTTCGTGGCCCATCTGCGCCAGGCCGCCGCCGACAAGGCCCGCCGGCCGGGCACGCTCATCGGCGTGGGCGGCTGCTGGGCCCAGTCGGTCAAGGACGACGTGTTCCGGCAGTTCCCGTTCGTCGACGTCGCCTTCGGGCCGGGGCAGGTCCACAAGCTGGCCGAGTTCCTCACGTCCGAGTCGCTCACCGCCCAGGGCTACTTCGAGTTCGAGGAGTTCGCGGGCCGGCTGCCCGAGCGGCGGTCCCGGCCGTTCCAGGGGTGGATGCAGATCAGTGTCGGCTGCAACTGCGCCTGCGCGTACTGCATCGTGCCGTCCACCCGCGGCCGGGAGGCCAGCCGGCCCGCCGAGGAGCTCGTCGCCGAGGCGCGGCGGCTGGCTGCCGACGGGGTGCGGGAGGTGACGCTCCTCGGGCAGAACGTGAACGCTTACGGGCGCGACCTGCGCCCGCGGGTCACGTTTGCCGAGCTGCTCGCGATGGTCGACGCCGTGCCCGGCATCGACCGCATCCGCTACACGAGCCCGCACCCCAAGGACATGCGCGAGGACGTCGTGCGCGCCCATGCCGAGCTCGAAACGGTCTGCGCGCACATCCACTTGCCGCTCCAGGCCGGGTCGACCCGGATCCTCAAGGCGATGCGCCGGACCTACACCCGCGAGCGCTACCTCGACCGCGTCGGGCTCATCCGCTCCCACGTCCCGGACGTGGCGCTCACCACCGACATCATCGTCGGCTTCCCGGGCGAGACCGAGGAGGACTTCGCGCAGACGCTGGAGGTCGTCGACGCCGTCGGCTACGACGGCGCCTTCACGTTCGTGTACTCGCCGCGGCGCGGAACCGAGGCGGCGGGCCTGCCCGGCCAGGTGCCCCACGCGGTGAAGGTGGAGCGGATGGAGCGGCTCGTCCCCCTGGTCCAGGCCCGCGCCGCGGAGCGGGCGGCCCGCTTCGTGGGGCGGACGTTCGATGTGCTCGTGGAGGGGCCATCCCGGCACGACCCCGCCCGGCTGCGCGGCCGCACGACGCACAACAAGGTCGTGAACTTCGACGGCGTCGCCGCCCCGGGGGAGATCGTCCCCGTGGAGATCGCCCGCGCGACGAGCCAGACCCTGGCCGGCTCGCAGTCGCTGGTCGGATCGCTGGCCCGGTAGCCCTCCGCGCGGGTCCGTCCGGAGCGCATGCGAACATGTGTTCGCATGCGCTGGGACAGCCTCACCGTCGATGCAGAGCAGCGGGCCCGCCTCCCGGGCTACCGGGATGGGGCGGTCGTGCGGCGCTTCGAGGCCCCCGAGGCGCTTGGCACGCGCTTCTACGAGGTGCACGCGCGCAGCGTGCTCAACCGGGTGCCCGAGCCGTCGCAGATGCCCTTCCGGTGGACCGTGAATCCGTACCGGGGGTGCGCACACGCGTGCCAGTACTGCTTCGCGCGGCCGACCCACACGTATCTCGGCTTCGACGCCCGCCGTGACTTCGAGCGCGAGATCGTCGTGAAGGTCAACGCCCCCGAGCGGCTCCGGGCCGAGCTCGCCAAGCCGTCGTGGCGGCGCGAGCACGTCGCGCTGGGCACGAACACCGATCCCTACCAGTGGGTCGAGGGCCGCTACGAGCTCATGCCGGGCATCTGGGCCGCGCTGCGGGACGCCGCCACGCCGTGCTCGGTCCTCACGAAATCGCCGCTCCTGCTCCGCGACCTCGGCCTGTTCCAGGAGATGGCCGCCGCGGGGCGGTTCACGGCGAGCCTGTCGATTCCGACGCTGGACGAAGCCGCCTGGCGGGCCACCGAGCCACGGACGCCGCATCCGCGCAAGCGCCTGGAGGCGGTCGCGGAACTGAACCGGGCCGGCGTGCCGACGGGGGTGCTCGTCGCGCCGCTCATGCCCGGGATCAATGACGCGCCGCACCAGGTGGAGCCGCTCCTGGCCGCCGCCGCGGCGGCCGGGGCGACATCGGTCGGCGGTGTCGCGCTGCACCTGCGCGGCGAGACGCGGACGGTGTTCTTCGACTGGCTGCGCGCAGCCCGGCCCGACCTGGTTGCGCGGTACGAGGCCCTGTACGCCCGCGGTGCCTATCTGGCGCCGGGCGAGCGCCGGCGGCTGGCCGCGCTGGCCGGAGGACCCTCGGCCGCCTGGCGGGAGGCCGAGCGTCGCGGCCCCGTTGCGCCCCCGCAGCCCCCAGCGCCGCGCGCGGCGCAGGCCGCGCTGTTCTGAGCCTCGTGGCGATCCGCACGAGGCGCGGGCGCAACCTCTGGCCGCGGCGCGGTTAGCCTCTGGTGACCATGCTCGGCAAACGCAAGCCCACGTCGATCAGCGCGATGTTCGAGACCCGCAGCCATGCCTGGGAGGCTGCCGGGCTCAGCAGCCAGATCTCGACGAGGGCGGCCAAGCGGGCTCGCCGCCAGCTGTTCCTGGTCCTGCCGGCTTTCGTGGGCGTCGTGCTGCTCTACACGAATCGCGAGCAGCTCTTCGGGGCCGAGTACGACGAGGTCGCTCGCATCGTCACGGTCGCGGCCCTGCTGGTCCTCGGCTGGGCGCTCGCCCGCGACATTGGGCGCGCGCTGGGACCGGTCCTCTTCCGGCGCCTGGATCCCGGGACCGCCGGCACCGTCGGCTTTCTCATCCGCCTGGTGACCATCGGCGTCGCCGCGCTCGTGGCCCTGCGCATCGCCGGCGTCGACCCTCGCACCCTGGTCATCGGCGCGTCGTTCAGCGCGGTGATCATCGGCCTGGCCGCCCAGCAGACGCTGGGAAACCTGTTCGCCGGCACCGTGCTGCTGAGCGCCCGCCCCTTCCGGGTTGGGGACCGGGTCCGGTTCCAAGGCGGCCCGCTGGCCGGGACCATCGAAGGCGTCGTGAGCTCACTCGGGCTGCTGTACACGATGCTGGCCGACGGCGACGAACGGATCATGATTCCGAACAGCGTCGTGCTCCAGGTCGCCATCAAGCCCGTGCGGGAGCCCGACTCGGTCGACCTGCGCGCGCGCCTGCCGGCCTCGGTCCGGCCGAGCGACATCCAGGCGCGCATCCAGGCGGCCATCACGGTCGACACCCGCCGGCCCCCGGACATCGTGCTCGAGGAGTACGTGGGGGACGAGGTCGTCGTGCGGATCCTGGCCACACCGAAGCAGGCGAGCGAGGGCAGCCGCCTGGCCGACGAGATCCTGGCGGTCGTCTCGGCGGCGGGGGAGCCCGGCGCTGACGGGGTGGAGGGAGGCGGCGACGGCGCGAGCACCGGCGCGGAGGCCTCACGGGCCGGCTGACCGGCGCCGCGCGGCCCCGGCAGCTCAGCGGCGCGAGCGGTGGGCCTCGCTGGAGCCCATCCGGCGCGACACGACGTCGGAGCCGAGCCGGCGGGCGAGGCGGGCGGCAGCCTCGGGAAAGAGGCTGGCGAACGCCGATCCAGCCCGGAGCCCGAACGGGGCGACGTCCGTCTCAGCCCGGTCGTGCTCGATCGCGCGCAGCGTGCTCTCGGCGACATCGCCCGGGCTGACCGTCCCGACCCACTTCGGCAGCCGGGTCCCGGTGTCGTGGAACATGCCGGCGTCCCGGACGAAGCCCGGGAACACGGTCGACACGCCGACGCCCGTGCCGTGGAGGTCCTGGCGGAGCCCCGAGGCGAAGCCGCGCAGCCCGAACTTCGTGGCGGAGTAGAGCGACGTGCCCGGCGTGGCGGCCTTGCCGCTGAGCGACGACATGAAGACGACGTGGCCGGCCCCGCGCTCGACCATTCCCGGGGCAAGCGCCCGCGCAAGCTGGATCGGCACCGTGAGATTCACGCCGACGCTGCGGTCGATCTGCTCGGGGGTGTACTCGAGGACCGGGCCGGAGGCGGGGAGGGCGGCGTTGGCGATGAGCACGTCGACGGGGCCCGCCTGCTCGGCGAGCGCGGCCGCGGCACCGGGCTCGGCGAGGTCCGCCACGATCGCGCGGCCCCGCACCTCGGCGGCCAGCGCGTCCAGGACGTCGGCCTGGCGCCCGGTGAGCACGAGCGCAGCGCCGCGGGCGACCGCGGCCCGGGCGATCGCCGCGCCGATGCCGCCGGTCGCGCCGGTGAGGAGGATGGTCCGGCCGGCGACGTTCACGCGGCGAAGATTGCCAGAGTGGCAGTGAACCCGTGGAGGAAGTTCTCCCCGCCGACGGGGCCGATCTCCCCGGCGGCGAAGAATCCCGCCGCTGGCGCGCCGCCGAGCCCGCGCTGCACCGAGCCCGCATCGTGGTCGGGCTCTCCGAACATGGCCGCGCCCCGTCCATTGCAGGTGAACACGAGCGCCCCGGCCGCCGGCGCGCCGCCGAGGGCCGTGCGCCGCAGGGCCAGGGCGTCGTCGAGGTCGCGCGCGGCCGACTCGGCGTCGCGGGCGTGCAGGCGGACCACCTGCCCAGTGGCGACCTGGGCGCCGACCGACACCGCCTTGCTCTCCTCGTCGGCCCCGAGCAGCGAGCGCACGAGAAAGTCGCCGTGGGCGTAGTCGGGGCTGCCGCTCGCGAGCGCAATGCCGACGAGCAGCCCGCTGGCCGTGAGCGCCCGCTCGGACGCGTCGAGGTCCGCCATGACCTCGCGCAGCTTCGTGAGGGCCGGCACGCCCGCCAGCTCGTGGATGACGTGGCCGTCCGCGGCGGTGATCGTCATCTCCGGGCCGACCGGTGCGGCCCCCTGGGAGACGCAGGGCACCACGTCGACGCCCTCGAGCCGCAGCCCGACCGCTCCGCGGGCGTGAACCTCCTCCCCGCAGAAGAGCGCGGCGTCACCGTCGAGGGTGCGGGCACTCGACACGCCGCCGAGCACGGGCACCCCCGGGGCCCGGTCGCCGAGGCCGCGCAGCAGCTGATCGGTCGGAAAGGAGTAGGGATCGGCGAGCAGGACCGCGGCGGACGCGCCCTCCAGGTCGGGCAGCCCGGCGATCTCGAGGCCGTCCTCCGCCTCGCGGGCGGAGGCGTGGAACGCCTCGACCTCGCCGGCGAGCGCCGCGGCCCAGACGGCGACCGCCGTGCCTTCCTCGATCTCGCGGCCGGAGCCGAGGACCCCGCCGGCGCCGCACCCGACGGCCCAGCCGGGCAGGAGCGCCTCATGGACGCCTTCGAGCGTGGCGTGCGGGTCGGCGAGGTGAGTGCCGGCGGCAAAGAGCACGGCCACCGAGCAGCGGCTGCCGCCGAGCCCGTCGCGGGCGGCGGTCGCCGCTTCGATCGCGCCAACCCGGGGATCGGCGTGCGTCGAGAGTCCGGTGCCGATGCGGACGGTCACGGTCGGGCACGATACTCCGCGCATGCCGCCCGTCCGCGCGCACGCCGCCCCGCCGCCGCCTCGGGCCATCGCGGCGATCTTCGGCCCCACCGGGGTGGGCAAGACCGCCGTCGCGATCGCGCTGGCCGACACGCTCCGGGCTCGCGGGGAGGCGCCCGTCGCCGTCTCGGCCGACGCCTTGCAGGTCTACGAGGGGCTCGAGCGGCTCACCGGGGCCGCCAGCGCCGCCGAGCGGGCGCGCCTCGAGCACCGGCTCGTGTCGTGCGTCCCGGTCGATGCGACGTTCAGCGTTGGCGAGTACGCCGCGCTCGCCCACGCCGAGATCGACGGGCTCCTGGCAGCCGGCCGGCGGCCGATCGTCGTGGGCGGGTCGGGGCTCTATCTGCGGGCAGCCCTCGCCGACCTCGACCTGCGCCCGCCGCCCCCGCCCGGCGCGCGGGAGCGGTTGCAGGGGGAGGTCGCGCGGAGCGGCGCTCCGGCGCTGCACGCGGCGCTCGCCGAGCGCGCGCCCTGGGCGGCAGCGGGAATCGATCCCAACGACCGGCACCGCATCGTCCGGGCCCTCGAGCTCCTCGACGCCGGTGCGCTGCAGCCGCCCTCCGGGCCGTCGGCGCTGTGGACCGAGGCGACGCGCCATCCGACGGTCCTGGCGGCCCTCGTCATGGATCGCGAGGCGCTCTACGCGGCGATCGAGGCGCGGGTCGACGCGATGGTGGCCGCGGGCGCCCAATCTGAGGTTCGGGCGGCCCGCGCCGCCGGCGCGTCCCCGACGGCGCGCAAGGCGGTCGGGTTCGATGAGCTGCTCGCCGGCGACATCCCCGCGATGAAGCGGCGCACCCGCGTGTACGCGAAGCGTCAGCTCACGTGGATGCGCAAGCTGGCCGGGGCGAGCCAGATCGACGTGACCGGCCGCGACCCCGCCGACGTCGCGGCACACATCGCCGAGCGCCTGGCCGCCGTAGACTCCGCCGCCGCCCCGCCGCGTTCCCGGCGGCCGGATCCGACACCGTGACGAGCCCCGCATGAAGTTCGAGAAATGGCAGGCCCTTGGCAACGACTACCTCGTGGTCGAGGCCGACGCGATCCCGTTCGACCTCACGCCCGGCCGCATCCGCGCGATCTGCGCGCCACATACCGGCGTGGGGAGCGACGGCATCCTGCTGCTGTCTGCGCCGGCGTCGCCTGAGTTCGTCGCTGACCTGCGCATCTTCAATCCCGATGGCAGCGAGGCCGAGCTGTCCGGCAACGGAGCGCGCGAGGCGATCCTCTACCTGCGCCGGCGCGGATGGACCGACCGCGACCGCTTCTCCATCTCGACGCTGGCTGGCGAGATCCGCCCGTCGATCACCGGCCCGACGACCTGCACCGTCGACATGGGCCGCGCCCGCCTTGCCTCTCCGGATTTCCCGGCGGGGGGCGCGGACGGCGCCGGCACCGTCGCCTCTGGCGGTCGCGAGTGGCGGTTTCAGCACGTCTCGATCGGCAACCCCCAGTGCGCCATCGCGGTCGGGACGCCGGCGGAGGTGGACGCGCTGGACCTGCCGGCCCTGGGGCCGGAGATCGAGGGCGCCGCGCTGTTCCCCCGCCGGACGAACGTGTCGTGGTACGCCGAGGCCGAGCCGGGCGTCATTCGGGCGCGGATCTTCGAGCGCGGCGTGGGGGAGACGATGTCCTCCGGCACCGGGGCGACCGGCGCGGCCGTCGCCTACGTCCTGCGGGGCGGGGACAGCCCCGTGACCGTGCGCCTCGACGGCGGCGAACTCGTCGCCGAGGTGGGGGAGGACCTGCACGTGAACCTGACCGGCTGGGCCGTGCCCGTGTACGCGGGCACGCTCGCCGACGACTTCCTCGAGGAGCTGCATGCGACCCAGTAAGCGCCTGGACACCATCCCGCCGTACCTCTTCGCCGAGCTCTCCCGCAAGATCGCGGCGAAGCAGGCGGAGGGGGTGGACGTGATCAGCCTGGGGATCGGCGATCCGGATCGCCCGACGCCGGCGCTCGTCGTCGAGGCGATGCAGGAGGCCGTGGCCGACCCGGGCACCCATCAGTACCCGAGCAACCGGGGGCGCCCGGAGTTCCTCGAGGCGGTCAGCGACTTCTACGAGCGGCGCTTCGACGTCGACCTGGACCCGAAGACCGAGGTCATGGCGGCGATCGGCGCCAAGGAGTGCATCTTCAACCTGAACCTCGCCTTCCTGGACCCCGGGGATGTCGCGTTGGCCTCGGATCCGGGCTACCCGGTCTACACCGGGGGGCCGGCGCTCGTGGGCGCGGAATCGCACCTTCTGCCCCTCGTGCCCGAGCTGGGGTTCGCACCCGACCTGGACGCCGTGCCGGACGACGTCGCGGCCCGGGCCAAGCTCATGTTCCTCAACTACCCGAACAACCCCACCGGCGCCGTGGTGCCGGACGGCCTGTTCGAGCGCGCGATCGCGTTCGCCCGCGAGCACGACGTCCTGATCGTGCACGACAACGCCTACAGCGAGATCGGCTTCGACGGCTACCGGGCGCCGTCGTTCCTGGCCACCCCGGGCGCCAAGGAGGTCGGCGTCGAGGTCTTCTCGCTGTCCAAGGGCTACAACATGACCGGCTGGCGCTGCGCCGCGATCGCCGGCAATGCCGCGGTCATCGAGGATTACTGGCGCCTGAAGTCCAACATCGACTCCGGGAACTTCGAGGCCGTCCAGCTGGCCGGCGTGGCGGCGCTCTCCCCGGACGGGGACGCCGAGGTCGCGTCGATGACGGCGCTGTACCAGCGCCGCCGCGACGCCGTCTGCGACGCGCTCGCCGCGGGCGGCGTCCCGGTGACGCCGCCGAAGGCAACGATCTACATCTGGGCGCCGATTCCACCCGGCTTCGCCGACTCCGCAGCGTTCTGCACCTACCTGCTGGACGAGGCCGGCGTCGTCGTCTCGCCGGGCGGGGCCTACGGCCCCAACGGCGAGGGGTTCTTCCGGATCTCGCTCACGACGCCCGACGACCGGCTGCTCGAGGCCGTGGCCCGGCTGCACGCGCTGGCCGGCCGGTGACGCGGAGGTTCGGCCGTCGCGGGCGGCCGAACCTCAGCGCCGCACCGGAGAGGCGCGGGAGCGGGCTCCCGCGCGCTGCCGGCCCGCGCCCCGGCGCCATCTACACTCGGACCGATGCAGCGCAGCCGCAACGGGCGCACCGGCCCGACCCGCGCGGGCTCCGAGCCCAAGCCAGGCCGCGCCCGCCAGCGGGCGCTGGCGGTCGCCGTCGGTCCCGACGGCGGCCACCTCGGCGAGCTCGAGGAGCTTCTGCGGACCGCCGGCGTCGCCACCGTGGGCACGGCGGTGCAGCGGCGCGACCTCCCGCACCCCAACACGTACGTGGGCGCCGGCAAGCTCGAGGAGCTGAAAGGCCAGATCGCCGAGTGTGACGCGAACGTCGTGGCCTGCGACGACGAGCTGAGCCCCCGCCAGGAGCGAAACCTCGAGGAGGCGCTGGGGGTTCCGGTCATCGACCGGACCGCCGTGATCCTCGACATTTTCGCGGGCCATGCCCACTCCGCCGAAGGCAAGCTGCAGGTCGAGCTCGCCCAGCTCGAGTACAACCTCGCCCGCATGCGCGGGCTGTGGACGCACCTCGAGCGGCTCGGCGGCGGAATCGGCACGCGCGGCCCCGGCGAGTCCCAGATCGAGACGGACCGGCGCCTGGCCCGCGACCGCATCGCGGCGCTCAAGCGGCGCCTCACGCACGTGCAGTCGCACCGCGCGACGATGCGGCAGGAGCGCGAGCGGGCCCAGCTCCCCTCGATTGCACTGGCGGGCTACACGAACGCCGGCAAGTCGACACTGCTCAATGCCCTCACGGGCGCGGAGGTCGGCGTCCGTGACCGCCTCTTCCATACCCTGGACCCGACGACGCGGACGCTCGAGCTCGCCGGGCGGACGGTGCTCCTCACCGACACCGTCGGGTTCATCCGCAAGCTGCCGCACCAGCTCGTCGATGCCTTCGCCGCCACGCTGGAGGAGACCCGGCGCGCCGACCTGATCCTCCACGTCGCCGATGCGTCGGCGCCCGAGGAGGAGATGAACGCGATGATCGCCGCGGTCGACGACGTGCTCGAGGACATCGGAGCCGACGCGCCGCGCCTGCTCGTGCTCAACAAGGCCGACGCGATCGACGACGATCGCCGGCGCGAGCTGGGCTTCCGCCATCCCGACGGGCTGCTCGTGTCCGCCGAGACGGGGGAGGGGCTCGACGCGCTGCGCGCTCGCGTCGACGCGGAGTTCCGGCGCAGCCTGCAGCCGCTCGAGCTGCTTGTGCCCTACCGCGAGGGCCGCCAGCTCGCCGAGCTCCACGACCTCGCGGGCGAGCGGATCGAGCGACGCGACACGGCCGACGGCGTCCGCGTGTCCGTGCGGCTCCCGCCGCGGATCGCCGCGCGGTTCGAGCGCTTCGCGGTCAACGGGGCTCCCTGATTGCCTGACCCCGTATGCCTATGCAATGCTTAGGCACATGGGGGATCTCACCGTAGGGGAGGCGGCGGCGGCACTCGGCGTGAGCGCCGACACCGTGCGCCGCTGGGACCGGTCGGGCAAGCTGCAGACGCGCCGAGACGCGCGCAACCGGCGCGTCGTCCCGGCCGCCGAGGTGCAGCGGCTCACCAGCCGCCCCGTGCGCACCCGGCCGCCGGACCGGCTCTCGGCCCGCAACCGGTTTCCGGGCGTCGTGACCTCCGTCGAGGTCGACGGCGTCATGGCCCTCGTCGAGATCGAGGCGGGCCCGCATCGGGTGATCGCGGCGGTGACGCGCGACGCGGTCGAGCAGCTCGGCCTCGCCGCCGGCGTGCCCGCCGTGGCCACCGTGAAGGCGACCTCGGTCATGGTCGAGCGCAGCGGGGGCACGGCGTGAGCCGCCGGCGCCTTGGTGCGGCGGGCGCGGCGGCGGCGCTGGCGCTGGCCGGGGTGGCTGCCGGCTGCGGGAGCGACGGCAGCGGCGGCACGGGCACCGGGGCGTCCAAGCCGGCCCTCGTCGTCTCGGCGGCCAAGTCGCTGAAGGCCGCCTTCACCGGGTACGGTGCCGCCTTCCCCGGCGCGACGGTGCGGTTCCAGTTCGCCGGGTCCGACGAGCTGGCCGCCCAGATCGAGCAGGGAGTGCGGCCCGACGTGTTCGCCGCCGCCAGCACGAAGCTCCCGGACCAGCTCCACCGTCAGGGCCTCGTCACCGCGCCGGTCGTCTTCGCCGGCAACCGCCTCGTGCTCGCCGTCCCCGCCGACGCCGGCCGGGTGTCATCGCTGGACGACCTGTCCCGCTCGGGCGTGACCGTGGCGATCGGCGCGCAGGGCGTCCCGATCGGCGACTACACCCGCAAGGTCCTGGCCCGCCTGCCGGCGCGAACTCGCGCGACGATCCTCGGCAACGTGCGCACGGAGGAGCCGGACGTCGGCGGCATCGTCGGCAAGCTGACCCAGGGGGCCGTCGATGCCGGCTTCGTCTATGCCACCGACGTCGTCGCCTCCGAGGGGGCGCTGCGCGCGATCCCGCTGCCGGCGTCGCTGCAGCCCGTGGTCGCCTACGGCGCCGCCGTCGTGAAGGGGTCGAAGCACCCGGCGGCCGCACGGGCCTTCATCGCGGGACTGCTCCACGGCCCCGGGCAGCGGGCGCTCCGCGAGGCGGGCTTCCTGCCCCCGCCTGCGCCATGATCCGGCGCCGCTGGTTCCCGGCGGCGATCACCCTGGCACTGGCCGTCGTCCTGACATTCCTGACCGTGCCGATCGTCGCGATCTTCGCGGATGCGGGGCCGGCCCAGCTTCTCGCGAGCCTCGGGGATCCCGCCTCGCTCGACGCCCTGAAGCTCAGCCTCGAGACGACCACCATCGCGATGGCGCTGATCGTCGCGGTCGGGACGCCGGCCGCCTGGCTGCTGGCCACGCGGGAGTTTCGGGGCCGCGCGGCCGCGACCACTCTGGTCGAGCTCCCGCTCGTCGTCCCGCCGGCGGTGGCCGGGATCGGGCTGCTCGCCGCCCTCGGGCCGCGCGGCCTCTTCGGCGGGGCGCTCGAGGACCTCGGGATCTCGCTCGTGCTCCAGACCGCCGGCGTCGTCGTGGCACTCACGTTCGTCGCCTCGCCGTTCTACCTGCGCCAGGCGCAGGCCGCGTTCGCGGGGGTCGACCGGTCCCAGCTCGAAGCGTCCCGGACGCTGGGAGCCGGCGAGGCCCGCACGTTCGCGCGCGTCGCGATTCCCGCGGCGCTCCCGGGCCTCGCAGCCGGCGTGGCGCTCGCCTGGGGCCGGGCGCTGGGCGAGTTCGGCGCGACGCTGATGTTCGCCGGCTCGCTCCAGGGCGTCACGCAGACCGCGCCGCTCTCGATCTACGAGCAGTTCGCCACGGACTTCACGGGCGCGCTCGGGCTCTCGGCGGTGCTGGTCGCCGTGTCGGCGGCACTGCTGCTCGGGGTGAAGCTCGCCGCGGGCGGGCGAGGGCTCGGGGCCTGACGTGCTGTCGATCGCCGCTCGCACTCCGCTGCGGGGGTTCGGCCTCGACATCGCGCTCGAGGTCCCCTCGGGCGAGTGCCTGGCCCTGGCCGGGCCCTCGGGGGCGGGGAAGACGACCATCCTGCGCATCGCGGCGGGGCTCGCTGCCCCCCGCAGCGGGCGTGTCGCCTGCGGGCAGCGCGTGTGGCTCGACACGGCGGCCGGGATCGCGCTGGGCCCCGAAGACCGCCGCTGCGGGTTCCTCTTCCAGGACTACGCCCTGTTCGGGCACCTGCGGGCCTGGCAGAACGTCGCCTACCCGATGCGCGACCGCCCGCGCCGGGAGCGCCAGGGGCACGCCCGGGCGCTGCTGAGCCGGTTCGGGGCCGAGGACGTCGCCGACGCCCGGCCAGCCGAGCTCTCGGGCGGCGAGCGCCAGCGCGTGGCCCTCGCGCGGGCGCTGGCCCGGGACCCGGACGTGCTGCTCCTCGATGAGCCCCTGTCGGCGCTCGACCCGCGCACACGCGCTGCCGCGGCCCGTGAGATCGGCCGCGTGCTGGCCGGCGCGGGGATCCCGGCGATCCTCGTGACGCACGACTTCGCCGAGGCCGCGCAGCTCGGGGACCGGGTCGGCATCGTCGATCGGGGGCGCATCGTCCAGTCGGGGCCGCCCGCCGCCCTCGCCGCAGCCCCGGCGTCGCCCTTCGTGGCCGACTTCGTGGGCGCCGTCGTGCTGCACGGCACGGCGGCGAGCGCCGCCGATGGGCTCACCGCGGTCACGCTCGATGGGGGCGGCGCGGTCATCAGCACCGACCCGGGCGCGGGGCGTGTCGCCGCCACGGTGTTTCCGTGGGAGATCGCCCTGGCGCCCGCCGGGGCGCCGCCGACGGGCTCGGCCGTCAACCGCCTTCCGGTGCGCGTCACCTCGGTCACGGCACTCGGCCCGCGGATTCGGGTCGGGCTCGAGGCCCCGCAGCCGCTCGTCGCCGAGGTGACCGCGGGCGCCGCGCGCGATCTCGGACTCGCTCCGGGCGTGGCCGTCGTCGCGAGCTGGAAGGCCACGGCGACCCGGATCGTCGCGGCCTGACGCCCTCCCGGGGCCTACCGGGCGTCGCCGCTGCCCGACAGGACGCGGCGCTCGGCCCGCGAGCGCAGCTTCTCCAGGTTCGCGGCGGCGACGTCCTCGAGCTCCAGGCCGGCCTCGGTGGCGAGCTGCGCCACGTACCAGAGCACGTCGCCCAGCTCGCCGGCCAGCGCCTCGCGGCGCTCCTCGGTCAGGACGCCGCCGTCGTCCCGCATCGCCTTCTTCACCTTCTCGGCGCATTCGCCCGCCTCGCCGCAGAGTCCGAGCGCCGGATAGGTCAGGTTCGACCCGGCGTCCGGATAGATCGCGGTGGCCCTGGATGCGGACTGGTACTCGGAGAGCTTCACGGAGCCGCAACCGTAGCGGCGCCGGCGGACGGGGCCTGCGCCACGACCACCGTGCTCCCCACGTGGTCGGGGGTCGGCGCGATCGCGTGCCGCGGGCGGGGCGAAAAGCCGGCGGCGGCGGCCTCGGCCTCGAGCGTCGCTGGGGCCAGCGCCGTGACGCGGACGACGTCCGGAGCGCGCACGACCGAGCCGTCGGCGCCCACGCGCTGGCGGATACGCTCGATCTCGGTGCCGCCGGCCACCTCGCGCACCGCGATCGGCTGGCTTGCGTACACGACGCCGGCAACCTCCCGCAGGTCGGGGACGGGCAGCTCGTCCGGCCCGTCGTGCGGGGACATCCCCTCGAACGGATCGGCCAGCGCCATGGCGAGCAGGCCGCCCGGAGCGGCGTGGCGCCGGGCGCAGCCCAGGAACTCGGCCCGCTCGGCGGGGCTGCCGAGGAGCTGGACGGTCTGCATCGGCACGAGGATCAGGGCAAAGTGCCGGCCGAGCTGGAAGGCCCGCATGTCGGCCTGGGCGGCGGCGACGGGGAGGCCGCCGGCCCGCTCGCGCAGCGCCGCGAGCAGCGCCGCATCGAGATCGAGCGCGACGACCTCGTGGCCCCGTGCGGCGAGGTCGAGCGCCACCCGTCCGGACCCGGCGCCGACGTCGAGCACCGGTCCCTCCGCCGCAGCCGCAAGGTCCCGCCACAGGGGGAGATCGGCGGCGTACGCCCCGCACTCGACGTCGTGCCAGATGACCCGCTCGCGCTCGGCCGCCGTCACGCCGGAACCAGGACGCGCAGCGCTCGCGGGCGGATTCGCACCGTGGCGGGCAGCTCGGCGATCGGATCGCCGTCGGCGTAGACCGTGAACGGCCGGTCGGCGGCGATGCGAACTTCCGCGGCCCGGCGCACGTGCACGGCCGGCTCCTCGATGTGCGTGCCCTTGAACACCTTGGGCAGGTTCGCCAGGAACCGCCGCTTCGTGACGCGTCCGGTGAGCACGAGATCGAGCCTGCCGTCGTCGAGCTCGGCGTCCGGCGCCACGAACATGCCGCCGCCGTAGGCCTTCGAGTTCGCCGCGACGACGCTGTAGCCGGTGAAGGCCATCGTCTCGGTCCCGTCCACCGTCACCTCGAACCGGGCGGGGCGCCACTCGGCCAGCGCGCGCAGCGCGGCGTAGGCGTAGACCAGGTTGCCCTTCACGACCGTGGACTCGTTCGCGATGCGGTTCGCGTCGGAGTCGAACCCGCAGCTCGCGATCCCGACGAACGTGCGGCCGTCGACGTCGCCGACGTCCAGGGCCTTGACGCGGCCGGCGGCCACGACGTCGCACGCGGCTTCGGGGTCGGCGGGTATTCCCAGGCACCGGGCGAAGTCGTTGCCCCGGCCGCCGGGGAGGATGCCGACCACGGCCTCCGTGCCGGCCAAGACGCCCGCCACCGCGCCCAGCAGGCCGTCGCCGCCCAGCGTCACCACGGTCTCCCCGGCCTGCGCGGCGGCGGCAGCCAGTTCGCGGGCGTCGTCCAGGCCGCCGGTCTCGGCAGCCCGGACGTCCAGGCCCCGCGCGGCGAGCGCCGCGAGGACGCCGGGAAGCACGGACGCGGCGCGGCCGCCGCCGGCGGCGGGGTTCACGATGAGGGCAACCGGCGCGGCCATGGCGGCGCCACTGTACCGCCGCGGGTCAGCGCGCGAGGACGAGCGCGGCGAGGGAGTCGGCGACGGCGACCGGCCGGGGGCTGTCCGCGGCCTCGGCCTCCGCGCGCGGCGTCGCGCCGGTGAGGACGATCGCCGCGTCGAGCCCGGCGGCGGCGGCGCCGGCGAGGTCGGAGTCCAGGCGGTCGCCCACCACGAGCGCCCGCCCGGGGCCCATGCGGTCCAGGGCGGTGAAGTAGATCTGGGGGTCCGGCTTGCCCACGAGCGCCGCCGTCCGGCCCGTGGCGGCCTCGACGGCGGCGACGATCGCGCCGGTCCCGGGCCAGGCGCCGTCGGGCATCGGGAAGATCGGATCGCGGCCGGCGGTCACGAGCTCCGCGCCGCGGAGCACGGCCTGGGTCGCCTCGCGCAGCTCCCCGTAGTGAAAGCCCGGGTGGGCGGCGACGACGGCGACGTCGGCCCGCGGCCCGAACTCGGTGCCGTTCACGATGCGCAGCCCGGCGTCGGCGACGTGGGCGTGGATGGCGGGGCTGCCGATCACCGTCGCCGTGGCGAGGCGGTCGGCGCGCTCCGCGAGCAGATGCTGCAGTGCGCCCCCGACCGTCACGACCTCCTCGGCGGACGCCTGGAAGCCCAGGCGCCAGAGCTTGCGCACGAACTCTTCGGCGCTGCGTCCGGAGTCGTTCGTGACGAAGGCGACACCGATGCCGGCGGCGCGCAGGGCCGCGATCGCCTCGGGAGCGCGCGGCGTGGGATCGCCGCCGACCCACACGCAGCCGTCGAGGTCGAGGAGGACCCGGTCATACCGGGCGAGGAGGGGGGACAGCGCCATCGGCGGCGCATTATCCTCCCGGGCCGTGCCGCGCCATCCCCTCACCGTGCTGGCCGCGACCGTGCTGGCTGCCGCGGCGGTCTCCGGCTGCGGCAGCGGGGGCGGGAGCCAGGACACGACCCAGGCCTCGGCGCCCCCGGACACGCAGGGGCCCGCACCGGGGTGCCGCAAGGTGACGGCGCCTGCGCCGAAGGGCGAGCAGAAGCTCCAGGCCCCGGCGACCGTGCTGGATCCGGCGAAGGCCTGGACCGCGACCGTGCAGACCACGTGCGGGACGTTCACGATCGCCCTGGACGCGAAGCGCAGCCCCAAGACGGCGTCGTCGTTCGCCGCGCTGGCCCGCTCCGGCTTCTACGACGGCCTCACGTTTCACCGCATCGTGGACGGGTTCGTGATCCAGGGCGGCGACCCGCTCGGCAACGGCCAGGGCGGCCCCGGCTACTCGGTCACCGAGCCTCCGCCGGAGGGAACCGCCTACACCAAGGGCGTCGTCGCGATGGCCAAGACCCAGACCGAGCCGGCGGGAACGTCCGGCAGCCAGTTCTTCGTGGTGACCGGCGATGACGCCGGGCTGCCCCCCGACTACGCCGTGGCCGGACGGGTCACGCGCGGGCTCCCGGTCGTCGAGCGCATCGGGGCGGTCCCGACCGATCCGTCCACCGAGCAGCCCGTCGAGCCCGTCGTCATCGAGAAGGTGACGGTGGCCTCGTCCTGAGCCCGGATGGCCCGGCGCTTCAGAAGAGCCGCGGTGCCGGATCGCGCCGGGGCTCGGGCGCCGGCGGGTCGAGGCAGGCCGGACCGTCGTAACGGGCGTCGTTGACGGCCCGCGACACCGGCCGCAGCGCGACCTCGGCATCGGGCAGCGGGCGCAGCAGGCCGAGCAGGTCTGGGGCCGGCGCCGCCGGATCGAGCCAGGCGGCCTCGGCGTCGCGCTCGAGGATCACGGGCATGCGGCCGTGGACGGGCGCGAGCACGCGGTTGGCATCGGTCGTGACGATCGCGCATGTCTGCACCGGGTCGCCTTCCGGCGGGCGCCAGGACGCCCACAGTCCGGCGAAGGCGAAGGGCGACCCGTCGGCTCGCGTGATGTGCCAGGGCTGCTTGCCGCCGTCCTCCAGGCGCTCCCACTCGTAGAAGCCGTCGGCGATCACCAGGCACCGATGGCGGGCGAAGCTGTCGCGAAACGCGGGCGTCGTCGCCACCGTCTCGGCCCGGGCGTTGATCCGCCTGGCTCCCGACGCGAGGCTGTCGGCCCAGTGGGGCACGAGCCCCCAGCGCAGCAGCGTGCCCTCCCGTCCGTCCTGGCCTGCCACGACGGCGAGGACCGCGTCCGTGGGCGCGACGTTGAAGCGCTGGCGGATCTCGACGGACTCTCCGAGCCCGAACCGGTCCCGGAGCGCCGTCGGATCGGTCGAGGCGAGGGTGTAGCGCCCGCACACGGCGCGGCCCGCTGCGCCGGTCAGCCGCCGCCGCGGGCGGCCCGGGCCTTGGCTTGCCGGCGCCGGCCGACGAAGGCCAGGATGCCGAGCACCGCCACGACAAGGATGATCCCGAGCAGGATCCCCTCGCCGAGCGCCACGCCGCCGAACGGCAGGGAGACGAGCATCACGATGCCGAAGCCCAGCGCGGCGAGGCCGAGGACGATGGCGATCGCGGCGAGGATGCCGCGGATCCGCACGAGCACGCTCGAGCCCGGGGGCGGGACGATCAGCCCCATGAACCGCAGCGCCAGGAGCTGGCGAGAGCTCGGCGCTTCGTGCCCCAGCTTCTCGACCGCCTCCTTGAGGTCGCCGGCACGCCGCTCGGCCAGCGCCAGCGAGGCGTTGGCCATCCGGCGCAGCGCCATGCGCTCCTGCGGCCGGGCCGCGGCGATCGCCTTCTGGAAGTGGGCCCGGCTGGCCTTGGCGTCGTAGCGATCGGCGGCGCGCGCGCCGAGGATCGCCTGGGCCGCCGCCCGGTTCTTCGTCTCCTGCTCGAGCTCCTCGTCGGAGCGGGACTCGAGGTCCTGCATCGCGGCGAGGCCGCCGCGCTGCTCGATCTTGACCTGCCGCTGTTTCTGGGCCATGGGGCGGACAGTCTACGCGCGCGCGGCAGCGGCGAACTCGGCCGGGCCGGCGAGCTCCCGCGCCGCGGTGACGTCGCGGGGGCCGAGCGGCTCGCCGCAGTGGGAGCAGGCGAGCTGCGGGACCGTGCGGTGACCGCAGGCCGTGTGGGTCAGCTCGATCGGAGGCCCGCTCTGCGCCGGAGCGTGCTTCTCGCCCCACGCCTGCAGCGCGACGAGCACGGGCCAGAGATCGAGGCCCTTCTGGGTGAGGCGGTACTCGTGGCGCACGGGGCGGTCCTGGTAGGGGCGGCGTTCGAGGACGCCGGCGTCCACGAGGGTGGAGAGGCGGTCCGCGAGGATGTTGCGAGCGATCCCGAGCCGGCGCTGGAAGTCGTCGAAGCGACGGACCCGGAAGAACGCCTCGCGGAGCACCAGAAGCGTCCAGCGCTCGCCGACGACGCCGAGGCACTGGGCGATCGGGCACGGCATCTCGTCGAAGCCTTTGCGGGTCACAGGCCCAGTCTAGCCGGATTGAGTTGCGAAATGCAACGGATAGGTATACGGTCGGTTGCAATGCACTACCCACCCAGCCACCGGAGCCTGACATGACGCCAGAATCGATCCCGGCCATCGCGACGTTCTCCGTCCCGGGTCAGGCACTCGCGGCCTTCGCCATGGGTGCCCGGCGACTGGCCGGGCTGGCGCCCGCCGGCGTCGAAGCCGCGCCCGCGGAGGCCCGACGGGAGCGCCGCGTCACCTGGGACGACCCGCTCGAGGCCGTGGCCCGGGCCAGCCGCCTCAGCGGCCTGTCGTATCTCGAGGCGCTGCGCGACGGGGATCTGCCCGGCCCGCCGATCGCCCGGCTCCTGCGGATCGGGCTCATCGAGGTCGGGGAGGGGCGCGCGGTCTTCGCGGTCGACCCGGGCGAGGACCACTACAACCCGATCGGCGTCGTGCACGGGGGCCTGGCCGCGACGCTGCTCGACTCGGCCCTTGGGTGCGCGGTGCACTCGACGCTGCCGCGCGGGGCGACCTACGCGACGATCGAGCTCAAGGTGAACTTCGTCCGCCCGGTCACCCGCGACACCGGCCCGTTGCGGGCCGAGGGCACCGTGGTCCACCGTGGCGCGACCATCGCCACGGCGGAGGGCCGGATCGTGGCCGAGCGGACCGGGAAGCTCATCGCGCACGGAACGACCACGGTTGCGGTGACGCTGCCGGCGGCCGCCGCGCTGCCCCTGCGCCAGGCTGCCTGACTCACCTCGCCCCGTCGGGCCCGGCGGCGTCGGCGACGAGCCGGCGCAGCTCCGCCTCGCAGAGCACTGCGATCGGCCGGTCAGCGGCCCGCGCGGCGCGATCCAGGTCGCGGGACGCTGCCTCGAGCGCTCCGGCCGGCGCGTCTCCGGGCGCGGCGAGCACGACGGCGATCCGGTGCAAGCCCGACATCAGCGGCGGCCCCGCCGGCCCCGGATCGGGCGGGCCGGACTCGGCGGCGTGATCCGCCACCGTGCGGGCCAGCGAGCGCACGTGGCGGGCGCAGCGCCCAAGCACCTCGGCAGCCGGGGCGAGCGCCTCCAGGAGCGGCCGGTCGTGGCGCCGGCGGGGGTTGGCGCGCAGGGCCTTGCGGGCGCGCCCGACGTCCACGGCCAGCGCCGAGGCCTCGCCGAGGCGGTCGCGCACCCGCTCGAGGTTCGCCTCGGGGTCGCCCGACCCCGAAGCCAGGAGGCCGCCGGTGGCCTCCAGGCTGTCGGCGAGCCGCCGGCGCAGCCGCGCCTCTTCCTCCCGGATCTGGCCCACCGGATCGGGCGGCCAGAGCAGCGCGGCGACGATGAGCGCGACCGCCGCGCCGATCGCGGTCTCCCAGATCCGCGCGAGCGCCACGGTTTCGGCCCGCCCGCCCACGAAGAGCATGATGAGGGCCGAGACGGTGATCTGGAAGTTCACCTCGCCCCGAATCCGCAGGACCGTGCCCAAGGCAATGCCCGCGGCGATCACGCCGACGGCCAGGGCGATGCCCGGGTCCGCCTGGATCTCGAGGGCCACGATGCCCAGCGCGACCCCGATGAACACGCCGAGAATGCGGTCGGCAGACACGCCGGCGGCGCTGAACGGGTCCTGCTTGATCGCCACGATCGGGACGATGGCCGCAAAGACGGGGACGGGCTCGCCCGCCGCCACCCCGAGTGCCCAGGCGGCACTGGCCGCGATGCCGACCTTGACTGCCCGCCGCAGCTCGTCCCGCGTCAGCGAGCCGCGCACGTCGGGGCGACCAGCGGCCAGTACTCGCCCAGCGTGAGGTTTGCGACGGCGTCGGGCATGACCGGGCGGGATCGGGTTCGCCGGGCTCCGGCGGACACCAGCAGCGTGAACTGGTCCCCGGCCCGGACGTGGACCGGGTCCTGGCGCCACACCTCGAACTCGATGACGCGGGTCGCGCCGGGCGGGCCCGCGGGATCCTGGTAGGCCAGGCGGTAGCGGCGAAAGCCGTCGCAGCAGCCCCCGGTGAACGCGTGCGCGGCCGCCGCGCAGGTCACGCCGACGATCGCCTGGAATCGCGAGCCGCAGGCCCGGCATTCGAGCTCGGCTTCGAGCCCGTCGGCCGGCACCGCGCGATCGACGAGCCACGGGTCCTCGCAGCGCGGGCACGGCGGAGTCCTCGGGTCCCGGTGGCGAATGGCAAACGGGGCGCGGGCGGGGGAGGCCATGCCGCTCACGATACTCGGGGCGCGGCCTGGCGCCCAGCCGCGCTGCCGCAACCGCAAGTGCGCCCTCGGGCCGAGACGATCGGTAGCCTCACCCGCGTTCTGATGCAGGCCTTCGGGAATCGCCGGGCAGGATCTTCGCGCCGCCGCCGCGCGGCGGCGGCGGTCGCCGCCGGCGTCGTGCTGGCTTCGGCGCTCGGCGGCCCGCCGACCGCCAGCGCCGCCACGGCACGGCCCGCCCTGGACGCGGGCACCGGGGTGACGGCGCTGTCGACCGGATCGCTCGTCCTTCTGCCGCAGCGATCGTTCACGGTGACCGGGACGGTCGCCGGGGGCACGCCCGGCGCGGCAATCCGCCTGCGCCTCTCCGGACCGGTCGAACCGGCCAGCGCCCGGGCGATCACGCTCAGCGCAGGCGGCGCGTTCTCGGCGCGCCTGCGCACCACCCGCTCCGGCGCGATCTCGATCGCGGCCGGCGTGGGCCGGGGCCCCGCCGGCGCCCCTCTGCGCGCCACGGTCATCCCGACGGCGGCCCAGCCAGGGGACGCCGGCCTCCAGGTGCGCTTCCTGACCGAACGGCTGCGGGACCTCGGCTACGCCGTGCGGGTCACCGACGGCTACGACACCAACACAGCGCGGGCGGTCCTCACGTTCCGCAAGGTGAACGAGATGCAGCGCATCGGCACCGCGTCGCCGCTCGTCTTCGACCGCCTCGCGCATGGCCGCGGCGGCTACCAGGTGCGGTTCCCGGGCCATGGCAGGCACGTGGAGGGCGACCTCACGCATCAGGTGCTCGCGCTCGTCGGCGCGGACGGCCGGCTCGCTGGCGTCTACCACACGTCCACCGGGAGGCCCGGCTTCCGCACGCCGACCGGCTCGTTCCGGTTCTGGCGCCAGGAGCTGGGCGAGAACTCGCGCGGAATGGTCGATTCGAGCTTCTTCAGCTTCACCCAGGCCAAGAC
The DNA here is from genome assembly GCA_046330225.1 of Solirubrobacteraceae bacterium. Classification (GTDB taxonomy): domain Bacteria; phylum Actinomycetota; class Thermoleophilia; order Solirubrobacterales; family Solirubrobacteraceae; genus CANJIV01. The sequence continues at coordinate 365,298 of JAXLTD010000003.1, read as the reverse complement.
GAAGACCCGGCCGTACCGCCCGGCCTGCGCGATCCACGGCTACTTCGTGGTGCCGACGATCCCGCGCAGCCACTGCTGCTTCCGGGTCGACAACGCCGACGCCCGCCAGATCCGCCTGTGGATCCACATCGGCAACCGCTTCGACATCTTCGGCAAGCAGAACGGGCTTCCCTGAGGGGGCGGCGGCTTCCGTCCGGGCCGCCGCGCCGGGCCCGGCGGAACGCGTGAGCGGATAGGTTCTCCGCATGCGCCAGCTCACCAGCCTCGACGCGCAGTTCCTGGCGCTCGAAACCGCCCGCCAGAGCGGCCACGTGGCCGGGCTCGCCATCCTCGACCCGTCGACCGCGCCGGGCGGCCGGCTCGACGTCATCGACCTCCAGGCGCTCATCGCCGAGCGCCTGCCGCTGCTCCCGCCGCTCCGCTGGCGCCTCGCGGAGGTGCCGCTGGGCCTGGACTACCCGTATTGGGTCGACGATGCCGACTTCGACCTCGAGTTCCACGTGCGCGAGCTGGGCCTGCCGCCGCCGGGAACCGACAGCCAGCTCGCCGATCTCGTGGCCCGCATCACGGCCCGCCCGCTGGACCGCACGCGGCCGCTCTGGGAGCTGCACCTGATCCACGGGCTCGAGGGCGGGCATCTCGCCATGCTCACGAAGATCCACCACGCGGTCGTCGACGGGGTCTCCGGAGCCGAGGTCATGGGCCTCCTGCTCGATCTCGCCCCGGAGGGCCGCGAGCTGCCCCCGGCGCCCGCCGAGCGGCTCGACCCGCCGCCCACCGAGCTCGAGCTGCTCGCCCGCGGGCTGGCCGGGATGCCCCGCTACCCGCTGCGCGTGCTGCAGTCGATCCCCTCCGCCGTCCCCAACATCGACGAGGTGCCGGCGCTGTTCGGCGCCATCCCCGGCGCGGCGACGGTCGGACGGGTGGCGAACCGGGCCGTCCACGCGGTGCGCGGCGAGGCGGCGCCGCTCGAGGCTCCCCGGCTCGAAGCGCCCAAGACGTCGTTCAACGGCAAGATTTCCGCCCATCGGCGCTTCGCCTTCGGGCAGCTCTCGCTCGACGAGGTCAAGGCGGTGAAGAACGCGCATGGCTGCACGGTCAACGACGTCGTCGTCTCCCTCTGCGCCGGTGCGGTGCGACGCTGGCTCCTCGTTCACAACGAGCTGCCGGAGACGCCGCTCGTCGCCCAGATTCCGGTGTCGGTGCGCACGACCGATCAGATCGGCACGTTCGGGAACCGCATCATGCTCATGAGCGTCCCGCTGTTCACCGACGAGGCGGATCCGGTGCAGCGGCTGGCTCGCACGCACGATGCCCTCGCCGACATGAAGGAGCGCCATAAGGCGCTCCCGGCCGAGCTCCTGCAGGACGCGAACAACTTCATCCCGCCCGCCGTCTTCTCCCGCGCGGCCCGGCTCACGTTCTCCCTGGCCACGAGCCGGCCCGGCCGGCCCACGTGGAACCTCGTGATCTCAAACGTTCCGGGGCCGCAGTTCCCGCTCTACTGCGCCGGCGCCCGGCTCGAGGCGCAGTACCCGGTCTCGGTGATCACCGACGGGATGGGGCTGAACATCACGGTCATGAGCTACTGCGGCCATCTCGACTTCGGGCTCGTGGCCGATCGCGATCAGATGCCCGATGTCGCGGATCTGATGGGCTGGCTCGGCGACGAGCTCGCGGCGCTGGCCTGAGCGGGCGCAGCTCAGAGAATCTCGAGGGTGCCGCGGAGCACGAGGTAGGCGCCGGCGAGGGTGGCCACGCCGACCACGACGTCGCGGCTGTGGGCGTCCAGCCAGGCCGAGAAGCGCCCGAGCGCGGCCAGGGTCTGTTCGGGCCGGACGAGGTAGAGGACGAGGGGGACCTCGATCGGGGCGAGCATCACGAGGTTGAAACCGATCACGAGCGCGAGCTCGGCGCCGACGCGATGGTGCCCCTGGGCGATGTCCTTGAGCGCGACGAGGTAGAACCCGCCGGGGAGGTTCATGATCACGCCGACCAGAAACGCGAGCGGCAGCGAGCCGCGGTCCAGCACGCGCTGCATCCAGGGGTCGCGGTCGGGCGCGCGCGCCGGTTCGGCGTCCGGATGCCTGCGCTCGCGGCGGCGCTCGCTGCGGACCTTGAGCTCCGCCTTGCGGCGGGCGGCCCGTCCCGTCCAGACCCACCAGGCGGCGAGCAGCGCCAGGCCGCCGATGCTGAAGTTCAGGGCCGGGCCAAACCCGGACTTCGAGTCGGCGAGGTGCGTCTGCCCCAGCCCGGCCACGAGGGCCATCCCCGCGCACACCGACAGCGTGAGCGCGCCCGCGTAGTAGGCCGCGAGCGGCGCCATCGGCCGCGGCCGGGTCAGGATCAGCGCCACGGCCGCGAAGATCGCCGGGCTGACCGCCGCCGCGACGGCGAGAACGAAGATCTCGGCGATCACGGTCTCGGGGCGCCTCGGGACACATGGAGGGAGTCGGCAGCGCGCATCAGGGCCTTGAGGCCCGGGCTGCCCGCCGCCGCGACCGGTCTGTTAGGGTGCCCTAAGCCCAGGGAGTTAGGGCACCCGAATATCGTCACGACCAGGGGGATCGGATGATTGAACGATCGAAGGGAGCCGAGGGCCGCAGCCGCGCGGCCCGCCTGGCCTGGTGGTGCGCCGGCCTGGCCGTGCTCGCCGGGCTGGTGTGCCTCATGGCAACGGCCGCGACGGGTCCCGCCGACCCGACCGAGGGCCCGGCGCAAAGCCCGGGCAGCGCGGCGGCCAACAGCGCGATCATCGTCTTCCGGGAGGGCCTCGAGGCCGTCCTGATCTTCGCCGCCGTGACCGCCAGCTTCCTGGGGGCGAACCGCGCCCGGCGCCGGCCGGTCGTGGTGGGCGCCGCCGCCGCGTGCTTCGCCGCGGTCGCCACCTGGTTTGCCGCCCAGGCGCTCCTGGACGTGGCGAGCCCGCTCGGCCCGCGCCTCGAGGCCATCACCGGCTTCATCGCCATTGCCGTGCTCCTCGTCGTCCTGAACTGGTTCGTGCACAAGGTCTATTGGAGCGACTGGATCGGCCGGCACCACCGCCAGCGCCGCAAGCTGCTCGCCCGCAGCGGCCTGGCCGCCACGTTCGGGCTCGTCGCCCTCGGCTTCACGGCGGTCTATCGCGAGGGGTTCGAGACCGTGCTCTTCCTGCAGAACCTGCAGCTGAAGGCCGGGACGGCCACCGTGCTGGAGGGCGTCGCCATCGGGCTCGCCGCCACCGGGCTCGTCGGCGCGTTCGTGTTCTGGCTGCACCGGCGCCTGCCGTACCGGCGCATGCTCGTCCTCACGGGGATCCTCGTCGGCGTGGTCCTCGTCGTCATGGTGGGGGGGACCGCCCTGAGCTTCCAGGACCTCGGCTGGCTGCCGCGCCATCCGACCCCGTTCACGGTGCCCCAGTGGATGGGCGCGTGGTTCGAGCTGTACTCGACCTGGGAGACGCTGGGCGCCCAGGCACTCGCCGCGGCCTTCGTCGTCGGGTCGTACTACGCGGCCGAGCACGTCAAGGTCCGGCGGCCGCTGCGACGGGGCGAGCCCCCGGCGGTCCGGGCCATGGCGCCGCCGCCGATCGAGCCGGCGCCGGCCGGCCAGCGGCTGGCCGAGGCCTAGTCCGCAGCCGGGCCGGCAGGCTCGGGCTCGGGGTCCGCCGCGGCCGCGGGCTCCGTGCCGTCGCGGTGCCGGCCCATGACGTGCCTGCCGCCCTTCGCCGTCGACGGCCACCAGATCCGGTCGCCGATCAGCTCGACGGCGGCCGGCAGCATGATGGTGCGCACGACGAAGGTGTCGAGCAGGATCCCCAGGGCGACGATGAGCCCGAGATCGAAGGTGAACGTGACCGGGAGCGTCATCAGCACGGCGAACGTGCCGGCCAGGATGATGCCGGCGCTGGTGATCACCGGCCCCGTGGCGCCGAGGGCGATGAGCATGCCCTCCTTGGTGCCGTGCTTGCGCGACTCCTCGCGCACGCGGCTCATGAGGAAGATCGTGTAGTCGACGCCGAGCGCCACGAGGAAGATGAACGCATAGGTGGGCAGCGAGTTGTCCACGCCGGCGTCGCCGACCAGGTAGCGGATGATGAGCAGCGACAGGCCCATCGTCCCGAAGAACGACAGGATGACCGTGGCGATCAGGACCAGGGGCGCGAGAATCGACTCGAGCAGGAGCGCCAGGATCAGCGCGATCACCGCCAGCGCGAGCGGGACGATGAGCTTGAGGTCACGCGTGGTCGACTGGTCGTAGTCGTACTGGATCGCGCTCCCGCCGCCGATGAGGGCCGTGACGCCGGGGCCGAGATCCGCCACGGCGGCGCGCATGCGCGGGACCACGTCCAGGGCCGTCGCTTGGTACGGGTCGCTGGCCAGGATGATGTCCAGCGCGCCGATCCGCCCGTCCCGGGACCGCTGGCCGGTCGGCACGACCGCGGCGACGTCCTTGACCTTGATGAGGCGGGCACGGGCGGCAGCCAGGTCGGCGGGCCGGACCGGGCCGTTGTCGCGCTGCACGAGCATCGTGCTGGGGGCGAGCGTGCCGGCCGGGAACGAGCGCTCGAGCACCTTGAAGCCCTCGACGGCCTGCGTCGGCTTCTTGAAGAACGTGGTGGTGCTGTAGTCCTCCTTGTAGGAGAGGAGGCCCACGCCGCCGATCACGAAGAGCACGACGGTCACGCTCAGGGCCAGCCCGGCCCGATCCTGCACGAGCTGGCCCACCCGGCGCCACCAGCCGCTCTGGTGCGGCGGCGGCGCGTCCGGCGCATAGGCGATGAGGCGCCGGCGCGGCCAAAAGCCGCGGCGGCCGAGGATCGTGAGCAGGGCCGGCAGCAGCGTCAGGCCGGCCAGCAGCGCCGAGAGCACGCCGAGCGCGGCAACCGGACCCAGCGAATGCACCGAGCCGGTCTCGGCGACGAGCAGCACGAGCATCGCCGCCGCCACCGTCAAGCCGCTGGCCAGGATCGCCGGCCCCGCCCGCTCGACGGCCCGGGCCATCGCCGCGTGCTTGTCCTCGTGGAGGCGCAGCTCCTCGCGGTAGCGGGACACGAGGAGCAGGCAGTAGTCGGTTCCCACGCCGAACATGAGCACGACGAGGATGGTGGTGCCGTTGTTCGACACCGTCGCGCCCGACTTGGCGTAGAGGTAGACGAGTCCCTGGGCGAGCGTGTAGGCGATCCCGACGACGAGCAGGGGGACCAATGCGATCAGCGGAGAGCGGTAGATCGCGCCGAGGAGCACGAGCACCAGGAGCGCGGTCACGATCAGCAGCGTGGAGTCGATCGATCCGAACACTTCCTGCGAGTCGGTGTTGAAGCCCACGTTGCCGGTGAGGTACACGTGCAGTCCCGGCGTCGCGGTGGCGCCGTCGGCGTTCTCGCTGCCGATGGCCTTGCGGAACGCCTTGCCCCAGTCGGCCAGCTTGTCGTTGTCGGCGGGGACGCTGAAGGCCATGTAGGCGACCGTGCCGTCCGCCGAGACGAGCCCGCGCGGCGCGCCCGGCGCGAACGGCACCACCGGCCTGCCGATCACCGGCATGACGCGCTGGGCCGTGCGCGCGTCCCGGCGGATGCGGGCCTTGTCCGCGGTGTTCAGGCCGCCGGCGCGGCGGTACACGACCAGGCCGGCGGCCGTCTGCCCGCCGGCGAACTGCTTCTGAAGCTCGACGACCTTCGTGGACTCGGCGTTCTTGGGCAGGAAGCTCTCGGTCTGGTCGTCGGTGACGGTCCCGAGCTTCGAGCCCAGCGGCGCGGCCACGGCGACGAGCACGAGCCAGGCAACGAGGACAAGCCACTTCGAGCGGCGGCCGGAGACGGTGCGGGCGAGCAGGCGCATGGTGACGAGAGCGAAGCGGGCGGGCAGGCAGAAGCGCCCCGCCGTCCGCGGAGGCTAGCGGCCCGGTCGGCGGCTCCCGGCTAGGTCTCGCCGCGCTCGCGCGCGCGGTCCTCGCTGCGCCCGACTTCGTAGAAGACGAGCGCCACGGCGACGATGAAGGCAGCGCCGATCAGGAAGATGCCGACGCCCAGCCCGACCTTCGTATCCCCGATGAGCAGGAGCAGCACCGTCCCGGCCACGACGAGATCGACGACCACGATCGCGTAGATGAGGAGCCGGCGGCGTTCCATCGATGCTCCCGATGCTACTCGCGGCCCGGCCGGCCTCCGCGGATGCCGGGGTGCGGCGAGGACGGACAGGCAGGGGGGAGGGCACTGCTCCCGCTATCGGCACCCGGGGCACGGACTTGATCGGCGGGCGGCAATCGCCGCAGCGCACGGAGGCGGCGTGGCCCGCACGGCGTCCGAGCGCCGCCGACCGCCTCGCTCGGGGCCCGGCCGCTCAGGCGCCGGCTCGCGCGACCGCGGATGAGCCGGTGAGGCCCCGGGTGATCGTCGCCACGGTGGTGTCCGGATCGAATCGCTCGAGCGCCCGGCGCCGCAAGGCCGCTCCTTCCCGCCGCCGGCGCGCCGGGTCGGCGCGGTAGGCGTCCAGCGTGCGGGCGAGAGCTGCCGGGTCGTGGGCAGGCGACACGATGGCTTCGGGCGCCAGGAGCCCGGCGGTCCCGTTGTCGGCGGTCGCCACGATGGGGCGCTCCATCAGCATCCCGAGTGCCAGCGACCGGGGCAGCCCTTCCTGCGGCTGGGGAGCGAAGACCTGCACGTCGCAGGCTGACAGGACCTCGACGACGCGCCCGCGCACCGAGGGCTCGAAGCGCACCCGGCCCGGGTGCGCGGCGGCGGCGGCCTGCAGGCGCGGCAGCGCCTCGCCGCTTCCGCCCACCACGACGAGCACGTCGCCATCGAGGTGGTCCAGCGCGTCGATCAGCACGTCGACCCGCTTGGAGTTCGAGAGGCGCGACACGCAGCCGATGACGAAGGTGCCGTCGCTCGCGCCCCACTCGGCGCGCTGCCGGGCCCGCTTGAGCGGATCGAACCGCAGCCGGTGGGCGGGAACGACCGGAGGCACGACGGTGATGCGGTCGGCGGGAATCCCGATCGCATGGAGCGAGTCAGCGGTGTTCTGGGACACCGCCAGGATGTGATCGGCGCTGCGGGCGGCGAGACGGTAGATCTGGCGGAAGGGCGCGCGGGTCAGCGGCCCGGGCAGCGGACCCCATTCGGCCCAGACGATCCGGCCCGCCACGCGGCGTGACAGCAGGGGCGTCATGAACTGCTCCTTCTTGAAATGAAGGAGCGTGCAGTCGATCGGCGCCGCGGCGGCCTCGCGCCGGAGGGCGCGGCGCAGCCGCACCGTCCACGGCAGCATGCCCGCGGCGACCCGGGCGAGTGAGCGGCGGCCCAGCTTCGGCCCGAGGTCGATTGGCCGCACGGTCACGCCGGTGCCGTCTGCCAAATCGGGGAGGTTCGTGAGGAGCGTGGCCTGGGCGCCGCGGTCGGCCAGCGCGTCCAGCATGTCGACGTTGGCGTACTCGGCGCCGCCGCGCTCGGCGGTCGTCTGCACCGAGACGACGTGGAGCGGCAGGCGCGGGGCCGCGGCGATTGCATCAGCGGCGTCGCAGCCCGGCTCCGCTGACCAGCGCCGCCACGGGGACTGTGCGGCCGCGGGCTCGGATACGGCTGATGTCTGAAGCTGCCCGGAATCGGACATGTGTCGGTCGGAGCCTCCTTGCGCGCCGAAGTCCGGTAACCGGACGGTCACAACTCTAACCCGGAACGACGCAAAACGCTCCGCCTGGGCGGGAGGCTGCGGGGAACTACGGAAAGGAGATCGGAGGCGGTCCGAGGCAGCCGAGGCGGTCGCGGACGCGCCAGGCTCTCCGAATCTCCGCTCGATAATGCCCGCGACGTGTCGTAGACTGGGCGCAGGGCGCGCCGCCGGCAGACCTTCCTAGGGGCTTCACCGGCGGCGCGCCTGCTTGCTTTCCGCCGGCGCGTGTGCATAGGATTCCGCCATGCCCCTAGGAAGGCTTGATGGTCCGCTGTTCTGCCGTGCCCGTTTGGTGCGGCGCTTGCCGTCCGCTCCGCGCGGGCGCCTGGTCGTTGGGCTTTCCTCCATAGCGATTTGGAGGTCTGGCCTGCCATGCAGCGTCTCCCTGTTGACGTCGTCTGTGAGTACCGTGGCGCCCGCGCGGCGTCGGAGTTCGTGCGCGAGGGGCGCACGATCGCCGTTCCGCCGCGGTTGACGTTCGAGCACGTGTGGGCCGACGGCGAGCCCACCTACATCGAGATCGGCTCCGGCCAGATCGACGCCAACACGGCGCTCGATTGGTCCGCGCTCAAGCCGGGCGACAGGGTGCGGATCGCCGGTGAGGCGATCCTGCAGGAGCGCGGGTCGGATCGGGACTCGTACTTCCGCTTGCGCGTGGCCGAGCTGGTGAAGGCGGGGGCCGCGCCGGTCGCGAAGGTGGCCTGATGCGCGCTCGCCGGCAGGGCACGGCGCAGGTGGGCTTGCGGCTCTGGCCGTCGGGCTCGCCGCCGCTTCGGCGGTGCAAGGTGTGCGGGGGCTCGGGGCGGCGCGAGGATGAGATCGGCGCGGGATCCGGGGCTGCTCACGCCGGCGAGGCGGCGTCGCTGGCGGGGAAGGCCTGCCGTGCATGTGGCGGCGGCGGGTTCGCGTGACGCGATGGCTCGCGCGATCGCGCTGGGGCCGCAGGCTGTGGGGGGCCTCGCCGCCGCCTTCGGTCTGCTGCTGTCGCTCTCGGGGCTTTCGTCGGCTGCTGGTGGGCCGGATCCGTCGTGCCTGCTCCCGCGCTAGCCGACCCGCCGGCCTGCCCGGCGAGCCCGGCGGCCTACGGCGGGACCGACCCGGTTGTCGCGGAGACGCGCGACCTGCGGTCGACCTCGCCGCGGCGTGCGCCGCCGTGGTCGCGCGCCTGGACGCGGGCAATGCGACGGCGGCCAACGTCGAGGCTGCGGCGCATCGACGTCGTCGGCGTCGGCCACGACGTTGATGCCAACGTGTCTGATCTCGCGAACCGCGCGTCGGACGTGATGGCGGGCACCGATGGCGCTGCGATTCACGCGACGCTCGACAATCCGCCGGACGCCAGGCGGCGGTCGCCGCGACCACCGATGTCGGGTCGGCCTGCATACGGATCTTTGGTTCGTCATCGGCCTGGTGGCGTCGCTGCTGGGTTCGTTTGCGCTCTACCGGCTGGTGATGCCGCGTGCCTCGCCGCCTTCACCGCCGCCCCGGACGTAGATGCGTTCATCGGCGGCGTCCAGCTTGGCCTCTCCGTGGCGCTGATCGTCGCGGCGCTCCTCGGGGCGGCCTCCCTCGTCCGGCGCATCCTCGGGGCGTGATGCGCGGGGCTCCTGACAACAACCGCCCCGACTGGAAGGAGACACGCTATGAAGCGCGCTCTCTCCGTCCTGGGGCTGACGGTCGTCGCCTGCGTCTCGATGGCGCAGGGGGCCTTCGCAGCCGCCCAGGACTACTCGTCCCTGACGGACGGGTTCTCCGCCGAGCTGACGGCCGCCGTGCCGGTCGCGCTCGCCGCCGTCGGCCTGTTCGTCGGCGTGATCCTCGCCTACAAGGTGGTGCGTCGCATCCTCCGCGCGTAAGCGAGAGGCCGTCGAAGTTCTCGGCGGCCAGCCGCTCTGTGCGCCCCGGCCTCTCCCTCCTCACCTGGGGGCCGGGGCGCGCATCGGTGCTGCTTCTCTCCGTCGTCTTGCTCCTGGTCGTCGGCGTCGATCATGCCGCCGCCGAGCCGCTGGAAGGCGTGACCCACTGCCCGAGCTGCGCCGACGCCGACAAGGGCGCCCGGGTGGTCAACTGGTTCCTCGAGAACGCCCGCCGCGGCGGCGCCGGCCTCCCCGACTACGTCCCCCCGGACGCCTCCCCGCCGGTCGGCGAGACGCCGAGCTGGTGGGCCACGCAGGCCGGCGAGGACTACGCCGCCTCCCAGGCCGCGCAGACCGCCGGCACCACGGGCGCCGAGTCGATGGCCGGCGAGACCATGAGCGCCGGTCGGCTCGCCGGCATCTTCCCCAAGATCCCGACGCTCTACGCCGCCGCGGGCGCCTTCGTCGGCGGCTACCTGATCGGCTACGGGCTGAACCAGCTGTTCTTCCACATCGACACGCCCAGCGCGCCCGAGGCCTCGACCTATGGCAACAACCCGCGCTGGCAGTCCTTCGACAAGGGCGACACGCTGTTCTCGGACCCGAGCGGGACGCACCCCGTCATCGCCCCTGAGCCCGGCTTCCTCTACACCTGGTATCAGGGCGCGCCCGTCTACTCCGACCGCACGAGCGAGGCCTACGCGCCCAACGGTGTCGAGGGCTCCTGCGACCAGCCCAGCGGGCCGGGCGTCGGGGTCGCGATCGACTCCGAGAGCTACAACCCCGGCTGCAACGCCCGCTCGATCCCGTACCCGCCCTGGTCCGAGTACGAGCCCATCGTCCGGCGCGGCTACTGGCTCGCGCAATCCAAGCTCGCCGCCGGCCTCGACGTGCCGCTGCGCCCGGCGTCCGGCGACTCCGGGACCAACATCGGCACCGCCTCGATGCCATCGCGCTCCGCGCTCGCGAGCACGCTCCCCGACGTTCTCAACGCCAACCCCACGCTCGCGAAGTGGTTCGGGTCCCGCTTCGGTGACGGCGCCGACCCGACCGTGGACACGATCACGCTCTCGGACTGTGACGGCCTGACCTTCATCGAGTGCCGCGACGCGCTGCAGGCGCTCGGCGTCCTGGGAACCATCACCAACCACGTCCTCGGGCGCGCCACCGCGGTCCTGTCCAAGTCGCCCGGCAAGGTCACCGGCACGGTGCCGGCGGTCGGCTCGGTCGTCCTGCCCGATGACACCGTCGATGTCTACACCAACCCTGACCCGCTGCCCGTGCTGGTCCCGGCCCGCCTGGACCGCGAGACGCGCACGCACTACCTGGCCCGCCTCGACACCCTCGGCCTGACGGTTCACTCGGTCGTCACGCTCACCGACGCCACGCTCGACCCCACGGCGGGACCCGACGAAGTCGCGACTACGCTGCCGGCTGCGGGCTCGCGGGTGTTCCCTGACGAGAACGTCACGGTCCGCGTGAATCCCGATACGGCCCCGGAGCCGATCGGCGGGGGGGTCGGCGCCGGCGGCTGCGGCCCGGCGGTCCCGCCGATCGACCTGACGCCGCTGCAGCACGACGTGGGCGGCAAGTTCCCCTTTGGGATCTTCGCCTGGCTCCTGGGCGCGCTCGGCGGCTGGACTGGCGGCGGGGAGGCGCCGGTGATCGTGATCCCGTTCGCTCACGGCGACCTGGTCATCGACTTCAACGACTTCTCTCCCGCGATGGAGATCGTCCGCCCGGTGATCGGGATCCTCTCGTTCCTGTCGCTGGCGTGGCTGTTCGCGTCCGCCGCGCTCGGGTTCGGTGGCGCCGAGGCCACGGAGGACTGACCGGTGGTCGCGCTCTTGGAGCAGATCCTGTGCGTGCTGGAGGCGCTCGCCACCTACGTCCTGGTCGCGATCGTGTGGGCCGTCAACGCCATCGTGTCCGCCTTCGGCGCGTTCATGGGAGCGATCCTCGCGCTCCTGCCCGACTTCCCCGATCCGCCTTCGACGCCGCCCTCCGGGGTGCTGGGCTGGCTGACCTGGGTGATCCCTCTCGGTCCGCTCGTCGCCGGCCTGGCGCTCTTCGTCACCTGCTGGGTGGCGTTCCTGGTGATCCGGATCCCGCTGAAGTGGATCAAGGCGCTCTGATGCTCGTCCTGGTCACCGGGACGCCGGGTGCGGGGAAGTCCTACTACGCGGTGCGCAAGATGCTCGACGCCGTCGAGGGAGGCCGCTACGTGGCCTCAAACGTGGCGCTGGTGGACGGCTGGGCCGAGCTACTCGTTCGCCCGGTGGGCGCCCTGGAATCCGCTGCGCTGGCTGATGCCGGGCCGGCGGGCGTCGCTTGCCCGGGAGTGGGAGGCGCGGTCCTTCGTGTCGCATGACCTGCAGGAGCTCTTCCGGGTGCGGATGCCGGGCCGGCGGGAGGGCCGCGGTGTGATGGTTCTCGATGAGGCCCACAACTGGATGAACTCGCGGCTGTGGAAGGACACCGATCGGCTGGAGCTGGTGCGGTTCTTCTCCCAGCACCGCAAGCTGGGCTGGGACGTTCCTGATCAGCCAGGACGCCAACAACATCGACCGCCAGGTGCGCACGCTCTTTGAGTACCACGTCACCCTTCGCAACCTTCGCCGCATGAAGGTCGCTGGCATCCCCGTCTCGCCGGTCAACCTTTTCCTCGCCATCTGGAAATGGAACGGGGCGGGCGGGGCCGTCGTCAAGCGCCAGACCTACCGGCTCAACTCGACCGCCAAGCTCTACGACACGCTCGCTGTCTCGCACGGCCTGGAGGACGACGACGACGACGCGATCTGGCTGCCGCGCCCGTCCGCGCCCTCGCCCGAGCCCGCGCCCGCCGCCTCGGCCGCCAGCAGCCGCTTGTCGGCTGCGGCGCCGAGCGGCGCCGTCGACGCCGACGAGCCGCGCCGGCCCGACCATGACGCCGCGCCGCTCACGCTCTCCTAGGTGCCCCCGGCGCGCCCCGCAGGGTGCGGCCCGCGAGGGCCGCGAGCGCGCCGGCTGCGCGGCCAGGGCGCCAGCCCCTTGTCTACTTAAGGGAAAGGTCCACCCTTGAGGGTGGTTGAGGGTTGCGAACCGGACGACGGTCCGGGCGAGGGCTCCGTCCGAACGGGGGCGTTCAGGTGTGAGCGGCCGAGCGCGCGGCTGGCGTGGCTGGTGGAGGGGGGCCGGCTGGTCCCGGTGCGCTGCGGGAGCCCGAACAAGTGCGCCTACTGCGCGTTCCTGGCCGCGGTGGAGAACGCCGTGGTGGTTGCGCTGGACGGCGAGCGGCATGGGCCCCCGGCCGTCGGCATGACGCTGACGACGGTCGATCCTCAGCATGACCCGGCCCGGTTCCGTCGCGATGTTGAGAAGGTCATCAAGGCGGTGCGGCGAATCGAGCCCGCGGCGCAGTACCTCGGGCTGATGGAGTGGACCACGGGGCGCGGGCGCCGGTCAGGGGGCCATCGCAGGATGCATCAGCACTTGCTCGTGAAGGGCATGGGCGCGACGCCGGAGGTCGAGGCGCGCGTCCGCGACGTGTGGGAAGCGAGGACGGGCGCCACGCGGGTGGAAGTCCGGGCGCTGCGGTCGGTCGCCGGCTCGATCGCGTACCTGACGCACCATCACCACAAGCGCGAGCAGGCGCCGCCTGAGGGCTGGTCGGGCAAGCGGTTTCGCCCGTCGCGCGGCTATTTCGGCGAGCCGGTCGCCGCGCTCCGCGAGGAGGCCGCCCGGCTCGCCGGGCACAAGGCCGTCCGCAGGGCGGCCCGGCGCTCTATGGCCTGGGAGGAGCTGGACGGCGCGCCCGAGACGCTGCTCGATGCGGAATGGGCCGGCGCGCTCGCTGCGGCGCGGCACGCCGCGTCGATGGTGTGCCTTGTCCGGCTCGACGACGCGGGCGCGATCGTCGGCGTGGCATGACGCTGAGGGCGCTGGCTAGGAGCGGGCGCCCGGCGGCGGCTGGCTGGTGCGGTCTCGGCGGCGCTCACGCTCGGCCTGGCGCTCGACGTAGGCGCGGGCGCGGGCAGCGCGCAGCCGCTCGCGCTCGGCCTCGTACTGGGCTTCGTGCGGCGGCGGCTTGCCCTCAAGCTCCCACCACGGTTTCGTCCTGTGCGTGGCCACGCAGGCACGATCGGCGGTCGCGCCCGTTGCCGTTAGCGGCAGCGGCCAGGCGTGGACGATGAGCTACGGTCCCAAACTGCGTCGGGTGCCGCGCCGCGTGGTCTGCGGGTGCGGTCGGATGACGTATTCGGCTCGGGATCGAAGGCCGGCGACGCCTCGCGGGTGGCGCCTGGTGGATGGCGTGCATATGTGCCCGAAGTGCTACCGCGGGTGGCTGCAAACGCGGTATTTGCAGGGGAAACGTGGTTCCGTGAACGCGCGATAATGCCCGTTATGTGAACCTGGAAGGGAGATGGCCCAAACCCGGGCGACCGGGCGACGCGACCAGCGTGCACCGCCCCGTTTGCGGTCAGGGCGCGACGGTGGCGCAGATCACGGTGGTGCTGAGCGTGAATGCCGCCGCGCCGGAGAACCGGGCCGCAGTCGCGCTCCAGGTGTCGGCAGCCGAGCGCGTCGAGGCCGTGAGCGCCACGGTCGCGAGCGAGGCGCTGGCGCCGCCGCCGATCGCCGTCTTCCCGACTGGGCAGGTCGCCGTTTGCGTCTTGGGCGTCGTCGTGTTCGACGCCGAGGTGGTCGTCACTGTCGTGAGGCCGCTGACGCCGGCCGGACCCTGCGGGCCGGTTGCGCCCGTCGCGCCGGTCGCTCCGGCCGGGCCAGCCGGCCCCTGCGGGCCCTGAGGTCCTTGCGGTCCCTGCGCCCCCGGCGCGCCGGCGGCACCCGTCTGGCCTTGCGGCCCCTGGGCACCGGGCGCGCCCTGCGGTCCGGCGGGTCCGGTCGTGCCCTGCGGGCCTGCCGGACCGGACGGTCCGGTGGCGCCTTGCGGGCCCGCGGCCCCGGTCGCGCCCGTCGCGCCGGTCGCGCCCTGCGGGCCGGCGGGGCCCTGCGGACCGATCGCGCCCGTGGCGCCAGTCGCTCCCTGCGGACCGATCGCGCCGGTGGCGCCGGTGGCGCCCTGCGGGCCGGCAGGGCCCTGCGCGCCGGTGGCGCCTTGCGGGCCGATCGCGCCGGTGGCGCCCTGCGGGCCGATGGGGCCCTGCGGGCCGGCAGGCCCAGTTGCGCCCTGCGGGCCAGCGGGGCCGGCCGCGCCGGTGGCGCCCTGCGGGCCGGGGTCGCCCTGCGGCCCCTGCGCGCCGGTGGCGCCCTGCGGGCCGGGATCGCCCTGCGGCCCCTGCGCGCCCGTCGCGCCCTGCGGGCCGGGATCGCCCTGCGGCCCCTGCGCGCCCGTCGCGCCTTGCGGGCCGACGGCGCCTTGCGGTCCGGCGGGCCCAGTTGCGCCTTGCGGTCCGGCGGGGCCGGGATCACCCTGCGGGCCTTGCGCGCCGGTCGCACCGGTGGCGCCCTGCGGGCCGGGATCGCCCTGCGGCCCCTGCGCGCCGGTCGCGCCCTGCGGCCCGGCGGGACCCTGAGGGCCAGCGGAGCCCGTTGCGCCCTGCGGGCCGGGATCGCCCTGCGGCCCCGGCGCCCCGGTGGCCCCGGTGGCCCCGGTGGCGCCCTGCGGGCCGGCAGGCCCGGTGAGCCCCTGCGGCCCGGCGGGCCCGGTCGGGCCGGTCTCGCCCTGGATGCCGGGCGCGCCCTGGACCCCCACACCGGGCTCGCCCGGCGCCCCCTGCGGGCCGCGCGGCCCCGGCACGCCCTGCTGCGGCCGCACGAGCGCGACGCCGCGCTGGAAGCGGCGGGAGCCGAGCACGATGTCGGCCTGGGTGGACACCGTGCCGGCGCGGGCGAGCTCCTGGAGCGCGGCGGTGCTCACCGGCACGCGGGCGTAGTCGGAGGCGAGGCGGGCCAGGCGGACGGAGGCGCGACCGACCGTCGCCAGGCTCCTCCGCGAACCGAACACGCTCGAGAGCGACACGGTCCCGCGGCAGCCGTTCACGTTCTCGGACGGGCACCAGACCCGGACGAGCGCCCTGGCGTCGGCACCGTTGCCGACCACGAGTGCCTGCGAGCCGAAGTAGGGAATCGGAATGCCGCCGATCGTCACCGCCGACGCCGGCGCCGCGACGCCCCCGAGCGCGAGCACGGCAAGAGCGCCGAGGCAGGCGCCGCGACGGGCGCGTCGAAGAGTGGACGAAGCGGATGGCATGGAGGGACGGACGGAACCTCGAGGAACGCCGATCTAGGTACCGGTTCTGACAGACACCGGACTCAGTCCCGCCGCCCCACGTGGACGAATGTTTGAGAAGGAGTCGCTGTGCAGAAGAGTTTCGGTGCCCGGCCGGTCGTCTTGATTCCTGCAGCGATCGCTGCGCTGATCGTCGTCCTGTCGATCGCGTGGCTGGCGATGGAGTCCCATTACCGCAGCTGTGTCGCGGCTGCCGAGGCGAAGTACCCGGCCGTTCCCGTCTCGGCCTTCACTGGGCGCCAGACTGGACCGCTCAAGGTGTCCTTCGTCTCGCAGCGCCAGCAGGCCGTCGGCGACTGCAGCCGCCTCTAGAAAAGCGAGAGCCGGTCCGCGATCGCGCGCAGCGCCCACGCGTACCGGCCCGCGGGCCGCGCCACGAGCTGGCCCGGCTCGACCGTCACGGGCCGCTCCGTACGGGACGCGGCCTCGAGCTCGATTCCCGGCGCCCCGATGCCATCTCCGGACACGAGCGTCGCGAACGCAGCGAGGCCGACGCGGACGACGCCGGCGACCTCCGCAGGATCGGGCCGGTAGGACGCCAGCGGAGCATCGGAGCGCAGCAGGTAGGTCGCGCACAGCTCGCGATCGACGATGCCGGGTCCCGTCGCGATCTCCGGGACGACGCCGAGCGTCGCGAGCTCGCCGAACTCGACGTGCACGCCGAGCTCCTCAGCCAGCTCCCGGACCCCGTCGGCGTCGGCCTCGCCCGCGGCGAGATGCCCGGCGCACGACACGTCCAGCCGTCCTGGATTGACGTCCTTGTTCGCGCCGCGGCGCTGGAGCAGCACGAACGGGCCGCCCTCCCCCACCCCCGCGACCCAGCAGTGGAACACGCGATGCCAGTCGCCGTCGCGGTGCACGTCGGCGCGCCGCTTGCACGCCCGCGGGCGTCCGCCGGCATCGAGCACGTCGAGCAGCTCGCCATCGTCCGGGCCGTCCATCACGGGCACATCCTCGCCGACCGGCCGAACGGCGGGGCCGGCGGCCGCGTATACCGGGACTGTGAGCCGCGCTGCACCTGACACCGACGCCCGCCTCGTGGGCCAGCTCCGGGACGATCCCGCAGGCACGGCGATGCGGGCGCTGTACCGCGCCCACGGCGGCGAGCTCTACGGCTTCGCGGCGAATGCGCTCGGCGACCCGGGCCGTGCCGAGGAGGTCGTGCAGGAGGTCTTCACGCGCGCCTGGCAGCACGCCGACCGCTACGACCCGGCCCGCGCCTCGGTGCGCACGTGGCTGTACGGAATCGCCCGCAACGCGGTGATCGACGTGCGCCGCCGGGCGTCGGTGCGTCCCCCGCTGGCGCCCGCGAACGCGCCGGAACGGGTGGCAGAGGACGCCGGCCTCGACGCGGCGCTCGTGCGCTGGCAGGTGGCGGCGGCGCTGCAGCAGCTCTCGCCGGCGCACCGGGCCGTCGTGCGCCTCGTGCACTTCCAGGGGCTCAGCGTCCGGGAGGCGGCCCGCGCGCTTGGGATTCCCGAGGGGACCGTGAAGAGCCGCACGTCCTACGCGCTGCGGAGCCTGCGCCTGATCCTCGACGAGATGGAGGCGGCACCGTGACCGGCTGCACCAAGGTCCGAGACGCGCTCGGCCCGTACGTGCTGGGCGCCCTCGACCCCGAGGAAGCCGCGGACGTCGCCGCGCACCTCGCCGGCTGCGAGCCGTGCGCCGTTGAGCACCGCGCCCTCGCCGGGCTTCCGGGGCTGCTCGCGAACGTCGCGGACCCCGAGCGGGATGCCGCCGTGCCGCCGGCCCGCCTGGAAGAGGCCGTCCTCGACCGGCACGCGCTCGACCAGGCGCGCGCCTCCCGGCCGCCGGCGCCCCGCACCCGCGTCCGCCGCCCGTGGCGAGGTCGTCGCCTCGCGCTGGGCGCAGCCGCCGCTGCCGCCTTGGCCATCGGCAGCCTCGGGGTGGCGGGCGTCTTCCGTTCCGGGACCGACGAGGCGCTCGGCTACGAGGCGCGCCTCGCCGGCACGGCGATCGCGCCGGGTGCCGCGGGGCGCGCCTCGCTCGTGCCGGCCGCCGAGGGCACGGCGGTCCGCCTCCGGGTCCGCCGGCTCCCGCCCGGCCGGTCCTACGAGCTGTGGTGCGTTCGCACCGACGGGCGCTGGATCAGCGCGGGCACCTTCCGGTCCGGCGCCGACGGCGCCGTCGACGTGCGGCTCACGACCGCTGCGCGCCTCGGCACGTACCGGTTCCTGCGCGTGACGCCGACGGCAGCGTCCGCCGGGGCGCCGGTCCTGCGGGGCGTCGTCCCGTCCTGAGCACGGATCGAACCGGCGCCGCGCCGCCTGCGTACTCCCCGCTGTCCCGCCCCTGAATCCACCGGAGGCTTCATGATCGTCCGTTCCCGTCCCGTCCTGCTCGCCGTCGGCGCGCTCGCCGCCGCTGCGGTGGCCGCGGGCTGCGGCTCCTCCAGCTCCGACAGCTCGAGCAGCGACACCACGACCGCGGCGGCCCCCGCCACGACGCAGGCCTCGGCGCCCGCGGGCGCCACGAGCACCGTCGCGCTGGCCGCCGACCCCAGCGGCGCGCTGAAGTTCGACAAGACGACCCTCACGGCGAAGGCCGGCACCGTCAGCATCGTGATGGACAACCCGTCCTCGGTCCCGCACGCGATCGCCATCGAGGGCAACGGGGTCGACAAGGACGGCAAGACCGTCACGAGCGGCGGGAAGTCGACCGTGACCGTGAACCTCAAGCCCGGGACCTACACGTTCTACTGCCCGGTGCCCGGCCACAAGCAGGGCGGCATGAAGGGCACGCTCACCGTCACCTGAGCGGCGGCTCGCCCGGGATGCCGCGCCGCGGCATCCCGGCGGGTGGCCGGCCGCGCGCAGCTAGCGCTGGAGCGCCTTGACGGTCAGGTACTCCTCGATGCCCCAGTGGCCGCCCTCGCGGCCGTGGCCGGACTGCTTGTAGCCGCCGAACGGCGCCGCATAGTTGTACGCGCCTCCGTTGATGTCGACCTGGCCGGTGCGCAGCCGCCGCGCGACGCGGTCGGCGCGGTCCGGATCCCCGGACCACACCGCCCCGGCGAGGCCGTAGGCCGAGTCGTTCGCGATCCGGACGGCCTCGTCCTCGTCGTCGTACGGGATGATCGAGAGCACCGGGCCGAAGATCTCCTCCTGGGCGATCGTCATGTCGTTGCGCACGTCGGAAAACACCGTCGGCCGGACGAAGTAGCCGCGCTCCAGACCCTCGGGCGGCTCGGCGCCCCCGGTCACGAGGCGGGCGCCTTCGGCGAGCCCCTGCTCGATGTAGCCGCGCACACGGTCCCGCTGGACCTTCGACACGAGCGGCCCGAGGCGGGTCGCCGAGTCGAACGGATCGCCTGGGGTGAAGGATTCCGCCGCCTGCGCCGCCAGCGACTCCGCCTCTGCGAGCCGCTCGCGCGGGACGAGCATGCGCGTGAGCGCGCTGCACGTCTGCCCCGAGTTCAGGTAGCAGTTGGTGACTCCGGCCCGCACGGCCGCAGCAAGGTCGGCGTCGCCGAGGATCACGTTGGCCGACTTGCCCCCCAGCTCCACGGCGACCGGCTTGACGGTCGCCGCCGCGACCTCGCTGACCCGGCGGCCCGCCCGGGTGGACCCGGTGAACGACACCATGTCGACGCCAGGGTGCGCCGCGATCGCCTCGCCGACGACCGGCCCGAAGCCGGTCACGAGATTGAAGACGCCGGCGGGCACCCCCGCCTCGTCGATCACCTCGGCCAGCACGAAGGCGTTCAGGGGCACGACCTCGCTCGGCTTCAGGACCACGGTGCAGCCGGCGGCGAGCGCCGGGGCGACCTTCAGCGCGATCTGGTTCAGCGGGTAGTTCCACGGCGTGATGGCCCCGACCACCCCGATCGGCTCGCGCACGATCAGCGAGTTGCCCTCCTCGCGCTCCCACTCGACCTCCTGCGCCATCTGGGGGATCGTGGAGAAGTTCAGAGCGGGAAGGCCGGCCTGGATCGCCTGCGCGAGCTTCAGGGGCATGCCGAGCTCCTGGGCGATGAGCGCGCCAAGCTCCTCGCTGCGCGCCTTCAGCCCCGCCCCGATCTCGGCGCACAGCGCGATCCGCTCGTCGCGCGGCGTCGCGGCCCACCCGTCGAACGCCTCGCGGGCCGCCGCCACGGCCCGGTCCACGTCCTCGGGCGTGCCGGCGGGAATGCTGCCGATGACGCCCTCGGTGGCCGGATTCAGGACCTCGATGGTCTCGGCCCCCGACGGCGCGACCCATCCCCCGCCGATGTACAGCGTGTCGCGGACCTGGATCTGCTCGGTGACGGCCATGGTGTCGATTCCATCCTCGCTCGGGTTGCCGGGCCGGAGGCTACCGCGTGCCGCGATCGTGGCGACAGGGGCGCCGCGTAGCCTTCCGGCGGTGATCGACGAGCCGCCCCACTCCGCCGACGACGAGGACGCCGAGCCGGCCGCCCCGCCCGCCCTCGGCGTGCCTGCCCCCGGCGGTCCGCCGCTCGACGACCCGTTCCATGCTCCGCCGGTGCAGCCGCTCGCGCATCTGCAGGACGACGAGCCGCCGTCGGAGGAGTACGAGGCCGTGGCGGCCCACGCGCCCCCGAGCCCGGAGCCGCCGCCCGCGGACCCGCCGACCGCTGCGTACCCGGTGGCCGAGCCGGAGGCGGAGGCCGCGGCGTCAGAGCCTCCGGAGCCGGAGGCCGACGCGGCGGCACCGGATCCCGAGCCCGCATCGGATCCTCCGGCGGCAGTGCCGGAACCGCCCGCGCCCCCCGCACCAGCGACGCCCGCTGCCGCGGCGGAGCCGGCGCCGGGTCCCGAGGCCGAGACGCCAGCCTTGCCCGGGCCGGCCAGCGCGGCGGCGAGCGAGAGCGCCGCGCCGCCTGCAGCATCCGCAGGCCCGCCCGGCACCGCGCCGGACCCGCCCGTGCCCGCGGCCCCGGACGCGGGCCCGGCCGCGTCCCCGGTGCCGGCGGCCAGCGTCCCGGCCACCGCGGCCGCGGCGGCCGGCCGGGCCGCTGCCCCGCCCGCGGCGGCCCCGGAGTTCGCCTTCGGCCCGGAAGAGGACGCAGCCAAGCCGCGGCGCGTGCTGTGGTTCCTGAGCGGAGCCGGGCTCGGGCTGCTCGTGCTCGCCCTGGGCGCCGGCCTCGCCGTGCTGCTCAGCGGCACCGACGACCGTTCCGCCCCGTCGACCGAGCCGGTCGTGACCCAGGCCTCGGCGACCACCGTGCGGACCGCTCCGCGGACCACCGCCACGAAGCCCTCGGCCCCGCCGGCCCCCCTCTCCCCCCAGCTGGCATCCGCCCGCATCTCGACGTCCTCGTTCGGGCCCATCCAGGTCGGGATGACCCTGGATCAGGCGCAGGCGGCGGCCGGCACGGTCCTCGATGCCGGCGCCGGGGGCTCCGCCTGCCGGGCCTACGCTCCGGCAGGCGGTCCCGAGGGCGTCCAGGTGTTCACCGCCGGCGGCACCGTGGCCGGGTTCGAGGTCACGGGCGGCTCGGTGAGCACGCTGAGCGGCATCAAGGTCGGCGACAGCGGCGACCAGGTCCGCAGCACCTACGGCGCCGCGATCCAGAGCGAGCCGAGCGCCGCGGGCGGCGGCGAGACGCTGACCTTCACCCCGGCGAGCGCCGCCGACCCGAACCGCGTGGTCTTCCTGACGGACGCCAGCGGAACGGTGCGCACGATCCGCTCCGGCCGGGCCAGCGGCCCGGGCGGAGCGGAAGGCTGCGCGTAGCTCAGGCCTCGACCGGCGTCTCGGATTCGGCGGGCGCGTCCTGCGCCGGCGCGGAGGCGGCCCCGGCGGCGGGCGACGCGCCCTCGACCGCCAGCGCCCGGGCGGCCCGGGCGGCGTAGGCGGCTCGCGCCCCGCGGTCGACGTCGGTGGCGATCTTGTCGGTCTGGAAGCCCTTGGCGATCAGGTCGCGCACCCGCCGGGGCAGCACGGACTGCACGCGCAGGAGCGGGCCGATGCGCTTGGGCACGAACACCTCGGGGGTCCCGTGCTCCAGGGCCTCGACGATCCCGTCGGCGACCTCCTGGGGCTCGACGAGCGCCACGCCGCGTCCGGCGTTCATCCCGGCGGCGAGTTCGGTGTTGGCCAGGCCGGGCATCACGGTGCTGACGTCGACGCCGGTGCCGCGCAGCTCGATCCGGAGGGACTCGTCGAAGCCGACGACGGCGTGCTTCGTGGCGCAGTACGTGGCCTCGCCGGCCAGGCCGGTCTTTCCGGCGGCTGACGCGATGTTCACGATGTGGCCGCGCTGGCGGGGGACCATCCGCTTGAGCGCGAGCTGCGTCCCGCTGATCAGGGCGAGCACGTTGATCTCGACCTCGCGCCGGGTGAGCGCCGGATCCTCCTCGAGGAAGGGCTCGACGATCATGATGCCGGCGTTGTTCACCAGGACGTCGAGCGGTCCGAGCGCGTCCTCGGCGGCGTCGAGGAACGCGGCGAAGCCGGCCGGATCGGTGACGTCGAGCGCGGCGCCCAGGTGCGGGCCGGCGCCGGGAAGCGCGGCCGCCTCCGCCTGTGCGAGGTCGCCGTCGAGGTCGCCGATCGCAATGCGGGCCCCGCGTCCGGCAAGCGCACGGGCGGTAGCGAGGCCAAGGCCGCGAGCGCCGCCGGTGATGGCGACGACCCGGCCGATGATCGGACGCGGCGCCGCGGAGCGGCGCGAGCTGGAGCGAGACGTGATCGAAGGCATGCCGGGAGCTTGCCACAGCGCCCGCCGCCGCGCGTCCGGGGGAACCCCCCGCCGGGGCGTCCGTGATCCGCCCCGGTGCGGGGCCTCAGGCGCGAACGGTCGCGACGCTGCGGATTCGCCACGGCGTGTCGTCGGCGCCGTCGAGCCCGAGCACCCAGCGCTCGGTGAACGTGACCTCACGGTCGCGGCTGCCGGACACGAGCGCCACCGTGTCGCGGTTCTCGATATAGCGCCGGCCCCGCACGTCAGCCTCGATCGTCATTGCCGGCGGCTCAGCCTGGGCGTCGAGTCCGACGATCCGCACGGCCTGGACCTGCGGCCCGCGCACCACCAGGCGCGTCGCCTGCCCGTCGTCGCCCGGGTAGAGGAGCTCCTGCATCGCCGCGGGCGTGGCGACGGCGGCGAGCGCGTCGTCGGGCCCGTCGACGGCCTCGGCCCACCCCGCCACCGCCCGGCGGGCGGCGGCTTCGAGCACCGCCGGGGCGAAGCGCCCGTCGACGAGCGACAGGTCGTTGGCCGCCGCCCGGGCGTCGGCGGCGAAGTCGACGTCGACGAGCTCGCCGACCTTCGTGCCCTCGGGGACGGCATCCGCGGCGGCCTGCTCGACGTACGCCTCGTCCCGGAGACGCTCGGTGTCGCTCCACGGCGAGGCCACGATCGGGGCGGACAGGTTGTGGGCGCCCTCCTTGTCCGTCTCGATCGAGACGACGATCCAGCGGTCGCCAAGGCGTGCCAGGGTCCAGTACTCGGCGACGCTCACGACGGCGGCCTTCGCCCCGTCGCGGAAGAGCTCCTGGCCGGTGTCGGTGACCACGACGTCGCGCATGAGCGCCGCGATTCGGACGACCACCCGGTCCTCGGTGTCGTCCTCGCGGTTCGTGATCCCGACGTAGAGGCACTCGGGCTCGCGCTGGACCTGCACGGTGTTGTGCCAGCCCTTGGCGTCGAAGTCGTCCAGGCGGCGGGTCCATTCGGCCAGCAGGTCGGTCCCGACGAGGCCGGCGAGGGCCTGGCGGTCACGCTGGTCCCAGGCCGTCTGGCAGGCGACGAAGAGCGCCACGGCGTCGGCGGTGACGAGGTCGGCTGCGAAGTACGGGTCGTCCTCGGCGGCCTCCGCGGAGGCCGTGCGGACGCGGGCGTCGCGGGCCTTGCGCTTCTTGTCCAGACGCCAGCCGGTGACCATCGCCCCGATCGCCGATCCGAAGAAGACGACACCGATGACCACGATCACGATGAGGAAATCGAGGAAGCTTCCGCCCGTTCCGCCGCTGCCGCCGAAGCCCGACGAGCCGCCGCCCCCGCCGCTGAAGCCGCCGCCCCCTCCCCCGCCCCCGCCGAAGCCCGACGAGCCGGAGCCTGCGCCGGCCAGGGCGGGCCCGGCCACCACGAGCAGCCCCGCGCAGGCGGCGGCGACGGCGGGAAGGATCCGGCGGAGCACGGCGACGATGCTGGCGTCCCGGCGCGTCCCCGTCAAGGACGGTCAGCCGCCGAGGGCGACGGTGGCCCGTGCGGCCGGGTAGGCCCCGGCCATCAGGTAGGCCCGGACGGAGGCCGGCAGCGGGCCGGCGGGGAGCGGGACGCTCACCGTCGCGGCGGTGCCGTCGGGATTGGCAGTGCGCTGCGTGCCGTAGCTGTAGTCCGCGGGCAGCGGTCGGCCGCTCGCGGCGTCGACCAGGAGCACGCTGAGCGCGTCGGTCGCCGGACGCAGGCGCGAACCGGAGAGCGTCGCGACGACGCGCCCGCCGTCCCGGACGAACCGGACCGTCCCGACGCCGGCAGGAGCCCGCACGGTGCCTGCGCCGGGCACGCGCAGCTCGGCGCCGCCGTAGATCTGCATCGGCCGGCCCGGGGCGCACATCCCGAGGTCCTGGAGCGCCTGCCCGTAGAACCCGATCTTCGCGCAGTCGACCGCCAGCGCCGTGCCGGAGGTGCCGATCGCGGCCCCGCCGCGGCCGGTGCGGGCGGTGATCCGCCAGAACTCGGCCTCGTTCTCGAAGCCGTTGAGCTCGAAGGTGGCGCCGCCGGCGTTCTCGAGGGTGAGCAGGCCGCGGTCGAAGCGGGCCACGAAGGGGACCATCCAGCGGGCGGCCGGATCGGCGACGGTCCGCCCGCCGGGGCCGGCCTTCCCGCCCGTCATCCACACGATCGCGCCGCCGGGGCGCCGCTCGACCGTGCCGATGAGGAAGCGCAGGCGGTCGAATCCGATCTGGTTGTAGCTCGGCAGGATGTCCGGGAGCGACAGGGCGACGCGGCGGTACTCCCACGCGCCGCCCGATGCACCCGGAGCCGCCGGCACCGGCAGCGGGAAGCTCGCTGGGGCCGATCCCGACCGGACCTGGAACGTGAACCGCGAGTCGAAGGTGCCCCCGCGCCGGCCGCCGCTGAACGCCAGGCCCGTGCGATGCAGCCCGACGAGGTAGTCGCCGGCCACGCGCAGCCGCACGCGGCCTCCGCGCGTCGCGAAGCGCGTCCGCGGCAGCACGATGACCGACCGCCGGTCCCCGCCGGCGACCACCCGCAGGGCGGCGGGCGGATCAGCCGTGACGCGCAGCCGGCCGGCATCCACGACCGCCAGCCGCGTCCGTCCGGCCGTGCGGACGGCGAGCGAGAACGCCAGCGGCTGGTTGGCGTCGATGGTCCGCGGCGGCGCCGTCGAGGTGATCCCGAACGGGGTCGTGAAGAACACCCGCGCCCCGGCGGGCAGCGGGTTGCGCGGGCCGAGCTCGCATCCGCCGGCCCGGCGCCCCGCGGCACGCAGGCACCAGTCGTACGGGACGCTGTGCACGTCGCCGTTGGAGTCCGCGATGACCACGGCGTCCCGGCCGAGCGCCGGCGAGGAGTTGAGCGTGCCGCGGGGCGGGCGGGCCAGGCGCAGGGCCCAGCGCAGCGTGCCGTTCCGGTTCAGGACGATGAGCCGCCCGTCGCCGGACCCCACGTACACGTTGCCGCGCCCGTCCACCGCCGGCGAGGAGCGGATGGGGTTCAGCGTGTCGAACTGCCAGCGCGCGCGGCCCGTGGCGGGGTCGATCCCGTACACGCTGCCATCGGCCGAGGCCTGCACGATCGTCCCGTCCGGCTGCTCGGCAGCGCTCGCGTAGATGTGGTCGCGCGTCGGGAACGCCCAGCGCTCGCGGCCCCCGACGTCGTAGGCGCGGGCGAAGCCGTCGAAGGCGCCGACCACGGCCGTGCCATCGGAGCGCAGGAGCGGGCTCGCCACGACGGCGCCGTCGGCGTGGGCCTGCCACTGCGGCGTGCCGGTGGCGCTGTCGAGGGCGAAGGTGTCCTTGGCCCCGCCGAAGAAGAAGTTGCTCCCGAGCACCGCCCGGCGCCGGGCGACGTCCACCGCGGGCAGCGACCACGTCTGGTCGGGGGTGGCAAAGGCCCAGCGCACCGCGCGGGTGCTGCGGTCCAGGGCGTAGGTGCGGAAGTTGTCGTTCGGCGCCAGCAGCGTCCCGTCGGGCTCGATGGCGACGTTGCCCTCGAACCAGTTGATGAAGGCACCGGTCTTGGCCGGAGCGTCGGCGGCGAACCGCCAGATCCGGCGTCCGGTGCGAGCGTCGAAGGCGTAGAGGTGGCCGTCGCCCGATCCGACGTACACCCGCCCGCGGTCATCGAGCAGGGCCGCCGAGTCGATGATTTCGCCGGTCCGCGCCGACCAGCGCAGGCGGCCGTCGGGGCGGATCGCGTAGAAGCGGGTGTCGGCCGAGCCGATGTAGACCGTTCCGTCCGCGCCGATCACGGGCGAACTGAAGATCCCCAGGCTGGTCGGGAAGTCCCAGCGGTGCCCGCCAGTCCGGCCCGGAAGCACCGGGCTGCGCCCGGTCTGGCCGGCGGTGCGACGGAACTTCGGCCACGGGCTCTTCGGGTCCAGCGGCACGCCGTAGGAGAACCGCGCCGGCGCCGCGGCCGCCGCAGTGCTCCCGCCGGCCCCGGCGAGCGCCAGCCCGCAGAGCGCCGCCGCGCCGGCGAGCCGCATTCCGTGCCGTGCGATGCTCCTCATCGATGCCAATCCTGCCAGCAACGACGGAAATGGGCGCCGTCGACCTCACGGTGGCCGATCTCGAACGCAGCATCGCCTTCTACGAGGCGACCGTCGGGCTGACAGTCCACGGGCGCGATGGCGGCACCGCCCGGCTCGGCGCGGGCGGCCCCGACCTCCTGCGCCTGACCGCCGAGGCCGGCGCCCGGCCCGCTCGCGGGACGACCGGCCTCTACCACTTCGCGCTCCTGCTTCCGACCCGGGACGACCTCGCCCGCGCGCTGCAGCGGATCGCCGTCACCGGCGCGCCCGTCCAGGGCTTCGCCGACCATGGCGTCAGCGAGGCGCTCTACCTCCCCGATCCGGACGGGAACGGCATCGAGATCTACCGGGACCGGCCCCGGGCCGACTGGCCCCGGGCCGGCGGGAAGCTGCAGATGTTCACCGCGGCGCTCGACGTGCAGGCGCTGCTCGGTGAGCTGGGACCCGACCCCGGCCCGCCCGGACCCGCGCCCGCGGGCACCGTCATGGGCCATGTCCACCTCCACGTGAGCGACCTGGCCGCCGCCGAGTCGTTCTACGCTGGCGCACTGGGGTTCGACGTCGTGCAGGACGTGGGGAGCGCGCTGTTCGTGTCGGCCGGCGGCTACCACCACCACGTCGGGCTCAACACGTGGGCCGGCGTCGGTGCCCCGCCCCCGCCCGCCGGCAGCGCGGGCCTGCGCCACGCCGAGATCCGGCTGCCGTCCGCCGAGGACGTCGAGGCGGTCGCCGCGCGCGCGGCGGCGGCCGGCGGCGAGCCGGCGGACGGGCCCGGCGGCGTGCTCGTGGCCGATCCGGCGGGGAACCGGCTGCTCCTCACGTCGCCCTGACCGGGCCATTGGCTGTCAGTCCGTCCGGCCGCGCCGCGACCATGGCCACATGTTCGTTGCCCGCCTCGTGTGCTCCGACCCGGCCTGCGCCGCCGAGCATGAGGCACGCGCCCCGACGGTGGACGAGCTGACCGTCCTGTCCTGCGACTGCGGCTGCGGCCTCGAGATCGTGGCCTGGCCGGACTGGGAGGACGACCTGGCCCCAGTCATCGCCCTCCCCCGCCGCGCGGACCTGCCGCACGCCGCCTGAGTCACGCCGACGCCGTGACCGCAGCGCCGCCGGGGCGCAGGCGGCGCCGCGCGGCCTCGGCCTCGGCGAGCGCGCGCCCGCCGTGCTCCAGGCCGGCCAGCCGGGACTCGCCGGCGTAGACGACCCGCCCGCGCCGCCGCACGACGACGCGCATCCGCCCGCCGAGGTGCTCGATCGCCCCCGGGACGTTGCGCCGCTCGGCCGGCAGCGGCACCGGGAGGACGTGCCCGTCGGCCAGCGCTGCCTCCCCCTCGATCTCGACCCCCCAGCGCAGGCCGCGGCCCTTCAGGCGCCACGACGTGTCGGTGACCTCCGCGGCGACCGGGGAGACGATTGGATCGCCCAGGCGGATGAGCTGGCCGCCCAGACGCACGACGATCGCCGTGACGTGGTGGCGGAAGGGGCCGGCGACGATCTCCCCGCCCGCGAAGGCCACGCATATGTCCTCTCGGTCGAAGCCGTGCGCCTGCCCCCACCACCAGGACGGCGGGAAGCCGCCGCGCCCCCAGTTCTTCTCGGCGTAGACCGCGGCCCCGTCCAGGACCACCTCGCGGCCCGCCAGCGTCGCCGTGCCCTCGGCCCGCCCGCCGAGCACGTGCGGATGCCAGTACTGGTTCAGCGCCGGCACGGACTGAAAGACGCTCGAGCCGCCGAGCGCGCGGCGCGGCCAGGGCACCGAGCCGGTGATCCGCACGTCGAGGCTCGCGTCGGGGCCCAGGTCGACTCGCACCCGCTGGGCGTCGCCGGAGAAGGCCTCGCCGGCGCGGGCGCCGAGGCGGTGCGGGTCGGCGGCCGCCTCGGGCCAGACCGCGTCGCGCAGGAACGATTCGGGGTGCCCGGCGAGCCCGAGCGTCGCCCAGTGGCCGTCGGCGGCGCGGTTGACGCCGATCAGGGCCACGACCACGCGGCCCGCCGCGACGTCGGTGAACCGCCAGAAGTACCCCTCCATCGCGACGCCGTGGGCGGGCAGCGGGTCGCCGAACGGCAGGTCGGCTCCCGTGGCGCGGTAGGCGGTCAGCACCGCCCAAGCATGGCGGGTCGGGGCCGGAGCCGCCGAGGCTGGCGCGTCGGCGCGCTCCGCGCCGCCCTCAGCGCGGCCGCGGCGTCATCAGCGCAACGGGAACGCCGAGCCCGGCGGTGGCGCGCACGGTGGCGATCCGCCGGCCCGCCTGGACCGCCGCGCGCGGAGCCCCGAGGCGGTCGCCGAGCCGCAAGGCGGCGGCGTCGAGGTCCGCGACGACCACGGCCAGGCCCCACAGCGAGGCGGGGCCCGCGGCGCCGTCCGCGGGCGGGGCGGCGGGCCCGGCGACCTCGAGGATCCCGTCGCCGAACCGGAAGAAGCCCTGGCGGGCCGGCGGGTCGCCCCCGGCGTCCCGCACCCGCCGCAGCTCGAGCCCGGCGCCGGCCAGCGCGGCGAGCGTGCGCTCGAAGTCGGGCGTGGCGAGCACGACGTGATCGAGCACCGCGACGCCGTTGGGGTGCGTCGGCGCCGCGGGCCCGGCCGGCCCGCGGGCCGGCGCGGTCGGAACGCCGTCGAGCGTCCCGGCCTGCGCCGTCGCCGCCGGCAGGCCACGGACGGTCCATCCGAGCAGGCCCGTGCCCGCGTCGCCGCCGCAGAGGTCCAGGTCGACCGTGCCGATCCGGCATCGGTCCCCTTCCACCGTGAATCCGGCGTTGCGCCACGCCGCGGGGTCGCCAGCCACCCGCAGGCCGCCGAGCACCGGAGCGGATCCGGGGGCGCTCATCGGTCCGCCCGGCGGATCACCAGCCGCAGGCCGGACCACGTCTCGTCGATCGCGCACACCTTGTTGTCCACGAGCTTGGCGGCCAGCCCGAGCTCCCGCACGACGTCCTCGGTCACGTCGGTCGCCACGCGGGAGGCCCGCTTCGGCCAGGCGATCCACAGGCCGCCGGCCGGCTCCAGTGCGGCTCGCAGCCGCGGCAGCCGCGCCGTCAGCTCCTTCCGCGAGCGGGTGAAGAACACGATGACGTCGAGCGGCCCCCGGACCTGGCGGCGCACGGCCACCCCCTCGGGCAGGTCGCCCAGCAGCGCGGCGAAGCCCTCCGGGGCGCCGGGAAACGCCACACGGGAGCCGGCCGTGATGCCGAGCTTCCTCGGCAGCGGCGTGCCCGAGTAGCCCGCCGGGCGCTCACCCGCCATTGGTCCTCCGCCCCGCCTGCTCCCGGGCGAGGGCCAGCCGCTCGGCGCCCAGCCCGATGTTGACCCCGGAGCCGTAGGCGGCGGCGCCGGAGAGGATCGACGCCAGGACGGTGCCCAGCGCGGTTCCGAGCGCCTGCTCGATGTCGATCTCGCCGATGGCCAGGAACACCGCGATGCCCGCGATGCCCAGCGAGCCGATGACCACCACCGACCAGCCGAGCCGCGTCAGGGCGCGCTCCACCGTCCGGGCGTGCTCGATCTTGCCTTCCACCGGGTCTGGCGCGTCTGCCGGCATCTCGCTCCTCTCTCGATGACTTGCCGGCCGCGCTCACCCGGCGCGAGCGGCCACCCCGGCGATGATGCGGGAAAGCTGGCTGCCCTGCCAGGCCAGCGGCGAGGCGCCGGGCGCCTCGGTGTGCACCGTCGCCCCCGGAATCGCGTCCGCGTAGGCCTCCCCCACTGCCCGCGGGTGGGACGGATCGGCCTCGTCACGGCTCGCCACGATGGCCGCCGGGACCGCGAGGCGGCCGAGGTCCTCGAGCCCGGTGAACGGCCGTGACCGCGGCACCGCCGAGAGGGCGTCGGCCACCGCAGCGGGGTGTTCGTGGCGGGCCAGCCGCTGGCGCAGCACGGTCTCGACCGTGGCCCGCCACGCTGCGGGGACGGCGGCGAGGTCGTAGGCCGCCACGAATCCGTCGGCCCCGCCGGTGCGCAGCCCGGCCGCGAGCGCGTCCCAGCCCGCCAGGGCCGCCGCGTCGGCGGGCGCCGCCGGGTCGTAGGCCGGGGTGATCAGGCACAGGCCAGCCACCCGCTCGGGCCGGTCCAGGGCGAAGCGCAGCGCGGTGTGCGCCCCCATCGACGCGCCGGCCAGCACGGCCCGCGCCAGCCCGGCAGCGTCGAGCACGGCCTCGAGGTCCGCGGCGAGTTCGCCGTAGCCGTAGGCCGCCGGCGCGGGCGCCGGATCGGAGGCGCCGTGCCCGCGGGCGTCGTAAGCCACCACCCGGTGCCCGGAGCGTTCGAGGACACGGGAGCCCATCACGACGTAACGGCGGGTTGCGGTCAGGCCGTGCAGGAGCACGACCGGGATTCCGTCCCCGGTGATCGTGGCGCCGAGCCGCCCGCCGGCGCCGCTCACGGTCGTGTCGGCCATGCGCGAAGGCTTGCATGGCACCGGTCTCGTACGCTTCTGCGTCATGCCCGTCGACGTCAGCGAAGCCACCTTCGACGCCGAGGTCATCGAGCGGTCGCGCTCGGTGCCGGTCGTCGTGGACTTCTGGGCCGAGTGGTGCGCGCCCTGCCGCCAGCTCGGGCCGGTGCTCGAGCGGGCCGAGGCGGAGCGCGCCGGCCAGGTCGTCCTGGCCAAGCTCGACACCGACGCGAACCCCCGCCTGGCACAGGCCTTCGGGATCCAGGGCATCCCGGCCGTCAAGGCCTTCCGGGACGGCGCCGTGGTCGAGGAGTTCGTCGGCGTGCAGCCGCCGGCCGTCGTCGAGCGGTTCTTCGACGCCCTGGTCCCGTCCGAGGCCGACGGGCTCGTGGGAGCCGGCGACGAGGCCTCGCTGCGCCGGGCCCTCGAGCTCGAGCCCGCGCGCACGGACGCCGCGACGGCTCTCGCCCGGATCCTGCACGCCCGCGGCGACTCCGAGGGCGCGCTCGAGCTCGTCCACCCCATCGTCGGCGACTTCGGCGCCGAAGCGCTTGCGGCACGCATCCGGCTCGAGCAGGCCGCTGACCCCGATGTGTCGGCGGCGTTCACGGAGCTCGACGCAGGCTCGGTCGAGGCCGGCCTCGATGCCCTGCTCGCCGAGCTCCCGCTCGCCGCCGGCGAGACGAAGGACGACCTGCGGCGCGTGATCGTTGGCGCCCTCGACGAACTCGGCGTCGACCACCCGGTGGCGCGCGAGTACCGCCGGCGCCTCGCGACGGCGCTGTACTAGCTGCCTGATGCGGGTTGTCCCGCCGTGAGCGGCGGGACGGAATGCCGCGGCGGATCTCGGACGGCCGCGCGACGGAGGACATGGGCCGCCGCGGCCCCGGGCGCGTGCACGTGGCGGGTGTCCTCGGTGCGTGTCCGGACCGCGGAGCGAGGCATCGAGGGGAAGGGGTGCGGGCCGTGCCGGGAGGGAGGCCGGGCCGTGCGGGTTCGCGCGCGATCGCGACACGCGGCTGCAACTCGTCGCGCGAGCCGCGCCGCACACCGCGCGAAGCGCGTGACGAAGCACGGCAGAGAGTTGCGCCACTGCGCCCTCCGGGCCGTTCTTGCGCGTCCCAGCCACCGAATCGGTGGTTGAAGTGCTCAAGTTCGCATCGGAGGGTTCGGGCGCCCCCGGGCACCGCGGGCGCGGCGCGCCGCCGATCACGAGCGCCCCCCGACCCGGGCACGGCTCCGAGCCTGAATCCCCCCAGCTGCCTGGCATGACCTGCGCCGAGCCAACCGGCCAGGCCGCGACGCCCAGCGCCCTGAGGCTCCCAGCCCCCGCCGTCCCTCAGGTGCCCCGCATGGCCCGGCACTCGGCCCCATCCCGCGACCCGTCGTCACGGACACCACACCGGCACCCAGGCGCCAGCACGCGCCGCCCGCCAGCCGGCGCCCCGCTCCGGCTTTGGACTACGTGATCGGCAGCGCGAGCTGCCCCGCACCGTCGGGTTCCGGCGCCGCCTCCCCGGCGAACGCGGCCACCCGCACGCCGAGCAGCCGCACCGGCCTCGGCGGCGCGTAGGCCCGGAGCAGCTCGGTCACGACCGGCACGACGACCTCCGGGTCGTTCGTGGCCTGGCCGAGGCTCCGGGCGCGGGTCACGGTGGTCCAGTCGTCGAGGCGCACCTTGATCCCGATCGTGCGCCCGGCGACGCCGCGGCGGCGCAGCTGGGCGCAGAGATCCTCGGCCAGCCGCCGCAGCTCTGCCTCGATCTCGGCGTCGGCGAGATCGGCGGGGAAGGTCGTCTCGTTGGACCGCGACTTCGCGGCCCCGACCGGCCGGACCGGGGAGTCGTCGTAGAACCAGGCGCGCGCGGCCAGGTCGGCGCCCATCCGGGCGCCGAACCGGTGCGCGAGCGCGCCCTCGTCGTGGCGCTGGAGGTCTCCGACAGTCTCGATGCCCATCGCGGCCAGGCGTTCGGCGGTCTTGGGTCCGACGCCCTGCAGGATGCGCGTCGAGGCGCCGGCGAACCGCGTGCACGCGTCCTCGCGGGAGAGTGCGGCAAAGGCGACAGGCTTGTAGGCGGCGCTGACCGTCTTGGCGACGAGGCGGGAGGGCCCGATCCCCACCGACACGGTCATGCCCGTGGCGTCGCGCACGTCAGCCACGAGGGCGCGGAGGAACGGCAGGGGCTTCTCGACGGCGGTGACATCGAGATAGGCCTCGTCGATGCCCACCTGCTGGATCTGGCCGGCGCGGGCGGCGACGAGCTCCCAGACGGCGACACTCGTGGCCCGGTAGGCGGCAAAGTCGGGCGGGAGGAACACCGCCTGCGGGCAGAGCGCCCGCGCCCGGGCCGCCGGCATCGCCGAGTCGATCCCGAAGCGGCGCGCCTCGTAGCTGGCCGTCGTCACGACGGCCCGCGGGCCCGAGCCGGCGACCACGAGCGGGAGGCCGCGCAGCTCGGGCCGCCGGCGCAGCTCGACCGATGCGTAGAACGCGTCGATGTCGCAGTGGGCGATGACACGGCGCGGCCCGGCGCGGCGGCCGGGCGGGCCGGCAGGGGCGGTGTCCGGCGTCGGGTCGGCGGCCGCCACGTCGGGCATGGCGGGCAGGCTACGCGCCCCCGCGGCGGTCCCGGAACGAATGCGGGCGCCCCGGAGGGCGCCCGCGTGCTGCGTGACGAGACGGCTGGCGGTCAGCGCGTGACTTCGATGAGGCCGACCCCGCCGAAGCCCAGCTTGCGGGCCACGGCGCCGCTGAGGTCGAACTCGCGCCGCCGGCGTAGGGCCCGCGGTCGATGACCTTCGCCTGCACGGTCCGCCCGTGATAGCGGATGGTCAGGCGGGTGCCGCAGGGCAGCCACTTGTGGGCCACGCCCATCTCGTTGTACCCGAGCGTGCCGCCGCAGGCGACCGCGCCGCCGTAGGCGCCGTACCACGACGCCAGGCTGCTGCGGAAGGAGTTCAGCCGTCCGACCCGGCGCACGGTGCCGGCGTTGGCGCGGTCCCCGCCGAAGCGCACGCGCAGCGGCCAGCTGCCGACCTCCTTGGGGGTGAACCGGAAGCGGAAGACGCCGCGGGCGTCCGTCGTGGCCCGGGCGACGCGGCTCCAGGTGCCGTGGCGATGCTGCTCGAGCGTCACCGCGCGCCCGGGGGTGCGCGGGGCCAGGACGCCGCTCAGCACGGCGCGCCGGCCATGATGCACGCCGACGTCGCGGGCGGGCCGGAGCACGGCTGCCGACACGGAGACGCCGCGGCCTGGCTGCGGATGGCGGTTCCGCGGTCGGCCCGTCCGAGGCGACGGCTGCCCGCAGCACGGCGCGCAGCGATCCGGAGTGGCGGGCCCGCACGGCGAAGCGGAAGCGCCCGTCCCGACCGACGCGGGTGACGGCGGCGGTCCGCCAGCCCTTACCGGCGCGGCGGAACTCGAGGGCGATCGTCCGCCCGCCCTGGCGGGCCGACGTGCGGCCCGCGACGCGAACGGAATCGCCCGCCCGCAGGGTCGAGTCGGACAGGCTGATCCCGACCGCCGGAACGGCGTCGACGGCGAGGCGGTCGCCGCGCCAGCGGCGGGATGGGGCATCGCGGCGGCGATGCCGGTGGCGGCCAGCGCGGCCGCCGCAGCGGTGCGCGCAGCGCGCAGATTCGGTTGCGGCCTCACGTGAGGTCCTCCTTGGATCTGCCGACCGGGCGCCTACGGAGTTAGCTGTCGGGCTCGCGGCTCACCGCGATGCGCGTCTGGCGCATCGCCGAGAGTCGCTACCGCAGCAGCGGCCGATTCGCCCCATCCGGCCCGGGATCATCCGGTCCGGCAGTGGGTCCCCCGTCCGTCCCCGCGTCGTGCAGGAACGGCTCGGCTGGTCGAACAACTGTTCGCCAGGGTAGCGCACGCGGCCCGCCGATGTGTGCAGTCACCCACACCGCCGCAATCGGCGTCCCCTCGAATTGCAGGATTTCGTCGCGCCGGCGCGGCCTGCCGGCGATTCAGGCGGCGAGCTCGAGCTCCGGCCCGACCTGCTCGCGCAGCTTGGCCAGGCCGAGCCGGATGCGGCTCTTGGCCGTGCCGAGCGGCACGTCGGCGCGCCGGGCGATCTCGTCGGCCGTCAGCCCGCCCCAGTAGGCCAGGACGAGCGCCTCACGCTGCGGCGCCGGCAGCGACCGCAGCGCGTCGCGCACACGTCCGCGCACGTCGGTGCGCTCGCTCGCGGCCTCGGGCTGCTCGTCGACGCGCCCGTCGTCGCGGGCGACGACGAGCTTGAGGCGGTCGCTGGCCCGCCCGGCGGCCTGGCCCTCGCGCCACAGATCCAGGGCGCGGCTGCGGGCCATGAGCCGCAGGTAGCTCCCGAGCTCGCCGCGCTTCGCGTCGAACCGGCCCGGCGTTCGCCAGATCCGCAGGAAGACGTCCTGCGTGACGTCCTGGGCCTGCGCCGCATTGCCGAGGATCCGGTACGCGGCGCCGTAGACCCCGCGGGCGTGCTCGGCATAGGCGGCTTCGAAGCTGTCGGGGCGGCTGAGGTCCATCAGAGGTCTCCGGTCTGGTGAGGGCGCTGGGCCGTGGAGAACCTTACACAGTTCGTTGAGGCTTTGTCAAACAGCGCGCCCGGCAAGGTCGCCCCGGACCGCGAGTTTGCGCCCCCGCCGCGATGTGCGCGAGAATCGCCGAATGGCGAACCCCGACCGGCTCACCGGCCTCGACACGTCCTTCCTGCACCTCGAGCGGGATTCGGCGCACATGCACGTCGGGTCGGTGCTCGTGTTCGAGGGCGATCCGCCCGGCTACGACGAGTTCCTGGCTCACGTCGAGGGCCGGCTGCACCTCGTGCCCCGCTACCGCCAGCGGCTGGCGTTCGTCCCGTTCGGCCAGGGCCGGCCCGTCTGGGTCGACGACCCGCACTTCAACGCGGCCTACCACGTCCGGCACACGTCGCTCCCGCGTCCCGGCAGCGAAGATGAGCTCAAGCGGCTCGCCGGGCGGGTCTTCGCCCAGGAGCTCGACCGCGACAAGCCGCTGTGGGAGCTCTGGCTGGTCGACAAGCTCGATGGCGACCGCTTCGCCGTCATCGCCAAGACCCACCACTGCCTGGTCGACGGCGTCTCCGGGGTGGACATCACCACCGTCCTCTTCGACACCGCGCCCGAGCCGGCGCCGACTCCGCCGCCCGAGCGGCAGTGGATCCCGCGCCCGCTGCCGAGCGACGCCCAGCTCCTGGCCGACGCGCTGCTGGAGCGCTCCACGCTGCCCGGCGAGATCGCCCGCGGCGTGCGCGCGACGCTCCGGGGGCCGCGGCGGGTGTTCAACCGGGTCAAGGAGGAGCTCGAGGGCGTCGGCGCGTTTGCCTGGGCGGGCATTGCCGCGGCGGCGCCCGACACCCCGCTCAACGTGCCCATCGGCCCGCACCGCCGGTTCACGTGGGTGGAGGGCGACCTGTCTCGCTTCAAGGCGATCAAGAACGAGCTGGGCGGCACGGTCAACGATGTCGTGCTGGCCGCCGTCACGCTCGCGATCGGGCGATTCCTGCGGGAGCGCCGCGGGGTCGTGACGGCCGATCTGACCCTGAAGGCGATGGTGCCGGTCTCGGTGCGCGCCGACGTCGAGCGCGGCGCGCTCGGGAACCGCGTCGCCGCGATGTGGGCCCCGCTCCCCGTCGGCGTCGAGGACCCCGTCGAGGCGTTCGGCATCGTGAGCGCCGCGATGGCGCAGCTGAAGGAGTCCGGCCAGGCCGTCGGCGCCGACGTGATCACGTCCCTTTCGGATTTCGCGCCGCCGACGATCATGGCCCAGGCCTCGCGGCTCACGCCCCAGCAGCGGTTCTTCAACCTCGTCGTGACGAACGTGCCGGGCCCCCAGATGCCGCTCTACGTCCTCGGCCGCCGGCTCGAGTCCATCTACCCGCAGGTGCCGCTGGCCGCCAAGCAGGCGCTCGGCATCGCGATCATGAGCTACGCGGGCCGGCTGAACTTCGGGCTGCTCGGCGATTTCGACGCCCTCCCCGACCTCGAGGACGTCGCGCTGGACCTCGGGCAGGCCATCGACGAGCTCGCGATCGCCGCCGGCCTCGAGGCGCACGGCCACGATCCGCACGCCCGGCCCCCGCTGGGCTTCGAGATGCCGCGTTCGCGCCCGGCCGTCCGCGGCGCGCACCGGGCCGACCGCGCCGGCACGCCGTAGGCGGCCATGCGCAAGGCCCTCTCCTTCGGGGTGGCGCTGCTCGTCGCTGCCGCGGGCGTGATCGGGATCCTGCTGTTCCTCAACTCCCGCGACAAGGCCACGTTCTCGGAAAGCGCCGGCCCCGGCATCGCCTACGCGAACCAGGGCAGCGCGCCGCTCGCGCCCGGCCAGAGGCCGCCGCGGCCCTACAACAGCTCGCCGCCGACGAGCGGGCCCCATGCCCGCGTCCCCGTCGCGAGGGACCGCCGGGAGCTCACCGACAGCCAGATCCTCACGGCGCTCGCCGCCGGGAACGTGATCCTCTTCTACGGGACCTCCGCCCCGCCGCCGGGCCTCGCCGCGCTCGCCGACCGCGTGGCCGGTCCGTTCGACCCGCAGCTCGCGGCGGCCGGCCAGGCGGTGATCCTCGCCCGCCGCCCCGGCACCCGCGGCGTGACGGCCGCCGCCTGGCGCCACCTGCAGCCGGCGCCGTCGGCGGGCGATCCGGCGCTGGGCGCGTTTGCCGACTTCTGGCTCGGCCGCGGCAGCGGCCAGTAGCCGCTCCTGAATACTTCCTGGCGTGCGCCTCGCCCTCGCCCAGATCAACCCCACCGTCGGCGACCTCGCCGGGAACGAGGCGCTGATCCGGCGCGACCTCGCGGCGGCACGCGAGGCCGGCGCCCAGGTCGTCGTCTTCCCCGAGCTCGCGCTCACCGGCTATCCGCCCGAGGACCTGCTGCTGCGTGAGGACTTCCTGGCCGCCGCCCAGGCCGCGCTGCACCGCGTGG
The DNA here is from genome assembly GCA_046330225.1 of Solirubrobacteraceae bacterium. Lineage (GTDB taxonomy): Bacteria > Actinomycetota > Thermoleophilia > Solirubrobacterales > Solirubrobacteraceae > CANJIV01. Next base: position 327,552 of record JAXLTD010000003.1, on the reverse strand, counting down.
CTGCCGAGGCCCAGGGCATCGTGGCGCTCGTCGGCGTCCCCGAGCGGGCCGAGGACGTCTACAACGCGGCGGCGATCCTCGCGGACGGCGCGGTCCAGGGCTTCTACCGCAAGGTCTACCTTCCGAACTACGGCGTCTTCGACGAGCAGCGCTACTTCCAGTCCGGCCCGCGCGGCGGCCTGATCGACGCCGGCGGCCTGCGCATCGGCGTGACGATCTGCGAGGACATCTGGGAGCCGGGGCCGCCGCTGACCGACGAGGCACTGGCCGGCGCCACGCTCGTCCTGAACCTGTCGGCCTCCCCCTACCACGCCGGCAAGGGCACGCTGCGCGAGGAGATGTTCCGCCAGCGGGCCCGCGACAGCCTCGTGCCGCTCGCCTACTGCAACCTCGTCGGCGGGCAGGACGAGCTGGTGTTCGACGGCCACTCGCTCGTCATCGATCACGAGGGGACGATCGTCGCGCGCGCCGCCCAGTTCGCCGAGGAGCTGCTGATCTGCGAGATCGACCCGGGCGCCGCGGCCGCGGCGCGCCTGCGCGATCCCGGCCACCGCCCCCAGGCCCGCCGCACCCCGGCGGACGTCGCGGTCGTGGCGCAGACCGGGGCGCTGCCGCCTGCCGCCGGGCGCGCACCCGCGCCGCGCCTGGCGCCGCTGCTCGAGCCCGATCCCGAGGTCTATGCCGCGCTGTGCCTCGGGCTGCACGACTACGTCGCCAAGAACGGCTTCCGGCACGTCGTGCTCGGCCTGTCGGGCGGCATCGACTCGGCGCTCGTCGCCTGCCTCGCCGCCGACGCGCTCGGGCCGGGCCACGTCACGGCGGTGGTGATGCCCTCTCCCTACTCGTCGCCCGAGACCCAGGCGGATGCCCGCACCCTCGCCGCCAGCCTCGGCGTGCAGTGCCTCGACGTGCCGATCGGCGAGACGATGGCGGCCTACCGCGAGGCGCTCCAGGCTGCGGTGGCCGGCCAGGACACGGGCCTGATGGAGGAGAACCTCCAGGCCCGCATCCGCGGCAACCTGCTCATGGCCCTCTCGAACGCCTACGGCTGGCTGGTCATCACGACCGGGAACAAGTCCGAGATGTCGGTGGGCTACAGCACGCTCTACGGGGACAGCGCCGGCGGCTTCGCCGTCATCAAGGACTGCCCGAAGACCCTCGTCTACCGGCTCGCCCGGCTCCGGAACGCCGGCTCGGATGGCCGGCCGGGGCCGATCCCGCCCTCGATCCTGGAGCGCGCACCCAGCGCCGAGCTGCGCCCCGGGCAAAAGGACGAGGACTCGCTGCCGCCCTACGAGGTCCTCGACGCGATCCTCGAGGGCTACGTCGAGGACGATCTCGGGCGCGCGGCCCTCGTGGCCACGGGCCTGCCGGCCGAGGCCGTGGAGCGCAGCATCGGGCTCGTCGACCGCGCCGAGTACAAGCGCCGCCAGCAGCCGCCCGGAATCAAGATCACGCCGAAGGCCTTCGGACGCGACCGCCGGATGCCGATCACCAACCGCTACCGCGGCTGACCCGGCTCGCTCAGGCGGGGTCGCGGACTGCGACCGTCATGCGCGTCAGGGCGCACAGGCGGCCGGCGTCGTCGGTGATCTCGACGTCCCACACCCAGGTCGTGCGGCCGCGATGGCGCCGCCGCGCCTCCGCGTTCACGGTGCCCTCGGTGATCGGCCGCAGGAAGCTCGTCTGATTCGCCAGCCCCATGGCGATCTTGCCCCCCGGGGCGACGGCGACGTACGTGGCCGCCGAGGCGATCGACTCGGCAATCGCCGCATACACGCCGCCGTGCACCAGGCCCGCCGGCTGCTTGATCTCGGGCCGGACCGGCAGGTGCGCGCGGACGAGCTCCTCGGTGAGCTCGTCGTAGGCGAGCCCGATGAGGTCGTCGAAGCCAGGCGGCAGGCCGGGTGGGCGGCTGAGCTCCGTCATCGGCGCCGGACTGTAGCGGCCGCGCCGCCGAGCCTGGCGCTCGACTACCCTTCCCGCGTCATGGCCGGACTCGACAAGCTCGCTCCCGAGCAGACCGCGGTGCTCCAGCTCATTCTGGCGCAGGGCAAGAGCTACGACGAGATCGCCGACCTCCTCGGCCTCGACGCCGACGACGTGCGCCAGCGGGCCCACACGGCCCTGGACCGGCTCGGGCCCGAGGGCGGCCGGCGCCTCACGCCGGCCCGGCGCGGCGAGATCTCGGACTACCTGCTCGGCCAGGACGACGACGTCGACCGCCGCGCCACGCGGGAGTACCTCGCCGACTCGCCCGGCGCCCGGGCCTGGGCGCGCGTCGTGGCGGCCGAGCTGCGCCCGTCAGCTCCGGATGCCCTCCCGCCGATCCCAGCCGAAGGCGGAAACGGCGCGGCCGCGGACGCCCCCGCGCCCGTGGGCTCCGGCGCGCTGGCCCGCAGCGGCCCCCGCAGCTCCCGCCTCGGCGGCGCGATCCTCATCGGGATCCTCGGCGTCGCGGCGGTCGTCGGCATCCTCGCGCTGGCCGGGGTCTTCTCCGGCGATGACAGCTCCGGCACGAAGACGAGCACCAAGGACGCCAGCGGCGCGCCGCGCACGATCGCCCAGATCAACCTGCTGCCCACCGGGGCCGCAGGCAAGAACGCCGCCGGCCTCGCCCGTGTCCTCGCGTCCGGCAACCAGAAGGCCATGGTGATCGCCGGGCAGGGCGTCGGCGCCGGCACGTTCGCCGTGTGGCTCTACTCCTCCAAGGCGCGCGCCAAGCTGCTGGGCTTCGTGCCGACCCGCGTCGGGAGCAACGGCCGCTTCGCGGCCCGCTCGCCCTATCCGGACGACGCGGCCAAGTACCGCGAGCTCGTGGTGAGCAAGGAAGCGGTCCCGGCCAACGCGCGGGACCTGCCGACGTCGCCGGGCACGATCGTGCTCCGCGGGCGCCTCGCCGCCTGATCGGCGCCGCTCACCGGCCGACCGCAGCCGCGAGCCCGTCGAGCGCCTCGTCGATGAGCTGCCGCGACGCGCGGCGCACGATCGGGGAGCCGAGCCGGCTGATGCCCCGCAGCCGCTGGCGGATCTCGATGGTGACATCGGAGCCGCCGGGCGCCTCGTCGACGGTGACGGCCGTCACGTGCTCGCTCAGCAGACGCTCGAACGGCGACGCCTCGAGCTCCTGATACCAGGACCGCCGGCGGGGCGGATCGTCCTCGAGCACCCGGTAGTCGGCCCGCAGCGTCTTGCCCTTCTTCGTGACGAACACCAGCGTCCAGTGGTCGTCGGCCACGCCCTCGGCGCGCGTCGCCCGCGGCCACCATTTGCGCAGGCGGCGCGGGTCGGCGACCTCCTTCCACACCCGCGGCGGCGCGGCGGGCACGGTGCGCGATCGGCGGACGCTGGGCATGCTACGGCGCGTCGTAGCCGACGAGCGCGTGCACGTCGATCGGCGCCAGCCGTCCGCGGCCGCCGAGGTAGCTCAGCTCGACCAGGAAGGCGCAGCCGGCGACGTGGCCGCCCAGCTGCCCGACCAGGTCGCAGAGCGCCTTGGCGGTGCCGCCGGTGGCCAGCAGGTCGTCGTGCACGAGGACCCGCTCCCCGTGGGAGACCGCGTCAGCGTGGACCTCGAGCGCGTCGAGGCCGTACTCGAGGGCGTAGCTCGCCGAGACCGTCTCGTGCGGGAGCTTTCCGGGCTTGCGCGCCGGGATGAACCCCGCGCCGAGCCGCTCGGCGAGCATCCCGCCCAGGACGAATCCGCGCGCCTCGGCAGCCACGACGTAGTCGACCTCGCGCCCCCGGGCCCAGCCGGCGAGCGCCTCCGCGGCCTTTCCGAGGGCGCGCGGGTCCAGCAGGAGCGGCGTGATGTCCCGGTACACGATCCCCGGCTGCGGGAACCCGGGGATGTCGCGGATGAGCGCCCGCAGGTCGGGCGCCGGGCCGGCCTCTTCCGCCGCCGCGGGCATCGGCTAGCCGGTGAGCTTGCGCAGATCGCGGATCAGCAGCAGGTGCTTGAGGTGCGTGGCGACCGCCGCGAGGTTCTCCAGCGTCTCGACGGCCTCCTTGCGGCGCTCGGGATTGCGCGAGCGCAGCGCCGGAGCGAGGATCTGCTGCAGCAGGGCGGCCTCGCGGTCGGCGGAGGTCCGGAACACGCGCAGGTTGCGTCCGGCGACGCCATGCCGGGCCAGCTCCGCCACCGCGCGCACGATCTCGCGCTCGGTCTCGTCGAACGTCCGGGCGCCGCCGCGCAGCTCGCCCTTGATGACGCCGTACTCGACGAGCTCCTCGATCAGGCGCGGCTGCGCGCCGGTCTCGGCCGCGACATCGTCGAGCGTGTAGCGGGCGCCGGAATCCTTCGCCGCCACCGCGGCCCGGACCGGGCTGCGCGCGCTGCCGCGGCCCGCCGGGGGCGCCGCGTCGGCTTCCGTGCGCCCGCCGGCCAGCTCCTGGCGGATCACGCGCAGCGGGAGGAACTCGTCGCGCTGGAGACGCAGGATCGTGCGCAGGCGCGCGACGTCGCTTTGCGAGTAGAGCCGGTAGCCGCCCGGCGTGCGCCGCGGCGCGAGCAGCTTCTGGTTCTCCAGGTAGCGGATCTTCGAGATCGAGATGTCCGGGAACTCCGGCTCCAGCGCCTTGCAGACGGCTCCGATCGTCAGGGCCTTCGGGCGCGGGCGGCCCTCGGCGGCGCGGTCGGCGCCGTCGGCCGGCGGGGCGTCGAGCGGGTCGGAGACGGAGGCGGGCGTGGTCATCGGGAGAGGTAGGTGAGCTTGTACTTGCCGATCTGGAGCTCGTCGGCGTCCTCCAGGCGCCGCGAGTCGACCCGCTGGCGGTTCACGTAGGTGCCGTTCAGGGACCCCAGGTCGTCGAGGTGCCACTCGCCGCCGCGCTTGACGAGCACCGCGTGGTCGCGCGAGACCGTGACGTCGTCCAGGAACACGTGGGAGTCGGGGTTGCGCCCGATCGTCATGCGGTCGCCGTCGAGCGCGAAGCTCTCCCCCACCCGGCCGCCGCCCGCCCGGATCACGAGCGCCGCGCCCTCCTCGGCGACGACCTCGTCGAGATCGACGGCCTCGATCTCGCCGGTCTCGCCGACCCGGTAGGTCGCCGTCGACGGCTCGCCCGGGCCCTCCTGGCCCACGAACGCGCCGCACTTCTGGCAGTAGTTCGCGCCTTCGACGTTGACGAAGCCGCACTCGGGGCAGTGAACCGCCACGGCGATCGCTCCGTTCGCTCGCGGCCGCTAGTCGTCGCTCGCCGGGGGCATGCGGCCCGCGAGGATGTCGGTCAGCGTCCCGACGTCGGCGAGGCTGAGGATCTCCTCCCCGCCCTCGTGCTTCTGGCGCAGGCGGCTCACGAGCTCGGCGCGCAGGATGTCGATCTTGCCGTGCAGGATGCGGCGGCGATAGGAGATCTCGACCTCCTCCTGCGTGAGCTGCTGGATGAGGTCCTTCAGCTCCTGGTCGTTGAGCGATCCGAGGTCCGGAAACGTGTCCATTCGATCTCCCTCGAGGCCGTTGGGGAGCGCGAGTATACCCCCGGCCGGGCGGGGGTCAAGCTCAAGTTGAGGGTCTGGGCGGCGCCTTGCGGAGCTGCGAAACGCCGTCCCGGACGTACAGGGCCGTGGCCACGAGCACGAAGGCCAGCCCGATGTACAGCAGCACCGTGGCGAACGTCGTCCACCCCACGAGCGCGAAGAACAGCGACGACATGACTGGGAACACGCCGAGGCGGCCGGGCCAGTTGATGCGCAGCTCGACGCCGCGGCGCACCATGAGCTGGCCGGCGATCAGCATGAACGCCTCGCGGGCGACGAGCACGATCAGCGCCCACCGCGGCAGCAGCTCGAACCGGTAGCAGACCACGACGCCCGAGATGATGAGCAGCCGGTCCACCACCGGGTCCAGCATCGCCCCCAGCCGGCTGTACTGGCCCGTCACGCGGGCGGCGATGCCGTCCGCGTAGTCGCCCCAGGCCACGAGCGCGAAGATGACGGCCGAGGCCGCCGTCACCCCGTCCGAGCTCGACAGGGCCAGGATCAGGAAGACCGGGATGAGCGCGAGCCGGACGAAGCCGATGGCATTCGGGATCGTCCAGGGATTCAGCGGCTGGCCCGGCAGCGTCTGCGGCGGCGGCGGCCCCGAGCGGTCGAGGCCGACCAGGCGCCGCAGCGTCAGCGGACGCCGCGCGCCTACGGGAGCGTCCGCCACAGCTCGCCGATCGCCGCGGCGGCGCCGGGCAGGGCGATGGCCGGACGGGCCTCGAGGCCCCGGCGCGCCTGCACCTCGAGCTCGCCGGACTCCAGGCCGCGGCGGCCGAGCGTCACCCGCAGCGGGCAGCCGAGCAGCTCGGCGTCGGCGAACTTCTCTCCCGCGCCGGCATCACGGTCGTCGTAGAGGGCCTGCAGGCCGGCCTCGCCGAGCTGGCCGTAGAGCGCGTCGGCGGCGGCCCGCTCCGGCGTGTCGGGCTTGCCGAGCGCCACGACGTGCACGTCGAACGGCGCGATCGCCCGCGGCCAGGCGATCCCCTGCTCGTCACCGAACTGCTCGACGGCGGCGGCCACGATTCGCGCCGGCCCGATGCCGTAGGAGCCCATCCAGATCAGCTGCTCGGCCCCGTGCTCGTCGAGGTAGGTCGCGCCGAGCGGCTCGGAGTAGCGCGTGCCGAGCTTGAAGATGTTGCCGACCTCGATGGCGGCCTCGATGCGGATCGGGCTGCCGCCGACCAGGTCGCCGGCCTCGACCGTCCGCACGTCGCCGGTCTCGTAGGCGAAGTCCCGGCCCGGCTGCACGTCCCGCAGGTGGGCGTCGGGCTCGTTCGCGCCGCAGACGTACCCGTGGCCCGGCGCCACGGCGGCGTCGAGCAGGACCGGGAGCTCCGTGCCCACGGGGCCGATGAACCCGGGCGGCCCGAGCCGCTCGGCGACCTCCTCCGGCCGGGCTGCGCGCACGTCGGCGCGCAGCACGTTGCGCAGCTTGATCTCGTTGACGCGGTGGTCGCCCCGCACGACGACGACCGTCATCTCGCCCTCGGGCGACACGACGGGGAAGGCCTTGAGGAGCCCCGCAGCCGGGACGCCAAGCGCCTGCGACACCTGCTCGACCGTGGCCTGCCCCGGCGTGGAGACACGCTGCGGCGCCGGCCCGGCCGCCGGCAGGTCCACGGGGGCCGCCTCGGCGCTGGCGATCTCCACGTTGGCCGCATAGCCCGGCGCCAGGGCCACCTCGTTCTCTCCGGCCGCGCAGGGCGCCATGTACTCGTGCGCGCCGGTCCCCCCCATCATCCCGACGTCGGACTCGACCCGGTAGAACTCGAGGCCGAGGCGCTCGAAGATCCGGTCGTAGGCCACGACGTGCTTGTCGTAGCCGGCGGCCAGCCCCTCGGCGTCGCGGTCGAAGGTGTAGGAGTCCTTCATGATGAACTCGCGGGTCCGCAGGACGCCGGCCCGCGGGCGCGGCTCGTCGCGCTCCTTGGTCTGGAAGTGGTAGAGGATCAGCGGCAGGTCGCGGTAGGAGCGCACGACCTGGGCGACGTGGAGCGTGACGATCTCCTCGTGCGTCATCGCGAGCACCATCTCGGCGCCCTTGCGGTCGTGCAGCTTGAAGAGCTCGTCGATCCCGTACCGGCCCGACCGCTTCCACGGCTCGGCCGGCAGCAGGACCGGCATGAGCATCTCCTGGCCGCCGATCGCGTCGAGCTCCTCGCGCACGATCTGCACGACCTTCTCGTGGACACGCCAGCCCGCGGGCAGCCACGACCACAGCCCGGTGCCGACCTGGCGGATCAGCCCGGCCCGGACCATGAGCTTGTGCGAGAGCGCCTCCGCGTCGGCGGGCGCCTCGCGCTCGGTGGGCAGGAAGTACTCGGAGAGCCGGGCCATCGGTCGCGAACCGTACCGTGCCGGCCCGCCGCCGAGGTTTCAGTGCGCAGCGCGTGTGATAGACACGGCGGGCAGGCCGCAGCGCCTGCGCCACGATCCCCGCAACACAAAGGAGAGGCCACATGGCCTTCGAGGTCCCACCGCTTCCCTACGCCTATGACGCGCTCGAGCCCCACATCGACGAGCAGACGATGCGGATCCACCACGACAAGCACCACCAGGCCTACGTCGACAAGGTGAACGCCGCGCTCGAGGGCACCGCCCAGGCCGATGCCGCGATCGAGGACATCCTGAAGAACCTCGATTCGATCCCCGAGGACAAGCGCACCGCCGTGCGGAACAACGGCGGCGGGCACTACAACCACTCGCTCTTCTGGGAGTCGATGTCCCCCGACGGCGGCGGCGCGCCCGACGGCGCGCTCGGCGCCGCCATCGACGCCGCCTTCGGCGATTTCGCCAGCTTCCAGGACAAGCTCAAGACCGCGGGCGTCAACCAGTTCGGGTCGGGCTGGTCCTGGCTCGTGCACGACGGGTCAGGCCTCGCCGTCGTCGGCTCGGCCAACCAGGACAACCCGATCTCGAATGGCCAGACGCCGCTGCTGGGCGTCGACGTCTGGGAGCACGCCTACTACCTGAAGTACCAGAACCGCCGCCCGGACTACCTCGACGCGTGGTGGAACACCGTCAGCTGGGCGAAGGTCGCCGAGCGCTATGCGGCGGCCGGCGGCGCCTAGGTTCGTGACCGGCTGACAGGAACCAGCGGGGGCGGCGCCCACGGCGCCCGCCTCCGCCCGTCAGCCGCTGACGCCCGCGGCCTGGTCGGCGCCCGACGCGGCAGTCTTCGCGCTGCCCTGCTCGATCTCGGTGCGCAGCGCGAGCGCCGTGGACTCGAAGGTGGGGATCGGCGGGGCGAGGCGCCAGCGCAGCTGGATCGATCCGCGCGCGCCCCGGAGCACGATCGTCTTGCGGTCGGCGCTCAGGCCGGGCGCGCTCGTGCTGCGGGCCCCCGCCGGCACCGTGAAGACCAGGCGGGTGCCGGCGCTGAGCTTGGACGACCAGCTCAGGGTGGCGCCGCCGTCGGTCGCCTCGAGGCGGAAGCTCAGCGGCCCGCGCTCCGTCCGCGCGTTCCGCACGGCGATGGTCTGCCCCGGACGCAGCCAGGCGGTCGGCGTGGCGGACAGGAGCTGGATCGTGGACGGGCCCGCCTCGCGCACGAGCAGGTTGCGCAGCAGCGCGACGTACTCGGCGCTGAACCACCCGTGCGGCGCCGTGGCGTCGACCACGGTCCGCGTGCTCGGCAGCGCGAGCTCCCAGCCCTGGTGGGTCGAGCTCGTGTGCGCCAGCTCGCCATACAGCCCGTCGACGACCTTCTGCTGCTCGCCGCGGGCCAGCTCGGTCTCGATGACGCGGAAGCCGAGATAGGCGTGGATCCACCGCTGGCCGGAGTAGAAGAACGTCGAGATCCCCTCCCGCCGGCGCGAGCGCAGGTGCCGCAGCGTGGCGGTCACCAGCGGGTCGTCCAGGGCGACCACGGGCTCGGGGTAGATGAGCCAGGCGTTGCCCCAGTCCTGGCCGCCCTTGTGGTCCAGCGACGGCGGCACCCAGCCGCCGGTGGTCGCGGCGGCGGCGCGGACCAGGCGCAGGAGCGTCGCGCGGTACTCGCCGTACTGGCGTGACCAGGCGGCGGCGCTCGCCTTGTCGCCGAGCCGGGTGGCGAGATCGATGGCGCCCTTCGTCCCGGCCAGGCCCCAGAAGTTGTCCCCGGGGAGATGGCCCGGCACGAGCTCGTTGTCGTAGGGCGTGGTGACCGGCGGCAGCAGCTTGAGCGGGTCCGCGGCCCGGGCGGCGGCCAGCCAGGCCATTGCCCGCTTCACTGCCGGGTACACCTTGCGGGCGAAGCCCAGGTCGCCGGTGCGCCGCACGTGCTCCGCGAAGGCCCAGAGGGTCTGGCCGTGGCCGTCGAACTGCTCCGGACGCGAGATGAACTGGCCCGACGGCTCCTGCCAGCCAAGGAAGAAGTCCAGGTTCTGGCGGGCGAGCCCATTCAGGCCGACCAGGTCGAGCGCCTGGGTCATGATCGACGCGTCCCGCAGCCAGAAGGCGTGGTAGCGGAGCTTGTTGACGGTCTGCACCCACTGGCCGTTGGCGAGCCGGTAGCGGTTCTGGAGGATCGTGGCCAGGCTCGCGTAGTAGGCGTCCTGCACCTTGCGCTCGGGCAGCTCCACCTGCATGGCCGGCGCGAGCTGCCGGGTCCAGCTGGCGATGAGGCTGTCGCGGGCGGCGTCGTAGCTCGCCGCGTCGACCGCGGCCTGGGCCGGGCTGCCGGCAGGCACCGGGACGACCGGCAGCTTGAAGTCGAGGTTCGCGGTCTGACCGGGCTTGAGGTCGAACTGGTAGTTCGTCTCGCCGAAGGTCGTCTTGGGCACGACGGGACCGGTGCCCGGGCGCTCGGTCTGCTTCACGAACCCGCCGGCCGGCGTCGGCGGCGCCAGGTAGAGCACCTGCCCGTCGCGGGTGAGGGCGCGCCCGCTGAACGCGTAGACGGCGGCGGCGTTGAAGTCGACCCCGGGCTGGAGGTAGAGCCCGGGCCGGGAGGGCGCGACGTTGCGGGGGAAGCGGAACTTCCGCACCCGCCGGGTGCCGCGGTTGACGAGATCGCCCCCGTTGAAGCGCACCGCCGCGGTGACCTCAGCCGAGCTGCGCGCCTTCTGGGAGAGGTTGACCGCCGAGACGCGCCCGAAGATGACCTCCTGGCCCCCCACGGTGCTCATGAGCGTCTGGTACACGTAGAGCACCCGCCCGTCCACCTGCTGGGTGCGGATGATCGGCATCCAGCCCTGCTCGAGGTCGCGGCCCGCCGGCGAGAGCGTGCGGCGGTCGCTGCCGACCCGCACGCCGAACTCGGTCCAGCCCGTGTACAGGTCGTGGTTGGGGAGCACCGAGGCCCCGGCGACGTAGCCCGGCAGGCCGAGCTGGTCGGTCGGCTCGCGCAGGTAGGAGAACGTCGCGCCGGCAGACGGCGCGACGGCGGCGAGCCCGGCCAGCGCCGCCGCAGCGGCGAGCGCGGCCCGGCGGGCCCGGGTCGGAATCAGGGGAGCAGCCACGGCGCGCAAGGGTAGCTGGCGCCCCCGTCGGGGGCGCCAGGTGCAGGATCCCGCCCCCGACCGCAACTTCCGTGCCAGCCCGGCGTTCGAGGAGTAGCGGCCCCTGCCGCCGGATCGGTTCGCTAGAGTCGATCGCCGCAGTCTGGAGGGCTCGCGGTCAACGGCCCTCCCCCAGCATCGCCCGCCGTGAAGGTCGCTCGCGGGCCTCGCCGTCACCGAGAACCGAAAGAGAGACGATGACCCGCACCCTCCGCCGCCTGGCGCTCCTCCTCGGAATCACGGGCCTGCTCGTCGTGCCGACGGCCGCCACGGCTCAGGGTGCCTTCGAGCTTGCGACCCAGGATGACGCCGTCTTCCTGCTCAAGTTCTGGGGCAACCGGGACTTGGCCCTCGATCGCGCCAAGGCGATGGGCGTCAAGTCAATCCGCGTCAACGTGGCCTACGACAAGTACCTCGCCGCCGGACGGTCGTTCGCGATGTGGGACAGCGCGGTCAATGCCATTCGCGCCAAGGGCATGAAGGTGCAGTTCACGATCATCCCGGCGTACTACTACGCGCCGCCGAACCCGGGGAACAGCTACCTCAGCTACAAGAACACGAAGCCGTCGCATATGGGGGCCTTCGTGGGGTCGATCGCCCGGCACTTCCAGGGCCGCGTGCGGACCTACTCGATCGACAACGAGCCGAACCTCCCGACGTTCCTGACGACGACTGGGAACATCAATCGACCGGGATCCGTCCAGGCCCGAGCCGCGCTCTACAGGAAGCTCTACATCGCCGGCTACAACGCCGTCAAGAGCGTCGATCCCGCCAACCGCGTCCTGCTGGGCGAGTTCACATCCGCCAAGAACAAGGGCAAGGATCCGATGGAGTTCCTCAAGGCGATGGCGCCGGCCGGCGCGGGCCTGAAGGCCGACGGCGTCGCCCACCACCCGTTCCAGTTCTTCGTGCCCCCCGGAGGCAAGGACACCCGCTACTGGGGGATCTCGAACACGCCGAAGATCCAGGCCATCCTGCGTGATCTCGCGCGCAAGCGGGCCCTCCGCACGCCGGCGGGTGGCGTTCCGCCGCTCTACTACACCGAGTTCGCCTACCTGCGAGGCGGCATCTACGCGCAGCCCGAGTCCCAGCGCGCCAAGTGGGCTGGGAGCGCAGTCCGTCTGGTCCGCAGCCAGGGCGTGCGCCAGCTCGTCTGGTACATGGCAGCCGACCCCGTCGCATGCGGCCCCGCGGGCAAGTCGCCGTGTGCGGCAGGGCAGCGCAAGGTCTGGGACTCCAGCGTCACGAGCACGGACAGCACCAAGGTCCTTCCGACCTACACCGCCCTGGCGCTGGCCGTCGGCGCCTCCGGGAAGCTCCCGGCCGGCACGAACACCGGCGGCGGCGCGCCTTCGTCCGGGGGCGGATCGGGCTCCGGCGGAGTGACCGCCTCGGCCGCGGAACGCCGGGCCGCCGTAACGCCGTAGCGCGAGGCCGCGCCGGAGCCGGCGTCGTGGGGAGGCCCGCCGCTACGCCCGCGTGAACCGGCGCCCGGCGGTCGGGCTCTGGCCCTCGTCGAGGGCCGGGCGGATGATGTCGAGCAGCTCGGCCTCCTCGGCGTCGCCGTCCTGCTTGGCCGCCTCGAGCGCCGCGAGACGCTCGGGCGTCAGCTCGCCAGCGTTCTCGGCCTCGATCTGGGCGAGCCACTCGGCCCCTTCGGCCGCGCTGGCTTGGTCCACCGCGACCTTCTTCGTCGTCTCGTACTTGTCGATCTCCTCGAACAGGATGTCGACGAGCTGATCGGTCGGGACCTTGCGCAGCGGCTTTCCGCGACTGAAGATCAGCCCCTCGTTCTTCGCGCCGGTGATGCCGAAATCGGCGTGCGAGGCCTCGCCAATGCCGTTGACCGCGCAGCCGAGCACCGCGACCTCGATCGGGTCCGCGTAAGCCTCGAGCCGGCGCTCGATCTCGGCGACGACGGTGTCCATGTCGAACTGCAGCCGACCGCAGGTCGGGCACGCGATGAGCACCGGGCCGCGCTCGCGCAGCTGCAGCGCCTTGAGGATCTCCCAGCCGACCTTCACCTCCTCCTCGGCGTGGAACGTCGACAGCGAGATGCGGATCGTGTCGCCGACGCCGTCAGCGAGGAGGGTCCCGAGGCCGACCGCGGACTTCAATGACCCCGACCACTTCGTCCCCGCCTCGGTGATCCCAAGATGCAGCGGGTACGGGATGCGCTCGGCCAGGAGGCGGTTCGACGCGATCGTGTTCGGCACGTTCGTCGACTTGATCGAGACCTTGAAGTCCGTGAAGTCCAGACGCTCCATCAGCTCGACGAACTCCGTCGCCGCGGTGACAAGCGCCTCCACCGGGCTCTCACGTTCGAGGTCGTGCAGGTGCTTGGGCAGCGAGCCCGAGTTCACGCCGATTCGCATCGGCGTGCCTGCGGCCGCCGCCCGCTCGGCGACCTGCGCGACCTTGTCCGGCCCGCCGATGTTGCCCGGGTTGAGCCGGATGCAGTGGGCACCGGCGTCGATGGCCTTGAGCGCGAGCGTGTAGTTGAAGTGGATGTCGGCGATGATCGGCACCGGCGACTCCACGACGATCGTCTTGAGCGCCTCGACGTCCTCGTCGCGCGGGACCGCCACGCGAACGATGTCCGCGCCCGCCTCGGCACAGCGCCGAATCTGGTCGAGCGTGGCCTGGAGATTCGCGGTCTCCGTCTTCGTCATGGTCTGCACGGCGACCGGCGCGCCGCCCCCGATCTTCACGCCGCCGACGTCGATCTGTCGCTCTGAAGCCATGCGCCCCAGTGTACGGGCCCGCCGTCTGCGCAGATCCTGCGCAGGTCCTCAGCACATTCGTCACAGAGCGAGCCCCAGCGGCGCGCGGACGCATGCCACTCTTCGGCAGTGGCTAGCCACGACTACTCCAAAACTGCTAGTCCCGGCTAGCCATGTTCGAAGAGCATCCCCGCCCCTGGTCGTCGTCGCCGGGGCCCCGTCGAGCCTCCGAGCCGCCCTGGCCAACCGTGCGACACCCCGACTACGGCGTCATCCCGGACCTCGCGCAGATCGACCGGGCCGCCTGGCCGCCGGCCCTCGCGCTGATTCCGGAGCGGCAAGCCCAGCAGGTCCTGTTCGGAACGACATCGGTCGAGACGACACCCGGGCTGACGCTGCTCGGGGAGGCGATCCTGCTGCGTTTCGACATCGAGGACGCCGTTCGCACGGCGGCGCGCCGCGATCCCGTGTCGCCGGCGCCTGGGCCCGTGCCGACACGCGCGGCCAAGCGGCCCGGATTCCGCCAGCTCAACATCCGGCTGCGGGTGCGCGACTACGAGACGCTGGCTCGTGCCGCGCGGCTCCTGGATCAGAAGCCCACGGCTCTCGCCCGGACGTTCGTGCTGAACGGAGCGCGGCGGGTGGTCTGGGAGCATCAGCGGGCGTCCGGGTACCCGCGGACTCCGGCGCCGTAAGGCGCGAGCGGGGCTGCCGGGCCTGCCCGCCCCGGGCTCCGGCTAGCTGCCGGCGGCGGCCTTCGCGCGCCGCGCGGCCTTCATGCGCTGCGTCCCGTCGAGAACCACCTTGCGCAGCCGCACCGCTGACGGCGTCACCTCGACGCACTCGTCCTCGCGCAGGAACTCGAGCGCCTGGTCGAGCGAGAGCACGCGTGCCGGCGTGAGCCGGACGAGCTCGTCCGCGGTGGAAGAGCGGATGTTCGTGAGGTGCTTCTCGCGGACCGCGTTGACGTCGAGGTCGTCCGCGCGGGCGTTCTCGCCGACGATCATGCCCTCGTAGGCCGGGTCGCCCGGCGAGACGAACAGCGCCCCGCGCTCCTGGAGCTGGAAGCAGGAGAACGCCGTGACGGACCCCGGGCGGTCGGCCACGAGCGCGCCGGTCGGGCGGGTGCGCAGCTCCCCGGCCCAGCGCTCGTAGCGGTCGAAGACGTGGTGCATCAGGCCGGTCCCGCGGGTCTCGGTGAGGAACTCCGTGCGGAAGCCGATGAGGCCGCGGGCCGGGACGAGGTAGTCCATGCGCACCCAGCCGGTGCCGTGGTTGACCATCTGCTCCAGGCGGCCCTTGCGCAGGGCGAGCAGCTGGGTGACGACGCCGACGTACTCGTCGGGCACGTCGATCGTCATGCGCTCGACCGGCTCGTGCACGTGTCCGTCGAACTCGCGGGTGACGACCTGGGGCTTGCCGACGGTCAGCTCGTAGCCCTCGCGGCGCATGAGCTCGACGAGGATCGCCAGCTGGAGCTCGCCGCGGCCCTGGACCTCCCAGGTGTCGGGCCGCTCGGTGGGCGCCACGCGCAGCGACACGTTGCCGACCAGCTCGGCCTCGAGGCGGGAGAGCACGAGGCGGGCGGTCAGCTTGCCGCCGTCCTGGCCGGCCAGCGGGCTCGTGTTGATCCCGATGGTCACGCTGAGGGACGGCTCGTCGACCCGGATAACCGGCAGGGGCCGCGGGTCCTCGGGATCGGCCAGGGTCTCCCCGATCGTCACCTCCTCCAGCCCGGCGACCGCGATGATCTCGCCGGGCCCGGCCTCCTCGGCGCTCACGCGGTCCAGCGCCTCGGTGACGTAGAGCTCGGTGAGCCGGGCCCGGACGACCTCGCCGTCGGCCCGGCACCAGCCGATCTCCTGCGCGCGGCGGATCGTACCCTGGCGCACGCGGCAGATCGCCAGCCGACCGACGTAGGGCGAGGCATCGAGGTTCGTGACCAGGGCCTGCAGCGGATGCCCCGGCTCGTAGGAGGGGGCGGGAATGTGGCTCACGAGGGTCTCGAGGAGCGGCTGCAGGTCGGTTCCGGGCGCGTCGGCGGCCAGCGACGCCTGCCCGGCCTTCGCGTTGGTGTAGACGATTGGGAACTCGATCTGGCTCTCGTCGGCGTCGAGGTCGAGGAAGAGCTCGTAGACCTCGTCGACGACCTCGGCGATGCGGGCGTCGGGCCGGTCGATCTTGTTGACGACGAGGATCACCGGGAGGCGGAGCTCCAGCGCCTTGCGAAGCACGAACCGCGTCTGCGGCAGCGGGCCCTCGGAGGCGTCGACGAGGAGCAGCACCCCGTCGACCATGGTGAGCGCCCGCTCGACCTCCCCGCCGAAGTCGGCGTGGCCGGGCGTGTCGACGATGTTGAGCTTCACCGGGCCGTCCGGCGACGCGTAGCGGACCGACGTGTTCTTCGCGAGGATCGTGATGCCCTTCTCGCGCTCGAGGTCCATCGAGTCCATCACGCGCTCGGCGATGTCGGCGCCGTCGCGGAACGCGCCGGTCTGCCACAGCAGGGCGTCGACCAGCGTGGTCTTGCCGTGGTCGACGTGCGCGACGATCGCGACGTTGCGGAGGTCCGACCGGCTCTCGAGCGGCGTGGGCACGGCGAGGGAGGGTAGGGGTTCTGCGCGCCCCGCCCCGCCCCGCCGGCTGCGCGGGCCGCGAACGCGCCGCCCGCCGGCCGGTCAGCCGGCGTACATCGCGTCGATCGCCGCCTCGTACTTCTCAGCGATCGGCTTGCGCTTGAGCTTCATCGTCGGGGTGAGCTCGTCCCCGCCGGGGAGCCAGTCGCCCGGGACGATCGTGAACTTCTTGATCCCCTCCACCCGGGCCAGGCGCCCGTTGGCGACATCGACGCCCTTCTGGACCTCGGCCCGGATGGCGTCGTTCTCCGCCAGCGTCTCCAGGGAGGTGTCCTCGATGCCGTGCTGGGCGGCCCACATGGGCGCGAAGTCGGCGTCGAGCACGATCAGGGCCGTGTTGTAGGGACGGCGGTCGCCGATCGCGCAGGCCTGGCCGATGAGCGGGCTGGCGGCCTTGAGCTCGGACTCGATGTTCGCCGGCGACATGTTCTTGCCGGCGGCGTTGATGATGAGCTCCTTCTTGCGGTCGACGATCTTCAGGTAGCCGTCCGCGTCGATCTCGCCGATGTCGCCGGTGGCGAGCCAGCCCTCGGCGTCGATGGTCTCGGCCGTCTTCTCCGGCAGGTTGCGGTAGCCGGCCATCACGATGCCGCCGCGCACGAGGACCTCGCCGTCGTCGGCGAGCTTGATCTCGACGCCGGGCGCCGGCGGCCCGACGGTGCCGATCTTGATCCGCTCGGGCGGGTTGACCGTCCCGGCGCCGCAGGTCTCCGACATTCCCCACAGCTCGGCGAGCGGGATCCCGATCGCGTGGAAGAACTCCAGGACCTCGTGCGGCGTCGGGGCCGCGCCGACGTTCACCGCAGCGATCTCGTCAAAGCCGAACTGCGCGCGGATCGGGGCGAAGATGGCCTCGTCGGCGGCAGCGACCGTGGCGGCGAGCTCCGCGGGCACCGGCTCGCCGGCCTGCTCGAGGCGGACCTTCTCCCGGGCGGCCGCCAGGGCGGCGTTGACCTGCTCCTGCTGCTCGGGCGGCTGGGAGGCGACCATCGTCTCCAGGCCGGCCTTCAGCTTCTCCCAGATGCGGGGCACGGCGAAGAACCAGCTCGGCTTGACCTGCGGGATGTAGGAGAGGATCTCGCGCGGGTTGTCACAGGTCGTGACCGTCATGCCGTAGGCGATCGGGATGTAGTGGTGGGCGTTGCGCTCGGCGACGTGGGCCGAGGGCAGCCACGAGATCACCCGCGCTGCGTCCGGGAAGTCCACGATCTCGTCGACGGTGCCAATCGCGGAGATCAGGTTGCTGTGGGTGAGCTGCACGCCCTTGGGCGGCCCCGTCGTCCCCGACGTGTAGATGAGCGTCAGGAGGTCGTCGGGCTCGATCTGGCGCCAGGAGGCCTCGATGTCGAAGTCCGGATTGGAGCCCTCGACGTCCTCGATCCGCAGCAGCCCCTCCGGGAGGTCGCCGGGCGCGTCGACCACGATCACGTGCTCGAGGTCCAGCCCCGCGGCCAGGAACGCCTCCAGGTACTGCTGCTCGACGATCGCGACCTTTGCCCCGGCATCGGACACGACGTAGTCGATTTCGTTCGGCGCCAGCGTCTGGTAGATCGAGAACGGCGTGGCGCCAAGCGTCATCACGGCCAGGTCGGCGACGTGGAAGTCCGGGCGGTTGGAGAACATCAGCGCCACGGTGTCGCCCCGCTTCACGCCCAGGGCAGCCAGGCCGCCGGCGAGCGCATCGGAGCGGTCGCGCAGCTGCGCCCAGGTCAGCGACGTCGAGTCGTCCAGCGTCCGCACGGCGACCCGGTCGGGGACGCGCGCGACCGTGTCGCGGAACGCCTCCGCGAGCGTCGAGGCCGTCACGCGATGCCTCGTGGTGGCGGCGCTGCCTTCCATTCCATCCCCCTCCGGTGGTTCGACGACGAGCCCTCGGGCCGAACGCTACCGGACGCCGAAGCCTTGTCCCTGGAGGCGATCGATGTCGTTCGTGAGCCCGACGAAGAAGAGGAACAGCACGAGCACGAAGCCGACGACGCTCGCGCGCTCCATGACCGCGAACGGGATCGGCCGGCCGCGCACCTTCTCCGCCACCGCCCAGAAGATGTGGCCGCCGTCCAGCGGCAGGAACGGGAAGAGGTTCACGATCGCCAGCGAGAGCGAGATAATCGCCAGGATGTTCAGGGCCCGGGTGAGGTCCAGCTCGAACGACTGGCGCGTAGCTTCGTAGGACCCCACGACGCCGGAGATCTGCTTGCGCCCTTCGGGCGTGACGATGCGGGCGATCGCATCGACCGTGCCGGTCGTCACGCCCCACATGCCGCTCACGCTCAGGCCGGCCGCGTCGATCGGGCCGACCGGGCGGCTCTCCTGGGCGAAGCTGAAGCCCAGGCGCGTGCGCTTCACGTTCTTGGCGGCGTCGTAGATCGGCGTGATCCGAAACACGCGGCGCGTGCCGTTGCGCGTGACCACGACCACCGCCGGGGTGCTCGCCCGGCACCCCGCCGTCTGGCGGCCCGCGCAGCGGTGCGTCGCGGTCTGCTTCGCCAGCGCCGCCTGCCCGCCGGTCACGCCATCGATCGAGACGATCCGGTCGCCGGGCTTCAGGACCCCCTCGGCCGGGTACTCCTTCGCGACGCCGCCGACCTTCACCGACTCGACCGGCTCGCCGTTGGCCCAGTAGAGGCCCCAGAGGATCAGGAACGCCACGAGGACGTTCGCCAGCGGGCCCGCCGAGATCACGACGACGCGCTTCCACACCGGCTGCTTGAAGTAGGCCCGCGGCAGGACGTCCTCGGGGATCTCCTCGTTGGGGTTCATCCCGGTGATGCGCACGTAGCCGCCAAGCGGGATGGCGCCGATGCCGTACTCGGTCTCCCCCACGGTCTTCTTCGCGAGCAGCGGCGGGAAGAACACGGCGAACCGCTCGACGCGCATGCCCACGGCCTTGGCCGCGGTGAAGTGCCCGAGCTCGTGGAGCAGGATCAGCGCCGCGAAGCCCAGGAAGGCGAGGATCCAGCTCATGCGGGATCCGCCGCGACGGCGCCCACGAGCTCGGCGGCCGTCTCCCGCGCCGCCTGGTCGGCGGCAGAGAGCGAGTCGAACGAGTGCACCCGGGCGGCGCCCAGGCGGTCCAGCGTGCCGGCGATCACCTCCGCGATCCCGAGGAAGCCAAGGCGCCCGTCCAGGAAGGCGTGCACGGCGACCTCGTTGGCCGCGTTCAGGACGCACGGGGCGGTGCCGCCAGCCTCAGCGGCCTCCCGGGCCAGGCGCAGGCAGGCAAACGTGTCGGCGTCGACCGGCTCGAAGGTCAGGGCGCCCAGCTCGACGAGATCGAGCTGCGCCACCGGGACGTCGACGCGGTCGGGGTAGTGCAGGCCATAGGCGATCGGGACTCGCATGTCGGGATATCCGAGGTGCGCGAGCGTCGCGCCGTCGCACAGGTGGACGAGCGCGTGGACGATCGACTGCGGGTGCACGACGACGTCGATCTCGGCGTAGGGAACGCCGAAGAGGTGGTGGGCCTCGATGACCTCCAGGCCCTTGTTCATGAGCGTCGCCGAGTCGATCGTGATCTTGCCGCCCATCGCCCAGGTCGGGTGCGCGAGGGCCGCGTCGACCGTGACGTCGGCCAGCTCGGCGGCGGTCCGGCCCCGGAACGGGCCGCCCGAGGCGGTGAGCACGAGCCGCTCCACCGTGCCCGGCGGCTCGCCCGTGATGAGCTGGTGCAGCGCCGAGTGCTCCGAGTCGACCGGCAGGATCTGGGCCCCCGTGGCCTCGGCGAGCTGCATGACGAGCTCGCCCCCGACGACGAGCGACTCCTTGTTGGCCAGTGCCAGGTCGATGCCCTCCCCCAGGGTCGCGATCGTCGGCCCGAGGCCCGCGGCGCCCACGATCGCGTTGAGCACGAGGTCGGCGCCGCTCTCGACGACGAGCTCGACCAGGCCCTCCGCCCCGGCCAGCACCTCGCCGCCGGTCCACGCCTCGGCGGCGGCCGCGGCGGCCGCGGGGTCGGCGAGCGCGATGCGGTCCACGGCGTGCTCGGAGGCCTGGTCCACGAGCGCCGGCCAGTCGCGGCCGGCCGAGAGCCCGGCGAGCTCGAGGTCGTCGGCGCGCGCGACGATCTCGAGCGCCTGAGTCCCGATCGACCCCGTGGAGCCGAGGATGAGCAGCCGGCGCATGGCGATCAAGTCTAGGGAGCGGGGGCCGCCGTCCCGCCGGTCAGGGGCGGCGCGGCCCCCGGAGACGGCCGGCCCGCCGCAGCGCGGTCCGCAGCCGCCACCAGCGGCCGGCGAGCACCGCGTCCAAGGTGCTCGACGCCTCCCGCAGGCGGGCGCGCTCGGCCTCGAGCCCGGCGATCTGCTCACGGGCCTCGCCGAGCTGGCGCTCGAGCTCACGCCCGCGGGCGACGTGAACGTCCAGCGCCCCGTAGGCGGCCGTGATCGCCGCCGCCAGCTCGGACTCGCGGGCCTCCGCGTCCGGCACCGCCCACTCCAGGAACTCGAGCGCCACGGCGCGCAGGCGCTCCGCGCAGCGCGCCTGGACGTCACGCGCGACCTCCTCGGCCCCCGGCCCTGCCGCTGCCGGCGCCGGCGCCGGCGCGGCCCCGGCCGGCGGCGGGAGCGCGTCGAGCCGGCCGTGCGCCCGCTCGAGGCCGCGCCGCACCACGTCGGCGGGCACGGGCCACGGCGCGTCGCACGGCTCGAAGCCCGGCAGCGCCTGCGCCCAGACGTCTGCGAACCGCGCCCGGTGGCGCTCCATGAGCCACGTCCGGAACCGCTCGGACGCCAAGGCGCCGCGCTCGGGCCGGACCATCGCCCCCCGCCGGTGGACGGCGACGGCGTCGGGCACGCTCACCACCGCGCGGCCCGACCGCCAGAGCGCCGTGCAAGCGGCGATCTCGACATAGACCGCGGGGAAGAAGCCCTCGTCGAACCCGCCGGCGGCCAGCAGGGGCGCCCGCTCGATGAGCAGCGTGGCCGAGCTGCAGAAGTCCACGGGGACCGGGGCGGAGCGGGCCGGCGCCGGCACGACCGGCGCCGGGCGGCCGTCCCGCAGGAGGATCCATCCGGCGTTCTGGAGCGAGCCGCCGGGATTCAGGAGCCGCGCCCCCGCGGCCGCGGCCCGCGGCTCAGCCTCCACCGCGGAGACGAGCGCGGCGAGCCACCCGGGCTGCACCTCGGCGTCCTCGTGCACGAGCACGACGTAGTCGCCGCGGGCCCGCCTCACCGCCTCGTTCCAGGCGCAGGCGGTGCCAAGGTTGGCCTCCGACACGAGCACGCGGGCGCCCGACGCCTCCTCGAGCGCCAGGCGCCGCACGTCCGGCTCGGCCGCGTTGAGGACCAGAAAGGTCTCGGCCGGCACCGTGCCGTCGTGCGCGGCCGCCAGGGCCTGGAGGGCCGCCCGCGCCTGGGAGGCGTCGCGGGTCAGGACCATGACGATCGACGCCCGCGGCGCCGCGTCGGCGGGCAGGCGCAGGCGGGAGAGGGCGGCACCGGGCATCGGAGTCGCGGCTAGAGTAGCCGCGGTGCCAGGAACCGCTCCCTCGTCCGCGCCCAAGGTCGGCGTCGTGGGCTGCGGCCGCTGGGGCCGCCACGTGGTGCGCGATCTCGCGGCGCTCGGATGCGACGTGACCGTGGCGGCACGCAGCGCCGCGTCGGCGGCCCGTGCCCGCAGCGCCGGCGCGTCCGCCACGGTGCCGGCGCTGGCCGCCCTGCCCGAGGTCGAGGGGATCGTCGTCACCACGCCGACCCGGACCCACGCCGAGATCACGGCCGAGGCGCTCGCCCGCGGCGTTCCGGTCTACGTCGAGAAGCCGCTCGCCGACGATGCCGCCGCGGCGGCGCAGCTCGCCGCCGCCGCCCCGGACCGCCTGTTCGTCATGGACAAGTGGCGCTACCACCCCGGCGTGCGGGAGCTGGCGCGGATCGCCGCCGGCCAGGAGCTGGGGCGCGTGGCCGCCCTGCACTTGCGTCGAATCAGCTGCGGGCACGGGTACGCCGACGTCGATCCGGTCTGGATCCTCCTCCCCCACGACCTGTCGATCGCGCTGGAGATCCTCGGCGAGGTGCCGGCCGCACGCTGGGCGGTCGAGGAGCGCGTCGGCGGCCAGCGGGTCGGCCTCACGGCGGGGCTTGGCGACGCCCTGCCGGTGAGCGCCGAGGTGTCGGCAGCGGGCGACGGCCACCATCGCGAGGTCCGCCTGGTCTGCGAGGACGGCTGGGCCGTGCTCCCGGGCGGCTACGCGGAGGCGCTCGCGGTGCTCCGCGGGCCCCTGGCCGAGCCGGCGGTCGAGCATCGCCCGATCGCCGGCGAGCTGCCCCTGCTCGCCGAGCTGCGGGCCTTCGTCGAGCACCTTCGCGGCGGGCCGCCGCCGCGCAGCAGCGCGTCCGAGGGCGCCGCGATCGTGCAGCGCATCGAGGAGCTCGGCGCGCTCGCGCGGCCTCCGGCCGACACGGAAGCGGCGTGACCGGCCCGCTCCCGCACGGCGCGGCGCTGCGCCCGCTCGAGCCCCACGACGACGAGCGCGGGACGTTCACCGAGCTCTTCCGGGCCGAGTGGCTCGCCGGGATCTCCGCGCCGGTCCAGTGGAACGCCGTGCGCACCGAGCCCGGCGTCCTGCGCGGCGTGCACGTGCACCCGCGCCACGACGACTACCTCGTGGTCTGCTCCGGGCGGGCCACCGTGGGGCTGGCCGACCTGCGCCCGGACGCGCCGACCGCCGGCCTGGCCATGTGCGTGGAGCTGTGCGCGCAGGCGCCCGCGGCGCTGACGATCCCCCACGGGGTCGCCCACGGCTTCTACTTCCACGAGCCCTCGCTGCACGTCTACGCCGTCTCGCACTACTGGGACCCCGCCGACGAGCTCGGCTGCCACTGGCAGGATCCCGCGCTCGGCATCCCGTGGCCGCAGGCCAGCGCCCGCCTCTCGCCGCGGGACGCCGCCCTGCCGACGCTGGACGCGCTGCGCGGCCAGCTCGGGGCCGCCCTGCTGCCCGGCTAGAGGATTGCCAGCCAGACGTAGAAGCCGACCGGGATCGCGAACAGGACCGCGTCGAGGCGGTCGAGCGCCCCGCCGTGGGCGCCGAAGAGCTTGCCGGTGTCCTTCGTGTCGGCGTCGCGCTTGATGAGCGATTCGAACAGGTCGCCCAGCGGCGCCACGGCGGCCACGCAGACGCCCAGCAGCAGCGCGTCCCACCCCGACAGCCAGTCCTGGTAGAGGCCCGCGAACCACACGGCCACGGCTCCGATGACGATGCCGATCAGGAGGCCCTCGAGCGTCTTGTTCGGGGAGATCGCCGGCGCGAGTGGCCGCTGCCCGAAGGCGCGTCCCCCGAGATAGGCCGCGGTGTCCCCGATGAACGTCCCGACGAGCACGTCGACGACGATCCCGTCGCCGTGCGGGAGCCGCCGCAGGAGGACCGCGTAGGCGAGCGGCAGCCCGATCCACAGGACGCCGAGCAGCGTGATCGCGATGGCCATCGTGGCGCCCGACCGCAGCGGGCCGGCCAGCGTGAGCAGGAAGATCACCAGGAACCCGGCGGCGAACGCCATCAGGATCTGGATCGGCGACCCGTACAGCGCGGCGGCGACCACGCCCGCGACCGCGATGAAGCCGCCCAGCCGGACCGGATGGAAGCGCTCGAACATCGCGTAGAGCTCGTGCAGGCAGACGATGCCGAGCGCGAGCACCCCGACGGCGAAGATCGCCCCGCCCTGGACGACGAGGAAGATCGCCACGATGATCGCCGGGATCGCCCACAGCACCCGGGCCAGCAGGTCCGAGCCGCGTCCGCCCCCGTCGGCGCCGCGAGCGGCCGGCGGACGGCGCGCCGGCGCGCGCCGCCGGACCGCCGGGCCGGACCGGTCCCCCCCGCGCCGCCCGGCGCGTCCAGCCATCAGCGGCCCCCGAACCGGCGGCGGCGCGCCTCGAACTCGCCGAGCGTGGCCGCGAACGCCTCGCGGCTGTAGTCCGGCCACAGCTCGTCGCGGAACACGAGCTCGCTGTAGGCGGCCTGCCACAGCAGGTAGTTCGACAGGCGCTGCTCGCCGCTCGTGCGGATGATCAGGTCGGGGTCGTGCATGTCGGGGGCGTAGAGGTGCTGGCGGAACTCGTCCTCGGTCGTCCCGGTGAAGGTTCGCGCCGCATCGACGATCTCCGCCCGCCCGCCGTAGTTGAAGGCCACGAACAGCGTGATGCGCTCGTTGGCCGCCGTGGTCTCCTCGGCCCAGGCCATCCGCTGCACGAGGCGGCCGGGCACCCCCTCGCGGCGGCCCAGGAAGCGCATCCGCACGCCCTCGGCGTGCAGCTCAGGCGTCTCGCGCTCGATCCGCTGGGCGAACATCCGCATCAGCGCGGAGACCTCGGCCTTCGGGCGCGACCAGTTCTCGGTCGAGAACGAGTAGACGGTCAGCTCCTCGATCCCGAACTCGGCGGCGTCACGCAGCCGCGCCTTCACCGTGTCGGCGCCCGCCCGGTGGCCCTCCACGACCTTCAGGCCGCGCGCCTTGGCCCAGCGACCGTTCCCGTCCGTGATGATCGCGACGTAGCGGGGCGCCGACGGAGGGCCGGCGGCCATCAGACCTCGAGGACTTCGGCCTCTTTGCCCTTCATGAGGGCGTCGAGCTCGGCGATCTTCTCGTCGGTCAGCTTCTGCAGCTCGACCTCGGCCCGGTGCTCGTCGTCGGAGCCCACTTCGCCCTCGCTCTTGAGCTCGCGCAGGTCGTGCATGACATCGCGGCGCACGTTGCGGATCGCGATCCGGCCCTCTTCGGCGATCTGGTGCACGACCTTGACGAGCTGCTTGCGGCGCTCCTCGGTGAGCTCCGGGACGGTGAGCCGGATGACCGAGCCGTCGTTGCCCGGCGTCAGGCCCACGTCGGACTCGAGAATCGCCTTCTCGATCATCTTGATGGACGACTTGTCGTAGGGCTGAAGGCTCAGCAGGCGCGCCTCCGGGGCCGAGATCGTGGCGAGCTGGTTCAGCGGGGTGGCTGCCCCGTAGTAGTCGACGACGATGCGGTCCAGCAGCGCCGGGCTGGCCCGGCCGGTGCGCACGGAGGCGAACTCGTGGTTGATCGTCTCCACGGACTTGGCCATGCGCTCGCGCGCGTCCTTGAGCAGCTCGTCGATCACGTCGTCACCAGGGTCCCCACTCGCTCGCCGGAAACTATCCGATCGATGTTCTCCTCGTCGTCCATGTTGAAGACGTAGAGCGGCAGGTGGTTCTCCAGGCAGAGCGTCAGTGCCGTCGCATCCATCACCTTGAGCTGGCGCTGGATCGCCTCCATGTGGGAGATCTCGGCGATGAACTCGGCGCGCGGGTCCGACGCCGGGTCGGCCGTGTAGACGCCCTCGACGCCGTTCTTGGCCATCAGGATGGCTTCGGCGTGGATCTCGGAGGCCCGCAGCGCCGCCGCGGTGTCGGTCGTGAAGAACGGGTTGCCCGTCCCGGCCGCGAAGATCACGACGCGGCCCTTTTCCAGGTGGCGCATGGCCCGGCGCCGGATGTACTGCTCGGCGACCTCGGAGATCGTGATCGCCGACTGGACGCGGGTGTAGACGTCCATCTGCTCCAGCGCGTCCTGGAGCGGCAAGGCGTTGAGCACCGTCGCGAGCATGCCCATGTAGTCCGCGGTCGCCCGGTCCATGCCGGCGGCGGCGCCGGCCATGCCGCGGTAGATGTTCCCGGCGCCGACCACGACCGCCACTTCCACGCCGCGCTCGCGGATCCGCGCGATCTGGGCGGCGATCGCCCGCACGCGGGCCGGATCGGTCCCGTACGGGAGGTCGCCCATCAGCGCCTCGCCCGAGAGCTTGAGCAGGATTCGCTTGAAGGCCGGCTCGCCCACGGGCGCGAGCCTACCGGCCTGCGTCACTCGCCGACCGCGAAGCGAGAGAAGCGCCGGATGACGACGTTCTCGCCGGTCTTTGACGCCAGCTCGGCGCGGAGCTGCTCGATCGTCTTGCCGTCGTGCTTGTCGGGGTTCACGTGGGGCTGGTTGAGCAGCACGACCTCCTCGAGCCACTTGCGCAGCTTGCCCTCGGCCACCTTCTCCCGCACGTGCTCGGGCTTGTCGGCCGCCTGTTCGGCGTAGATCTTCAGCTCGGCGGCGCGCACGTCGGCGGGGACGTCGTCCTCGGACACGTACTGCGGGGCGGCGGCGGCGATGTGGAGCGCAAGGTCCTTGGCGAACGCGACGAACTCGTCATTGCGGGCCACGAAGTCCGTCTCGCAGTCCACCTCGACGAGCACGCCGATCTTGCCGGTCGCGTGGATGTACGGCTGGACCGTGCCCTCCGACGCGGCGCGCTCGGCCCGCTTGCCGGCGTCCTTGACGCCCTTGACGCGGAGCGCCTCGACGGCCTTCTCCATGTCGCCGCCGGCGGCCTCGAGGGCCTTCTTGCAGTCCATCATCCCGGCGCCGGTGCGCTCGCGGAGCGCCTTGACGTCGGCAGCAGTGATCGTGGCGCTCATGCGCTGGCTCCTTCCTGGGGCTCGGCCGGGGTGGCGGGTTCGGCGGGAGCCGCGGGCTCGGCAGGCGGAGCCGGCTCGGCGGGCGCCTCGGCCGCCGGAGCGGCCTCGGCGGGCGCCGCAGGCTCCGGTGCGGCCTCGGCCGCCGGAGCGGCTGCAGGCGCGGCAGGCGCCTCGGCCGCCGGAGCGGCTGCAGGCGCGGCAGCCGCAGCCGCGGCAGCCGCAGCGGCCGCCTCGGCCTCGGCCTTGGCCGCGGCCTCGGCTTCGGCCTTGGCGGCCTCCTCGGCCTCGCGCCGCGCCTTCTGCTCGGCCTCGCGCCGCGCCTGCTCCTCGGCCTCGCGGCGCATCCGCTCCTCCTCCTCGGCGACGAAGCCGCGGTGGGCCTCGCCGACGACGCCGCCGATCGCAGAGGCGATCAGCCGGCAGGAGCGCATCGCGTCGTCGTTGCCGGGGATGACGTAGTCGATGCCGTCCGGATCGCAGTTGGTGTCGACCAGTCCGATGACCGGGATGCGCAGGCGCTGGGCCTCGCGCACGGCGATCGCCTCGGTCTTGAGGTCGATCACGAACACGGCGTCGGGCACGCGCTGCATGTCCCGGACGCCGCCGAGGTTGGCCCGGAGCTTCCCGAGGTCGGCCAGCGCAGCCATCCGCTCGCGCGTGGGCAGCAGGGCGAGCTGGCCCTCCTGCTCGTACCGGTCGAGCTCGTGCAGGCGCTTGATCCGGCTCGAGATCGTCTGGAAGTTCGTCAGCAGGCCGCCGAGCCAGCGGTGGTTGACGTACGGCATGCCCGAGGCCTTGGCGGCCTCTTCGACGGCGTCGCGGGCCTGCTTCTTCGTGCCGACGAAGAGGACGGTGCCGCCGCGGCGGGCGATCCCCTCCGAGAACTCCTGCGCGTTCGCGAGCAGCCGCTCGGTCTGGATCAGGTCGATGAGGTAGATGCCGTCCCGCTCGCCATGGATGAAGCGGCGCATCTTGGGGTTCCAGCGGCGCGTCTGGTGGCCGAAGTGAACGCCGGCCTCCAGCAGCTCCTTGAGTCCTACATGAGCCACGGTGCTACTCCCTTGTCGTGCTGCAGAAGTTCCGTCCGGCGCCTCGCGGACCCGGCAGTTCGCCGGGCAGGGGCCGCGACACGCACCCCGGACGGTTCGAATGGTTGACGGCGAAGTGTAGAAGAGCCAGGCGCCCCGCGCGCTCAGCCCGTCGCCGCCCGCTCCAGCGCTGCGGCGAGGTCATCCGGGAGCGGCGACGACACGTCGATCTCGGCGCCGGTCACCGGATGCACGAACGCCAGCCGGGCGGCGTGGAGGAACTGCCGCTCGAGGCCGTGCCGGCCGGCGTGCCCGTACTCGGGATCCCCGGCCACCGGATGGCCGATCGCCGCGAAGTGCACGCGGATCTGGTGGGTGCGGCCCGTCTCGAGCGTGACGCGCTCGAGCGCATCGGCGGGGAGGCGCCGCTCGAGCTCGAAATGGGTGACGGCCCGGCGCGGGGTGTCGGTGTCCACCGACATCCGGGTGCGGTGGCGGCGGTCGCGGCCGATGGGCGCGTCGATCGTGCCGGTGCGGGCCGGCGGCAGCCCTTCGACGAGCGCGAGGTATTCGCGGCGGATCCGGCGCTCGGCGAGGTCGGCGGCCAGCGCGCGGTGGACCGCGTCGGAGCGGGCGACGACGAGCAGGCCCGACGTGTCGCGGTCCAGCCGGTGGACGATGCCGGGGCGCTCGGGATCCGCGCCGCCGGCCGCGCGGCCGGCGAGCGCCTGGGCAAGGGTCCCGGAGCGCACGCCGCTCCCCGGATGCACGACCACCCCGGCGGGCTTGTCGACGACGAGCAGGTGCTCGTCCTCCCAGGCGATGCCGTAGGGGGCCGTGCCGGTCTCGGGCCGCGGGCGCGGATCGGCGGGGTCCACCACGATCTCCTCGCCGCCGGCCAGCCGGTGCTGCTTTCCCCAGGCCGCCCCGTCGACGTGCACCTGCCCGGCCTCGATCAGCCGCTGGGCCACGGCCCGGGAGCCGAGCGGTGCGGCGAGGAAGCGGTCGAGGCGCTCCCCCGCCGCCTCCGCGGGAACGGTCAGGCGCCGCTCACTCACGCCGCGATCCGAACTCCAGCACCAGGACGAGCGCGATGACGCCGAAGGTGATCGCGACGTCGGCGACGTTGAAGGCCGGCCACAGGGGAAGCTTGGCGAAGTCGGTCACCGCGCCATCGCGGACGCGGTCGGCCAGGTTCCCGAGGGCGCCGCCGAGCAGCAGCCCGGTTGGAATCCACAGGTAGGGCCGCTCCGTGTGCGTCGCGAAGAACGCGACGAGCGCCACGAGGGCCGCGAGGGTGAGCGCGGTGACGAGCCAGCCGCCGCCCTGCAGCAGGTTGAAGGCGACGCCGTCGTTGCGGACGTAGACGAGCTTGACGCCGCCGAGGATCTCGCGCTCCTCGCCGCGGGCCAGCGAGCCGCGGACCAGCGCCTTCGTCAGCTGATCGAGCGCGATCACGGCCACCACGACGGCGGCCACCCGCCCCCACGCCTTCGCCACGGCGCGCCCTAGCCCCGGATGAGGTTGACCACGAGCTGGCCGCCGAGCGTGAGGACGATCAGCGCGACGACGGGGCTGAGGTCCACGGGCCCCAAGGGCGGGATGAAGCGGCGAAACAGGCGCAGGTACGGCTCGGAGACGTCGCGCAGGAAGGCGAGCACGGCGTCGGACCACCGGCTGTAGGGCACCCGCCCCCCGAAGGAGAAGATGAGCGTCGAGAGGATGTAGAGGATGATCACGAGCGAGTAGACCGTGATCAGGGCCCCGGCGTAGTTGGCGAGGTCGCCGCGAGTGACGGCGAGGACGGCTCCGCTCATCGCGGCGGGTCCACGACTGCGTCCAGCGCGTCCGAGAGCGCCGCCCGCAGCCCGCCCTGCTCCAGCGCGTCGAGGCCGCGCGCGGTGACGCCGCGCGGCGACGTGACCTCCCGGCGCACCGCCAGGGTGTCGCCCCCGCGGGCGCGCAGCAGCTCCGCCGACCCCGCGATGGTCTCCACGCAGAGCCGCGACGCCAGCTCGGCCGGCAGGCCGCGCCGCACGGCGGCGTCGACCCAGGCCTCGACGATCAGGGCCACGTAGGCCGGGCCGACGTTGATCGCCATCGCGACGTCGATCAGGCCCTCGTCCACCGCGACGACCTCGCCGAGCCGCCCGAACCGCTCGAGGACCGCCGCCTCGAGCTCGCGGTCGGCGTCGGCGCGGGCGACGTAGGCGATGACCCCCCGCCGGACCTCGACCGGCGTGTTCGGCATGAACCGGAACGTCTCGGTGGCCGGGAAGGCGTCGCGGAGGGTGTCGGTGGTCACGCCCGCGAGCACCGACGCCACCGCCGGGGTCCGTCCGGCGATCTCACGGGCGACCGCGTCGAGCTGGTAGGGCTTGTGGCAGAGGACCACGAGGTCCGACCGCTCGGCCAGCGTCACGTTGTCGGCAACAGCCTCCCCGCCGACCTCGGCGGCGAGCGCCTGCGCCCGGCCCGAGCCGCCGTCGGTGCACAGCACCGGCTCGCCCCAGCCGCGGGCCAGGGCACGGGCCAGGTTTCCGGATCCGATGAGGCCGACGCGCATGGGCGGGGATGGTACGCGAGCGGGGCCCGGCGCCGGCGCCGCCGGCTCCGACCGGCCCGGCGGCCTATCCGGCAGCGGTCGCCCGGTACCAGCGCGGCGAGGTCGTCGGCGGAGGCGGCAGCTGGGCCTGCACCGACACGAGCCGCGGCCCGCCGCCGGCCAGCCCGCGGCGAAGCGCGGCAGCCAGCCCCTCCCCGAGGTCGGGCGCCGTCTCGGCCGGGACGCCGAACGCGGCGGCCAGGCCGGTCCAGTCCGGCGCGGCCAGGTCGACGCCGAACGCCGGCGACCCGGCCCGCGCCTGGTCGTAGCGCAGCATCCCGTAGCCGCCGTCGTCGACGACGAGCACGCACACGTCCAGCTCCTCCTGCGCCGCCGTGGCCAGTTCGCCGCAGGCAAACAGGAACCCGCCGTCCCCGCACACGCACAGCACCGGACCCTCCCCGGCGGCCGCGGCCCCGAGGCTCGCCGGGAACGCAAAGCCCAGCGTGCCCCAGCCGACCGGGTAGGCGAGGCGCCGTGGCCGGGCGAAGGGGTGGAACCCGGCGGTCCAGTAGCCGGGGATCGCCATGTCGGCGAACACCGGCGTGTCGGGCCCTGCGACCGCCGCGAGCGTGCGGAGCAGCTCCCAGGCGCCGGGCGCCTCGGCCGCGATCCGCGCGCGGGCGGCCGTTCGGCCGGCCTCCAGGTCCGCCCACGGGGCCTGGGCGGGGCCGGCGAGGGCTGCGCCCAGCGCCGCGGCGCCCGCGGCGGCGTCCGCGGCCACGGCGGCATCGGCGGGGTAGTCGCGCGTCGCCCGGACCGGATCGACGTCGATCACGGCCAGGCGCGGCGGCTGGGGCATCCGCCAGTTCTGCGTCGACATGCCGTCGAGGTCGCTGCCAGCCACGAGCACCGCGTCGGCCTCGTCCCAGAGCCTGCCGGCCTCGGGCACGTGCGGCGGCAGGCCGACCCAGCTCGGGTGGCCGGGCGGGATGATTCCGCGGGCGCCGTAGGTCTCGAGCACCGGCGCGCCCAGGCGCTGCGCCAGCGCGGCGAGCGCAGGCCCGGCCCCCGCGCGCACCGCGCCGCCCCCCGCCCAGATCAGGGGCTGGCGGGCGGCGCCGAGCAGCGCGGCGGCAGCGGCGATCGCGGCGGGATCGGGCGGAGCGGCCACGGCAGGCCGCGCCGGCGGGGGCGCCCGATCCGCCTGGGCTCCGAGCAGGTCGGTCGGGATCTCCACGCACACCGGCCCCGCCGGGGGCGCTGCCGCGGCGCCGAGGGCCGCGGCGACCGCGGGACCAACCTCGCTCGCGCGCTCCGCCCGCAGCGCCGCCTTGACGAACGGGGAGAACATGGCCGCCTGGCCGGCGGTCTCGTGCAGCGCGCCCCGGTGCACGCCGGGACGGCGGATCCCGGTGGCCACGTCGGTGGCGATCACGACGAGCGGCGAGCCCGAGGCGGCCGCCTCCCCCACGGCGCAGACGGTGTTCGCCGCGCCGGGGCCGGTCGTCACGATCGCGACGCCCGGCCGTCCGGTCGTGCGGGCGAGCCCGTCCGCAGCGTAGGCGGCGGCCTGCTCGTGCCGCGTCCCGACGAGGCGGATCGGCGACTCCCGGAGCGCGGCCCAGACCGGAAGGACGTGCACGCCCGGCAGCCCGAAGACCGCCTCGACGCCGGCCTGCTCGAGCGCGCCCACGAGCGCGTCGGCGCCGGTCCCGGCCACTAGCTCTGGTTGAAGAAGCCCTTTTCGATCAGCCGGGCGCGCTCTTCCGCGGAGACCTCGACGTTGCGCGGCGTGAGCAGGAACACCTTGTCGGCGATCCGCTGCATGCCGCCGTCGAGCGCGTAGGTGAGGCCGCTCGCGAAGTCGATCAGGCGCTTGGAGAGATCCGTGTCGGAGCTCTGCAGGTTCAGGATCACCGGGATGGAGTCCTTGAACTTGTCGGCGATCTGCTGGGCGTCGTTGAAGCTCTTGGGGATCACGAGGTGCACGCGCACGTCGTTGCCGGAGCGGCCGTTCGACCGTCCGGAGCCCTGAACCGGGCGCAGGACGCCGGTCCGGCGCTCGGAGCCGCCGCCCTCGTCGTCGCCGAAGATGTCGTCGATCTCGTCGCGGCGGCGGCGCGCTGAGAGGCGGCGCACGTTCGGCCGCTCGCGGTAGCGCTCCTCGATCTCGGCCTCGGGCTCGGGCGGCGGCGGAGCCGCCGGCTCGTCGTAGTCGTCGTAGCGATCCTCGGCCAGACCGAAGTAGACGAGGGCGCGGTGCCAGGTGTCGCGAATAGCCATCTCGATGCGGAGGGTTCGCCTGCCGGGGCGATTTCCCTGCCGCGCAAGCGTAGCGCGGGATCCGCCGCTCAGCGGAAGAGGATCGTGCCGATCCGCACGATCGTCGCCCCTTCCTCCACCGCGACCTCGAAATCCTGGGTCGTGCCCATCGACAGCTGGGCCAGCCCGTGGGCCTCGGCAAGGCGGCGAACGGCGGCGAAATGGGGCCGGCTCTCCTCGGGCTTCTCGGCCAGCGGCGGCATCGCCATCAGCCCGGTCACGCGCACCGGCGAACGGGCGATGAAGGCCCCGAGGTCTTCGGGGGCGATCCCGCTCTTGGACTCCTCCCCCGCGACGTTGACCTCCACCAGCACCTCGGTGTCCGGTGCAGCGGCGGCCTCCAGGCGGCGCAGAACCGAATCGCTCCCCACCGAGTGGATAAGGCGCACGAGCGGCACGACCTGCCTGACCTTGCGGCTCTGGAGGTGGCCGATGAAGTCGAACGTGAGCTGGTCGCCCCAGCGGGCGGCCTTGGCCTCGAGGTCCTGGGCCCGGTTCTCGCCGCACAGAGTGATCCCGGCCTCGGCGAGCACGCCCATCTCGTCGAGCGCGACGTACTTCGTGGCCGCGCACAGCTCGACGGACGCGGGCGCCCGGCCGGCGCGCTCCGCGGCCGCCGCGATCCGGGCGCGCACCGCGGCGACGTTCTCCGCCACGCGCGCCGCCTCGAGGCCGCGAATCAGCTCAGCCACGCGAGGCCGCCCTGGCGCCCGGTCACGCCGCCGTCGCGGCGGTGGGAGAAGAAGAGCCCCGGCGGGCTGCAGAGGGTGCAGAGCTCGAGATCGTGGACGGTGCTGACACCGGCGGCCTCGAGCTGCAGCCGGGCGACGGCCTTGAGGTCTGCCGCGCGCCCGTGTCGCACGTCGGGCCCCAGCCTGGCGAACGCTGCGTGCACGTCCTCGCCGGCCTCGTAGCAGCAGCCGCCGGCGCCCGGCCCGATCGCGGCGGCCAGCGGCGCGTCCGGGGCGCCGAGCTCGCGGACGGCCCGCACGCCTTCCGCCACGATGCCCGCGGCCAGGCCCCGCCAGCCTCCGTGGAGCATCGCCACCGCCCCGCCGCCGGCGACGGCGATGGGGAGGCAGTCGGCGACCAGGACGATCGGCACCGTTCCCGGCGTCGCCGTCGCCTGACCGTCCGCGTCGCACACCGGTCCCGGCCGTCCGGCCACGCGCAGCACCCGCGCACCGTGGACTTGGCGGCCCTGGGCCAGCGCCGCCGGCCCGGCACCGGCAGCCGCGGCGGCGCGGCGGCGGTTCTCGGCGACTGCCGCCGGATCGTCCTCGGTCCACGGGCCCAGATTCAGCGTGTCGTACGGCGGCGCGGAGACGCCGCCGGCCCGCGTGGTGAAGGCCGCAGTCGCGCCGGGCAGGCTGACCTCGAAGCGGCCGCCAACCTCCCGGAACGGGGAGACGGCGAGCGTCATCGGACGGCGAGCTCCAGGCCGGGCACGGGCGTGCGCTGGGCGTACTCGAAGTGGGCCCGGCCCGGCGCCACGAGCGTCTGGTCGAACGCCCATCCGCCCGGCGCGCCGCGGCGGCGCTCCCAAACGTGCAGCCGCAGGTCCGCCACCTCGGTGTTGTAGCAGTAGGCCAGGTCCCCGTCGGGGTCGTGATACGTGACGCCGACGAGGTCCTCGCGGCGGGCCGAGACCTCGGCGACGAGGCGGCGAGCGCCGGCGGTCACGGTGAAGTCCCAGCCGGTCAGCGTGAAGCGGCTCGGCGCCGTCAGGACGGCCTTGGGCGAGGTGGCCAGGAGGTCGGCGCCCCCGATCCGGGCGACGACCGGCGTGCTCGGCCCGACCTCGCGCCCGAACCGCGGGACGACGACCGACACGCCGTCCACAAACGTGCCCGGACAGGGATCCCCTGCCGGGGTTTCGAGATCGCTGGCGTGCAGCCAGGCCCAGCGGGCCGCGTGCTTGGCGCCCCAGAGATGCGCCTGCCCGCCGCGGGCGCCGTCCAGCGTGAGCTCGCGGCCCCCGAAGGCGACCGTCCCCCGCACGGAGAGATCGGCGTGCGGCAGGACGAGCACGGTCTTGGCGATCCGGGCGCGCTGCAGGACGGGCGCGACGTGCTCATAGCCGCCCGGGCCCGGCTCCCACTCGAGATCCCAGCGCACGTCGCCAAAGCCTCCCGCCATCCCGCGGTCGGTCAGCACTGCATCCCCGATTCGCAGCTCGAACGGCTCCGCCGACGCATGGAGCGCGTCGATCGGGAAGGTGCGCTTGGCGCCGACGTTCGCCGCCGGATCGGCCGGGTCCATCGCCATGAACCACAGGGCGCAGGTCGGCGGCTCCTGGCCGATCGGCGCGAGCAGCGTGTAGCGGATCCACAGCCCGACGCCGCTGGCGCGGTCGGTGGCGGAGAGGTAGTAGACCTCGTAGTGGCCGGGCTCCCCGGACCAGCGAAGGGCGTTGAGGCTGGGCGACATCGGGCGTGATGCTACCCGCGGCCCGGCGCGCCGCCTGCCGCGGCCAGGGCGGCGCGGAGCTGCTCCTCCCGCCCTGGGGCGGCGCCGTCGAGCCTGGCCGCACGTGCGGCCGCGAGTCCCCGCCCGACGGCGGGCCCCTCGGCCACGCCGGCGGCGAGGAGGTCGGCGCCATCGATCTCGAGGCGGACGTGGCGGAGGTCGTCGAGCCACGCCCGCGCCGGCCCGGCCGGCCCGAGCGCCCCCGCGACCGCCACCGCCTCCGGCGGTACGCCGGCGACGGCCGCCGCGATCTCGGACGGCCGGCGCGCGGCGCCCAGGGCAGCGGCCAGCGCCTCGGATCCAGCCGCGACGGCCACCGCCGGGTCGCGCACCTCCCCGGGCACCCCGAGCGCGTCGAGCCACGCCGCCAGCTCGCCCGCCGGTATTTCCCGCGCGCAGGCGGCGAGCACCGCGGCGTCGGCCCGTGCGTCTTCCGGAAGGAGCGCGAGCACGGCGGCGGCGAGGTCGCCATCGGCCGCGAACCCCGGATGCAGGGCGGCGGCCAGGCCCAGGCGCTCGCACCAGCGCAGCTCGGCCGGCGCCGCCGGCTCGCCGGAGAGGAGCAGCAGCTCAGACCCGGCCCGGGGTCCGGCGACCGTCGCGAGCGCGCCGCCCGCGGCTGCCGCCTGCGCGAGCGCCGCCGTCCCGGGCTCGACGTCGAAGCCGAGGCGACCGGCGTAGCGGGCGATCCGCAGCAGGCGGGTCGGATCGTCAGCGAAGGACTGGGCGTGCAGCACGCGCAGGCACCCGCGCTCCAGGTCCGCGACGGCCCCCGGCACCTCCGTGAGCCTGCCGGGATCGGGCCCGCTCACCGCAACGGCAATCGCGTTGACGGTGACGTCGCGGCGGCGGAGGTCCGAGGCGAGCGGCGCCGGCTCCACCTCCGGCAGCGCGCCGGGCGCCGGGTAGCGCTCGGTGCGCGCTGTCGCCACGTCGACGGGCCGCCCCTCGAACAGGACCGTCGCGGTCAGGAAGCGCTCGTGCGGGACGACCGCGGCACCCAGGCGGGCGCCGAGCGCCTCGGCAGCGGCGAGTCCGTCGCCCTCGACCACGAGGTCGAGGTCGCCGGGCGCCGTCCCGAGCAGCACGTCGCGGACGGTCCCGCCGACCACGTGCACGCCGGGCAGGCCGGCCGCGGCATCCAGCACCGCCGGGGCGTGGGGCGCCGCGCGCAGGCGGCTCAGGAGGACCTCGGGCGGGGGCGGCGGCACGGCGCCACGGTAGCCGCCGCGCCAGCGCCGCGCCCGCAGAGGACCGGCGGACCCGCCCGGCGGGGCCTCTACCATCCGCCCGGATGTCGCCCCGCCGCAAGCGCCTGCTCGTCGTGGCCGGCGTCGTGCTCGCCACCCTTGCCGGGCTCGCCGTCGCGGCCTACTTCCTGTTCCGCGAGCCGAGCGACGTCTCGAACCCTGATGTCGAGTTCACGGTCGAGGCCACAACCACGGCCGCCGCGCCGCCGCCGAAGCCGCGCACCTACGACTGGCCGCTGTACGGCCTGACCCCGTCGCGCATCCGGGCGTTCCAGGAGCCGAAGTCCCCGGCGCCGCCGTTCCGCCAGCAGTGGCAGGTGTCCGGCGAGGTGCTGCTCGAGTTCCCGCCCGCCCTCGAGGGCGACACGCTCTACCAGCTGAACGATGGCGGCATGCTGCGAGCGTTCGACAAGCGGACCGGGAAGGTGAGGTGGCGCCACAAGCTCGGGTCGCTGGCCGCGTCGACGCCTGCCGTGGGGGGCGGCGTCGTCTACGTCACGATCCTCGAGCGCAGCAAGGGCGCGAATGGCCGGGCGGTCGCCCTGCGCACCCGGGACGGGAAGATCCTCTGGAGCAAGGACCTCGGCAGCCGCTCGGAGTCCTCCCCCCTCCTGTACGACGGAAAGCTGGCCTTCGGCACCGAGGGCGGCACCGTGTACGCCCTCTCGGCGCGCACCGGGAAGACCCTCTGGACCTACCAGGCCGCCGGCGCGGTCAAGGGCGGCCCGGCGCTGGCGAACGGCAACCTCTACTTCGGCGACTACGGCGGGCAGGTCCAGGCGGTGCGGGCGCAGACCGGGAAGCGCGTGTGGTCCACGGGCACGAACGGCGGGAGCTTCGGCCGCTCCGGCACGTTCTACTCCACCGCGGCCCTGCGGTTCGGCCGGGTCTACCTCGGCAACACCGACGGGCGGATGTACTCGTTCGCCCAGCGCGACGGTGAGCTGGCCTGGGCGACGCGCACCGGCAACTACGTCTACGCCGCGCCCGTCGTGGCGAACGTCCCCGGCCTCGGCCCGACGGCGTTCGCGGGCTCCTACGACGGGAGCTTCTACGCCTTCGACGCGCAATCCGGATCGGTGCGCTGGTCCTACGACGCCGGGGGGCGGATCTCCGGCGGCGGGACGCTCGTCGGGAACGTCGTGTACTTCGCCGAACTCGGGAACCGACGCACGATCGGCCTCGACGCACGGACCGGCAAGAAGGTCTTCACGTTCCCCAAGGGCGGCTTCGACCCAGTGATCACCGACGGCCGCTGGCTGTTCCTCACCGGCTACACGTCGCTGCACGCGCTCGTGCCGGTCCGGCAGCCCTAGAGGCGTGCAGCGGGTTGGTCATGTGTGACGGCCGGCAGGCCAAGGCGGCGGGGCCGGGCCATGCGGGTCACGTGGGGAGGGCGCCCGCCGCCGGGCGCGCGGGCGCCGGGACCTGAGGTTCTGACCGGCAGCGGCGCAGGGCCTCCGCGCTGGGCACCGCCCCTGCAGGTCATGGACACCTGGCCGTTGCCGGCAGGCGAACGCCGCAGCAGACGGAAACGCATGACCCTCATGGACTTCTGACCACCGGGCGACGCCGCCGAGCCCCGCCTCGGCGCCCCGCACCGACCCGGCGATTGCGGGCCGAGGCTGAAGTTCGGCCGGCCGGACCGGCCGAATCGCGCGCTCGCCGTCCCGCCCCGCGGCCGGACACCGCATCAAGCCCGAGGCGGTCAGGGGGCCGGCAGCGGGCGGACCGGCAGCCCAGCGGCGGCGAGCGCCGCCTTGGCCTCGGCCACCGTGTGCTGGCCGTAGTGGAAGATCGACGCCACGAGCACGGCATCGGCGCCGGCCTGCAGCCCGGCCACGAGGTGATCGAGGGTGCCGGCGCCGCCCGACGCGATGACGGGCACGTCGACCGCCGCGGCCACCGCGCGGATCAGCTCGAGGTCGTAGCCGTCCTTCGTGCCGTCCCGGTCCATGCTGGTCAGGAGGATCTCCCCCGCCCCGAGGCCTGCCGCCTCGGCGGCCCAGGCGACCGCCTCGCGGCCGGTCGGCTCGCGGCCCCCGGCGATCACCACCTCCCAGCCGCCGTCCGGCCGCCGGCGGGCGTCGATCGCCAGCACGACGCACTGGGCGCCGAACACCTCGGCGAGCTCGGCCACGAGCTCCGGCCGGGCGACGGCGGCGGAGTTGACCGAGACCTTGTCGGCGCCGGCGTCCAGCACGGCCTGCGCGTCGGCGACCGACCGGATCCCGCCCCCGATCGTGAAGGGCACGAAGACGTCGTCGGCGGTCCGCCGGGCCAGCTCGACGATGGTGTCGCGCTTCTCGTGCGTGGCCGTGATGTCGAGGAACACCAGCTCGTCGGCCCCGGCCGCGTCGTAGGCCGCCGCCATCGCCACCGGATCGCCGGCGTCGCGGATCGCCACGAAGTTCGTCCCCTTCACCACCCGCCCGGCGTCGACGTCGAGGCAGGGAATGACGCGCTTGTAGTGCATCAGCGCAGGGCGAGCGCGGCCTGGCCCTCGGCCACGGTGAAGCGGCGCTCGTAGAGCGCCTTCCCGACGATCACGCCCGCGAGGTTGACCTGCCGCAGCCCGGCGAGGGCGCGCAGGTCGTCCGCCGTGCCGATGCCGCCGGAGTAGATGAACTTGCCGCGGACGGCGTCGGCCACGCGCCCGACCTCGTCCAGGTCCGGCCCGCCGAGCATCCCATCGCGCTCGACGCTCGTGTAGACGAAGCTCGAGACGCCGCGGTCCTGGAGGCGGCCGATCACGGCCTCGGCGGGCATCTGGGTCGTTTCGGTCCACCCGGCTGTCGAGACGAAGCCGCCGCGGACGTCCACCGAGACGAGCATCCGCTCGGCGTGCGCAGCCACGACGTCGTCGAGGAACTCCACGTCGGTGTAGGCCGCCGTGCCGAGGATCACGCGCTCGGCCCCGGCCCGCAGCGCGTCGCGCACGGCCGGCAGCGACCGCAGCCCGCCGCCGACCTGGACGGGGACGTCGACCGCGGCGGCAATGCGCCGGACGTGCTCGAGGTTGCGCGGCTCGCCGCTGCGGGCCCCGTCGAGATCCACGACGTGGAGGTAGCGGGCGCCGGCCTGCACCCAGTCGCGGGCCGCGGCGAGCGGGTCGTCGGCGTAGACGGTCTTGTCCTCGAAGCGGCCCTGGACCAGGCGCACGGCGGCGCCGTCGAGGATGTCGATGGCCGGCAGGAGGATCACGCGGGCCTCACGCGGCGACGCGCGCGCAGATCGCGGTGAAGTTCTCGAGCAGGGCCAGCCCGTGCACCGAGGACTTCTCGGGGTGGAACTGCACGCCGAACACGGGCTCGCGCGCCACTGCCGACACGAACGGCCCGCCGTAGTCGCCCTCGCCCAGCACGTCGGCCGGGTCCGCGGGCGCCGCCGCGTAGGTGTGCACGTGGTAGAAGGCGCAGGCGTCCGGGAGGCCAGCGGTGAGGGCCGACGCGCGCCGCCACGTCACGAGGTTCCAGCCGATGTGCGGGAGGCGCTCGCCGCCCGCCGGCAGGGTCCGCACCTCACCCGGGAGCAGCCCCAGGCCGTCGGCGCCGCCCAGCTCGGTGGTGGAGTCGAAGAGCAGCTGCATCCCGAGGCAGATGCCCAGCAGGGGCACGCCTGCCGCGGCCCGCTCGCGCACGGCCTCGTCGAGCTCGAGCTCGCGCAGGCGCGCCATCGCGGCCGGGAACGCGCCGACGCCGGGCAGCACGAGGCCGTCGGCGCGCGCGAGGTCCAGGGGGTCCGAGGAGATGACCGCCTCGGCGCCGACGTGCTCGAGCGCCTTCTCCACCGAG
This sequence comes from Solirubrobacteraceae bacterium, assembly GCA_046330225.1. GTDB lineage: Bacteria > Actinomycetota > Thermoleophilia > Solirubrobacterales > Solirubrobacteraceae > CANJIV01. The sequence continues at coordinate 287,400 of JAXLTD010000003.1, read as the reverse complement.
CGCCGGTTCCCCATCCCGTAGTCCACGATGCCGATGCGGACGCTCACGCCAGCGTCCCCTTCGTGCTCGGGATGCCCGGCTCGGACGGGTCGATCGCCACGGCGGCGCGCAGCGCGCGGGCGAACGCCTTGAACGCCGCCTCGATCATGTGGTGCGCGTTCGTGCCGGCCTGCACCTGGAGGTGAAGGGTGATCCGCGCGCTGGAGGCGACCGCCCGGAAGAACTCCTCGGCGAGGTCGTGGTCGAAGTCGCCGATGCCTCCGGGCGGGAGATCGGCGTCGAAGGCGCAAAACGGGCGGCCGGAGATGTCCACCGCGCAGGCGGCCCGCGCCTCGTCCATCGGAACGGTCGCCGCGCCGTAGCGCACGATCCCGGCCCGGTCGGCGAGCGCCTCGTCCAGGGCCAGGCCGAAGCAGATGCCGGTGTCCTCGACGCTGTGATGCGCGCCGGTCTGCAGATCGCCGCGGACGGAGACGTCGAGGTCGAGCCGCCCGTGCCGGGCCACGAGGTCGAGCATGTGGTCGAGGAACCCCACCCCGGTCCGGCGCTCCCCGGCGCCGGTGCCGTCGAGGCCCAGCGTGAGCCGGACGTCGGTCTCTTTCGTGGTTCGGGTGATCTCGCCGGTTCGGCTCATGGCCGCCCATTCTCGCGCATGCGCGCCTCCATCGACTCGGCGTGCACGACGAACCCCTCGGCCCGTGCGAGCGCGGCGCCGGGCCCGGCGAGCGCCGCCGCCGCGTCGCCGAGGCGCACTTCGGACATCCGCCGGCGAAAGACTCGCGGCGTGAGGCCCGAGGCGAAGCGGGCCGCCCCGCCGGTCGGGAGCACGTGGTTCGAACCCGCGACGTAGTCCGAGAAGGCGGTCGCCGCGGCTGCTCCCACGAGGAGGCACCCGGCGCTGCGCACGCGCGGCGCGAGCGCCTCCGCGGACGGGCCCGCCAGCTCGAGGTGCTCGGGCGCGAACGCTTCGGCGAAGGCGAGGGCCCCGTCGAGGTCGGGCGCATCGACGAGGACCGCTGCGGCCGGGTTCGCCGAGGGCCGGTCCGGCGCCAGGCGCGCCAGTTCCGCGGCGACCGCGTCGAGCGCGGCGGAATCGTCGCTCACGGCCGCCACGACCGTGGCCGGGCCGTGCTCGGCCTGCGCCAGGAGGTCGAGGGCCACGAGCGCGGCGGGCGCGGCGGCATCGAGCACGACGAGGAGGTCGCTCGGGCCCGCGAACCCGTCGATGCCGATGCGGCCGGAGAGCTGGCGCTTGGCCTCCTGGACGTAGAGGCTGCCGGGTCCGGCGACGACATCGACCGCCGCGACGCTTTCGGTTCCGTGGGCGAGGGCGGCGATCGCCTGGGCCCCGCCCATTCGGTAGATCTCCCCGACCCCGCACAGGGCGCAGGCGGCGAGGATCGCGGGATGCGCCTCGCCGTCCGGGCCCGGCGGGGCGCACACGGCCACCTCGCCGACCCCGGCGGCCTGCGCCGTGACGGCGCCCATGACCACGGTGCTCGGATACGGAGCCTGGCCGCCGGGGGCGTAGATCGCCGCGCGGCGCACGGGCACTTCGCGCAGGAGGATCCGCTGGCCCTGCGGCAGGGCGACCTCGCGGTCCTCCCCCACGCCGGCGCGCGCGACCGCCCCGACGTTCTCGATCGCCAGCTCCAAGGCCGCCCGCACGGCAGGGTCGAGGGCGGCCAGCGCCGCGGCGGCCGCCTCTGGACCGGCGCGCAGCGGGCCTGGCTCGGCCCCGCCCGTGTCGAAGCGCTGTGTGGCCTCCAGGACCGCCGCATCCCCGCGCGCCGCGACGTCGGCGATGATCGCGGCCACCGGATCCGCGACCGAAGCGGCGTCCGGCGCCAGCGCGCGCGCCCGGGCCGCGAGCGCGCCCGGGTCATTCCCCAGCGGCCAGCGTTCAGTCCGCACGCAGCTGCTCCACGACGCGATCGATGGCCGGGGCCTTGAGCTTGTGCGCCACCGGATTCGCGATCAGCCGGGCGGTGCAGACCGCCAGCTCCTCGCGCTCGACCAGGCCGTTCTCCTCGAGCGTGGTCCCGGTCGCCGTGAGGTCGACGATCGCCTCCACCAGGCCAGTGAGCGGCGCGAGCTCCACCGAGCCCTTCACCTCGACGATCTCGGCCTGGCGGCCGGTGGCCTCGAAGTGGCGCAAGGCGATGCGCGGGTACTTCGTCGCCACCCGCATCACGCCCAGGCGCCGGAGGGCCGCCGCGGCCGGGTCGGGCCCGGCGACCGTTGCGAGGATCATCCGGCAGCGCCCGAAGCCGAGGTCGAGCAGCTCGTAGACCGCCCGCTCGCGCTGCTCCATGAGGACGTCCTTGCCGGTGATCCCGAGGTCGGCGGCGCCGGCCTCCACGTAGGTCGGGACGTCCGACGGCCGCATCGTGATGATCCCTGCCTCGGCGAAGAGCAGCTTGCGATCGTTCGCGCGCACCTCGGCGGTGTCGACGCCCAGCCGGTCCAGCGCGTCGAGCGCGGGCGCGAACAGGGCGCCCCGGGGCACGGCGACGGTGAGGCCAAGGGGAGTCATTCGCGAGCGGCCTCCTCCGCGGCCAGCGCGATGTGCACGCGCTCGGCGGCCAGGGCGAAGCCCGCCGCCGGCAGCGGGCGCCCGAAGCGGCCAAGCAGGTCGTCGTACCGGCCGCCGCCGCCAAGCGGGACCCCGAGGGCCGGGTCGTAGACCTCGAAGACCGCGCCCGTGTAGTAGTCCAGCGAGCGCACGAGGCCGAGGTCGACGATGACCCGGTCCGCCACCTGCGGGTCGAGGAGCCCGACCACCGCGCGCATCCCGTCCAGCGAGGCGCCCGCGAGGCCGGCGGCCTCGTCGAGGACCCCGGGGCCGCCGCGCAGCTGAGGCACGCGCAGCAGCGAGCGGGCGTCCGCAGGACCGAGCCCGAGGCCGGCGATCTCGCGCTCGAGCCCGGCGAAGTCCCGGGTCTCGAGCTCGTGCAGGAGCGGTGCGCGAGCCGCCGGGCTCACGCCGACGGCGTCGAGCAGCGCCGGATACAGCGAGACGTCCCCCACGCCGACCCGGTAGCGCTCCAGCCCGACGGCGTCCAGCGTCTCGCAGAGCACGGCGAGCGCCTCGGCCGTCCCGTCGGGAGACGGCGCGCCGATGAGCTCGATCCCCGCCTGCAGGAACTCGCGGGACTGGCCGCGCTGGGGCCGGACGCCGCGGTAGGCGTGGGCGAGATAGCAGAACCGCAGCGGCGGCTCGGCGCTGCCGAATCGCGTCGCGGCGACTCTGGCGATCGGAACGGTCATGTCCGAGCGCAGCACGAGCACCTCGCCTGCCTCGTCGAAGAGCTGGTAGGCGGGCCGGGCGCCGGGACCCGCCACGGCGAGCGTCGATTCGTACTCGAGCGCCGGCGTGGCCACCTCGCCGTACCCGCGCGCCGTGAACACGTCGAGCATGCGCCCGGTGATGGCGCGCAGCTCGCGCATCTCGTCGGGCAGCACGTCGCGCGTCCCGCTCGGGATCGGGTGCATCGGGGGCGTGGTCGGGTCGTCCATGGGCATCGGTCGCTCGGGACGGGCGGGGCGAGGCTCGCGCGGGGCGAGCCTACGCGTGCACTGGCTCCGTGGCGACGCGGTCGATCCGGGCGCCGAGGTCGCGCAGGCGCTCGTCGATCCGCTCGTAGCCGCGGTCGATCTGGCGGACGTTGCCGATCTCGCTGCCGCCCTCGGCGCACAGCGCGGCGATCAGCATCGCCATGCCGGCCCGGATGTCGGGCGACTCGAGGCGCTCCCCGCGCAGGCGGGCCGGGCCGGTGACGATCGCGCGGTGCGGGTCGCACATCACGATGTCGGCGCCCATGAGCACGAGCTTGTCGGTGAAGATCAGCCGGTTCTCGAACATCCACTCGTGCACGAGCACCGAGCCCTGGCACTGGGTGGACAGCGCAATCGCGATCGACGTGAGGTCGGCCGGGAACGCGGGCCACGGGCCGTCCTGGATCTTCGCCTTGTACTCCCCGGCGTCGCGCTCGATCGAGAGTCGCTGGCCGCCGGGCACGACCACGTCAGCGCCGTCGAGCTCGGAGTGGAGGCCCAGGCGGCGGAAGACGAGACGGATCATGCGCAGGTCATCGGGCACCGTGTCCTTGATCCGCACCTCCCCGCCGGTCACGCCGGCCAGCGCCATGAAGCTGCCGATCTCGATGTGGTCGGGCGCGACCTCGTGCGTGCAGCCAGAGAGCTGGCCGCGCCCAGTGACGGTGAGGACGTTGGAGCCGATCCCGGCGATGCTCGCGCCCATCCGCGCCAGCATGCGGGCGAGATCCTGGACGTGCGGCTCGCAGGCGGCGTTGCCGATCACCGTGGTCCCGGGCGTCAGCGCCGCGGCCATGAGCGCGTTCTCGGTCGCCATCACGGAGGGCTCGTCCATGAACACGTCCCCGGGGCGCAGCCCGCCGGGGGCCGTGAGCGCGATGTCGCGCCCGAACTCGACCTGCGCCCCGAGTTCGCGGAAGGCGTCGAGGTGGGGATCGAGGCGCCGGCGTCCGATCACGTCTCCCCCGGGCGGGGGCATGTCGGCGCGCCCGAAGCGGGCCAGGAGCGGTCCGGCAAGCAGGAACGACGCGCGGATGCGGGCGGCCCGGTCGCGATCCAGCGTCGTGCGGTCCACGTCGGCCGCGCACAGCGCGACCTCGTTGTCGGCCCGCCAGTCGACGGTCACGCCGAGGTCCGACAGGAGCGCGAGCATCGCCTCGACGTCGCGAATCCGCGGCACATTGCGCACGATGACTTCCTCGGTCGTCAGGACCGAGCAGGCGAGGATGGGCAGCGCACCGTTCTTGTTTCCGGACGGCACGACCGTGCCGGACAACGGAACGCCGCCTTCGATGACGAACTTCTCCATGGGCGGTGGGACAGTCCGCGGGGGTGGCCAGCCTGGCGGCACGTAGGCTGCAGCCGCCCGCGGATGCTGGGCTAGGGTACCAACCATGGCGCCATCCCTTTCGCGACCCGAGGCCTGGTCCCTGTTCTGCGAGTGGACGGAGTCGCCCTCGCTGCGCCGCCACGTCCTCGCGGTCGAGGCGGCCATGCGCGCCTACGCCCGCCGCTTTGGCGAGGATGAGGACCTGTGGGGCCTCACGGGCCTGCTCCACGACCTCGACTACGAGCGCTACCCCGACCTCGAGACCGGCCATCCCCGCATGGCGCTCGCCGAGCTCGAGGCCCGCGGCTATCCGCCCGAGCTCGTGCGGGCCGTGGCGTCGCACGCTGACGCCCTCGGCGTGTCGCGCGATTCCCAGATGGAGAAGGCGCTCTACGCGGTCGACGAGCTGTCGGGCTTCATTCTCGCGGTCGCCTACGTGCGCCCCGCCGGCCTGGACGGGATGACGCCGAAATCGGTCAAGAAGAAGCTCAAGACCCCCAGCTTCGCCGCGGCCGTCGACCGCGACGCCCTGCGCCGCGGGGCCGAGGACCTCGGCGTGGACTTCGACGAGCACCTCGCGTTTGTCATCGCCGCCCTGGCCGCCGAATCCGATGTGCTGCTGGCCGAGGCTGGCAGCCCGGGCCCGGCCGCGTGAGCGCGCGGCTGACCATCACGGTCCTCGATGGGGACCAGACCGGCCAGGAACTGCTCGATGCTGCGCTGCGCGTCCTGGATCCCGGCGTCCTGGGCCTGGATTTCCAGCTCGAGCGCTTCGATCTCTCCCTCGCGAACCGCCGCGCGACCGCCAACGCCGTCGTCCACGAGGCCGCCCAGGCCATGCGCGCTTCCGGCTTCGGGCTCAAGGCGGCGACCATCACACCGGAGGGCGCTGACGACGTCGGCTCGCCCAACCGCATCCTGCGGGAGGACGTCGACGGCAAGGTGATCATCCGCACCGGCCGGCGGATCCCGGCCGTCACTCCGGTCGCCGGCGTGCACTTCCCGATCTCGATCGTGCGCATGGCCGTCGAGGACGCCTATGGCGCCGAGCAGTGGCGGGAGGGAACTGCTGGCGCGGCGGAGGAGGTGGCGTTCCGCACCGAGCGAATCACGCGCGGCACGTGCCGCGCCGTCGCCGAGTACGCCTTCCGCACGGCCAAGAAGATGGGCGCCAGGGTGTACGGCGGCCCGAAGTGGACCGTTTCCCCCGTCTACGAGGGGATGCTGAAGGAGGAGATGGACGCCGCCGCGGCCCGCCATCCGGACGTTCCGTACCAGCCGGTCCTCATCGATGCCACCTACGCCGGCCTGATCTCGGGGGCCGCCGACGCGCCGCTCGTCGTGCCGGCGCTCAACCGCGACGGCGACTGCCTCTCCGACCTCGTGATGCCGATGTTCGGCTCGATCGCGGGCGCCGAATCCGTGCTCCTCGCCTTCGATGACGACCTCGCCACCCGGGTGGCCATGGCCGAAGCGCCGCACGGCACCGCCCCGGCGCTCGAGGGCAAGGACATCGCCAATCCGATGGCGATGCTCCTCGCCGTCGGCGCGGTCCTGCACTACGCCGCCGACCGCGGGCACGCCGGCGCCGAGCCAGCCTCCCGCGCCGTGTACGAATCGGTGCTCGAGGCCACCGCCGCAGGGGTTCGGACCCCTGACCTCGGCGGGCACGCCTCGACCACGGAATTCACGGCCGACGTCGTCGCTCGCGTCCGCACGAAACTCGACGTCTGGTCCTCGCTCGGCACCACCGTCTAGTCCGGCCGCGCCGCAAGATTCGTTGCAGCCCGGGACGCCAACGGCGCAATGATTCCGGGCATCTTCGTCGCCTGGCCGACGCCCGCGGCGTCGTGCCGGCGATCCGTCCGCCGCCGCCCCTACCGTACGAACACATGTTCTTGCGGCCCACATCCGAGCCCCGACCCGCCATCACCGCGCGACCTGTGGCACGCGGGCTTGCCGCCCGCCTCACCGCGGCCGGACGGGCGCTCGGCGACGTGCTCGACGACATGCTGGCGCCGGAGCCGGGCACCAGTGCCAGCGACAGCGCGCACCCGCACGCCGCCCCGCTCGCCAGGCCCGCGCGGCCACGCCGCGGAGGCGCCGTCCCGGGGCCCGCACACGTGTGCGTGACTCCCTTGCCGCCGGTCGCGCGCCGCCCCGGACTCCGCAGCACCGCGCGCCACGCGCCACACCCTCGCCAGAACGAGCATCGGGCGCCCCGCTGAGGCGGGACGCCCGATGTGACAAGAAACCGGCGGCGACCTACTCTCCCAGGCCCTTGCGGGCCAAGTACCATCGGCGCTGAGAGGCTTAACTGCTCTGTTCGGAATGGGAAGAGGTGTTTCCCTCTCGCAATAACCACCGGAAATTGGTGGAGACTGGCCCTCCGCGGGCCCTGGCAACTGCACAGCCGAGCCAAGTTCGGCAAGAAATCAAAAAAACCGTCAAGCCCTCGACCCATTAGTACCGGTCTCCTTCGGACGTCACCGCCCTTCCAGATCCGGCCTATCAACCTGGTGATCTTCCAGGGGTCTTACTCCCTCAAGGGGATGGGAGAGCTCATCTCGAGGCCGGCTTCCCGCTTAGATGCCTTCAGCGGTTATCCGATCCGCACGTAGCTAACCTGCAATGCCCTTGGCAGGACAACAGATACACCAGAGGTGCGTTCATCCCGGTCCTCTCGTACTAGGGACGAATCCTCTCAACTCTCCAACGCCCATGGCAGATAGGGACCGAACTGTCTCACGACGTTCTGAACCCAGCTCGCGTACCGCTTTAATGGGCGAACAGCCCAACCCTTGGGACCTACTTCAGCCCCAGGATGCGACGAGCCGACATCGAGGTGCCAAACCGGGCCGTCGATGTGGACTCTTGGGCCCGATAAGCCTGTTATCCCCGGAGTACCTTTTATCCGTTGAGCGACGGCGCTTCCACTTGCTACCGCCGGATCACTAAGGCCTGCTTTCGCACCTGCTCGACCTGTCGGTCTCGCAGTCAAGCTCCCTTGCTGCCTTTACACTCTGCGCACGATTTCCAACCGTGCTGAGGGAACCTTTGCGCGCCTCCGTTACATTTTGGGAGGCGACCGCCCCAGTCAAACTACCCGCCTGGCACTGTTCAGCGCCCGGATTCACGGAGCGCAGTTAGAAGCCCAATACATCAAGGGTGGTATCTCAAGGTTGGCTCCACGCCAGCCGCAGCCGGCGCTTCAAAGCCTCCCACCTATCCTGAGCGAAATGGACCGAACTCCAATACCAGGGTGTAGTAAAGGTTCACGGGGTCTTTCCGTCTAGCCACGGGTGCTCGGCATCTTCACCGAGACTGCAATTTCACCGAGCCCCTCGTTGAGACAGCGCTCAAGTCGTTACGCCATTCGTGCAGGTCGGAACTTACCCGACAAGGAATTTCGCTACCTTAGGACCGTTATAGTTACGGCCGCCGTTTACCGGGGCTTAGTTTCAAAGCTTCGGACCGAAGTCCTAACCTCTCCACGTAACCTTCCGGCACCGGGCAGGCGTCAGCCCCTATACGTCGTCTTGCGACTTTGCAGAGACCTGTGTTTTTGGTAAACAGTCGCTTGAGCCTATTCACTGCGGCCCCCTCGGGCTCCGCGGGCAAGCCGCTTCACCCTACCGGGGCACCCCTTATCCCGAAGTTACGGGGTCATTTTGCCGAGTTCCTTAACGAGGGTTATCTCGATCACCTTAGTATTCTCTACTTGCCCACCTGTGTCGGTTTTGGTACGGGCACGCGCGTCCTCCCTAGAGGTTTTTCTTGGAGGTATGGCGTAAGGGACTCGCCGGCTTAGAGCCAGCTGGCATCGCACCTCGGGTTATGCGGCCCCGCATTTGACTAGGGCCACCCCTACATGCTTACCCCAGGACGACCATCGCCTGGGTTCCCGTAGCCTCCCTCGTCGGCCCGTTGGTCAAACGGACGCGGCGTGGTACAGGAATATCAACCTGTTAGCCATCGACTACGCCTTTCGGCCTCGCCTTAGGTCCCGACTAACCCTGAGCAGACGAACTTTACTCAGGAATCCTTGGGCAATCGGTGGGGAGGATTCTCACCTCCCTTTCGTTACTCATGCCGGCATTCTCACTTCCCGCGCCTCCACGGCTGGCTTCCGCCGCCGCTTCGCTGGCGTGGGAACGCTCTCCTACCGCGCGATCGGCCCGAAGGCCTCACGCACCCGCAGCTTCGGTGACTAGCTTGAGCCCCGTTACATTATCCGCGCCCGAACACTTGACCAGTGAGCTGTTACGCACTCTTTCAAGGGTGGCTGCCTCTAAGCCAACCTCCTGGTTGTCTCTGCATTCGAACATCGTTTACCACTTAGCTAGCACTTTGGGACCTTAGCTGGCGGTCTGGGCTGTTTCCCTTTTGACGCTGAAGTTTATCCCCCAGCAACTGACTCCCGGAGTACACGTTATGGTCTTCGGAGTTTGCCTGAAGTCGGTAACCTGGTAGGGCCCCTAGTCCAAACAGTGCTCTACGGCCATAACGCAATTGATCCGAGGCTATACCTAAATATATTTCGGAGAGAACCAGATATCTCTGAGCTTGATTAGCCTTTCACTCCGACCCACAGGTCATCCGCCCAGTTTTCAACCTAGGTCGGTTCGGTCCTCCACGAGGTCTTACCCCCGCTTCAACCTGCCCATGGGTAGCTCGCTCAGTTTCGGGTCTACCGCCTACGACTGTGTCGCCCTGTTCGGACTCGCTTTCGCTACGGCTCCGCTCATCGCTTAACCTTGCCGCAGGCGAGTAACTCGCCGGCTCGTTATGCAAAAAGCACGCGGTCACGGCTCGAGGCCGCTCCCACCGCTTGTAGGCACGCGGTTTCAGGTACTATTTCACTCCCCTTCCGGGGTACTTTTCACCTTTCCCTCACGGTACTAGTCCGCTATCGGTCACCAGGGAGTACTTAGCCTTGGAGGGTGGTCCCCCCAGTTTCAGTCCGCGTTTCACGTGCGCGGACCTACTCAGGGACGACTGACGGAAGGCTCAGCGGTTTCGTCTACGGGACGGTTGCCCTCTGTGGTGCGCGGTTCCACGCGCTTCGACTACCACTGTGCTTTGTAACTTCCGCCGGACCGAGCACGGTCCGGAACAGTCGCCCTACAACCCCCGAACGGCAACGCGTGCTCGCTTGCACCGCCCGGGTTTGGGCTGGATCCCCTTTCGCTCGCCACTACTCAGGGAGTCTCGGTTGATTTCCTTTCCTCGGGGTACTCAGATGTTTCATTTCCCCCGCTTGTCTTCTCCGTGCCTATGTGTTCAGCACGGGATGACGCCGCACTACCAGCGCCGGGTTTCCCCATTCGGGTATCCGCGGGTCAAAGGCTATTCAGCGCCTCACCGCGGCTTATCGCAGCCGTTCACGCCCTTCATCGACTCCTGGTGCCAAGGCATCCACCGTGTGCCCTTACTATCTTGACGGTGATCTGAGCCACGCCGTGAAGCATGGCTCGGTGATTCCTTCTTTTCCTTGGCTCGGAACTGTGCAGTTGTCAAGGTCCGCCGAGAGCTCTGAAGTTCCGTTCCCGTCGCCGGGCCGGCTGCTTCGCGGGCTGCCCGCTGGCGCGCCGCCCCTCGAGGGAGCCGTGGCGAGCCGGCAGGCGCCGGTCTCTCAAAACTCGACAGCATGCGGGCGGCACGAAGGCCGCTCGCCAGGTCCGGTCGACATGCTAGGAGCCGCCAGGCATAGGACCTGGCAGGCCGCACCGTTGGTTCGGTGCTCCCTAGAAAGGAGGTGATCCAGCCGCAGCTTCCGCTACGGCTACCTTGTTACGACTTCACCCCAGTCACGAGCCCCACCTTCGACGGCTCCCTCCCTTGCGGGTTAGGCCACCGGCTTCGGGTGTTGCTCACTCCCGTGGTGTGACGGGCGGTGTGTACAAGGCCCGGGAACGTATTCACCGTGGCGTGCTGATCCGCGATTACTAGCAACTCCACCTTCATGCAGGCGAGTTTCAGCCTGCAATCCGAACCGAGACGCGCTTTATGGGATTCGCTCCACCTCGCGGTATCGCTGCCCTCTGTACGCGCCAATGTAGCACGTGTGTAGCCCTGGACATAAGGGGCATGATGACTTGACGTCATCCCCGCCTTCCTCCGGTTTGTCACCGGCAGTCTCGCATGAGTCCCCAACTAAATGCTGGCAACATGCGACGAGGGTTGCGCTCGTTGCGGGACTTAACCCAACATCTCACGACACGAGCTGACGACAGCCATGCACCACCTGTGAATCTGCCCCGAAGGGAAGCCGTGTTTCCACGGCGGTCAGACACATGTCAAGCCCAGGTAAGGTTCTTCGCGTTGCTTCGAATTAAACCACATGCTCCGCTGCTTGTGCGGGCCCCCGTCAATTCCTTTGAGTTTTAGCCTTGCGGCCGTACTCCCCAGGCGGGGCACTTAATGCGTTAGCTTCGGCACGGAGGGAGTCGACACCCCCCACACCTAGTGCCCATCGTTTACGGCGTGGACTACCAGGGTATCTAATCCTGTTTGCTCCCCACGCTTTCGCGTCTCAGCGTCAGTACCGTCCCAGCAAGCTGCCTTCGCCATTGGTGTTCCTCCTGATATCTGCGCATTTCACCGCTACACCAGGAATTCCACTTGCCTCTTCCGGACTCGAGCTCCGCAGTATCCATCGGCATTCCAGGGTTGAGCCCTGGACTTTCACAACGGACTGACGAAGCCGCCTACACGCGCTTTACGCCCAATGATTCCGGACAACGCTTGCCCCCTACGTATTACCGCGGCTGCTGGCACGTAGTTAGCCGGGGCTTCTTGTGAAGGTACCGTCACTCCGGCCGGCTATTCACCGGCGAAGCTTCGTCCCAACTGAAAGCGGTTTACAACCCGAAGGCCGTCTTCCCGCACGCGGCGTTGCTGCGTCACGCTTTCGCGCATTGCGCAAGATTCCCCACTGCTGCCTCCCGTAGGAGTCTGGGCCGTGTCTCAGTCCCAGTGTGGCTGATCGTCCTCTCAGACCAGCTACCCATCGGAGCCTTGGTAGGCCGTTACCCCACCAACGAGCTAATGGGCCGCGGGCCCCTCCCGATGCGGAGGCCGAAGCTTCCTTTCCTCACGAGCCTCATGAGCTCGCGAGCACATTCGGTATTAGCCCGGGTTTCCCCGGGTTGTCCCAATCATCGGGGCAGGTTACCCACGTGTTACTCACCCGTTCGCGGCTCTGCCCCAGGGCAAAGCCCTGGTTCGTCGCTCCACTTGCATGTGTTAAGCACGCCGCCAGCGTTCGTCCTGAGCCAGGATCAAACTCTCCGTGAAGAACTGCATACATCACAGAGTTCGTCTGTGCCCTCACGAGGGATGCCGAGTACACGAAACGGCATCCGGGGCACGACGGGGTCAATTCAAGCCTTCCGCCGCCGGCGCGGACGCCGGCCACGGCAGGTCGAACCTGGACGTACCCGAAGCCGACGGATCGGCCCGGGGTACGCATGCTGTCGAGTTTTCAAAGACCGCCGTGCCGTGCGAAGGTTGGTCCTGCTCAGAGCACGCGCCCGGGCAGGCAAAGCTGCCGCGAGCGGACCGGGGAGTATAGCGCGATTCGATGGCAGGCCACAACCTGCCGCCGGCACCCACTCCGCGGGCCCCGGAAGCCTAGGGGTTTCCGGATCGCGGTGTCGAGCGGCCCGGCGGATCGGTCCCGGATTCCGGGGCGGCAGGCGCTCCGATCACGTGCACGCGGACCATCCGGTCCCGCGGCCGGTCGTCGAAATCGAGCAGCACGATCTGCTGCCAGGTGCCGAGAGCGAGCTCTGCGCCGACGACCGGGACCGACTCCGAGGGCCCGATGATCGCGGCGCGCAGGTGCGCATGGGCGTTCGTGTCCGCGTTGCGGCGGTTGTGCTCGTAGTCGGCGCCCGCCGGGAGCAGCCGCTCGAGCGCGGCGCCGAGGTCGGCGATGGCTCCGGGCTCGTGCTCGATCGTGGTAACGGCGACCGTGGCGCCGACCGCGAACACCGTGGCAACGCCCTGGGCAATGTCGGAGGCCGCGACGACCGCGGCGACGCCGGGCGTGAGGTCCGCGACGGCGCCGTGGCCGGCCGTGGAGAGGCGCAGGAGCCCGCTGTGGACGATCACGCGGCGGAGGCCTGGCGCAGGCGGCGGAACCGGCGCTTGCCGACCTGCAGCACCACCCCGTCCAGGCGGGCGGCGGGCAGGTCCTGGTCGCCGCCCCCCAGGGGCTCGCCGTCGAGGCGCACGCCCCCCTGCTCGAGCAGGCGCCGGGCCTCGGACCGGGAGACGCCAAACGCGCTCGCCATGAGCGCGGGCAGGTGCACCGTGCCGTCTGCGGCGGTCTCGAACGCCGCTTCCTCGATCTCCTCTGGCGGCCGGTGCTCGATGTGGACGCGGTCGAACTCGCGCTCGGCCGCTGCTGCGGCGTCGTCGTCGTGGAAGCGGGCGGTGATCGCCCGGGCCATCGCCCGCTTGGCGTCGCGCGGGCCCAGGTCCGGCGGCACCGGCGTGCCCAGCAGGAGCTCGTGCCAGGCCGCCAGGGCCGAATCCGGCAGGCTCAAGGTCTTCCCGTACATCTCCGCGGGCGGATCGGTCACGCCGACCTGGTTCCCGAGCGATTTCGACATCTTCTGCTCGCCGTCGATCCCCGGCAGGATCGGCATCGTCAGGATCGACTGCTCGGGCTGGCCGTAGGCGCGCTGCACGTCGCGGCCGAGCAGCAGGTTGAACTTCTGGTCGGTCCCCCCCAGCTCGACGTCGGCCTCGATCGCGACCGAGTCGTAGCCCTGCAGCAGCGGGTAGAGGAGCTCGAGGACCGAGATCGGCTCCCCGCCGGCGTAGCGGCGGGCGAAGTCGTCGCGCTCGAGGATCTGGGCGACGGTGGCGGTGCGGGCCAGGCGAAAGAGATCCTCGGCAGCCATGTCGAGCCATTCGCCGTTGTGGCGCACCTCGACGCGGTCGCGGTCGAGGATGTGGAAGGCCTGCTCCTGGAAGGTGGCCGCGTTTCGATCGATCTCCTCGGGCGGGAGCACCGGGCGGGTCGCCGAGCGGCCGCTCGGATCCCCCACGCGGGCCGTGTAGTCGCCGACGATGAGGACGACCGTGTGGCCCGCGTCCTGGAAGTCGCGCAGCCGCTGGAGCACGACGACGTGGCCGAGGTGGATGTCGGGCGCGGTGGGGTCGATGCCGAGCTTGACCCGCAACGGCCGCCCCTCCCGCGCGGCCTCGGCGAGGCGCGCCGCCAAGGCGCCGGCGGGCAGCGCGTCGACCGCGCCGCGGGTCAGCCAGGCCGCCTGCTCGGCGGGATCGAACCGGGGTGGAGCCATCCGGGCCAATGCTAGACTGCCGCGTCCGGCTCGAGGCCGGGACCGGCGGGTCACATCCCGCCCGTCGGCGCGCATGGCGCGCCCGCTGGCCGCCGCGGGGCGGCCTCCGCTCCATGGACGACACCGGCAACAACCCTCCGGCGCCCGAGCCCGCGCCCAACGGCGACGGGAACGTCCTGCCCTTCCCGGGCGGAGGGAACGGCGGCCGTCCGCCCGCCAAGCCGCGCGTCCACAAGATCCGCGTCGCGCTCGTGGTCCTCGGCCTCGCCGTCATCGCCTTCGTGTCGACGATCTTCGGGATGATGATGGCCGTCGCCTCCGACCTCCCGGCCCTCGAGAACCGCCAGGAGTACAAGAGCGCGAAGAACTCGATCCTCTACGACATCCACAACAAGCCGCTGGGCGTCCTGACGAACAGCGAGAACCGGATCCTCGTCACCGCCGACCAGATCTCGCCGATGATGTCGCACGCGATCATCGCGATCGAGGACCGGCGCTTCTACGAGCACGACGGCGTCGACTACCAGGGCATCGGGCGCGCGTTCATCGAGGACATCCTCAGCCAGGGCGCCGTGCAGGGCGGCTCGACCATCCCGCAGCAGTTCGTGAAGAACGCCCTGGCCGCCCAGTCCAAGCGCACGGTCTTCCAGAAGCTGCGCGAGGCCGCCCTGGCCTACCACCTCTCGCGCAAGTGGAGCAAGCGCAAGATCCTGACCGAGTACCTGAACTCGGTCTACTTCGCCAACGGGGCCTACGGCGTGGAGTCCGCCGCGCGCGTCTACTTCGCCAACCGCCACCCCGGCTGCGACAACGACCCCGTCCGGCCCTGCGCCTCGCAGCTCACGGCCGCGGAGTCCGCCACGCTGGCCGGAATCGTCGCCTCGCCGTACTCGTACGATCCGATCGCGAACCCGCGGGACTCCCGGAACCGCCGCAACTTGGTGCTGCGCAACATGCTCGACCAGGGCTACCTCACGCAGCCGGCCTATGACGCCGCCCTCCGCGAGCCGATGCCGACGCGGTTCGAGCTGCAGCCGCCGCGCGAGATCTCCGACGCTCCCTACTTCACGACCTGGGTCAAGCAGCAGGTGGTCGACCGCTTCGGCGCCCAGCGCGCATTTGGCGGCGGCCTGAAGATCCAGACGACGCTGGACCTCGACCTCCAGAAGGCCGCGCAGCAGGCCGTCGAGAACCATCTGACTGACCCCAAGGGCCCGCAGGCCGCGATGGTGGTCATCGACAACGCCACCGGCGAGGTGCGGGCGATGGTCGGCGGCCGCGACTACGGCCAGACCCCGTTCAACCTCGCCACCCAGGGCCAGCGCCAGCCTGGATCGTCCTTCAAGGCGTTCGTGCTCGCCGCCGCGCTGAAGTCGGGCATCAGCCCCGATTCGGTGTGGGAGTCCAAGCAGAAGTTCTTCAAGGTTCCCCACAGTGCCGACCCGAACGAGCGCTTCGTAGTCAACAACTACGAGGGCCAGTACTCAGGCAGCCAGAGCCTGGCCGGAGCCACGGCGGTCTCGGACAACTCGGTGTTCGCCGAGGTCGGCATCAAGGTCGGGACGACGAAGATCGCCCGCATCGCGAAGAAGATGGGCATCCGCACGCCCATCTCCACCAACATCTCGATGACACTCGGCGGGCTCAAGGAGGGCGTCACGCCGCTCGACATGGCCCACGCCTACGAAACGGTGGCCGACGGCGGCGAGCGCACCTGGGGCACCCTCGGCGCCCAGAAGGAGGGGCCCGTCGGCATCCACGAGGTCCGCACCGGGCCGGGGATCGGCGAGACGGTCGTCAAGCGCAACGAGGTCCGCAAGGATCGCGTTCTCAAGAAGGACGTCGCCGACCAGATGACGTCGATGCTGGAGGGCGTGGTCCTCAACGGGACCGGCACCGAGGCGCAGATCGGCGACTTTGCCGCCGGCAAGACCGGCACGACCGAGAACTACGGGGACGCGTGGTTCGTCGGGTTCACCAAGACCTACACGGCGGCGGTCTGGGTTGGCTACCCCGACAGCCTGCGCCCGATGAAGACCGAGTTCAACGGGGGGCCGGTGGCCGGCGGCACGTTCCCCGCGGAGATCTGGCACGACTTCATGGTCTCCGCCAAGGAGATCGACGCCCAGCGCAAGGCCGAGCGCGAGGCCCGGGCGGCAGCCAAGCGGGGCGAGATCGTCTCCCCCGACCAGTTCCTGAACCAGGACAGCAGCAGCGGGGACACCGGCTCTGGCGACACCAGTGGCGGCGGTGACACGAGCGGATCGACCGGCACCGACACGGGCGCCGGCGCCACCGGCGGGGACACCGGCGGCGGCTCGACTGGCGGCGGGGACACGGGCGGCGGCTCGACCGGCGGCGGGGACACCGGCGGCGGCTCCACTGGCGGCGGGGACACCGGCGGCGGCTCGACCGGCGGCGGGGACACCGGCGGCGGCTCGACCGGCGGCGGGGGCGGCGGCGAGTCGGGCGGCGTCGCGCCGCCAGGCTGACTCGCCCGGGTGGCGCCCGGGTCCTGCGCGAGGCCGGCGCCATGCCCAGCGGGGCCGCGCGGCCTGCGCTCGGGCGCGGCTAGGCGGCGACCGGCGCCGGCCAGGGCCGCGAGACGTGGCGGCTGCCCGCCGCCGCGAAGCGCCACGGGAGGTCCGCCGCCTTCGTGATCCCGATCCGGGGCCCGGAGACGATCGCCGGCGCTGGGCCCGGCGGCGGCTCGATCCGCACGGGCCCGGACCCCAGGTCGGTCCCGTTGGCCTCGAGCCCGATCCCGAGCGCCTGGGCGAGCTTGCCCGGGCCCGAGCACAGCTCCTCCGGATCGGACCGGCCGCGGCGGGCGCGCATCCCGGCCAGTCCGGCGCAGGGCTCCAGGGCCCGGATCAGCACCGCCGCCCCGACCCCTTCGGGCTCGCAGACCGCGTTCAGGAGCGCGTGGATGCCGTACGAGCGGTAGACGTAGGCCCGCCCGGGTGGGCCGAAGAGCGTGGCCGTGCGGGCGGTCAGCCCGGCGAAGGCATGGCAGGCGGGCTCGGACTCGTGGTAGGCCTCCGTCTCGACGATCACGCCCGCGGCATCGCCGCGGCGCACGACGCAGCCGACGAGCGCGCGGGCGACGTCGAGGACGGGACGGTCGTAGAACGCAGGCTCCAGCGTCACGGCAGGCCGGGCGGTCCCTCCGCCGGGACCGGCCCCGCCCCGGCCGGCGCCGCCGCGAGGGCGGCCCGGAGCCGGGCGAGCTGGTCGCGGACCCGCGGGAGGGCCGTGCCGCCCTCGCTGGCCTTGGACTCCAGCCACCGGCCTTCGGCCAGGACCTCGTAGTACTCGTCGTCGAGCTGGGGAGCGAGCCGCGCGAGGTCCTCGCGGGAGAGCTCGGACAGCCGCTTGCCCTGCCCGAGCGCCTCGCGAACGAGCCCGGCGACCACGCCGTGCGCCTCGCGGAAGGGCACGCCGCGCCGCACGAGCAGGTCGGCGACATCGGTCGCGGCCAGGAACTCGTCCGAGGCGGCGGCGGCGAGCCGGTCCCGGCGGAAGGCCATGCCCTCGAGCATCCCCGCGGCCGCGTCGAGGCACAGCTCGATCGTGTCGGTCGCGTCGAAGAGGTGCTCCTTGTCCTCCTGCATGTCCTTGTTGTAGGTCAGCGGCAGCCCGTGCATCACGCCATGGAGCGCGACGAGGTGCCCCGCGACCCGCGGAGCCTTCGCCCGCAGGAGCTCCGCGGCGTCGGGGTTCTTCTTCTGGGGCATGATCGAGGAGCCCGAGGCGAAGGCGTCGGCCACCTCGCAGAAGCCGAACTCCTCGCTGGACCACAGGACGATCTCGGCACCGAGCCGGGAGAGGTGCGTCGCGCAGGTCGCGGCGGCGGCGAGGTAGTCCAGGACGAAGTCGCGGTTCGACACCGCGTCGATGGAGTTCTCGGCCACGGCGCCGAACCCGAGCTCGGCGGCGACGCGGCGGCGGTCGGTGTCGAAGTTCACCCCGGCCATCGCCCCGGCGCCGAGCGGGAGCGCATCGGTGGCGGCGGCCGCCGCCGCGAAGCGCTGGCGGTCGCGCAGGAACATCCAGGCGTAGGCGAGCAGGTGGTGGGAGAGGTACACCGGCTGGGCCCGCTGCAGGTGGGTGTAGCCCGGCATGGCCCAGTCGAGGTGGGCCTCGGCGGCGGTCGCGAGCACCTCGACGAGGGCCTCGAGGCGGCCCGCGGCCTCGAGCGCGTGGGCCCGCGTGAACAGGGCGACGTCGGTGGCGACCTGGTCGTTGCGCGACCGGGCGGTGTGGAGCTTGCCGCCGACGGGACCGGCGATCTCCGTCAGCCGCCGCTCGACGGCCATGTGGATGTCCTCGTCACCGGGATCGAAGGGGAAGCTCCCGGCGTCGAGCTCGGCGGCGACCTCGTCGAGCCCCCGCAGGAGCACGTCGCGGTCCTCCGGTGAGATGATCCCCTGGGCGGCGAGCATGGCCGCGTGCGCCCGGGACTGGGCGATGTCGTACGGCGCGAGGCGCCAGTCGAAGCCGATCGAGGCGTTCAGACGCTGAAAGCGCGGATCCTGGGGCTCAGCGAAGCGCGACACGGCGCGGGAGTGTAGTGGCCGCAGCCGGGCATCCCGCGTGCGCCTGCGGTCGCCAGAATGGCGGCTGATGCCCGTCACCGTGCGCCCGGCGCGACCGTCCGACGAGGCGGCGCCCCTCCTGTACGCCTCTGCAGCCGGCGTCTACGACCTGATGTTCGGCGGCCCGGAGCCGGCCCTGCGCGCGCTGCGGCGGATCTACCCGTCACCAGGCGCCGCGATGAGCTGGGAGGCGTGCCTGGTCGCCGAACTCGACGGGAGCCTGGCCGGCGTGCTCGCGGGCTATCCGCTCGAAGAGGGCGCGGCCCGCGCGCGGCGGTTCTTCCTGCGTGGAGCCCGGCTGGCCCCGCCGACCCGGTGGCCCGCGATCCTGCGGCTCGTGCACGCCGGCGGCGAGCTCACGCCGCCGGCGCCCGCCGGGTCCTGGTACGTCGACGCCCTCGCGACCGCGCCGGCGGCGCAGCGGCGCGGGGTCGCGCGGGCGCTGCTCGCCGCGGCCGAGGCGGCCGGCCGGCGCGCGGGGTGCCGGGCGCTGGCCCTGGACACCGGCCTCTCGAACCTCGCGGCGCGCCGCCTCTACGAGTCCGCGGGCATGTCCGCCGGGCAGCCGGTGCGCGTCGGGCGCCGCGGGCAGGCGCTCGGGGTGCCCGAGGCTGGCTTCATCGGCTACGTCAAGGCGCTCTGAAGCGCCGCGGCGACCCGGGCGATCTGCCCCTCGGTGATCGCGGGGAAGAACGGGAGCGCCAGCGACCGGGCCGCCACGTCCTCGCACACCGGGAACTCGCCCTCCCGGTGCCCGAACGTCTCGCGGTAGTACGTCATGAGGTGGATGGCGGGCAGGTAGGGCTTGGCCTGCACGCCCGCGGCGAGCAGCCGCCGCACCGTCTCGTCCCGATCGGTGCCGCGGGGCACGCGCACGACGAAGACGAACCACCCGCGCCGGTCGCCGCCCATGTCCTCGCAGGGCAGCTCGAGCCCCTCGATCTCCGCCAGCGCCTCCCGGTAGGCCGCGGCCGCCCGCGCCCGGTCCGCGAGCATCCCGTCGAGCCGCCCGAGCTGGACGAGGCCGATCGCGCTCTGCAGGTCGGTCAGCCGGTAGTTGAAGCCCAGGCGGTCGTGGTCGAGCCAGCCCATGTCGGGCGCCCGGCCCTGGTTGCGCTCCGAGTCGATCCGCGCCTTGTGAGCGGCGTCACCGAGCGCGACCATGCCGCCCTCGCCCGTCGTGAGCTGCTTGTTCGCGTAGAAGCCGAAGACCGCCGGATGGCCGCGCCCGCCCACCGGCGTGCCGTCGGCGTGCACGGCGCCGAGCGCCTCGCAGGCGTCCTCGACGATCGGCAGTCCGTGGCGCTCGAGGGCCGGGACGTCGGCGGGGTAGCCGAAGATGTGGACCGGAAGCAGCGCCGCGGTGCGCGGCGTGATCGCCGCCGCGGCGGCCTCGGGGTCCAGGTTCAGGGTGACGGGATCGATGTCGGCGAACACCGGCCGGGCGCGCTCGTAGACGACGACGTTGGCCGAGGCGACGAAGGAGAACGGGCTCGTGACGACCTCGTCGCCGTCGGTGACGCCCACGGCGCGCAGCGCGAGGTGCAGCCCGGCGGTCCCGCTCGAGACGGCGCTGGCGTGCGGGACGCCCAGGCGCTCAGCAAACGCGGCCTCGAACGCCGGCCCGCGCGGCCCAAGCGAGAGCTGCCCGGAGCGCAGGACCTCGATCACCGCCGCCTCCTCCTCGGGCCCGAGGACCGGCTGGGCGGCGGGGACGACCGGCTCGCTCACGCCGGCGCCGCGCCCGCGTCCGCGGCGCCGGCCGCGCTGCCGCGCGGCTGCATCCCGGCCTCGAGCGAGTCGACGAGCGCCTCCCAGGAGGCCTCGATGATGTTCTCCGAGACGCCGATCGCGCCCCACACCCGGGAGCCGTCGGACGCGTCGAGCAGCACCCGCGTCACCGCCGCGGTCCCGCGCCGCTCGTCCAGGATGCGGACCTTGAAGTTCACCAGGGCGATGTCGGCCAGGTGCGGGTAGAACTCGACGATCGCCGCCCGCAGCGCCCGGTCCAGCGCGTGCACGGGGCCGTCGCCCTCGGCCGTGCGGACGATGCGCTCCCCGCCGACCCACAGCTTCAGCGTGGCCTCGGTCTCGACCTTCCCGTCGGTGCGCTTTTCCACGATCGCCCGCCAGGACTCCAGGCGAAACAGCGGCTCGTACTCCCCCGCCTCCTTGCGGAGCAGCAGCTCGAAGCTCCCGTCCGCCGCCTCGAAGTGGTAGCCCGCGTGCTCGAGGTCCTTGACGCGCTCGACGACCCGGCGCGCCCCGTCCTCGTCCAGCGTGATCCCGGCATCGGCCGCCCGCGCGGCCACGGTGCCCTTCCCCGCCAGCTCGGAGATCAGGAGCTCGCGCGCGTTGCCCACCGCCGCCGGGTCGAGGTGCTCGAAGGTGGCGGGGTCCGCCGCCACGCCGGCGGCGTGCATCCCGCCCTTGTGCGCGAAGGCGTTGCGGCCCACGTAGGGCTGGTCGGGATCGGGGGCGAAGTTCAGCAGCTCGTCGGCGAAGTGCGCCGTCTCGGTGAGGCGGGCGAGGTGCGCGTCGTCCAGGCAGCGCACGCCGAGCTTGAGCTGGAGGTTCGGGATGATCGAGACGAGGTTGGCGTTGCCGCAGCGCTCGCCGTAGCCGTTGAGCGTGCCCTGGACGTGGCTGGCGCCCTCGCGCACGGCGGCGAGCGTGTTGGCCACCGCACATTCGGCGTCGTTGTGGGTGTGGATCCCGACCCGGACCTCGGCCCCGAGGTCGGCGACGACGTGGTGCAGGGCGGCGGCGACGCCGTCCGGCAGCGTGCCCCCGTTCGTGTCGCAGCAGACGACGGTCTCGGCGCCGGCCTCGGCGGCGGCCCGCAGGCAGCGCAGCGCGTAGGCCGGGTCGTCCGCGAAGCCGTCGAAGAAGTGCTCGGCGTCGTAGATGACCCGCTTGCCCTGGGCGACGAGGAAGGCCACCGACTCCTCGATCATCCGCAGGTTCTCGTCGGGGTCGACCCGCACGACCTTCTCGACGTGCAGCTTCCAGGTCTTGCCGACCAGCGTGCAGGCCGGCGCGAAGCAGTCGGCGAGGACGCGCAGCGCCGGGTCGTCGTGGGCGGGCACGCCGCGCCGGCGGGTCATCCCGAACGCGGCGATCTCCGACGTGGCAAACCGCTCGGCGGCCAGCAGCTCGAACAGCTCGAGCTCCTTCGGGTTCGAGCTGGGAAAGCCGGCCTCGATGAGGTGGATGCCGAGCTCGTCGAGCTTGGCGGCCAGCCGGAGCTTCTCCTCGGCCGACAGGGACATCCCCTCCCCCTGCATGCCGTCACGGAGGGTGGTGTCGTAGAGCTGGACCTGAGCGGGTGTCACGGGGTTCCTTTCGTGCGGGACGGGCGAATTCCGGCAGCGGCGCGCGCTCGGCGCTTACGCCGCGGTGGGAATTCGCTGGCACGAAAGGCGGGTCATGCGGCCTTGGAGGGTACCTGCACGACGTCGAGCCAGTCCCGGTAGCGCGGGTCGCGGCCGTGGAGGGCGTCCTCGAACACGCGCTGGACCGCCACGGTGACCGGGCCCGGCTCGCCGGTCCCGATCGGGTGGTCGTCGACCTCGCGCACCGGGCAGAGCTCCGCCGCGGTGCCGCACATGAACACTTCGTCGGCCAGGTACAGCTCGGCCCGGGCCAGGTCGCGCTCGATGACCTCGTGGCCGAGATCCTTGGCGATCTGGATCACCGAGCGGCGGCTGATCCCGTCGAGGATGCCGGCCGTCTGGGGCGGCGTGACGATGACGCCGTCGCGCAGCAGGAAGAGATTCTCGCCCGACCCCTCGCAGACGTGGCCGTGCTCGTCGAGCAGGATCGCCTCCTCGTATCCGGCCTTGTGCGACTCGATCTTGGCCAGGACGCTGTTGAGGTACTGGCCGGAGGCCTTCGAGTGCGGGATGAGCGACGCGTCGGAGATGCGCCGCCACGAGGACACCTTCGCGCGCACACCCCGCCGCTTGCCCTCCTCGCCCAGGTAGGCCCCCCACTCCCACGCCGCGATCGAGACGTCGACCGGCGCCTCGAGCGGGAAGAGCCCCATCTGGCCGTAGCCCCGGAACACGAGCGGGCGGATGTAGCAGGACGACAGGCCGTTGCGGGCGATGAGCTCGTGCGTCGCCTCGCGGAGGGCGTCGACGGTGAACGGAACCGGCATGTAGTAGAGCGACGCCGAGGCGTGCAGCCGGTCGAGGTGCTCGCGGTGGCGGAAGATCGCCGGGCCGAGCTCGGTGTCGTAGCAGCGGATCCCCTCGAACACGCCGGTGCCGTAGTGGAGGCCGTGGGTGAGGACGTGAACGCGGGCCTCGTCCCAGGGGACGAACTCCCCGTTCATCCAGATGAGCTCAGATGGGTCCACGTCACTCTCCTCGCAGGTGCCCCAGGACGGCGTCGGTGGCCTCGGCGGTTGTCGCGGCGCCGCCGAGGTCGGCGGTGCGCAGCCCGTCGTCGAGCGCGCGATCGACGGCGGATTCTACCGCCGCCGCCTCGGCCGTCAGGCCGAATCCGTGGCGCAGCATCATCGCCGCCGAGAGGATCATCGCGAGCGGGTTCGCGATGCCCTGGCCGGCGATGTCCGGCGCCGAGCCGTGGACCGGCTCGAACAGGCCGGGTCCCTCGCCGCCCAGGGAGGCCGACGGGAGCATGCCGAGCGAGCCGGTGAGCATCGCGGCCTCGTCGCTGAGGATGTCGCCGAACATGTTCTCGGTGAGGATCACGTCGAAGTGCCTCGGTGCGGCGATCAGCTTCATCGCCGTGCTGTCCACCAGCGCGTGCTCGAGCGTCACGTTCGGGTACTCCTCGGCGTGGAGCCGGGTCACGACCTCCCGCCACAGGCGCGAGGTCTCGAGCACGTTCATCTTGTCGACGCTGGTGACCTTGACGGTCGCGGCCTCGAAGGCGACGCGGGCGATCCGCTCGATCTCCCCGACCGAGTACTCGCAGTGGTCGTAGGCGCTCTCGCCGATCCGCCCCTTGTTCCCGAAGTAGATCCCGCCGGTGAGCTCGCGCACGACGAGGAGGTTCGTGCCCTCGATGACGTCGCGGCGCAGCGGGCTGGCGTCGTAGAGCGCGGGGAGCGGCCGGACGGGGCGCAGGTTCGCGAAGAGCCCGAGGCCGCGGCGCAGGCCCAGCAGGCCTTGCTCGGGCCGGGCCGCGGAGGGGTCGGTCGAGTCCCACTTCGGCCCCCCGACCGCCGCGAGCAGCACCGCGTCGGCCGCCCGGCAGGCGGCGAGCGTCTCGTCGGTCAGCGCCGTGCCGTGGCGGTCGATCGCCGCCCCGCCGAAGGGGTGCTCGTCGTAGACGAAGTCACCGACCTCGTCGAGAACGCGGGTGGCGGCGCCGAGGATCTCGGGGCCGATCCCGTCGCCGGGCAGGGTGACGATGGTGCGTGCCATGGCGCGGGAGCCTACGCGGTTTGCGGCCGGCCGCCGGCTCGGCCGCTCACAGCGCCGTCGTGGGCACGCTGGCCCGCTCGCGGTCGCGCTCGTAGGCGTCGATGTCGGCGGCACGCTTGAGCGTGATCCCGATGTCGTCGAGCCCGTTCATGAGGCGATACTTGATCTCCGGGTCGATCTCGAACCGCGCGACGCGGCCGGCGAACTCGACCTCCTGCACCTCGAGGTCGATGGCCGCCTCGCCCTCGGCCATCACCGCCCGGACCTCCTCTTCAGCCAGCACGACCGGCAGCAGCCCGACCTTCGTGCAGTTCGAGTAGAAGATGTCCGCGAAGCTCGGCGCGATGATCGCCCGGAACCCGTAGTCCTCGAGCGCCCAGGGGGCGTGCTCGCGGGACGAGCCGCAGCCGAAGTTGCGCCCGGCCGCGAGGATCGGGTTGCGCGGGAGGTCCCAGCCGGGCTCCTTGGCCCAGTCGTAGAACAGGAACTCCCCGAAGCCCGTGCGCTCGACGCGCTTGAGGAACTGCTTGGGGATGATCTGGTCGGTGTCGACGTCGCTGCGATTCAGGACGCTGACGCCCCCGTGCACGATCGTGATCGGCTCCACGGCTAGCCCTCCCAGGTACGGATGTCGACGAAATGGCCCTCGATGGCCGCCGCGGCGGCCATCTGGGGCGAGACGAGGTGGGTGCGGCCGCCGCGGCCCTGGCGGCCCTCGAAGTTGCGGTTCGACGTGGAGGCGCAGCGCTCGCCCGGATCCAGCGTGTCCGGGTTCATGCCCAGGCACATCGAGCAGCCGGCGCCGCGCCAGTCGAAGCCGGCGGCGGTGAACACGGCGTCCAAGCCCTCGGCCTCGGCCTGCAGCTTCACCTGATGCGAGCCGGGGACGACCATCGCATGGACGGACGGCGCCACGGTGCGGCCCGCCACGACCTCGGCGGCCGCACGGAGATCGCCGATCCGCGAGTTCGTGCAGGAGCCGATGAACACGCGGTCCAGCGGAATCTCCTGGATCGGCGTGCCGGCTTCGAGGCCCATGTAGGCGAGGGCGCGCTCAGCAGCCTCGCGGTCGGCGGGCACGTCGAACTCGCCGGGATCCGGCACGCGGCCGGCCACCCCGGTGACCATGCCCGGCGTGGTGCCCCACGTCACCTGCGGGCTCAGGGCCCCGGCGTCGACCACCATCTCGCGGTCGAACGGCGCGCCGTCATCGGTCGCGAGCGCGCGCCACTCCGCCGCGGCGGACTCGAGGTCCGCGGGCGCGCCGGGCCGCCCTTCGATCCAGGCGAAGGTCGTGTCGTCCGGCGCGATCATGCCGGCCCGGCCTCCGCCTTCGATCGTCATGTTGCAGACGGTCATGCGCCCTTCCATCGACAGCGCCTCGATCGCCGGGCCTGCGAACTCGACCACGTGGCCGGCGGCGCCGTCGACGCCCATCTGGCCGATCGTCCCGAGGATCAGGTCCTTGGCGGTGACGCCGAACCCGGGCTCGCCCTCGTAGCGGATCCGCATCGACCGGGGCTTGCGCTGGGCCAGGCACTGGGTCGCCAGGACGTGCTCGACCTCGCTCGTCCCGATGCCGAAGGCCAGCGCGCCGAACGCCCCGTGGGTCGCCGTGTGCGAATCGCCGCAGACGATCGTCATCCCTGGCTGGGTCACCCCGAGCTCGGGCCCGATGACGTGGACGATCCCCTGGCGCTCGGAACCGAGCGAGTAGATCGGGATGCCGTTCTGGGCGCAGTTGGCTTCGAGCGTCTCGACCTGGGTGCGCGACAGCGCGTCCTGGATTTGGGCGGCAGCTGGCGTCCCATCGGTGGGGACGTTGTGATCGGCCGTCGCAAGCGTGCGGTCGGGGCGCCGCACCGGGCGGCCGGCGAGGCGCAGCGCCTCGAAGGCCTGCGGCGAGGTGACCTCGTGGACGAGGTGCAGGTCGATGTAGATGAGGCCGTCGGCGACCTCGTGGGCGGCCCAGATCTTGTCGAAGAGCGTCTGCGGCATCAGCGGTCCTTTCAGCTCCGGCGCAGGCCGGCAGAGACGACGGCCAAGAGTGCCGCCTCCCCGCGCCCGGGGTTCTCGAAGTGATGGGGAAGGTCGGCGTCGAACGTCACGCAGTCGCCGGTGGCCAGGGCGTGGCGCTCGCCGTCGCAGACGAGCACGACGTGTCCGCGTTCCACAACCGCGGTCTCGCGGCTGCCGGGCTCGTGCATCGGCGGATCGCCCGGGCCGCCGGTCGCGGCGCCCGGCGCGAGGACGTGGCGCGACAGCTCGGCGCGCAGGCCGGGCAGCGGCGGAGTCAGCAGCTCGTAGCGGTGCCCGCCGGCGCCGCCGCCGCGGCGCTCGCCGGCCCGCACGACGGTCACGCTGCCGCTCTCGTCCAGGCGCAGCAGCTGCGACAGCCGCAGGTCCAGGCCGGCGGCGATGCGGGCCGCGACGGTCAGCGTCGGGCTCGTCTCGCCGCGCTCGACCTGCGAGAGCATCGGCGCGCTGACGCCGCTGCGCTCGGCCAGGTCCCGCAGGGACAGGTCCATGGCCTCCCGCAAGGCCCGGACGCGCGGCCCGACGTCCGCGGCGGTGCTCGTTTCCTCGACTGCCGGCATGGACCGTACGTTATCACGTACGGGCGTATGTTACGAGGCGACCGGCCCGGATGACCGGACCGGCCGCCGTCGCGGACCTACGGCGCCTTCACGGCCCCCTTCGGCAGCACGACCGGCGCGGGCTTCGTGACCCGGCCGCCGAGGGCGCCCGGCCGCTCGCGGACCGGGAGCCGCACCTCGAGGTTGCTGACCCGGACGGAGAACGTGCCGTTCGACGCGCGCCCGTACGGAGCGTCGCGACCGAGCAGCTCCAGCTTCACCGTGTGGCCGGGGGCGAACCGCCAGCCGTTGGCGTGGAGCTGGAAGACCTGGCGTCCGTGCGCCGCCGGCCGGTACAGCGCGCGGTCGACGAGCGTCTGCGTGGCGCCGGAGACGTCCCACAGCCGGGCGGCGATCTCCGGGTAGCGGCCGGTCACGTCGAACTGGGCGATGACCGTCGGCGAGCCCAGGAGCGTGAACGCCCGCGAGCCGACGGCGCGGCGGTAGGTTGCCGTGGCCGGGAGATTCCGGCTCGGCGTCGTCGCGCAGGCACCGCCGCCGAACACCGGGTCGACGACCTTGCTGACGGCTTCGCTGCCGCCGGTCGAGCGCAGGGTCTGCGCCGCGCCGGTCCGAACCCGGATCTCGCCCGGGTGCAGGGACGCCCACGTCCGCGCCACGAACGGCCCGCCGGAGGGCGCGGTCTTCGGGCACGTCTGCGTCATCGCGGTCACGTTGGCGGCCGGCTTGGGAGCCCCGCCCTTGACGTAGTAGTCGAACCAGGCGCGCACGGCGGCCTGCCAGCGCGCCGTGTCGCCCGGCTTGTTCTGGCCGCGCATGTGGCCGACGTCGAGGAACATCTGCTTGACGGGCACCTTCGGGTACTTCTGGCGCATCCGGTTGACCCACCGCGTCGCCTCGTCGGCGGGGAACAGGTCGTCGGTCCAGCCGTTGATGATCAAGGTGGGGATCGGCGGGGCCGAGGTCAGGCCGACCGGCGGACCGGCCTTGATCACCTTGTCGAGGATGCCGTAGCCGGAGTGGAACGTGGCCAGCTCGCGGCCGGCCGCGGCCGCGGCCTTCCCATACGGCTCGCCCCGGTTGAAGAGGCTGTTCCAGCGGGTGAGGTCGGCCGTCGGGTCCGTGCCGGGCGGCGCGAGGTTCGCGCCGTTGCCGGTGACGGCGTAGAGGCCGCCGACGAAGCTCTGCTTCTGGATCCCCAGCGGCGAGAGGTCGGCGGTGAGAGGACGGATCGCGTAGTCGAGCGTGGCGCCGTTGGGCACGAGCGAGTAGCCGAGGTCGGTCCACGGGATGAACGGGGCGGCCGCGGCGGGCTGGATCGGCGTGCCGCCGGGGCTGAACCACTGCAGGAGCTTGCCGTCGGGGCGCATCTGCTGCTGACCCAGCACCGCGAGCATGACCGACTGGCCGCCGCCGTAGGAGCCGCCGGTGAAGCCGATCTTCGCCGGATTGGCGAAGCCCGAATCCACGAGCAGGCCCACGAGGTTCTGGGTGTCGCGGATCTCATACCGCGCGTCGGCGAGGTGGGTGTACCCCTTCGCGCAGCCGGCGGGATCGATCGCGAGCAGGTTCGTCGTGCTGTTCAGCTTGCCGCACGACCCGAACCAGCCGCGGGCGGTGTAGCTGAGCACGGAGTAGCCGCGCCGCGCCCACCCGGTCATCTCGTCGGCGCCGGACTTCTTGCCGCCCCAGCCGTGCATGAGCACCACGAGCGGCGTGTTCCGCGCGGTGCCCGAGGGCAGCGCCACGTTGACGTCGAGCGGGACCCCGTCGACCCGGACGCGCGTGTCGTTGGGGCCGCCGACCTCGGCCGGCGTCGTCGGCACCTTGCCCTCGCAGAACTGCGCGCCGCCGGACGGCACGCAGCTCAGGCCCAGGGGGGTCGGCGCGGACCCGGCCAGCGCGCTGGCGGCGCCGCCGAGCGACACCGCGCAGCCGGCGGCCATCGCGATCAGAACGGAACGTGCACGGCTCATGCGGATGCTTCCCCCCATCGTTGGACGGCGGGAACCGTACCCGAACCGCCCTACGGCGTGCGCAAGGCGACCGGCTCGGCCATCTCGGCGTCCTCGTCGGCCGCCGCGGCCCGGCGCTGCGCGTTCGACAGGGCCCGCACGTACGCGCGGCCGGACGCCTCGATGATGTCGGTCGACACGCCCTGGCCGGCGGCCGCGACGCCGCCGAGCTCGAGCACGACCGAGACCTCGCCGAGCGCGTCCTGTCCGGCGGTCACGGCGCCGACGCGGAACTCGCGCAGCTTCACGTCGAGCCCCGTTGCCGCGTTGATGGCGTGGAAGACCGCATCGACGGGCCCGTCGCCGGTGAAGGAGCCGGTGACCTCCTCGCCGTCGGGCGTGCGCACGCCCACGGTCGCGTGCGGCGGGCGGCGCGAGGACGCCTCCACCTCGAACCACTCGAGCGTGTACGTGGCGATCTCGTCGCGCAGCTCGTCCGTGACGAGCGCCTCGAGATCCATCGCCGTGACCTGCTTCTTCTTGTCCGCGATCTCCTTGAACCGCTTGAACGCCTGGTTGAGCGCCTGGCCCGAGACCTGGAACCCGAGCTCCTCCAGCGCCTGCTGCAGCGCGTGGCGGCCGGAGTGCTTGCCCAGCACGATCGAGTTCGCGTCCAGCCCGACCGTGGTCGCATCCATGATCTCGTAGGTCGTGCGCTCCTTGAGGACGCCGTCCTGGTGGATCCCGGACTCGTGCGCGAAGGCGTTGCGGCCGACGATCGCCTTGTTGGGCTGCACGACGTAGCCGGTCAGCCGCGACACCATGCGGCTCGTGCGGGCGAGCTCGGTGGTCACGATGCCCGTGGTGAGGCCGACATCCGGGCGCCGCGTGTGGAGCAGCATCACGATCTCCTCCAGCGACGCGTTGCCGGCCCGCTCGCCGATGCCGTTGATCGCGCACTCCACCTGCCGCGCGCCGGCCAGCAGCCCCGCGAACGAGTTCGCCACGGCCAGGCCCAGGTCGTCGTGGCAGTGGACCGACAGCACGACGTCCTGCAGCCCCGGTGCCAGCGCGTAGAGCCGCTCCAGGTAGGCCGTGAACTCGTGGGGCATCGTGTACCCGACGGTGTCGGGGATGTTGATGGTCGTGGCGCCCTCGTCGATGGCGATCTGGCAGACCTCGGCGGTGAACTCGACGTCGGCCCGCGTGGCGTCCATCGGCGAGAACTCGACGTCGTCGACCAGCGAGCGCGCGTGCGCGACGGCGGCGCGGGCCTGCCCCTTGACGTCCTCGCGCGTGGTTTGGAGCTGGTGGGTGATGTGGATGTCCGACGTCGAGATGAAGGTGTGGATCCGGGGCCGCGCCGCATCCTTCACCGCGCCGTGAGCGGCCTCGATGTCGGCGGTGTGGGTGCGAGCGAGCCCGGCGATCACGGGGCCCTGCACCTCACGGGCGATCGTCTGGACCGCCTCGAAGTCGCCGGGGGACGTGATCGGGAAGCCGGCCTCGATCACGTCGACGCCGAGGCGGGCGAGCTGGTGGGCGATCTCGAGCTTCTCCGCCGTGTTCAGGGAGATGCCGGGCGATTGCTCGCCGTCGCGCAGCGTCGTGTCGAAAATCAGGACGCGGTTCGGGTCGTCAGGCTTGGTCATGTCGCGGGTGCTCCTTCGTCAGTCTCGGTGTGCTGCTTCTCGGTGCTGGTTTGCGGCTGCGCGGCCGCCACGCGTTATTCCCCCCGAGGGGGGAGGAGAAGGAGAAGCAGGGACAGGCCGAGTGTGCGCGACATGCGGCGGTCAGCCTAGCAGGAGGATCCGGGACGGACGAGCGAAACCATGGCGCCCTGGGCGTTCGGACGCCCGCGCGCCGCCTTGAGCCGCCGCCGGTGCGGGACCGTCAGGCCGGGACGACGAGGACGGGCCGGTCGGTGACCTGGAGCAGCTTGTGCGGCACCGAGCCGATGATCGCCGCCTTGAGCGGATGGTCGCCGCGGGTGCCCACCACGATGATGCGGGCGTCCCGCTCGTCGGCGATCTCGACGAGCGCCGTCGCAGGATCGACCTCGGCCACCGTCGTCTCGATCTCGATG
The DNA here is from genome assembly GCA_046330225.1 of Solirubrobacteraceae bacterium. Classification (GTDB taxonomy): domain Bacteria; phylum Actinomycetota; class Thermoleophilia; order Solirubrobacterales; family Solirubrobacteraceae; genus CANJIV01. Next base: position 256,557 of record JAXLTD010000003.1, on the reverse strand, counting down.
CCCTTCGCCTGGGCCTGGTGGGTCGCGTGGCTGATGACCTCGTCCGAGCGCTCCTTCAGCGCCTTGGCGTAGTCCTCGACCTCGCCGCCGAGGCGGCTGACCTCGTAGGCGTAGACCACGACGAGCGAGTCCCCGAGGGCTGCCGCCGCAGTGATCGCGGTGTCGAGCGCCGCGCGGGCGCACTCCGAGCCGTCGTAGCCGACGATGATGTCCGCCATCAGGAACCAGCCTCCCCTGCCGGCGACCGCGCGATGACCGCGGGGTCGGCGACCTCGAGCTTGCGCTTGAAGAACTCCTTGTGGCCCGCGATCCGCCAGATCACCATGAGCACGGCCCCGAAGAGCAGGAAGCCCAGCCCGATCACGAGCGGCGGGCCGAGCCCGAGCCACGATGATCCGGACGAGGAGTTCGCCGGATCGGAGAGATCCGCGCAGGACTTGACGAACAGGTACGTCAGCATCAGCGCGCCGATGAGCGGCGCCAAGCCGACGAAGAAGAAGTTCCGCGCGCTCTTGAAGATCTCGCGCCGGTAGTAGACGACGCACGCGAAGCCCGTGATCCCGTAGTAGAAGGCGATCATGAGCCCGAGCGCGGCGATCGAGTCGGCGAGGATGTTCTCCGAGATCGCGGTCAGGCCCACGTACCACACGACCGACAGCACGCCGAACAGGATCGTCGACACGTGCGGCGTGAGGTAGCGCGGCGACACCTCCCCGAGCTTCTTCGGCCAGGCGCCCTGCCGGGCCATCGAGAGCGCGGTGCGGGCGTTCGGCAGGATCGTCGTCTGGCACGACGCCGCTGACGACGTGAGCACGGCGATGATGACGATCTTGTCGAGCGGGCTGCCGAGGACGCCGTTGGCGACGACGCTGAGGGCGTCGTCCTGATCGGCGAGCGCGGCCGTGCCGTCGAAGGCCTGCGCAGCCGCCGAGACGATCACGTAGATCAGCAGGAGGATGACCGTCGAGATGAGCGCGGCGCGTCCGGGCGTCTCGTTCGAGTTCTCGGTCTCCTCGTTCACGGTCACCGTGCTGTCCCAGCCCCAGTAGATGAACACCGCGATGAGCACCGCGTCCACGAGCGCGGTGAGCGAGTCGACCTCGAACGGGTTGAACCAGCTCAGCTCGGGCTTGATCGCGTTCGGGCCCGCATCGCCGGCGTAGACCCGCACGAGCGCGACGATCGCGAAGATGATGAGCGTGATGAGCTCGGCCCCCAGGAGGCCGACCTGCGTGCGGGCCGAGAGCTCGATGCCGATGACGCAGATCCAGGTCATCAGGATGATGAAGATGACCCCGACGATCGTGACGGCCACGGTCGAGTCGGCGGCCGACTGCCAGTCGAACAGCAGGAAGAAGTAGAGGCCGGCGATCTGGGCCAGGTTGGCCATGACGATCGTCCCGGCGCAGGCGATGCCCCAGCCGCCCATCCAGCCCGCCCAGGGCCCCATCGCCTTGGTGACCCACGAGAACGTGGTGCCGCAGTCCGGGTCGGCCCGGTTCATCCAGTAGTACGCCGCCGCGATGAACAGCATCGGGATGAACGCGACGATCATGATCGCCGGCGAGGCCGTCCCGATCCCCGCGACGCCGATGACGAACCCGAGGCTGGCCGCCAGCGAGTAGCCCGGCGCTGTCGAGGCCACGCCGATGACCACGCCGGAGACGAAGCCGATCGCGTTGGCCTTCAAGCCCTTCTCGCCAGGTGCGCTGCCTTCGGGCACGCCCGCTGCGATGGATGCGCTCTCCACGTTTCCGATCCCTCCCGGTCACCGATTGCCGTGCGCCGCCGCTCCCCCAGCGGCACTGCGCGGGCGCAGCCTACCCGGTCTGGCCGGCGCCGTGCCAACGGCGCAAGGGCGCGTGTGCCGGCCCGGGGTTGTCCGGTGCGGACACCCGCGCCTCAGAGGCTGATGGTGCGGGCGTCGACGAAGCCGTCGATGGCCAGGATCTCGTCGAGCACCCCGGCGCCGACGGGCCCGTCGGTCGTCACGGCCATGACCGCCGTGACGTGGTCGCCCGTCTCGCCCGGCGGCTGGCGCCCGACCGCGGCCGTGCTGATGTTGATCCCGTGCTCGCCGAGCACGGTGCCGGCCCGGCCGATCATGCCCGGGCGGTCGTCGTAGCGGACGAACGTGAGGTGCGGCTCGAGCTGCAGGTTGAACCGCTCGCCCCAGGCCTCGAGGAGGTGCGCGCGGTGCCGGCGCCCGAGGACGGTGCCCACGACCCGGCTGCGCCGGTCGCCGCCGATCACCGACACGCGCACGAGGTCGGTGTAGTCGCGCGCGGCGGCCGTGGTGGTCTCGGTCACGCGGATCCCGCGCTCCTCGGCGATCGCCGGCGCGTTGACCTCGTTGACCGGCTCCTCGGTGTGGCCCGACAGCACGCCGAGGAGCACGCTGACCGAGAGCAGCCGCGTGTCGCGCTCGGCGATGCGGCCCAGGCATTCGATCTCGACCTGGTCGATCGACGTGCCCTCGGCCAGGACCGCGGCCAGCCGCCCGAGCTGGCGGCACAGGGGAACGAACGGCGCGAGCACCTCGAGATCCTCGGCCCCGATGGCCGGCACGTTCACCGCCGTCGCCACGACGCCGCCGGTGAGGGCGGCCACGACCTGCTCGGCGGTCTGGACGCCGGCCCGGTCCTGGGCCTCGGCGGTGGACGCCCCCAGATGCGGGGTGACCACGACGTTGTCGTAGCCGTCGAACAGCGGGTAGTCGGTGATCGGCTCCGCCGGGAAGACGTCGAGCGCGGCGCCTGCGACCTTCCCGGAGTCCAGCGCGGCCTGCAGGGCCGCGTCGACGATGAGCTCGCCCCGGGCGCAGTTGACGATGCGGACCCCGTCCTTCATCTGGTCGAAGGCGTCAGCGTCGAGCCAGCCACGGGTCTCCGCCGTGCGCGGCAGGTGCAGCGTGATGAAGTCGGCGCGGGCGTAGAGGTCCGCGGTCGCGGTCGCCTGCTCGATCCCCATCTCCCGGAACCGCTCGGCCGACACGAACGGGTCGTAGGCGAGGATGTGCATGCCGAAGCCCTTCGCCCGCTGGGCGACGAGCTGGCCAATCCGGCCGAACCCGAGGATCCCCAGCGTCTTCTCGTAGACCTCGACGCCGCCGAGCTTCCCGCGTTCCCAGCGGCCGGCGGTCAGCGACGCGTGGGCCCGCGGGATGTTCCGAGCCAGGGCGAGCATGAGCGCCATCGTGTGCTCGGCCGCGGCGATGATGTTGGACTGCGGGGCGTTGGCGACCACGATCCCGCGCTTCGTCGCCGCCGCGACGTCGACGTTGTCGACCCCGATGCCGGCCCGGCCGATGACCCGCAGGCGGTCGGCCCGGGCGATGAGGTCGGCGGTGAGCTGGGTCGCCGAGCGGATCACGATGCCGTCGTAGGCGCCAATGCGGTCGGCAAGCTCCGCGTCGGTCCAGTCGTCGCCGAGGTCGACGTCGAAGTGCTCGCGCAGCAGCGCGATCCCCGAGTCGGCGATCGGCTCCTTGACGAGGATGCGGCCGCGCGCGGTCACGCGGGCGCTGGCGCCGCGGACACGCCGGCGTCGAGGAAGACCTTCTGGGCGGCGGCCGAGGCGGCGCCCAGCTCGATGTCGGCGCCGAGCTCGCGCAACGCCATCTCGAGCCCGGCGAGCGAGGTGAGGATGTCGAACGCGCCGAAGTAGCCGCAGTGGGCGATGCGCAGGATCCGCCCCTTCAGCGGTCCCTGCCCGCCATTGGCCGTGATGCCGAAGCGGTCGCGCAGCAGCTTCGGCACCTTCGCGCCGTCGACGGCCTCCGGGAGGGCCACGGCGGTCACGACGTTCGCCCGCTCGTCGGGATCGCCGTAGAGCTCGAGGCCGATCGCGGCCACCCCGGCCCGCGTCGCCCGGGCCAGCACGGCGTGGCGCTCGAGCACGGCCTCGATGCCCTCGGCCTCGATCATCTCGAGGGCGACGTCGAGCGCCGCGATCAGCGTGACCGCGGGCGTGAACGGTGTCGCCGGGGCGGGCTTGCGCTGCTCGGCGATCGCGCGGCCCCAGTCGAAGTAGTAGCGCCCGCCGGGGCGGGCGGCGGCGTGGTCGAGCGCCCGCTGCGACGCGGACACGAGTCCGAGCCCGGGCGGCGTCATCAGGGCCTTCTGCGAGCCCGAGACGACCACGTCGATCCCCCAGGCGTCCTGGCGCAGCTCGGCGGCGCCCAGCCCGGACACCGCGTCCACCGCGAGCAGGACGCCCCGGGCCGCGCAGACCTGGGCGATGGCCGCAACGTCGTGGACGACGCCGGTGGACGTCTCCGAGAGCGTGGCGAAGCACACCTGGATGTCCGGATGGGCGGCGAGGAGCCCGTCGATCGCCGCCGGGTCCAGGCGCGCGCCCCAGCCGGGCTCGTAGCGGACGGTCTCGGCCCCGTGCGCCTCGCCCAGCTCGATCCACCGCTCCCCGAACTTCCCGGCGGCGCAGGCGAGGACGGGCACGCCGGGGCCGGCGAGGTTCGCCATCGCCGACTCCATCGCGCCCGAGCCGCTGGACGTGAGGACCATGACGTCGTTGTCGGTCTGGAAGACCGACGGCAGGCGGCCGAGCACCCGGGCGAACAGGGCATCGAACGCCGGGGCACGGTGGTAGACGACCGGCTCGGCCATGACCGACTGCACGCGCGGCGGCAGCGGCGTGGGCCCGGCGGTCATCAGGTAGTCCTTGATGAACGGATTCGTCACGCGGCCGGCAACCATAGCGGGCGCTTGCGGGCGGCCGTGCGCCGCCTGCGGGGCGCCTAGGACTCGTCGAAGTCCGTCTCGATCCAGTCCATCATCGAGCGCAGCTGCCGGCCCTCGACTTCGATCTGGTGGTTGGCCTGCTCCTCGCGCATGCGGCGGAAGTTCTCCTGCCCGGCGCGGTTCTCGGCGATCCACTCGCGGGCGAAGTCGCCGGACTGGATCTCGCCCAGGAGCTCCTGCATCGCCGCGCGCGACTCGGCGCCGATGACCCGCTTGCCGCGCGTCAGGTCGCCGTACTCGGCGGTGTTCGAGATCGAGTGGCGCATGCCGCTGATGCCCTTCTCGTACATGAGGTCGACGATGAGCTTCAGCTCGTGCAGGCACTCGAAGTAGGCGAGCCGGGGGTCGTAGCCGGCCTCGACGAGCGTCTCGTACCCGGCCCGGACCAGCTCCGTGACGCCGCCGCAGAGCACGGCCTGCTCGCCGAAGAGGTCCGTTTCGGTCTCCTCGCGGAACGACGTCTCGATCACGCCGCCCCGCGTGCAGCCGATGCCCTTGGCGTAGGCGAGCGCGAGCGCGAGCGCGTTGCCCGTGGCGTCCTGGTGCACCGCGACGAGGCCCGGCACGCCGCTGCCCTCGAGGAACTGGCGCCGGACGAGGTGCCCGGGGCCCTTGGGCGCGACGAGGGCGACGTCGACGTCCGCCGGCGGCTCGACCTCGCCGTAGTGGATCGAGAAGCCGTGGCCAAACAGCACGAGGTTGCCCGGGGCGATCCCGTCGCGCACGGCCCCCTCCCACACCTCGCGGTGCAGCTCGTCCGGGGCGAGGATCATCACGACGTCGCCGCGGCTGGCGGCCTCGGCGACGTCGAGGACCTCCAGGCCGCTCTCGAGCGCCTGGGCCACCGAGGCCGAGGACGGGCGCAGGCCGACGACCACGTCGACCCCCGAATCCTTGAGGTTGAGGGCGTGGGCGTGGCCCTGGGAGCCGTAGCCGATGATGGCCACGGTCTTGCCGGAGAGCAGGCCGAGGTCGGCGTCGTCGTCGTAGAACATGGCGCGGGAGAGTAGCGCTCAGGCGCTGGCCGACGCCACGAGCGCCCGCCCCGGCACGTCGAGCGCGCCGCCGGCGCCCGCGAAGGCCCCCAGGCGGGCGTCGATCTCCTCACGGAGGCGGTCCCGGTCGGCGGGGGCCAGGCGGGCCAGCAGCTCGGCGAACGGGACGGCGAGATCGATCCGCTCCTCCCACCACTCGTCCAGGTCGGCGTACCGGCGCAGGAACGGCACCGGCTCGGTGTGCGCCTCGAGAAAGCCCGCGCCGGCGAGCAGGGCCTCGATCCGGCCCGCGGCGGCGAAGGCCCACATGCCGGGGCCGTCGCGGTCGATGGGCGCGGCCAGGCCGAGGTCGACGGTCGCCTCGGTGCCGACGGTGCTCCACGGGTTCTCCTCGGGCGCCGCCCACGCCGCCAGCGCCAGGCGGCCGCCGGGACGCAGGACGCGCCGGCACTCCCGCAGCGCGGCGTCGGGATCGGCGGCCAGCATGAGGCCGAACCGGCACACGATGCGGTCCGCCGACGCCGTCGGGAGGTCCAGCCATTCCAGCCCGAACTGGGCGAACTCGACGTTCGCCACCCCGGCGGCCCCGGCGGCGGCGCGCGCGGCCTCGAGCATCGGCTCCGAGAGATCGGAGATCAGGGCCGTGCCGCCGGGTGCGACGGCCCGCGCCGCCGCGATGCCCACGCTTCCCGGGCCCGCCGCCAGCTCGACGACGCGCTGGCCGGGCGCGAGCTCGGCCGCGGCCAGCAGCGCGGAGGTGACCGGCGCCACGGCGACGTCGAAGCGGGCCGCCTGGCGGGCCCAGCCGGAGGCCGCGCGGTCCCACATCGCCTCGGCGGCGGCGCGATAGGTGTCGGGATCGTCGTCCACGTCCGCCAGCGCCCGCTCAGCTCAGCGCCGCTCGGCGGAGCTTGCCCGACGGCGTGCGCGGCAGCGGCTCGGGCGCCAGCTCGATCGCCTTGGGCACCTTGAACGCCGCCAGCCGCTGCGCGCAGTGCGCGCGCAGCCCGTCTCCGTCGATCGCGGCCCCGTCGCGCAGCACGACGCGCGCGACCACGGCGTGGCCCCACTCCGGGTCGGGGCGCCCGAAGACCGCGGCCTCGCGCACCGCCGGATGGGTGCCGAGCGCCGCCTCGACCTCGGCCGGCGCGACGTTCTCGCCTCCGGTGACGATCATCTCGTCCGCGCGGCCGAGCACCGTGAGGCGTCCGCGAGCATCCAGCGACCCGAGGTCGCCAGTGTGCAGCCAGCCGTCCGGGCCGGCAGCGCCGGGCGCCACGGTCGGGCCGGCTACGAGGATCTCGCCGTCCGCGGCGATCGAGAGTGCGGTGCCGGCGAGCGGAAGGCCGGCCGTCTGGGGCTCCCCCACCGCTGACGTCGCCACCTGGGAGGCCGCCTCGGTCAGCCCGTAGGTCTGGGCCACCGGAACCGCGGCGGCGCGGGCCCGGGCCGCGAGCTCGGGCGCGAGCGGCCCCCCGCCGACGAGCGCCCCGCGCAGGCCCAGCGCGCGGTCGAGGCCCGTGTCGAGCACGCGGGAGAGCGTCGTGGGCACGAGCGAAACGAGCGTCGCCTCGCCGCGGGCGAGGGCGTCGGCCGTGCGCTCGGCATCGAAGCGGCCGTGGAGCTGCGCGGTCGTCGCGTAGATCGCACTGCGCACGAGAATCGAGAGCCCGCCGACGTGGCTGACCGGCAGGGCCGACAGCCAGCGCTCGTCGGGGTGCAGGCCGAGTGCCAGCGCCGACCCGATCGCGCTGGACCAGAGGTTGCCGAAGGTCAGGGCGACCGGGCGGGCCGCGCCCGTCGTCCCCGAGGTGTGAACGATGACGGCCGGGGCCGCCGGATCGTGGGCGGCGGGCAGCGCCGCCGGGACGCCCGCGCCGGCCAGCGGGCCGTCGATCACCGCCGCCGCGCCGTCGGCCTGCACCGCGCGCTCGGCGCCCGTCAGCCGCGGGGAGATGGGCACCGGAACCGCGCCAAGCGCCCAGCAGCCGTGCAGCGCCACGGCGAAGGCCGCCCCCGGGGGAAGGACGATTGCCACGCGGCTCCCCGGGGCCGCGCCGAGGCCGGCGAGGAACCCCGCCGCCGCCGCGGCTGACGCCGCGAGCTCTCGGTAGGTGAGCGTGCCGTCGTCGGCGATGACCGCCGGGCGATCCGGCCGGGCGGCCGCGGCGCGGGCCAGCCAGCCGGGCAGCGGCCAGGTCACGTCAGGGGCGCTCAGGCCGCGCCTCCTGCCCGGAGCGCCGCAGCGCGAGTCCGCCGAGCGTCTCGAGCACGACGCGGTGGCCGGCCATGGCCGTGATGTCGGCGTGGTCGTAGGGCGGCGACACCTCGACGATGTCCATCGCGCAGAGGTCGACGGCGGCCGCGATCCGCCGGACGGCGCCCAGCAACTCGCGCGTCGTGAGCCCGCCCGGCTCGGGCGTGCCGGTGCCCGGCGCGTAGGCCGGGTCGAGCACGTCGATGTCGACGGTGAGGTACGTGCGAGGCGCGCGGGCCGCCGCATGCTCGATCGCGTCCTGCACGACCGGGCCGATGCCGCGCTCCTCGATCTCGGCCATCGTGTGCCAGCGAAAGCCGTGATCGCGCATCCACTGGAACTCGTCCGGGAACGGCCAGGCGCCGCGCAGGCCGACCTGGACGATGTTCTCCCCGCGCATGAAGCCCTCGTCGACCCCGCGGTAGAACGGCGTGCCGTGCCAGTTGACCACCCCGTGGTAGGCCGCGCCCGTGTCGGCGTGGGTGTCGAAGTGGATGACCGAGTAGCCGTCGGGCCCGTGGGCGTCGGCCAGCGCCTGCATGACCGGCACCGACAGCGAGTGATCGCCGCCGAGCACGACCGGCACCGCGCCGGCGGCAAGGATGCCCGCGACGGCCTCGCGCAGCCGGGCGTGGGACTGGTCCAGCGCCGCCGCCACGGCGGTGATGTCGCCGTGGTCGACCACCCGCAAGGCGCTGAACGGATCGATCCCGAGCTCCATGTTCGGGCGGTCCGACGGGCCGCCGACGTCCTCGGCAGTCCGGATCGCCCGCGGCCCGAAGCGGGTGCCGGGACGGTAGGACACGCCCTCGTCGAAGGGCGCGCCGAGGATGGCGACATCGGCGCCCGCGAGCTCGGCGGGGTCGAGGATCAAGGGCGTGCGGCAGTAGGTGACACCGACGCCGGCGTAGCTGGGCTCGTCGCTCCGGAAGGGTTCCATGCGCGCGGACCCTAGCGCGGCCACGCGGATCCCGAGTGGAGCATCTACCGTAGAGCCGGCAACGACCCCGACAGGAGGGCCATGCCCGTCGAGTGGCAGCCCGCCGGCGAGTACTCGGACATCAAGTACGAGCGTTCCGGCGACGGCATCGCGAAGATCACGATCAACCGCCCGGAGGTGCGCAACGCCTTCCGGCCGCAGACGCTCAACGAGATCTCGGCCGCGCTCGAGGACGCCCGTGAGGACGCGGGCACCGGCGTCATCGTGCTCACCGGCGAGGGCCCGCTCGCGTTCTGCTCGGGGGGCGACCAGCGCGTTCGCGGCGACACCGGCTACCTCACCGACCCGTCGGGCGGGCCGTCGCGCGGCCTCGGGCGCTTCCACGTCACCGACCTCCAGGTCCAGATCCGGCGGCTGCCCAAGCCGATCGTCGCGATGGTCGCGGGATACGCGATCGGCGGCGGCCACGTCCTGCACCTCTGCTGCGACCTGACGATCGCGGCCGACAACGCCCGCTTCGGGCAGACCGGGCCGAAGGTCGGCTCCTGGGACGGGGGATTCGGCGCCTCCCTCCTGCGCGACCTGATCGGAACCAAGCGCGCCAAGGAGATGTGGATGCTCTGCCGCCAGTACGACGCCGAGACGGCGGAGCGGTGGGGCCTGGTCAACCGGGTGGTGCCGCTCGACCGGCTCGAGGAGGAGACGGTGGCGTGGTGCCGCGAGATGCTCGCCCTCTCCCCCTTCGCGCTGCGGCTCGTCAAGGCGAGCTTCAACGCCCACGAGGACGGCTATGCGGGCATCCAGCAGCTCGCCCACGACGCCAACCTGCTCTTCTACGGCTCCGACGAGGCCAAGGAGGGGCGGGAGGCCTACAAGGCCAAGCGCCAGCCTGACTTCTCGCAGTTCCCGCGGCGGGCATGACCGCCCGCCGTGCCCGCGCCCGGCCGGAGCGGCCGCGATGAGCGCCGCGCCGGCGCCCGCCCGGCCGTCCACGGTGCGGATCTGGCTCATGGCCGCCCGCCCCCGGACGCTGCCGGCGGCGGTCGCGCCCGTGCTCGTCGGCACCTCGCTCGCCACGGCGCTGGACGACGTGTTCCGCCCGGGAGCCTTCGCGGCGGCGATGATCGGCTCGATCTTCATCCAGGTCGGCACGAACCTCTCCAACGACTACTCGGACGCGCGCCGGGGCGCCGACACCGAGGACCGGCTGGGACCGGTCCGCGTCACCGCCGGCGGCCTCGTGCCGCCTCGGCAGGTGCTCGCGGCGACCTGGATCTCGTTCGCGATCGCCGTGCTCGTCGGCGCCTATCTCGTGTACGTGGCCGGCCCGGTCGTCCTGGCGATCGGCGCCGCCTCGATCCTGGCCGGCGTGCTCTACACCGGCGGGCCCCGCCCCTACGGCTACGAAGGGCTGGGGGAGCTCTTCGTGTTCGCGTTCTTCGGGCTCGTGGCCGTGACCGGCTCCTTCTACGTGCAGACCGAGAAGCTGGCCTGGGAGGCGTTCGTGCTCGCCGTGCCGGTCGGGCTCCTGGCCGCCGCCATCCTCGTCGTGAACAACGTGCGCGACCTCGAGACCGACCGGCGGGCCGGGAAGCGGACCCTCGCGGTCCGCCTCGGGCCGCGCCGGGCCCGCGAGCTCTATGCCGCGATGGTGTTCGGCGCCTTCGCGACCGCACCCCTCCCCTGGGTCCTCGGCTCCCTCACCGCCTGGCTGCTGCTCCCCTGGCTCGCCCTGCCGCTGGCCGTCGCCCTCGTCCGGCTGGTGTCCGGCCACACTGACGGCCCGACGCTGAACCAGGCCCTCGCCCGCACCGGGATGCTGCAGCTCGTGTTCTGCGTGCTTCTCTCCGCCGGGCTGCTGCTCAGCGGCTGATGGATCTCACGATCCGGCCGCTCACGCTTCGCCTCCGCGAGCCGCTGCGGACGGCCTACGGCGAGGTGCGCCGGCGGGAGCTGCTCATCGTCCGCCTCGAGGCGGGATCCGAGTGCGGCATCGGGGAGGCCGCGCCGCTGGCGCCGTACGACGGCGTGGCGCTCGAGGACGTGCGCGCCGAGCTCGAGGGGTGCCGCGGGCTCGTGGCGGAGCTCGGCCCGCCGGCCAGCCCCGAGGACCGCACCGCCCTGCTCGCCGCCGTTCGCGGCGCGTGCATGCTGCCGCAGGCCGCCGCAGCGCTCGACGTCGCCGTGTGGGATCTCGCCGCGAAGCGCGCCGGACGGCCGGTCGCGGCGCTGCTTCACCGCGACCCGCTGTCGCGGGTGGCGGTGAACGCGACGATCGGCGCTGACACCCCCCCGGCGGCCCGGGCGGCGGCCGCGGCCGCCGCCGAGCGCGGGGCCGGCTGCATCAAGGTCAAGGCGGGCACGGGCGACGACGAGCCGCGCGTGGCGGCCGCGCGGGCCGGCGCGGGCCCGGACGTGGCGATCCGGCTCGATGCGAACGGCGCCTGGCCGGTTGACGGGGCCGAGGCCGCCCTCGCCCGCCTGGCGCCCTTCGGAATCGAGATCTGCGAGGAGCCGGTCAGCGGCCTGGCGGCGTTCCGGGCGCTGGCCGGGCGCACGTCCGGCATCCCGGTCGCCATGGACGAGACGGCCGCCGACCCGGGCGCCCTCGCGTCCGGCGCCTCCGCCTTCGTCTGCCTCAAGCTCAGCCGCAGCGGCGGCATCTCCGGGCTGCTCGAGGACGCACGGGCCGCGCGGGCCGCCGGAAGCCGGGTCTACCTCGCCTCGACGCTCGACGGCCCGGTCGGGATCGCCGCCGCGGTGCACGCCGCCGCCGCGATCCGCCCCGACGCGCCCAGCGGGCTGGCGACGCTCGGCCTTTTCACGGGCCTGGACGACCCCTTTCCCCCGCAGGCCGGGACGATCGGCGTCCCGTCCGGGCCCGGGCTCGGGGCGGACCGCCCGGGCTGATCGGCGCACCGCAGCGACGCGGCAGCACGCCGGTCAGCGTGTCCGCTCGGCAGGTTCAAAGGAGTCACCTGGGGCTGAACCCGTGGCGTTCTCATCCAGTCTGGCCACGTCCCACGGTGCGAAAGCTGGATCGCAATCCACAGGCCCCGGCCATGGCGGCGAAACTCCCGCAGACAGCACAGAACCGCTGCGGCACAGCCGTGAACCGGCCCCGCCGGGGACCGCCACGCCGGCCTGGATCGCACTCCTTGACGACGCGCCTGACCCACAGAGCGGTCGAGGGACCCAGAAGCGGCCAGGTCCTGGCCGCGGGGCGCCAGCCGCTCAGGCGCCCAGCCGCGCGCGCAGCGCCAGGATCCGCGCCGCCGCCGCTCGCATCGACGCTCGGGACAGCCGTCCGTCCGACACCGCGGACGCCAGGGCGCTGACGGCGCGGGCGCCGTCGCCGGCCGACTGGGCGTACAGCAGCAGGTCGTTGCCCGCCGCGGCCGCCCGCACGCCGACGCTGCCGGCGCTCCCGTACGAGGTGAGCGCCGCCACGTTCAGGTCGTCGGTGATCGTCACGCCGGCGAAGCCCAGGCGCCCGCGCAGCTCGGAGGTCGAGATCCGCGGGGACAGGAGCGCCGGGAGCGGCCCGAATGCGTCGTAGCGGCCGGTGCTCGTCATCACGAGGCTGGCGCCGGCCCGGATCGCCGCGGCGAACGGCGCCTCGTCGGTCCCCCGCAGCGCGGCGAGCGGGAGCCCGATGCGCTGCACGAGCGCGTCCTCGTCGCGCGTCACCGTGCCCAGCCCCGGGAAATGCTTGAGCGACGCGGCGATCCCGCCGGCCTCGAGGCCGCGCACGAACGCCGACCCCAGCGACGCCACGACGGCGGCCCGGCTGGAGTAGGACCGCCCGGTGCGCTGCTGGTAGGAGCCGGCCCGGCCGACGTCCAGCACCGGGGCGAGGTTGACGTTCACCCCGACGCTGCGCAGGTTCGCGGCGGTCGCGGCCCCTTCTGAGCGGGCCAGCCGCGCGCTGCCGACGGCACCAAGCTGGGCGGGAGAGCGGGTCGGCGCGCCGTCCAGGCGCTTCACGAGGCCGCCTTCCTGATCGATCATCACCAGCAAGGGCGCGCGCAGGCCGGCGGGACGGCGGATCGCCTGCAGGCGCCGCAGCTCGGACCGGAGGCCGGCGCGCGAGCCGATGTTGCGCGAGAAGACGATCACGCCTCCGACCTCGCCGCGCCGAATCCGGCCGACGACCGCGGACGGCACCCGGGTGCCCTCGAAGCCGACGATGATGCGCTGGCCGGCGAGCTGACGGGCGGTCAGCCCGGCCGTCGGGTCGCCGCCGCCGCCCGGGGGGACGACGAGCTGGGCGCCGGCGGGCGCCGCGGCAGCCAGGGCAGCGGCGGCGAGCGCGGCGACGGTCAGGACGAGGCGGCGTCGGGGCATCGCCCGGAGTCTGGCGATGCCCGCGGCGGCGTGCGCCGTCCGCCGGCCCCGGCGGCCAGGCCCCGGGCCCGCGAGCTCACGAGGCCAGGACGGCGGCGACGGCGGCCGGGGCCTCGAGGTGCACGGCGTGGCCGGCGCCGGGCACCGTGACCGTGACGGCATCGGGGAGCGCGGACTCCAGCCGCGCCGCGATGGCGCGGTAGCGCTCGTCGCGCTCGCCAACCACGAGGACGACGGGCAGCTCGAGCTTCCCCAGCCGGTGCCACACCGGCGGGCAGGCCCCCTGGCCGAGGCCTCGCAGCGCGGCGGCCAGCCCGGCGGGCCGGCTGCGGAGGCGGTCCGCCTGCGCAGCGGCGAGCACGTCGGGCGGCTGTCCGGCGAGGACCGGCGTCCGGGCCCACTCGGCCGCGAACGCCTCGATGGCCATCCCTTCGATGCGCTCGGCGAGCCCCTCATCGGCCGCCTGCCGCTCCGCGCGCGCGCCGGCGTCCTCGATCCCGGCGGTCGCCCCGACGAGCACCAGGCGCTCCACGCGCCCGGGCGCGGCGAGCGCCGCGTGGAGCGCCACGCGCCCGCCCATGGAGTAGCCGCCCAGGACGAAGCGCGCCGGCGCGCCGCCCAGCACCGACGCGACCGTCGCGTTGAGGTCCACCGGCGCCGCGGTGCCGTCCGGCCCGTGGCCGGGCAGGTCCGGGGCGAGCACGCGGTAGCGTTCGCCCAGCCGCGACCGGACGGGATCCCAGCTGGCGCCCGTCTGCGTAAAGCCGTGCAGGAGCACGATCGATTCCGGCACGGCCCGCATCATGACCGCCCCTGACGCCCCAGCCCCTCCCGCCGGCGGCAGCCACGTGCTGCTGCGGGCCTTCGCGGACGAGCTGGCGCGCTGCGGCGTGCGGCACGCCTGCACGTCACCGGGCTCGCGCTCCTCGCCGATCGTCCTGGCGCTGGCCCGCGAGCCGGGGCTCACCTGCTGGTCGCACCTCGACGAGCGGGTGAGCGGCTTTTTCGCCGTCGGGCTCGCCAAGGCCACCGCGACGCCGGTGGCGATCGCCTGCACGTCGGGCACGGCCGCGGCCGAGCTGGCCCCCGCCGTGCACGAGGCCGCCCAGGCCGGGGTTCCGCTGATCGTGCTCACCGCCGACCGCCCGCCCGAGCTGCGCGACGTCGGCGCCGGCCAGGTCATCGATCAGGTCGAGCTCTACGGGACCGCCGCGAAGCTGTTCGTCGAGGCAGGCGTCGACGCCGCCACGCCCGCCGCCGTGCGCTGGATGCGCGCCCTCGCCTGCCGGGCCGCCTGGGCCGCCGGAACCGGGCGCCCGGGCCCCGTGCACGTGAACGTCCCGCTGCGCGAGCCGCTCCTCGCGCCGGACGGCCTGCCGGCCCCCGAGCCCGCGGGCCGTCCCGGCGGCCGGCCGTGGGTCCGGCGGGCCGGCAGCCCGCCCGCAGGGGCCCCGGCCGGGCTCGCCGAGCGCCTCGGCGCCGCCGAGCGACCGCTCGTCGTCGCCGGCACCGCCGGCGGCTCCGACGGCGCCGACGCCGCCGCCTTCGGCGCGACGCTCGGCGTGCCGGTCCTGGCCGATCCGCTGTCGGGCGGGCGGCACGGCGCGGCGGCGGTCGCGCACTATGACGCGCTGCTTCGCCACGCGCCGTTCGCCGCCGCGACACGCCCGGACCTCGTGCTGCGCATCGGCGACCTGCCGACCTCCAAGCCGCTGCGCCAGTGGCTCGCCGGGCTCGACTGCGAGCAGATCGCGCTGGGGACCGCCGGCCGCTTCCCCGACCCCGACGGGTCGCTGGACCAGATCGCCCCCGCGCCGGCGGGCCCGGCCCTGGCGGCCCTCGCCGCAACCGGCCGCCGCACCGCGTCCGGCTGGCTCGACGCGTGGCGCGACGCCGATGCGCGCGCCGGCGTCGCCCTGGCCTCGGCGCTCGGCCCGGGGCTCTCGGAGCCTGCGGTGGCGGCCGAAGCCGGCGCCTCGCTGCCGTCCGGCTCCACCCTCTGGGTCGCCTCGTCGATGCCGGTCCGCGACGCCGAGACGTTCTTCCCGCTCCGCGACGACGGCCCGCGCGTGCTCGCCAACCGCGGGGCCAACGGCATCGACGGCACCGTCGCCTCCGCGCTCGGCGCGGCCGCGAGCGGAGCGCCGGTCACGGTCCACCTCGGCGACGTCGCCTTCGCCTACGACCTCACGGCGCTCATCACCGCCGCCAGGCACCGCCTTTCGCTGACGGTCCTGCTCGTGAACAACGACGGGGGCGGGATCTTTCACTTCCTCCCGATCGCCGCGGCCGCCGACGCCTTCGAGGAGCACATCGCCACGCCCCACGGGCTCGACTTCGCCGCGCTGGCCCGGGCCTTCGGCGCGGCGCACGAGCAGATCGAGGATCGCCCGGCGCTCGCCGCGGCGCTCGCCGCGCCTCCGGACGGCATCCGCATCCTCGAGGTCCGCACGGATCGCAGGGAGAACGTCGAGGTCCACCGCCGCTGCTGGGCGGCCGTCGCCGCGGCGCTCGACGCCTGAGCGCTGCCGTCAGCCGGCGAGGACCGGCAGGAGCGCGTCGAGCTTGACCTCGGTCTCGGCCAGCTCCGCTGCGGGGTCGGAGTCGCGCACGACGCCCACGCCCGCGTAGCAGTGCGCCAGCGGGCCGCGCAGCAGCGCGCAGCGCAGCGCCACGCAGAACTCGCCGTCCTCGGCGGCGTCGGTCCACCCCACCGGGCCGGCGTACCAGCCGCGGTCCATCCCCTCGAGCGCCGGGATCAGGCCTTGGGCGCGGTCGAACGGCTCGCCGCCGACCGCCGGCGTCGGGTGCAGGATCCCGGCGAGGTCGATCGCGCCGACCGGCGAGGCGAGCTGGGCGCGGATCGGGGTGGCGAGGTGCTGGATGTTCGCCATCCGCACGACCGCCGGCTCGGGCGCGGCCGCCACCCAGAGGGCGTGCGGCCGCAGGGTCCGCTCGATGCGCCGCGCGACGATCGCCTGCTCCTCGCGGTCCTTGCTGGAGCGCATGAGCTGCTCCCCCAGGTGGCCGTCGACCGCCGGGTCGGCGCTGCGGCGGGTCGACCCCGCCAAGGCGACCGTGCTGGCCCGCTGGCCTTCGCGGCGGACCAGGAGCTCCGGCGAGGCAGCGACGAAGGCGGCGTCGCCGCGGCCGACGGCGAAGACGAAGCAGGCCGGGAACGCCTCCCGCAGGACCGCGAGGACCGCCGCGGGGTCGTGCGGCGCGGGCGCGCGCACCTGCACCTCGCGGGCGAGGACCACCTTCTCGAGCTCGCCGGCCCGGATCCGCTCGACCGCCCGCCGGACCGCCTCGACGTAGTGCTCGGGCGGCATGGCGCCCGCCACCTCGAACCGGCCCGCCGGCGCCGGGTCCAGGAGCGGGAGCGGCGCGGCCCGCAGCTCGGCCAGCCGCCGGTCGATCCGCGCCGCGAGATCCTCGGCCGTGTCGTCGGGCCGCGCCAGCGCGGCGAGCGTGAGGCGCACGTCCCCGCCGCGCCGGGCCAGCGCCACTTCAGGAACGACCAGCGAGGCGGCGGCAAAGCCCGCCCAAGTGGAGGACGCGGCGCCCTGCGGCGCGAAGGCGAAGCCCCCGGTGGCGATCAGGCCGGAGCCCGGCGGGCCGTCGGGCGGATCGGCCAGCGCGTGTGCGGCCAGCGACCGCCAGGCCGCCGCGGCGCCGGCAAACCGCCCGTCGCCGGAGGCCTCGATCTCGCAGGCGGCGCCGATCCCGGCCACCGCGCTGCCGTCCCGCTCCGGCTGCTCGAACGCAAACCACGGCTCACCCGGCCGGCGCGAAGCGGCGGCCACCGCCGTCGGGTCGGTGCCCGCGGCAGCCCTCAGCGTGACCGCGGCGAGCACCTCGCCGCCGGTCGCGCGCGCCCGCTGGAGCGCCTCGCCCAGGCGCCGCTCGAGCACGAGGCGGGCACCGGCGTCCAGGGCCAGCGATCCGGCGGCAAAGTCGATCGTGAGCGGCATGTCCTGCCAGTGATACGCCGCAGCGGGCCCGAAGGCACGCGCGGCGCCGGCCTCCGGCTAGGTCTCTGACCGCCCGCGCGAGATCGCGATCTCGCCGGTCCGGACCATCTCGACCAGGCCGAACGGTCGCACCATGCGCTCAAACGCCTCGATCTTCGCGTCCGTCCCGGTGATCTCGACGGTCACCGACCGGCGGCTGACATCGACGACCTTGCCCCGGAAGATCTCCGCGACTTGCATGAGCTCGGCCCGGGCCACGCCGTCGGCGGAGACCTTGAAGAGGGCCAGTTCCCGGGCGACGGTGTCGGCCGGCTCGAGGTCGCGGATCTTCAGGACGTTGACCAGCTTGTGCAGCTGCTTGGTCACCTGGTCGATCGGCTGCGTGGCCCCGTCGAGCGTCATGGTGATCCGCGAGATCTTCTCGTCGTCGGTCGGACCGACGGCCAGCGTGTCGATGTTGAAGCCGCGCCGGGCGAAGAGGCCCGCGATGCGGGTCAGGACGCCCGGCTTGTTCTCCACGAGGATCGAGAGGATGTGCTTGCGGCCGGTGCGCTGCCCCACGGCGGCCTCGAGCTCTTCGAGGCTCAGGGGCTCCTTCGTGCCTGGTTCACCCATCACGGCCTCCTCACCCCACCATGTCCCGGGCGGCCTGGCCGGCCGGGATCATCGGGTACGTGTTCTCCTCGCGCGTCACGCGGACGTCGATGAGTGCCGGGCCCTCGATCGCCAGCGCCGCCTTCACGTCGTCGACGAGCGTGCGCTTGTCCTCGAGCCGCACGCCGGTCGCCCCGTAGGCGTCGGCGAGCTTGACGAAGTCGGGGTACTGGCCCATGTCGACCTGGCTGTAGCGCTTGTCCCAGAAGAGCTCCTGCCACTGCCGGACCATGCCCAGGTACCCGTTGTTCATGATGAACACCTTGATGTCGATGCCCTCCTGGGCGCAGGTCGCCAGCTCCTGCATGTTCATCTGGACCGAGCCGTCGCCGGCGATGCAGATCACGGTCGCGTCCGGGCAGCCGACCTTCGCCCCCATCGCGGCGGGCAGGCCGAAGCCCATCGTCCCCAGGCCGCCGGAGTTGATCCACCGGCGCGGCTCGGGAAAGTCGTAGTACTGCGCCGTCCACATCTGGTGCTGGCCGACGTCGCTGGTGACGATCGCCTGGCCGCCGGTGGCCTCATAGATCGCCTGGACCATGAACTGCGGCTTGATCTCGGTGTCCTCGGAGTCCTCGTACCCCAGCGGGTAGCGCGTGCGCCAGCCGTCGATGCGCCCCCACCAGTCCTCGAGGCGGGCCACGTCGGTGTCGATCGCCCGGTACTCGGTGACCAGGCGGGCGAGGATGTTCTTCGCGTCGCCGACGATCGGGATGTGCGCGGGCACGTTCTTGGAGATCTCGGCCGGGTCGACGTCGATGTGGATGAACTTCGCCCGCGGCGCGAACTCCGACAGCTTGCCGGTGATGCGATCGTCGAAGCGCGCGCCGATCGCGACGATCAGGTCGGCCTCGTCCATCGCGTAGTTCGCGGCCCGCGTGCCGTGCATGCCGAGCATGCCGAGCCACTGGGGATGCGGCGCCGGGAAGGCGCCGAGGCCCATGAGCGTGCAGGTGACCGGGAAGCGGTCCGACAGCGCCAGCGCCCGCAGCTCCTCGGACGCGTTGGCCGACACCACGCCGCCGCCCGCATAGAGCACGGGCCGCTTGGAGTTCGCCAGGGCCTTGGCGGCCAGGCGGATCTGCTTCTGGTTGCCGTCGGTCGTGGGCTGATACCCCGGCAGGTGCACGTCGGTCACCGGCTCGTACGGGATGTCGGCTCGCGAGAGGTCCTGCGGGATGTCGACGATGACCGGGCCGGGCCGGCCGGTGCGGGCGATGTGAAAGGCCTCGTGGATCGCCCGCGGGATCTCCAGCGGGTGCTGGATCATGGTGGAGTGCTTGACGATCGGCATGGTGATGCCGATCGTGTCGGCCTCCTGGAAGCCGTCGGTGCCAAGCAGCTCAGTCCGGACCTGGCCGGTGATGAACACCACCGGGACCGAGTCCATCATCGCGTCGCAGATGGGCGTGACGAGGTTCGTGGCGCCGGGCCCGGACGTGCCCATCGACACCCCGACCTTGCCGGTCGCCTTCGCATACCCCTCGGCGGCGTGGCCGCCGCCAGCCTCGTGACGCACAAGGATGTGCTTGATGCCCGCGTCGTAGAAGGCGTCGTAGGTGGGGAGGTTTGCGCCGCCGGGCAGGCCGAATACGACCTCGACACCTTCGGCCTTCAGGCATTCCATCAGGGCATCGACAGCTCGCATGCGCAGTCCTCCTCTCGGGAGTCATCGCGGGACAGGGAAGCGCCGCGAGCCCCGGCGGCGGGGCGCGGCGGCGCAGATGGCCAGTCTAGCAGCGGATTTCCGGCGTTCTGCGGGCCCTGCCGCGGCCGTCAGCGGGGCCCCGGGCCGGCGGCGAGCTCACGCTCGCGGGCCTGGGACGGAAGGATCTCGTCCGGGAACTCGAGGTCCAGGCCGCACCGGGTGCACACGGCGTCATAGACCTTCGTGACCTTGCCGCAGCGCGGGCACGCCCGCCGCGGCTCGTCGGACTCGAAGCGGTAGAAGAGGGCGGCCAGCAGCCCGAACACCGGGATGAGGCCGCTGATCAGGAACCACAGCACGAACGAGCTGCCCTTCGCCTTCCCGACGAACCCGCCCGCGAAGGCGAACAGCAGCGCGATGATCAGGTAGGGCACCGCGGTCCCGTCAGAACAGGATCCGGACCGCCCAGATCACGGCGGCAGCGATCGCCCCGACCACGACGATCCAGAACAGGAAGCCCAGCACCCCGGCGACGGCGCCGACCAGGAGCTTGAGCGCGATGGCCACCGCCAGCACCAGGACGACGATGGCCAGGGCGCTGCGGCCAAGCGAGCGAGCGGAATCACCCATGGCCACAGCGTACCGGCCCGGCGGGCGGGGCCGCCGGCGTCAGTCGTAGGTCCGCTTCAGGTGGGCGAAGCGGTCGCCGCGCGCCGCCGCCGGGCGCGGGTTGAGCTGCAGGCGCGCTTCGCGGCAGCGCCGGACGCGGTCAGCCGAGCGCTGCGCGCTGCGGCGCGGGTCGAGGTCGTGCCGGGCCTGGCCAGCTGTGTCGATCGTGAGCATGGTGTCCATCGTGGCGTCTGACCCCTTCGATCGCTTCGTCACGCGGTCCAATATCGGTTCGCCCGCATTCGACCGGCGGTCGACTGGCGGGCGTGCTTCGATGTTCGGCGCCGGAGTTCAACGCCAAGTAATTCGTGCGTGATCAGCGCGTGACCATCCGGTGATCAGCGGCCCCCGTGGTCAGGCCGATGACCGGGCCGCCTGGCGGCCCGCCGCGAGGGCCGGGCGCTGCCGGCGGTCCAGCCGGGCGCGCACGCGCCAGGCCGCGCCGCTGAACGCCAGATTGGCCACCGTGGCGAACCCGGCCTCGTCCTCGCGCAGCGCCAGCAGGAGGTGGGCGGTCCGGTCCGCCGCCGGCAGGTCCGGATCGGGCACGCCGATGCAGTAGCAGTGGATCCTCCGACCGCCCGGGCGCACGAGCAGCGCGCCCTTCTCCCCCACGAGCCAGACGCCGAAGCGCCCGCGCTCGGGCACGAGCCCGGTGGCCGCGTAGCTCTCGCGAGCGGCGTGGCCGACGAGGTCGCCGAGCAGGCCCAGCGCCCGCCGCTCGGCCTCCGGCTCCGGCGCCGCCCCGGCGTGCCGCCGCGATCGCGCGACGTTCGCGCCCCGCTGCGCGTAGAGGGCCGGGATCAGCCAGGCCTTGGCCAGCGCCATCGCTGCCACGGGCGCCGACAGCGGCTCCAGCGCGATCAGCCCGCCGGCGGCCGCGACAAACGGAACCGACTGCAGGACCGTGCTCGCGGTCCACGTGCGGCCGCGGGCCACGAGCGCCGCCTCGTCGACGCGCGGGCGCCAGGCGACCGTCGCGGCCTCTGGCAGCGTCGTCGCGGCCGCCGCCACCGCCTCAGCCCCCGGCGATCGGGCGTCGCAGGATCACGAGGTCGGCGTCGGCGGGCAGCTCGCGCACCTGGGTCGCCTCGCCCTCCCCCGCCGTGACCACGGCGTAGTAGCCGTCGTCCAGCTCGCGACGGAAGGCTGCGGCGGCCGCCGCGAGCGCCTCCGCGTCAGCGGGCGTCCACTCGGCAAGCGTCGTGTGGCCGGTTCGGTCCATGCGGATCAGGCGGGGCATCGCACCTCCGGAGCGCGGGCGGGAACAGTCGCCGGATGGTACGCCCCGGCCCGCCGAGCGGACCAGCGTCAGAGCCCGAGCTGCTCGCGCACGAGCCGCTGGACCTCGGCCCCGTCAGCCCGGCCCTTCGTCTCGCGCATCACGTGGCCGACGATCGCGCCGATCGCGCTCATCTTGCCGCCGCGGAGCTTCTCGACCACGTCGGGGTTCGCTTCGATCGCCGCAGCCACGGCGGGCGCGAGCTCGTCGCCGCCGCCGATCGCGCCCAGCCCCTCGGCCTGCACGATCGCCGCCGGGTCGCCCCCGGCCTCGACGAGCCGGGCGAGGACCTGCTTTCCCGCGGTCTGGTTGATCGCCCGGTCGTGCACGAGGCCGACGAGCGCCGCGACGGCGGCGGCGTCCGTCGGAACGTCGCCGGGGCCGCGGTCGCCGACGAGCGCGAAGAGCTCGCCGGTGATCCAGTTGGCCACGGTCGGAGCCGGGGCGCTGCCGGCCGCCACGGCGGCCTCGAAGAACTCGCCCCAGTCCGACCGGAAGGCCAGCACCCGCGCGGTGTCGGGCGCGAGCCCGAACGGCTCGCCCTCGTACCGCTGCGCCCGGGCCGCCGGCAGCTCCGGCAGCGCCGCGCGAATCCGCTCCAGCTGCGCCGCGTCGACGACGATCGGGACGAGATCGGGCTCGGGGAAGTAGCGGTAGTCGTGGGCCTCCTCCTTCGAGCGCAGCGGCGTGAGCGCCCCGCTGACCGGATCGAAGTGCAGCGTCTCCTGCACGACCGGCTCCCCCGCCTCCAGCAGGCCGATCTGGCGGGCGATTTCCGCCTCGATCCCCTTCTCGATGAAGCGGAAGGAGTTCATGTTCTTCAGCTCGGCCTTGACGCCGAGCGCCTCGGTGCCGGCGGGCCGGACCGAGACGTTGGCGTCGCAGCGCAGCGAGCCCTCCTCCATGTTCACGTCGCTGACGCCGAGCTGGCGCAGCGTGGTGCGCAGGAGCGTGAGCCACTCGCGGGCCTGGGCGGCCGACGTGAGGTCGGGCTCGGTCACGATCTCGACCAGCGGCGTGCCGCCGCGGTTGAAGTCCACGACGCTCGCGTCGGAGCCGTGGATCCGCCCCGAGGCGCCCACGTGGACGAGCTTGGCCGCGTCCTCCTCCACGTGGACCCGGTGCAGCCGCACGTCGCCGAGCCGCCCGCCCGAGCAGATCGGGATGTCGTACTGGCTGATCTGGTAGCCCTTGGGCAGGTCCGGATAGAAGTAGTTCTTGCGGTGAAAGATCGAGCGCGGCGCGATCTCGCAGCCGAGCGCCAGCCCGATCGTGATCGCCGAGTCGATCGCGGCGGCGTTCGCGACCGGCAGCGCGCCGGGCAGGCCCAGGCAGACCGGGCAGGTGCGCGTGTTGGGCGGCTCGCCGAAGGACAGCTCACAGCCGCAGAACATCTTCGTGCGCGTGGAGAGCTGCACGTGGATCTCCAGCCCGATCACGGGCTCCCAGGCGCTCATGCTCCGCCTCCGGCCCGGGCCGGCGAGCCGTCGAAGCCGATGGCGGTCTCCAGCGCCGCCGCAGCGCTGAGCAGGCGGCCCTCGCTGAAGGCGGGGCCGGCGATCTGGAACCCGACGGGCAGCCCCTCGCTGAGGCCCGCGGGAATCGAGATCGCCGGGATGCCGGCGAGCGACATCGGGACCGTGCAGTAGTCGCTCAGGTACATCGCGAGCGGATCGTCGACCTTGGACCCGAGCGGGAAGGCGACGCCGGGCGCGGTCGGCGTCACGACGAAGTCGAAGCGCTCGAAGGCCGTCCGGAAGTCCTCGGAGATCTTCGTGCGGACCTTCTGCGCCCGGCCGTAGTAGGCGTCGTAGTAACCGCTCGAGAGCGCGTAGGTGCCGAGCATGATGCGGCGCTTGGCCTCGGCGCCGAAGCCGGCCGCCCGCGTCGCCGAGTACATCGCCTCGAGGCCGTCCTCGCCGTCGACCCGCAGGCCGTAGCGGACGCCGTCGAAGCGGGCGAGGTTCGAGGACGCCTCGGCCGGGGCGATCAGGTAGTAGGCCGCAAGCGCGTGCGGGGCGTGCGGCAGGTGGCAGGCCTCGATCTCGGCCCCGAGGCCCTCGGCCCGCGCGAGCGTCGCCTCGAACGCCGCGCGCACGCCGGGCTCCAGGCCGGAGGCCTCGGCCGTGAGCTCCTCAGGAACGCCGAGCCGCACGCCGCGCAAATCCTCGGCCGGTGGCGCGTCCAGTCCCCCAGGATGGGCCAGCGAGGTCGAGTCGCGCGGGTCCTGGCCGACCATGCGGGCGAAGAGGAGCCCCGCGTCGGCGACCGTGCGGGCCAGCGGGCCGGCCTGGTCCAGCGAGGAGGCAAAGGCGATCATCCCGTAGCGCGAGACGGCCCCGTAGGTCGGCTTGAGGCCGACGATGCCGCACAGGGCCGCCGGCTGGCGGATCGAGCCGCCCGTGTCGGTGCCGAGCGCCCACGGCGCGGTGCCCGCGGCCACGGCGGCCGCGCTGCCGCCCGAGGACCCGCCCGGGACGCGCGTGCGGTCCCACGGGTTCAGGGTCGGCCCGAAGCCGGAGTTCTCGGTGGAGGAGCCCATCGCGAACTCGTCCTGGTTGGTCTTGCCGAGCACCGGCGCGCCGGCCGCCTCGAGCTGGGCGACGACGGTCGCGGTGTACGGAGGGAGGTAGCCCTCCAGGATGCGCGAGCCGGCCTGGCTGGGCAGCCCCTCCGTGCAGAACAGGTCCTTGACGGCGACCGGCAGCCCGCCGAGCGGGGCGCCGGCGGACGGCGGGTCCAGCCGCTCCGCCACGTGCACGTAGGCGTTGAGATCGTCGGCGGCCGCGGCATCGCGCCAGGCGGCGCCCACCTCCCCGGCGCCGAGCGCCCCCGCGGCGACCTCGGCGACGGTCTCGGCGGCGCTCAGATCCGTGAGCGAGGTCATCCGGCGCCCGGGCTCGGAACTTCGAACCCGTCGTCGGCGACGGCGGGCGCGGCGGCCAAGGCCACGTCGCGCGGCAGCGACGGCACCGGCTCGTCGGGGCGCAGCGCGTTCTCGACGTCGATGACGTGCGACGTCGGCGCGACCCCGTCCAGGTCGAGCTGCTCGATCGTCCCGACGTGATCCAGGACGGCGGAGAGCTCGGCGGCCATGCGGCCCACCTCCTCGTCGGTGAGGCGCAGGCGCGCCAGGCGCGCGACGTGGAGGACCTCGGTGCGGTCGATCATCGGGCGTCGATTCTAGGGTTGCGCAGCGCCCGCGCGCCCGCTGGTCAACGGGACTGGCCGCGCGGCGGCGCCGGGCGCGCCGGCACGTCCGGGCCGGTCGCGCCGCCGAAGCCGGGCCCGTCGTCGCGCATTGCGATGAAGCCGCCGGCGGTCACGCCGGCGGCGCAGAGCAGGCCGAGATACGCACCGGCGCTCACGTCCACGATCTCGTTCGGGCCGGGCGGATTGATGACGCGGTAGATCACCAGGAGCGTCGCGAGCAGGCCCAGGGCCGCGGTGAGGACGGTCATCGCCACCGGCACCGCCACCGTGCGCTGCGACGCGGTCAGGAGCGCCAGCGCGACGCCGGCGATCCCGGCGGCCAGGAGGACGATGTCGATGAAGCCGAACGCCTCCCAGGCGTCGGCGGACGCGCCGGTGCCCTTCACCGTGTACCAGGTGAAGAAGAGCACCACGACGAGCAGCAGTCCGGCAATGCCAGCCACCAGCTCGCCCGCCCGCAGCCTGCTGAAGTCCATGCGCGCCTCCGACGTGGGGTGTCCCGGCGTCCCCCCGCCGCGGGGCGCCGGCCTGTGCCGCCGCGACGATAGCGCGGGGGCGTCCGCCTTGCCGGGTCGCCGCCGCACGCCGTAGGCTTGCACTGTGGACAAGCCTCGGGACGCATTCGGGAACCCGCTGCCGGAGCCCGGCGAGGATGCACCCCCGCCCCCGGCTGCGGCGCCCGCCCCGGCGGCCCCGTTCGCGCCGCCGTCCGACGCACCGCCCCCGCCTGGCCAGTGGGGAGAAGCTGCCGGCGCGCCTGGCCAGTGGGCGCCGCCGGCTCCGCCAGCCCCGCCCGTCGCCGGGCCGGGCGCTCCGGGCGAGTTCGCCCCGCCCGCCGGCGCGAACGCGGCACCGGGACAGTGGGCCGCCCCGGCCCCCGGCCAGCCGGCGCCCGCACCGCAGTGGCCGCCATCGCCCGGCGCCGCGCCGACCGGCCAGTGGCCCCCGCAGCCGCCGCCGTATGGCGGCTATCCGCAGGGTCCGGGGGTCCCGGCGGCCCAGCGGACGAGCGGCAAGGCGATCGCCGCGCTCGTGCTCGGGCTCGTCGGCCTGATCATCGTGCCGATCGTCTTCGGCGTGCTGGCGATCGTCTTCGGCGTCCTCGGGCGCAAGGAGTGCGACGCCACGCCCGGCCTCGGCGGCAAGGGGCTCGCGACCGCCGGCCTCGTCATGGGCATCATCGGCGTCGTCACCTGGCCGCTGGTGATCATCGCGCTGAACTAGAACGCGCCCCGCCCGGCTGGCCGGCTGATTCCGGGCGCGGCCCTTCGCCTGCTCAGCCGGCGTGCTGGATCTCGGCGGCCTGCAGCGTGTTGCGCAGGAGCATCGCGATCGTCATCGGGCCCACGCCGCCCGGGACCGGCGTGATCGCCCCGGCCCGCTCGGCGGCGCCGGCGAACTCGACGTCGCCCACGAGGCCGGCGTCGGTGCGGTTGATGCCGACGTCGATGACCGCCGCGCCCGGCTTGACGTACTCGGCGGTGATCATCTCGGGCCGCCCGATCGCCGCCACGAGGATGTCGGCCTCCGCGCACACGCCCGGAAGGTCCCGGGTCCGGGAGTGGCACACCGTCACGGTGGCGCTGCGCTCGATCAGCAGCGACGCCATCGGCCGCCCCACGAGGATCGACCGGCCGACCACCACGGCGTTGGCGCCCTCGATCTCGATCCCCGCATCGTCGAGCAGCACGATGCAGCCGGCGGGCGTGCACGGGCGCAGGCCCGGGCGGCCCTGGGCCAGGAGTCCGGCGTTCGGGGCGGTGAGCCCGTCGACGTCCTTCTCCGGGCGCACCCGCGAGGTGACGGCGTCGGCGTCGAGGTGGCCGGGCAGCGGAAGCTGGACGAGGATGCCGCTGACCGAGGGGTCGGCGTCCAGCTCCTCGACGAGCGCCTCGAGGTCCGCCTGGGCGATGTCCCCGGGCGGGCGGTGGTCGTGCGGCGTGATGCCGACCTCCTGGCAGGCCTTCTGCTTGCCGCCGACGTAGACCGCGGAGGCGGGATCGTCGCCGACCAGGACCGTCGCGAGGCCCGGCGCGAACCCGGCCCGCGCGGTGAACTCGGCCACGTCGCGGGCCACCTCGGCCCGGACCCGGGCGGCCACCGCCTTGCCATCGATGATCTGAGCGCTCATGGGATCCGAGCCTAGTCGATTCCCAGACTGCTGTGGACCAATTCGTTCAAAGGGCCCATGGCCCGCCCGCGCCGCCGGGGTCAGCGCCGGGTCAGCGGCGCGTAGCCGGCCATGAGCTTGCGCTCCGAGCCATCCCCGGCGAAGCGCACCACCACGATCCCGCCCGGCTCGAGCCCGGTGACGACGCCCTCGCCGAAGGCGGCGTGCGCGACGTCGTCGCCCATCCGGAACTCGGGCGTGTCCGCCGCCGGCTCACGCCGCGCCCCGTCCCAGGACGCCGGGCGCGACGGCGCCCACGTCCCGCCGCGCGGCGGCGGCTCCTCGCGGTCGGTCAGCTCGGCCGGGACCTCGTCGAGGAAGCGGCTGCGCAGGCCGTAGCTGCGCGACCCGAACACGTTGCGCGACCGGGCGCAGGTCAGGTACAGGGCCCGCTGGGCGCGGGTGATGCCGACGTAGGCGAGCCGGCGCTCCTCCTCCAGGGATCCCTCGTCGAGGGCGCGGGAGTGCGGGAACACCCCCTCCTCGCAGCCGATGATGAAGACGATCGGGAACTCGAGGCCCTTGGCGTTGTGCAGGGTCATGAGGGTCACGAGGCCCTCGTCGTCGGCCAGCGAGTCGGTGTCGGCCAGCAGCGCGATCTGCTGGAGGAAGTTGTCGAGCGTCGGCTCCTCGGCGGTGCCGTCGAACTCGCGGCCGACGGCGACGAGCTCCTCGAGGTTCTCCAGCCGGCCCTGGGCCTCGATCGTCCGCTCGGCCTCGAGCGCGTCGAGGTAGCCGGTCTCGCGCAGCGTCTCCTCCAGCAGCTCGCCCACCGACGCGCCGCCCTCGAGGCGCTCGCGCAGCACCGCCATCGTGCCCATGAAGCGCGTGAACGACTTCACCGCCGCCGCGCCCAGGCCGGGCACCGCCGCCGGGTCCGCCGCCGCATCCATGATCGGGATGCCCATCGTGTTCGCGTGGGCCACCACGCGCGACAGGGAGGTCTGCCCGATCCCGCGCCGCGGCGAGTTGGCGATGCGGGTGAAGCTCACCGCATCCTGGGGGTTGGCCAGCACCGTGAGGTAGGAGATCGCGTCACGGATCTCGGCGCGCTCGTAGAACTTCGTCCCGCCGACCACCTGGTAGGCAATCTCGGCCCGGACGAGCGTGTCCTCCAGGACCCGGGACTGGGCGTTGGTCCGGTAGAAGGCCGCGATCTCGGCACGCGAGACCCCCTCGTCGACGAGCCGCAGAATCTCCCCGGCCACGAACCGGGCCTCGGCGTGCTCGTCCTCGAGCTCGCGGACCACGATCGGATCCCCCTCCCCCAGGTCCGTCCACAGCGTCTTGCCCAGCCGCTCGCGGTTGTTGGCGATGACCGCGTTCGCGGCGGCGAGCACCGTCTCGGTCGAGCGGTAGTTCTGCTCGAGCCGGATGACCGTCGCGTCCTCGTAGTCATCGCGGAAGTTGAGGATGTTGCGGATGTCGGCGCTGCGGAAGCTGTAGACCGAGTTGTGCGTGACGACGCCGTTGGCGATGAAGTTGTGCGTGTCCTCGACGTCGATGTCGTGCACCGGCACCTTGAGCGCCACGCGCTCGACGGCGGCCACGACGTCGGAGCGGCCGTCCGCACCCACCATGGCCATGCCGGGCCGGACGTTGGACGCGAGCGTCAGCGGCAGGGAGGCGCCCCGTCCGGACTCGCGCGCCAGCCGGGCGACAACGTGCAGATCGGCATCCAGCGCCCGCTCGATCTGCCCGACCGCCTCGAACACCTGGCCCATGTCGCGGAACTCCGTCTCGTAGCGCCGGCCGGGGCGCCCGGCCTTGGCCGGCCGCACGGCAAGGCCGAGGCCTTCGAGCACGGACGCGTCGGCCGCGCTCGTGCCGAACATCGAGACGCGGTGCATCACCGTCTCGCCCCGGCGGCTCGCGCACAGCGTCACGGTCACCCGGCGCCGCCGACGGCCCGAGTGTCCCAGCGGACGGTGGTGCGGATGGCGAAACGACAGGCCCTCGTCTTCGAGGAGGCGCAGGCCTGAGGCCTCCGAGTCGAGCTGTCCGAAGATCTGGTCGATGTGCGCCTGGCTCCCGACGACGCCGTGGGTGCGGCCAGTGCGCCGGGCGACGAAGGGGATCGTGGGGATCCCGTAGCGCAGGGACAGCGCCGTCTCGGCAATGCGGGCCTCGGCCTCGCTGACATGGGTCTGCAGGACCCAGCCGGCGTCGGCGTGCTCCTGGAGGCTTCGGGTGGCGAGGCCGAGCTTCGGCTGGCGCCGCGCGTCGGTGTGGGTCCGCGTGGTCCCGATCCGGAAGCCGACGCCGCGCTTCCACATCAGGTACGTCATGTGCAGCTGCGGCGTCGTGCCGAGGCGGTAGCCGGCGAAGTGGGCGTGCTCGGGCGTCGTGACCAGGCTGCGGCCGGCCTCGGTCGTGATGCGGATGCCCTCGGACCGTCTCGAGGCGAACGTGCGAGTGACCCGAGCCGCGCGAAACCTGCCGCTGCCGGCACAGCTGCGCACTTCGTCGCCGGTCTTCACCTGCTCGATCGGCTTCGTGGTGCCGTCGGCCATCGTGATCTCGGTCCCAGCGGCGCAGCACTGGTCTTCGTCGCCCACCACCCACAGGTTGCGCTCCTCCCCTACGAGGAGCTGGAGCCAGCGGTACTGGGCGTGGTTGGTGTCCTGGTACTCGTCGACGAGGATGTGGCGGAAGGCCGTGCGGTAGCGGTCGCGCACCTCCGGGAAGAGCTGCAGCACGTCCACGGAGCGGAAGAGCAGATCGTCGAAGTCCATCGCGTTCATCCGGTGGATCTCGCGCTCGTAGAGCTCGTAGGCGTCGGCCACGGTCTGCTCGAAGAACGACCCGACGAGCTGCCGGTAGTCCTCGGCGGAGCGCAGCTGGTTCTTGGCCGCCGAGATCTGGGACTGGACCGCCGCGGGCGTGAAGCGCTTGACGTCGACGCCGAGGTCCTCGAGGCAGCGCTTGACCAGGCGGCGGCTGTCGGCCTGGTCGTAGATCGTGAACTGCTTCGTGTAGCCCAGCCGCGGCGCGTCGACGCGCAGCATCCGGGCGCAGGCGGCGTGGAACGTCATCACCCACATGGCGCGCGTGCGGCGCCCGACCAGCAGCTCGACCCGCTCGCGCATCTCCTGCGCGGCCTTGTTGGTGAAGGTGATCGCGAGGATCTCGTCGGGCCGGCAGCGGCCCGTGCGGATCAGGTAGGCGATCCGGTGCGTGAGCACCCGCGTCTTGCCCGAGCCGGCGCCCGCGAGGATCAGCAGCGGCCCGTCGGGCGCCGTGACCGCCTGGCGCTGGGGCTCGTTGAGGCCGTCGAGGAGGGCGTCGAGGTCGGTGGCGAGCGGGGCGTCGGACACAGCCGATCAACGGTAGCGGCCGGGGCGGCGGGCGCCGCGGCTACCCTCGGGCCCATGGGGCTGTGCGCCGACGTCCGTGCCGCCTGCGCCGCGATCGCCGCGGAGGCCCAGGCGGTCCGCATCGACCGCGAGGCGCTGGCCGCCTGGGACCCGCCGCCCCCTCCGCCGCCGGCGTGGGTCGAGCTCCCGGACCTCCCGCCGGCGCAGGCCGCCGCGCACGTGCTGATCACGGGGACGGTGAACTTCGGCTCGGGCTGGTGGCCCACCGTGCGCAAGCGGCCCGGCCTCTCGGGCGCCCGGACCATGGCGGCCGGCCTGGCCGAGCGGGCCCGCGACCACGGCCTGTGGAGTGCCGGCGAGCTGCGCGCGCTCGAGGCCGCCGAGGTGGCCGAGGCGCTCGGGCAGGACCCCGAGCACGAGCTCATGGCGCTCTACGCCCGGGCGCTGCGGGATCTGGGCACCTTCCTGGGCGACCGGACGGCGGCCGACGTCGTCGCCGACGCCGGCGGATCGGCTGAGCGGCTCGCGACGGCCCTGGCGGCGATGCCGTTCTTCGACGATCGCGGCTTCTACAAGCGGGCCCAGATCGTCCCGAGCGACCTCGCGCTCGCCGGCGCCGCGCAGTTCGGCGACCTCGATCGCCTGACGATCTTTGCCGACAACCTCGTTCCGCACGTCCTTCGCCTGGAGGGTGTCCTTGGCTACGCGCCGGACCTCGCCGCGGCGATCGACCGCGGCGACCTGCTGCCCCCGGGCGGCGCCGAGCGGGAGATCCGCGCCTGCGCGGTGCACGCCTGCGCGCTGGCCGCGGCGCGGACCGGGATATCCGAGCGCGACCTCGACGGGCGCCTGTGGGCGCGCGGGCAGGAGCCGCGGTTCAAGGCGGTCCCGCGCCACCGGACCCGCTGCGTCTTCTACTGACCGGCCGCGGACCGGCCAGGCGTTCAGCCGCCCGCGGGGTTCGGGCCGCGCACCGGCCGCAGCGGCCGGACGTCGGCGCCGGCCTCCGGGGCCGCGCTGCCGGCGCCGTCGCGCAGGTCGGCCAGCGACCGCTCGAGCCCGGCGATCCGGCTCGACAGGCTCTTCAGCGCATCGGCGATCGGGTCTGGCAGGTGGACCCAGTCGGCGTCCGGGCCCTCGGGCCGGCGTCCTTCGACACGGACCGGGTGGCCGGGGTTGCCGACCACCGTCGAGTGCGGCGGGACGTCGTGGATCACGACGCTGTTGGCACCGATCTTCGATCCGTGCCCGATGCGGATCGGGCCGAGGAGCTTGGCGCCCGAGCCAATCGTCACGTTGTCCTCGACCGTCGGGTGGCGCTTCCCCGTGGCAAAGCCGGTCCCGCCGAGCGTGACGCCCTGGTACAGCGTGACGTTGTCGCCGATCTCGGCGGTCTCCCCGACGACGACGCCCATGCCGTGGTCCACGAAGAAGCCGTTGCCGATCGCGGCCGCCGGGTGCAGCTCGATCCCGGTTACGGCGCGCGACACGGTCGCGAGCGCGCGCGGCACGACCGGAACGCCAGCGTCGTCCAGCGCGTGGGCGATCCGATGGGTCAGGAGCGCGTGGACCCCTGGCCACATCGCCAGGATCTCGGCGGACCCGGCGGCGCGGGCCGCGGGATCGCGGTCCTTCACCGCGGCGACGTCGCGGCGCAGCTCGCCGGCCACCCGGGCCAAGGTCGTCAGGCCGAACACGCCGCGGAGGGTAGCGCGCAGCCGCTCACGGCTCGCCGCAATCGGGGCAGTCCGGCCGGCGCGACGTGTGCACCCGCGTGAACCGGGCTGCGGCCGCGTCGATCTCCAGGATCGTGTCGAGCAGCGGCATGCCGATCCCCGTGATCAGCTTCACCGCCTCGACGGCCTGGATCGACCCGACGATGCCGGCCACGGGCCCCAGCACTCCCGCTTCCGCGCAGCTCGGCCCCGACGGGTCGGCGGGAAACGCGCAGCGGTAGCAGGCGCTCTCGCCCGGCCGCACGGTGAGGACCAGGCCCTCGAGGCCCACGGCGCCGCCCTCCACCAGCGCGACGCCCTCGGCGCAGCAGGCGGCGTTGACCAGCGCCCGCGTGGCGAAGGTGTCCGAGCAGTCCACGACAACGTCCTGGCCCGCCACCATCGCGCGCGCGTTCCCGGCGTCGAGGTCGGCCGGGTACGGCTCGACGATGATCCCCGGGTTGAGGAACCGCAGCTTCGCCGCGGCGCTGTGGGCCTTCTGCACCCCGACGTCAGGCGTGAAGTGCAGCACCTGGCGCTGGAGGTTCGACACGGCCACGCGATCGCCGTCGGCGATCCCGAGGCGCCCAACCCCCGCCGCGGCGAGATAGAGCGCGACCGGCCCGCCCAGGGCGCCGGCCCCGACGACGAGCACCGACGCCCCGCCGAGGGCCGCCTGGCCGGCGGCGCCGAACTCGGGCAGCACGAGCTGGCGCGCGTAGCGGTCGAGGTCCTCGATCGAGAGGGGGCCGGAGCTCACCGGGCCGGACCCCGGCCAGGCTCGCCGTCCGCGTGAGGTCTCTGCTGCACCGCGGCCATCGGCGCACTACGGTAGCGGCGCGATGGCGCCAGGACCCTTCCTCATCCTGCACGGCTACCTGGGCTCGGGGCCCGGGCACTGGCAGGACTGGCTGGCCGCGCGGCTGCGGGAGCGGGGCGCGGACGTCAGCTTCCCCGACCTGCCCCACCCTGAGCGGCCCGAGCCCGGAGCCTGGCTCGGCGCCCTGCGGGCCGAGCTGGACGCCGTCGCCGATCCGGCGGCCCTGACCGTGGTGTGCCATTCCCTCGCCGGAATCCTGTGGCTGCACCACGCGGCGGCCCGCACCGGACCGGCCGTCGGCCGGGCGCTGCTCGTCGTCCCGCCGTGCCCGTCGTCACGCCTGGCGGCCATCGAGGCGTTCTGGCCGGTGCGGCTCGACGCCGCCGGCGTCGCGGCCGCCGCGCGCGAGACCCGGCTCGCGGTCACGACGAACGATCCGTACTGCCCGGAGGGCGCCGAGACGCGCTACGGCGTGCCGCTTGGCCTCACGGTGGACCGGCTCGGGCCGGCCGGCCACGTCAATCCCGACGCGGGATACGGGCCGTGGCCGCAGGCCGAGGCGTGGTGCGTCGGCGACGCCGCCGCGCTCAGTCCGACGGCGTGAAGAAGGGCAGCGAGACATAGCGCTCGCCCGAGTCGGGCAGCACGACGGCGAAGCGCAGCCCCGCCGACTCCGGGCGGGCGGCCACTTGGAGGGCGGCCCAGAGCGCCGCGCCGCACGACATGCCGGCCAGCACGCCTTCGCGGCGGGCCAGGGACCACGCGGTCTCGATCGCGTCGTCGTCGGTGACGGTGATGACCTCGTCGAGCAGGTCCCGGTTCAGGACCGGCGGGACGAAGCCCGCGCCGATGCCCTGGATCCGGTGCGGGCCGGGCGCCTGTCCGCTCAGCACGGCTGAGGCCGCCGGCTCGGCGGCGACGACGCGCAGGTCCGGGTTGCGCTCCTTCAGGAACTCGCCCGCGCCGGTGATGGTCCCGCCGGTGCCCACGCCGGCCACGAGCACGTCCACCCGGCCGTCCATCGCCTCCCAGATCTCCGGGCCGGTCGTGCGGCGGTGGGCCTCGGGATTCGCCGGGTTCGCGA
Organism: Solirubrobacteraceae bacterium; assembly: GCA_046330225.1. GTDB lineage: Bacteria > Actinomycetota > Thermoleophilia > Solirubrobacterales > Solirubrobacteraceae > CANJIV01. The sequence continues at coordinate 222,712 of JAXLTD010000003.1, read as the reverse complement.
ATTGGTCGGGGAGGAACACGTCGTCGCGCGCGGCCAGGGCGCGGGCGGCGTCGACGGCCTCGTTCATCCCGCCCATCGACTCGGTCACGAGGACCTCGGCGCCGTAGAGGCGGAGCAGCGCCTCGCGCTCGCGGCTCATGCCCTGCGGCAGGGCGAGCACGAGGTCATAGCCCTTCGCCGCGCACACGAACGCCAGGGCGATCCCGGTGTTGCCGCTCGTCGCCTCGACGATCGTCGTGCGTCCCGGCTCGATCTCCCCCGCGGCCTCGGCGGCTTCGATCATTGCGATCCCGATCCGGTCCTTCACGCTGCCGCCCGGGTTCGCCGCCTCGAGCTTCGCGAACAGCGCCGCGTCCTGATCGGGCAGGATGCGCGTGAGCTGGACCATCGGGGTGTGCCCGATGTGCTCCGAAATGTTGATCGGGATTCGAGACATACTGGCGACACGGTACCGGCCCGGCCCGACGCGCGCCGGGCGGACGGCCCTGCGGATCGCGCAGGCCGCCCTCGCCGCCGCCCTGCTCGCCGCCGGCGCCGGCGCCTGCGGCGCGGACAGCCCCGCCGACCAGCGCGCCAAGGAGCGCCGCGAGGCGGCCTTGGCGGCCGACCGCGCGCTCACGCTGCGCCTCATCGAGCTGCGGGGGATCGTCATCGCGTGCGGCGAGCGCGAGGGCACGTTCCGCGCCTGCGACACGCGCCGCGAACTCGGCACCGAAGCGCTGATCGGGACGCCGTACGGCCGGGCGCCGGGCCGCGTCCGGGTGGCGTCCGCCGGGCCGGACACCTTCACGGTCGCCGGGACGACCGCGGCGACCGGGGAGCTGCGGATCGAGCGCCGGCCCAACGGCATCGAGCGGCGGACCTGCACCCGGCCCGGCGTGGGCGTGTGCACCGCCGAGGGCCGCTGGTAGCGGGCGCGCGACCGCCCTGGCGCCGCCGGGGATCCGCGGATAGGCTCGCTCGCCATGCGCTTCGACGTCGGACGCGGAATCGAGCTGCACGGCGTGGAGGCCGGCAGCGGGCCGCCGGTCATCCTCTGCCACGGGTTCCCCGAGCTCTGGTGGTCCTGGCGGCACCAGCTGCCCGCGCTGTCCGCCGCCGGCTACCGCCCCATCGCGCTCGACATGCGCGGCTACGGCCTGTCCTCGGCGCCCGACGCCGACGACGCCTACGACGCCGTCGAGCTGGCCCAGGACGTCATCGGCGTGATCGACGCGCTCGGCGAGGAGCAGGCCGTGGTCGCCGGGCACGACTGGGGGGCCGTGGTCGCCTGGACGGCGGCCGGCCTGCACCCGGACCGGGTGCGCGGGGTCGTCGGCATGAGCGTCCCCGCCACGCCGCGCCCGCCGGCCCCGCCCGCCGGGCTCTTCCGCGAGCACATGGGCGAGGACTTCTACTTCCTCTGGATGGCCCGGCCCGAGACCCCGGCGCTCCTCGGGAAGGACGTGCGGCGGACCCTGGCGACCACGAAGGTGTGGAACGCGGAGTGGGCGGCGCAGGAGGGCGACGACCCTCCGACCCCGCCGTTCATGACGGACGCCGACCTGCAGGTCTACGTGGACGCGTTCGAGCGCACCGGGTTCGAGAATCCGCTGCGCTGGTACCGCAACCTGGACCGGACGTGGGAGCGCACCGCCGACGCCCCGCCGACGATCGACGTTCCCGCCGCCTTCATCGCCGGCGAGCGCGACCCCGTCGGCGCGTGGATGCCGGCGCAGGTGATGGACGGACTGGTCACCGACCTGCGGCTGTCGGTCACGGTGCCGGGCGCCGGGCACTGGGTGCAGCAGGAGCGCCCCGCCGAGGTCAACGCGGCGCTCATCGAGTTCCTGGCCGGCCTGGACGCCTGAGCCGCGCGCGCCCGGTCAGGCGCCGGCCGGCGCGAGCGCGCGGTGGCGGCGCACCAGCCGCCAGGTGAGCCACAGCCCGAGCGCGAAGAGCGGGATGCCCATGGCCGTGCGCGCAACCCCGAGCGCCACGACCGCGCTGGCGAGGTACAGCGGCAGCTGCACGGCCAGGCGGGTCAGGAACAGCCACGCCCACAGCCAGCTGGCACGCGTGAAGGCCCGCACGCGGGCCGGATCGTCCCGCCAGCCCTTCCCCTCCCCGTCGAGGCGGCTCACGATCTCCCCGACGAGCGGCCGGCGCAGCGCGATCGAGACCAGGAAGGCCGAGGCGTAGGCGGCGTTGGCCAGGAGCCCGGGCAGGAAGAAGTTCTCCGCCTTGCCGCTGCGGGCGGCGATGAACGCGGCGAAGCCGACCCCGACCAGGCCCGACAGCGCGTGGCGCGGCGACTGCCGGCGGGCCAGCCGGGCGACCGCGAGGACGAGCGCGAGCCCGGCCGCCACGGCCGCCGAGAGGTCGACGTTCGAGCCCGACGCCGCGTAGGCCGCCACGAAGGCGACCGCTGGCAGCGACGTCTCCGCCATGCCGAGCGGCCCGCCCACGGCGTCGGCGAGGCTCGGGGGCCGGTTCACGTCGAGGTCGGCCAGGGCGTCAGGGTCGGGAGCGGGCACGCACGGATGATGGCGCAGCGCGGCCGGCGGCGGCGCGGCCGCGTCGCTCAGTACGGCAGCAGGCAGGACAGGTCGCCGCCCACGCTGCTGTTCTCGTTCGCGCGGCAGCGCAGCCGGTAGAGGACGGCGCGGCTGACGTCCAGGCTCAGGGCCGCGCGCGCCAGGCCCGAGTAGCGGTCGCGGTAGAGCGCGTCGCGCATGTGCCAGGCGCATTGGAAGCGCGGGTACCCCAGCGGGCGGCACGTCACGGAGACCTGCGTCGGGCGCTGCTTGGTGCCCGCGACCGCGTAGACCTCAAAGATCCGGTTGGCCACGACCTGCTCGGCGAACGCGCACGAGAGCGTGTCGAGGCTGTTCTCGTCCAGCTGGCAGGCCAGCCGGTAGAGCACGGCGCGGGCGCCCGACCGGCCGACGGTCACGCGCGCGCGGCCCGAGTACAGGTCGCCGTACAGCGAGTCGCGCATGCGCCAAGTGCAGCGGAACCGGCTGCGGCCGGCCGGCCGGCAGGACACCGTGATCTGCGTTGCCTTCGGGCCCTTCGCCCCCGGCACGTCGTAGACCGCCTTGATCCGCGCGGTCACGGCGCGCTCGGCGCGGCCCGCCGGCGCGGCGGCGGTGGCCGCCGGAACCGCCGCTGCAGCGGCGAGAACGGCGATGGCGATGGCGATGGATGGGCGCATGAGTTCCTCCGTGACGGACGCGGACCGCGCGCAGGCTCTCACAGCGGCTCCGGCCGCCGCGCCGGTCCTCGGCGTTCGACGCGGTGAACCGCAGCCGGCTCTGCCCCGCCGGCGCCTTGCGCGTCACGGGCTTGACGCATCGGGCGTGGCGGAAACGACAGACACAGCGGCGCTGCGCCGTGAGCATCCGCGTCGACAAATCCACCGTGTGAGGGCGAAGCACGGCGACGCGAAGGAAGCGTCGTGTCCTCGCGTGGCGGCCCATGCCCGTTCCGACTGGAGGAGTTACCCATGCAGCTCATCCGTACCACGCGCGTCCTGCCGGCGCTCGTCCTCGCGCTCGTCGCCCTCTTCGTCGCCGCGACCGGCAGCGCGCTCGCCGCGAGCGGCTCGAACGACGCTCCAACCGCTGCCGCGGCCCACAAGCGCAAGCCCCGCAAGCCGAAGCCCAAGCCAAAGCCCAAGCCGCCCCGCGGCCCGTTCGTGTCCAAGGACGCATCCGCCACGGGCATCGGCACGGGACCAGACGACACGGTCGTCCTGTCGCTGAACGTGCCCCGCGGCCGCTGGATCGTCACGGCCAAGGCCGAGCTCGGCAACAACGCCGCGTCGGCGAACTCCGTCAGCTGCAAGCTGCTGGAGGGCTTCAACGCGATCGACAGCGGCACGGAGGCGCTGACGCCGCTGGCGATGTTCAGTCGCACGATCACGCTCACCGGCCTCTCGGAGGGCGGGTCCATCAAGCTGGCCTGCACGGGCGACAACCCGGCGCAGGCGCGCAACCGCGTGATCACCGCGGTCCGCGCGTAGCAGCCGCCGACAGGCGCCCGTCCGCGGTCACCGGCGACGTCGGTAGCCGCGGGCGGGCGCTCCGCAATGCGGGCCCCGCCTAGATGTAGTACATCGAGGATCCCGCCTCGCGCGCCTCGCGCTCGACGAGGTCGGCGATCGTGGCGCCCGCGAGCACCTCGCGCGCGGCGCCGGCGGCGTCGGCGAAGATGCCGGCCGCGTCGGCGCCCAGCGCGCCGTCGAGCAGCTCGACGACCTGAAGGACGGTGATCTCGCCCGGGGGGCGCGCGAAGGAGTAGCCGCCCTTCACGCCGCGCTGGGCGCGCAGGACGCCGGCGCGGCGCAGGACCGCGAAGAGCTGCTCGAGGAACTGGACGGGGATCTCCCGGCGCTTCGCGAGCTCGGAGATCGGCACCGTGGCGCCCTCGCCCGCGCGGCCGAGCTCGGTGAGCGCCAGGACCGCGTAGGGGGATTTCGTGGTGATCGAGATCATCGGGCTCCAGGGTCCGGGCGGGCGGCAGGGCCGGCTCGGCCGCCGGTAGCCTCGATCGTATGCCACGCCGCACCCGCCTGTCTCGCGCCGCGCTCCATCCGCGCACGGCTGCCGGGCGGTTCCTCCCGCCCGTCGCGCTGATGGGCCTCATCTTCTTCGCCTCGGCCCAGCCCGACCTGAACTCGGGGCTTGGGCTCGTCGACCTCATCGGCCGCAAGGCGATCCACGCCACCGAGTTCGGGCTCCTGTTCTGGCTGTGGCTGCGGGCGTTCCGGTTCCGCGCCCCGGGCGCGGCGGCGCTCATCGCGCTGGCCTACGCCGCCACCGACGAGTTCCACCAGACCTTCGTGCCCGGGCGCTCCGGCACGCCGCGGGACTGGGTTATCGACGCCGCCGGCGTGGCGATCGCCTGGGGCCTGTGGGCGTGGGCTCGCCGCCGCGAGCGGCAGCGGCGCGGCGCCGCCGGCTCAGATCCAGCCGCGCTGCGTGGCGACGAGGACGGCCTGGGCGCGGTCGACCGCCCCGACCTTCCCGTAGATGTTGTGCAGGTGGGTGCGGACGGTGCTCGTGGAGAGTGAGAGCTCCGAGGCGATCTGCTTGTAGACCTTGCCGGTGGCGAGACGGCGCAGGACCTCGACCTCGCGATCGGACAGCGGGCACGGGTCCAGCTGGCGCTGGCGGCCCGGCGTGGCGGTCGGAAGCTCGTACATCACGGTCCGCAGCGCATCCCGGGACAGCCCGACCCGGCGGGAGATCGCCGTGAGCTCCGCCGGCGAAACGGTGTCCCCGTTCCCGTAGTGGGCCAGCATGTCGGCGGCGCGGACGACCGCCGCGTCCTCCTGGGCATCCTCGGCGTGGTGGCGCTCGATCGCCGACGCCAGCGGCTTGGGCAGGCCCCAGCGGCGGGCCAGGACCCCGCCGACCAGCGCGTGGTCGACGCCGAGCTCGCGGCGCTCGCGGTGCAGCCGCTCCTCGGGCGTGCGGGCCGTCCCGTGCACCTGCTCGGGGTAGCCCGGGTAGGCGTGGGAGAGGACGAGCTTGCCGATGTCGTGCAGGAGCGCCGCCACCATGAGGCGGTCCCGGCGCGAGTCGCCGATCTCAGCGGCGATGCGGTCGGCGGCCCGCTGCGTGGCCAGGCCGTGGAGGCGGTGGCGCTCGGCCTCGGTGTCCCAGGCGCCGCCCCGGTCGAAGAAGTCGTACGTGCGCACCTTCGTGGCGATCCGCTGCACGCCCTCGGCGGGCAGCACCTCGAGCGCCTTCACGACGCTGTCGACCTTGCCGCGGGTCTTGCCCGGCACCCGGTTGGCGAACCGGAGCACGAGCAGCGTCATCGCCATGTCGGACTCGATCGCGGCGACGAGGTCGGCGGTCGAGCGGTTCTCCTGCTCGAACAGCGCGAGCAGGCGCCGCCGGCACTCCTCGAGGACCGGGAGCGTGTCCAGCGCTTCGAAGGCCGCGGTGAGCCGGCGTCCATGGCTGTCGGCACCGGCGCGGGAGACGCCGGCGGGCTCGGGTGCGGCACGGATCTGCCCCCGGCGCGCGGCGGCATCGACTGCGGGCATGGATCTCCTGGAAGTCGGCGAGGTACGGCGGCACGGAACTGCTGACCCGGGTATCGGCAGGTGCACCGCCGGGGTTTAGGCCGGGCGAGTTCCGACCGGAGCTACCCGCCAGCCCGGGCCAGGGCGGCGTCGATGCGGCGCAGCGACTCCTCCCGGCCCAGGAGGGCGACGGTCTCGAAGATTCCGGGCGAGACCGTCGTGCCGGCCAGGGCCACGCGCAGCGGCTGGAACACCTCCCGCGGCTTGACGCCGCGCCGGTCAGCGATCCCGCGCAGGGCGCCGTCGAGGGTCTCGGCATCGAACGGCTCGGCGCCGGCGATGGCCGCGCGCACCTCGGCCAGCGTCGCGGGCGCCCCGTCGGCCGCGATCCACTTCTCGAAGGCCGCCGGATCGTCGGCGGGCCCGTCGAACGCAAAGCCGGCCAGCGGCCAGAAGTCGGCCAGGGTCTGGATCTTCTCCTGCGAGATCGCCGCCGCCTCGGCCAGGCCGTCCCGGCCCGTGAAGGCCTCCAGCCGCGCCGCCAGCTCCTCCGCGCTCAGCTCCCGCAGGTAGCGGCCGTTCATCCAGCGCAGCTTCTTCTCGTCGAACACCGCCGGGGACTTCGACACCCGCTCGAGCGAGAACTGGCGCTGGAGCTCGACCGTGGAGAGGATCGTCTCGTCGTCGGCGGCGCCCCAGCCCAGCAGCGCGAGGTAGTTGCGGACGGCCTCGGGCAAGTAGCCGGCATCCCGCAGCTCCTGGACGGAGGCCGCGCCGTGGCGCTTGGACAGCTTCTTGCCGTCGGGGCCGTGCAGCAGCGGCAGGTGGGCGTACTGGGGCGGGTCGGCGCCCAGGGCCTCGAACACGAGCAGCTGCTTGGGCGTGTTCGACAGGTGATCCTCGCCCCGCACGACATGGCTGATCCCGGCGTCGAGATCGTCGATCGCCACGGCGAAGTTGTAGAGGACCGAGCCGTCGGCCCGGGCGATCACGGGGTCGTCGAGGTGGACGTGGTCAAAGGCCGTGTCGCCGCGGATGACGTCGTGGACCACCGTGGCCCCGGCGTCGGGCACGCGGAGCCGGACCGCGCCCTGTCCCTCGTCCTCGCCGCGGAACCCTCGGTCGGCGCCGTGGCGGTCCTTCCAGGCCCGGACGTCCTCGGCGGTCGCGGTGCTGCGGTAGGCCTGCCCGGACTCGAGCAGCCCGGCCAGGGCGGCCGCGTGGCGCGGGGCGTTCGCGGTCTGGAACTGCGGGCCCTCGTCCCAGTCGATCCCGAGCCACTCGAGGGCCTCGAGGATCTGCGCCACGTTCTCGGGGGTCGACCGCTCACGGTCGGTGTCCTCGATGCGCAGCAGCAGCGTGCCGCCCTGGCCCCGCGCGAGCAGCCAGTTGTAGAGGGCGGTGCGGGCGCCCCCGATGTGCAGCGCGCCCGTGGGCGACGGGGCGAAGCGGACGCGGAGGGGGCGGTCGGCGGGCATGGCCTGATGCTATGCGGTTATCGTCGCGCGCCTCGTGCCCCCGCTCCCCCGCCCCGTCCCGTGCTGATCGGCGCCCACGTCTCGAACGCCGGCGGCCTGCCGCTGGCGGTGCAGCGCGGCACCGAGCTGGGCTGCCAGGCGATCCAGATCTTCAGCCAGTCCCCGCGGATGTGGCGTCCCACCGCCTACACGGACGAGGACTTCGCCGCCTTTCGGGAGGCCATGGACGCGAGCGATCTCGGGGCGGTCGTGATCCATGCCGTCTACCTGATCAACTGCGCCACCGACGATCCGGACCTGCGGGCCAAGTCGCTGGCGTCGCTCACGCACGCCCTGCGCGTCGGCGACGCGATCGGCGCGGCCGGCGTCGTGCTGCACGCCGGCTCGGCCAAGGACCGGCCGCTGCCCGACGCCATCGCCGACGCCGGCCGAGTGATCGCCGAGGCGCTCGCCGAGACCGGCGCCTGCCCGCTGCACCTCGAGGACACCGCCGGCGCGGGCGGGACGCTCGGACGCTCGTTCGAGGAGCTGCACGCGCTGATCGAGGCCGCGGGCGGCGCGCCCCGGCTCGGGCTGTGCCTCGACTCCTGCCACCTGCTCGCCTCCGGCTACGACATCCGCACAACAGCGGGCCTCGAGGCGGTGCTCGAGGCCGCCGATGCTGCGGTCGGCCTGGACCGCCTCGGGTCGCTGCACGTCAACGACTCCCAGGCGCCGCTGGGGTCCAACCGGGACCGCCACGCACCGCTCGGCACCGGGGAGCTCGGGGAGGACGGCTGCGCCGCGTTCTTCTCCGAGCCGCGCTTCGAGGGCCTGCCGGCGATCTTCGAAGGCCCGGGGGCGGACGGCAAGGCGCCGACCAGGACGGACCTGCGGGCGGCCTACGCCTTGCGCGAGCGGGGCCTGGCGGCGCGGGGGATCTGAGGGGGGCGCTCAGCGCGCGCCGACGGCCGATCCGCCGAGCAGCGCGTCGAGCTCGGCCCGCAGCGTGGAGGTCGGCGTGACGCGGTAGCCGGCGCCGAAGCGCAGGCAGCGGCTGCCGCCCGACGTGCGCATCTCGAGGACGAACTCGGCCGGCCCCGGGAAGCTCTCGAGGAGGTGCTTGAGATCCTCGATCACGCTGGCCGGGAGCTGGCTGGCGTCGACCGCCATCCGCACCGGCTCCGGCGGCTTGGCTGCCTCGGCGAGCTTGGCCTCGGCGGCCTTGACCTGCTCGGGCGTCGCGGCGAACGGCTTGACCGAGGAGACCACGATCTTCGAGCCGTCGGCGTCGCGGTCGCCGTGGTCCAGCCGGCCGGAGACGAGCACGATCCGGTCCTCGTCCAGCGCGTCGCCGGCGGATTCCAGGACGTTGCCGAACACGAGCAGCTCGACCTGCCCCTCGAGGTCATCGAGGGTGCAGAACATCATCGGATCGCCCTTGCGGGTCCGGATCCGCTTCGCGGCGGCGATCATGCCGCCGACCGTCACCGTGTCGCCGTTGCGGCGCCCGTCGAGCTCGGCGATCGAGCAGTCGGCGGCCACCCGCAGCGCCGGGCGGATCTCCTTCAGCGGGTGGGCGGAGACGAAGAGCCCGATCGCCTCCTTCTCGACCGCGAGCAGCTCGGCCCGGTCGAACTCCTCGGGCGGGATCGGCGGGTGGCTGGGCGCGGCGACCGCCGACGGCCCGCCGCCGCCCCCGCCGAGGTCGAACAGGTTCTCCTGGCCGATCGCGGCGTCCTGCTGGGCCTTCTGGCCGGCGCCCTGGGCCTGCTCGAGCACCGCGAGCATCCCCTTGCGGCTCGCGTTCGTCGTCCCGAACGCCCCGCACTTGATCAGGGCCTCGATCGCCTTCTTGTTGACGGCGCGGCCGTCGACGCGGGCGCAGAAGTCCCACAGCGACGTGAACGGCCCCTCGCGGTCGCGCGCCCGCTTGATCGCCTCGACCGCCTGGTAGCCGACGCCCTTGACCGCATCGAGCCCGAAGCGAATCTTGCCGTCGACCACGACGAACTCGTGGTCGGATTCGTTGACGTCAGGCGGCAGGATCTCAATCCCCATCTCCTCGCAGCGGGCGACGAAGAACGGGACCTTGTCCTTGGTCGACATCACCGAGGAGATCAGCGCCGCCATGTACTCGGCGGGATAGTTGGCCTTCAGCCACGCCGTCCGATAGGCGATCAGCGCGTAGCAGGCCGCGTGACTCTTGTTGAAGGAGTAGTCGGCGCTGCGCTCGTTCGTGGCCCACAGCCACTCGATGACCTCGGTGCTCGTGCCCGAGGCGCGGCAGCCTTCGACGAACTCGGGCTTGAGCTTGGCCATCTGGTCGCGCTTCTTCTTGCCGATCGCCTTGCGGAGGTCGTCGGCCTTCGCCCCGGAGAAGCCGGCGATGTCGGTGGCGATCTTCATCGCCTGCTCCTGGTAGAGGATCACGCCCTTGGTCGACTCGATGATCGGCCCCAGGCGCGGGTCCGGATACGACACGGAGTCGGGGTCGCGCTTGCCCCGCGCGTAGGTCGGGATCTGGTCCATCGCGCCGGGCCGGTAGAGCGCCACGAGCGCGACGAGGTCCTCGAACTCCGTGGGCTGGACCTTCTTGAGCGCCTCGCGCATCCCCTCCGATTCGAACTGGAACACGCCGACCGAGTCGCCGCGGGCGAGCATCTCGTACGTGGGCGGATCGTCGAGCGCCAGGGTGGCCATGTCCGGCCGGGAGCCCGAGGAGCGCGCGATGATGTCGAGCGCGTCCTCGATCACGTCGAGGTTGCGCAGGGCGAGGAAGTCCATCTTCAGGAGCCCGATCTCCTCCACGGGCCCCATCGAGAACTGCGTGACCGTGCGGCGAACCTTCTCCCCCGCCTCGTCGGTCGTGGAGGACTCCGCGAACTGGAGCGGGACGATGTCGGTGAGCGGCCGGTCCGCGATCACCACCGCGGCGGCGTGGATGGACGCGTTGCGGACGATCCCCTCGAGCCCCTTGGCCGTGTCGATGATCTGGCGCGACTGGGGCTCGGCGTCGACCGCCTTGCGCAGGTCCTGGCCGGGAGCCAGGCACTCCTCGAACGACGGCGGCCGGCCCATGATCGGCTCGGGGATGAGCTTGGCCAGCCGGTCGCCGGTCGCGTAGTCGAAGCCGAGCACGCGGGCGGCGTCGCGCGTGGCGGCCCGGGGCTTCATCTTGCCGAAGGTGATGATCTGGGCGACCCGATCCGAGCCGTACTTCTCGGTCACGTACCGGATGACCTGGTCGCGGCCCTTCGTGGAGAAGTCGATGTCGATGTCGGGCATCGACACGCGCTCGGGGTTGAGGAAGCGCTCGAACAGCAGGTCGTAGGCGAGCGGGTCGACGTCGGTGATGCGCAGCGCGTAGGAGACGATCGAGCCCGCCGCCGAGCCGCGGCCCGGCCCGACGGCGATCCCGTGCTCCTTGGCGTAGCGGACGAAGTCCCAGACGATGAGGAAGTAGCCGCTGAAGCCCATCTGCTCGATGACACCGAGCTCGTAGTCCATGCGCTCCAGCGCCGCGGCCGGCGGCGGGCTCCCGTAGCGGGCGCGGACGCCCTCGTCGACGAGGCGGCGCAAATAGGCGCTCTCGGGCTCCCCGTCCGGCGTCGGGTAGCGGGGGATCAGCCGCTGGTCAAGCTCGATGTCGACCGTGCAGCGCTCGGCGATCTCGAGCGTCGACGCGAGCGCCTCCGGCGTGTCCGCGAACGCGGCGGCCATCTCCTCCGAGCTCTTGAGGAAGAACTCGTTGGTGTCGAAGCGCATCTTCGGCTCGGCGAGCGTGCTCTTCGTCTGCACGCAGAGCAGCGCGGCGTGGTGGTCGAAGTCCTCCCGGCGCAGGTAGTGGACGTCGGCGGTGGCCACGAGCGGCCGGCCCATCTCGCGGGCAAAGCGGCCCACGGCCTCGTTGACCTGATCCTGGGCGGCGATCCCGTTCTTCTGGATCTCGAAGTAGACCTGCTCGGCCCCGAACACCTGCACGAGCTCGTCGAGGTGGGCGCGGGCGTCGCCGAGGCGCCCGTCCACGATCCGCTGGCTCGAGCGCGACTGCAGGCAGCCGGTGAGGGCGATGACGCCGGCCGAGTGGCGCGAGAGCAGCTCGAGGTCGACAGCCGGCTTGCCCCGGTTGAACCCGTCGAGGAAGCCGCCGGACGAGAGCTTCACGAGGTTCCGGTACCCCTCGTCGGTCTCGGCCAGCAGGGTGAGGTGGTTGCGCTCGACCTTGCCGGCGGCGGTGCGGTCGTCCACGTAGTAGATCTCGCATCCGGCCAGCGGCTTGACTCCGTGCTTCTGGCAGGCCTTGAAGAGCTCGACTGCGCCGTTCATGACGCCGTGATCGGTCAGGCCGAGCGCCGGCTGGCCCAGCTCAGCGGCCCGGGCCGCGAGGGCGTCGATCTTGCACGCGCCGTCCAGGAGCGAGTACTCGGAATGGACGTGGAGGTGCGCGCAGGCGGGCGGGGTCACGGGGACGTGATGGTAGGCGGCGGGGCGGATGTCGGCGCCCGGCGGCGGGCCCGGCGGCGGACGGATTCCCGCACCGTGCGCGGAGCGGGCGCCGCGCGCTGCGCTGGAACCGTCGGCGGCGGCGGAGGGGCCGGCGAGGGCGGCGGCGGCGTCGCGCCAGGTGACCCGCATGGCCCGGCACGCGGCCGAACGCCCGCCGCCGCGGCTGTCCGCCCCGCAGACACGCACCGAGCCTCTAGGCGAGCGCGGAGCGGGCCCGGGCGGTCCAGTCCGCCAGCGCCGCGAGTGCCACCGCGTCGCCGCTCAGCGCCGGCTTGTCGCCGGCGACCGGCGGAGCGCCGGCCAGCAGGCGCTGGAAGGCGCGGTGCGAGCAGCGGATGGCGGCCCGGGCGCCGCCGGGAGGCGGCGAGTCCTCGACCCCGAGTCCGCGGTCGGCCACGACCCAGAAGGCCGGCGCGTCCCCGACCTGCGTCTCGACGGCGAAGGCGTGCCCGGCGGTCCACTCCGGGTCGCATCCGAGGGCGAGCGCCGCGAAGAGCGCCGGAGGGTCGAGCAGCACCCCGGCGTCGGCGAGGGCGGCCAGATCGGCCGGAACCGGCCCGAGGCGGCCGCGGGCCCGGCGGCGGCGCAGCGTCCCGCGGACGCGGGCCGGGCCGGTGCCCGTCGTCAGCAGCTCGGCCAGCCCGCGGGGGCTCGCCTCGAGCCGGAACTGGGTCTCACGCCGAGGCCGGCGCGCCGGCAGCGCCTCGACCGCGCCGGCCTCGCCGTCGCCACCGGCGCGCAGGGCATGCCAGCCGGCCTCGCCCGCCCGGACGTCGCAGTCAAGCGGCGACGCGGCGCCGAGCCCCGCGGCCGGGAGGAGGCTGGCGGCCAGCCTCGCGCCCGCCGCGGGATGCTCGGCCGCGAGGCGCATGAGGCCGGCGGGCAGCCAGTCCGGGGCGGCCGTGGCAGGCGCGTCGCCCGCAACGGGCTCCGCGGGCCCGGCCTCGGGCGCCGGCGCCGCCCGCGCCGCCTCGGCTCCGAGCGCCCCGAGCGCCAGCTGGCCTTCGGAGATCTCGACCGGTGACGGCGGCGCGCCGGCCGCCAGCTCGTGGTCGGCCAGGCGGCGCTCGGCCGTCTCAGCTCGCTGGCGCTCGCGCTGCAGCGCGGCCCGCAGTGCCGCCTCGGTGGCGCGGCGCTCGGTGCGCTCGCGCTCGAGCGCGCTGCGGAACTCCTCTTCGGCCGCCTGCCACGCCGCCCGCTCGTCATCGAGCTGCCGGCGGACAGCCTCGGCGGCGGCCTGGGCGGTCCCGATGCCGTGCTCGGCCTGGTCGAGCGCCTCGGCGGCGGCCCGGGCGGCGCGCTCGGCGTCGGTGCGGGCCTGGAGGTCGGCCGCAGCCCGGTCGAGCTGCTCGCGCAGCGCCGCCACCTCGCGCTCGCGCCGGACCAGCGCGCGCCGCAGCTCGGGCGCGGCCCGGCGTTCCTGATCGAGCCGGTCGAGCGCAGCAGCCACCGAGCCCGGCCGGGGCGCCCGGCCGGGGCGGACGCCGGCGCCGCCGCCCGCCGCCTGCGGGCGGCCGGCCGCCTGCGGGCGCTCGCGGGCCAGCAGCTCGGCGAGCGGAGCGTCGAGGCCGGGCGGCAGCGGGACCAGGGCGGGCGCCACCGGCGTGCCCGCCGCCAGCGCCGCCTCGCGCGCCAGCCGCCCGGCATCCGGGCGCAGCGCGGGCGGCGGCGCCGCTTCGAGCGCCGCCAGCTCGAGCTCGAGGGTGGCCGCGGCGGCCTCGGCAGCCTCGGCCCGGGATCGCAGGTCGGCCTCCAAGGCCTCGGCGCGCCGGGCCCGGCGCTCGGCGAGCACGGCGCGGTCGACCACGGTTCCGTCGTCGTCGTCGGCGCCGGGCGGCCTCGGCGGCGCCGGCGCCGGGCGCCGGGAGCGCGACGGCCCGGCCCCGGCGTCGAGGGCCAGCCGGCGTCCGCGAGGGAGCGGCGTCGGGCGGGACGGCGAAGATCGCGCGGACGCGGTCGCCGCCGCCGGCGGCCTTCGTCGCGGCGGCGCTCGCGGCGGCGAGCAGGGGCACGCGGCGGGCGGACGCGCCGCTGCCGATGAGCAAGGCCAGGGCGGGCCGCGGGCCGCCGCCCTCGGCCCAGCGGGCGTCGACGCGGACCAGGAGCCCGCCATCGGGGGCGGCCGTCGCGTCCACGGCCTCGGCCACGAGCGGCGCGGGCGGCAGGGCTGGCTCCGGCCGCGCCTCGGTCATCGCGCCAGGCCGGCGCCCCGCCGGGGATCAGTCATCGAGCGACCCGCGGCGGCGCTGCGCGAGGATCAGGCCGGCGATCACGAGGATCACCGCGCTCCCGGCGGCCACCTTCGCGGGGGTGTCGCCGTAACGGTGACGCATCTCGCGCTTCCAGCCTTCCCAGACGACGAACCCGAGGGCCTGATAGCCGAGCTTGCGCACGGCTCGATCCTAGACGACCGGGGCGTCGGCGCGGCGGCTACTCGTCCGGGCCGCGGATGTAGAGGTCCCACTTCGCCGCGGCCTCGCTGAACACCTGGTCGTCGATCGGGCCCGCGCCGTTGTACCTGATGCTGGCCAGCGTCCGATAGGTGTCGGCGATGCGGCGCTGCTGGTCGGCGCTCGGATCCCAGCTCTGCCAGGTCTTCAGGAGCGTCGCGAAGATGCGCGGATCCGACCCCTGCTTCACGACGATGAAGGAGAAGTAGACGGTCCAGAAGCCCGAGTCCAGCCCCTGGTTCGACACCGACACGTACATGACGCCCTGCCCGGGGATGCCGCCGGCGACCATGGTGAAGGCGTAGTACCCGACGCCCGTGGCCAGCCCGGTCGGGGCCAGGCCCGGCGCGAGGTCGGCCACGACCCGCAGGGAGGTCACCTTGCCGCCGTTGCGATTCAGGTAGTCCGGGATGATCTGCTGCGCCGCCCGCACGGGATCGGGGCTGTAGGCGGCGACCGGGTAGTAGGGGTAGGGCGTCCCGAACCCGCCCGGCAGGGTCACGCCGAACGGGAGCCCGAGGGAGATGGCCGCCCCGAGGCTCGCGCTCGACGCGATGATCTGGCCGCCACCGCCCTTGTACTGCCAGTCGCCGCCCGCGGGCACCTGCGCTCGGGAGCCGCCGTCGGGCGCAACGAACTGCGTCGTCGGCAGGGTCGGCGAGAGGTTCGCGGCCTGCCCGCCCGTCGCCGTGCCGGCCACGCGCTGGAGGGTCGCGATGTCAGCCGCGGTCAGTGCGGCCCGGGCACGGGGCGCCGTGGCATGGGCGCCGCCCTTGCGCGCATCACGGATCGTCGAGACGATGAGCGCGCTCCCGGCCCGCCGGACGCCGAGGACCTGCGTCCGGCCCGCCACCTTCACCCGGGCGCTGAACCGGGTGGCCGTGCCGCTCCCGGCCGCCGTGCCGGTGAGCGCCCGGGCGAGCTCGCGGCCGGTCGCGAGCGCCGAGGCCGACGAGCGCAGCCGGAGGAGCACAAGCGTCGCCCGCCGGTTCGAGACCGTGTAGACGCCGCCGCGGTTGCGCAGCTTGTAGCCGCGCGGAGCCTTGACGGTGAGGCCGGACTTGTCGCGGAGGGTGAACGTGCGGACCTTCGCCGCGGCGCCAGCCGCGGGGGCCGCGGCGACGGCGGCGAGGGCGAGGAGCGCGATGACGAGTCGGCGGGCGGTCACGTCGGCGGGAGTCCGGTTCCCAGGCGCCCCACCCTAGCTCACTCGCGCCAGGACTGCCGCAGCCGGCTGCGCAGATTCACGCACCGTCGCCGTCGCGATGGCGCAGACGCCAGGCCATCCGCGACTGCAGGGACCAGAGCTCGATGAACCCGGGCGAGGCCTGCTGCGAGAAGAGGCCGCCGGACTCGCCGAACGACGCGAGCGCCTGGTCGTAGACCGCGTTTCGCGACTCTCGCCGCACCACCCGCGCCGCGCCCTTGAACAGCTTCAGCGTGATCGTCCCGGACACCTGCGCGTTGACGTGGTCGATGAACGCATCGAGGTCGGCGCGCAGCGGCTCCCACCACAGCCCGGCGTAGACCAGGTAGGCCCACTGGCGGTCCAGTCCCGGCTTGAACTGGTTCTGGTGGATCGTGCCGACGAGCTTCTCGAGCTCCTGGTGGGCGGGCAGCACGATCGCGGCGGCGGGAACCTCGTAGATGTCGCGGACCTTCAGGCCGACGATCCGGTCCTCGAGGTGGTCGACGATGCCGATCCCGTGCCGGGCGCCGATCTCGCCCGCCCGCTCGAGCAGCTCGACGACGCCCAGGCGTTCGCCGTTCAGCGCGACGGGCACGCCGGCCTCGAAGGTGACGCTCACCTCCTCCGCCTCGTCGGGCGCGAGCTCCGGGCGGGTGACGAGCTGGAACACGTCGTCGTCGGGCGCGTGCGTGAGGTCCTCGATCCAGTTCCCCTCGGACGAGCGGCCCCAGAGGTTGTCGTCGATCGAGTACGGCGTCGCCTCGGTGCCCCCCTTCACGGGGATCCCGTGCTCGCGCGCGTAGGCGATCTCCTCCTCGCGGCCCATCTTCCAGCCGCGGACCGGCGCGATCACCTTGAGCTCGGGCGCGAGCGTGGCGACCGTGGCCTCGATCCGGACCTGGTCGTTGCCCTTGCCGGTGCAGCCATGGGCGATCGTGTCGCAGCCCGTCTCGCGAGCCGCCTCGACGGCGAGCTTGGCGATCAGCGGGCGGCCGAGCGCGGTGAAGAGCGGGTAGCCGCCCCCGTAGAGCGCGTTGGCCTTGATCGCCGGGACGAGGAAGTCGCGGGCGAACTCCTCGCGCGCATCGACGACCCGGCACTCGATCGCGCCGAGGTTCAGCGCCTTGCCCTTCACGACCTCGTAGTCCTCGCCGGGCTGGCCGAGGTTCACGGTGAGCGCCACGACCTCGGCGTCGTACTCGTCCTGGATCCACTTGAGCATCACGCTCGTGTCGAGGCCGCCGCTGTAGAGCAGCAGGACCCGGTTGACGCTCTCGGGGTCGGCTTCGTAGCTGGCCGTGCGGGTGGTGGAGATGCGGGTGTGGTCGGTCACGCTCGGGGTGGTGTCGGGGGCGAGATCAGGCGTCCTGCAGCACGCGGCGCATCCGGGCCGCGGCGTCGTCGATCTGCTCGTGCGAGATCGTCAGGGGCGGGAGGAAGCGAATCGTGTGCGGGCCCGTCGCGTTCGCCACGAGCCGCTCCTCGGTGAGGGCGCGCAGGACCGCCGCGGGCGCGTCGGCCTCCACGTCGATCGCGTGCATGAGGCCGCGGCCGCGCCGGGCGGTGACGGCGGGGAGGTCTTCGAGGGCCTGGGCCAGGTGCGCACCCTTCGTGCGCACCTCCTGGAGGAACTCGGGCCGGTCGATCACGTCGAAGACCGCGTTGGCCGCGGCGGCCGCCACGGGGCCGCCGGCGAACGTCGAGCCGTGGTCGCCGGGCTGCAGCGTGTCGGCCAGCCGCGGACCGGTCACGAGCGCCCCGATCGGCAGGCCGCCGCCCAGGCCCTTGGCCGTCGTCATGGCGTCGGGCACGACGCCGGCCTGCTCGTAGGCCCACAGGGTGCCGGTGCGGCCCATCCCCGACTGGATCTCGTCGAAGATCAGCGCCGCGCCGGTGCGGTCGCAGGCGTCGCGCGCCGCGAGCAGGACGTCGTCGGGCACCGGGTAGACGCCGCCCTCCCCCAGCACGGGCTCGAGCAGCACCGCGGCGGTCTGATCGCCCACGGCGGCGGCGAGCGCCGCCGGGTCGTCGCGCTCGATCACGACGAAGCCGGGCACGAGCGGCGCGAAGGGCGCCTGCTTGGCCTCCTGGGGCGTGGCCGAGAGCGCCCCCATCGTGCGCCCGTGGAACGCGCCCCGCTGCACGACGATCTCGCCGCGCGGGCGAGCCTTGCGGGCGAGCTTGAGCGCCGCCTCGACGGCCTCGGCCCCGGAGTTGCAGAAGAACACCTTGCCGCCGAGCGAGGACTCCGACAGGCGCTGGGCCAGGCGCATGCCCGGCTCGGTGTAGAAGAGGTTCGTGACGTGCATGAGCCGGGCCGCCTGCTCCTGGACCGCCGCCACGACCGCCGGGTGGCAGTGGCCCGTGTTCGACACCGAGATGCCGGCGAGGACGTCGAGGTACTCGTTGCCCTCGCTGTCCCACAGGCTGCAGCCCGCGCCACGGACGAACTCGACCGGCAGCCGGGCGTAGGACGGGATGACGTGGGCGCGCTCGAGCGCCTGGAGATCCGCGAGGGTCATCGGGCCGGCCGGATCTTCGTGCCCTGCCCGGCGTCCGTGAAGAGCTCGAGCAGAATGGAGTGCGGGACGCGCCCGTCGACGATGTGGGCGTAGGTCACCCCGCCGTGGATCGCCTCGAGGCAGGCGGCGAGCTTCGGCCGCATGCCCCCGCCGACGGCGTCCAGGGCCGCCTCGACCTCGTCGGCGCCGGCCTCCGAGACCACGCTGGCCTCGTCGTCGGGGTCGCGCAGCCAGCCGGCGACGTCGGTGAGGAACATGATCTTGTAGGCGCCGAGCGCCCGGGCGACGGCCCCGGCGGCCTCGTCGGCGTTGACGTTGTAGGAGTTGCCCTCGCGGTCGGCCCCGACCGAGGCGATCACCGGGATGTAGTCGGTGGCGATGTGCTGCAGGACGTCCACGTCGACGCGCTCGATCCGGCCCACGAACCCGATGTCGCGCCCGTCGGCGGCGGCCTGGCGGGCGACCCGGAAGAGCAGGCCGTCGTCGCCGCAGAGCCCGACCGCCGGCTGCCCGTGGCGGTTGATGCGCAGGACGATGTCCTTGTTCACCTTGCCCACGAGGACCATCTTCGCCACCTCGACGGTCGCCGCGTCGCTGACCCGCAGGCCGTCGACGAACTCGACGGGGAGGTTCAGGCGCTCCATGTAGCGGGTGATGTCCGGGCCGCCGCCGTGGATGACGATCGGGTTGAGCCCGACGTACTTGAGGAGCACGACGTCACGGGCGAACTGGTCGCGCAGCGCGGCGTCGGTCATCGCCGCGCCGCCGTACTTGATCACGACGGTCTTGCCGTGGAACTCGCGGATATACGGGAGGGCCTCGAGGAGGGTGCCGACGTCGCGCATCAGGCGGGGCTCCGCATCAGGTCGTGTACTCGGCGTTGACAGTCACGTACTCGTGGGAGAGGTCGGAGAAGAAGACCTCGGCCTCGTGGCCCTCGCCGGGCAGGCCGACCTCGTAGAGCACCTCCGGGCCGGCGACCGCGGCGGCCAGGCCCGCCTCGCCGGCGCCGACCGGAGAGCCTCCGGCGACGACCGGGATGCCCTCGATCGCGATGTCGAAGCGCAGCGGGGCGGCGTCGATCGCCGCGGCGCCGACCGCCTGGGCGATCCGGCCCCAGTTGGGATCGCCGCCGTGCAGGGCGGCTTTGACGAGCGGGGAGTTCGCCACGGCGCGGGCCACGGGCTCGACCGCCGCCGAGCCGCCGCGCACGACCACCCGCCCGACCCGCCGGGCCCCTTCGCCGTCCTTCACGATCAGCAGCGCGAGCTGGCGCAGCAGCGCGTCGAGCGCCTCGCCGAAGGCCAGCTCGTCCTCGGACTCCGGGGCGACGCGCACGCCGCTGGCGCCGCTGGCCAGGAGCAGCGCGGTGTCGTTGGTGGAGAGCTGCCCGTCGACGCTGATCCGGTCGAACGAGCGCTTGACGCACACGCCGAACAGCAGGTCGGCGGTCTCGGGCTCCAGGGCAGCGTCGGTCTCCACGAAGCACAGCATGGTGGCGAACGCAGGCGAGATCATGCCCGCCCCCTTTGCCTGAGCCGCGAGCCGGACCGTCCCGGACGGCAGCGAGACCTCCAGGGCCGCGCGCTTCTCGAAGGCGTCGGTCGTCATGATCGCCGCCGCGAACGCGTCCGCCGCGCCGGGCCCGGTGCCGAGCTCTCCTGCCGCCGAGTCGATCCCCCGCTCGATCGCCGCGAGGGGGAGCGGCACGCCGATGACGCCGGTCGAAGCGACGGCGACCGCCGCCGGCTCCAGGCCGAGCGCCTCGGCGGCCCGGGCCTGCATCGCCGCGGCCGTCTCGAAGCCCTGGGCGCCCACCGACGCGTTTGCGTTGCCGCTGTTCACCACGGCGCCCCGCAGGCCGGCGAGGTCGCAGCGCTCCCGGCAGACGAGCACGGGGCCGGCCTGAACCCCGGAGCGGGTGAACCGCGCCGCGCTGACCGTGGCCGGCTCGTCGCTGGCCAGGAGGCCGAGGTCGGGCTTGCCGCTGGCCTTGAGGCCCGCCGCGATGCCCGCGGCCCGGAACCCGGCGGGCAGCCCGCCCGGCAGCACCGTCACGTGCTCGGGGCGCTGGACCCACCGGGACGCGAAGAATTCGCGGCTCACGCGATCCCCTCCCCTTCGGGACGGCCGAACATGAGGTTGAGGTTCTGGACGGCCTGCGACGAGGTGCCCTTCCAGAGGTTGTCGATCGCGCCGAAGACGATGACCTTGCCCGTGCGGCCGTCGCGGTGCGTGCTGATCCGGCAGAAGTTCGTCTCGCGCACGTCGCGCACGCCCGGGGGCGTGTCGACGACCTCCACGAACGGCTCGTCGGCGTAGGCCGCCTCGTACAGCTCGCGCACCCCCCCGACGTCGGCGGTGGCGGTCACGTAGCAGGAGACGAGCTCCCCTTGGTCAAGCGGCACCATGTGCGGAACGAAGGTGACCGGGTGCTCGGCGCCCAGCGCCGCCAGCTCCTGGTCGATCTCGGGCGTGTGCCGGTGCACGCCGACCTTGTAGGCGTTCACGTTCTCGTCGACGGTGGAGAAGTGCGTCGTCTCGGTCGCCGCCCGGCCGGCGCCCGACACGCCCGTCTTGGCGTCGACCACGACGTCCTCGATCAGGCCGGCCCGGGCCAGCGGCGCGAGCGCAAGGATGGCCGCGGTCGGGAAGCACCCGGGGTTCGCCACCAGGCCGGCGGCGGCGATCCGCTCCCGGTTCAGCTCGGTCAGCCCGTAGGCGGCGTCCGGGATCAGCTCGGGCTCGGGATGGTCGCCGTAGAAGCTCGCGTAGACGGCGAGGTCGCGCAGCCGGAAGTCCGCCGAGAGGTCGACCACCCGGACGCCGCGCTCGCGCAGCGCCGCCACGACCGGCGCCGACGCGGCGTGCGGATAGGCGACGATCGCGGCGTCCACGCCGCCGAGCGCCTCGACGTCGGGTGCCTCGAGCACGAGCGGGACTCGGTGGCGGGGGTAGATCTCGTCGAGCCGCCGCCCGGCGTCGGTGCGGCTCGTGACGGCCGCGAGCTCGAAGGCCGGGTGGCGCCACAGCAGCGCGGCGGCGAGCGCCCCCGCGAACCCGCTGGCTCCGAGCACGGCGACGCTCGGCCCCCCGCTAGGCACGCAGCTCGCCCCCCAGCTCAGCGGCCAGCGCCGCCTCGATCGCGGTCCGGCGGGACGCGACCTCCTCGTCGGTGAGCGTGCGGTCCGGCGCCCGGAAGGCCAGCCGCAGCGCGAGCGACACCCGGCCCTCGCCGGCCTGGGCGCCCCGGTAGACGTCGAAGACCTCCACCCGCTCGAGCTCGGCTCCCCCGGCCTGGCGCACGACGGCGGCCACCTGCGCGGCCGCCACGTCGTCGGCGACGACGACCGCGAGATCGATGCGCGCCTCCGGGTAGCTCGTGAGGTCGCGATAGTCGGTCACGTAGGCGGCCGCGGCGGCCTCGAGGGCGGCGAGGTCGACCTCGAACGCGGCAGCCGGGCCGATCTCCCACTCCCGCGTGACCAGCGGGTGGATCTCGCCGAGCCAGCCGATGCGCTCGCCGGCCAGGAGCACCGCGGCGCTGCGCCCCGGATGCAGGAACGGCTCCGGCGACGGCTCGGCGGCCACGTCGACCCGCAGGGCCGCGGCGACCGCGGCGAGCACGGCCTTGGCCGCGAACACGTCGGCGGCCGGCGGGGCCGGGGAGCGCCAGGTCGGCGGCAGCGCCGGGCCCGCGAGCAGGGCGGCGAGGTGGCGGCGCTCGTCGGGCAGCGTGCCCGCCGCAATCCCGGCTTCGGGCGCCAGGTAGACGCCCCCGCTCTCCCACACCCGCACCGCCTCGGCGCCGCGGGCCGCGTTGCGGGCGGCCACGTCCAGGAGGGACCCGAGCAGCGTCGTGCGCAGCTCGGACTGCTCCTCCGACATCGCGTTGGCCAGGCGGATCGTGCGGCGCCGGGGGTCGTCCGGCCCGAGGCGCAGGCGGTCCGCCACGCCGGGCGGAGCGAAGCTCCACCCCGCCGCCTCCAGCAGGCCGGCGCCGACGAGCGCGTCCTGGGCGCGCCGCGCGGCGCGCTGGCCGGCGCTGAGAGCCCCGAGGCCCTCGCCCCGGTGCGGCAGGGTGGCCGGGATCGCCTCGAGCGTCCGGACCCGCGCGACCTCCTCGATGAGGTCGGCCTCGCGTGTCACGTCGGAGCGCCGGAAGTGCGGCACGGTCACGTCGAGCCCCTCGGGCGTTGCCGCCGTCCCGAAGCCGAGCGCGGCGAGCGACGCCGCCGCCGCATCGCGCGGGATCTCGGTCCCGAGCAGCGCCGTCACGCGGGACTCCCGCAGGCGGATCGGCGCGGGCTCCGGCCCTGGGCCGCCGACGTCGGCCGTGCCCGGCGCGAGCGTGGCCCCGCACAGCTCCGTCATGAGCCGGGCGGCGACCGCCTGGGCCTCGAGCGTCTGCCCGGGCGACAGGCCCTTCTCGAAGCGGGCCGACGCCTCGCTGCGCAGCGCCAGGCGCCAGGCGGTCCGCTGGATGTTCGGGCCGTTCCAGGTCGCTGCCTCCATGAGGACGCGCGCGGTGTCCGGCTCGACCTCCGAGCGCATCCCGCCCATCACGCCGGCCAGCGAGGTCGGCCCGTCGTCGTCGCAGATGATCATCATCTGGCCGTCGAGGGCGCGGACCTGCCCGTCGAGCGTCTGCATCTCCTCCCCGTCCTGCGCGCGGCGCACCACGAGGCGCCGGCCGGCGATCCGGTCCAGGTCGAAGGCATGCAGCGGCTGGCCGGTGAGGAGCATCACGAAGTTCGTGATGTCCACGACGTTGTTGATCGGGCGCTGGCCGGCGGCGCTCAGCCGCGCCTTCAGCCAGGCCGGCGACGGCCCGATCGTGACATTCTCGAACACCCGCGCGGTGAAGCGCGGGCACAGGTCCGGGTCCCGGACCTCGATGGCGATCCCGTCCGGATCGCCGCCCGTGCCGGGATCCTCCGCCCACGGCTCCGGCCCGAGCTCGGAGCCGGTGATCGCATGAACCTCGCGGGCCAGGCCGTACACGCCGAGGCAGTCCGGACGGTTCGGGGTGATCTCGAGCTCGAGGACATCGGTCGCGATCGGCAGGACGTCCGCGAGCGCCGCGCCCGGTGCGGGGCCGTCGGCGAGCACCATGATCCCGGCGTGGTCGGTCCCGATCGCCAGCTCGTCCTCGGCGAGCACCATCCCGTGGGACTCGACGCCGCGGAGCTTGGCGACCTTCAGCTTCGTCCCGTCCGGCATCACCGCCCCCGGCAGGGCGACCGCCACGGTCTGGCCAGCGGCGACGTTCGGTGCGCCGCAGACGATCTGATTCTCCTGGCCATCGGCGACGGCGACGCGGCAGATGCGCAGGCGGTCGGCGTCCGGGTGCGCGTCGACGGCCAGCACGCGGCCGACGACGAAGTGCTCGGGCGCCGCCACACCGTGGTGCAGGACCCGCCCGACCTCCGTCCCGGTCAGGTCGAAGCGCTCGGCCAGCGCCGCCGCATCGAGCCCGGGGCGCACGTGGTCGTGGAGCCAGAGCAGCGGGAGCCTCATCCGAACTGCTCCAGGAAGCGGACGTCGTTGTCGTAGGAGAGCCGCATGTCCGGGACGCCGTGCTTGAGCATCGCGATGCGCTCGATCCCCATCCCGAACGCGAAGCCCTGGACCCGCTCGGGGTCGTAGCCCTGCTCGGCGACGAAGCCGAACACGTTCGGGTCCACCATCCCGGCGCCGAGGATCTCGATCCAGCCCGAGCCCTTGCACAGCGGGCAGCGGCTGCCGTCGCGCAGCGTCCCGCCGTCGCAGTGGAAGCAGGAGACGTCCACCTCCACGCTCGGCTCGGTGAACGGGAAGAAGTGCGGCCGCAGCCGCACCTCGCGGTCCGGGCCGAACATCGCCCGTGCGAAGGCCAGCAGCGTGCCCTTGAGATCGGCCAGCGTGATCCCCTCCGCCACCGCAAGCCCCTCGAGCTGGTGGAACTGCGGCGTGTGCGTGGCGTCGGAGTCGCGGCGGTAGACGCGCCCGGGGACGACGAGGAAGATCGGCGGCCCCTGCGCCTCCATCGCCCGGATCTGCATCGGCGAGGTGTGCGTGCGCAGCAGCAGGCTGCCGGGATCGAGCACCTCGTCGGCCCCGGCGACGTAGAACGTGTCGGTCCACAGCCGGGCGGGGTGCTGCGGGTCGTGGTTCAGCGCGTCGAAGTTGTAGTGGACGAGCTCGATCTCGGGCCCCTCGGCGACCTCGTAGCCGAGGCCGACGAAGACGTCCTCGAGCTCGCGGCGCGTCTGCGTGATGAGGTGCAGCCGCCCGACCGGCCGGGGCGGATCGCCCGGGAGCGTGACGTCGACGCGGTCCTCCGCGAGCCGCGCGTCCAGCTCCGCCGCGTCCAGCGCGGCGGCCCGCGCCTCGATGAGCGCCTCGAGCGCCTGGCGCGCCGCGTTGGCCGCCTTCCCCACCGTCCCCCGCTCGGCCGGCGGCAGGTCGCGCACGCCGCGCAGCAGGTTGGGCAGCTCCGCCTTGCGACCGAGGAACCGCACCCGGGCCGCCTCGAGGGCGTCGGTCGACTCCGCGGCGGCGATGGCCGCCTCGGCCTCGGCTCGCAGGGCTGCGATGCGGTCGGTCATGGCGCGGCCATCCTAGGGCTCTCATCCACGCGCCCGCGGGTCAGCTCGTACAGGGCGACGGTCGCGGCCATTGCCGCGTTGAGCGACTCGCTGGCGATCGGGATGTGCGCGGCGCGGTCACACGCGGCGATCACGTCGGCCGGAAGCCCCTCGCGCTCGGCACCCACCACGACCGTCACCGCCCCGTCCGCCGGCCCGCGCAGCGGCTCGCCGGCCCGGGCGGCCAGGGCGATCCGCTCGCCGGGGCAGTCCGCGGCGGCCGCCCGCGCCACCGGCACGGCGAAGACCGCCCCCATGCTCGCCCGCACCGCCTTGGGGCCGAACGGGTCCGCACAGCCGGGGCCGAGCGCGACCGACGCCGCGCCGAAGGCCAGCGCGCTGCGCAGCACCGCCCCGACGTTGCCCGGGTCGCGGACGCCGTGCAGGTGCACGCACAGCGGCCCGGCCGGCGCCGCCCACCGCTGCGCATACACCGCGAGCGTCCGGGTCCCCGACCCCAGGCCGGAGGCCGCCGCGAGCGCCTCGGGCGCCACCTCGACGCCGGGCAGCCCGCTCCCGGCGGCGCAGTAGCGCTCCAGCGGCGCCCATCCGGCGGCATCGGCGGCGGCGAGCAGGTCCTCCCCCTCGGCCACGAACCGGCCGGCGCGCTCACGGTCGCGCCGCCGCGCGAGCTTGCGGATCGCGACGAGCTTCTCGTTGTTGGGTGACGTGATCTCGGGGGTCATGGGACACACAAAGGGCGCCGTCCGGATGGAGGGCGCCCTGGAAGGTGCGGGGTGGTCGGGGCCTGGACGGTCAGGCAGCCGACGCCTCGCGGGCGCGCTGCACCAGGCGTCGGAACGCATCCGCATCGTGCACGGCGATGTCGGCCAGGACCTTGCGGTCAAGCTCGATCTCGGCCAGCTTCAGGCCGTGCATGAACGTCGCGTACGTCATGCCCTCGCGGCGGGCGGCTGCGTTGATGCGGGCGATCCACAGCCGGCGGAAGTCCCGCTTGCGGTTGCGGCGGTCACGGTAGGCGTAGGAGTCGGCCTTGAGCAGCGCCTCCTTGGCCTGCCGGTAGGACGAGTTCGCCCGGCCGCGGTAGCCCTTCGTGCGGTCCAGCGTGGCGCGCCGCTTCTTGCGGGCGTGGATCGAGCGCTTGACCCGGGTCACGACTTGCCGCCCAGGAGCTTCTTGATCCGCGGCGCGTCGTGCGGCGAGATGACCGCCGGCTTGCCGTGGTGGCGCTTGCGCTTGGGCGACTTCTTCTCGAGGATGTGGCTCGTGAAGGCGTGCCGGCCCCGGACCTTTCCGGTCCCGGTGGTCTTGAAGCGCTTCTTGGCGCCGCTGTGGGACTTCATCTTCGGCATGGCGAGTCAGGCAGGGTAGCGAAGTCTGGGCTTTCGGCCTGCACTCGCTGCGTCGGGTGCGGCGGCGGTGGCGGGATGCGCGGCGCCGCGGCTTCCCGCCTCCGAACGGCTGGAGCGGTCGATGCGCGGCGCCGCGGCTTCCCGCCTCCGAACGGCTGGATGGAGGCGGAGAAGCCGCGTCCCCGCGCATCCGTGCCGCGCCGTGGCGGCTCGGGGCCCGCACGCTTGACGCGTGCGGGCGGCGGCCGAGCCCAGGCGGGTCCCGCTCTCGGGTGCTGCTTGCGGGCCCTGGCACCCTGATCTCCCGCCCGGTGCGCCGCCCGCTTCGATCCGGCGAGCGTGGACCGCCGCAGCTCAGGGCTGCGCCGCGCGGGCCGTTGATGAGCGCGAAATCCCGCTCGTCGTGCGTGACGAGCGGCACGCCGTGAACGTTGGCGGTCGCGGCGATGGCGGGGGCGATCGCCCGGCGTGACGGTGGCCGCCACCCGTCGGCGGTGGTGCGACTGCGCTTGAGCACGCCCTTCGCACGGTGAGATCGGGGTTGTGCCGCGCCAGCCGGCCGAACCTCGGCTTCACCGCCGAACCGGTCGCGACAACGGTCCGCGCCGCCTTCCGGGCCGGCGACCAGACGACGCCCGGATCCGCGACGTGGCGACGGCCCGCGAAGGCCGAGGTCGCCGTTGTGCCGCGCCAGCCGGCCGAACCTCAGCTTCGACGGACGACGAGGCTCTCGCGCCCCCGCGTCGCCCGTCGGATCGACGCGGGCAGCGCCGCCTCCGGAGAGATCAGGGAGCCAGGACCCGCCGCGACGCCCCGGCGCGACCGCGAGCGCCGGTCCCCAGCCGCGGCTCGCGCGCGGTCAGCGCGCGGGCCCCGAGCCGCCGCGACGGGCGACGGACGCGCGGCGGCAAGGCTTCTCCGCCTCCATCCTGCCGTTCGGAGGCGGGAAGGCCTGGCGCCGCGTGTCCGCCGAAGCGCGACCGGGCGTCAGGAGGCCGGCTCGGCCTCGGCGGCCGGCTCGGCGTCGGCCGGCTCGGGCGCGTCAGCCTCGGCCTCGGCGGCCGGCTCGGCCTCGTCAGGCGCGGGCGCCTCGGGCTCAGCGGCAGCGTCAGCGACGGCAGGCGCCTCGGCCTCAGCAGCGGCTGACGCGTCGGCCGCCCCGTCCTTCGGCGCCACATCACCCGCGGCCTTGGCCGCCTCCTCCTCGTCGATCCCCTTGCCCGGGGCGAGGAGCATGGTCATGTTGCGGCCGTCCTGGATCGGGCGCTGCTCGATGATCGCGAGATCGTCGAGGTCCTCCGCGAGGCGCGTGAGGATCATCTCGCCGCGCTCGGGGTGCGTGACCTCGCGGCCGCGGAACATGATCGTGACCTTCACCCGGTCGCGGTGGCGCAGGAACCGCTCGACGTGGCCCTTCTTCGTCGTGTAGTCGTGCTCGGCGATCTTGGGGCGGAACTTGATCTCGCGCACGTTGATCTGCTGCTGGTGCTTGCGCGCGGCCTTCTGCTTCTGCTCCTGCTCGTACTTGTACTTCGAGTAGTCGAGCACGCGGCAGACGGGCGGACGGGCGTCCGCGGCCACCTCGACGAGGTCGAGGTCGCGCTCGCGGGCGTAGTCGAGGGCCTCCTCGGTCTTGATCACGCCGATCTGCTTGCCGTCGTCGCCGATGAGGCGGACTTCGGGCACGCGGATGCGCTCGTTGATCCGAGTCGTGTCCCGCTCAGGCGGGCGCCGGTCGAAACGTCGGGGGACCGGCACTAGCTGTGGCTGGGGCGCGTCAAGCTGGGCGCGGCTGGCGATGAGACTCGGTCAAGGCCGCCGAGTATAGCCACGTCGGGCCGGGCAGCGGGGGAAGCGGACGTTCGGGGGCCCTCACGCGGACCGTTCGCGGTGCTCGCGGGCGATGCGCTCGACGGCCGCCGGGAGCGCGAGGGTGCCGAGGTCGCCCTCGCCGTGGCGGCGCAGCGCGACCGACTGGGCGCCGGCCTCGCGGTCGCCCACGACGAGCATGTAGGGCACCTTGCGCAGCTCTGCCTCGCGGATCTTGCGCCCGATCGACTCGGTGCGGGCGTCGGTCTCGGCGCGCACCCCGGCGTCGCGCAGGGCGTGCTGGACCTCCTGGGCCCAGGCGGCGTGGCGGTCGGCGATCGGCAGGACGGTGGCCTGCACCGGGGCGAGCCAGACGGGGAACTCCCCGGCATAGTGCTCCGTGAGGATCCCGATGAAGCGCTCGAAGGACCCCATCAGCGCGCGGTGGATCATCACCGGGCGCTGCTCGCGATCCTCGGCGTCGGTGTAGGCCAGGCCGAACTGCTCGGGCATGTAGTAGTCGAGCTGCACGGTGCCGAGCTGCCAGGAGCGCCCGATCGAGTCGGTCATGTGCAGGTCGATCTTCGGCCCGTAGAACGCGCCGTCGCCGGGGTTGACGTCGTACTCGAGCCCGCGGTTGCGCAACGCCGTCGCGAGGATCGCCTCGGCGCGGTCCCACATCGCCTCCTCCCCCACCCGCTTCTCCGGGCGGGTCGAGAGCTCCAGGCGCGGGGCGAAGCCGAAGAGGTCGTAGATGTGAAAGCCGAAGTCCAGGCAGCGGACGATCTCTGACTCGAGCTGGTCCTCGGTGCAGAAGACGTGGGCGTCGTCCTGGGTGATGTGGCGGACCCGGAGCAGGCCGTGCAGCGTTCCGGACGGCTCGTGGCGGTGCACGAGGCCCTGCTCGGAGTAGCGCACGGGCAGGTCGCGGTAGGAGCGGCGCTCGGACTTGAAGAGCTGGACGTGGGCCGGGCAGTTCATGGGCTTGAGGCCCATCGGCCGGTCCTCGACGTCGGTGAAGTACATGTTCTCCCGGTAGACGTGCCAGTGGCCGGACTGCTTCCACAGGTCGACGTCGTAGAGGATCGGCGTGCGGACCTCCGTGTAGCCGCGGGCATCGTTCTCCTCGCGCCAGAGCTTTGTGAGCTCGGTCCAGATCGCGGTGCCGTTCGGGAGCCAGAAGGGCGACCCGGGCGACAGGTCGCTGAACATGAAGAGGTTCAGCTCGCGCCCGAGCTTGCGGTGGTCGCGGGCGCGGGCCTGCTCGAGGCGCTCGAGATGGGCGGCGAGATCGGCCTTGGAGAGGAACGCCGTCCCGTAGATCCGGGTGAGCATCGTGCGGCTCGCGTCGCCGCGCCAGTAGGCGCCGGCGACGGACTGGAGCTTGAAGGCCTTGATCCGCTTGGTGCCCGGCGCGTGCGGGCCGCGGCAGAGGTCGGTGAACGGGCCGTTCGTGTAGAGCGAGACCGTGTCGACGCCCTGGTCGCGCACGAGATCCTCGATGAGCTCGACCTTGTAGTCCTGGCCCTGCGCCCGGAACCGCTCGAGGGCCGCGGGCACGGTGACGTCCTCGCGCACGAACGGCTCGTCGGCGGCGACGTGCTCGGCCATCTTCGCCTCGATCGCCGGCAGGTCGCCCTCGGAGATCGCGACGCCGTCGGGGAACTCGAAGTCGTAGTAGAAGCCCTGCTCGATCGGCGGGCCGATGGAGATCTTCACGCCGGGGTAGAGCTCGAGCACGGCGGTGGCCAGGACGTGGGCGGCGTCGTGGCGCACGAGCCACAGCGCGTCGGCGTCCTCGCCCTTGCCGGTGACGATCTCGATCCGGTCGCCGTCCTGGAGCGGGCGGGCGAGGTCGAGCAGCACCGACTGCCCTTCGGCGGCGTCGGGCCGGGCGGCGTTCGTGACGCGGATCCCGAGGGCCGCCTTGGCCAGGCCCGGGCCGATCGCGGCAGCGGCGTCGGCGCCGGTCGCGCCGTCGTCGAGCGTCAGCTCGGTGCCGTCGGGGAGGGTGACTCGCATCGGGGGCGGACTCTACGCATCTGCGCCGGGTCCGCGCCGAACCGCGGCCAGCCGAACACCCGTTCGCTACACTGGCGCCTTCGTGCGGGCCGAAGTTCCGGCCCGGGGCCGAGCCGGCGGTGCGCCGGTGCCAGACCAGGCCCCGCGGTCGCATCGGCCCGCCTGACCCGAACGGCCCGCCGCCTGCGCGCCCGCGTTGGCCGGCTGCCGCCAAGGACGGTGCACCACGATGTCCCGCAAGCTCTGGCTCGGCGCGCTCGGCGCCGCCGCCCTCTGCGCCCCCGTCGGGGCCGCCCTCGCCGACGCCGATGCCCCCGGCGCGGGGGGCGCCGCGCCGGCGGCACCGGGCCTGCTGCACCCCCGGCTCGGCCCCCACGCCACCGTGGCCGCCGAACTGCGCGCCGCGCAGCGGCCGCGGCTGCTCGCCCAGCGGGCCCGGCTCGTGGCGTCCCTGGCGCGGCTCGGCAGCCCCCGCGCCGGTCGGGCCCGCCGCGCCGACGTGTCCGCGTGGTCCGCCGCGCGCCTCGGCCGCGACGCCGGCTCCCTGCGCGCAGAGGTCCGCCGCCTCGACGTCCCCATCCCGCCGATCCTCCAGACGATCGCCGCCTGCGAATCCGGCGGCGATCCGCAGGCGATCGGCGGCGGCGGCATGTTCCGCGGGAAGTACCAGTTCATGCGTTCCACCTGGGCGGCCGTGGGCGGCACCGGCGACCCGGCCGCGGCTCCGGAGGCCGAGCAGGACCGCCGGGCCGCGATCCTCCTCGCCCGGTCGGGCCCCGGGCAGTGGCCGGTCTGCAGCCGCTGAGCGCCGCCGGCGTGCCGCGGGAGGTGCCGGCCGGTGGCGGGCTATCGTGCCCGCAATGGACCCAGCCGCCCTCCGGGCCGAGTTCCCCGTCCTGGACCGCATCGCCTATCTGAACGCCGGCACGGACGGGCCGGTGCCACGCGCGGCCGCCCGGGCCGCTGCCGCCGAGATCGAGCGCCAGGCCGCCGACGGGCGCTCCGGCGAGCACTTCGGGCGGATGTTCGGGCGGCGCGAGGAGCTGCGCGGCGCCTGCGCGGCCCTGATCGGCGCGGCTCCCGACGACGTCGCGCTGACCACGTCGACGAGCGAGGGCCTCGCCACCGTCGTGCTGGGCCTCGGGCTGCGCCCGGGCGACGAGGTCGTCACGAGCGCCGTCGAGCACCCGGGGCTGCTCGGCGCGCTCCAGGCCGCCCGCGACCTGGCTGGCGTGACGATCCGGGTCGTGCCCTTCGCGGACGTCGCGGACGCCGTGACCGCCCGGACCCGGCTCGTCGCCTGCTCGCACGTCTGCTGGGTCGATGGCCGGCTCGCGCCGGATCTGCGCGGCCTCGACGTGCCGGTGCTCCTCGACGGCGCCCAGGGCGCCGGCGCGGTGGCGACCGACGTGGCGGCCCTCGGGTGCGACGCCTACGCCGGATCTGGACAGAAGTGGCTGTGCGGCCCCGACGGGCTCGGCCTGCTCTGGGTCTCCCCTGCCCTGCGGGAACGCCTGGCCGTCACCCGCCGCTCGTATGTGAGCTTCGCCGAGCCCGGCGCCGGCCTCGACGCGCCGCTGCACGAGACCGCCCGCCGCTTCGACGCGCCGGCGCTGAGCTCCGAGGCGCTGGCGTTCGCCGTCGCCTCCCACGGCGTGCTCGCGGCCGCCGGGTGGCCGGCGGTGCACGCCCGCGCGACCGAGCTCGCGTCCGCCTTCGCTGCCCGCCTCGCCGCCGCCGGCCGCACCGTGGCGCCCCGCGGCGCCACGACCCTCGTCTCGTTTCACAGCGACGGCCCCGCCGCCGAAAAGGAGCGGCTGGCCGCGCAGGGCGTCGTCGTGCGCGACCTGCCCGGGCTGCCGCTGCTGCGCGCGTCGGTCGGCGCCTGGAACGACGAGGCCGACCTCGCCCGGCTGGCCGCGGCCCTCGGCGCCGCCTGACCGGTCCGGCCGCGACGGACGGCCGGTAGCCTCGATGCCCCGATGGCCTCCCCGCCGACATCCCGCCGCGCTCCCCGTCGCCGCGTC
The DNA here is from genome assembly GCA_046330225.1 of Solirubrobacteraceae bacterium. Classification (GTDB taxonomy): domain Bacteria; phylum Actinomycetota; class Thermoleophilia; order Solirubrobacterales; family Solirubrobacteraceae; genus CANJIV01. The sequence continues at coordinate 190,766 of JAXLTD010000003.1, read as the reverse complement.
CTGGTCCTGGCCGCCGGCGGCACGATCACCATGACCGGCACCGACACGGCGATCGCCAGCGCGACGCCCGGCCTCGATGCCGACCAGCTCATCGCAGCGGTGCCGGCGCTGCGCGGGCGCACCGACCTCGAGGCGCGGACGCTCATCAACGTCCCCAGCGCCCACCTCACGCTGGCCAATCAGCTCGACATCTGCCGGGCGGCCCGGGACGCGGCGAAGGCGGGCGCCGGCGTGGTCGTCACGCACGGCACCGACTGCCTCGAGGAGACCGCGATGCTCTGCGACCTGCTCCACGACGCGTCGGCGCCGATCGTCTTCACCGGCGCGATCCGCCCCGCCTCCAGCCCGGGTGCCGACGGGCCGGCCAACCTCGTGGACGCGATCTCCGTCGCGGAGAGCGAGTCGGCGAACGGCCTCGGCACCGTCATCGTGTTCGGCGGCGAGATCCACCACGCCCGCTGCGCGCGCAAGACCGACACGACGTCCCTGACCGCGTTCTCGTCGCCCCAGACCGGGCCGCTGGGCCGCGTGACTGAGGGGCACCCCACGATCTGGTCGCGGCTGCCGCGCAACCCGACGGTCAACCCGGCCAACCTCGACCGCCGCGTCCCGATCGTGCCGACCGCGGTCGGCGACGACGGCACGGTCGCGCGTGCCGTGCTCGGGACCCGGCCCGACGGCGTGATCGTCGGCACCCTCGGCGCCGGCCACCTGCCCCCGGCCGTCCTGGACGAGTGGGCCCGCGCTGCGGAGTCGATTCCGATCGTGGCCTACTGCCGGCCGGAGCGCGGCGTGATCCTCAACGGCACCTACGGCTATCCCGGCTCCGAACAGGACCTCCGGGGGACGCGCGTGATCCCCGCCGGGTTCCTCTCGCCCCAGGCCGCCCGCATGAAGCTCATCGCCTGCCTCGCCGCCGGGCTCTCGCACGACCAGATCGGGGCCGCCTTCCGGCTCGACGACGGCTGATGGGCGGCTCAAGGTGACCGGGACGGAACCCGACCACTGAGGGCATGTCGGCAGCCGGCACGCCGCGCGCAGTCGCGCGCACGATCCTCACCGTCGCCTGGGCGCTGCTCGGCGTCTACCTCCTGCAGCTCGCCACGTCGGCCGGCGGCGACGACGTCTCCAACCTCCTGGGGCGCTGGGGCTATGACCTCATCCTTCTCGCTGCCTGCGGCGTGGCCGCCTGGGGCGCGCTCCGCCAGGCTCCGCCCCGCCGGGCCGCCTGGCTGCTCGTCGCCGGCTCCCTGGGCCTCTGGTCCGGCGGCCAGGTCCTCTACTCGATCCTCTGGTACTTCGCCGACAGCCCGCCGAATCCGTCGGCCGCCGACGTGCTCTTCCTCGCGTTCTACGGGCCGGCCTACGCCGGCCTCGTCCTGCTCCTGCGGGCCCGGGTGCGCGGCGTCGAGCGCATCGCCTGGCTCGACGGGCTGATCGCCGGCCTCGCGATCGCCGCGATCGTCGCCGCAGCGGCCGTTCCCGCCGTGGCGGACGCCATTGGAGCGTCGGCCCTCGCGAGCGCGGTGGCGATCGCCTACCCCGTGTGCGATCTCATCCTCCTCGGCACCGTCGGGGCGATGGTCGCGCTGACCGGCGGGCAGATCGACCGGCCCACCGGCCTGGTCGGCCTCGGCCTCGTCCTGTTCGCCGTCGGCGACCTCCTCTACCTCGTCGGCGGCAGCTCGGTGACCGCGTTCGACATCTCCACGGCGACCTGGCCCGCCGCGCTCCTGGTGATCGCCGCCGGCTCGTGGGTGACGCCCGCCCCGGCCGTGACCATCGCCGCGATCCCGCGAGCCGCACCGCCGCTTGTCGCCGCGGCCGCGGCCCTCACCCTCCTTGCCGTGAGCGCCACGGCGTCGGTGAGCCGCATCGCCATCGGCCTGGCCTGTGCGGCCATCGCCGCGACGCTCGTGCGCCTGCGGGTCTCGCTCGCCGACAATCGCGCCCTGCTGGCCAGCAGCCGGCACGAGGCGCTGACCGACGCGCTCACCGGCCTGCGCAACCGGCGGGCGCTCCTGACTGACCTCGACGGCGCCATCGCCGCAGCGGGGCCAGCTCCGTGGCTGCTGGCGCTGTTCGACCTCGACGGCTTCAAGCACTACAACGACACCTTCGGGCACCCGGCCGGGGACGCGCTGCTGCACCGGCTGGGCGGCCGGCTGGCGGCCGCCATGCCGCCGCGCGGGCAGGCGTACCGCCTGGGGGGAGACGAATTCTGCGTGCTGCAGCCCGCCGGGCCGCCTGCCGGGGATGATGGCGTCGCGCACGCCGCGGCCGCCCTCCGCGAGTCCGGCGAGGCGTTCACGGTCGGGTGCTCCTACGGCGTCGTCCGGATCCCCGACGAGGCCCGCGATGCGACCGAGGCGCTCCGCCTCGCCGACCTGCGCATGTACGAGCGCAAGCGGCGCCGCACCGCCGCTGGCCGCGAGGGCCACACCGTGCTGCTGCGCGTCATCCAGGAGCGGAGCCCCGACCTCGGGACCCACCTCGAGGGCGTCGGCGAGCTCGCCGCCTCCACGGCCCGCATGCTCGGACTCGAACCCGCCGCGATCGAGCAGACGGCCCGCGCGGCGGAGTTGCACGACATCGGCAAGGTCGGGGTGCCCGAGGCGATCCTCAACAAGGCCGGGCCGCTCGACGCGGACGAGTGGGCGTTCATCCACCGCCACACGATCATCGGCGAGCGCATCCTCAGCGCCGTTCCCGCGCTCGCGCCGGTCGGCCACATCGTGCGCTCCAGCCACGAGAGCTGGGACGGGACCGGCTACCCGGACGGCCTCGCCGGCGACGCGATCCCCGTCGAGGCTCGCGTGATCGCCGTCTGCGACGCGTTCGACGCGATGCTCGCCGATCGGGCCTACCGCAAGGGCGTCGGGCCGGGCCGGGCCCTCGCCGAGCTGCGCCGGCGCTCGGGAGCCCAGTTCGACCCGTCCGTCGTCGAGGCCTTCGCCAAGGCCTGGCGTCTGCGGGCGGAGCGCCCAGCGGACCGCGCCTCGGCCGGGGGCTGAGCCGGGCCGCTCAGCCGGCCAGGCCGACCTGCAGGGCGCCGGCGAGCTCGAGCGTCGCTTCCCGCCCGGCCCGGCCCATCCCGGCCATGTTCACGAAGCCGTGGATGAGGCCGGCCTGGCGGCGCAGCACCGTGCGGACCCCGGCCTCGCGCAGGCGGGCGGCGTAGGCCTCGCCTTCGTCGCGCAGCGGGTCGAAGCCGGCGGTGACCACGAAGGCCGGGGCGACACCCGAGACGTCCGCCGCGTGCAGCGGCGACACGCGCGGGTCCCGGAGGTCGGTGCCCGGCGGCAGGAAGTGGCCCTGGTACCAGTGCATGTCGCGGCGGGTGAGGAAGAAGCCGTCGGCGAAGAGCTCGTAGGACCGGTGTTCCTCCGCCGAGTCGGTGACCGGGTAGATCAGGAGCTGGAACGCCGGCGCCGGGCCGCCGTCGCCGGCGGCCAGCAGGCTCGTCACGGCGGACAGGTGCCCGCCGGCGCTGTCCCCGCCAACGCCGATGCGGGCCGGATCGGCCCCGAGCTCCGCGGCCCGCGCCGCGATGTCGCGGAACGCCGCCAGGGCGTCATCGACGGGCGCCGGGAACGGATGCTCGGGGGCGAGCCGATAGTCGACGGCAACGACCGCGGCGCCGGAGTGGCGGGCCAGGAGCCGGCAGGTCTGGTCGTGGGTGTCGAGGTCGCCGACCACCCAGCCGCCGCCGTGGAAGTAGACGAGCGTCGGGCCCGGCGCCGCGAATCCCGCCGGAACGTAGCGCCGGGCCGCCAGCGGGCCGGCGGCACCGGCCACGGTGACGGCCTGCACGTCGGCGACCGGGATCGCCGGCCCGGCGAAGAGCGCCGCGTCGTGGCTGATCTGCGCCCGGGCGGCCGCCGGCGTGAGCTCGTCGAGCGGCGGGTCCCCGGCCTGCTCGAGCAGGCGCAGGACGAGCTGGACCTCGGGGTCGAGCGTCAGGCCGTCGCGGACGATCGGCGCGCCGCCGGCGATCCGCCGCTGCACGGCGGGCGGGAGCGCCAGGAGCGCGCGGGCCGCGACGGCCTGGGCGCGATCGGCAGCAGAGAGCGGGGGCGCGGGCATGGCGCGATCCTACGCGCCGAGGGCCGAGCGCAGCGCGGCCAGGTCGGCGCGCAGCGTGGCGACCTCCGCCTCGAGGGCCGCGACGCGGGCCGCGAGCCCGTCCGGGGACGCGGCGGACGCGGCGAAGGGATCCGGTGCCGGAGCCGGAGCCGGAGCCGGAGCCGGAGCCGGCACCGATGCCGGAGCGGCCGCGGGAGCCGCCGCCGCGGCCGCGGCGGGCGCCGGCCCCTCGCCTCCGGCCTCGCCGCCCAGGCGCTGGACGTAGCGGGCCTCCTTCTGGCCGGGCCGGCGCTCGAGCAGCGCCGCGTGGCCGCGCGACGCCAGCCCGTCGAGCGCCGCCTGGACCGCCTCGGCGCTCTCGAACCGGTGCAGCCGCTCGGTGCGCGCGCGCAGCTCCCCGGGGGTCTGGGGCCCGCGGAGCACCAGCACGCACAGCACGGCCAGCTCGCCGCCCGAGAGGCCGAGCGCCTCATCGAGCAGATGGCGGTACTTGACCGCCCGTGAGCCCGGGCCGCTGGCCAGCCGCGTCCAGCCGCGGCGCCCGAGCCGCTGCAGCGCGCCCCGGATGTCGTCCATCGTGTAGCCGGTCACTGGGTCGCGGCTCGTCGCCTGGTTGCAGGCGGTGAGCAGGGCGTTCAGCGACAGCGGGTAGGCGTCGGGCGTCGTGCGCTGCTTCTCGATCAGGCAGCCCAGGACCCGCAGCTCGACGGCATCGGGGTCGTCCACGGCGGCAGCGTAGCCCGTCCGTCAGGCCACGGCCTCGAACCCGGCCCGCTCGGCGTCGGTGATCGTCCGCGCGGCCCGGGACTCCTGGTCGAAGGCGACGAGCACCGACTCGGCCTCGGCGACGAGGCGGCCGTCGCGGGTGCGGATCTCCTCGCGCGTCGTGACGCTGCCGGTGCCGAGCCGCACGAGCCCGCACCGCCCCACGATGACGTCGTCCTCCTGCGTGATCTCGGAGCGGAAGTCGATCGCGACGCGGGCCAGGACGAAGTTCCAGGTGTTGCCGCCGACCGGCAGCACGGCCCGCTCCAGCCACTCGTCGCGGACTTCCTCCAGGTAGGTGAGGAACACGGAGTTGTTCACGTGGCCGAAGGCGTCCATGTCGCGCCAGCGGATCTCCATCTCCTTCTCGTGCACGCCGGAGATCCTACGGCCGGCCATCCGAGCGGGGAGCCCGCCGCGGGCTACCCGGCCTTCGTGACCGTCGGGAGCGGCCAGCGCCCGCGCAGCACCCGGCCCGACGGGCCGTAGAGGCGCATGACGAGCACGAACCGCCCCGACGCCGGCGCGGGCAGCCAGTTCGCGGTCCCGGACGCCGGCCGTCCGGTCTGGATCGCGATCTCGAGCGAGCCGTCGGCCCGGCGACGCAGCCCGGGGGTGCGATCCCCGACGGCGAAGCGGCGGATCGGGTTCGGCACCACGAAGAGGTTGGCGTCGTACAGCGTCACCGACCAGAAGTAGCGGACCGGCGGAAGCTGCCCCGGCGCGAAGCGCAGCACGTAGCGCGAGCCGCCGCTCAGGAGCGCGCCGGTCCGGTCGGTGAACGCGGTCGGATAGATCGACTCCACGGGCCGGTTCGCCCCGATCCCGTAGACGGCGAGCAGCGCGCGGCTCTCGTAGTCGGTCCCGAAGGCGCCGGTGTTCGGCTTCGGCACGACCCAGCCGTTCGCCGCCGCCGGCGCCCGGGCGATGAACCCGAAGAGCGCCCGCTGGATCTGGGCCTTGGCCGCCGGGACGGCCGCGGCGAGGCCCTCGCGGACCGCGGCCGGCAGCCCGTCCCGCGACGGCGCGCGGCCCGGCCCGATCCCCACCGCGGCCAGGCGCCGCAGCAGGGGCGCGTCGCGAGCGGGCGGCGGATTCTCCGCCAGCGCCTTCCCGAGGGCGTCGAAGAAGGCCAGGCCTTCGGGCGTGACGGCGCGGCGCGGCGTCATGACGATCCGGCGCGGCCGCGGCGGCGTCCACGCCGTGCCGTAGCGGCTGAGCGGCACGAGGCGGTAGCCGCGCTGCACGCGCTGGGCCGCCGCGAGGTCCGACGGGCCGCGCAGCAGCGTGCGCCCGCCGACCCAGGCGCGCCGGAACGGCGAGCGGATCCGGCGCACGCCCCGGGGCAGCCGGCCGTGCCAGCCGGGGCCGGTGATCGCGAAGTCGCCGCCCTGGGACCCGGTGGCGCGGGTCCCGACGTAGGCGAAGACGTTCGTGTAGGGATCGATGAACTCGAACGTGAAGTAGCGGCGGCCCTGCGGCGGGACGTGGAGGACCTGCGGCTCGCGGGCCAGATCGAGGTGGATGACGGTGTAGAGCGTGTCGGTGCTGGGCGCGGGGATGATCCGGTCCTCGGGCCGCACGAGGGCCGCCCGTCCGATCTGGTTGACCGGCGCGTCGCCGCGCCCGTTCGGGACCGTCACGCTCGTCTGCTGGCGGCGGATGCGCAGGAACTCCAGCAGCGGGATCCCGTACTCATAGGCCTCGATCCCGAGCGCGGTCGCGCGGGCCCGGTCGGCGGCGTCGTCGGCGTGCGCGGGGCCGGCACCGGCCAGGACGGCGGCGAGCACGGCAGCGGCGGCGGCGAGGCGGCGCATCCGGGCGACGCTACCCGCTCGCCGCGGCGGCTGCGCCGCCTCCGCGCGCCGTCACCCGGCCAGCGCGCGCAGGCTCACGAGGGCCGCGGCGTCGCCCGGAAGGTCCTCCAGCGCGTCGAGCGCCGCCCCGATCTCCTCCAGGCCGATGTCCGGGCGCTCGAGCGCCAGGCGCCCGAGCCACCGGACCGCCGCGGCCTCGTAGCTGCCGCGCTCGGCGTCGGCGATGAGCGCCAGGATCGCCGCCGCGTCGCGCAGATCCACGTGCGCGACCTCGGCAGCCGCCGACCGCACCTGGACCAGCGACCGGTTCGCGATGGCGCGGCGCAGGCGGGCGGCTGGCGATCCTTCGCTCGTCACGAACGTATGTTCGCCTACGGGTCAACCCCCGCCGCCGGCGCGGCGCGGCGCCGCGGGCGGGGGGGGGGGGGGGCGGCCCCCCCCCCCCCCCCCCGTGACCGCGGTGCGGGTGAGGGTGCCGGCCTTGATGGCGATCACCTTCGCCTTGTCGGCGACCCAGGAGCCGCCGATCGCGGTGCAGGTCAGCGTCGCCGCCCCCGCTGCCGGGAACGTGTGGGAGACCTGCGCGACGACGGTCGAGCCGATGGTCAGCGTCTGCGACAGCAATGCGTTTGCGGTGTCGGTGTCCGTGCCGGCCGCCAGCGTGCAGCTGCCGATGGTGGCGCCCGCGCCCTGCCTGGTGATTCTCGCCTTGCCGGTGATGGTGTAGGTGCCCGCCGGGAGGTTCAGCGTGGCGATCTGCTGCTCCACCCCGTCGGCTGCCCCGCCTGAGCCGCCGTCACGGTCTGCCTCGAACACGGCGGAGGGCCCGGCCGGGCCGGGCGGCCCCTGCGCGCCGCGCAGCCCGGTGCGGCCGGCGGCGTTCCAGGAGACGGTCCGCTCGGTCTTGCGCTTGCAGCGACTGGCCAGGCGGACCGCGCCGGTGCTCTTGCTCACGCAGGCGCGGATCGTGGTTGCGGCGTTCTGGGCCGCGACCGCCCAGCCGCCGCCGGCAGCGGCGAACAGCGCGATGAACGCCACCACCAGGGCCGGTGACGGCGACCGACGACGAAGGCGTTGCATGGGACCTCCTCGGTTGCTCGGCGTGCTCTGCGGGATGACGTCCCCCGCCCCCGCTGCGGCCGAACAGGGTCGGCGCGCACACGGTCGCGACCCTACTACCGCCGGGCGCCGGCGGCCAGCCCTGGCCCCGCGCGCGGACCCAGCCCGGAAAACGGCGAAGCGCCCCGTACGTACGGGGCGCTTCGTGCAGTGGGCGATACTGGGCTCGAACCAGTGACCTCCGCCTTGTCGAGGCGGCGCTCTCCCAGCTGAGCTAATCGCCCTGGGACCGGCGGAAGCCTAGCAACGGCGCGGGCCGGCGGCGCCCGCGGGCCGGCGGCCGCCATGGGCTAGCGTCCCGGCCATGCGGATGCCCTGCGCGGCCGCGGGCGCCGCGGCGGGCGCCACCTTCCTCTGGTACCACGGCCAGTCGCCGACCTCGCAGCTGTACGGCGCCACGATCTCCCGGGTCCCCGGGGCCGGGCCGCGCATCGCCCTCACCTACGACGACGGGCCCAACCCGCGCGTGACGCCGCTGCTCCTCGCGGCGCTGGAGCGCCACGGCGCCAAGGCCACGTTCTTCAGCGTCGGCCGCTTCGCCGCGCGCGAGCCGGCGCTCCTGCGCGAGCTGGCGGCCGGCGGCCATGCCGTCGGGAACCACACCTGGTCGCACCCGTCGCTGCCGCGGCGCCGGGCCGGCGAGGTGCGCGAGGAGCTGCGCCGGACCCGCGACGCGATCGAGGCCGCCGGCGTCGAGCTCGCCACGGTCGACGGCGCGGCGCTCATGCGGCCCCCGTACGGGCGCCGGCGCCCCGGGACGCTGCGCACCCTGCGCGCCGCGGGCTACGTGCCGGTCCTGTGGTCGGTCACCGGCTGGGACTGGCGTCCCCGGGAAACCGCGGCGTCGATCGCCGCCCGCGGCGAGCGCGCCCGCAGCGGGGACATCGTCCTGCTCCACGACGGCCACCACCGCAAGCCGGCCGCCGACCGCTTCCGCTCGCTCGCCGCCACCGAGGCGATCCTGACGACGCTCGGCGCCCGCGGCGCGGAGTTCGTGACCGTGCCGGCGCTCGTCGCCGCCGGGCGGGCCGGCGGCGCCGCCTGACCGCCGCTCAGAACGAGCCGCACCGCCGGGTGGCCGGGTCGATCAGCGCGTACGGGCTCGACCAGCGCCACATCGGCGACAGGTACTCGGACTTCAGCTGCGCCGAGGCCGCCCCGTCCTCCACGATCACGCCGAGCTCCTGCAGCCGCGACGGGTAGAGGTTCTGGGACCCGATGTAGAAGGCGCGGTCGTCGACCGCCACGAGCTTGGCGTGGTTCCCGAAGCGGTTCCCGCTGGCCCAGGCGCGCCCGGGGCCGTTGTGGATGAACGTGAGGCCGACGCCGGCGCACACGAGCGCCCGGGCCTGCGAGGCGCTGACGCGCTGCTGCTTCTGGACCACGCCGGCCAGGGCGTCCGCCACGTCGGCCAGCGACCAGCCGTTGCGGTAGGTGCCCGAGCCGTCGGCGCCCGTGCCCTTGCCGTCGCCGGCGGACAGGACGATCTTGATCGGCACCTTCTGGGCGACCTTCGCCGCGAGGACCGCGAACAGGCGGTCGTCGAACTTGGCCTCGGTGGCGATGGCGGGCTTCGGGAGGCACGAGAGCAGGTCCTGCTGGGACAGGAAGATCGACTCCTTCGCGCTCGCGATCAGCGTGCGCAGCGCCCCCTCGCCGGGGTTGCGGTACTCGTACGGCCGGCTGTTGTTGGTGTCGGAGAAGTCCCGCTGGAAGAAGGCGCACGTGTTCCCGGACACGGGCGGCGCAGCGATCGGCGGCGCCTGGCGCCCGGCCTCGCCCGGCACGTTGATCCCGTTCCCCAGCCGCCCCACGACCATCATCGGCACGCCGCGCGGATCGGAGACCGGCGGGAGCGTCGGGAGCTTCGTGAGGCAGCCGTCGAATCCGGCGGTGGCCACGGCGACCGCGATCTCCTCGCGGTTGGCGCAGGTGTAGCGCCACATCAGGTCGTTGAACTCGCCGATCCCGTCGGCGGCCCGGCCGCTCAGCTCCATCGAGACGTCGTTGATCGGATAGCCGCTCGTGAGGTAGTCGCCGGTCCAGTAGTTCATCCCGCCGATGATCGACTCGCGGCCGTCGACGACGAGGGCCTTCTCGTGGTTCCACGCGGTGACGGCGGAGCGCATGTAGCCGACCTGGACGCGCAGCGAGGACCCGGCCGCCGCGCGCAGCTCCTTCGCATAGGTGCCCGGGGCGAAGAACCGCGGCGGATAGACGCCGATGAGGATCCGCACGACGGGCTCGCGCCCCGCCTGCCGGGCGATCCGGAGCCCGTTGACGATCGCGTGGAGGAAGCGCCCGTCCGGCGCCTGGTACAGCTCGGCGATGTCGACGCTGCGCTGCGCCCCGCCGATCATCTGGGTCATGCGGCGCAGGAAGTCCGCGCCGCCCCGCGGCGGCCGGGCGCAGCTCAGCTGCCCCCAGCAGTCGGGCGTCTGCAGCAGCCAGCCGCGCGGGAGGCGGTTGCCGCTCGACAGCCACCACACCTTGTTCTCGGTGCCGGCGTTGCGCTGGCGCAGCGACGTGGCGACGGCGTCGAGATACGGCGTGTCCCCGGGCGCCGCGGCCGCGGGAGCCGCTGCCGCTGCCGCCGCGACGCCGCACAGCACGCAGGCGGCGCCCGCCGCCCGGCGCCGCGCCCGCCGAAGCCTCCGTCCGGCCTGCCGGCGCCCCCGCATGCGTGCCTCCTTGGTCCTGGTCTCCAGCATGGTTCGATCAGATCGGCTCGGTCCGGGAACTTACCGGCCCGTCCAACGCTGCGGCGCCGGTTCCGGTCGGCGCCGGGACCGCGGCGGCGCCCGGCGCGCCGCTACCCTTCCTCCCCCACCCGGCGACGTGGCGGAGTGGTTACGCAGCGGCCTGCAAAGCCGTTTACACCGGTTCGATTCCGGTCGTCGCCTTCCGGCCCGCCGGACCCGGGCTCGCCCGCCGCGTCTTCGGCGCTACGCCGGCTCGGCCGGCACCTCGCGCAGCCGCCCGGTCTCCACCTCGTAGACGAACCCGCGCACGGCGTCGGTGTGCGGGATGAACGGGCTCTCCACCACGCGGCGCACCGACTTGCGCACGTCGAGCTCGAGGTCGCTGAACGCCTCGGTGTCCCACGGCACCGGAACGCCGGTCTCGGCCTCGAGCTCGCGCCGGAACTCGTCGTCGGAGAACGCCTGCATCCCGCAGTCGGTGTGGTGGATGAGCACGATCTCGCGCGTGCCCATCAGCCGCTGGGAGATCGCCAGCGAGCGGATCTCGTCGTCGGTGATCACGCCGCCGGCGTTGCGGATCACGTGGGCGTCGCCCTCCCGCAGGCCGAGCAGCGAGAAGACGTCGATGCGCGCGTCCATGCACGTGACGACGGCCAGGTGCCGGGCCGGCGGCCGGGGCAGGCGGCCGCGGTCGAAGGTGCGGTGGTAGGAGCGCGCGTTGAGGAGGAGCTCGTCGGCAATGCCCACCGGCGGGACCCTAGCGCGGCGGCCGTCAGCCCGGGACCAGGGCGCGAACGACGTGCTCGGCGAACGCTGCGCGCTCCGACGCATCGGCGCCGGCGCCGGACGGGCCCAGCCGGGCGAGCCCGACGTAGGCCGCGTGGGCGAGCGTGGCGCGCCGCCGCGCCTCGTCCGGATCGAGCCCGCACTCGCGGCAGGCCCGCTCCAGCGCCGCGATCCGCGCCGCCTGCGCGCGCGCCAGGGCAGCAGCGACGAGCGGCTCGCTGCCCGCAGCATCGAGGAGCCCGGCGAAGATCGTCGGCGGCTTGAGCACCGCGCGTCCGAGCAGCGCCCGGAGGCGCTCCCGCGGGTCCGCGACGGCCTCGGCCTCGGCGAGCACCGCCTCCGAGTGCACCGCCTCCCAGCGGAGCAGGACGGCGTCGACCAGCTCGTCGCGGCTGGCGAAGTGCCAGTAGAAGCTGCCGCGGGTCACGCCGAGGCCGGTGGCGAGCGGCGCGACGGCGACGGCGGCCACCCCGTCGCGCTCGAGCGCGGCGCTGGCGGCGTCGATCCAGTCCTCGCGGGTGAGCCGGTCTGTGGCCATGCCCTCACCGTACACCCCTGTATGGCGACCTGCTACCGTACAGGCCTGTATGGAAGAGATCGCCCGCAGCCTGTGGCTCGTGCCCGGCCGTCCCCGCCACGCCATCAACGTCTACCTCGCGGGCGACGTGCTCGTCGACGCCGGCACCCGCTGGGCCCGCGCCCGGATCCTGCGGGCGCTGCGCGGCCGGCCGGTGGCCGCCCATGCGCTCACGCACGCGCACGCCGACCACCAGGGCGCGAGCGCCGCGGTGTGCACGGCCCTCGGGCTGCCGCTGTGGTGCGGGGCCGCCGACGCCGACGCGATGGCGGCGGGCCGGCTGGCCGACCGCGCCCCCGTGAACGCGATCACCCGGATCCAGCTGCGAACCTGGGCCGGCCCCGCCCATCCCGTCGCCCGCCGGCTGCAGGACGGCGACGCCGCCGGGGAGTTCGAGGTCATCGCGACGCCGGGCCACAGCCCGGGCCACGTCTCCTATTGGCGCGCGGAGGACCGGACCCTCATCGCCGGCGACGCGCTGTTCGGGCGCGACCCGGTCACGGGCCGCCCCGGGCTGCACGAGCCGCCGGGCATCTTCACGCTCGATCCGGCCGCCAACCGGGCCTCGATCCGGCGCCTTGCCGCGCTGCGGCCCGCCGTGGCGGTCTTCGGGCACGGCCCGCCGTGGCGCGATCCGGACGGGCTCGAGCGCTTCGCCGCCGGGCTCGCCGGCTGACGCGGCGCAGCGCGCTCGCGGGCCCGGCGGCTTGACTTTGGGGCGCTGCCGACCGATAACCCGTGGCATGGAGGGTCTGGGGGCTCCGCCGGCGGGCCACGCGACCGCACGGACGCGGGCCTGGATCGGCGCGCGCTTCGGGCGCGGCGGCCAGCGCGGCGCCCCGGAGGACCCGGCCGACGACCGGCCCCTCATCGCGCGCTGCCTCGCCTACCTCTTCATCAGCGGCGGCCTGCTGTCGCTCGTGTGGCTGGCCCTCCCCCACCCCAGCAGCACGGACGACCTCAACGTCCTGCTTCCGTCGGTGATCGCGACGGCCTGGGGCGTCGTCCTCATCGCGGGCATGAACTGGGTCCCGCTTTGGCTGCTCAAGCTGACGATCTCGCTCGCCACCGTGGTCATCACGTGGGCGATGGTGGCCAACCACCAGGACGGCAGCGTCTATGTCCTGTACTACCTCTGGGCGACCCTCTACGCCTACTGCTTCTTCTCCCGGTCCCAGGCGATCTTCCAGACGGCGCTCGTCGGCCTCGCCTACGCCGGCGTGCTGATCGCGCAGCGCGACACCTGGACCGAGGAGATCGCCCGCTGGCTGCTGACCATGGGCACGCTCGTCGTCGCCGGCACGCTCGTCCGGTACCTCTCCGAGACCCTGCGCCACCGCTCGCTGCACGATCCCCTCACCGGCCTGCCCAACCGCCGCCTGTTCCTCAAGGCGCTGGACCGTGCCCTGCGGGACGCCGCCGCGCACCCGGAGGCGGGCCGGCCGGCCGTCGCCTTCCTGGATCTCGACCGCTTCAAGTTCGTCAACGACTCGCTCGGGCACCACGTCGGGGACATGCTCCTGGCCGCGGTGGCGCCCCGCCTCGCGGCCGCGGTGCGGCCGGGCGACCTGCTCGCGCGCTTCGGCGGGGACGAGTTCGCCGTCCTCTGTGTCGGGCTGACCGACGAGGCGGCGGCGGTGCGCGTCGCCGAGCGCCTCAACGCAGCCCTGCACCAGCCCGTCCCGATCGCGGGGGACGACCTGCACGTGACCGCCAGCGTCGGCGTCGCCCTGGCGCCGCCGGAGAGCCGGGACGCGGACGGCCTGCTCCGCGACGCCGATGTCGCGATGTACCGCGCCAAGGAGCTCGGGCGCGAGCGGGCCGAGCTCTTCGACGACTCGCTGCGCGAGCGCGTCAAGGCCCGGCTGCACCTCGAGAACGAGCTGCGCCGCGCGCTCGAGCGCGAGGAGCTCACGACCGCCTACCAGCCGATCGTCGAGCTGCAAGGCGGCACGGTGGCGGGCATCGAGGCCCTCGTGCGCTGGAACCACGAGCGCGACGGGCCGATCCCGCCGGACCGGTTCATCGGCCTGGCCGAGGAGACCGGCCTCATCGTGCCGCTCGGCTGGCAGGTGCTGCGGCAGGCCTGCCGCCAGGCGGTGCGCTGGGACGCCGAGGGCGGCCCGCTCGCCGGCCTGCCCCTGAGCGTGAACTTCTCGGCCCGTCAGTTCATGCACGCCGACCTCGTCGCCTCCGTTGAGCGAATCCTGGCGGACACCGGCCTGCCGGCCGACCGGCTCGTGCTCGAGATCACCGAGAGCGTGCTCATGGAGGACGCCGCGGCCCCGGCCACGACGTTCAAGGCGCTGCGGCGGCGCGGCGTGAAGCTCGCGCTCGACGACTTCGGCACCGGCTACTCCTCCCTCTCCTACCTCCAGCGCTACCCCCTCCAGCAGGTCAAGCTCGACCGCGAATTCGTGGCCGGCCTGGCTGCCGGCGGCCGCGAGGAGGCGATCGTGGGCGCGATGCTCGCCATGGCCCGCGCGCTCGACATCGACGTCGTGGCCGAGGGAATCGAGACCGCGGCGCAGCTCGACGTGCTGCGGCGCCTCGGCTGCGGCCTGGGCCAGGGCTACCTGTTCGCCCGGCCCGAGAGCGCCACGGCGCTCGCCGACACGCTGCGCGGCGGCACCGCCGTCCGCCAGGCCGCGGGCTGACCGGCCGCCACGCCGACCGGGCTATACTGGCGCCCGCGCGCGGCTGTAGCTCAGTTGGCTAGAGCGTCTGCTTGCCATGCAGAAGGTCGAGGGTTCGAGTCCCTTCAGCCGCTTGAAAGCCCCGCCTCGAGCGGGGCTTTCGCGTGTCCGGACCGCGAGGCGAGCCGCGCAGGCGAAGCGCGCCGGCCTCTCAGCTCGCGGCGCCCGCCAGCCGGCCCGCCAGCGCCTCGGCGAAGCCGGGCAGCATCTGCTTGGCGATCCCGTGGACGCGCATCTCGCCGTCGGGCCATCGGACCGTGAGCTCCTTCTTCTCGACGGCGACGATCTCGAGGCCGGCGTAGGGAATCTCCTCGTGCTCGCGCGCCGCCCCGCCGAACCCGGTCGCCACGATGAGCAGCCGGCGGTCGGTGGCCGCGAGGACGACGTTGGTGCTCTTCGTCATCTCGTGGAGCACGCCGGGCAGGCTGATCGCCGTATGCCGGAAGGTCGGGTTCAGGCCGACGCAGCAGGACAGGAGGGTCTCGTCGGGCTCCGAGATCTCGATCAGCCGGTCGATGGTGGCGCCGAACCGGCCCCAGCCCCGTGGGAGCCGCGCCTTCTCGCGCCCGGTGTCGTCTGCGGTGATCAGCGGTGTCCCCCCTCCGGCAGGGCTAGCGGTCGCCGGGACTCTACTGCGGCCCCGAACGCACGACGGCCGCCCGCGCAGAGCGCGAACGGCCGTCTGGGAGCGTTGGCCGCCGGGGCCCCGGCCCGCGGCTCACACAGGGAGACCCGCCGGCGTCAGGAGCGCGTGTCCGGCGAGCGCGCCGCGCGCCGCAGTCCGACGCCAAGGCCGACGAGCGCGATGCCCGCCACGCCGACGAACGCCAGATCCAGGCCGGTGAACGGAAGCTGCCCGCTCGAGCTGCTGGTGGTCGACTGGTCAGTGGTGCTGAGCACGTCGCCACCGTCGCCGGCATACCCGGTTTCGCTGGAGGAATCCTGCGCCAGCGCGACCGGCGCGAGGGCGAGGGTGAGGAGCAGCGTCAGCAGCGCCGCGCGAATAGTCATCTTCATCGTGGTGAGTCTCCTTATGCGTCCGTTGCCTGTGCCTTGCCATCGGAGGGCGGGGAAAGCACCAACGGATGGTTGGAACTGGGGCGGCGAGGCTCCCGCGCCTCGCCTGGGGCCTGAACCCCAGGTTCCGTTGTCCTCAGACTACCGTACGCCTTGATCGAACATTCGTCCAGTTTGCGGAATCCGGCTGAAGCCGGACCCGTGACCCGAGCATAGCTGCTCTACGCCAGCCCGGCGCCGCTGCATGCGGAATTGCGCCGGATCTCGCGGGTTTCCGCGTAATCGGAGCTAGGCGGCAGCCTGCTGCAGCTTCTGCGCGAAGCCGCCCACCCCGTCTGAGCCGTCGATCCGCACGCGCTTGAGAGCGTAAGGCTCCTCTTTGCGGGCGAGGCCCGGGTCCACGGTCGTCGCAGCGAGGTAGCCCGCCTGGCGGACGAGATCCTCGACCGCGGGGTCGTACTTGCCGGCCGGGTAGCAGAAGAAGTTGGCCGGCACCTTGAACAGCGCGCGGATCCGCGCGCGGGACGCGGCGAGCTCGGTGCGCGCGGTCTCGGACGAGACCTTCGTGAGGTCGACGTGGTTGATCGTGTGGGAGTCGATCTCCCAGCCGGCCTTGACCAGCCCGCGCACCATCGCCGGCGTGAGGCCGCCCTGCTCGGGCTGCCCGAGCACCCGGACCTCCAGGTTGACCACCCCGGGCCAGCGCAGCTTCCGCAGCACCGGCAGGGCGCGCTTGTAGACGCCCTGGTAGCCGTCGTCGAAGCTGATCACGACCGGCTTGGCCGGCAGGAGCCCGCCGCGGTGCCAGGCGTCCCAGAGCTGCTGCTGGGTGATCGCGTGGTAGCCGAGGGCGCGCAGCTTCCCCATCTGGGCCGCGAAGTCGCGCCCGGAGACGTAGAGCTCCGGATAGGGCGCCCCGGCGGGCGGGGTGCTGATCACGTGGTACATGAGGATCGGCACGGCCTCGTCGGCCCCCCGGTGTGCCCCCGGGGCGCTGGCGGGCACCGCGGCCGGCAGCGCGGCGGCGCCGGACGGCGCCGCCGGCCCGCCGGCGGACGCCTCCGGGACGCTGCGCTGCGCCGCCGGGCTGGCGTCGCCGCCCCCGCCCCCGCCCCCGAGCGCCGAGGCCGCGGCGATGACCGCCACGACCGCGACGACGAGGCCGAGGCCGGCCAGCGCAAGGCCGCGCCGGCGCCGCGCCGCCTGGGCGCGGGCCTCGGCGCGGCGGGCGCGCAGCTGCGCCGGGTCGTGCGCCATCAGCCGCGCCCGTCCAGGGCCGCGTTCACGAGCGCGTCGGCGCGGGCGTTCTGGGCCCGGGGGACCGAACGGATCGACCAGCGATCGAACTGCGCGAGCGCCGCGCGCGCCTCGGCGTGCAGCGGCTTCATGTCAGCGTGCTTGACCCGGTAGGCGCCCGTGACCTGCTTGGCGATGAGCTCGGAGTCGTTGATCACCTCGACCTCCGTCGCGCCGAGCGCCTGGGCCCGGGCGAGCCCGAGCAGGAGCCCCCGGTACTCCGCGACGTTGTTCGTCGCCGTCCCGATCCGCTCGGCGGCTTCGTCCAGGGTGTCCCCGTCCGGCGTCGACAGGACGGCGCCCGCGGCCGCAGCCCCGGGGTTGCCGCGCGAGCCCCCGTCGACGTGGACGACGACCTTCACGCCGGGTTGGTGGCCAGCACGAGCAGCCCGGCCTCGTCGAGCGCCGCGTTGGGCTGCTGGTCGGTGGGATCGAGCTCGGCCAGCTCGTAGCCCTGTCCCGCCGGTCGCACCGGGGCGTCGGCCTCCCCCAGGTCGACCTCGTAGCGGTACCAGCACAGCTCCCACGACACGACGATCGACACGATGCTCGGCTGCGCCGCGAGCGCGCGGACCGAGACCCACGGCGCCCCGAGGGAGCGGGCGACGCCGGTGATCGTGCGCGCGTGCTCGCTGGCATTGAACTGCGCGAGCGCCTGCTCGGCCTTCAGCTCGCCGCTCGTGGGGACGGCGTGCACGTGGCGCGGCTGGTCGGGCAAGGCGTACTCGGCCTCGGGCAGCTCGCTGAGCTGCTCGTCCGAGACGATCGGCTCGCCGCCGGGTTCCTCGCCGGGCCGCTGGCGCCGGGCGCGCCAGCGGTCGCGCAGCGGCCGGCGCTCGGGCCGCCCGGCGCCCGAGCCGAACGTGTCGATCTGGGCGCTCTCGCGGATCCAGCCCTGGTTGAGGGCGCGATTCGTGCACAGCTCGCAGACGTGGCGGCGCTCGCCGCCCGCGAGGAACACCTCGGCGTGCTCGCCCCGCAGCAGCGTGCGTCCGCACACCGCGCAGGCGATGATCTCGTGGTCGGGAGTGATGCGCCGGGCAGCCATGAACGGCCCGTGAGCGTACCAACGCCGCCCGGCTCAGCCCCCCGCCCGCTACGCGGCCTCCGCCTCGCCGCGGGCCTCGGCGACCACCTTCCCGGCGAGGTGGCCGGGCACCTCCTCGTAGCGCGCGAACTCCATCGTGAACTCGCCCTGGCCGGCCGTGATCGACCGCAGATCCGGGGCGTAGGAGAGCATCTCGGCCATCGGGACCTCGGCCTTCACCTCGGTGGTGGCGCCCACGGGCTCCATCCCGAGGGGCCGTCCGCGGCGGCTGTTGAGATCGCCGATGACGTCGCCGACCGAGTCCTCGGGCACCGACACGGTCACCTCCATGATCGGCTCGAGCAGCACCGGCGAGGCCTGCTCCAGGGCGGCCTTGAGCGCCAGCGACCCGGCGGTCTTGAATGCCATCTCGGACGAGTCGACCGTGTGGTACTGCCCGTCCACGAGGGTCACGCGGACGCCCTTGACGGGGTAGCCCGCCACGGTGCCGCGCTGCATCGCCTCCACGACGCCCTTTTCCACGGCCGGAATGAAGCTGTGCGGAATCACCCCGCCCTTGATCTTGTCCACGAACTCGAAGCCCTCGCCCTCCAGCGGCTCGATCTCGATGTGGCAGTCGCCGAACTGGCCGCGGCCGCCGGACTGCTTCTTGTGGCGGCCGTGCCCCCTGGCTGCCGCCCGAATCGTCTCCTGGTACGGAACGCGCGGGGGCTTGAGGACCACGTCGGCGCCGAAGCGGTCGTGCAGCCGCCCGACCACGATCTCCACGTGCACCTGCGACAGCCCGGCGACGATCTGCTCGCCGGTCTGCGGGTCGCGGTGCAGGTCGATGGTGGGGTCCTCCTCCTGGAGGCGCCGCAGGGACGAGAAGACCTTGTCCTCCTCGCCCTTGGTCTTCGGCTCGATCGAGAACGCCATCACGGGCGCCGGGAGCTCGATCGCCGGCATCTGGATCGGCTGGTCGCGGGCCGCGAGCCAGTCGCCGGCCCGGGTCTCCTTGAGCTTCGCCACCGCCCCGATGTCGCCGGGGCCGAAGGCCGCGACGTGCTGGGTCTCCTTTCCGGCGAAGGCCAGGAGCTGGCCGACGCGCTCCTTGGCGTGCGCCCGCGTGTTGAGGAGCTGCGTGTCCGGCGAGACCGTGCCCTGGTAGACGCGGAACAGGTTGATGCGCCCCGCGAACGGGTCGGCGCGGGTCTTGAACACGTAGGCGTAGGCCTCGCTGGCCGGATCGGGCTCGAGCGTGATCTCGTCGAGCTCCAGCGCGCCGTGCTTCACCGGCGACGGGAGGTCCTCCACGATCGCGTCGAGGAGGCGGTTGGTCCCGAGGTTGCGCGTCGCGGCGCCGCAGACCACCGGGAAGATGCCGCCGTGGTTCGTGCCCTCCTTGAGGGTGTCGACGATCTCCTCGTGGGAGATCTCCTCGCCCTCGAGGTAGCGCTCCATCAGGGCGTCGGAGTTCTCGGCCACCTCGTCCATCAGCTTCTCGCGGAACTCCTCCGCCTGGGCGGCCAGCTCGTCGGGGATCGGGATCTCGGTGCAGTTGTCGCGGCCGGCGCCCTCGTAGCGGTAGGCCTTCATGTCGATGAGATCGATGACGCCCTCGAGCCCGTCGCCGCTGCCGATCGGGATCTCCGTGGCGACGACGTGGGGGCCGAACGCGGCCTTGAGGCTGTCGAGCGTCCGGAAGAAGTCGGCCCGCTCGCGGTCGAGCATGTTCACGAAGACCAGCCGGGCGAGATCGAGCTCGGCGGCCCGCTGCCACAGCCGCGATGTCGAGACCTCGACGCCCATGACGGCGTTGACGACGAAGACGGCCGACTCGCAGACCCGCAGGGCGCCGAGCGCATCGGCGATGAAGCTCGGCTCGCCCGGCGTGTCGAGGAGGTTGATCTTGCGGTCCGACCACTCGAACGACGAGAGCGCCGCCGAGATCGACATCTGGCGCGCCTGCTCGTCCGGGTCGGTGTCCGAGGCGGTGGAGTGGTCCGGGACGGTGCCGAGCCGGTTGATGGCGCCGGCCTCGAACAGCAGCGCCTCGTTCAGCGAGGTCTTGCCGCAGCCGCGGTGGCCGACGAGCGCGACGTTGCGAATCCTGTCGGGGGGCGTGGGCATGCCGCGAATCTCCTCTCCTCGGGGGGAGCGCCGACCTTACCGGGCGGCGGGAGGGTGCGGCTGAGAACTACTCGGTCTCGAGATCTTCGGGCGCCATGCGGGAGCGCAGGCGCAGCACGGCCTTCGTGTGCAGCTGCGAGATCCGCGACTCGGTCACGCCGAGCACCTCGCCGATCTCGCGGAGCGTGAGGTTCTCGTAGTAGTAGAGGGCGATGACGAGCTTCTCGCGCTCGGGCAGGCGGGCGATCGCGTCGGCCACGCGGTCCTTGAGGTCGGTCTGGTCCATGACCCGGGCCGGATCCGGGGCGTCCGGATCCTGGAGCGTGTCCAGGAGCGAGACCTGGTCGCCGCTCGCGTCCGAGACCGTCCAGAGCTCGTCGAGCGCGGCGATCGTCGAGTTGGAGATCTGCATGAGCGACTCCTGGAACTCGTCGACCCCGATCTCGAGCTCGGCGGCCATCTCCTCGTCGGTCGGGGCCCGCTGCAGCTTGTGCTCGAGCTTGACGTTGGCCCGCTCGATCTCGCGGGCGCGGGCCCGCACCGAGCGCGGCACCCAGTCCAGGGCGCGCAGCTCGTCGATGATCGCCCCGCGGATGCGGGGGATCGCGTAGGTCTCGAACTTGATCTCGCGGTCGGGCTCGAAGCGCTCGATCGCCGAGATGAGCCCGACGAGCCCGTAGGAGATGAGGTCGGCCTCGTCCACGTGGGCCGGCAGGCCGGAGGCCATGCGCCCGGAGACGTACTTCACGAGCGGCGAGTAGGCGACCACGAGCCGCTCCCGAGCGCGCTCGTCGCCCGCGGAGCGGTAGCGCTTCCACAGGTCCCTCAGCTCGATCGCTTTGACGTTGGTCTCCAAGGACTCCTCCGATTAGGCCCTCGGGTGTGCGCGGGCGTACGCCGACCGCAACCGCGCGGACTCTACCCGAGTGTAGACCTGCGTCGTGGACAGCGACGCATGCCCGAGCATCTCCTGGATGGCGCGCAGATCGGCGCCCCCTTCGAGCAGGTGGGTGGCGAACGAGTGGCGCAGCCAGTGCGGCGAGACGCCCCCGGGCACATCGGCCCGGCGCGCCCACCCCTGCAGGCGGCGGCGCACGTCGCTCGTCGACAGCCGCCGTCCGGACTTCGAGAGGAAGAGCGCCGGCTCGCCGTCCCCGCCCGCCAGGGCCGGCCGGCCGCGTGCGAGGTAGCGCTGCAGGGCGACGAGGGCGTGCTCGCCGACCGGAACGACCCGGGTCTTGCCGCCCTTGCCCTCGATCCGGACCTCCTCGTCGTCGGCGTCGACCGATGCGGTGTCGAGCGTGACGAGCTCCTCAGCCCGCAGGCCGGAACCGTAGGCGAGCTCGAACATGGCCCGGTCGCGCAGTTCGAGTGGCGTTGACGCCGGAATCCGCTCGAGCATGCCGGCGACTTGGCCGGCCTTGAGCGTCCGCGGCAGGCGGTCGGCCCGGCGCGGCGCGGAGAGGAGGTCTGCGGGGTTCTGGGCCACCTGGCCTTCGGCCCTCAGCACCCGGTAGGCGGACCGCAGCGCCGCCAGGGCGCGCGCGACGGTCGCCGGCGCAGCCCCGCCCTCGCTCAGGCTCGCCGCGTAGCGCCGCAGGGCGCGCGCATCGACGGCGGCCGGCTCCAGGCCCCGTCCGGACGCCCACACGGCGAAGCGGCCGAGATCGGACCCGTAGGCGCGGCGGGTCTTCTCGGCGGCGCCGCGGCGCCGCAGGTCGGCGTCAACGAGTCGCAGGGCCGCTGCCCAGCCCGCGCTAGGCTCCGCCGCCGTGGCGCTGTTCTTCATCCGCACCGACACGGGTCAGGTGGCGACCCAGCGCCAGCTCTTGGAGGCGGGGATCGCCCTGGGGGCGGACGGGCCGCCGGCGCCGTGGTACCGGCTGCGCGCGACCGACGACGCGACGACGCTGTGGTACGCGGTGATGCGGAAGCGGACGCGCGGGGTCTTCATCGGCACGCTGTGTGTTCGCCACGGGCCCCAGCACGCCTCTTTGCTGCAGGAGGGATGGCAGGAAGTCGCGGTCGAGGAGATCGCAGCGCCGGAGGATCCGCCGGGCTCGCCGAGCGTTCCGGGCGCCGGGCCAGCCTCGCCCTAGGCGATGTAGACCGGGTTGCCGACGTCGACCCGGTCGTAGAGGTCGATCACGTCCGGCACGTGCATGCGGATGCAGCCGTGCGACGCGGCGCTCCCGATCGAGTCGTCCTCGGCCGTGCCGTGGATGCCGGCGCCGTTGTAGATGCCCATCCAGCGCGCCTTGAGCGGGTTCTCGGGGCTGCCGCCCGGCACCGTGGTGCCTGCCAGGCTGCCCGCCCACGCCTTGTTCGGCACGTGCCAGGTGGGATCGACCGTCTTGTCCTGGATGTTGTAGAGGCCCGTGGGCGTGTCGTAGCCGGAGGCCCCCACCGCGATCGAGTACGTCTTGACCTCCTTGAGCCCCTTGAACAGGTGCAGCTTGAAGGTCGACCGGTCGATCGTGATCACGGTCGGGTACTTCTTGGCCAGGCTGGCCCGGGTGACCGCCGGCTTGGTGCGGTGCACCGGGACGTCGAGCGTGCGGCTGCCGGCGCCGCCGTCCAGCAGCGACTCGACGTTGCGCTGCAGCGCCGACTTGTCGACGGCCAGGCCGTCCTTGCCGTTCACTGGGGTGATCCCGCTGCCCGAGTACTCGAGCGAGGCGTCCTTGGCCTTGCGGGCCACCTTGCGGCTTACGCGGTTGACGAACGCGTGCACCGCGGCCGGCGAGTAGGTGATGCGGGCCGGGAGGTTCTCGTCCATGGCCTCCCCCTTGACCTCGCGCACCATGCGGCTGACGATCGTGCCGTGGCGGCTTTCGGCCAGGGCGGCGTCGACGCTGCCCTGCACGTCGATCCCGACCTGGGCCTGGCGCGGCGTGAGCTGGTAGGTGCGGTTCTCCGCACGCACGACGACCGGCTGGTCGAGCCGCGCGGCGAGCTCGCGCTGCACCTTGGCACGGGCCTCGGCGGCCGACAGGCCGCCGACCGGAATGCCGGCGACGCGGACGCCGTCGGCGATCGTGTCGCTCTGGAGCTGGTCGTACGCGTAGAGGCCGCCGACGCCGAGCACGACGACCGCCAGGAACCCCGCGGTGATGAAGGCGAATCGTGAGCGCATGCCTACAGCTCGGAGGATAGCCCCTCCGGTCGACGCCAGCGTCAGTGCAACGGTTCGTGCCGGCCGGCCCCTGCGAGGGAGGCCCGGGCCGGCGCGAGCAGCGGCTCGAGGCGAGCGGCGAGCTCGGGCCACGTCGCGGCGGCCACGACGTCCTCGGTCTCGCATAGCTCGGCGTTCCAGGGATGCAGGATGGTCGCCGCGCGCATGCCGGCGTCCAGCGCCCGTTCGAGGTTCACCGGGCTGTCGTCGATGAGCAGGTCGATCTCGAGCTCCACGCAACGGGCGATCTTGTCCGAGGAGCAGTGCAGGTCGTCACATGCGACCCCGTTCTGCTCGAGCCAGCGCTCGGTCGCCGCGTGGGCGTCCGCGCTGCGGTGGCTGGTGATGTGGAGGTAGTGGCCGGCCCGGCGCCAGGCCGCGAGGGCCTCGACGGCGCCCGGGTAGGGCTCGGCCGCGAGGACGAGCCGCTCCTCGTGCGTCTCGGCGACGCAGGCGGCGAGCTGTGCCGGGCGCAGCCGCGAGATCGCCCAGGTCCGCTGCTCCTCGTAGGGCAGGCTGACACCGAAGCGGCGGCGGGCGACCGCGGCGAGCTGGTCCCAGTACGGGTGCAGCGTGGAGTCGATGTCGATGGCGATGCGGGCCACGGTCACTGAGAGTACGGAGAACGGCGGCGGGCCGGTTCAGCCCGTGATCGCGCCCTCGGCAGCGCTGGAGACGAGCCGGGCGTACTTCGCCATCGCACCGCTGGCGTAGGCCGGCGGCGGGGACTCGTAGGCCGCGACGCGCGCGGCGATCTCGGCGTCGTCGAGCGCCACGTCGATGCGGCGGGCGTCCACGTCGATCGTGACCTCGTCGCCGTCGCGCACCGCGGCGATCGGCCCGCCGCGGGCCGCCTCGGGCGCGACGTGCCCGGCCATGAAGCCCCGAGTGGCCCCCGAGAAGCGCCCGTCGGTCAGCAGCGCGACCTCCTCGCCGAGCCCCTCCCCCACGATGGCCGCGGTCACCGCGAGCATCTCGCGCATGCCGGGGCCGCCGGCGGGCCCTTCGTTGCGGATCACGACGACGTCGCCGGGGCCGATGCGGCCGGCGGTGACGGCGGCCATCGCGTCCTCCTCGGACTCGAACACCCGGGCCGGGCCGACGTGGCGGCGCTTCTCGTAGCCGGCGAGCTTGACGACGGCGCCATCGGGAGCGAGGTTCCCGCGCAGGATCGCCAGGCCGCCGGTCGCCTTGATCGGGTCCGAGAGCGGCCGCACGACATCCTGGCCGTCCGTCTCGACCGCCGCGTCGGCCTCGGCGCCGATGGTCCGGCCCGTCACCGTGATCGCGTCGCGGTGCAGCAGCCCGGCCTCGTCGAGGCGCTTGGCGATGAGCCCGACGCCGCCGGCGGCGTAGAGGTCGGCCGCGAGGTACCGGCCGCCCGGCTTGAGGTCGGCCAGGAGCGGCGTGCGCTCGCTGATCGCATCGAAGTCGGCGATGTCGAGCGGCACGCCGGTCTCGCGGGCCAGCGCGAGCAGGTGCAGCACGCCGTTCGTCGAGCCGCCGGTCGTGGCGATCGCCGCGATCGCGTTCTCGAGGCTCTCGCGGGTGATGATGTCGCTCGGGCGCAGGCCGCGTCGCAGGACGTCCATGACGAGCCGGCCCGCCTCGATCGCGACGTCGCCCTTGCGCCCGTCCTCGGCCGGCACCATCGCCGAGCCCATCGCCGAGATCCCGAGGACCTCGAACGCCGTGGCCATCGTGTTGGCGGTGAACATCCCGCCGCAGGCCCCGGCGCCGGGGGAGGCGACCAGCTCGAGCTCGGCCAGATCCTCGTCGCTCATGCGGCCCGCGGCGTGGGCGCCCACGGCCTCGAAGACGTCCTGGATGTTCACGTCCTGGCCCCGCCAGTGGCCGGGCATGATCGAGCCGCCGTAGAGCAGCACCGACGGCACGTCGAGCCGGGCCAGGCCCATGACCGCGCCCGGGATCGTCTTGTCGCACGCGCTCAGGGCGACGATCGCGTCGAAGCAGTGCCCGCGCCCGACGATCTCGATCGAGTCGGCGATCACCTCGCGCGAGACGAGCGAGGTCTTCATTCCGGTGGTGCCCATCGTGATCCCGTCCGAGATCGCGACCGTGTTGAACTCCATCGGCGTGCCGCCGGCCGCGCGGACACCCTGCTTGACCTTCGCGGCGAGGGCGCGCAGCGTGAAGTTGCACGGCATCGTCTCGATCCAGGTCGAGGCGATCCCGATGATCGGCTTGCTCATCGCCTCGGCGTCGAAGCCGATGCCGTTCAGGTACGCGCGGGCCGGCGCCCGCTCAGGACCCTCGGTCAGCTGGCGGCTGTTGTGCTTGACATCGAAGGTTCCGTTCCCGCTCACAAGGCCGGGAAAGCTACTACGCCGCGGACGCGGGTCACGCCCGCTCGAGCTGGCGGGCCCGGGCGCGCTCCCACTGGGTGAGGCGCCAGAGGTCGCGGCGGACCTGCTTCGGGTCGACCTGGCGGCCCGGCAGGTGGAGATTCGCGGTCTGCACGAGGCGGCGCTCATCGGCCGTCAGTGCCATCCACTTGGCCAGCACGTCGTCGGACTCCGGAAGGAGCGCGCTGCCGTAGGGCCGGGTCTCATCGGGGAACTCGACGCAGTACTCGTTGAGCAGGCGGCTGGTCTGCGGCACGTAGGCGATGATCGGCTTGTGCGGGTAGATCAGGTAGGCGTAGGGCGCGCAGCCGTCCCGCTCCCCGGCCCCCGGCCCCGCCCCGGCCCCCGGCCCCGCCCCGGCCTCCTGGCCCCACACCCGAATGAACCCGAGGTCGCGGTACATCTCCCACTCCTCGTCGTTCACGCACGACTTCAGGAGCGCGCGGGCCCGCTGCTCGGCCCGGCGTTCGCGGCCGGGGTCGTAGCCGAAGCTCGGGGCCGCGTGCCGGCGGGCACGCCGGCGCTCGAGCCACTCCTCGGCCTTGGGCCAGGCGAGGTCGAGCAGGAGCGCGACGATGACGACGGCGGTGGCGCCGAGCGCGAGCAGCATCGCGGCTCAGCCCCTCCCGGCCAGGCGCATCAGCAGCCGCCGGCGGCGCGGGGGAAGAAGATCACGCGCTCGGCGTCGCGCGGCACGCTCTCGAAGTCGTGGACGAGCTCGGCCTGGCGCCGGCCGGCCGGGCCCGCCGTCGGAACGGCAGCCCACATTCCGAGGTCGAGCTGCCGGCGAAACTCCTCGATCAGCTCCCGTTCCTCCGCCTCGACCTCGACGTCGCCCTCGGCCAGCACGACCTCGCCATGCCCAGGCTTCATGCGCAGGAACTTCATAAGCGCGGATTAAACCACCGCCGGGACCGAATCACCCCCTCTCCCCTCCTCGACGTGCTGCCACCGGGGCCGGCGACGGCACCCGGTAGCGCCCGCCCGCCGACCGCTGCACGAGCCCGAGGAGCTCGAGTTCGGCCAAGGCGGACATCGCGGCGGCGAGGTCGCCGCTGCCCGCCGCCTCGCCCAGGGTGCTCGCCCCGCCGGCCACCCGGGCGAGCACGGCCTGCAGCCCTGGCCGCAGCCCCGCGCCCGGCGGCAGAGCGTCGCCCGCGGGGGCGTCCCGGCCCGCCGGGCCCGCTGGCAGCGAGAGAAGGCTCAGCACGTCCTCAGGCCCGCGGACCACGTGCGCGCCCCCGTGCAGCAGCGCGTTGGTCCCGGCCGCCTGCGGCGCCGTGATGCGGCCCGGGACCGCGCCCACCTCGCGGCCCAGGTCCATCGCGAGATCGGCGGTGATGAGGGCGCCGGACGCCGCCGCAGCCTCGACGACGACGGTCGCGGACGCGAGGGCCGCGATGAGCCGGTTGCGGGCCGGGAAGCTCCACCGAAAGGCGCGAAAGCCGGGCGGCAGCTCCGAGATCACGCACCCCGACGCGCCGATCTGGCGATGCAGGCCGCGGCGGCTTGCCGGGTAGGCGACGTCGGCCCCGCCGGCCAGGACGGCGACTGTGGCGCCCGTCGCGGCCACCGCGCCCGCGTGCGCGGCCGTGTCGATCCCGATCGCCATGCCGCTGACGACGGTGGCACCCGCGGCCCCGAGCCCCGCGCCGAGCGCGCGCGCGACGTCCAGGCCGTAGGGCGAGGCCCGGCGCGCGCCGACGATGGCCGCGCACCTGCCGGGGTCGCTGGCGAGCCGGTGCAGCCGTCCCAGCCCGCCGAGGACGTGCACGACCGCCGGCGCGTCGGGAGTGTCGAGCAGCGCCTGGGGGTACGGCGGGCCGGCACAGCGGCAGACGGCCTCGAGCCCCGCCGCGCGGATCGCGGCGGCCAGCGCCGCCGGCGCGAGGCGGGCGTTGGCCTCGAGCAGCTGCGCGCGCGACTCTTGATCGGGTACCACGGCGGCGACGAGCTCGCCGCGCGGCAGCGCAAGCAGTGCGCCGGGGCGGCGGCCCCGGCGCCAGGCGACCTCGACGTGCCCGGCAAGCGCGGCGATCAGCGCCGTGCGGCGCAGGCACGCGGCGCAGGCCTGCACCGAGGCCGTCACGGCGCCTCCCCCTCGGCAGCATCCTGCCGGAAGCCGAGGGCGTTCAGCGCGTCGTCGCGTCCCACGCGCGCCCGGCCCTCGAGATCGGCGATGGTGCGGGCCACTCGCGCCGCGCGTTCGCGCCCGCGGGCGCTGAGGCGCGAGCGGTCGTAGGCGTCGTCCAGCGCGGCCCACGCCGCCGTCCGGAAGCCCGCATGGCGGCGCAGCGCCGCGGGCGCGAGCCGGGCGTTGCAGCTCGCGCCGGTGGCGTCAGCCCGAGCCAGCTGGCGCTCGCGCGCCGCCGCGACCCGGTCGGCCACCGTCCGGGAGTTTCGGCCGCCGGGGCTCGCGAGCTCGCGCGCGGCGGGCCGGTTGATCGCGACGAGCAGGTCGATCCGGTCCAGGAGCGGGCCGCTGAGCCGCCGGCGGTGGCGCTCGAGCTCGGCCTCGCTGCACCGGCAGCGGTCGCCCTGGCCGTGATGGCCGCAGGGGCACGGGTTCGTTGCCGCCACGAGCATGAACCGCGCGGGCAGGCGGCGGGCCCGCTGGCCCCGGACGATGACGACGGCTCCGTCTTCGAGCGGCTGGCGCAACGCCTCGAGGCTCGGACGCGGGAACTCCGAGAGCTCATCGAGGAAGAGCACGCCCCCGTGGGCGAGCGTCGCCTCGCCCGGGGCGGGCGGCACCCCGCCACCGACGAGCCCGGCAGCCGAGATGCTGTGATGCGGGGCCCGGAAGGGACGAACGCGGACCAGTCCGCCGCCCTGGATCAGCCCGGCGATGCTGTGGATCCGCGTGACCTCGATCGCCTCCTCGTCGCTGAGCGGCGGCAGGACGGTCGGCAGGCGCCGCGCGAGCATGGTCTTGCCAGCGCCGGGCGGCCCGGAGATGAGCAGGTTGTGGCCGCCCGCCGCGGCGATCTCGAGCGCGCGGACCGCCGCGTCCTGCCCGCGGACGTCGGCGAGGTCGATCGCTGGCGGCGGCGGCGGCCGGTCCGGCGGGATCTCCGGCGCAGGCGGCGGGTCGCCGCGCAGCGCCGCCGCGGCCTGGCCGAGCGTCGCCACCGCGGTCACCGCAAGCCCCGGGACGAGGGCGGCCTCCCCGGCCTGCTCGCGCGGGACCATGAGCTCCTGGAGGCCGGACCGCCGCGCCTCCTGCGCTGCCGCGAGCACGCCGCGGCACGGCCGCACCGAGCCCGACAGCGACAGCTCCCCCACGACGCCGCGATCCATGGCCGCCGCCGGGACCTGGCCGCTGGCGGCCAGCACGCCGACGGCGAGTCCGAGGTCGAATCCGGGCCCTGCCTTGCGCAACGACGCGGGCGCGAGATTCGCCGTGATGCGGCGCGCCGGGAACTCGAACCCGGAGTTCAGGAGGGCGGCGCGCACACGCTCGCGCGACTCGCGGACGGCGGCGTCGCCGAGGCCCACGACCGTGAACGCCGGCAGGCCCGGGCGCACGTCGACCTCGACGGTGACCGGACGGCAATCGAGGCCGTCGAGGGCGAACGTGGCGACCCGGGCAAGCATGGCGGTGACGCTAGGCGCCCGATCCCGGCGTGTGGGGACCCCGCGGTGCCGACTCTGCACCGGGGCAGAGGAGATCCGGCATCTCGGCACGATCTCGCCGCTGAGCTGGTGCTCGGCGCGACACACGCGCGCTTCGGGCCGCCCTACCGTCGCCCCATGTCCCGTGACCTCCGCCACCGGCTCGGCCGGCTCGGGGAGCAGGCGGCCGCCGACCATCTCGAGCGGCTGGGCTACTCGATCCTCGAGCGCAACCACCGCACGCGCTTCGGCGAACTCGACGTCATCGCCTGTGACGGGGCAACGCTCGTGTTCGCCGAAGTCAAGACCCGTCGCACGGGCGGAGCGCCGTTCGATGCGATGACGGCAGCCAAGCGCCGCCGCGTGCGGCAGATGGCGGCGGCGTGGCTCGTCCAAACGCAGGACCGCCCGCGCGCCGAGACGGTCCGGTTCGACGCGATCGGGGTGACGGTCGATCCGGGCGGCCGGCTCGCGGGCCTCGAGCACCTCGAGGGGGCGTTCTGAATGCCCCGCCCCGGCGGCCGGCGGCCGTCAGCCTTCGTCGAGCGCGAGCTGCTGGTAGGCGATCGACTGGAAGGACATCCGGTGCAGGGGCGAGACGCCGAGGCGCGCGATCGCCGCGCGATGCTCGGGCGTCGCGTAGCCGACGTGCGTGGCGAAGTCCCACCCGGGATGCCGGGCATCGGCCCGCTGCATGAAGCGGTCGCGCGTGACCTTGGCGACGATCGACGCCGCCGCGATCGCCGCGCTGCGGGCGTCGCCGCCCACCACCGCCTGCTGCGGGTGTCCGGTGGGCGGAACCGGGAAGCCGTCGCTGAGGCAGACGCAGCCGTCGACCGCCACCTGGGCGAGGGCGTCGCGCAGGGCTGCCAGGTTCGTGACATGGAGGCCGCGCTCGTCGATCCCGCGGGCGCCGCGCGAGACCACGGCGACCCGAGTCGCCGTGCGCAGCACCACCGGGAACAGCGCCTCGCGCGCTGCCGGCGTGTGCTGCTTGGAGTCGTTGAGCGCGCTGAGCGCCCGCACCTCGCGCAGTCCGAGCTGCTCATAGTCGAAGAGCACGGCAGCCGCCACGAGCGGGCCGGCGAGGCATCCGCGCCCGGCCTCGTCGGCACCGGCCACGAAGCGCGAGCCGAGCTCACGATCGAACTGGAAGAGCGGCCGGGCCGTGCGCCGCCGGCGGCGGCGGCGCGCCGGCGCTGTTGCGCTCACCGGATGGATCCTCGCGCGTCGGCAGGCCCGTGCATGCCCGCCATCATGACGGGACAGCCGGGCGGAAGCCGCCCGGGCGAGTCGGCGCTACAGCAGGCCGATCCGGTCCGGCGGCCAGTACGTCGCAAACGCGCCGCCGATGAACCAGTCGCGGGGCACCGGCCCCCAGAAGCGGCTGTCGTCGGACTCTCCGCGGTTGTCGCCCATCATGAACCAATGGTCCTTCGGGACCACGATCGGCGTCGGGAAGTCGCACTCGGCCCCGGCCGCGCAGGGCCGGATGAAGGTCTCCTTCTGGAGCTTGCCGTTGAGGACGACGTGCCCGTCGCGGATCGCGATGCGGTCCCCCGGGCCGGCCACGACACGCTTGATGAAGTTCTGGTCCGACTTGTCCTTCGTGGGCAGCGGGCACGGCTGGCCGCGCCGAGGCGTGCCGCCACAGGTGTTCGTCTCGGCCCCCGCCGGCGGGTGGAAGACCATGATCTCCCCGACCTCGGGATCGCCGAAGTCGTTGCCGATCCGGTTGACGAGCACCCGCTGGCCCACGTCAAGCGTGGGCTCCATCGACGGGCTGGGGATGCGATAGGGCTTCACGAGGAAGGCCTGGATTCCCAGCGCGAGGCCGAGGGCGACGGCCACGATCACGACGAGCTCGATCAGTGAGCTCGCACCCGACTTCTTCGGCTTCTCCTGGGACCGCCGGCCCCCGAGCAGCTTCACGATGCCGGAGTTGCTTCGCCCGCGTCCTCGGCGTCATCGCCGGAGTCCGCTGGCGCCGCCGCCTCGTCCGCCGAGCTGGGCTCGTCGGCGGGCGGCTCTGCCCCGGCCTCGGCCGGCTCGGCAGCCTGCGGAGCGTCCGTTCCGGCGGCCTCGGGCGCGACCGCCTCGGGCGGCGGCTCGGCCTCAGCCGCTGCAGCCGGATCGTGCACGAGCCCGGGCTCGACGACCGCCTCGGGGCCGGTGGTGCGCTGCTCGCGCACGCGGGCGCGCTTGCCGATGCGACCGCGCAGGTAGTAGAGCTTGGCCCGGCGCACATCGCCGCGGGCCGCGACTTCGATGCGCTCGATCTTCGGCGAGTGGACTGGGAACGTGCGCTCGACGCCGACGCCGAAGGACTGCTTGCGAACCGTGAAGGTCTCGCGCACGCCGTGCCCCTGTCGCTTGATCACGACGCCTTCGAAGACCTGGGTGCGGCGGCGCGTCCCCTCGATGACCTGGAAGTGCACCTTGAGACGGTCGCCCGCGGCGAAGTCGGGGACGCGGCGGAGCTGCTGGAGCTCGAGGCTTTCGATAACGCTGCTCATGGCACGAAGAACCCGCGGCGCCGGAACCGGCGGACGCGGGCGGCGAATGGTAGCTCAACCCCCGCTGCCGGGGCGCCCCCGCTCCTCGCTGCGCTCCCGCCGCCACTCTCGGATGCGCTCGTGATGCCCCGACAGCAGGATCTCCGGCACGTCCCAGCCCCGGTAGGAGGCGGGCCGCGTGTAGTGCGGATACTCGGGCGCGCCGTCCAGCGCCTCGCTGAACGACTCCTCGATCGCGGAATCGGCGTGGCCGAGCGCTCCCGGGAGCTTGCGGAGCACGGCGTCGCAGACGACCATCGCGGCCAGCTCGCCGCCCGCAAGCACGTACCGGCCGATCGAGACGGCGTCGGTGGCAAGGTGCTCGACGATGCGTTCGTCGAACCCCTCGTAGCGGCCGCACAGCAGCGTGAGCGCCGGCTCGGCGGCCAGCTCGGACACGAGCGCCTCGTCGAGCAGGCGCCCGCCCGGGGTCAGCGCCACGATCCGACGCTCGGCCCGGCGGGCTGCTGGATCGGCGCCGTAGCGGGCTGCGAGGGCGGCGTCGACGACGTCGACGCGCAGCACCATGCCCGCCCCGCCGCCGAACGGCGTGTCGTCGACCTGGCCGCCCGTGAGCGGCGTCTGGTCGCGGTAGGAGAGGCAGTCCAGCGTCGAGCCGGCCGCGAGCGCGTTCGCCACGTGCCGCTGCGCGCGGAACCAGTCGAACCACTCCGGGAACAGCGTGAAGACGTCGATCTGCACGAGCTCAGGCCTCCCCGAGAAACCCGAGATCGACCTCGATGCGGCGGGCCGCCACGTCGACCGAGCGCACGGCCTCCCGGACGAGCGGCACCAGCAGCGGACGGGCGCCGTCGCCGCGGTCCACTTCGAGGACCTCGCAGGAGGGCAGCGCCCCGAGCCGCAGCACCGTCCCGACCTCGGTGGCTCCGTCGTGCACGCGGCAGCCCTCGAGATCGGCGGCCCACCATTCGTCGGTGCCGAGCGCCGGCGCCTCGGTGCGCGCCACGAGCAGGCGCTCGCCGCGCAGCGCCTCGGCATCGTCGCGGCTCGCGCAGCCCTCCAGCCGGACGAGCGGCCGCGCGTCCGTGCCCGCCCGCCGCACGATGCGCCGGGCCGTGCCGCCCACCGTCACCTCGGCGCCGTCCTGCAGGAGCGACGGCTCCGGCTCGGCCACGTGGACGGTGCCGTCCAGGCCATGCGGCTTGCCAACCCGGCCGGCGACGATCCAGTCGGCGGCGGTCCCGGACGCCACGGGGTCAGTCGACGATGTCGACGAGCACGCGCCGGTTCTCCTTCACGGCGGCGCCCTTCACGACGGTCCGCAGCGCGCTCGCGGTCCGCCCGCCGCGCCCGATCACTTGGCCGTAGTCGTCCTCGCCCACGGAGAGCTCCAGGACGACCGTGCCGTCGTCCTCCTCGAACTGCTCGACGGAGACGTCCTCGGGCCGGTCGACAAGCGCCCGGGCCAGGTATTCGAGGAGCTCCTTCACGCCGGGCCTTACTGAGCGGTGGTCTCGATGCCCTGCGTCTTCATGAGCTTGCGCACGGTGCGGGTGGGCTGGGCGCCCTTCGCGAGCCATGCCCTGATCCGCTCCTCGTCGAGCACGATCGTCGAGGGATCGGTCTGCGCGTTGTAGCGCCCGACGGTCTCGATGATCCGCCCGTCGCGCGGGGAGCGCTGGTCGGCGGCGACGACGCGCCAGATCGGATCCTTCTTGCCGCCCACACGCGTGAGCCTCAGTCGTACGGCCATGGGTCCCTTCGGAAGTGATCGCTCTCGAACTGCGACCGTGGAGGGTAGCGGGCGGCGCGGGCCCGCGGCGCCGCGGCACCGATCTCGGGGCGCCGGCGGCCGCCTACCGGGCGCCGCGCATGAGCGCGGCCATGTCGGGCATCTTGCCCCGCCCGAGCTGCTTCATGACCTTGCGCATCTGGCCGAACTGCTTCACGAGCTGGTTGACGGCCTGAACGCTCGTGCCGGACCCCTTGGCGATCCGCAGCCGCCGCGAGCCGTTGATGATCTCCGGCCGGCGGCGCTCCTCAGGAGTCATGGCCAGGATGATCGCCTGGACCCGGTCGAGCTCGCGCTCGTCGACCTTGACGTTCTTGAGCTGGCTTCCCGCGAAGCCCGGGATCATCCCG
This sequence comes from Solirubrobacteraceae bacterium, assembly GCA_046330225.1. GTDB lineage: Bacteria > Actinomycetota > Thermoleophilia > Solirubrobacterales > Solirubrobacteraceae > CANJIV01. The sequence goes on along the minus strand of JAXLTD010000003.1, from coordinate 156,931 downwards.
AGCACCGACGACAGCGGCCCCATCCGCCGGACCTGCTTGAGCTGGCTCAGGAAGTCGTCCAGCGTGAACTCGGCCTTGCGCAGCTTGCGCTCGAGCTCCCGGGCCTCGTCGTCGTCGACCTGCGCCTGGGCCTTCTCGACGAGGCTGAGGACATCGCCCATGCCAAGGATGCGCTGGGCCATGCGGTCGGGGTAGAACCGCTCGAACTGGTCGAGCTTCTCGCCGGTCGACGCGTACATGATCGGCGCCCCGGTGACGGCCTTGACCGACAGGGCAGCGCCGCCGCGGGCATCGCCGTCGAGCTTCGTCATCACGATCCCGTCGAGCGGGACGGTCGCGGAGAACTCCTCGGCCACGTTCACCGCATCCTGGCCGGTCATCGCGTCGACGACGAGCAGGACGGCGTGCGGCGTGACGGCCGTGCGAATGGCCGCCAGCTCGCCCATGAGGGCCTCGTCGACGTGGAGGCGGCCGCTCGTGTCGACGATCAGCACGTCCTTGCCGTCCGCGACGGCGCGCTCGCGAGCCCAGGCAGCGATCTCCACCGGGCTGCGCTCGGTGCCCTGCTCGTAGACCTCGGCGCCGGCCTGGGCGCCGACCGTGACGAGCTGGTCGACGGCCGCGGGACGGTAGACGTCGCACGCGGCCACGGCCACCGAAGAGCCGTGCTGCTCGTGCAGGTAGCGCGCGAGCTTGGCCGTCGCCGTCGTCTTGCCGGAGCCCTGGAGGCCCGCCATGAGGATCACCGTCGGCGGCCGCGGCGAGAACGCGATGTCGCGGGCCGCGCCCCCCATGAGCGCGGTGAGCTCCTCGTCGACGATCTTCACGACCTGCTGGCCGGGGTTGAGGCCGCCGACGACCTCCTCGGCCAGGCACCGCTCCTTGACGGTCGACGTGAACTGCTTGACGACCTTGAAGTTGACGTCGGCCTCGAGCAGCGCCAGCCGCACCTCGCGCATCGCCTTGGCGACGTCGTCCTCGGTGAGGGTGCCGCGCTGGCGGACGTCGGAGAGCGTCTCCTGGAGCTTCTCTGAGAGGGCGTCGAACATCGCCCGGTCAGCCTACGCGACCGTCCGGGCCGGCGCGGCCGCCCGGCGCGGCACGCCGGCCTGAGCGGCGCCGCGTGCCGGAGCGGCCCCGCATGCCGGAGCGGCGCCGCATGCCGGAGCGGCCCCGCATGCCGGAGCGGCGCCGCGTGTCGACCCGCGCTAGGCGGCCGGCGGCGGCCCGGGCGGCTTGGGCGCGGCGAGGTTGCCCACGGCCTTGCCGACGTTGCCCAGCGCCTGGGAGAACTCCGACGGGATCACGAAGATCTTGTTTGCCTCGCCCCGGGCGAGCTGCGGCAGCATCTGGAGGTACTGGTAGCTCAGGAGCTCCTGGTCGGGCTTGCCGTCGTGGATCGCCTGGAACACGGTCTCGATCGCCTTGGACTCGCCTTCGGCCCGCAGGATCGCCGCCGTCTTGGCGCCTTCGGCGCGCAGCACGGCGGACTGCTTCTCGCCCTCGGCGGTCAGGATCTGGGACTGCTTGATGCCCTCGGCGTTCAGAATCGCCGCGCGGCGGTCGCGCTCGGCCCGCATCTGCTTCTCCATCGCCTCCTGGATCGTGGGCGGCGGGTCGACCGACTTGAGCTCGACGCGGTTGACGCGGATCCCCCACTTGCCGGTCGCCTCGTCCAGGACGACGCGCAGCTGGGAGTTGATGTTGTCGCGGCTCGTGAGCGTGTCCTCGAGCGTCATCCCGCCGATCACGTTCCGCAGCGTGGTGACCGTGAGCTGCTCGATCGCCTGCAGCGGGTTGGCCACTTCGTACGTCGCCGCCTTCGGGTCGGTGACCGTGAAGTACAGGACCGTGTCGATCTGCACGACGAGGTTGTCCTCGGTGATCACCGGCTGAGGCTGGAAGGAGACGACCTGCTCGCGAAGGTCGATGAGCGGCTTCATCCGATCGATGAACGGCACGAGGATCGTGAGCCCCGGGTCGCAGGTGCGGCTGTAGCGGCCGAGCCGCTCCACCACCCCGGCACGGGCCTGCGGGATGATGCGGATGGTCCGCGCCGCGAGGAAGATGAAGAACGCGGCGACGACGATGAGGACGATGAGGCCGGCCATGGGGTCTCCTAGGTCTCGGTCGATTCAGTCGGTGACGAGCGCGGTCGCGCCCCGGATCTCGACGATCTGCACGCGCGCGCCGACGTCGATCGCCTGATCGTCGTCGTAGGTGCGGGCCGTCCAGACCTCGCCGTTGTCGATGCGGATGGCGCCGACGGCCTCGTCGTTGGCGATGCGCTCGACCACGATGCCGCGCGCCCCGATGAGAGCCGCCGTGCCCGTGCGCAGCTGGGACGGCGTCTTGCGGTGCGACCGGGCGATCGGCCGGACCACGAGGAGCAGCGCCAGCGAGGTGACGATGAAGACCGCCCACGAGATCCCGGTCCCGGCGCCGACGGCGCTCACGAGCGCCGCCAGCAGCGCCCCGCCGGCGAACGGTGCCAGGAAGAAGCTCAGCGTCACCATCTCGCCCACGGCGAACACGACGGCGGCGATGATCCAGATCAGCCAGGGATCCATGGCCGGAGCGTATCTCAGGGTTCAGTCGGGGCGGGCGCGGCGCCGAAGCGCGGCCCGCTACGTCACGAGCGCGCGGGCGAAGGCCTCGGCGTCGAACGGCCGCAGGTCCTCGAGCTGCTCGCCCACGCCGATGAGCTTGACCGGGATGCCGAGCTCGCCGGCGATCGCCAGCGCGATGCCGCCGCGCGCGGTCCCGTCGAGCTTCGTGAGCACGATGCCGGTGACCTCGACGGCCTCGGCGAACAGCCGCGCCTGGCGCAGGCCGTTCTGCCCGGTCGTCGCGTCGATCGACAGCAGCGTCTCGTGGGGGGCGCCCGGAAGCTGCTTGGCGATCACCCGCCGGACCTTCGCCAGCTCGCCCATGAGGTCGTCCTGCGTGTGGAGCCGGCCGGCCGTGTCGACGATCGCGACGTCGGCGCCCGTGCTCGTCGCTGCCGCGATGGTGTCGAACGCGACCGCCCCGGGATCGGCGCCGGGCGCGCGGCGCACGAAGTCGCAGCCCGCCCGCTGCGCCCACTGCTCGAGCTGCTCGACCGCCGCGGCGCGGAACGTGTCGCCGGCACCGATCACCACCGACCGTCCGAGCTCCTGGCGCAGGTGCCAGGCGAGCTTGCCGATCGTCGTCGTCTTGCCGGTGCCGTTGACCCCGACGACGAGGATCACCGTCGGCGCGGGCCGCAGGTCGATCCGGTCATCGCCGGCGCGGGCGGTCTCGGCGAGCAGCGCGATCAGCCGGTCGGTCAGCTCCTGGCCTCCCTGCAGCTCCTGCGCTTCGGCCTCCTGCTCGAGCTGGGCGACGACCTTGGCGGTGGTGCGGGCGCCGACGTCGGCGGCGATCAGCGCCTCCTCGAGGCGCTCCCAGGCCTCGGCGTCGAGCGTCTCGAACAGCGTCGCCTGCACCTCGGCGGACAGCGCCTTGCGGGTCTTGGACAGGTTCTGTCGCAGGCGCCGGAAGACGCCGCCCCGGCGTTCGGGCTCGGGCCCGGCGGCCTCCGGGGCGCTGGCCGGATCGCCGGTCACGAAGAGGTCGGTCCAGTCGCGCGCCACGGAATCCGCGACGATACCAGCGTGATTCCCGAGCCCGACCCCGGGCGGCCCGAGGCCCCCGCGAGCCCCGGCCGCCTCGAGTTCCGCGCCGAGCGGGCCGACGCATCGCCGGGGCGCGAACTGCTCGCGGCGATGGTCGCCCACCTCGCGGACCTGTACGGACCCGAGAACGAGGCCGGAACACCGAGCGCGCACCCGGAGGAGCTCGCGTCGCCCGGCGGCGCGTTCCTCGTGCTCTACGAGGACGGCGAGCCGGTGGCCTGCGGCGGCGTGAAGCGCCTCGCCGACGGCGTGGGCGAGATCAAGCGGATGTACGTCGTGCCGGCGGCCCGCAGCCGCGGCCATGCGCGCCGCCTGCTCGACGCGCTCGAGGCGGCCTCCGCCGGCCTCGGGTACCGGCGCGTGCGGCTCGACACCGGCCACCTCCAGCCCCACGCGCAGGCGCTCTACCGGTCAGCCGGCTACGAGCCGATCCCCGACTACAACGGCAATCCGTTCGCCTCGCACTGGTTCGAGAAGGGCCTGCCGGCGGCCGAAGCCTGAAGCCGTGCATCGGGTGCGAGCGGCCGCGGCCTGAGGCCGTGCGGCGGGTGCGAGCGGCCGGGGCTCAGCCGGCGGCGGCGACCGGCGGCTCCTCGGCGGGCAGCCGCCGGGAGATGACCTTCGAGATCCCGTCGTTGCCCATCGAGACGCCGTACAGCGTGTCGGCGGCCTCCATCGTGCGCTTCTGGTGCGTCACGACGATGAACTGGGCGTCGGCGGCGTGGGCCCGCAGCAGCGTGAGGAAGCGGTCGATGTTGAGGTCGTCCAAGGCGGCCTCGACCTCGTCGAGCACGTAGAACGGGCACGGGCGGGCGAGGAAGATCGCGAACAGGAAGGCCAGGGCGGTCATCGACTTCTCGCCGCCGGACAGCAGCGACAGGCGCTTCATGGACTTGCCGGCCGGCGTCATCTCGATCTCCACGCCGTACTCCTCCTCGAGGGCGTCCTCCTCGCCCTCGGGCTCGTCCGGGGCCCCGGCCTCGGCGGCCTCGCCCCCGCCCGGCTCCGCTGCCGGGCCGGCGTCGGCCCCGCCGAGGACCGGCGCGGGCCCGCGCTCCTCGCGCACGAGGCGCAGGCGGCCGCGCCCTCCGGGGAAGAGCTCCGAGACGACGGCCTCGAAGTTGCGCGACGCCGCCGTGAACGTCGCCTCGAAGGACTCGCGGATGCGCCGGTCGGTCTCGGCGATGAGGGACCGCAGCTCGCGCAGCGCCGCCTCGAGGTCGTGGCGCTGGGTCTCGAGCTCCTCGACGTGGGCGAGCGCCTCGGCGTACTCCTCCTGAGCCAGCGGATTCACGGGGCCCAGCTGCTCCCGCCGCCGGGCCAGGCGTTCGATGCGCTGGCGCAGGGCCTCGGCCTCCTCTGCGGGCAGCGCGGCCTCGGCAGGCTGGGCCTCGAGTCCGAGGCGATTGGCGAGCGCGACGAGCTCGGCCTCGGCCTCGGCGGCGTGGTCGCGGACCTGCTGCGCCGCCACCTCGGCGGCGGTGACAGCTTCGGCCAGGGACCGCAGGCGGGCCTGGATCCCGGCCTCCTCCTGGGCGCCGGCCCGCAGGGCGGCGGCCAGCCGCTCGCCCTCGGCGTGATCCGCGTCGAGGTCGGCCTGGAGCGCCGTGGCCGCCGCCTCGAGGGACCCGCCGGCCTGCTCGAGCGCCGCCGCGAGCCGGGCGGCAGCCGGACGCAGCGCCTCAGCGGCCGCGTGGCGTGCCGTGGCTGTCTCGAGCCGGGCGGCCCGGGCCACGCGGGCCACCTCGGCCTGCTCGGCCAGGCGCCGCTCGGCGGCCAGCGCCGACTCGATCTCGGCGCGGCGGGCGGCGCCGGCGCCGCTGTCGGGCGCGTCACGGCGGCGCGCCACCGCGTCAGCGGCGCGGCGCTCCTCGTCAGCCGCGTCCTCGCGGGCGCGGCGCGCGGCGCGGGCGGCATCGGCGAGCGCCTCCCGGGCCGCGTCTGCCGCGGCAGCCTGCTCGCCCGCGGCCTGCGCCGCGGCGAGCGCCGCCTGCTCGGCGGCAGCGGCGGCCTCGGCCGCGGCGATCAGCGTGTCGCGGCGGTTGCGCTGCTCCAGCACGCGGTCCTCGCCGCCCTGCGGCGCCTGGCGCAGTTCGCGGCGCGCGCCGAACCAGACCCGGCCCTCCGGCGTCACCGCGGTGCCGGCGAAGCCGTCCGGGAGCGACTGGAGGTCGTCGACAACCCACGTGCCGGCGAGCAGGGCGCGGGCCAGCGTCACGGCGCCCGGATCCCCGCCGCGCACGCGCCCGGCGAGGGGCTCGGCGCCCGGCGCCGGCGCCGGCCCGGAGTCGGGAGCCGGCAGCGCCCCGTCCCGCGGCGGGACGAGGGCGCTTCCGCCGTCGGCGCCGGCCGCGTCCAGGAGCGCCCCGCCGGCGGCGAGGTCCTCGGCGATGCCGGCCCGGAGCCGGCCCCCGAGCACGGCAGCGAGCGCCAGCTCGTATCCGGGCTCGACCTGGAGGTCGTCGGCGAGGGACCGCGCCCCGCCGGGCGCGCCGCCCGGAGCCGCAGAAACTGGTTGACGGCGGCGAGCTCGGCTCCGGCGGCGCCGCGTCGCGCCGGGCGCGCTCCGCCGCGGCGTCCGCCTCGCGGCGGGCCGAGCGGGCGGCGTCGGCGCCGCGTCGGCCTCAGCCAGCCCGGCAGCCGCCCCGGCGACGGCGGCGTCGCGCTCGGCCACCACGCGGCCGCCGCCCGAGCTGCCTCCAGCGCCTCGACGTCGCGGGCGAGGCGCTCGGCCCGGTCCAGGGAGAGCGTCTCGAGCTCGGCCTCCAGGGCGGCGACGCGCCCCGCCGCTGCGGGGTCGCCGGTGTCGGCGGCGGCAGCGGCCGACAGCGTCGCGATCTCAGCCTCGAGCGCGGCGGCCCTGGCGTCGATGCCCTCGGCGGTCGTGCGGGCCTGCTCGAGCCGCAGGCCGATCCGCTCGACCGCGGAGCGTGCCGCGTAGGCGCGGCGCGCCAGCTCGTCGCGACGCTCGCCCCGTTCGGCGAGCGCCTGCTCGCACGCCTCGCGGCGTGCGGCCACCTCGGCCAGCGCGGCGTCGACCGCATCACGCTCGGATCGCGCCGCGGCGGCCCGCGCCTCGGCGGCCGCCAGCTCCGCCCGCGCGGTGCGGACCGCGTCGCGGCCGAGCGCCCAGCGCGCCTCGACCGACTGGCGCTCGAGGCGCTCGTGCAGCTCGGCGGCCTCGGCCTGGCGCTTGAGCGGGCGCAGCCGCGAGCGGGCCTCGCGCTCGACGTCGAGGGCCCGGTCCAGGTTGTCCTGCGTGCGGTCGAGCTTCAGCTGGGCCCGGCGCCGGCGCTTGCGGTGCTTGCCGAGCCCCGCGGCCTCCTCGATGAGCAGGCGCCGGTCCCGCGGCTTGGAGGTGACGACCGCCTCCACCCGGCCCTGCGAGACGACCGAGTGCATTTCCTTCCCCAGGCCCGTGTCCGACAGGACCTCGAGGACGTCGACCAGCCGGCAGCGGGCGCCGTTGAGCCGGTACTCGCCGTCGCCGGAGCGGTCGAGCCGGCGGAAGATCGAGATCTCCGAGAACTCGCTGTCAAGCGCCCCGTCGCTGTTGTCGAGCACGACCTCCACCTCGGCCGCCGGCCGGGCCTGCTGGCCGCGCGCACCGGCGAAGATCACGTCCTGCATCGACTGCCCGCGGACGGCGAGCGGCGACTGCTCGCCCATCGCCCACAGGACGGCGTCGGTGATGTTCGACTTGCCCGAGCCGTTCGGCCCCACGATCACGCTCACGCCAGGGCCGAACTCGAGCCGCGTCCGGTCCGGGAAGGACTTGAACCCCTTGACGGTGATCGACTTCAGGTGCACGCGGTCAGCTCCCGGCCTCGGGGCCCAGCGCGGCCTGCGCCGCGGCCTGCTCGGCCGCCTTCTTCGAGCGGCCGGCTCCGCGCCCGATCTCCTTGCCGTCGACCGAGGCCGTCACGACGAAGACCCGGTCGTGCGGCGGGCCCTCCTCGGCCTCCACGGCGTACTCCACGACCGCACCGCGCCGGGCGAGCCGCTCCTGCAGCTCGGACTTGAAGTCGACGGACCGCTCGATCGCCTCCGCGATCTCGGGCGCGAAGGCGTCGACGACGGCGGCCGCCGTCTCCTCGAAGCCGAAAGCCTGGTGGCAGGCGCCGATCGCCGCCTCGCAGACCGAGGCCAGGACCCGCTCGGTGCGCACGAGCGACATCGCATGCTGCGCCTCCGGCGCCGGCGAAGCGGCCAGCAGGCGTTCCGGCAGCCCGAGCCGCTCGGCCACCTCCGCGCAGGCCGGGCCCGAGACAGCCTGGGCGCGAACCTTCGTCAGCTGGCCGGCGCCGAACTGGTCGGGATCCAGGCGCGGATAGAGGTGCGCGGTCACCGAGAGCGCCAGGACGCTGTCGCCCAGGAAGGCGAGCCGCTCGTAGGAATCGGCCCGCCGGTCGGTCCAGGACGCGTGCGTCAGCGCCTGCCGGGCGAGATCGTCCGGCAGCGCATCGATGAGCTCGGCGAGGGCGCGCAGCGCTCAGGGCCCCGGCTCGTCGTCGTCGGCGCCGCGGCCAGGCGGGCTGTGGGCGAGGATGTGATCCACGGCGGCGCCGACGGTGAGGATCTTCGCGGCGTCCTCGTCGGAGATCGCCACGCCGTAGGTGTCCTCGAGCTCCTGGACCAGCGTGTAGAGGTCCAGCGAGTCGGCGTCGAGGTCCTCGCGAAAGCGCGTGGACTCGCCGATGGTGTCCGGCGCCACCTCGAGCTCGTCGGCGAGGTGGTTCCGGATCAGGTCGAGGACCTCCTCCCGGGTCATGGTCAGGGAACGCTAGACACGCGACCGGACGGCCTAGCCGGCCGCCGGCGCCGGCGCCGTGCGGAGCGCGCCGGCCTCGTCCAGGGCGGCGTGCGTGCGCCCCACCACGTCCTCGCGCACGCCGCGGGCGGCGAGCTCGATCGCCCGGGAGAAGCCGGTGCGGGTGAACCGCCCGTGCGGGACGACGGCCAGGTGGCGCAAGCCCAGCAGGTAGGCCCCGCCGGGGCCCTCGGGATCGATCTCGTCGCGCAGCTCGCGGAGCGCCGGCCGCAGGAGCGCGCCGCCGGCCTTGGCGCGGGCCGACGACTCGGCCCGATCCCGGATCGCGCCGAGGATCATGCCCGACACGCCCTCCATGAGCTTGAGGGCGACGTTGCCGGTGAACCCGTCCGTGACCACGACGTCGGCGGCGCCCGCGGTGACCTGCGTGCCCTCGATGTTCCCGACGAAATCCATGATCCCGGCCCGGTCGCCCAGGCGCTCGCGCAGGAGGGCGTGAGTCTCGACGACGAGCGGGGTGCCCTTCGTCGGCTCCTCGCCGTTGGACAGGAGCGCCACGCGCGGCCGCTCGATCTGCATCACCGAGCGCGCGAAGGCGGCGCCCATGAAGGCGAACTGGACGAGGTGCTCGGCACGGACCTCGACGTTCGCCCCCACGTCGAGCAGGGTGACCGGGGCGCCGGGCACCGGCATCGGGAGCGCCAGCGCCGGCCGGTAGATGCCGGATCCGCGCTTGAGGAAGAAGAGGCCTGCGGCGAGCGCCGAGCCGGTCGAGCCGCCGGCCACGAGCGCGTCAGCCTCGCCGGCCGCGACGGCCTGCGTGGCCTGGACGATCGAGGCGTCCGGCGTGCGGCGGACGGCGTGGGCCGGGTCGGCGGCCTTGGCGATCGAGACCGGCGCGTCGACGACCGTGACGCCCTCGGGCACCTCGCCGATCTCGGCTGCCGGGCCGTAGATCAGGCTGTGGACGCCTTGGGCGGCCGCGAGCGCGGCGCCGGCGGCCACCTCGGCGGGGCCGAGATCGGCTCCGTTGGCATCGACAGCGACGGTGATCGGCCGGTCCACGGCCCGGAACCTAGCTGTGGTCGTGGTCGTGGCCGTGCCCGTCCGGGACGGATACGGCCTCACGTCCGGCGTAGTGGCCGCAGACCGGGCAGACGCGGTGCGGGCGACGCGGGCTGTGGCACTGGGGGCACGCGTTGAACGCGGGCGCGGCCATCTTGTGCTGGGCGCGGCGCTTGCGCGTGCGGGCCTTGGCTTGCTTTTGCTTGGGGACGGCCATGGGAGCGGTGGAGGGTAGCAGCGCGGCGCCGGCCGGGGCGCGTCACTCGCCGCCGAGATCGAGCCCGCGCAGCGCAGCCCAGCGGGGATCCGGCGGCGGGTCGTGACGGTGCCCTGGGCCGGCCTCGTTGAGGTTCGCCCCGCACTCCGGGCACAGGCCGGCGCAGTCCGGGCGGCAGAGGATCTGGGCCGGCAGCGCCAGCCCGAGCGCGTCACGCGCCCATCCGCGCAGGTCCAGGACCCCGTCCTGGACGTAGGGGCTGGAGAGCTCGTCCCCGCCCCCAGGCTGGTCCACCTCGCGGGCGTCGACCTCGAATGCGGGCGCCGCGGGCTCGAGGCACCGCATGCACGGGCCCTCCAGCGCCGCCGAGAACCGCAGCCGCAGCGCGTAGCCGCTGCCGGTCGTGCGAGTCACGTCGAGGCGCACCGGGATGCGCGCGGGGACCACGGCGTAGGGCTCGCCGCCGAAGGAGAAGGACGGCGCGGCGACCTCGAGGTCGAAGCGGCGTCCCTCGCCGGAGGTCAGCCGCAGGCGGTGCAGCTCGAGGTCGTCGGCGGCCGCGGGCATGGCTCCGAGGGTAGCGGGGCCAGGCGCGCGAACCAGCGACCGCCGTCCTCCCAGCGGGCGGCCAGGGCCAGGCCCGCAGCCGCCGCAGCCGGACCGATTGCCTCGGCGCCGACCCGCGCCCACGGGAACGGCGCGCTCACCGCCCCGCCGGGGCCCCGCAGGCGCACCGAGGCACGGCGCAGGCCAGCGCCCGGAGCCTCGAGCTCCGCCAGCACCATGCCGGACGGGACGAGCAGCGCGCGCACGCGGCGCAGGAGCGCGGCCGGGTCGCCGCCGATTCCGACGTTCCCGTCCAGCAGCAGCGCGGCGCCGTAGCGGCCGGCCCCCGGCACCGGGCCGAACACGCAGGCCCGCGCCGCCCGGGCGCCGCGCCGCCGGGCGAGGGCGACCGCGGCCGGGGCGATGTCGATCCCGAACGCCGGCACGCCGGCGGCGAGCAGGGCGAGCAGATGCCGCCCCGGGCCGCAGCCGACATCGAGCACCGGCCCCGCGAGGCCGGCCAGCGCACGGTCGTCGGCCGGCGTCGTCGCCCCGATCCAGCGGCCGACGTCGAACGGCACCGGTTCGCCGTCGGTGGTTGCGGCGCGGTGGCGCGCGCCCCGTGCCGCCACGGCATCGCGCAGGGCGTCGCCGTAGAGGTCGACGGCAGGCCGGGCCGCGGTCGCCGCGGTCACGCGGCGGCCTCCCGGCCCGCACCGAGGTCAGCGACCGCCCGCGGGAAGGACGCCGCCGGCGCCATCGCCGCGGCCGCGGCCAGCGCGTCGGGGAACCGGTCGACGTCGCGCAGCGCCGGAAGCGCACCGCAGCGCAGGCCCAGCTGGCGCAGCCGGTCGCGCTGGGCCTGCCCCGTGCGGGCCGTGCTCATCGGCACGCCGAGCACCGCGCGCGGGTCCGGCCTCCGGAGCCCGAGGGCCCAGTAGCCGCCGTCCGGCGAGGGACCGAGCACGGCGTCGGCGCCGCCGGAGCCGATCGAGCGCAGGCCGCTGGCCAGCCAGGGAACCGGCACGTGCGGGGTGTCCATGCCGATGAGGAGCGCCGGCCCGGCGGCGGCCGCGAACGCCGCCGCGATCCGCACGTCGAGGCCGCCCGCCGGCTGCGGGACGAGGTCGAAGCCGCGCGGCAGCCAGGGGCCGGGGGCGCCGTCGAGGGCGAGGATGCGGCGCGCCGCGGGAGCGGCGAGCGCGGCGGCCAGCGTGTCGCGCAGCGCCGCGTCGGCCAGCGCGGCAGCCTGGCCGGGCGTGCAGGGCGGACAGAGCCGAGTCTTGCTCCGGCCGGGGACGGGCGCCTTGGCGATCACGATGAGCGCGGCTGCGGCAGCGGTCATGCCAGTGCCGCCGCCATGTCCCGCACGGCCCGCGCCGTGCCCCGCACCGTGCCGGTGACCTTCGACCGGCCGCCGGCCCGCGGGCGGTAGTCGACCGGCCGCTCCTCGATGCGCCAGCCCGCCCGGGCCGCCCGCAGCACCATCTCGAGCGGGTAACCGCAGCGCCGGTCGGCGATGCCGAGCGAAAGCAGCGCCTCACGGAGCCCGGCCCGCATCGGGCCGAGGTCGTGCAGGCCGGCGCCCGTGCGGCGGCGCAGCTCGCGGGCGAGGGCCCGGTTCGCCAGGCGGGCATGGGCCGGCCACGCTCCCGGCGCCGGCTGGCGGGCGCCCAGGACGAGGTCGGCCGCGCCGGCGGCCACCGGCCCGGCCACCGCCGGGAGCTGGCGGGGGTCCAGGGACCCGTCGGCATCCATGAAGCAGACGAGGTCGGCCCGAGCGGCGCGCAGGCCGGCATCGCAGGCCGCGCCGAACCCGCGCCGAGGCTCGGCAACGACGCGGGCCCCGAGGCGGCGGGCGAGGTCTCCGGAGCCGTCGCTCGAGCCGTTGTCGACCACGAGCGGCTCGTAGCCGGCGGGAATCGCCGCCAGCACGCCCGGCAGCGCCTGGGCCTCGTCGAGGACGGGGAGGATCACCTCGGGCATGCGGCCACGCTAGGCGCGCCCCCTTACGAACCGGGGAACGGGCCCTTGCGATTCGGTGAACGCGGGCCGGACGGGGCGGCAGCGGCCCTACGGTGGCCCCGTGCCCGTGCCCGTGCCCGCCGACGCCGCCCTCGCCTCCCGGCGGCCCGCCAGCCTGCGCCCAGCCCGCGCCCTCGCCGCGGACTGGGCAGCCCCTGCCGCGGGCGTGGCGGCCTGGGCCGGAACGGTCGCCGCCGCCCGGGCGCTCCTCGGCCCGCTCCGGGATGCCGACTTCCGGATCCACATTGGGAATCCGCCCCTGGCCGGGACGCTGGACTGGCACCCGTCCTGGCGGCTCGCCGGCGCCGTGGCCCTGGCTGCCGCGACCGTGGCGGCCGGGCCGGCCCTCGCCGTTCGGCTGCCGTGGCGCGGGCTGCTCGCCTCGGTGTACGGGCTGGCCGCGGCGTGGCCCCTCCTGCTGGCTGCCGCGGACGGGCCCGACGCCGTGTCGGCGCCGCTCGAGTCCCGCTACGAGTACCTGCACGACCTTCCCCGAGTGGGGTCCCCCGCCGCGTTCCTGCGGACGTTCGCCGAGCGCCTGCCCGAGTATGCGACGCACACGAAAGGCCATCCGCCCGGCTTCCTGCTCGGCGCGTGGGCGCTCGACCAGGCCGGGCTCGGCGGATCGCGGCCACTGGCGCTTGCCGTGATCCTGTTCGGGGCGCTGGCCGCCCCCGCCGCGCTCGTCGCCGCCAAGGCCCTCGCCGGGCCGGGCCGAGCGCGGGCCGCTGCGCCGTTCGCGGCCCTGGCGCCCGCGGCGCTGTGGATCGCCACGTCGGCCGATGCGGCCTACCTCGGCGTCTCGGCGGCGGGCATCGCCGCCTTCGCCGTGGCGTGCGCGGCCACCGGCCGGCGGGCGGGCCTCGCCGCAGGAGCCGGGGGCCTTCTGCTTGGCGCGGCGCTCCTGGGCTCGTACGGCGTGGTGCCGCTGGGCCTGGTGGTCGTGGCCATCGCCGTCGCCACCCGCCGGCCGGCGCTGCTGGCCGTGGCGGGCGCCGGGGCCGCCGCGGTGCTCGGGGCGGCGGCGCTGGCCGGCTTCTGGTGGCTGGACGGGCTGGCCGTCACCCGCGACCTCTATGCGGCCGGCGTCGCGAGCCGGCGTCCCTACGGCGTCTTCCTGCTCGTGAACGTCGCCGCCTTCGCGGTCGCGGCCGGGCCGGCCGCGGCGGCCGGGCTGGCGGCCCTGCGCGACCGGCGGCTCTGGTGGCTGTGCGGCAGCGCCGCCGCCGCCATCGCGCTCGCCGACCTCAGCGGCCTCTCCCGCGGCGAAACCGAGCGGATCTGGCTGCCGTTCGTGCCGTGGATCCTGCTTGCCACGGCGGCCCTGGCCGGCGCCGGAGGGCGCCCGCGCCGCGGCTGGCTCGCCGCCCAGGCCGCCACGGCGCTCGTGCTGGCCGCCGCCACGAGGTCCCCATGGTGACCCCCGGCGCCGCGGCGGCGCTCGCTGCCCTCGCTGCCGTGGGCGCCGGATGCGGGGCCGCCGGATCCGGGCCCGCCTCCGCCCCGGTGCCTCCGAGCGCCGGGCTGGCTGCCGTCCCGGACGTCGCCGCCATGGCGCCGCTGCCGGGCGGGGGCCTGCGCGTCGGAGAGCGCCGCTCCGGCCGGATCCGCGACCTGCGGGCCGGAGCGCGCCCCGGGCCGGCTGTGGCCCGGGTCGCCGTCTCCGCGGCCGGGCAGCGCGGGCTGCTCGGCCTGGCCGTCGACCGCCGCGGCCGCACGTTCGCCGCCTGGACGGCCCCGGACGCAGGCCGGCGCCTGCTGGTCGGCCAGGTGTCCCCCGGCCCGGTGCAGCTGGTCTGGCGGGGCCCGCGCAGCGCCACGCTCGCGAACGGCGGGCACCTCGCGCTCACCGCGGACGGGCGCCTCGTGCTGGGCGTCGGCGACCTGCAGGACCGCGCCCGCGTGCCCGACCCCGCGGCCCCGAACGGCAAGCTCCTGTCCCTGGACCCCGACGCCGGGCCGGGCCAGCGCCCGGGCACGCTCTCGTCGGGCTGGAACAACCCGTTCGCCTTCGCCGTCCTGCCCGGCGGCGCCATCTGGGTGGCCGACAACTCGGCGGGCCGTGCCCCCGAGCGCCTCGCCCGCGGGGACCGCGGCGCCGTGCCGGCCCGGACGGCCGCGCTGCCCGCCGGCACGGCGCCGTCGGGGACCGCGGCGATCTCGGCGGGCGCGATCGCGGTCTGCGGCGTGCGGTCCGGGCTGCTCCTGCGCTACCGCGTCGGGCCGGGCGGCCAGGCCGCCCCGGCGCCCGGCCCGCCGCTGGCCCGCGACTGCCGGCTCGGTGTGGCCCGCCTGGCCGGCGGGCGGCTGGCCTACTCCACCGGCACCGAGATCCGGACGGTGCGCCCGTGATCCTCGTCACCGGCGGCGCCGGCTTCATCGGATCTCACGTCGTCGACCTCCTCGTCGGCGCCGGCCACGACGTGCGCGTCCTGGACGCGCTGCTTCCGGCGGCCCACGCCGCGGCACCCGACTACCTCAACCCGGCCGCCGAGACCGTCTGGGGCGACGTGCGCGACCGCGACACGGTCCGTCGGGCCGTGGACGGAGCCGACGCGATCTGCCACCAGGCGGCGATGGTGGGACTGGGTGCCGACCTCGCGGACCTGCCGGACTACGTGGCCCACAACGGGCTCGGCACTGCCGAGCTGCTGCGGGCCGCCGCCGAGCGGCGGTTCGACGGCCCGCTCGTGCTGGCGAGCAGCATGGTCGTCTACGGCGAGGGCCGCTACGCCTGCCCGCGCCACGGAGCCGTGCCGGCCCCGCCGCGGTCCGAGGCCGACCTGCGGGCCGGCCGCTTCGAGCCGCGCTGCCCCCGCTGCGGAGCCGACCTCGCGCCGGGCCTGGTCCCGGAGGACGCGCCCCCCGATCCGCGCAACGCCTACGCGGCAACCAAGCTGCACCAGGAGCACCTGTGCGCCGTGTTCGCCCGTGAACGCGGCACGCCGCTCACGACGCTGCGCTACCACAACGTCTACGGACCGCGGATGCCCCGAGACACGCCCTACGCCGGCGTCGCGAGCATCTTCCGCAGCGCGCTGGCCGCCGGCGAGGCGCCGCGGGTCTTCGAGGACGGCGGCCAGCGGCGCGACTTCGTCCACGTGCGCGACGTGGCCCGGGCGAACGTGCTCGCGCTGACGGCCGGGGCTGCCGCCCGGGGCACCTACAACGTGGCGAGCGGGACGGCGCGGACTGTCGGCGACGTCGCGGCCGGGCTGGCCGCGGCGGCCGGGCCGGGCGCGCCGGCGCCGCGGGTGACCGGCGAGTACCGGCTCGGCGACGTGCGCCACGTCGTCGCGTCCCCCGATCGCGCCGCCGCCGGGCTCGGCTTCCGCGCCCAGGAGGACTTCGCCGCGGGGATGGCCGAGTTCGCCTCGGCGCCGCTGCGCGAGCCGGCGGGAGCGGCGCATGGCTGAGCGCCGACGCCTCCCCCGTCCCTGGCCCGCCGACCCGCCGCCCGGGCCGTTTCGCCGCACGGCCTGGCGCAGCCCGCTGCGCGGCCCATGGCTCACGTCGGTCCTCGGCGCCGCCCTGCTGGCCGGCCTGCCGGTCGTCGTCATCACCGGCTTCCTCAGCTACGCCGCCTACGGCCCGTCGCTCGGCCGCAACAACCTGATCGGCGATCCGGGCCTCCTGGACTTCTACCTGTTCGCGTGGCCCACGTCGCCGTCGTGGCTGTACGCGGCCACGCAAGGCCTGCATGTGACGATCGGCATCGCGCTCGTGCCGATCGTGCTGGCCAAGCTCTGGTCGGTGATCCCGAAGCTGTTCGCCTGGCCCCCGGTGCGCTCGCCGCTGCACGCGCTCGAGCGCCTGTCGCTGGCGTTCCTGGTGGGCGGCATCCTCTTCCAGCTCGCCACCGGCATCCTCAACGTGCAGCTCACCTACCCGTGGTCGTTCTCGTTCCTGGCGGCGCACTACTACGGCGCCTGGGTCTTCACCGCAGCCTTCGTCCTGCATGTGGCGCTGAAGCTGCCGACCATGGTGCGGGCCCTGCGCTCCCGGCGGCTGCGCGACGAGCTGCGGACCGGGCTGCGCCACACCCGGCCCGAGGATCCGATCGCCGCCGCGGCGGTCGAGCGCGAGCCTGCGCCCTCGGCGCTGGTCCCGGAGGCGCCCGCCCCGCCGACGATGTCGCGGCGCGGCCTGCTCGGCCTGGCATTCGGCGGCTCGGCGGGCCTGCTCGTGCTCACCGCGGGCCAGTCGATCGGCGGGCCCCTGCGGGGGACGGCCCTGCTGGCGACCCACGGCCGCACGCTCGGGGACGGCCCCAACGGCTTCCCGGTCAACAAGACCGCGGCGGCGGTCGGGATCGGCGCAGAGCAGACCGGGCCGGCCTGGCGGCTGCACATGATCGGCGCCGCGGGGACGCGCGCGCTCTCTCGCGCCGACCTGCTGGCCCTGCCCCAGCACACCGCCACCCTGCCGATCGCGTGCGTCGAGGGGTGGTCGACGACCCAGGAGTGGACCGGCGTGCGCTTGCGCGATCTCGCGGCGCTGGCCACGGGCGGGGACTTCGACGAGCTCTACGTCGAGTCGCTGCAGGCCGGCGGCTCGTTCCGGCGGGCCTCGCTCAGCGCCGCCGAAGTCCGCGACGGCGACGCGCTGCTCGCGCTGCGGGTCAACGGCGCCGACCTCTCGCTGGACCACGGCTTCCCGGCCCGGATCGTCGTCCCGGCCCTGCCGGGCGTGCACTGCACGAAGTGGGTCTCCCGGATCACGGTCCGCCGGAACGGGGCGCCGGCGTGATTGCCCGCCTGCGCCGCGCCGAACCGCTCGGGCTCCTCGCCGCCGCGGCCTCGCTCGCGCTCACCGCCTACGCGCTCTCCAGGCTGCTGTCCGGCCCGGCGCCGCTGAACGTGCTGGCCTGGCTGCTGGGGGCGGTCGTGCTGCACGACCTCCTCGCGTATCCCCTCTACACGGGCCTGGACCGGCTCGCGCTGGGCGCGGCGCGGACGGAGCGGCTGGCGGCAGCGCGCAACTACCTGCGGGTGCCCGCCGCGCTCGCGCTGCTGGCGCTGCTCGTGTACGCGCCGAACATCCTCGACCTCAGCGGCGGGCGCTCCGAGCGTGCGACCGGCCTCCCCTCGGATGCCTACCTCAGCCGCTGGCTGCTGATCTGCGGCGGACTGTTCGCGGCGTCGGGCCTCCTGTACGCGCTGCGGGTGCGCCGGAGCCGGCGTCCGCACAGCCCCGGCCCGCGGCCGTAGTCGCCACGGTTGCGCCCTGCCGCCGACCGCGTACGGTCTCCGGCATGGCCGATCCCGATCTCGACGTCGTCCCGTCCACCCCCGAGGAACTGCGCGCTCAGGCGCTCCTGCGGATCAAGAAGCGCCGTGAATTCCAGAACCACGTGCTCGTGTACGTGGTGATCAACGCGGTGCTCTGGGCGATCTGGGCGGTCAGCGGCACCCATGGCGACCCCGTGCCCTGGCCGCTGTGGGTCACCGTGTTCTGGGGGGTCGGGCTCGCCTTCAACGCCTGGGATGTCTTCGGCCGCAAGCCGATCACCGAAGAGGAGATCGAGCGCGAGGCCGGCAAGCTGGCCGGACGCTAGCGGCGCGAACGCGGCCGTCAGTCGCGCCGGCGCCGGCGCCGGCCCGCGAGGTAGCCGCCGGCGAGGCCGAGCAGCAGCGTCCCCACGATCACGATGAACAGCGGCATCGTGGTCGTGACGAAGAAGAACTTCACCTCGACGTCCTGGAAGTTCGCGACGGCGAACCAGACGATCAGCGCCGCGACCACGAGCGCCGCGACCCGCACGCCCTGCCCCGGCTTGCTGTCGCGCTCCTCCACGTCTCGCCCGCTCATCGGCTGGCGAGTCTAGTGGCTCGATGCGAGCGGTCCGGCGAGGCGGCCGGCGGGCGAGGGGCTGGCGTCGACATCGAGCTCAAGCCGGCCGGGGCGGCCGAACCTCATCCTCGCCGCCCGGGACCGGCGCCAGGGCCGCGCGGAACCGAACCGTCGACGAAAGGGCTGCGCCCGGGACTCCCAGGTGGGCGCCAAGCGCCGGCTCCAACCCGCCAGGCCGCCCGGCCCCGCCAGGCCGCCCGGCCCCGCCATGCCCCCGGCCGGCCGGCCGCTCAGCCCGCGGCGGGCAGCGTGAAGCGGATGCGCGTGCCGCGGTCGGCGTCCGCCAGCCAGATCCGGCCGCCGTGGGCCTCGACGATGGCCCGGGCAATCGCGAGCCCGAGGCCGGCGCCCGCGCGGGTCCGCGCGGCCTCGGCACCGCCCCGGAAGAACGGGTCGAAGACCCGGTCGCGGTCCGGGGCGGCGATTCCCTCCCCGGTGTCGGCCACCTCGATGCAGACGGCGGCGCCGCCGCCGTCGGGCTCGGCCCGGACGGTGACGCTGCCGTCCGCCGGGGTGTGGCGGATCGCGTTCTGGATCAGGTTGAAGAGGACCCGCTGGAGCTTCTCGGGGTTGGCCGCCGCCGGCGCAAGCCCGGTCGCGACATCGGCGCGCACGGCCACGCCCGAGGACTCGGCGGCCGGGGCCATCGCGGCGACGGTGTCGGCCAGGAGCCCCTCGAGCGGGACGCGCTCGACGGTCCAGGCGATGTCGCCGGCCTCGAGGCGCGAGAGCTCGAACAGATCGTCGATGAGCGAGCCGAGCGTGCGGACGTGGGTGCCCATCGACGCGAGGTAGCGCCGCCGGGTCGCCTCGTCGACGATGTCGTCATCGAGCGCCTCGGCCAGGAGGCGCAGCGAGGTGAGCGGCGTGCGCAGGTCGTGGGAGACCGCGGCGATGAGGTCGCGCCGGGCAGCCTCGGCGGCGTCGCGGGCGTCCTGCTCGGCGGCGAGGCGGCCGGCCATCGCATTCGCGGCGGCGGCGAGCTCGGCGAGCTCGTCGCGGGCGCCCGTGGCGATCGCGGGGCCGCGCTCCCCGTCGCCGACGGCGACGAGCCCGTCGCGGACGGCCTCGACATCGCGCAGGACGCCGCCGGCCATCAGCGACGCGGCGCGGACGGCGACGACACCGGCCACCGCCACGACGACCGCCATCATCAGTGCGTCGTGGGGCGAGAGGAACATCAGCAGCGCGATGACCGCCGCCGCGAGCAGCATCTGGCCGATCGCCACGCCGACCGCGAGATCGAACTGGCGGGCCAGGCGCCCGACCCGGCCGCGCATCGCCGCCGCCCAGTGGGCCGCCGCGAGCGCCACCGCGCCCGTGCCCGCGAGCAGCGCGAGCATCTCGAGGCCGCCTTCGAGGCCGTAGACCGCAGCCACGAGCCCGGCCCCGGCCAGCGACGCCGCGGCGAGGATCAGCGCCGAGCGGGCGAGGGCCGCCGCCGTCACGGCTGGAACCGGTAGCCGACGCCCCACACCGTCTGCAGGAACCGGGGCTCGGCCGGGTCGGGCTCGATCTTGGCCCGCAGGCGCCGAATGTGGACGGTGACCGTCGAGGTGTCGGTGTAGAAGGAGTACTGCCACACGCTGTCCATGAGCTGGTTGCGCGAGAACGCCTGGCCGGGATGGCGGGCGAGGAAGAGCAGCAGGTCGAACTCGCGCTGCGTGAGCTGCACCTCGGCCTCGTCGGGACCGGCGAACACCCGCCGCCCGGCCGGATCGATCGTGAGCCCCTCGAAGCGCAGGGGCGGCGACTGCTCGGGCGCCGTGTCGACGCGCCGCAGGACCGCGTCGACCCGGGCGACCAGCTCGGCCGGGGAGAACGGCTTGACCACGTAGTCGTCGGCGCCCAGCCGCAGCCCGATCACCCGGTCGGACTCCTCGCCGCGCGCGGTGAGCAGGATCACCGCGACCCGGGCGTTCGGCGGGGCGCTGCGCTCGCGCAGGCGCCGCATGACCTCCAGGCCGTCGATGCCCGGCAGCATCAGGTCCAGGACGACGAGGTCGGGCCGCTCGCGCTCGGCCACCTCGAGCGCCGCGAGGCCGTCGCCAGCGACGTGGGTGGCGTAGCCCGCCCGGTCCAGGTAGCGGGCGACGACCTCGGCGATCGTCGGCTCGTCGTCGACGACGAGCACCGATCCCCGCGCGTGGCCGGTGGAGTCCATGCCCGCCCAGTCTCGCAGCGCGCCGCCCCGTTTCGGAGGGCCGGGCGGCCCTGTTCACCGGGTGTTCATGCCTGCGCGTGCCGGGCCGCGCTGCGAAGATCACCCGGATGCGCGCGATGGCCGTCACCGCCCCCCGCCACCCGCTGGAGGCGCTCGAGCTCCCCGACCCCGTCCGCGGCGACGGGCAGGCGCTCCTGCGGGTGCGCTGCTGCGGCGTCTGCCGGACCGACCTGCACGTCGCCGACGGCGAGCTGGAGCTGCCGCGCCTGCCGATCGTGCCGGGCCACCAGATCGTGGCCGAGGTGGTCGAATCGGCGGGCCGGTTCGCGCCCGGGGACCGCGTCGGCGTGCCCTGGCCGGGCTGGACCTGCGGCGAGTGCCGCTTCTGCCGCTCGGGCCGGGAGAACCTCTGCGACCGCGCCCGCTTCACCGGGCTGGACATCGACGGCGGCTACGCCGAGCTCACAGTCGCCGACGAGCGGTTCTGCTTCCCGATCCCGGCATCGTTCCCGGATCTCCAGGCGGCCCCGCTGCTGTGCGCCGGCCTGATCGGCCTGCGGGCCCTGCGGCTGGCCGGGGCAGGCGAGCGCCTTGGGCTCTACGGGTTCGGCGCGAGCGCCCACATCGTGCTGCAGGTCGCCCGCCACCGCGGCTGGCGCGTCTTCGCGTTCACGAAGGCCGGCGACGCCGACAGCCAGGCGTTCGCCCGCGAGCTCGGCGCCGAGTGGGCCGGCGACGCCCTCGCCCCCGGGCCGGAGGAGCTCGACGCGGCGATCATCTTCGCGCCGGCCGGGGAGCTGGTGCCCGCCGCGCTGCGCGCCACCGCGAAGGGCGCGACCGTCGTCTGCGCCGGGATCCACATGAGCGACATCCCGAGCTTCCCCTACGAGATCCTCTGGGGCGAGCGCACCGTGCGCTCCGTGGCGAATCTGACCCGGGCCGACGGCGAGGAGTTCCTCGCCCTGGCGCCGGAGGTGCCCGTCAAGACCGAGGTGACGGCGTATCCGCTGGCGCGTGCCAACGACGCGCTCGACGACCTGCGGGCCGGGCGGATGCGCGGGGCGGCGGTGCTGGTGGTGGGCGAGGACGGGCCGCCGGCGGCAGAGGCGGCGTGGTGACCGCCGACGCGGAGCCAGCCGAGGCGGCAACTCTCGCCGCCTGCATCGCCCAGCTCGCCGGCGCGGCGGCCGCCGACGTCCCCCGCGAGGCGGATGCGCTGCGGGCGTGGCTCGGGGAGCGCGGGCTCGGCCTCGTGCCGGTGGATGACGCCGCCGGCTTCGCCTGGGCCGGGCCGTGGATCGCCTGGCGCCCGCGGCGCGGCGGCGGCGGGCGGGCCGCGGTCCTCATGTTCGGCGTGCCGTCGGGGGTGATCTGGGACCCCGCGGGCACCGAGGACGAGATCCTGGCCGGCGCCGTTCTGGCCCCGCTGGACGTGGCGCTGTGGTCCGGCCCGCCCGCAGGGGATCCGGGGACCGGCACCGTCGAGGCGATCGTGGTCGCGGCGTCGCCCGACGCGCCGGCCACCTCGGTGCCGGAGGCGGCCGCGCTGCCGGGCCAGGGGCTGGACGGCGACCGCTACGCCGCCGGCGCCGGCACCTTCGCGTCCGGCCGGCCGGGCAGCGCGATCACGCTCGTCGACGCCGCCGTCCTCGACGCGCTCGCCGCCGAGCGCGGCGCGGCGGTGCAGCACCGCCGCAACCTCGTGGTCCGCGGCATCGACGTCAACGCGCTCGTCGGGCGCGAGTTCACCGTCGGCGAGGTCCGCTGCCGGGGCCGGCGCCTCTGCGAGCCCTGCGCCCGTCTCGACCGCCTCAACGGCGGCGGGATCCTGCGCCCGCTCGTGCACCGCGGCGGCCTGCGCGCCGACATCGAGACGGCCGGCACCGTGCGCGTCGGCGACCCGGTGGCGGCCGCCGGGCCCGACCCGGCGCCGCCGCGGTGAGGCGGCGGGCGTGACCAGCGCGCTGGCGGGCCGGCGGCGGCGAAGCCTGCGGCGCGGCCGGGCCGCGATCGGGCCGGCAGGACCGGCCGAAGCTCAGCTTCGGCGCCCGGCCGGCGCCAGTCCGGACCGGCCGCTAGGAGCCCGGGAAGCGCTGCCGCAGCTCCGCGACGCCCTCGGAGGCCGCCACGGCGTCGTGGACGTACAGGTTGAAGAGCGGCAGGAGCCCGCGGCGCGCCGCGGTCTCGATCACGACGCCGCCGGCGCCCGCGTCCGCTTCGCGCGCCTCGGGCGAGAGCCGGAACACGCGCCAGTAGCCGCCGTCGCGGGGATCCATCACGTCGTCGCTCAGGAGCCACGCGTGCAGGCCGTGCGCCGCGGCGATCTGCTCGATCTCGGCGAACTCCAGCCGCAAGCGGGAGGGCCCGCGATCGTACGCCTCCGCATTCAGGGCCCGGACCGCGGGCCGCAGCCGCTCGCCGGCCTGCGCTGGGCTCTCCACGGCTGCCCTGCCGCCTACGCGGCCGTGGTCGGAGCGCGCAGGACCGAGATCCCCGAGTGGCCCGGCTTCCCGTCGCCGGGCTCGACGGACACGTCGAAGAACTTGAACTTCGCGGGGTCGGCGGCCACCGGCAGGGTCACGGTCGCCGTCCCGCTCGCGTCAACCGTGAACGAGCCCATGGACACGAGATCGGTCGGGGAGTTGAGCATCCACAGCTCGTAGTAGCCGCCGTCCGGCAGCGGCTTGAGCCCGTGGACCGTGACGGTCGCGCCGCCGCCGGGCTCCGCGCCCTTGACGGCCGCGAGCTTGACCGTGCCGCCGGCCCCCGCGTCCGCGCCGCCGACCGGCGCCAGCGCGACCTGCGCCCCGGACGGCGCCGCGCCGTCGCCGCCGCCCGCGATCAGCGCCCCGGCGCCGATCCCGGCGGCCAGCAGGGCGACAGAGCAGGCCACGGCGACCGCGGGCCGCAGGCTCAGCCGCGGGCGGCGGCGCCGGGCCGCCTCGGGCTCGACCGGGATGTCGACGTCCAGCGGCGGGGGCTCGGCGGGCGTCCAGGCCTCCGCGGGCATCGCCGCGAGCCGGGCCACGACCGGCCGCAGGCGCTCGACCTCGGCCCGGAAGCCGGGGTCGGTGCGCATGAGCTCCTCCGCGCGCGCCCGCTCGGCCGCGTCGGCCTCGCCGAGCAGGTAGGCCGTCACGTCGGGCCGAACCCTCACGCCAGCACCTCCTCGCGGTCGAGCTGCGTCCGGAGCCGCTCGAGGGCCTGGGCCATCCGCATCTTCACCGTGCCGAGGGGGATGCCGGTCCGGTCGGCGATCTCGCGCTGGCTGAGGTCGTCGTAGAACCGCATCCGCAGGATCTCGGCCTCCTCGCCCGGGAGCCGCGACAGCACATGCGCCACTTGGTGGGCGTCGACGAGGCGGTCGACCTCGGACTCCGGGTCGGCCTGCTGCTCGGTGCCGAGCCCGCCGGACGGATCCTGGGGCTCGGGCACCCGCTTGCGGAGCTGGTCGATGGCCCGGGAGCGGGCGATCGTCAGGAGCCACGTGAGCAGGCTCGCGCGGGCCGGATCGAAGGTCCGCGCCCGCTGCCAGGCTTCGAGGAACACCTGCTGCTGGACGTCCTGGGCGGTGTGGTGGTCCCGCAGGATGCCGACGAGGACGCCGTAGGTCGTGCCGCCGTACTCGTCGTAGAGCTGGTGCAGCGACGCCGGGTCGCGCCGCTTGAGTCCCGCGGCCAGGCGCCGCTCGCTGCGCGTCGGCTTGCGGCGGCGCGGCGCGCCGGCCAGGCTCCCGCGCCTTGCGTCGGGAGCGGCCTCGGCCAGCGAGGCAGCGGTCATCGGGCGGTCGGACACGGTCCCATTGTGACCTCTACGGAGAGGCGGCCCTGCCGGGTTGGGACCGGCAAGCGGGAGCGCGCCAGGGTCCTCGCTCGTCAACGGCGGCCCGCCGCGCGTCAGTCCCGCAGCTCGCGCTTGAGGACCTTGCCCGTCGCCGTGCGGGGCAGCTCGTCCACGAACGTCACGTCGCGGGGCACCTTGTAGCGGGCCAGATGGGCCTTGACGTGGCGCTTGACGTCGTCCTTGGAGAGCTTGGCCTTCGGGCGCTTGACGACGTAGGCGCTGAGGCGCTGGCCGAACTCGTCGTCGTCGACGCCGATGACGGCCACGTCGGCGACCTCGGGCAGGCTGGCGAGCAGCTCCTCCACCTCCTGCGGGAAGACGTTCTCGCCGCCCGACACGATCATGTCGTCGTCGCGCCCGTCCACGAACAGGCGGCCGGCGGCGTCGAAGTGTCCGACATCGCCGGTGGCCATGAGGCCGTCGATCACCGCCTTGCCGCCGCCGCCGGTGTAGCCCTCGAAGAGCATCTCGTTCCCGACGAAGATGCGGCCCGTCCCCCCTTCGGGCACGGGGCGATCGTCCTCGGTGTACAGCCGCACCACCGTGCCTGCCGGCGGGCGCCCGACCGTGCCGGGGGCCGCCCGCAGATCCTCGGGCGTGGCGATCGTCGCCCACGCCACCTCGGTCGAGCCGTAGAGGTTGTAGGCGACCTCGCCGAACACGTCCATCGCCTCGGCGGCAAGCTGCCCGGACAGGGCCGATCCGCTCAGCGCGATGATCTTCAGGGCATGGTGGTCGTAGCGCCCGATGAGTTCCGGCCCGAGGTCCAGGATGCGCTGGAGCATCACGGGGACGACGGCGAGGGCGTCCGCACGGTGGCGGGCGAGCAGCGCGAGCGTCGCCTCCGGGTCGAACTTCCGCCGGGTGACGACGGTGCGGCCCATGACGACCGAGGCGAGGGTGTTCGCAAAGCCCCACGAGTGGAACATCGGGGCGGCCACGACCGTGGTCCCGCCGGCCTTGAACGGGATCCGCGAGAGCAGCGAGGCCACCGTCGCCAGGCCGCTGGGCGTCCCGCGGTTGGCGCCCTTGGGCGTCCCGGTGGTGCCGGAGGTGAGGATCACCATGCGCCCCGGCTCGGCCGGGGCTGGCGGCGCCGACGGATCACCCGCCGCGATGAGGTCGTCGAGGGTAGGCACCGCCGGGTCGGTCGCCTCGCCTGGGTCCCGCCAGGCGACGAAGCGCTGGCGCGACCGCGCCGCGTCGCGGACCAGCCCGTCGAACTCCTCGTCGTAGACGACGGCCTTCGGGGCCTCGCGCTCCACCACATCGGTGATCTGGGGCCCCGCGAACGAGGTGTTCAGATACAGGGCGGTGGCGCCGAGCTTGCCGGCAGCCGCCGTCGCCTCCACGAAGCCGCGGTGGTTGCGGCACATGATCGCGATGCCGTCGCCGGCGCCGATGCCCCCCGCGGCGAGGGCGTGCGCCAGGGCGTTGGCCCGCCGGTCGAGCTCGGCGAAGCTGAGCGCTCCGCGCTCGTCGACGATGGCGAGCCGGTCGGGATGGCGCGCAGCGATCGCGGGAAACGCGGCGGCAGGAGTCGTTCCGTACTTGGCGAGGACCGCCCCGACCCGGACGAGCCGGTCCGGCCGCACCGGCGCCAGGACACCGGACTCGGCGAGGGTGCGCGCGGTGCGCAGGTGGTCGCTGAGCGCCATCCGTTGAGCCTATCCGCTGGCCCGCGCACCCGGCCGGCGGCGCGACCGGGCCGGCCGGGTTGGGCTGGGCTGGGCCGTCAGAGCGCCAGGCCCGCCGGAACTTCGGCCCGGTCGATCAGCGCGTGGATGTCGGCAGCCCGCCGCGGGTTCAGGAACACGTGGCGCTGCCCGACGCTCGTCTTCTCGGAAAGCAGGCCCGCGGCGACGAGCGCCTCCCCCACCTCGCTGGCCAGCGCCCGGTCGTTGCCCTCGAAGCCCCGCCCGAGGTGGGCGACGTCCGTGTGGTAGCCGCCCCACTTCCCCATGCCCGCCAGGCGCTGGAGGATTCGCCGGGCCACCCGGCGGCGCGGGTCCGGATCGTCGTGCGGCCGGGCCACGGCGCCGCCCGGCCCGGCGAAGAGCGCCGCCAGCGCCTCCTCGTGCGCGGCCATCGACGCCTCGTCCGCCGGACGGGCCCCGAAGCGGGCGGCCGCCTCGGCAACGCGGAGGTCCGGCGCCGGCGGGACGCGCACGTCAGCCAGGCCGTCCAGCACCGCGCCGGGCACGGCGACCGCCACGGCCCGGAGCCGGTCGACCGGCGCCGCCTGCTCCTCGCAGGCGAGCGCCGCCAGCCCGGGGTCGGCGTCGCGGGCCGCCGCCGGCAGCACGATCGCCAGCGAGCCTTCGAAGGTGCCGGCCAGCAGCGTGAGCTCTTCGGTGGCGGCCACCGGCGGCGCGCCGGTCGCCGCCACGAGCGCGCCGACCGCGGCGGCGGCGACCCGGAAGGCGCGCTCGGTGGCCTTGCCGGGATCGGCCCGGACGGCCGCGTCGACCGGCACCGCCGCCGCGATCCCGCCGGCGGCGGCCGCAAAGGCGACCACGACCGGGTCGCCGTACCCGGACCGGGGGCGGGCGAGCTCGGCCTGGCCGCGCAGCAGCTCTGCGGCGAGGCGCGTCCGCAGCTGGGCCGTGCGCTCGCGGGGCGCGGCGGCGCCGCCGGCGTCCTCCAGCGCGGCCAGGAGGGCCGCGGCGGTCACGCGCCAGCCCGGGCCGGGCGGAGGCGGCGGGTCGGGTGGGGCACGGGGGTCGCCATGGGATGGCGTGTGCGAGCCTACCGCCATGTCGCGGTGGTTCGAGCGCTATGGGCATGCCCGCATCCGGCCGGGGCTCATCGTGGGCGCGATTCCGCTGGACCGCGACGATGCGATCGAGCTCACGGCCCTCGGCGTCTCGGAGGTCTACAACCTCTGCCAGGACTCCGAGTACGGCGATGGCCGCCGGCGCGCGGCCGCCGGCCGCGACCGCGCCGCGGCGGCGCTGGCGGACGCCGGGATCCCCGAGCGGCGCCTGCCGCTCCCGGACTACGGCCGCCTGCCGTCCTGGGCGATCGAGCAGGCCTGCGACGACGTGCGGGGCTCGCTGGCCGCCGGCCGCACCGTCTACCTCCACTGCCGGGCCGGCTGGCAGCGCTCGGCAGCGATGGCCGCCGCCATCGTCGCGCTCGAGGACGGCATCCCGATCGATGCGGCCCTGGCCGCGGTCCGCGCCCGCAAGCCCACCGCGGATCCGCTCCCGCACCAGCGCCAGGACCTCCTGGACTGGCAGGCCGCTCGCACCGGCGGCGCCGCGGCCTGAGCCCGCGCGGCGGGCGCGGGCGGCCGGTCTGTCAGGGGCGGCGCCTACCCTGCGACCGAACCGTCATGGAAGCCGCCACCCCACTTCGCAGCCCCGACGTCCGCGTCTTGGGCGACCGCCTGCTCATCGACGGCCTCGTCGTCGCCGACGGCCCCGCCGTCCGCCTCGCCCGCGAGCGGGCCGAGCGCGGCGAGGACCCGGCCGCGGTCGTCATCGACGCGATCGAGATCGGCGCCCGCGTCCTGGACCGCGAGCAGACCGCCGCCGACACGGAGTTCGTCCGCAACGAGTTCGAGAAGGTCAGCCGCGAGGTCCAGAGCGAGTTCGGCGAGCGCGCGCGCCTCGCCGGCGAGGCGCTCGAACGCCAGCTCGACGAGGTGTTCGGGCCCGAGAACGGGCATCTCGCCGCGGCGCTGTCGCGCCACTTCTCCGACGAGAGCACGGGCGCGGTCCAGCACAAGGTCCGCGCCGCCGTCGACGAGACGATGGCCGCGGCCCGCAAGGAGCTGCTCACGACCCTGTTCGACCCGGAGGGTTCCGGGCCGTTCGCCGAGTTCCGCAAGGGCACGGCCGACGCCATCGGCCGGGCCACCGAGGTCCAGCGGCGCAGCGTGGCCGAGCTCAGCGAGAAGATCGCCGGCCTCGAGAAGGAGCTCGCCCTCCAGCGGGAGGCCGAGAGCCACGCCGAGGAGCTCGAGGCCGAGCGCGAGCGCGGGACCGCCAAGGGGCGCACGTACGAGGAGGCGGTCTTTGCGGCCGTCGATCGCATCGCCGCCGGCCAGCAGGACGACGCGCACGCCACCGGCGACACCCTCGGCGCGGACGGCAAGAAGGGCGACGTCGTCGTCGACATCGACGGCTGCCTGGGCCCGGCCCGCGGGCGCGTGGCCTTCGAGGCCAAGGACCGGCGGCTCACGAAGCCCGAGGCGCTGAAGGAGCTCGACGGCGCCATGCGCGACCGCGAAGCCGAGTACGCGGTGCTCGTCGTCCCGTCCGAGGAGGAGCTCCCGGCCAAGACGCAGCCGCTGCGCGAGGTCAACGGGGACAAGCTGTTCGTGGTCTACGACCCCGACGACGGGCCGGGCGGCGCCGCCGCCCTCGAGCTGGCCTACCGGCTGGCCCGGGCCCGCGTCCTGGCCAAGCGCTCCGGCGGCGAGGGGATCGACACGGTCGCGCTGGCCGCGCACGTCGAGCGGGCCGTGCAGGCGCTCGACCACGTCCGGACCGTGAAGACCAACCTCACCAAGGCGCGCAAGAACCTCGACGAGGCGGGCGGCGTCGTCGAGGGGATGGCCGCGACGGTCCGCTCCCATCTGGACGAGATCGACCGCCTCGTGCAGGCGGCGCCGTCCGACGACGAGTAGCGGCCATCCGCGGCATCATTCCGGCGTGCCCGGGCCGCCCGCCATCCGTCGCCGCGTCACGATCTCCGGACGGGTGCAGGGCGTCTGGTTCCGCGACAGCACGCGGGCGGCGGCCCAGGCGCACGGCGTCGCCGGCTGGGTGAGCAACCGCCCCGACGGGAGCGTCGAGGCCGTGCTCGAGGGACCGCCCGATGCCGTCGCCGCTGTGCTGGCGCACTGCCGCACGGGGCCCCCGCGGGCGCGGGTCGAGTCGGTCGACGTGGCCGAGGAGCCGCCGGCCGGGCTGGCGGGCTTCGACGTGCGCTGACCCGGCGGTGCGCTACGCCGGCGGATTGCCGAAGCGCGGCGCGCGGCGCCGGGCGACGACCCGGCCAAGGAAGATCAGCAGCCACGTCCACTCGGCCACGTCCGGTGAGACGAGGTAGGCGACCGGGATCGAGGCGAGCATCACCGCCGGCACGATCAGCATCGTGACCGGCGAGTACTCGCTGATCAGCTCGGCTCCGGCCTTGGTGAGCAGGCCGGCCCGGAAGGCGTGCATCCACATCCAGGCCGCCAAGAGGCCGACGACCGCGATCGTCCCGGCGTAGAGCGCGACCGAGATCGGCTCGTTCCCGTACTCCCCGAGCACGTCGGTTGGAAACGGGATGAACGCGACGAACCCGAGGTAGACGAGGTTGACCACCACCGTCCGGGCGTCCACCTCCCCCAGGGCGGCGAACATCCGGTGGTGACGGAACCACAGGAGCCCGATCACCGCGAACGAGATCGCGTACGAGCGGAAGGAGTCGCTCAGGTCGCCGATCGCCCGCGCGAGTTCGCCGGGATCCACCTTCGGCACCTCGATGGTGAGCACGAGCAGCGTGATCGCGATCGCGAAGACGCCGTCGGAGAAGGCCGTCGTGCGGGCGAGGTCGAAGACCCGCTCGCTGCGCACCGACTCGGACTCGGAACGGGCCGCAGCGTCATCCCCGGCGTCGGGCGCCAGCGGCTCGGTGGCGGCGTCGTCCGCCACCGAAGTGTCAGGCGACGTCGGCGGTCTCGTCCTTGCCGGCGAGCCGCTCGCGGCCGCGCTGGACGGCGGCGATGAACTTCGAGAGGTTGACCTCGAGCGTGTTGAGGATCTCGTCGGCGTAGTCCTCGGCGCCCAGACGGATCTCGCGCTCGCGGGCGCGGGCGTCCTCGATGATGTCCTCGGCGGCCCGCTCGGCCTGCTTGGTGACCTCCTCCTGGGAGATCAGCCGTTCCTGGCGGTCGCGCGCCTCCTTGACGATGCGCTCGGCCTCGCGCTTGGCTTCCGCCAGCATCTCCTGACGCTCCTTGACGATCCAGCGCGCCTGCTTGATCTCCTCAGGGATCGTGGCGCGCATCTGATCGAGGATGTCGTAGATCTCCTCCTTGTCGACACGCACCTGGTCGGTCAGCGGGACCGGCTTGGCGTTGTGCACGACGTCGTCGAGCTTGTCGATGAGTACGAGGACATCCATGGCGAAACCTCAGTTCGTCACCGGGCGAGAGCTTCCTTCAACCGCACGGCAACCGTCTTGGGCACGAGATCGTCGATGTTTCCCCCGAACGTGGCCAACTCCTTCACCCCGCTCGAGCTCAGGAAACTGTACTGCGAAGAGGACATCAGGTAGACGGACTCTATCTCCGGGGCCTGCTGGCGGTTGAGGTGGTTCATCTCCGTCTCGTACTCGAAGTCCGAGATCGCGCGCAGGCCCTTGACGATCGCCATCGCCCCCTGCTCCCGGGCGAAGTCGACCACGAGGTTCGAGAACGGCTTGGCCGTGACGTTCCCGAGGCCGGCGGTCGCCTCGGTCACGAACGCGAGCCGCTCGTCGATGTCGAACAGCGTCTTGCCCTTGCGGATCGGCAGGTTCACCACGGCGACGATGACCTCGTCGAAGAGGCCCGCCGTGCGGGTGATCACATCGAGGTGGCCGTTCGTGACCGGGTCGTAGGAGCCCGGGCAGATGGCGATGCGGTTGCTTGGAGTCATGGGGAGTGCAGTCGGATGAGGGTGTCGCCGTAGCGGCGCTCGTCGATCTGGGGCAACTCGAGCGCCAGCGGCGCGCGGCGGTCGCTCTCGGCCACGACGACCGCACCGGGCGCCAGGACCGGCGCCAGCGCCTCGGAGAGCTCCCGCCCCAGCCCCGGTGCGGCACGGTAGGGCGGGTCGAGGAAGACCAGATCGTAGACGCGGCCCGCCGCCCGTGCGTTCCGGAGGGCGGACCGGGCGTCGGCGCGGCGCACCTCGCCGCCGGCCCCGAGGGCGTCGAGGTTGGCCCGGACCGCCGCAGCCGCCCGGCGGTCGCGGTCCACGAACTCGGCGCTGGCGGCGCCCCGGGAGAGCGCCTCGATGCCCAGCGCCCCCGAGCCTGCGAAGAGATCGAGCACCCGCGCGCCGGCCACGCCGTCGCCGAGCACGGAGAAGAGCGCCTCGCGGACCCGGTCGCTGGTGGGCCGGGTGCCGGTGCCGGCCGGGGCGCGCAGGGGGCGGCCGCCGTACCGGCCCGCGACGACCCTCACGCCGGAATGGGCTCGGGCGCGCCGGTGCCGTAGCGCTCGCGCAGGGCGCCGTCGAGCAGGACGTGGTCGGGCTCGGCGAGCTCCGGGTCCGCGGCCAGCAGCGCCTCGGCAAGCGGGCGGGCGCGGTCCAGCAGGGCGGCATCCTGGGGCAGCCGCGCCACCCGGAACGCGGCCAGGCCCGACTGGCGGGTGCCGATGATCTCCCCTTCCCCGCGCAGCTCGAGGTCGATCTCAGCCAGGTCGAAGCCGTCGTCGTGCGCGGCCAGCGCGCGCAGCCGGGGCGCGTCCTTGGGGCCGAACAGCAGGCAGAGCGACGGGTGCTCGCCCCGCCCGACGCGCCCGCGCAGCTGGTGCAGCTGGGAGATGCCGTAGCGCTCGGCGTCCTCGACGAGCATCACGGTGGCGTTGGGCACGTCGATCCCGACCTCGATCACGGTCGTGGCGACGAGCACGTCCGCCCCGCCCGCGGCAAACGCCTCCATCGCCGCCTGCTTCTCCTTCGGGCGCATCTGGCCGTGGAGCAGGACAACGCGGAAGTCCTTGAACTCGGTGCGGGCGAGCCGCTCGTGCTCCGCGGTGGCGGCGCGGGCCTGGAGGGCCTCGGACTCCTCGACGAGCGGGCAGACCACGAAGGCCTGGCGCCCCGCCCGCAGCTCCTCGCGGATGCGCTCGTAGGCCCGCGCGCGCTCGCGCTCGCCGCTGGCGACATGGGTGGCGATGGGGCGGCGGCCGGCGGGCAGCTCGCGCAGGACGGTCACGTCGAGGTCGCCGTAGGCCGTCAGCGCCAGCGTTCGAGGGATCGGCGTCGCCGTCAGGTGGAGCACGTGCGGCGCGTGGCCGCCGGCCGCCTTGCGGTCCAGCGCGGTGCGCTGGCGCACCCCGAACCGGTGCTGCTCGTCGACCACGGCCACGGCCAGCCGGTCGAAGGCCACGGACTCCTCGATGAGCGCGTGGGTGCCGACGAGCAGCCCGAGCTGGCCGGTCTCCAGCTTGCCGAGCACGTCGCGGCGCTGGGCCGCCGGCGTCGAGCCGGTGAGCAGGGCGAGCGGGACGCTCTCGCCGCCCAGGAGCGCCTGGATCGTCGCGAAGTGCTGCTCGGCCAGCGTCTCGGTCGGCGCCATGAGCGCCGCCTGCATCCCGTGGTCCAGCGCCCGGAGCATCGCGGCGAGCGCGACGACCGTCTTGCCGGACCCGACCTCCCCCATGAGGAGCCGCTGCATCGGGCGGTCCCGGCCGAGGTCGGCGAAGATCGCGTCGATCGCCCGTTGCTGGTCGCCGGTCGGGGCGAACGGCAGCCCGCCGGCCAGCCACCGCTCGGCCAGCCCCGCGCCGGCGCCGTCGAGCACCGGGGCGCTGGCCGCCGCGCGCCGCTGGCCGCGCCGGCGCAGCAGCTCGAGCTGGAGGAGCAGCAGCTCCTCGAAGGCCAGCCGGGCGCGGCCCGCCTCGGCGTCGCCCTCCGCCTCGGGGAAGTGGACGGCGTGCAGCGCCGCCGGCCGGTCGGGCAGCCCCTCGGCGGCCCGCAGCCGCCCGGGCAGCGGCTCGACGACGTCGGCGATCGCCTCGCGGTGGGTCCAGGCCAGCTCGCGGATGCGGGCCGCCGCCAACCCCTCCGTGGCCGGGTAGACCGGCACGAACCCGACCGAGTGGCCCTCGACCGCGGGCGCGCCCGGGGCGCCCCCGGCCGGGTCCGTCGCCGCCGCCGGGACCCCTTCGCCCGACCCGGCGAGCTCGTACTCGCTCACCCGGATCTGGTGGCGGCCCTCGTACTTGCCGTGCAGCACGACGCGGGTGCCCGGCGGCAGGCGCTTGACGACCCACGGCTGGTTGAACCACACGGCCTTCACCGGTCCGGTCGCGTCGGCGACCGTGGCCTCGACGAGCGAGAAGCGCCGGCGGCGGGTCGGGCGCTGCGCGATGCGCCGCACCTCGACGATGACCGTGGCGTCGGTGCCCGGCACGAGGTCGGCCACCGCGGTCGCCTCGCGACGGTCGTCGTGCCGCGCCGGGAGGTGCTCGAGCAGGCCGCCGACGGTGTCGATCCCGAGCGCCGCGGCGGCCTTCGCCGCGCGGTCGGGCTTGAGCGGCACCGGCTCGGCCAGCCGGGACGGATGCGGCAGCGAGTGCAGCACGGCGCCGGCCAGTTCCTCAGGGGTGAACGGCTCGGCGGTGGCGAAGCGGCGGGGTGCGGCGGCGGGCATGGCGGGCGCCCCATGATGGCGAGGGCAGCGGTCGGCCGCGGCCGAACGGCCGCCAGGCGCACCGTGTTCAGGCGGCTCGCCAGACGTGCCGGCGGCGCATCCCGGGCCTGGCACCTCAGGCGAAGGCGACGTCGAACTCGAGCACCCGCTGCGTCGCTCCCAGGCTGGGGGCGCAGCCGCTGCCAACGAGCTGGCCGGGCGAGCAGCGCGTGAAGATGCCCGGACGCGACATCCCCCACCCGTCGAACGCCTCGACACCAGCCACCCCTGGGGCTGGCGGCGTGCCCTGCGCGCCTTCCCAGGGGAAGTAGAACCGGACCGCGCCCGACGGGCGGTTCGAGTGCAGCTCGATGCCGAGCTGGGGCACGTGGAGCGCAAAGCGCACCGGCCCGTCCCCGCGCCGCCCGTGGCGCCACGTCGCGAGGAAGGGATGCAGGTGCGCAGTCATCCCGACCCGCGGCAGCGCCGCAGCCGGATCGACCTTGATCACGCAGCCCCCGAAGAAATCCCCGCCTGCCGCGTACGGGCGCCCCGGGCAGCGCGGGCTCGAGTAGCCATACAGCTCCGAGCTCTCGACGAGCTCGGGCCGCCCGAGCGGGCCGACCGGCGGCGGGACGAAGCCCGGCTGGTACACGGTGACGCCGTACAGGTCAAACAGCTGCCGGGTCCTCCCCAGCTCGCGCAACGAGCTGTCGAGGTTGATCGCCCACTCGCCCTCGGGCAGCGTCAGCGTCGCCACGCCATTGGGCCGCGTCACGTCACGCACCTCACCCGCAGACGACGCCCCCACCGCCACCACGCCAACCCCGGCGACCGGCCGCCCGGTCAGGTCGACGACGCTGATTGGAACGTCCACCGAACACCGCGACCGCGCCGCCCCCGCCGCCCGGCGGCCGGCGGCCGAGGGACACGTCCGGAAGTCCGCCGCACGCACATCCCGCTCGAGAACCACCACCCGGTTCTCAGGCGCCGCCCGCCGGCCCGCCACCGCCACCCGATACGTGCCGGGAGCCAGCCGCATCGCATACCGGCCATCCCTGCCGCTCGTCGCCCGACCGGGCCCGCCACCCGACCGCGACGCCACCACGCGCACCCCGGACACCGGCGTGCCGCCGCAGACCCCACACGTCACCCGGCCCGACAGCCTCACCTTCGGCGTTTTCAGCCGGACCTTCATGGTGAAGGTGTTGTTCGCGGGGCCCATCCCGTCCCCGCTCCATCCGCCGCTCAGCGTGCCAGCCGCCGGGTCCTTCGGGTCCGTCACGATCCGGCCCACGAAGGTCTGCAGGCGGCAGGCGGTCTGCCCCTGTCCGCGGCAGTCGCGGCGGATCGTCACGGTCGACCCGGTCACGGTCCCGCTGAGGGGATCCACCCGGGCGCCGGGACAGCACGTCCACCTCGACGACCCGGTGATCACGCTGCCCTTCACCTGCAGGGTCATGGTCCCCCGGTAGACCGTCCCGCCATTGTGCACCGTCACCGCGTACGTGCCCGACGCCAGCTGGCCAGGCTGCGCCGCGGAGCTCGCCGCCAGCGGGGAAAGACACATCGCCAAGGCGAACGCTGTCACCCCGGCACGCACGCGCATGCGCATGCGCTGACGATAGCGCGGCTCTTGCCCGGCAGATCCAGCCCGCCGCGCCGGCCAGCTTCGCCCTGCGCTCACCCCGCCGGCCGGCGCCGGTAGTCCGCCGGGCAGATCGGCGGCACTCCCCCGATGCGCGACGAGCCGGCTGGCGGGAACCTTGAAGCATGCCCGCTCGACCGACCCCGCTGGTCAGGATGGCGTCTCTGCCTCGGCTTGGGGCGGGCCGCCTTTCGGCTGCCGCCGCCCTTGCCGCCGCCGTGCTGCTCGCCGCGGCCGTTCCCGCCGCCGCGGCCACGCGCTTCGCCGGCAAGACCCGCAACGGCGGCGCCGTGTCGTTCCGCGTGAGCGGCGGGGCGGTGAGCCGGTTCCAGGCGACGCTTTCGATCACCTGCGTCTCAGCCGCGCCGGCCCGCAGCGCCAGCATGATCTACGTCGTGGCGCCGGCGGCCCCGTCGAGGGTGTCGAAGCGGGGAACGTTCTCGTTCTCCTTCAAGCGGGCGAAGGAGCAGTTCCGGACGCCCAAGACGGGAATCCTGCAGACCCTGTACGCCGTGCGGGGAACCGGGCGGGGAGCCATCGCCGGCCGCCGCGCCAGCGGGACGGTGAAGGTGACCTACAACATGAACTGGCTGGCCTACAACCCGGCGACCGGGTTCTCGACGCTGACGATCGCCGCCTGCTTCAGCGCGACGAACGCCTGGACCGCCCGCCGGGCCTGACCGCGGCCCCCGCCAGCCGGGCTACTCCGCCGCGACGAGCCACCACCAGCTCGGCTGGCCGCCGTCGCGCAGCTCGAGCTCGGCGCCCGCCGGCGCCAGGGCGGCGACCTGCGCGGGCGCGAGCGGGGCGCCGTCCCCGGCGATGCAGGTGATGATCTCGGCGTCCTCCCCCAGGCGGGACAGGACGTCGGCCAAGGCGGACTCGGCGGCGCCCCACGCGACGATCTCGTCATCGACGAAGCCGACGGCGTCGCCGGCGGCGAAGCGGCCCTGCGCGTCGTCCCGCGCCGCCGGTGCGACGCCGCCGGACCGCACGAACTGCAGCGCGGCCTCCATCTCGGCGGCGTTCCAGTCGGCGTCGTGGCCCGGCTCGAGGCCCACGGCCGCAGACAGGCCCGCCTGCTGCGAGCGCGCCGCGACGACGCGCACCTCCTTGTCGGAGAGTTCCGCAGCCCGCTCGGCAGCCATGATCACGTTGGGGCTGTTCGGAAGAATCACCACCTGCTCGGCCGGCACGGCGTGGACGCCGGCCAGCAGCTCCATGGTCGACGGGTTCAGCGTGGCGCCGCCGTCCAGGGTGTGGGCGCCCAGCCCCTCGAAGAGCCGGCGCATCCCGTCGCCGGCCACGACGGCGAGCAGGCCGCAGGTCGCCTCCGGCGCCGGGGCGTCCCCGAAATCGCCATCGTGCGTGAGCCGCTGGTCGCGCTCGGCCACCTGCTCGTGCATGTCGGCGACGTCGAGCCGGGACACCTCCCCCGCGCTGGCGAAGAGCGCGGTGGCCTCCTCCGGGTCGTCGGTGTGCACGTGGACCTTCAGCGTGCGCTCGTCGCCGACCACGAGGACCGAGTCGCCGATCACCTCGAGCGCGGCGATGAACGCGCCCGCCTCGAGGTCGTGGCCGGTCACCGCGAAGTTCGTGCAGTAGCGGTAGGTCGAGGACTCGTGCTGGGGATGGGTGATCCGGGCAGGCGCGTAGCGCTCGGGATCGTGCGCCGGGCCGACCTCCTCCCCGGTCAGCGCCGCCAGGACGCCGGCAAACATGATCGTGACCGCATGCCCGCCCGCGTCCACGACGCCCGCCTCGCGGAGGACCGGCAGAAGGTCGGGCCCGCGCTTGACCGACTGCTCCCCCGCCTCGATCGCGGTTTGGAGCACCGCGGCGAGCGCCGCGTCCTGCTCGGCGGCGGTGGCGCCGTCGTTCAGACGCGAGTCGGGCATGTGGGCGACCTCGGAGGTCAGCCGGGTGGCCATCTCCCGGACGACCGTGAGGATCGTGCCCTCGGCGGGGGACCGCACCGACGCGTAGGCGCGATCCGCCGCGCGGGCCATCGCCGCCGCCACCAGCACCGGGTCGACGAGCTCCCCGGGGCGCGAGGCGAGCTCCTCGGCGGCACCGCGGATGAGCTGGGAGAGGATCACGCCGCTGTTCCCGCGGGCCCCGAGCAGGGCGGCGCTGGCCACCGACTCGACGATCTCGTCACGTCCGATCTGGTCCAGCGCGCGGTCGCTGGACTCGGCAAGCCGGTCCAGCTCGTCCAGGACGGCGCGCAGGGTCAGGACCATGTTGTCCCCGGTGTCGCCGTCGGCGACCGGGAACACGTTGAGGTCGTTGACCTCCTGGCGCCGGGACTCGAGGTACGCAAGGCCGGCCGCAACGGCGGCGCGGAAGCGGACGAGGCTGGGATCGGACACGGCAGGGGTCGGGGCGACGCGAGTCAGGCCAGGAGCCTAGTCGCTGGCCCGGAGGCGCTCAGAGCGCCTTGGTGACCTTGCCGGCCTTCAGGCAGCGCGTGCAGACGTACACGCGGCGTGGCGCGCCGCCCACGTCGATCCGGACCTTCTGCAGGTTCGGGTTGAAGCGGCGCTTGGTCGCAACCATCGAGTGGCTGCGGCTCTGGCCGAACGCGGGGCCCTTCCCGCAGCTGTGACAGACCTTGGCCATGGGACGGACGAGGGTAGCAGCGCGCGCCCGGCGAGCGCGGCGTCGCGC
Organism: Solirubrobacteraceae bacterium; assembly: GCA_046330225.1. Lineage (GTDB taxonomy): Bacteria > Actinomycetota > Thermoleophilia > Solirubrobacterales > Solirubrobacteraceae > CANJIV01. Next base: position 119,125 of record JAXLTD010000003.1, on the reverse strand, counting down.
CGCGTCCTACGGCCCGACAACCCCGTGCTGCACCCGCAGGAGCCCGAGAACGGCCTCGGCGGCATCGCGGCCCTCGTCGCGCTTGCCGCCGCCGCTTCGGGCCAGCGCCTGCTCCATCGTCTCGACGGTCAGCAGCCCGAACCCGCACGGCACGCCGGTCGAGAGCTGGACGTCCATGATGCCGCGCGCGGCCTCGGCGCAGACGTGGTCGTAGTGCGAGGTCTCCCCCCGGATCACCGCCCCGAGGCAGGCCACGCCCGCGTACCGGCCGGACTCGGCGGCATACCGGGCGGCGAGGGGCAGCTCGAAGGCGCCGGGCACGTCGAAGACGTCGACGCCCTCGGCTCCCGCGGCCTCGAACGTCGCGGTGGCGCCGGCCACGAGCCGGTCGGCCAGGTCGGCGTAGAACCGGCCGACGACGATCGCGAAGCGCGGGCCGGGCCGGCTCCTCACGCCGCGGCTCCGCCGTCCTCGCCGGCGGCGGGCCCGCGGGCGGTGCCGCCGTCGCGGACCCGGTCCTCGGCCAGCTCGGACTGGATCATCTCCTCGTCGAGCGGCAGCCCCTGGTGGTGCAGCGTGTGGCCCATCCGCTCCCGCTTGGCGTTCAGGTACGCCTCGTTGTGCTCGTTGGCCACGAACTGGATCGGGACCTGCTCGGTCACCGACAGCCCGTACCCCTCGAGCCCGAGGATCTTCTTCGGGTTGTTCGTGAGGATGCGGATCGACGTGAGGCCGAGGTCGCCGAGGATCTGGGCGCCGATGCCGTAGTCGCGCAGGTCGGCCGGCAGCCCGAGCTCGAGGTTGGCATCGACCGTGTCCAGGCCGCCCTCCTGCAGCTTGTAGGCCCGCAGCTTGTTCAGGAGCCCGATGCCGCGGCCCTCCTGGGCGAGGTAGAGCAGCACCCCCTGGCCCGCCGCCTCGATCTGCGACAGCGCCGCCTCGAGCTGCTGGCCGCAGTCGCAGCGCAGCGAGTGGAAGACGTCGCCCGTGAGGCACTCGCTGTGCACCCGGACGAGCACGTCGGCGGCCCCGGCCACGTCCCCCTTCACCATCGCGACGTGGTGCTTGTCGTCGACGAGCGAGCGGTACCCGACGACGGTGAAGTCCCCGAACGCCGTGGGGAGCGAGGTGGCGACCACGCGCTCGACGAGCTTGTCGTGCCGGCGCCGGTAGGCCACCAGGTCGGCGACCGTGACCATCTTCAGGCCGTGGCGCGCGCAGTAGGGCACGAGGTCGTCGACGCGGGCCATGGTCCCGTCGTCGTTCATGATCTCGCAGATCACCCCGGCCGGGATCAGCCCGGCGAGGCGGGCGAGGTCGACGGCCGCCTCGGTCTGGCCTACGCGCTCCAGCACGCCTCCCGGCTTCGCCTTGAGCGGGAAGACGTGGCCGGGCTGGACGAGGTCGCGGGGCGCCGTGCTCGGGTCGATCGCCACCTGGACGGTGCGGGCGCGGTCGGCAGCCGAGATGCCGGTCGTGACGCCCTCGCGGGCTTCGATCGTCACGGTGAACGGGGTCTCGTAGGGCGACTCGTTCTTCGCCGCCATGAGATCGAGGCCGAGTTCGTCGCAGCGGTCTGGCGTGAGGGCCAGGCAGACGAGGCCCCGGCCCTCCTTCGCCATGAAGTTGATCGCCTCGGGCGTGGCGAACTGCGCCGCGAGCGTGAGGTCGCCCTCGTTCTCGCGGTCCTCGTCGTCGCAGACGACGACCATCTTGCCCTGCCGGATGTCGTCGATCGCCTCGTCGATCGTGGCGAACGAGGCGTTCGTGCGCTGCGTGCTCATCGGACGGTCACCAGCCTCTCGACGTACTTGGCCAGCACGTCGGCTTCGAGGTTGACGGGATCCCCGGGCGCCGCGGCGCCGAGCGTCGTGCGCTCCAGCGTCTCGGGGATGAGGGACACGGTGAAGTCGTCGTCGCCGAGCTGCGCGACGGTGAGGCTGACGCCGTCGACGGCGATCGAGCCCTTCTCGACGACGTAGCGCAGCAGCGCCTCGTCGCCGGGGGCGATCGTCACCAGCCGGGCGAAGCCTTCGTCGGCGACCGCGGTCACGGTGCCGAGCCCGTCGACGTGGCCCTGGACGACATGCCCGCCCAGGCGGTCGGCGGCGCGCAGCGGCAGCTCGAGGTTCACGCGGCGCCCGGGCGCCAGGACGCCGAGCGACGAGCGCCGCAGCGTCTCCTCCATGACGTCGGCGGAGAAGGCGCCGTCGCGGGCCGCGGTGGCCGTGAGGCACACGCCGTTCACGGCGATCGAGTCGCCCTCGGCCAGCTCGCCGGCCAGCCCGGTGGCGATGCGCACGCGGGCTCCGTCTGCGGTGCGGTCGACGGCGCCGACGGTTCCCAGATCCTGGACGAGGCCGGTGAACACGCCTACCACTCCCGCAGCCGGGCCGACACGAGCAGGTCGTCGCCGACCGGCTCCCAGTCGAAGCTGAGCGCCCGGACGGCCTCCGAGATGCGCTCGGGGCCCTCGCCCTCGATGGGGTCGCGGGCCGTGCGCCCGCCGAGGACGATCGGCGCGAGGAAGAGGCGCAGCTCGTCGATCTCGCCGGCGTCGAGGAAGGCGCCGGCCAGGTGCGGGCCGCCCTCGAGCAGGACCGACGTGATGCCCTGGGCGCCGAGCTGGTCCAGCGCCGAGCACACGCGCGCCGGCTCGTTCTGGCCGGTGGCCACGATCACGTCGGCGCCTGCGCCGACGAGGGCGGCGATGGCCGTCCGCGGTGCCGCACGGGAGACCACGACGGTGAGCGGCACGTCGGGCGCCTCGCGCACGAGCTGGGAGGCGATCGGCAGCCGGGCGAGGGAGTCGAAGACCACGCGGCGAGGCTGGCGGTGATCGCCGTCGATCCGCGCGGTGAGGCGGGGGTCGTCGGCCATGGCCGTGCCGATCCCGACGGCGACGGCGTCGCACTCGGCCCGCCAGCGGTGCGCCAGGGCCCGGCTCGGCTCGCTGGAGATCCATTTCGAGTCGCCGGTCTCGGTGGCGACCTTGCCGTCGAGCGTCATCGCGGACTTGAAGCGCACCCACGGGCGCCCGGTGCGGGCGTGCTTGCGGAACGGCTGGTTGAGCCGCCGCGCGCGGGCGGCGAGCCGGCCGTCGGCGACAGCGACGTCCACGCCCTCGTCCCGGAGGATCCCCAGGCCGCGCCCGGCGGCCTTGGCCGAGGGGTCGTCCGACGCCACGACGACCCGGGCGAGCCCCGCGGCGGCGATCGCGTCGGTGCACGGCGGGGTCTTGCCCTGGTGGCAGCAGGGTTCGAGCGAGACGTAGAGCGTCGCGCCGCGGGGGTCGCGGCCGCGTCCGTGGGCGTCGTCGAGCGCGACGACCTCCGCGTGCGGGCCGCCGAACTCGGCGTGATAGCCCTCCCCCACGACCTCCCCGTCCTGCACGATCACGGCGCCGACGAGCGGGTTCGGGCTCACGTGCCCGCGCCCCTGCTCGGCCAGCTCGAGGGTCCGGGCGAGGTGCAGGAGATCGGTGTCGGTCGTGACGCTCATGGGAGAGTCCGCCCCCGGGAGGATAGGGCGCTGACGGCGGCGTCAGCCGCGCGCCCCCGCGGAGCGGCGCCGCACGCGCCCCCGTGCAGCCGATAGACGACGACCTCGGGCCCGGCCCGCCGCACCCGCAGTGCCGCGGCGTTGAACGATTGGTCGAAGTCGAACGGAATCGCCGCATCACCCGGGTCCACGGGCCGGAAGCGCGCCGCCACGGTGCCCTCTCGCCGCAGCGCACGGTAGTACGCCACCGCCCCGGGCACCCGCGCCGGCTGGGCCGCGGCCCGCCCCTGCTGCGTGGAGCCCGTCACGACCCAGCACGCCCCCGCACGGCGGTAGGCGGCGAGGAGGCCGGGCCACAGGCTGCGCTCGTACCCCTCGGCGCCCACGATGCGCGGCGAGCGCGGCAGCCGCTGCAGCGGCACGCCCCCGATCGCGCGCGGCGCCGCCACCGTCGCGGCGAGCCGGGCGGCCAGGCCGGCCGCAGCCCCCGGCAGGCCCGCCCCGGCAGCGCCCGCGCCGGCGCCAGGAGGGCACCCTGGCCGTCGGCGGCCCCAGCCGGGAGCGCGCGCCACCGTGCCACCCACCGGTCCGGCACGATCGGCTCGACGACCACGGCAGCGCCGGCCGGGACGTGGTCTTCCAGCCAGGCGCGCGCGAGGTTGCGCGTGTCGGCCCGGGCAAGCACGGCGTCGTTGTGGACGCTCGCCACGAGGCCCTGGGCGAGCAGGGCCGCTGCGAGCGCCGCCGCCGCAGGCGCGGCCAGGCCGGGCCGGCGCCGGCGAACCGCCCGGACCGCGTGCAGCGCCGCCCACGCCGCCAGCACGCAGAGGATCGGGAGGACCGGCATGAGCCAGCGGCCGAAGTGGCGATCCTGGGCGCCCATCCACAGCCAGAAGAGCACCGGGCCGGGGACGAGGACGAGCGCGAGCCGGCGGTCGCGCCAGGCGGTCCCCAGCGCCCCGGCGGCGGCCGCAGCGGCCGGCAGCCAGCCGAAGCCCCAGGCCAGCGTCGCCAGGTAGAACTCGTGGCCGCCCGCCCCGCTGGCCCCCAGCTTCGTGGTCGAGCCCGCCGCGCTGGCCTGCTTCGCCAGGCCATGGGCGAACGCGCCCGCATCGAGCGCCGCGTACGGGTTGGCCGCCACGAACGCGCCGAGGGCGGCCGCGAGGCCAAGCGCGAGGCCGCCGGCGGCGGCGCGGGCGCCGTCGCGGCGGGCCGCGACGGCCGCGGCTCCCAGCACGGGGAGCAGGACGATGCCGGCGGTGTACTTCGTGGCGGCCGCCAGCCCGACCGCGGCGCCCGCCAGCAGGTAGTCCCGCCGCCGCCCACGCCTGAGCACGCCCGCGGCGCCCAGCAGCCCCAGCGCGACGGCGGCCAGCGCCGGACCGTCGTTCAGCGCGAGATGGCCGTAGTGGACGGGCAGGAACGCGACGGCGAGCAGGCCGCCCGCCAGCAGCCCGGCCGCGCGGCTGCCGAGCAGGCGCGCTGCCGCCAGCGCGAGCAGCCCCGCCGCCGCCGCCCCGAGGGCCGCGCTCACCCCCCGGGCGACCGCGAAGACCTCGGCAGGATCGGCGCTCATCGCCCGGGCGGCGCCGGTGCCGCCGCCGAACCACACCGCGACCACCGCATGGAGCACGTACGTGAACGCCGGGGGATTGACGAAGTAGTGCGGGTTGAACGAGTGGCCGAAGAATCCGATCGCCCGCGGCACGAAGTGCGCCTGCTCGTCCACGTTGTAGACGTACGGGAGCCCGTGGCGCAGGCCCCACAGGCGCAGCGCGAGTCCGCCGGCGATCAGCGCGGCCAGCGCCGCCGGCCAGGCCCAGCGGCGCGCCGCAGGCCCCGCGCGCGGTTCCGGCGACGCCGCGGCGGCGGACTCCGCCGCCCGCCGGGGAGGCGCGGAGACCGGCGGCGGCGCGGTGTCGACCGGGGCGGGCACGGCGCACAGGATGCTAGGGCGCCGGGTCGGCGGCGCCGCGAGGCCCCCGATCGCCAAGCGACCGGGGGCGAACCGTCACCGAGTGCGTGCTGATGTGCGGCCAACCGGTCCCGGCGCGTGCGAAAGCAGGGTCCCGTTCAAGAATGGCTAGCCGCGGCTATCCAAAAACTGCTAGCCGGGACTAGCCAGTCCCGGGAGAAGGGGTGGCCTGGAGCCCGCGGCGCCGCGGAAGCCCGCGGAGCCGCGGGAGCCCGGCGCTGCGCGCCGGCCGGCGAGCTACTCGTACGCCAGCGCGTCGAGCACGTCGAGCTTTGCCGCCCGGCGTGCCGGGCCGATGGCCGCGAGGACCCCGGCCAGCGCAGCCATGATGAGCAGGGCGACGAGCGTTCCGCCGGGGAGGACGAACACCCAGCCCTCGTCCTCGAGCGCCGGCGTCATGACGGCGGCGAAGAACACGCCGAGCCCGAGGCCGAGGACGGCGCCGATCATCGCCGTGATCACCGCCTCGTAGCGGACCATCGTGCGCACCTGGCGGCGCGACATGCCCACGGCCCGCAGCAGGCCCAGCTCGCGGGTGCGCTCGTAGATCGACAGCGCCAGCGTGTTGACGATTCCGAAGAGCGAGACGATCACCGACAGCGAGAGGAGCACATAGAAGAAGCTGAGGAGCTGGTTGATCTGGCTCGCGACGTCGTCCTTGTACTCCTGCTTGGTCTGGGACTCGACCGTCGGATAGCGGGCGGCGAGCAGCCGGCTGATCCGCTGGCCGACCGCGGCCTGGCTGGCCCCCGGCGCGGTCGCGACGAAGGCGACCTGGTCCTGCGTGGCGCCAAAGCCCGACCGGGCGACCGCGAGGCTCACCGTGATGTCCCCGAGCAGGTCGCTCTTGTCGTCGTAGATGCCGCGCACGACGAGCGGAACGCGCCGGCCCTGGGCGCTGACGGCCACGATGGGCTCGCCGACCTTCAGGCCGTGCGACTCCGCGTACTGCTTCGAAATCGCCGCGCTGCGGCTGCCGAGCGCGCCCAGGACTGCCTCAGACCCCTTGACCCACCCGAACGTGAACATCGGCGGCAGGTTCACGGTGTCGATGCCGCTGATCTGGGCCGTCCCTCCGATCCCCTTGACCTTCGTCTCGACGCTGCGGACCTGGGCCACCCGGGCCACCCCGGGCACCGCCCGGATCGACGCGGCCGCCGCGGCCGGCACCGTGCCGAAACCGCTGCTGCTCTTGACCACGAACGCGCCCGAGAAGCCCGAGTCCACGGCCGCGTCGACCGAGGCCTTCGCGCCCGCGGCGAAGATGCTGACGAAGGTCACGAGCGCGAGGCCGATCATCAGCGCCGCCGCCGTCGACGCGGTGCGCGCGGCGTTGCGGGTGGCGTTCTCCCGGGCCAGCAGGCCGGTCACGCCGCGCAGCCGGCGCATCGGCGCGCCGATGAGGCCGGCGAGCGGGCGCACGACGTAGCGGGAGAGCATCGCGGCCCCGAGGAACACGACGCCGGCGCCCGCGCCGACGAGGGCGAGGCCGCCGTCGCCGAAGAGGCCGAGGCACAGGAGGAGCACCCCGACGGCAGCCACCGCGATCCCGAAGGGCGTGCGCAGGCGGGCGAGGCGCCCGGCCGGGAGCGTCGCCCCCTCGCGCAGGGCGGCGACGGGCGGCACGCGGGTGGCCCGCAGGGCGGGCGGCAGCGAGGCCGCCAGGGTCACGAGCGTCCCGACGAGCAGCGACACGACGATCGTGCGCGGCTGCACGACAGTCCCCTGAGCGGGCAGGTCCGCGCCGAACGCCTTGAACAGTCCCTTGAGCGCCGGCGCGATGACCAGGCCGGCGGCGAGGCCGAGCACCGAGGCCAGCAGGCCGACGACCAGCGCCTCCCCGACGACGGCGCGCAGCACCTGCCGGCGCGTGGCGCCGAGCGTCCGCAGCAGGGCGAACTCGCGCGTCCGCTGCGCCGTGGTGATCGAGAAGGTGTTGAAGATCATGAACGCCCCGACGAACAGGGCGATGCCGGCGAAGACGAGCAGCAGCGTCGTCAGGAAGGAGAATCCGCCCTTTGTGTCCTTGGCCTGCGACTGCGCCTGCTGCTCTCCGGTGCGAACCGTGACGGTGGCCGGGAGCACGGCGCGCAGCCGCGCGATCACGGCCTGCGGCGACGTGCCCGGGCGAATCTGCGCGTCGATCGACTCGAGGCTGCCCCGCTGGTCCAGGACGGCCTGGGCCGCCGGCAGCGTCAGGACGGCGGCGCTGGCGCCGGCGAGCGAGTTCGAACTGCCGAAGGTCACGATCCCGACGAGCCGGAACGCCCGCTTGGGCCCGTTGCCCGCGATCACGACGCGGTCGCCGAGCCGGTAGCCCGCCTTCTGCGCGGCCGAGGCGTCGAGCGCCGCCTCGCCGGGGCCGGCGGGCGCCCGGCCCTGCGTGTAGCGAAACGGGTTGAACGGCGCCGGCTCGGCCGCCGTCACGAAGGACGGCGCCTTGGTCGAGATCGGGTCGCCCTGCTTGTTGAGGATCGCCGCCTGGTCGAACACGCCGCCAGCGGCCTTCGCCACGCCGTCGGTCGCGCGCACCTTCGCGAGCAGGGCCTGGCTGAAGCCGGGCGGATTGCCGTTCTGGGTGAAGGTCTCCTTCGGCGTGACGCTGACGTCGACGCCCTGCGCCGCAGTGGCGAAGATCCCGTCGAAGGTCCGGTTGATCGTGTCGGTGAGGATGTAGGTGCCGGAGATCAGGGCGACGCCCAGGAACACCGCGGCGGCGGTCATGGCCGTCCGGAACTTTCGCGCGGCGAGGCCGCGCACGGTCAGCGCGAACATCAGGCGGCCGCCGTCATGAGCCGCAGGACGCCGTCGGCATCGGGCGCGACGCCGTCGTGCGCGACGCGGCCGTCGGCGAGCACCACGACCCGGTCGGCCACCGCCGCGGCGCCGGGGTCGTGGGTGACCATCACAACGGTCTGGCCGAACTCGTCGGCGGCCCGGCGCAGGAGGGCGAGCACCTCGTGCGACGCGGCGGAGTCGAGATTGCCCGTCGGCTCGTCGGCGAAGAGCACGGCCGGGCGGGTGAGCAGCGCCCGCGCCACGGCGACGCGCTGCTGCTGGCCGCCGGAGAGCGCGGCGGGCCGGTGGCCGCGCCGCTCGCCGAGGCCGACCGCGTCGACCAGGCGGTCCAGCCAGGCGCGGTCCGGCCGCTGGCGGGCGATGGCCAGGGGGAGCGTGATGTTCTCTTCGGCGGTGAGCACGGGCAGCAGGTTGAACGCCTGGAAGACGAAGCCGATCTTGTCACGGCGCAGCCGGGTGAGCTGCTCGTCGGAGAGCGCCGAGAGCTCGTCGCCATCGATCCAAACCGAGCCGCCCGTGGGGCGGTCGAGGCCGGCCAGGCAGTGCATGAGGGTCGACTTGCCCGAGCCGGAGGGGCCCATGATGGCCGTGAACGCGCCCCGGGGAAAGCTCAGTGTGACCCCGTCGAGGGCGTTCACGGCGGCCGGGCCGCGGCCGTAGCGGCGGCGCAGGTCGGCGGTCTGGATGATCGGGCTGGCGGTCATGGTTCTCGTCCTCGCGTCGGTCGATGCGGCCCGAAGCGTCCCGCGGCAGGCGTGCCCGCACAGTCGGGCAGGCTGGCGTGTGAGGGTGCGGATACCCGCACCCCGCCCGTCAGGAACGCACGTAGGCCAGCACGGCGAGCACCCGGCGATGATCCTCACGGGCCGGCGGCAGGCCGAGCTTGGCGAAGATCGCCGTGACGTGCTTCTCGACGGCGCGCTCGGTGATCACGAGCTCCTCGCAGATGGCCTGATTGGACCGCCCCTCGGCCATCAGGGCCAGGACCTCGCGCTCGCGGGGCGTCAGCGCGTCGAGCGGGTCCTCGCGGCGGCCGAGGAGCTGGGCCACGACCTCCGGGTCAAGGGCCGAGCCGCCGCTGGCCACCCGGCGAACAGCGCCCAGGAACCCGTCGACGTCGCCCACGCGGTCCTTCAGGAGGTAGCCGACGCCGCTCGCATCCTCTCCCACGAGGTCGAGCGCCGCGCGGGCCTCGACGTACTGGGACAGCACGAGCACCGCGGTGCCCGGCCAGCGGCGGCGGATCTCGGCGGCGGCCCGCAGCCCGTCGTCGGCGTGGCCGGGCGGCATCCGCACGTCGGTCACCACGACGGCGGGCCGGTGGGCGCCGACCTTGCGCAGGAGGTCCTCGGCGTCCCCGGCCTCGCCGGCGACCTCGATCCCGGCGTCCTGCAGGAGGGCGACGAGGCCGGCGCGCAGGAGCACCGAGTCCTCCGCGATCACCACGGTGAGCGGGCCGGCGGCGCTCATGCCGGGCGGTCGGGACACGGAATGGAGGCGCGCACGACCGTCCCGGCGCCAGCCGGGCTGCGCACCTCGAGCCGGCCCTCGAGCGCGGCGACGCGGTCGGCGAGCCCGCGCAGGCCCGAGCCGGCGGCCGGGTCGGCGCCGCCCACCCCGTCGTCGCGCACCTCGATCACGGCGGTGCCGTTGGCCCGTGAGACCGTCACCGCCGCCGAGCCGGCGTCCGCGTAGCGGGCGACGTTCGCCAGCGCCTCGGCGGCGACGTAGTACGCCGCCGCCTCCACCGGTGCCGGCAGCGGCTCGGCGGGCGCCCGCACGGCCACTGGCAGCGGCGCGCGCCCGGCCAGCGCGTCCAGCGCCGCGGGCAGCCCGTGCTCGGCCAGGACCGGCGGATGGAGCCCGCGGGCCAGCTCGCGCAGCTCGGCGAGCGCCTGGTCGAGCTCGGCCTGTGCAGCGTCCAGCAGCGTGCGCGCGCCGGCGGGGTCGGCGGCGATCTTGCCCCGGGCCCGCCCGAGCGACAGGGAGACGGCCACGAGCCGCTGCTGGGCGCCGTCGTGGAGGTTGCGCTCCAAGCGGCGCCGCTCGCGGTCGCCGGCCTCCACGATCCGGGTCCGGGAGGCTCGGAGCTCCTCGACGCGGGCCCGCAGCTCGGCGTCCAGCCGCGCGTTCTCGAGCGCGAGCGCGGCGGCCGCCCCGGCAGCGCGCACGAGCTCCGGATCCTCGGCCAGCGCGGCGTCGTGGACGAGCGCCGCGATCGGCTCCCCGTCGCGCGCCACCGGCGTCCAGGCCCGCCCGCTTCCGGGCTGCGGCAGGGCGACCGGGCGGCCATCCCCGTCGGCATAGCTGCCGAGCTCCGGCAGCCAGTAGGCGATGTCGAGCGACGGGTCGCCCAGCGTCTCGGCGAGCGTGTCGCGCACCGCCGCGTCCGAGCCGGCGGCGCCAACGCCGGCCACCACGCTCGACACGGCGCCGGTGCGCGCCCAGCGACTGCGCAGGAGCCCGGCCAGGAAGGCGAACGGCACTGCCACGAACCCCAGCATGGAGATGAGGTCGAACACCCCGGTTGCGACGTCCGGGAGGCCGGCGAGGTCGCTGGCGAGCTCGAACGCCAGGGCGAGCGTGAACACCGCACCGGCAAAGAGCACCGGCGCCAGGGCCCGGCGGGCCACGGGGCTGGCGGCACGGCGGCGGCGCAGCAGCAGGACCGCGGTTGCGACGGCGACGGTGGCGCCCAGGAGGGTGGCGCTCACGTCCAGCAGCCGGGTGAGATCGGGCAGGTCGGCCACGAGCAGGCGGTTGGCGAGCGGCGGCGAGCACGTCTCGCAGACGTCGGGGGTGACGAGCAGACGGGCCGGCCAGAGCACGCCGACCGCCACGTAGGCGCCCGTCACGATCCACCGCTCGGCCGGCGCGGTCAGGCGGCCGGTCGGGAAGGACAGGAGCAGCTGCAGCAGTACGGCGACGAAGACGAGCGCGAGCGCGACGCCGATCGTGGCGACCCACGGCTCGCGGGCGAAGGCCAGCGCCTGCAGCAGCCACGCGAAGCCGACGGCGGCCATGAGCGCGCCGGTGCGGTTCGCTGGGCGCCGCCACCAGGCGAACACCCCGGTCCCGATGAAGCCCAGCGCGACGACGGGACTGAGGGCCGCGTTGAGCACCGCGGCTGGCGCATCCGGGTTCGTGGCCACGAGCACGGCAGCGCCCCCGGCGGCGGCGACGCCGAGCGCGGCCACCGCCGCGAGCGCGCGGCGCAGGGCGGCGGCCTCGGCGCCCCCGTCGGCGCTCCGGTGCGGATCGGCAGCGGTCACGCCGCGGATTGTGGCGCGCCGGCGCGAGGCTGTCGCTACGGCTGCCCGTACCAGCGCCCGGTCAGGCGCGGGCGGCGGCGGCCAGCGCGGCGAACGCCGCGCCCGGATCGCCGGACCCGAAGACAGCCGAGCCCGCAACCAGGAGCGTCGCGCCGGCGCCCGCCGCGACGCCGACGGTGCCCGGATGGATCCCGCCGTCGACCTCGAGCACCACGGGGGCAGGCAGGAGCTCGCGCATCCGGGCGAGCTTGGCCGCCGACCGCGGGATGAACGCCTGCCCGCCCCACCCGGGGTTCACGCTCATGCACAGCGCCAGGTCGATCACGTCCGCGACGTCGCCGAGCGCCGCCGCCGGCGTGGAGGGCGTGAGCGCGACCCCGGCCGTGGCGCCGGCCTCGTGGATCGCCTGGACGGTGTAGTCGATGTGCGGCGTCGCCTCGGCGTGGAAGGTGATGTGGTCGGCGCCGGCCGCGGCGAACTCGGCGACCTGGCGCTCGGGCGCCTCGATCATCAGGTGCACGTCCAGGAGCACGCCGGCGGCGGCCGTCTGCTCGCGCAGGGCCGACACGACGATCGGGCCCATGGTGATCGGCGGCACGAAGTGCCCGTCCATGACGTCGACGTGGATGACCCTCGCCCCCGCGGCGACCGCCTCATCGACCTGCGCCCCGAGGCGGGCGAAGTCGGCCGAGAGGATCGACGGCGCGATCGCCAGGTCCGCGGGCAGGGGCATCGGCGGCAGCCTACGAGGCGGGGCGGCGGGCGGCCAGCGGAGTCGCGCGCGATCGCATCACAGGGGCATGAGCATCGAGTGCCCGCAGTGGTTGCAGGACAGCTCGGCGGTGGTGGACATGCGCACGATCGTCGAGTGCTCCCCGCAGTTCGGGCACATCGAGGTGAGCTCGAAGCGCCGCAGGCAGTAGACGCAGCGGTAGCGGCCGGGAAGGTTGGTCGGGCGCAGCCACGGCTCGCCGCAGTCGGGGCACTTCGGCCCGAGATCGACGTCCGCGTCGGCCGGGGTCGATGGCTCGGTCATGCCTCCCTCCGCAGGCGGGAGATGAAGAACCCGTCGGTCCCGTGGCGGTGCGGCAGGATTTCGAGGTGATCGCCCACACGCCAATCCTGCCAGACCGCGTCGCTGGCGCGAACGGGATCGGGGCGGAACGCCGGGTGCGCGGCGCGCAGGGCCGCGATGCGATCCGCCCCCTCCTGCCGGGAGATCGTGCACACCGAGTAGACGAGCACCCCGCCCGGCCGCACCGCCTCCGCGGCGGCCGCCAGGAGCGCAGCCTGGGCCTCGGCCAGGCCGCGGATGCCCTCGGGCGAGACCTTCCAGCGCAGGTCGGGGCGCGACTGGAGCGTCCCGAGGCCCGAGCACGGCGGGTCGAGGACGACGAGGTCGAAGGGGCCGTCGGCCCGCGGGGCCGCCGCGTCGCCGGTCTCCACGGTCACCGTCCCGGCGTGCAGGCGCGCCGCGGTGCGGGCCAGCGCGGCGGCGCGCCCGCCGTGGCGCTCGACCGCCACGACCTCGGCGTCCGGGCCGGCCAGCGCGGCCAGGTGGGTCGCCTTGGCCCCCGGGGCCGCGCAGAGGTCGAGGATGCGGCTCCCGGGCGCCGGCGCCGCGGCGTGCGCCACCGCCATCGAGCCGCGCGACTGGGGCATGAGCGCCCCGGCGGCGAAGAGATCCGACCCGTGCGCATCGAAGGGGCCGCCGAGCACGAGCCCGTCGGGCAGCCCGGGCGCCGGACGCGCCGGGACCCCTCGGGCCGCCAGCGCGTCCTGAAGCTCGGCCGCGGTGCCGACGAGCGTGTTGGCCCGCAGCGCGCCCTCGGCGGGCGCGTTCACCGTGCGCAGCAGGGCGCGCGCCTCCCCCGCGCCCAGCTCGTCCCACCACATCCGGGCGAGCCACTCCGGAACGGAGCAGGCCACGGCCGCCGCCGCCGGATCGCCGTCGTCCAGGGCGTCGACGAGCGCCCGCCCCTCCCGGGCCGCCCGGCGCAGGACGGCGTTGACGAGCCCGCCGCCGCGGTGGCCGGCCACGAGCTGCACCGACTCGGAGACGGCAGCGTGGTCGGCGACCCCGTCGAGCCAGAGCAGCTGATAGAGGCCGAGCCGCAGGGCGGCCCGGACCGGCGGGTCCAGCCGGGCGGGCGGGCGGCGCGCGAAGACCGCGATGAGGTGGTCGAGCGTGCCGGCGCGCTGCACGGTCCCGTAGGCCAGCCGCGTGGCGAAGGCCAGGTCGCGGCCGGACAGGCCGGCCCGGGCCGCCTCGGCGTGCAGCGCCTGGTCGGTGTAGGCGCCCTGCTCGAAGGTCCGGCGCACGACGGCGAATGCGACGGCCCGGGCCGGCGTAACCGGGCCCGGGCGGGCCCGCGGACGGCGCGCTGCGCCCCCCGCCCCCGGCCGGCGCGGGGGGCTCACGGCGCGCGGCGGGCGCCGCGGCCGCGGACGTAGGCGGCGGCGTCCATGGGACGGCCGCCCGGCGGCTGGACGCTCAGGAGCTCCAGCGCCCCCGGGGTGCACCCGTAGCGCAGTCCCTCCGGGCCCGCCTCCAGAACGCCCGCCGGCGGACCGGCAGCCGCCGGCCGGGCCGCCAGGACGCCGAGCATCTCGCCGTCCCCGAGGTCGATCCGGGCCCCGATGTGGGGCGCGAGCGCCCGCACGCGGCGCGCCTCGGCCTCCGCGGGCCGCGCCGGGTCGACGGTGCGGTCGGCCGCGGCGATCTTCTCCGCGTAGGTCGCGGCCGTGTCGTCCTGTTCCACGAACGCCGGGCTGGTGTCCAGAGCCCGCACGAGCAGCCCGGTCCCGAGGCGCTCCAGGCGCTCGGCCAAGCTGCCGCCGGTGTCCTCGGGGCCGATCGGCTCGGCGGCGGCGAGGCAGACGGGCCCGCTGTCGAGCCCGGCCGTGAGGCGCATGATCGACACCCCGGTCTCTGCGTCCCCGGCCATGATCGCCCGCTCGATCGGCGCCGCCCCGCGCCAGCGCGGCAGCAGCGACGGGTGCACGTTGTAGGTGGGGCGCAGCGACAGCAGCGGCTCGCGGACGATCGCCCCGAAGGCGCAGACCACGACGGCGTCGGGCCCGGCGGCGGCGATCGCCGCCACCGACGCGGGGTCGTTGACGTCCTCCGGCTGGACGAGCGCGAGCCCGAGCTCGGCGGCCGCCTCGGCCACGGGCGGGGCCTGCAGCCGGCGGCCGCGGCCCTTGGGCCGGTCGGGCCGGGTCACGACGAGGGCAGGGCGGTGCGGCGTGGCTGCCAGGCCGCGCAGAACGGCGGCGGCGAAGCCGGAGGTGCCCAGATAGGCGGTCCGCACGGGCTAGGCCGCGGGGGCAGCCATTCAGGCGGCGTCCCGCTCGGCCTGGGCCTCGCGCAGGGCCCGGATCGCCTGCTTGCGCTCCGACCGCGGGGCACGGTCGAGGATCAGGATGCCGTCGAGATGGTCGACCTCGTGCTGGATGACCCGCGCCTCCAGGCCGGAGGCCTCGATCACGACCTCCTCGCCGCGCTCGTCGCTGGCCCGAACCCGAACGTGGACCGGCCGCTCGACCTCCAGGAGGACGTTCGGCAGGCTCAGGCAGCCCTCTTCGAGCCACTCGGTCTCCTCGCCCGACCACACGATCTCGGGGTTCACGAGCGCGACGAGCGGCGCCTCGCCGCCCACGCGGTAGGTGAGGACCCGGTGCATGACGCCGAGCTGGGTCGCCGCCAGCCCGATGCCCCAGCCGTCGTCCATGATCTGCCCCATCCGGGCGACCTCGGCGGCCAGGGCCGGGTCGAAGCGCTCCACCGGCAGGGCCGCGGAGCGCAGGACGGGGTCCCCGTACTGGCGCACGAGGGCGCGCGCCGCGCGGTAGCGCTCGGCCGTCTCCGGGTCCATCTCCCCGCGGTCGCGGGGACGGGCCTCGTCGCGCAGTTCCAGGTCGGCGTCGGCGGCCGCGTGGTCGGCGTGGGCGGTCTCGTCGGCCATGGGGTCAGTGTACGAACTGCGGGGCGCAGGCCGGCTGCCCGACGCGGCCTGACCCGCGGGCTACTGCGGATCCACGTCGACGCTGAAGGCCACGCCGCGGTGCGCCCGGTCGCGGGCGGCGCCCTCCACCGCGGCGCCCACGGCGCGGACCGCCGCGGCCCGGTCGCCGGCCTTCACGACAACCTGGCTGCGCTCCTTGCCGCGCAGGCGGAACAGCGGGGCCGGGCCGAGCACCTGGGCGCCGGGCGGCTGCAGGGCCGCGCGCACGGCGCCGGCCGCCCGGGCCGCGGCGCCCGGCTCGGGCGAGGCGCACACGATGCGGATGAGGTCCGAGAACGGCGGGTAGCGCAGGAACTCGCGCCGGGCGAGCTCGCCGGCCAGGAAGCCGTCGGCGTCGTAGGCCGCCGCGTGGAGGATCGCCGGGGCGTCCGGCGCCAGGGTCTGCACGAGCACCCGCCCGCCCCGGGGCCCGCGGCCCGCCCGGCCTGCGAGCTGGGTGACGAGCGCGAAGGTCCGCTCCTCGGCCCGGAAGTCGGGAAAGCGCAGCGTGGCGTCGGCGTCGAGGATCGCGGCCAGGGTGACGTCGGGGAAGTCGTGGCCCTTGGCGACCATCTGGGTGCCGATCAGCACCCCGGCCGGCGCGGCGTCGAAGCGCGCAAGCGCCGCGGCCGCCCCGGACCGGCCGGCGCCGGCGACGTCCGCGTCCAGCCGCACGACGGGAAATCCGCGGCCGGTGCCGAGGGCCTCGGCCAGCTCGGACGCCAGGCGCTCGGTTCCCGCCCCGTGGCGGGCGACCGAGCGCGAGCCGCAGGCCGGGCACGCCTCGCCGGCCGGCTCGCGGTGGCCGCAGTGGTGACAGGCCACGATGCCCTCGCTGCGGTGCAGGATGAGCGCGACGTCGCACTGCGGGCACTCCCGCACCTCGCCGCACGAGCGGCAGGAGAGGAAGTTCGACCAGCCGCGCCGGTTGAGCAGGACCACCGCCTTCTCCCCCCGGCGGCGCACGTCGGCCAGCGCCGCGTGCGTCTCGGGATGGAGCGCGTTGGGCGCGTCGCGCATGTCGAGAATCTGCACCGGCGGCAGCGCCCGGCCGTCGACACGGGCAGGCAGGCGCAGCCGCCGCAGCGCCCGCACGGTCTCCGGCCGCGGCGTCGCCGAGCCCGCCACGAGCACGGCGCCCGCCTGCTCGGCCCGGCGCGCGGCCACCCGGCGCGCGTCGTACCGGGGGTCCCCCTCGTGCTTGTAGGAGGCGTCGTGCTCCTCGTCGACGATCACGAGGCCGAGCCCGGCGACGGGCGCGAACACCGCCGAGCGGGGCCCGACGCACACCCGGGCCTCGCCCCGGCGCAGCCGCAGCCACTCGTCGCGGCGCTCCGCGGCCGAGAGCGCCGAGTGCAGCACCGCGACCGTGTCGCCGAACCGCGCCTGGAACCGCCCGACCGCCTGGGGCGTGAGGCCGATCTCCGGCACGAGGACGATCGCGCCGCGGCCCGAGGCGAGTGCCGCCGCCGCGGCGCGGAGGTAGACCTCGGTCTTGCCCGACCCGGTCACGCCGTGCAGGAGGAAGGAGCGCTCGCCCGGGGCGGCGCCAGCGGCGAGCGCCGCCTCGATCTCGGCCAGGGCGGCCGCCTGGGCCGGCGTGAGCGCCAGCGGCTCGGCCTCGACGCCGCCGACGGCGTGGGCGGCGGGCCGCGCGCGCACCGCGGCGTCCGCCAGCGTCACGAGCCCGCGGGCCTCCAGCCGCCGCAGCCCCGCGTGGGCGCCCGGGCCGAGGCTCGCCGCCGCGCCGGCGCCGCCGCGGGCGTCCAGCGCGGCCAGGAGCGCGCGCTGGCGCGAGCCGAGCCGCTCGGCGCCGGCCAGCGCGGCCCGGCCGTCCGCGGTGAGCTCGGCGGCGAGCGCCATGCGCTCCCGGCCCCGCCGCTCCCCCGCGCCCGGCGGCAGCACGAGCGAGAGCGCCCGGGCCGGCGTTGAGCAGGTGTCGGCCGCGATCCACTGCGCGAGGCGCACGAGGTCCGGCGGAACCCCCGCCTCGAGCGCTGAGATCGGCGCCACGAGCTTGTCTGCGGGGACGTCGCTGGTCCGGGCGAGGTCGACCACGACGCCGAGGATCCGCTGGCGGCCGAACGGGACGACGAGCACCGAGCCGACGTCCACGCCCGCCAGCGCCGGCGGCAGCGCGTAGTCGAACGGCCCGCGCAGCGCGCGGGCCGTCGTCAGGGGCTCGACCCGGGCGATCGGCGGCATCGAGTCCACGGTACGGGCCCGCGCGGATGGGCCGCGGCCAGGCGGCCAATGCGGCGCGGATCCTCCGCGAAGTTCGCTCAGCGCCTGGCGCGAAGCAGGACGACGGAGCGCTGGGCCCGGCCGACCGCGGCGGCCTTGGCGGGCGATCCGTCGTCGGCGGCGGCCACCTTGGCGGTCACCGTCAGGCGGCCGCGCCGGGCGATGATCTTCCGCGCGCGGGCGCTCAGGCGGACCTTGACGGCGACCGCTTTGCGCACCCAGACCGTGTAGGCCTGGCGCCCGAGGATCTGCCCCTTGCGCACGCGCACCGTCCGGCGGCCGGACTTCACCGAGACCGTCTTGGCGGCCACGAGGCGCAGGACGGCCCGGCACCGCGCCGGGACGTTCGTGCAGCGCACCTTCACCGCGGCCTGGCCGCGCTTGGACAGGCGGACGCGGCGCGTGAGGATCTTCACGACCGGCTTGGGCGCGAACAGCGGCAGCACCTTGGTCCGGTCGGCGGCGGCTACCGTGCCGCCTTCGCAGCCGCTGCCCGCCGGGTCAGCGGGGTCGGCTTCGAGCGTGTCGGTGTCGGCCCCGCAGTCGAGCACCTGATCGGCGACGCCGTCGCGCGCCTTCAGGGTGTCCGGGCCCGCGCCGCCCCGCAGGGCGTCGGCCGCGTCGCCCCCGATCAGGACATCGGCCCCGCCGTTGCCCTGCAGGTCGTTCGCCAGCGCGTTGCCGGCGATTTGGTCGGCGCCAGAGCCGCCCAGCACAGTCTCGACGTCGTTCGCAACGGAATCTCGGAACCCGCCGACGTCGTCGGAGGCGCCGCCGTCGTTCTGGTTGACCCGGGCGAGGGTGAGATCGGGAGCGGCCGGGGTGCTCGGAGTGCCGGGCGTGCCCTTGGGGTCGGGCGCCGCCTTCGTGCCGGTCGGATCCAGGTTGACCCCGACGAGCGTGACGTCGCCGATCGTGACCGCGAGGGGCTCGGTGCGGGCGGAGTAGTCGAGGGTGTCGACGCCGTCGCCGCCCTGGATCGCGTCGTTGGCCGGGCCGCCGTCGAGCCGGTCGTTGCCGGGACCGCCGTCGAGCCGGTCCGGGCCCGGCCCGCCGAGCAGGAGGTCGTCGCCGCTCGGACCGGCCGCCGCGAGGTTGATGCTGCCGCTGCCCAGCGACGGCGGCGCCTCGCCGCGCAGCCCGTCGCTGCCGTCCCCGCCCTCGAGCCGGTCGTTGCCGTCGCCGCCGTCGACCTCGTCGTCGCCCGGGCCGCCGCGGACGATGTCGGCCCCGCCTTCGCCGCTGACGATGTCGCCCCCGGCGCCCCCGTCCAGGATGTTGGCCCCGCCGTCGCCGGTGAGGTTGTCGCCGCTGGCCGTGCCGATCAGGCCCTCGACGTCAGAAGCGATCGTGTCGCCCGTGCCGTCGACGTCGGCGAGCGGCGCGCTGCCGGTGCCGCCGATCGTCGCCACGACGCCGACGAGGCCGGCCAGGTTGGCCGGCGTGCCGTGCGCCGCGTCCGCGTACGAGACGGTGTCGATGCCCGGCCCGCCGCGCAGCCCGTCGGCGCCGCCGGCGCCGATCAGCGTGTCGTTCGCGGCGCCGCCGGCGATGGCGTCGTTGCCCGGGCCGCCGTCGACGAACGCCGGGACCGTGAGCCCCGCGGCCGTGAGCTTGTCCACGCCGGCCTGTCCGGTGACGTCGACCGCCACGATGCCGGGGCCTGCGCAGTCGACGGCGAAGGCGACGCCTTGCGGCGGCTTGACGCCCTCGCAACCCTTTCCGGCCGCAGGCGCGACCGTGCCGATCGTCTGCTGCACCCGCACGTTGGCGGCGCCGCCCGACACGGCGATCACCTCGTTGCTCGAGCTGCCGATCACCTGCACCGTGCCGCCGCTGCGCTGCACTGTCACCGCGGCCCCGGCGGGCGCAGCACAGGCCGCCGTTGCGGCGGCTGCCACCAGAAGCGTGATCGTCGTGCGAGCCATCGGTCCTCCTTGACGGGGAATCATCGCCCTTGAAGACGCGGGCCGCGCCGGTTCCTTCCCGCGACTACGAAACGGCTTCGCGCTCTCCAAGCCCGGCGGCCGCCCGCAAGAGGCCGGCCTTGTCCGTGCGCTCCCACGTGAAGTCGTGGTCCTCGCGCCCGAAGTGGCCGTAGGCGGCGGTCTTCTGGTAGATCGGACGGTGCAGGCGCAGCTCCTCGCGGAACTTGCCCGGCCGCAGGTCGAAGTGCTCGTCGACGAGCTGGCCGATCACCGACCGCCCCACGTGCTCGGTCCCGAACGTCTCGATCATCACCGAGACCGGATGGGCGACGCCGATCGCGTAGGCCACCTGGACCTCGCAGCGGTCGGCCAGGCCGGCGGCGACGATGTTCTTCGCCACCCACCGCGCCGCGTAGGCCGCCGAGCGATCCACCTTCGACGGGTCCTTGCCCGAGAACGCCCCGCCGCCGTGGCGGGCCATGCCCCCGTAGGTGTCGACGATGATCTTGCGCCCGGTCAGGCCCGCGTCGCCGACCGGGCCGCCGATCACGAACCGGCCGGTCGGGTTGACGAGGAAGTTGCGCGGCGTGTTGAGCTTGCGCTCGTCGTAGAGCTCGCTGGGGAGCACGGGCCGGACGACCTGCTCCCACAGGTCCGGCCGGATGACGGTGTCGCCGTCGACGCCGTCCTTGTGCTGCGTCGAGATCAGCACCTTCTCGATCTCGATCGGGGAGCCGTTCTCGTAGCGCACCGTGACCTGGGTCTTCCCGTCGGGGCGCAGGTAGCCGATCTCGCCGGCCTTGCGGACGCCGGCCAGGCGGTGGGCGAGCTTGTGGGCCAGCGAGATCGGCAGCGGCATGAGCTCGGGCGTCTCGCGGCTGGCGTAGCCGAACATCATGCCCTGGTCCCCGGCCCCGGCCACATCGAACTCGTCGTCGTCGGCGGGGTCGGTGCGGGCCTCGAGCGCCTGGTCGACGCCCTGGGCGATATCGGGCGACTGCTTGTCGATCGCGTTGATGACCGCGCAGGAGTCGGCCGAGAACCCGAGGTCGGCGTCGGTGTAGCCGATGTCGCGGATCGTCGAGCGCGCGATGTCCTGGATGTCGACGTAGGTCTTCGTGGAGATCTCGCCGGACACCACCACGAGGCCGGTGTTCACCAGCGTCTCGCAGGCGACGCGGCCCTCCGGGTCGTCGCGCAGGACGGCGTCGAGCACGCCGTCGGAGATCTGATCGGCGACCTTGTCGGGGTGCCCCTCGGTCACCGATTCGGAGGTGAACAGGTACTCGTTGTCGGACAGCTGGGTCATGGGATCTGGACGTGGAACTCCGCAGTCGAAACGTTCGCTCCCGCCTGCGTGGCGACGCCGACCGCGCGGACCTTCCGGAGGTCCTCGCGGATCGCGAGGTACCGCTGGTTGTCGCGCAGCCCGGTCTGCTCGCCGAGCTGGAGGAGCCTGGTGAAGTCGAGGAAGCCTAGCGCCGTCACCTTCGACGGGAGGCCGGCCGTCGCCCCGCGGAAGGCCTCGGTGTCCGCGAGGGAGTCCGAGCGGTCCTTCACGGCCCGGATCCCCTGCGGGCTCGTCGAGACCACGAGCTGGCCGTCGAAGACCGCGTAGACGATCCGCACGCCGGGGCCGAGCTGCAGCGCCGAGGCGCGCACGCCGGCGACCGTGACCGGCCGGAACGCCGCCTGAGCGGCGCCCGAGCCGCGCGGCACGAGGAGCTTCGCGAGCGGGGCCTGCAGCTCCCGCAGGGCCTGGCGCGTGGCGGCTTCGTCGGGCACCTTCGCCAGCAGCGTGAGCGTTGTCGCCGGCTCGGTCGGGGTCAGCCACACCGCGACCTCGCCCCGGGCGATCGGCAGCAGCGTGGCCGCGACGCGGGCGCTCCCGACGAGGCCGAGCTGCTGGCTGACGCGGGCCAGCAGCGACGTGATGGTGCCGCCGGGCAGGCCGCCGGCGGTGGCGAGGCCGAGGAGGCGGGTGGCGGTGCGGTCGATCCCCGTCGCGTCGGCGAACAGCAGCGCGTCGGCGGGCACCTGGCTGGCCAGCGTCGGCGTGAAGTTCGACGCCGTGCGCCCGCCGGCCAGCGCGGCGTTCACGACGCTGCGCGCGGTGATGTCGGCACCGCCGTCCTGCGGGACGAACGCGACGCCCGCGCTCTGGAGCCCCGGCCGGTCCACGAGCGCCCCGGCCAGGCCCAGGAGGCCGCCCTGCGGCGCCAGCAGGCGGCGCACGCCCGACGCCGAGGCGTAGACGGTCGCCACGCGGTCTGCGGGCAGCCCGCCGACGGCGCTGCGGTAGGCGGGGTCGGCGGCGAGCGACTTCGACCGGCTCGCCGCCGCGTCGATCGCGCTCTTCACATCGGGGCCGGTGCCCAGCACGAGGAACCCGTCGACGAACGCGGCAGCAGCCGCGCCGTAGGTCTCGATGCGCACCCCGCGGTAGGGGGCGTCCGCCGGCGCGCCGGCGGTCTTGCGCAGGAAGGCCTGCGCCTTGCCCTGGTCCTCGACGGCGAGCGCGAGGAGCGACCCCGCGGTGCCCGTGGCGGAGTCCAGCAGTCCGAGTGCGGCCTCGTTGCCGAGCCACGGGTCGATGTCGCGGTCGTAGCTGACCCCGGCGCGGCCGGCCAGGCGGCGCAGGAGCCGGGTGCGCAGCGGGCCGTAGCTCGGGAAGCGGCCGAGCAGGCGCGTGGCCCGCCCGACGGCGGCCCGGCCGCGGTCGGTCGAGAGGTCGACCGCCACGAGCGTCGCCGCCGGGAGCACGCGGGCCGCCCGGTCCGGCGCCGGCGCGTCGTCGCTGCCGCCGCCGCAGGCGTTGACGAGGACCACGACGAGCGCGACGGCCACGAGGACGGCCGCCGCGAGCACGACGAGGCGCCGCGGGCCGGCTTCGAGGCGGGACGGGGCAGCGGCCATCGCGTCAGGATCCCATCCGGCGGCGGATCAGGCGGCGGACGACGGGCCGCCGGCCCGCTCGGGCCCGGGCCGGCGCCGGCGGCCGCTCGGCCCCGGCGCCTCGGAGCCGCGGCGGCGCTCGCCGCGCTCGACGAAGTCGATGATCAGCGGGATGCCGTCGAGGCGGTAGCGCATCCGCAGCCGGTTCTCGAGGAAGTAGGCGTAGTCGCGGGTCACCCGCCAGCGGGAGTTGACCTGCACCGAGAACCGCGGCGGCCGCTCACCCGTCTGGGTCATGTAGAGCAGCTTGAGCCTGGCGCCCTGCTTGGCCGGCGGCTGGCGGGCCTGGACGAGGTCGGAGAGGAAGCGGTTGAGCTCGGAGGTCGGGATCCGCCCGGCCCGGCGGTCGGCGAGCGCGAAGGCCTCGGTGAGCAGGCGCTGGACGTGGCGGCCGGTCAGCGCGCTGGCGGTGAGCACCCGCGGGCGCAGCCGCAGCTTCGCGAGGACCTTGGCCTGCTCGTGGTCCAGGTCGGCCTCCCCGTCCTGGCCGCCGGCCAGGTCCCACTTGTTCAGGACGAGCGCGGTGGCGCAGCCCGACTGCATGGCCAGCTCGGCGATCCGCAGGTCCTGGCTCGTGACGCCGTCGGTGGCGTCGCAGACGACGAGCGCGACGTCGGCGCGCTCGGCGGCGCGGCGGGAGCGCAGCGAGGTGTAGTACTCGACGCTGTCTGCCGAGTTGGCGATCTTGGCCTGGCGGCGCAGGCCCGCGGTGTCGACGAGGATCAGCGGCCGGCCGTCGATCTCGACCCGCAGGTCGATCGCGTCGCGGGTCGTGCCGGCGCGCTCCGAGACGATCGCGCGCTCCTGGCCGCCGATGCGGTTCAGCAGCGAGGACTTCCCGACGTTCGGCCGGCCGATGAGCGCCAGGCGCACGGCGTCGTCGGCGGGCTCGCCGCCCTCGGGCTCCTCGGGGAGCGCGGCGACGACGCGGTCCAGGAGGTCCCCGGTGCCGAGTCCGTGCGCCGCCGAGACCGCCACGGGCTCGCCGAGCCCGAGCGCGTGGAAGTCCGCCGCGAGGGGCAGGTCCCCCGGGCCGTCGATCTTGTTGGCGGCCACCACGACGGGGCGGTCGGCCCGGCGCAGCAGGTCGGCCAGCTCCTCGTCCCCTGGCCGCCGCCCGGCGCGGGCGTCGACGACGAGCACGGCGACCTCGGCGTCGGCGAGGGCGGCGCGGGCCTGGTCCTGGATGGAGCGGGCGAGGTCGTCGTCGTCCTCGAGGTCCATCCCGCCGGTGTCGATCAGCGTGAACTCGCGGCCGCCCCACTCGGCGGGCACCTCGTGGCGGTCGCGCGTGACGCCGGCCGTCTCGTGCACGACCGCCTCGCGCGAGCCGGCCAGCCGGTTCACGAGCGAGGACTTCCCGACGTTGGGGTAGCCGACGACGGCGACCTTCACGGGGTCCCCTCCTCCGCGGCGGCGGCGGACCCTTCCTCCGCGGCCGCCGCGGCGGCGAGCCGGCCGATCGCGGCGACGACCTCGTCGATCGTCAGGCCGGTGGTGTCGAGCTCGACGGACCCGGGTGCCGCCGCCAGCGGGCTGTGGTCGCGGGTGCGGTCGCGCTCGTCGCGGATCTGCTGCTCGGCCAGGACCGTGGCGGCGTCGGCGCCCAGCTCGGCGGCCCGCCGGCGCGCGCGCTCCTCCGCGCTCGCGGTGAGGAAGACCTTCACGGCGGCATCGGGCGCGACAACGGTGCCGATGTCGCGCCCTTCGGCGACCCAGTCGCCGTGCGCGAGCAGCTCGCGCTGCTTGGCCACCAGCGCGGCCCGGACCGCCGGATCGGCGGCCACGCGCGAAGCCGCCTCGCTGACCTCGGGCGTGCGGATGGCCTCGGTGACGTCGCGGCCGTCGAGCGTGACCGTCGCGCCGAGCCCGATGTCGGCGGCAGCGGCGAGGTCGCCGGGGGCGGCGTCGGGCTGCTCGAGCGCCGCCAGCGCCACCGCCCGGTACATCGCTCCCGAGTCCAGGTACGTGGAGCCCAGCGCCCGCGCCACCGCGCGGGCGACCGTCGACTTGCCGGCCCCCGCGGGCCCGTCGATCGCCACGACCATGGCGTCAGCGTACGGGGCCGGGGCCGGCAGTCGCGTCGCCGGGGCTGGTCGCGGCCGGTGCGGGATCGGTCGGGACGGTGAATCCCGGATCAGGGACGCGCGCGAACTACCGTTGCGCCGGCTGCTGGGGGGGGGCTAGGTTGGCTATCTCGACGCATTCGAGTCCGTTCCAAGCCAGTAGAGAGGGAGCCGAACACGATGGCACTCACGCGGCGTCACTTCATCGCCGGCGCAGGCCAGATGGCGGCACTGATGGCCGTCAGCGGCCTGGAGGCACCGGCCCAGGCCGCCGGCGCGACCGCAACTGACGAGCCCACGGCGGTCCTGATCGCGCGCTGGACGGGCGTGACTGAGGATCAGTTCGTCAAGAGCTACTACGCGCTTAGCGACACCGCCCGCGCATTCGTGCCGGGCAACACCGGCGTGCTGGTCACCTGGGCCCCGGACATCAGCGAGGGCCAGATCGCCACCGAATGGGTCAGCGCCGACGCCGCGCGCAAGTTCCTCAGCGACCCCGCCACCGCCCGAACCCTGCGCGACAACGGCGGCACCCCGCCGACCAGCCGCCAGCTGATCCTCGTCTCGGCCGCCTGAGCGCCAGCATGGCCCAGGTAGCCGAACGCCGCGATACCGCGGGCCCCGCGCCGACCGCTGCCCCCGCGCCGCAGGAGGCGCTGGAAGCGCTCGCGCACGCCGAAGGACTGCGCGTCCGAGTCACAGGCCCCGCCGGCGCGGCCCTGCGCTTCGGACCCGCCGAGGGCGATCCCATCACCGTCTGGGTCGGCGACCACCGCGCCACCTTCTGGCAGGCCCGTGCGCACGAGAACGCGCTGCTGCTCGCCGGCGCGCTGGGCGCCGGCGGCGCCCGCAGCGCCGTCACCCGCGGCCTGGGGCTGCTCAGCGCGATCGAGCCCCCAGCCCAGCCCGGCCAGCCCGGCCGCTGGGAGGCCCTGGCCCGCGTCGACCTGCGCGCCGCTCCCGAAGCGATCCGCCTGCTCCCCGCCCGCCTCCACGCCCGTGACCTCGCCCATCAGATCCGCCTCACCGCGTTCATCCTCACCCAGCAGCCCCCGGCCTGCCGCGAACTCGAGCTGCGCCTGATCCTGCGCGCCACCGCCCGCGGCCGCATCCCCCAGCCCGCCCTCGCCAGCCTCGCCAGCCTCCTTATCCAGGCCGCCGGCCCCGCCCTCCCCCAGGCAGACGCCCGCCGCCTACAGCGCACCCTTCAGCCCATGACAACGGGCCAGCCCCAGGCCGAGGCCCAGATCGACGGGCGCCACGCCCTTCTGGACTTGCTCGCCGTCATCGACGCCCGCCACAGCCTGCTCGCCGCGACGCGCGCCATGCGCCGGCATGCCCGCCTACAACACGACAGGGAGACTTGAATATGGCCGTCCGCATCATGAGCTGGAACGTGAACCTTGATCTCAACGCGACTAACCTGATCTCCGTGGCGTCGTTGATCGCTGCCGAAGACCCCGATCTTGTCGCCATGCAGCAGTCTCGCCAGGAGCGGCTTCGGAACTTCACGAGCGCCGACCCGAATTCGTTCACTGACCCCAACACCTTCTACGGATACCTCAGAAGCAATCGCTGGCCAGACCGTGGCAACGGCAGAGGGACGATCTTCGAGCACCACACAACGACGATCGGCTCGAGCACCGGGATCACCACTGTGTCCCGCGTCCCGCTGTCCGGGACCACGGCGCTATGGGTCGGTCGGGCGGATGTTCTCGGAACAACCGGTTACCAAGAAAAGCGACACATTCAGCGAGCGCTTGCGACACTACCGAGCGGTGGCCAGTTCTACATCTTCAACACCCATTTGAGTGCAAATGGCCCTGGCGTCAAAGATGGCATTGACCAGCCGGGCGTGGATCAACGAGTGACGGCCTATAAATTCGCAGTCGGACTTCCCGTCGGGAGTCAGGCATCCTCCCCGCCCCTGAGTGGATCGTCGCGGAGAATCGTGGCTGGGGACTTCAACACAGATCCTGGAGCCATGCCTTCGAACACCTGGGTGACGTCGGCTGACGCCCCTTGGAGAGACTTCGACGACCCTGACACCACACCCACGATTCCCAGCGTCACCCGATCTCCTGCAAACCCGGACTACCCAGTGGGAAACAAGCGCGACTACATCTTTCGTCTGAACGGGACGGACTTCTCCTTCGCCATGCCCGTGTCCTACAAGAGGATCGTTGAGAACAAGGTGTCGGATCACAAGGCGATCGTGGCCGACATCTCCGGCGTATGACCCGGCTGATCTTCGGAACTTCGCTGCTCGCAGTCCGTTACATCTACATGCCGTGCGCCTGCGCCACCATATCGCTGGCTCTTATCGCTCTCCTCGCTTTTCCGCAGGTTGGGATCGCCGCTGGCGGCCTCGATCCGTCGTTTGGGCAAGGAGGAGTCGCGAGGGGTTCGTTCGGCGACGGCGCAGTTGCGCTTGGCATAGCCCCTGGCAGGTCTGGGCGGACCCTGGCGGCCGGCGAGGACTCTCGGCGCCGCTTCGCGGTGTCAGCCGTGCTGGCCAGCGGCCGGCCCGATTCTGCGTTCGGTCGGGGGGGCCGGGTCGTCGTATCCCCTCCACTCGGGGCGTGGGGAGCCGCTGCGATGGCCGTGGCGCCGGCGACGGGCGGTCGCGTCGTCGCAGCCGGCTCGGCCAACTACGACCAAGACGGATTTCAGTCGAACAGGGTCA
This sequence comes from Solirubrobacteraceae bacterium, assembly GCA_046330225.1. Lineage (GTDB taxonomy): Bacteria > Actinomycetota > Thermoleophilia > Solirubrobacterales > Solirubrobacteraceae > CANJIV01. Next base: position 91,692 of record JAXLTD010000003.1, on the reverse strand, counting down.
TGGTCGTCCGCCTGACTGCGACGGGGAAGTTTGACCGCTCCTTCGGAGGGGGGAACGGCGTTGTCGTGCTCGGCCACACAATGCTGACCGGCGGCGCTTCCACGACGGACACCGCAGTCGGAGTAACCGTACAGCCAAACGGCAAGGTTCTGGTTGCCGGCACTGCAACCCGTGTCGCGCGCGGCGACGACACCGATCTCGAAGCGCCGCGCGATCAGGCATTCCTCTTCGTTCGCCTCAACTCCAACGGGTCACTCGACCAAGGGTTTGGCCAGCGCGGGAGACGGGTGGTCCGTTTCCCTGGTGCGCGCCTTGCGGCGGCGGCTTCGATGGCCACTGATGCTCGCGGACGGATCCTGGTTGCCGGGCGGGCCGGGCCGCGCCCGGGCCGGGCACGCCGGTCCCAAGGGCGCCTTGCGATCGCTCGCGTTCTCACGAGTGGGCGCCTCGACGCGTCATTCGGCCGTGGCGGGCGTCTGCTCGAAAGACAGGCCCTAGCGTCGGGAGGCCTGCAACTCGGCGCCCTCGCCGTCCAGCGTGATTCCAAGCCGGTCGTCTCCCTTTCGACAGGCACTCCGATCGGCCCCGCATGGGTGGTTCGAAGGTATACCGCCGCGGGGCGCCCCGACCCCACCTTCGGAACCGGCGGGCAAGAGGGGATCCGGATCTCTGGAAGCACGAGTTCAGGCGCGCTCGCAATCGCAGGAACCGCAACGTGCCAGCGCATCGTTGCGCTCGGCGCGGTCACAGTCGGAACCACGACACGACCTGTCGTGGCGAGTCTCATGGGCGACGGCACCCCAGACCCGCGGTTCGGAGACAGCGGCACCCTGACGCTCCCCGTCTTCGCGGGTGCCGCGACCGCAACCGGCAGGCAGGTGACGTTCGTCACCTCGAACTTCGGCCTCGCTCGGTTGGTCGTCGCGTCCGCGTCCTGTCCTGGCCATCCGTGCTCCTTGTCGCACAGCCGACCGGCATCATCTTCTCGATCGCCCTGATCGCACACGGGAGTGCGGTGTGCACCATGTTCCGGCCTCGGCTGCGGGCGGGCTGGACCGGTCTTTCGGCAGCGGCGGGATCGTGCGCGCGCCGGGCTTTGCGTTCGCTGTGGCGCCGGGAGCGTCGGGTCGGGTGCTCGCCACGGGTGTGGCCCGCGGGGGCCGGCTCGTGGTCTCGGTGCTGCGCGCCGACGGCAAGCCCGATCCGCGGTTCGGCCGCGCCGGCCGCGTCACCCCCCTCGTGGCCACCGGGCAGGCAGTGGCCCCTGCGGCAAAGGGACGCATCGTGGCGGCCGGCACCGCCCGCTTCCAGAGCGCGCCCGGAAGCGGCTTCTTCACCGTCAGGCAGGTGGTCGTGCGCCTCACCCCCACCGGCAGCCTGGACCGCACCTTCGGCGGCGGCGACGGCGCCGTCGTGCTCGGGCAGATCGCGCTGCGCGGCGGTCGCTCCACCGACTCGGCAGTCGCAGGGATCAGCGTGGCGCCCTCGGGCAAGATCACCGTCGCGGGCACCGTCTGGCGCGTGCTGCCCGAAGACGGCGACCGCGACCCGCTCCCCTACCAGGCATTCCTGTTCACCCGCCTCAACGCCGACGGAACGCCCGACCGCACCTTCGGCCGCGCAGGCCGCCTGCTCGTCCGCTTCCCCGGCGCCCAATTCGCCCGGCTGGGCGCAGCCGCCACAGACCGCCACGGCCGGTTCCTGGCCGCGGGCTGGGCCGGGCCCCAGGCGCCCCAGCAGAGCCGGCAGGAAGGGCACCTGGCCATCGCCCGCCTGGACGCGACCGGGCGCCTGGACCCCGCCTTCGGAACCGGCGGCCTCGTCCTCGACGAACTCGCGCTCCCCTACCCCGGCACCGTGCCCGCCGGCGACCTCGCCATCCAGCCCGACGGCAAGCCCGTCATCAGCACACTCACGCCCGGGCAGCCGACCCCGACATCGACAGGCGACCGGCCGATCATCCAGCGGCTCACCGCCGACGGGCGCCACGACCCGACCTTCGGGACGGACGGCCAGATCCCGTCACCCGTCGTGCCGCCCGGCCCAATCGTCGCACGCGGCACCCCAGCCTGCCCCGCCCTGCTCGCTCTGGGAGGCACGTTGCACGACGCCGCCGCCGCCAGCTTCACTGCCAACGGCAGCCCCGACCGGCGCTTCGGACACAACGGCCTCTTGTTCATGCCCAGCGTCGCATCGCTCCCCCGGCCCGGACGGCTGTCATACCTGCTCGCCATCTCCGGCGCGGCTTCGATCGGCAACCGGGTCGTCTTCTCCTTCACCCCCGGCTTCGACCTCGGCCGCATCACCCTCCCCCCGCCCGCCTGCCCGCCGGCCCCATAGCGAGGCCCCGCGGCGAGGGCGCAACACCGGCCCCCGCCGCACGTTGAACAGCCGAGTGCGCTTGCTCAGACCCCTGTACCTGCTCGGACCGCTGTCGGCCCTGCTGATCGCCCCCGCGACAGGGCTCGCGGCCGGCGGGCTGGACCCGTCGTTCGGGAAGGGCGGGATCGTGCCGGTCCCGTTCGGGATGGGCGGCTACGCCAACGCCGTGGCAGCGGGCCCGGGCGGGCGCGTGCTGGCGACTGGCACCGGGCCAGGCTGGAACGGCCCGGGCTCGGGATTCGCCGTGGCCGTGCTGGCCGGCGATCGTCCGGACCCGGGGTTCGGGAGGGCCGGGCGCGTCACCGTCGCGCGGACCCGGCGCTCGACGGGCGGCTACGGGTCGGCGGTCGCGCCGGCCGGCGCCGGCCAGATCGTGGCCGCCGGCACGGCCGCCTACGACAACGACGGCTTCATCTGGGGACGGCTGCTCGTGACGCGGCTGACGGCCTCCGGGCGGCCGGACCGGTCCTTCGGAGGAGGCGACGGAGTCGTCGTGCTGGGCCACGTTCCCCTGCGCGGAGGGACGTCCACCAACGACGGAGCCGCCGGCGTGGTGGTGCAGCCCGGCGGGAAGGTCCTGATCGCAGGGCGTGCGGCCCGCATCCTGCGCAACGACGATCAGGACCACGAGGCGCCCCGCGACCAGGCGTTCGTCTTCGTGCGGCTCAACCGCGACGGGTCCATCGACCGGAACTTCGGCCGGGCCGGCCGCCTGGTCGTCCGCTTCCCCGGCGCAACGCTGGCCGCGATGTCCGCGGTCGCCGTCAATGCTCGCGGCAGGATCCTGGCCGCCGGCCGCGCCGGGCCCCGCCCGCCGTTCGGGTCGCCGCCGCGCGGGCGGCTGGCCCTCGTGCGCCTTCTGCCCTCAGGGCGCCTGGACCCGGCCTTCGGCCGTTCCGGGCGCGTCTTCGATCCGACGGACCTGGCGTTCAACCTCGAACCCGGTGCGCTGGCCGTCCAGCCCGACGGCAAGCCCGTCATCAACCTGACCACCGGCACTCTCTCGAAGCCCGTGTGGGCCGTGCGCCGCCTCACCGCGTCAGGCCAGCCCGACCCGGCGTTCGGCCCGGGCGGCCAGCGCACCGTCGAGATTCCCGGCAGCTCCCGCTTCGGGCCCGCCGCCGTCGCCGTGGCCGGCAGCGCCGCCTGCCCCGCCATCCTCGCCCTCGGCGGCGCCACTGTGCCCGACGCCATTGGGGGATCGACCAACGTCCTGGCCGCCGCCAGCCTCGGCCCCGACGGCACGCCCAGCCCGTCCTTCGGAACCGCCGGGGTCATGCTCCTCCCGTCCGTCAGGGGCCCGAACGGCGGGACCGATCCCACCCGAACCGACTTCTGGTCGGCGACCGGCGCCTTCGCCAGCTGCGGCCGCGTCACCCTCTCCTACACCCCCGGATTCGGCCTCGCCCGCCTGATCGTCCCGCCGCCAGCCTGCCCGGCCGGGACGGGTGGAGCCCAGTGACGCGCCCCGAATGGGCCGCCGCCGCGGTGTGCCTCGCGGCTGTCGCGCTCGGACCGGGCGTCCGGGCCGCCCGCGGCGACGTGCGCGCGGCGGCGGCCGGCGTGTCGCCGGGCGTGGCCGCCTACCCGCAGGCGAACGGCGTCACGTGGGTCACGTTCAAGCTGCGCCTGCGGACGGGTGATCGCGAGGAGCGGTTCGCGGTCTCGGTGCGGGGCGCCCGCTTCGGCGGTGGCTCGGTGCTCGGCCGCCCGGAGCCGCTCACGTTCTCCGGCCCGGCCCGCCTGACCTTCGCGGACACCACCTGGAGCCTCACCACCTGCAGCCCCGCGCCGCTGGTCATCCGCCAGGGCGTCGAGCCCGTGCGGCTGACCCAGTACGTCGCGCTGGGCGCCCGCAGCGACGTCGTCGTCTCGGCCCGGCTGCCGGTGGCCGCGGCGCCGTGGCCAGGCTCGCGGCTGCAGGCCGTCTTCACGATCGCCCCGCGGTTCGTGGACGATGGCGGCGGGGCCGGCCCGACCGGCGTCACGCCCCAGACGATCCTGTCCGCCGTCCCGCGGGCGCGCCTGAGCCGCTCGGGCGTGCGCATCACGCTCGCGGGCAGCCCGCGGCTGGGAGCGGTCGGCCCGCGCGACCCCTACGGGCGGGCGTTCCCGCGCTACCGCCTCGGGCGGACCTTCGCGATCTCCGGACGCACGGAGCCGGCCCTCCCGGGCCCTGGATCCGCCTGCGCGTCCTCAGGCCGGGCGGCAGGGTCGAGACCATCGCCACGGTGCGGCCCGGGCCGGCGGGACGCTTCACGTTCCGCTGGCGCCCGCGCCAGGCGGGGCGGAACATCCTCCTCGCCCAGCTCGAGAGCGCCGAACCCGCGTGCGCCAGCGCGGTCACCTGCCCCGTGTACGCACTGATGCGCACGCCGCCAACGCGCGTCGATGCCGTCGTTGCGCACGCAGCAGCAGTTGGAGGGGATCCTGACGTCCTTCTGGAAGGGAGAAAGGGACGATTCCAGGCGGGAGAATAGGAATGCCGTTCGCGCCCCCGACCGCCCGCCCCAAGGTGACTCGCGCGGCGCGGCGACCGCCTCCCCGCCCCGGACGCCCTTCGCGGGCATGGCTAGTCCCGGCTAGCGTTTTTGGAGTAGCCACGGCTAGCCATTGCGCCGAGAGACCCTCGGGCGCCCCCGTAGGAGCTCCGACCGCCCGGCGTCCCGAGCGTTCGGGGCGGGCGCCGCGCTCAGGCCAGCGCCGCGATGTCCTCGGCGAAGCCGGGATACGACACGGCGGCGGCGTCCATCCCGATCACGTCGACGCCCTCGTCGGACGCGAGGCCGGCGACGGCGCCGAGCATCGCCATGCGGTGGTCGCCGCCGGCGTCGATCGTGCCGCCGCGCAGGCGGCCGGTGCCCGTGACGACGAAGCCGTCGGGCGTGGCCTCGATCTCGGCGCCCAGGCCGCGCAGGCCGCCGACGACGGCCTCGATGCGGTCGGACTCCTTCACCCGCAGCTCCGCCGCCTCGTGCACGACGGTCTCCCCCTCGGCGAAGCAGCCCAGCAGCGCCACGAGCGGCAGCTCGTCGATCGCGAGCGGCACCTCGTGGGGCTCGACGACCGTGCCGACGAGCGGCCCCGAGCGCACGTCGATCTCCGTGACCGGCTCCTCGGCGGGCAGCTCGGCGGTGGGCTCCTCGAAGTCGGCGGCGATCACGCCACCCATCCGCTCGACGATCCGCAGGAACCCCGTGCGCGTCCAGTTCACGCCGACGTCCTCGAGCACGAGCCGCGAGCCGGAGACCAGCAGGCCCGCGGCGACGAGGAAGGCCGCCGAGGACGGGTCGCCCGGGATGCGGATGTCGCCCAGCTCGAGCTCGTCGACGTTGTGGACGGCCACGCGGGCGCCGCGGTCCCCGACGCGCGTGCGGGTCACGTCGACGCCGGCGCGGCGCAGCATCCGCTCGGTGTGGTCGCGGCTCGGCCGCGGCTCGGTCACGCCGACCTCGCCGAAGGCCATGAGGCCGGCGAGCAGGACGCAGGACTTGACCTGCGCGCTCGGAACCGGAAGCTCGTAGTCCAGGCCGCCCAGCCGGGCCCCGCGGACCGTGAACGGCGGCAGGCGCCCGTCGGTGGCCTCGATCTGCGCGCCCATCATCCGCAGCGGCTCGGCGATGCGGTCCACCGGGCGCCGCCGGATCGAGGCGTCGCCGTCCAGGCGCCACTCGCTGCCCTCGTGGCCGGCCAGCCAGCCGGGCAGCAGCCGCATGAGCGTGCCGGCATTGCCGACGTCGATCGGGCCGTCGGCCTCCTGGGCGCCGCGCAGGCCGCCGCCGCGGATCACGAGCTCGTCGGGCTGGGACTCGACGATCGCCCCGACCGCGCGGATGGCGTCCAGCGTCGAGGCAGTGTCGGCCGCCTCGAGGTAGTTGCGGATGCGCACCGGCTCGGCGTTCATCGCGCCGATCAGCGCGGCGCGATGCGAGATCGACTTGTCCGGCGGCGGCGCGATCGCGCCGCGCAGCCGCCGGACCGGGTCGAAGCGGGTGCGCGCCGCGCTCACCGGGCCGGCGCGGCGGCCGGCACGACCTTGCCGGCCAGCTCGGCGGCCCGCCGCACCTGGTCGGCGTAGGCGGCGAACTCGTCGGTGCGCAGCGCCTGCGGGCCGTCGCAGATGGCCTCGTCGGGCTCGGGGTGCACCTCGACGATGATGCCGTCCGCCCCGGCCGCCGCGGCCGCGAGCGACAGCGGGCCGACGAGGTCGCGCCGCCCCGCGGCGTGGCTCGGGTCGACGATCACCGGCAGGTGGGTCATCTGCTTGAGGACCGGCACGGCCATGAGGTCCAGCGTGAAGCGGTAGGCCGTCTCGAACGTGCGGATCCCCCGCTCGCAGAGCATGACCGACTCGTTGCCCTCCTTGAGGATGTACTCCGCCGCCATCAGCAGCTCCTCGAGGGTCGACGAGAGCCCGCGCTTGATGAGCGCCGGCCGGCCGGAACGGCCGATCTCGGCCAGCAGCGGGTAGTTCTGCATGTTGCGGGCGCCGACCTGGATGACGTCGGCCACTTCGAGCACCGGCTCGAGGTCGCGGGCGTCCATCAGCTCGGTGACGACCGGCAGGCCGGTCTGCTCCTTGGCCTCCTGGAGCAGGCGCAGGCCCTCCTGGCCCAGGCCCTGGAAGGAGTAGGGCGACGTGCGCGGCTTGTAGGCGCCGCCGCGGAACATCGTCGCGCCCGCAGCCTTCACGGCGGCGGCGGACTGCAGCGTCTGGTCGCGGGTCTCGATGGTGCACGGCCCGGCGATGAGGGCGAAGTGCGGCCCGCCGACCTTGGCGCCGGCGATGTCCAGCACGCTCGCCTCCCCTCGTCGCATCTCCAGCGACGCGAGCTTGTACGGCTTGAGGATCGGCACCACCTGCGCGACGCCTGGATGGCCGTCGAGCTGGATCCGCGCCTCCTTCTCCCGGTCGCCGATCGCCCCGATCAGCGTCACCTCCTCGCCCCGCGACACGTGCGCGCGGGCGCCCACGCCCTCGACACGTGCCACGACGGCGTCGATCTCCGCGTCCGTCGCCCCGGCCTTCATCACGATCATCATCCGTTCTGGTTTCCTCGGTCTCGAAAGGTCGCCTGCAAGTGGTACGTCCCCGCCGGCCACCGGCGGTCAAAGGGGTGTGAACGGCGCCCGGCCCGAAGGCCTGTGGTCAGGGCAGCCCCGCGGAACGGGACGGCCGGGCGCCTAGCGAAATCGCCAGGCGAAGCCATACGCGAAGGCGCCGTCGAACCGCGCGCCGGCGAGGCCGGCGAGAGAGGCGGAATCGAGCGTGGAGGCGCGCATCGGTCCGCGGTTTGTACCAGACCGGCGCGCGGCGGCACAAGCCGCAGGCGCCGTCAGCCCAGCAGGCCGCCCAGCGCCGCCAGGAAGCGGGCGTTCTCGGACGGCGTCCCGCAGGTGACCCGCAGGCAGCCGGCCCGGCCGAGCGCCGTGCCCGACCGCACGAGGATGTCCTGCGCCCCGAGCGCCGCGACGATCCCTGGCTCGTCGGCCTCCTCCCCGAGGTGGAACCACACGAAGTTCGCCTGGGACTCGGCGGGCCGCAGGCCGAGCGCGGCCAGGCCCTCCTCGATCTGCAGGCGGGCGGCGATGGTCTGCTCCACGCGCCTGGCCACCTCGTCCTGGTGGCGCAGCGCCTCGACCGCGGCGGCCTGGGCCGCGACGTTGCAGAAGAACGGCTGGCGGACCTGGTCGACCGCCGTCTTGAACGCCGGCGAGCCGCACAGGCCGTAGCCGACGCGCAGGCCGGCGAGCCCGTAGACCTTCGAGAAGGTCCGCAGCAGCACGAGGTTCGCGTGCGCGTCGAGCAGCCCGAGCGTCGCGTCGGGGTCGTCGAGGGTCGTGAACTCGCAGTAGGCCTCGTCGACGATGACCGCGACCTGCCGCGGCACCGCGGCCACGAACTCCGCGATCTCGGCGGCGCTGCGGGCGGTGGCGGTCGGGTTGTTCGGGTTGCAGACGATCACCAGCCGCGTGGCCACCGTGATCTCGGCCAGCATCGCGTCGAGGTCGTGGCGGTCCTGCGGGTCGAGCGGCACCATCACCGCGCGGGCACCCGACGCCGCCGCCAGGTGCGGGTAGACCGAGAACGACGGCCAGGAGTAGACGACCTCCGCTCCGGGCTCGAGCAGCGCCTCGCCAGCGGCCAGGAGGACGTCGCAGGAGCCATTGCCGATCGCGATCCGGTCCGGCGGCACGCCGGTCCGGTGTGCGAGCGCGCGGCGCAGCTCGCCGTTGCCGGGGTCCGGGTAGCGGTTGGCCCCGGCCACCGCGGCCTGGGCGGCGGCGACCACGCCCGGCAGCGGCGGGAACGGGGTCTCGTTGCTCGCGAGCAGCGCGACCTCGTCGCCGAGCGCGTAGCCGTCGGCCGCCGGATAGACCGGGATGCGGCCGATGCGGGAGGCGAACTCGAGCGGCACGGTCCGCCTAGTCTGACGGGCCGGCGCCGTGGGCGCCGGGCGGGCCGTCGAGGCGGCCCTCGCCGTCGGGGAGGCGGCCGTCGCGGCCCACGTAGCCGCCCTTGGCGCCGACGATGACGTAGACCGCGTCGCCGTCCCCCACGTTCGTGACCTTGCGGTGGACGGGGGCGTCGACGCGCGCGAAGCCGCCCGGGCCGAGCCGGTGCGCCGAGCCGTCGCCGAAGCCGATCTCGATCTCGCCCGCGTGGACGAAGTAGAGCTCCTCCTGCTCGTCGTGGAAGTGAAAGCCCGTGGCGTAGCCGGCCGGCAGCACGATCGCGTTGACGCCGAACTCCTTCACGTCCAGCGCCCGGCGGACCTTGCGGAAGCCCGGGCCCTCCCCGAGCCCGTCGAGGGTTCCGACGGCCCAGCCGTCGCCGGTGGTCACGCTCGCGGTCACGTCGTCGGCCATGGCGGCCTCCTCTCGGTCACTGGGCGGCATCGAGGTCGGCCCGCAGGGCGCGCGCCTCGTGCAGGTACACGTGGCGCGGCTCGTGCCCCTCGCCGGCGTAGTAGTGCAGCAGGAACCGGATGACCCGGGGCAGCGAGCCCGGGACGGGGATCTCGCGGGCGCACAGGAGCGGCACCCGGTCCAGCCCCAGCCGCCGCGCCGCGACGGCGGGGAACTCGGCGTCGAGGTCGTCGGTCACGGTGAAGATGCAGCTGACCATGTCCTCGGCGGCAAGGCCGTTGCGGGCGATGGCCTCGCGGATGAGCTCGTCGGTCGCGGCGAGGATGGCGCCGGCCTCGTTGGCCGGCACGGTGGTGGCGCCGCGCAGGGCGAAGAGGCGCATCGAGGCGGCATTGAATCAGCCCCGGCCGCCCCGCGCCGCGGGAGCGCGGCGGCGCGGGGCGGACCGGGGAGCCCAGGCGCCGCCGGTCAGCGAGAGCGCGGCGCGTAGGCCGTGCGCGTCCGCTCGTCCCAGCGCAACGGCTGGCGCGGGCCGACGGCGAGCAGCGAGGCCGCAACGAGGCTGCGCTGGGACCGAGGCGCGGCACCGGTGCCGTGGGCAGTGATGCCGGGATGCCAGGTGATCCGTCGCGGGTTCGTCATGGCCGTTCTCCCTCTCGCGTGGTCGGTGGCGGTGCGCTGGAACCACCGTACGAGCGGGGAACGTGCCGGTCCGCCTGGCGCGCGACAGGCCGAATGTCACGGTGACGACGGAGCACCGGAGTACGATCGCCGGCATGGAGTGGGCGCTGTTCGAGGGGCTGCCGGACCAGGACGTCCGCGACGTGCTCTCGATTGCGCGCCGCCGCACCTTTGCGCGGGGTGAGATCGTCTTTCACCAGGACGACCCGGCCGACACGCTGCACCTGGTGGCCAAGGGCCGGTTCGCGGTGCGCGTCTCGACGCCGCTGGGCGACACCGTGGTCCTCGCGGTTCTCGGCCCCGGCGACATGTTCGGCGAGCTCGCGCTGCTCGGCGAGGAGGGCGCGCGGCGCAGCGCGACCGTCGCGGCGCTCGAGGCGGGCGAGACCCGCTCGGTCCACCTCATCGACTTCCAGCGGCTGCGCGGCCGCCGGCCCGAGACGGCCGAGGTCCTCGTGGCGATCCTCTCCGCCCAGGTTCGTCGGCTGTCGCGCCACCTGGTCGAGGCGCTCTACGTGCCCGCCGACAAGCGGCTGCTGCGCCGGCTCGTGGAGCTCGCGGAGGTCTACCGGCCCGAGGGCGGCGGCGATCCCGTCATCCCGCTGACCCAGGAGGACCTCGCCGGCCTCGCCGGCACCTCGCGGGCCACGGTCAACAAGGTGCTCCGCGAGGAGGAGGCTCGGGGCTCGGTCGCGCTCGGGCGCGGCCGGACCACGATCCTCGACGCCGACGCGCTCGCCGCGCGCGGCGGCCGGGCCTGAGGGGCAGTTGCGGCTTGGGGCGCCGTGCCGGGCTCTTCGGCTTGTGGCGCCGTGCCGGGCTCGGACGGGCATCTAGGGGGAGGTGCCCGGAACGTTGCGGCGGGCTGGGGCGCGCGGCATCCCGACTTCCCTTCTTGCGCGCCTGAACCACCGATCCGGTGGCTGAAGCGCACGAGATCGCCTGCGCCGGACCGCCCCGCCATTCCCGCGCACACGAACCACCGATCCGGTGGCGGAAACGCACGAGATCGGTCGGCCGGCCGTTTCGACGCGCTGCGGCGCCGCCGGCGTTACGTCCTGGTCCCCTAGACGACTCGCATGGCCCGGCACGCGGCCCCAGGGACCGCGCCGGACCGGGCCGCGGCCGGCCCCGCCGCGCTACCGCTGGGCCCGGCGCTTCGGAACCGGCTTGCGGGCGAAGTAGAACTTGCCCTTCGTCACGAAGACGGTCTTGCGCTTGGCGAGGTCGCGCACCTCGACCTTGCCCTCGCGGACCTTGACGAGCGTGCCGTCGCAGCGGTCCTCGGTGAGCCACCAGGTGCCGCGCACGAGCGCCGAGGCGTAGCGGCCGCGGGTCCGGAAGCGGCCCTTGCCGCGGCCCCACACGCGCCGGTTGCGCTTGCGGGCCGCTGAGCGGGCCTGCAGGCTCGCGGCGCGCCCCTTCCCGGCGGCGTGGCCGGCGGTGCAGGTCAGCGGGCCGTTGAGCGTGACGTCGGTGATCGGGCGCGTGCCGGTGTTCTGCTTCAGGCGGAACGCGCCCTCGGCGAACTTCATCTGCGCCTTGTCCCCGGACGTCGAGGCCTGCAGCGTCACCTGCACCGTCGCCTGGCTGGCATTGAAGGCCGACCCGTTCGGGGCGAGGTCGGGCTCGCGCAGCGCGATCGGCGCGGGGGCGCCGGTCGGCTGCACGGAAATCCCGGCGCCGAGCGGCACGACGCCGATGGACTTCGTGAGCTTCGGATCGGGCAGCTGGCCGGTGTCGGTCGTGACCCGCACGCGCGAGTTGGCGGTGTCGGTGATGATCACGCCGCCGTTCGGGGTCCGCGTGAGCGCCTCGGGCTGGTTGAGCTGGGCCTGGCTGGCCGGGCCGCCGTCGCCGCCGGAACCGGCGGTCGAGCCGGCGATCGTGAAGATCGTCCCGAGCGGCGTGACGCGGCGGACGCGGTTGTTGCCGGTGTCGGCGATCAGGAAGCCGCCGTTGGACAGCGGAATCACGTCGGAGGGCTGGCTCAGCGCGGCGCTCTTGGCCTGGCCGCCGTCGCCGGCGAAGCCGAGCTGGCCGCCGGCGACCGTCGTGATCGTGCCGCCGGCGTCGACCCGCCGCACGCGGGCGTTGCCGGTGTCGGCGATGAGGACGGCGCCGTCGGGCGCCAGCGAGAGCTTGCGGGGCTGGCTGAGCTGGGCCGCCGCCGCCTTCCCGCCGTCGCCGCTGTAGCCGGGGGTGGTGCCGGCGAAGGTGGTGATCGTGCCGCTGGCGCTCACGAAGCGGACGCGGCCGTTGCCGGAGTCAGCGACGAAGTAGCCGCCGCCGGGCGCCGGCACGACGTCGGTCGGCGCGTCGAGCTGAGCCGCGGTGGCCGGCCCGCCGTCGCCGGCGACACCCTGGGTCCCGGTGCCCGCCACGGTCGAGATGTTGCCGGTCGCGACGTCGACCCGGCGGATGCGGTTGTTGCCGGTGTCGGCGATGAGGAAGCTGCCGTCGGGCGTCGGGGCCACCGCGGACGGGCGGCTGAGCTGGGCGTTGGTCGCGTCCCCGCCGTCTCCGCCGAACCCGTCCGTCCCGTCGCCCGCCTTGGTGACGATCGTGTTGCTCGTGTCGAAGAGCCGGATCGCGTTGTTGCCGGTGTCCGCGATCAGCGTCCCCTGGTACTGGCCCGACGCCGGGTTGGCCGCCACGTCCTCGGGCGTCTTGAGCTTCGCGATGTCCGGCGGGCCGTCCAGGAACCCGGGCACCGTCCCCGCGAACGTGCTGATCGTCCCGTCGGCGCTGCCCGCCGTCGGCGGCTGCGCGAGCCCGGGCACGAGCACGGCGGCGGCAGCCGCGAGGGCGGCCGGCACGGCGATCAGTCGAGGGCGGAGCGTCATGGCGCGGGGTGTCCCTGAGTCGGAAACGCGGACGGGGGTCGAAGTTGCGGTCGGTCGATGGCAGGAGGCTACGCCCCGGCGGAGGCGTCATGAGCCGCCTGCCCGACACGCCGACCGTCACGGGCGCGACACTTCGGGCCATGCGCTCGACCCGCCGCGGCCGGATCCGCCTGGCGCTGCTGGCCACGGCCGCCTTCGTGGCGGTGGCGGCCGGGCTGATCGTGCAGGCCACCGGGGCGCTGGAGCGGATGGACCTCGACACCGTCGACACGCGCTTTGCGATCCGCGGGAGCGAGCCGGCCCCGGCGTCCGTGGCGGTGGTCGGGATCGATGACAAGACGTTCTCGGACCTGCGCCTCCAGTTCCCCTTCCCCCGCCGCCTGCACGCCCAGGCGATCGACCGGCTGAAGGCCGCGGGGGCGAAAGTCATCGCCTACGACGTGCAGTTCTCCGAGCCGACGAACGACGAGAACGACCTCGCGCTGCTCGACGCGATGGCCCGCGCCGGGAACGTGGTGCTCGGGACCTCGGAGGTCTCGGACACCGGCGAGCCCAACGTCATCTACAGCGACGCCGACCTGCGCCAGGCGCGGGCGCGCGTCGGGAACGGCAACGTCGTCCCCGATCCCGGCGGCACCGTGCGGCGCTTCCCCTACGAAATCGACGGGCTCACGGGCTTCGCCGTCGTGGCCGCCCGGGCGGCCGGCGGCCACGCCCCGCCGCGCCGCTTCAAGGACGGCGGCGCCTGGATCGACTACCCGGGCCCGCCCGGAACGATCGAGACCGTCTCCTTCGCCGACCTCGTGCGCGGACGCGTGCCGGCGGCGAAGCTCCGGGGGCGCATCGTCGTGGTCGGCGCGACGGCGCCCTCGCTCCAGGACGTCCACCCCACTTCGGTCGGCGGCGGCCAGATGCCCGGCCCGGAGATCCAGGCCGCGGCGATGGCCAGCGTCCTCGCCGGCTTCCCGCTGCGCCAGGCGGGCGGCTGGATCACGACGCTTGCGATCATCCTCGCCGGGCTGGTGGCCCCCGCCGCGAGCATCAGCCTGGTCGGCGCGCGGGCGCTGATCCCGCCGCTGCTCTTCGCCGCCGCCTACGCCGTCGCGGCCCAGCTGGCGTTCGAGGCCGGGCGGATCATCGGCGTCGTGCCCGTGGCGCTCGCCTTGGTGGTCGGAACGGTCGGCGCCCTGGCGGCCAACTACACCACCGAGCTGCGCGAGCGCCGCCGCGTGCGCGAGGTGTTCGCACGCTTCGTTCCCGCCCAGGTGGCCGACGAGGTCATCGACCGCGCCGGGGGGGACCTGCGCCTCGGCGGCGTGCAGATGGAAGGGACGGTCATGTTCTGCGACCTGCGGGGCTTCACGTCGGCGGCTGAGTCGCTGCAGGCCGCCGAGGTCATCGACATCCTCAACCGCTACCTGACGGAGATGAGCGAGGCGATCCTCGGCCACGGCGGCACGGTCGTCTCGTACATGGGCGACGGGATCATGGCCATCTTCGGGGCGCCGATCGAGCAGCCCGACCACGCCGCCCGCGCGGTGGCCGCGGCCCGGGAGATGCTCGGCGTCCGGCTGCCGGCGTTCAACGCCTGGATGCACGGGCGCTCGATCGCCCACGAGGACTTCCGGATGGGCATCGGCCTGTGCAGCGGGCCCGTGATGTCCGGGAACGTCGGGTCCGAGCGCCGGCTGGAGTACACGGTGGTCGGGGACACCACGAACACGGCCTCGCGCCTGGAGGGGATGACGAAGGGCACGCCGCACATGCTGTTCGTCTCCGACGCCACCCGGGCCGGGCTGGACGGGGGCGGCGGCCTCGTCGAGGTCGGCGAACTCGAGGTGCGCGGCCGCAAGGCGACGATGCGGGTGTGGACGCTCGGCGAGGAGGCGCCCGGCCCGCGGGGCTGAGGGGCGCGGTCAGGAGCGCCGCCGCCGCTTGGGCTCGACCGCCGCGGTCGCGCGCCCCCCGAAGCCGCGCCCGAGCCGCGAGACGAGGCACCTGGGGGAAGGCGGTGTCGATCCATGCGCCCGCGGGCCCTGCCCGGTCACGCGCCGCCGGGGTGCTGTTCGCCCGCCCGGCTCGAGGTTCGCCCGTCCCAGCCGGCCGAACCTCGACCTCGGCGCCCCGGCCGCCCCGAGACGCCGTGCGCGCCGTCCTCCCCCACTCCATCCCCAGCCGAAACCGCGTTTCGCCCGCCCCAGCCGGCCGAACCTCAACCTCGACGGCCTGGCGCCTCCGCGACGGCCGGGCGCCCCCGCCGACTGCGCTCCCCGCGGGTTGGAGGATCGCCGCGCTACGACCGCCGCCGCGGCGGCTTGGGCTCCGACGCCGCGTAGAGCGCGGCGACCTCCTTCGCCGACAGGCGGCGGGCCTTCCCGGGCGGCAGGCTGCCAAGCGTGAGCGGGCCGAAGCTCGTGCGCTGCAGCGTCCGCACGCGGTGCCCGACCGCCTCGCACATCCGCTTGACCTGGCGCTTGCGGCCCTCGCGGATCGTCAGCTCCAGCGTCGCCGGGCCGAGGCGGCGCACGCGGGCCGGCGCCGTCCGGCCGTCCTCGAGCGTCACGCCCTCGCGCAGGGCGCGCACCGCGGCGTCGCCGACCGGCCCGCCCCAGACGACGGCCCGGTAGGTCCGCGGGACCTCGCGGCTCGGATGCAGCAGGCGGTTGGCCAGCTCGCCGTCGTTCGTGAGCAGGATCAGCCCGGTGGTGTCGGCATCGAGGCGGCCGACCGGGTAGAGCCGCACGCCGGCGCCGGGGACAAGGGAGACGACCGTCGGGCGACCGTGGGTGTCCTTCGCGGTCGAGACCACGCCGGCCGGCTTGTTCACCGCGTAGACCTCCTGTTCGGCCTCGAGGGACACCGGGGCGCCGTCCACCGCGACCGTCACGGAGCCGTCGACGTCCCGGGCCGGATCGGTGACGGCCTCGCCGCCGACCGTGACCCGCCCGGCCCGCACGATCTCCTCGGCGGCCCGGCGCGAGGCGACGCCCGCGTGGGCGAGGAACTTGGCGAGGCGCATCGGCTGGCACCATAGGCGGATGGATCTCGCGCTGCTCGACGCCGTGCTCGCCGAGCGCGGCGAGCCCGCCTTCCGCGCCGGCCAGGTGTGGGCGTGGGCCGCCCGCGGCGCCGCCGGCTACGAGGAGATGACCGACCTCCCCGCCGCGCTGCGGGCCAGGCTCGGCGAGACCGTGCCGTTCAGCAGCCTCGTCGTGCAGGCGGAGGCGGTGTCGCGCGACGGCACGGTCAAGACGCTCTTCCACACCGCCGACGGCCGGCCCGTTGAGGCCGTGCTCATGCGCTACCGCGACGGGCGACGCTCGCTGTGCCTCTCCTCCCAGTCCGGCTGCCCGCTGACCTGCACGTTCTGCGCGACCGGCGCGATGAAGTTCGGGCGCAACCTCACCGCGTCGGAGATCCTCGACCAGGCGCTGCACTTCCGGCGGATGGAGCCCGTGGACCACTGCGTGTTCATGGGCATGGGCGAGCCGATGCTCAACCTGGACGCCGTGCTCGCCGCCTGTGAGCGACTGCCTGACCTCGGGATCACCCCGCGGCGCACGACGATCTCCACGGTCGGCTGGATCCCGGGGATCGAGCGCCTCACCGCCCAGCCCCGGCCGATCCGCCTGGCGCTGTCGCTGCATGCCGCCGACCCGGCGCTGCGCTCGGAGCTCATGCCGGTCAACGACCGCTATCCGCTCCCCGACGTGCTCGACGCCTGCCGCGAGCACTTCGCGCAGACCCGCCGCAAGGTGTTCGTCGAATACGTGATGCTCGCCGGGGTCAACGACCGCTACGAGCAGGCCCTGGCGCTGGCCGACGCGCTGGACCCCAAGGCGTTCAAGGTCAACCTCATCCCGTTCAACCCGACCGGATCCCGGTACGAGGGCTCGAGCCGCGAGGCGATCGGCGTGTTCCGCGACGCGCTGGCCTCGCGTGGGATCCCGGCCACGATCCGGCTCACCCGCGGGCGGGACATCGACGCGGCCTGCGGGCAGCTCGCGGCCTCGGCGGCCTGACCTCGCGCTCGCGACCGCCGCCGGCCCCGAAGCGAACCTGCGCGCCTGAACCACCGAATCAGTGGCTCACACGCACAGGAACGGCGGCCAGCCTGGCCCGAAGCGAACCTGCGCGCCTGAACCACCGAATCAGTGGCTCACACGCACAGGAACCGCAGCCAGCCCGGCCCGAGGCGAACCTGCGCGCCTGAACCACCGAATCAGTGGCTCAAACGCACAAGAATGGCTGGCCGGGGCGGCCGCGGGTGCCGGGGGCGGCTGGGGGTGCCGGGGCGGCCGCGGGCGCCGCCGCCGCCGGCTAACGCCGGGAGACGCCGGGGGACGCCGGAGACGCCTATTCGGAGGTGGCCGGGCCGAGGCCCGCGCGGGCCTCGCCGGCCTTGAGCAGGCGGTCGCGCAGGTCGGCCTCCTCCTCCGGGGAGGGATCCCACTGCGCCGGGTCCGGCAGGTCCGCGAGCGCGTCGAGGCCGAACAGCTTCAGGAAGAGCGGCGTCGTCCGGTAGAGCACGGCGCCGAACTGCGAGCGCCCGGATTCCTCGATCAGGCCGCGGTCCTGGAGCGTCGCCGTGGCCGAGTCCGACGCCACGCCGCGGATGCGGGTGATCTCGGGGCGCGACACCGGCTGGAGGTAGGCGACGATCGAGAGCGTCTCGGCCTGGGCCGGGGTGAGCGGGGGCGTTCGCGGCTTGGCGAGCAGCCGCCGGGCGGCGGGCTCGGACTCCGGATCCGAGGCGAGCGTGTAGCCGCCGGCCAGCCGGCGCAGGACGATGCCGCGGCCGTCGCGCTCGTAGCCGGCGCCGAGCGCGTCCAGTGCCTCGCGCACCTCGTCGGGCTCGGCGTCGCAGGCCTCGGCGAGGTCGGCGGCCGTGACCGGCTCGCTCGACAGGAAGAGCAGCGCCTCGAGCGTGCGGGCCAGCGGAGTCATCCGGCCGCCTCCGCCGCGACGGGCACGGCCCGGGGCCGCGGCTGGACGGTGATCTCCCCGAACAGCTCCGGCTGGTCCCAGGTCGCCTCGCCGCGCTTGTAGAGCTCGAGCAGCGCGAACAGCGTCACCGCGACCGTCTGACGGTCGGCGCCGCGGACCGCCTCGTCGAACGAGAAGCGGCCGCGCAAGAGCAGCGTGCGCAGGAGCTGCACGCGCTCGGTGACGGAAACCCGCGGGACCGCCATGTGGCGCAGGTCCAGCGGCGGCGGCACGCGCAGCAGGCCGCCGAGCGCGGCGCCCAGGACGCCCGGGTCATAGACGCCCGCCGGCTGGTGCTCGAACGAGATCCGGCGCAGTCCCGGCGGGAGCGGCGCCGTCCGGAAGCGGGAGCCCGACTCCGAGGCCAGCCGCTGCGCCAGCTCGGCGGCGGCGCGCCGGTAGCGGCGGGCGTCGAGCATCCGGGCCAGGAGCTCCTCGGCCGCCTCGCCCGGCTCGAGCTCGATGAGTTCGTCCGCCTCGGCCGACGGCAGCAGCAGCCGCGACTTGAGCTCCAGCAGCGCCGCGATCAGCACGAGGAACTCCGTCGCGACGTCGAGGTCCAGCTCGCCGCGGAGGTCGAGGTGGTCGAGGTAGGCGACGACGACCCCGGCCAGGTCGACCTCGCGCAGGTCGACTTCCTCGCGCAGGATCAGCGTCAGCAGCAGGTCGAATGGACCTGAGAAGACGTCGAGGTCGAGCTCCAGCTCGGCTACGTGCATGCCCCGGGGACGCTAGCGGCCCGGCTGGACGGGTCCGACGCCCATGGCCTGCCGGACGTCCGCGAGCGTGGCGGCGGCGATGGCGCGCGCCTTCGCGGCGCCCGCCTCCAGGGTGGCCTCGAGGGCCGCCTCGTCGGCCCGGATCGCGGCGTAGCGCTCGCGCACCGGCGCGAGGTAGCCCGTGATCGCGTCGGCCACGGCGGCCTTGAACTCGCCGTAGCGGGCGCTGGCGAACTCCGCCTCGATCGCCTCCATCGGGACGCCGCGGACCACCGAGAGGATCTCGATGAGGTTGGAGATCCCCGGCTTGTCCGGCCCGCGCACGACCTCGCTGCCCGAGTCGGTGACCGCGCTCTTGACCTTCTTCTCGATGGCCTTGGGCTCGTCGAGGACGTAGACGGTCCCCTGCTCGCTGCCGCCGGTGGTGGACATCTTCCGCGCCGGCTCCTGGAGGTCCATGATGCGCGCGCCGACAGCCGGGATGCGGTGCTCGGGCACGACGAGGGTGTCGCCGAACCGGGCGTTGAAGCGCCCGGCGATGTCGCGCATGAGCTCGATGTGCTGGCGCTGGTCGTCGCCCACCGGCACCTCGTCGGCGCGGTAGGCCAGCACGTCGGCCGCCTGGAGCACCGGATAGAGGAACAGCCCGGCGGACACGAGCTCGCGCTGGGCGCCCGCCTTGTCCTTGAACTGGTGCATGCGGTTCAGCTCGCCCCATGAGGTCACCGAGCACAGCAGCCAGGTCAGCTCGGTGTGCTCGGGCACGTCGCCCTGGCGGAAGAAGATGCAGCGCGCCGGGTCCAGCCGGGCGGCGAGCAGGATCGCCGCGGTGTCGTAGGTCTTCTCGCGCAGGTCGGCCGGCTCGTACGGGACCGTCGTGGCGTGGAGGTCGACGATGCAGTAGATCGCCTCGCCGCGGTCCTGGCCGGCGACGTACTGGGTGATCGCCCCGATGTAGTTGCCGAGGTGCTTGCGCCCCGTGGGCTGGATGCCGGAGAAGATGCGCATGGGTCGCGGCAGGGTAGCCAGCGGGGCCGCGTGATGCGCGCGCCGCCGCGCCCCGGCCGGCGCCGTCCATCACCATGTCGGGCGTGAGCACCATCCCCGCCTCGCGCTGGATCGACCTCGACGGCGCCGTCAACGCCCGCGTGGTGGCCCCTGGAGCGCTCCTGCGGGCCGACAACCTCCAGGCACTCAGCGCGGCCGACATCCGCCGCCTGGTGGGCGAGCACGAGCTCGAGGCGGTCGTGGACCTGCGCACCGGCATCGAGATCGCCATGGAGGGGCCCGGGCCCCTGACCGGCGTGACCGAGGTGCGCATCGAGCACCGCTCCCTCTACCCGGAGTCGGGCAACACGGACCTGGATGCCGACACCGTGCGCCCCTGGGGCGACGCGCTCGACGGCGCCTTCGCGGGCGAGACCCCGGTCGTGCGCGCCTACCTCGGCTACCTGCGCCGGCGGCCGGACTCGATCGTCGCCGCGATCCGCACGATCGCCCGCGCCGACGGCGCCGTCCTGGTCCACTGCGCCGCCGGCAAGGACCGCACGGGCGTGGTCGTCGCGCTCGCCCTCGAGGCGGCCGGCGCGAACCGCGAGGCGATCGTCGACGACTACCTCCTGACCGCGGAACGGATCGTGGAGGTCATGGAGCGCCTGATGGGCTCCCCCACCTACCGGGCCGAGCTCGAGGGCCACGATCCCTACGACCACGCCCCGGTGGCCGGCACGATGGAGCGGGTCCTCGCGGTCGTGGACGCCGAGTCCGGCGGGGCCGCCGCGTGGCTGCAGGGCCACGGCCTGGCGGACGCCGACCTGGCGGCGCTGCGGCGCCGGCTCGCGCCGGCAGCTGGCTGACAGCCGGGCTCAGTCGGCCGGCCGCAGCGGCTCGGGGCGGCCGAGGTGAAATCCCTGAACGAAGTTCACCCCGAGGCGCGTGAGGATCTCCAGCTTGGCGCCCGAGTCGACGTGCTCGGCCACCGTCGCGATGCCGAGGCCGCGCGCCACGTCGACGATCGCCTTGATCACGGTCCGGTCGGCGATGTCGCGCACCGCGTCCTGCACGAAGGCGGCGTCGATCTTGAGGTAGTCGACCGGCAGGTGCTTGAGATAGGTGAAGGAGCCGAAGCCGCTGCCGAAGTCGTCGAGGCCCACGCGCGCCCCGATCGTCCGCACGCCCTCGACGAACCGGCCGGCGGCGGTGAGGTCGCTGATCGCCGCGGTCTCGGTGATCTCGAAGCTCAGCCGGGCCGGGTCGAGCCGGAACGCGGCGATCTGGGCGGCCACGAACTCCAGGAGGTCGCGGTCGTCCAGCGACGGACCCGCGATGTTGATCGCGAGATGCTCGGCCGCGCCCGCCGGCGAGGCCATCCAGGCCAGCGCGCGGCCGATGACCCAGCGGTCCAGCTCGCCGCTGAGCCCGTGGCGCTCGGCCATGCGGACGAAGCCCGAGGGCATCAGCAGCTCGCCGCCGTCCCGCAGCCGGATGAGGACCTCACGCCGCACCAGCACGCCGGACCCGACCTCGAAGATCGGCTGGGCGTAGAGCTCGAAGCGGTCCCCCGCGAGCGCCTGGCGCAGCCGCTGCGCCCAGTCCAGCGCCGCATGGGCCTCGCGGCGGTCCGCCTCGGGCTTCGCGACAGCCACGCGGTCGCCGCCGAGCCGCTTGGCCCGGTACATCGCCAGGTCCGCGGCAGCCAGCAGCGCGTCGGCTGCACCCGGACTGGCGCGGTCGATCGCCACGGCTCCGATGCTCACGGTCAGCGACACCGGGGATCCGCCGGGCCAGGCGACGTGCCCCTTGACGGCGCGGCACATCCCCTCCGCCACCTGGACGGCCTCCTCCAGCGACGTGCTCGGCAGGACCGCCGCGAACTCGTCCCCGCCCATCCGGAAGAGCATGTCGGTGTCGCGCCGGCCCCGGGAGAGGACGCCGGCGACGCTGCGGATGAACTCGTCGCCGATCACATGGCCCAGCGAGTCGTTGATGAGCTTGAAGTCGTCGAGGTCGCCCACCAGCAGCGCCGCCCGCGTGCCGTAGCGGTCCGCCTCGGCCGACCGGCGCTCGACCTCCTCGGACAGCCGGCGGCGATTCCACAGGCCCGTGAGGGGGTCGTGGTCGGCCAGGAACTGCAAGCCCTGCTCGGCGGCCTTGCGCTCGGTGATGTCGACGAAGACGCCGTCGTAGTAGCGCCGCCCGCCCGGCTCGGTGAGGAAGCCCTGTCCGCGATCGAGGACCCACCGCTCGGCCCCCGACGTGTCCTGGATGCGGAACTCGACGGTGTAGGGCCGGCCCGCGCGCGTCGCCTCGTTGATCGTGGCCTGGACCCGCTCGCGGTCCTCGGGGTGGGTGATGGCCAGGATCCCGGGCCCGCCCGGCGCGAGGAACTCCGCCGCCGGCCGGCCGCTGAAGGCCTCGATCTCGTCGCTGACGAAGACCATCGTCCAGTCGGCGTCGTCGAGGCAGCGGTAGAGCACGCCGGCGACGTTGCCGATCAGCGACTCGAGCTGCTGGCGCGTCTCCGACAGCGACCGCTCTGCCCGCTTGCGCTCGGTGACGTCCTGGAGCGCCCCGCGCACCACCGCGGGGCGCCCGTCGCGCATCACGATCGAGCTCGAGGCGCGGACCCAGATGCGCCGCCCCCGCGCCGTGATCAGCTCGAGCTCGAGGTCGAAGTTCTGGCCATGCTCGAGGGCGGCCTGCACCGCCTCGGTGATGATCGGCACCGACTCGGGCGCGTAGAACTCGATCGCCGACTCGACGGTCGGCGTGTACTCGGCGGGCGAGGTGTCGTGGATGCGGTAGGTCTCGTCGGTCCAGAACACCGTGCCGGCGACCGGGTCGATCTCCCACCCGCCGATCTGGGCCATCGACTGGGTGGCGTTTAGCAGCTCGGTCGTGCGCTCGAGGCGCCGCTGGGCCTCCCGGCGCTCGGTGATGTCGATCGTCGAGCCCGCGAGGCGGTACACCCGGCTGCTCTCGTCCCGCAGCAGCTCGCCGCGGGCGTGGCACCAGATCCAGCGCCCGGCCTTCGTCCGCAGGCGGTACTCGACCTCGAACGGAACGTCAGGGGACCGCAGGGCGGCCTGGAAGACGCCCCCGACGATCGGCAGGTCGTTGGGATGCAGCGCACCGAGGAACGCCGACAGGCGGTCGGGGAACTCGTCGGCGCTATAGCCCAGGAGATCACGGAAGCCCGGCGCGAAGTGGATGTTCTCGCCGATGTCCCAGTCCCACAGCCCGGCCTTCGCGCCGCGCACGGCCACCGCGAGGCGCTCCTCGCTCTGCCGCAGCGCCAGCTCAGCCTCCTTGCGGTCGGTGACGTCCTGGAACGCGCCGCGGACCTTCAGGGTCCGCCCGTTCTTCCGCACCGTGGTGCACGTGGTGCGGACCCAGATGCGCCGTCCCGTCGCCGTGATGAGCCGCAGCTCGAGGTCGTAGCCCGTCCCGGTCTTCACCGTCGTGCGAAACGCCTCGGTGATCACCGGGATCGACTCGGGCGCGAAGAACCGCACCGCGCTCTCGAGCGTGGGCAGGTACTCCTCCGGCGAGAGATCGTGGATCCGGTAGGTCTCGTCGGTCCAGAACAGCGTGCCGGCCTCGAGGTCGGCCTCCCAGCCCCCGATGCGGCCCATCGCCTCGGCGACCCGCAGGAGCTCCGACGTGCGCTCCAGGCGCGCGTCGGACTCCCGGCGGCGCACGGGCAGCTCTGCCGGCGGGATCTCCGGCGGATGCGTCACGGCTCCGTGGGGGGTGGCGGCTCGGGCATCGCGAGCGGCGCGGCGGCGTTCCCTGCCGGCCTCGCGCCCTACTCCACACCTCCCGGAGCCTCAGGTCAAGCGCCGGCGCGCCACGCCGGGCCGCCGCCTACGGCCCGGCCCAGCCCCCCGAGAAGCACGGCGCGGACCCGCAGGCCTGGATGACCTTCCCCCCGGGCGACAGGAACGCGCTCTTCTGCGCGCGCCCTTGCACCGTCCGGCGGGGCAGCTCGTGCGGGTCGTCGCCTTGGTCGTTGGGCACGTTGGACTGCGGCGAGGGGCCGGTCCCCGCCGCGCCGCCGTCCCGAATCGGGCCCGAGTCGAAGAACGTGATCGCCGAGCCGGCATACGGGTAGCGGGTGATCCGCGCGATCCCGTAGAACGGGTCGCGGTCCAGCGAGCGGCCTGCCGACAGCGGCGGGGTGTAGAGCCGCGCGCCGATCGTGCGGGCCTCGACGCGGGCGGCGTAGTCGCTGACCTGGTGATCGCCGAACGCCACCTGCAGCAGCGCGAGATGTGACGGCGTGTTCGCGTACGGATCCGCGGTCATGTGCTGGGCGTAGCCGTTGGCCTCCGCGCGGTCCCACAGCATCTGGATCAGCGAGAGGTAGACCTGCCGCTCCTCGGTGTCCGGATAGGCGGCGTAGAGGATCGAGGCGTAGGTGTTGAAGTCCACCGAGCGCTGCAGCAGCGTCGAGTAGTTCATGCCCGGCACGCCGAGCGCTCCGCGGTCGATGTCCGGCGAGACCGCCAGGACGCCGCCGCCCATGATGCCGCCCTGCGAGTTGCCGTCGTAGTAGGCGCGGCCGGGCTTCGTGTCGATGTCGGCCTGGCCGCCGTCGCGGAACAGCGCGTTGGACGTGAATCCGGCCGGGTGGATCATCGCCCGGGCGAGGAACAGCTCGTTCAGCCAGCCCTGCTGCACGCGGTCGGCCAGCGACGGGAACTTCGAGAGGTCCTTGAGGATCGCCACCGCGTTGGGGACGTCCTCGCCCGCCATGCCGATCTCGTTCGTCGCGCAGTAGACGAAGCCGTGCTCGAAGATCATGCCGGCGATCTGGCCCTGGTTGAGCTCGCCGATGTCGCCAAGCAGCCCGTGGCCGTAGATCGCGGCGCGGTTGCCGGTGCGGGCCGGCCCGTTGAGCGAGGCGCGCGGGATCTTGCAGGCAAAGCGCGCCTGGTAGACGTTCCCGGCCTTCTGGCTCGGCACGGTGTCGCCGGGCTTGGCGTAGTTGAACCGCGCGCCCGGCGGGCAGGCCGCCTGGTTCAGGTAGCAGGGCACCGTCACGGTGCCGGTCACGCGGCGAAAGACCTTGTCGTCCTGGCCGTCCTTGCATCCGTCGGGATCGCACGGCGCGTAGGTCCACGTGCCGTCCTCGTCCTTGAACGTGGCCGACGGCGGGTCGATCGCGAACGTGGGCGCGCGACCGGCGAGCTTGCGGTCGGCGAGCTTGCGGTCGCCCAGCGCCGCGAACGCCTTGTCGCGGATGCCGAGCATGCGCTCGGACAGGTTCCGCCCGCTGGCGACCGTGAAGTCCCAGGCGAGGTAGAGGTCGGAGCGGCCGATGCCGGCCCGCTTGAGGTCCTTGAAGATCCGCTCCATCCGCGCCCGGCGGGACTCGACGATCCGCTGGCGGGTGATCCGCCCGTCCCGGTAGGCCCGGAAGGCCGGCGGGGCGGCGATGGTCGCTCCGGCTGCGGTCTTGAGCCGGCGCAGCGCGACGACGTAGCGGCGGCCCTCCACCCAGTTGCGGCCCGGCCGGATGATGAGCGAGGTGTTCGCCGCCGTGCCGGCGGTGGCGTCGAGTTCGGTCCAGATGAGGTGGCGCCGGTGGGTGACGGTGTCGATCACCACGACCGGTGCGCCGCTGCGGGCGTACTGCTTCATGTCGCCGATCGGGACGGGCGCCGTGCGCGTGAACGCGGCGGGCGTGTCGAGGCCCGGGACCTTCACGGTGACGGGCTGGCCGGGCGAGAAGCCGTCGTTGCGGTTCCACTCGCGGGGATCGATGCGGACCCCGTCGACGTTGCTCGGCATCGAGGCCCGCTTGAAGTTCAGGCGCCGGCCCGTGGCGGTGCGCGTGTCGGCCACCGTGTACCAGTCGCTGGGGAACGGCAGCAGGCAGCGCCCGCCCGCTGCGGCGAGGAACTCGCAGCGGTCGGCGTTCGGAGTGAGCTTGACCGTGATCGGCGCGGCGCCCGCGGCGGCGGGCACGGCGAGGCTGGCCAGGGCCGCGACGGCGGCGGCGACGGGGATGCGAAGGCGCAACGGACTCTCTCCTGCTCGGCGGCTCGAATGGATCGGCGCCGCCCGGGCGGCGCGCGCGCCACGTTATCCGCTGGCGCTGGGGCGTGCGGCAGCGCCTGCGCCGCGCCGATTGTCGGCTCCGGCCTGCCGGGCCGGTCCCGCCCGGCGGGCGGCGCCGGTAGATTCGGCGCTGGGCGCGCTCCCGCGCTGCCCAGCGTCACGAACGTGAGGGATGGGATCGAATGCCGGGCGCACGCCGCCGCATCGCCGCTGCCGCCGTCGCCGCCGCCGCGGCGGCACTGGCCGCTGCGCCCGCCGCCGGCGCCCACGTGACGCGTTCCTCCGGCCCCTACCGGGTCGAGCTGGGCTGGGGCCGCGAGCCGGCGATCAGCGGGTCCGAGAACTTCGTCGACGTCGGCGTCACGCAGGCCTCCGGCGGCCCGGCCGCCGGAGACCGGGCGGATCTGCAGGTCGAGGTGTCCTTCGGCGCCGCGCGCACGACCCTCCCGCTCGTGGCCGCTGAGTCGCCCGGGCGCTTCCGCGCCGTCCTGGTGCCGACGCGACCGGGCGCCTACGCCTTCCACGTGACCGGCACACTCGGCGGCCGGGCGATCGACGTCCGGGCCGCCTGCTCGGAGCGCACCTTCGACTGCGTGACGCCGGCCTCGGAGGTCCAGTTCCCGGTGAAGGCGCCGTCCTCGGGCGAGCTGGCCCAGCGCGTCGAGCGCGAGCTGCCGCGAGCCGAGCGGGCCGCCGGTTCGGCCCAGAGCGCGAAGCGGGTCGCCGTCGCGGCGCTGTGTGTCGCGGGGCTTGCCCTGGCTGGGGCAGCGGGGCTCGCCTGGCGTGGCCGCCGGAAGCGCGCCGGGTGACCGGCGGGGCCCGCGGAGTCCGCCGGGCCGGACGCGCCGGCGCGCGGGCGGCGGCCGCGTCCGCCGCGGCGCTGGCGGTCGCCCTCGGGGCGGCGGCGCCCGACGCGGCCGCCCACGCCGGCCTGGTCCGCTCCGACCCCGCCGCCGGGGCCACGCTCGGCGCCGCCCCCGCCGCCGTGCGCCTCACGTTCTCGGAGGCGCCCGAGCCGTCGCTGTCGGACGTGCAGGTCCTCGGCCCGGGCGGCGCGGCAGCGGCCGGCGGCCCGGCCCGGCCCGCACCGGCCGATCCCCGCGCGCTCGTCGTCCCCCTGCGGGCGTCCGGCCGGGGCGTGTACACGGTCCAATGGCGGTCGGTGTCCGCGGTCGACGGCCACGCCAGCCGCGGCAGCTTCGCGTTCGGGGTCGGCGTCGCCCCAGGCCGCGGCGCGGCCCAGAGCGCCGTGGCGGACTCCTCGGCGTCGGGCCTCGAGATCGCGGCCCGCTGGCTGTTCCTGACCGGGCTGGTCCTCCTGATCGGCGCCGCGGCGGCAGCCGTCGGCCGGTTCGGCGGGCCGGGCCGGTCGGCGCTGGCCCTCGGGGCGGGCGGCTGGGCCGCTGCGGCGGCGGGACTGCTCCTGCTCGGTGCCGCCCAGCGCCAGGCCGCCGGCTCCTCGGTCGGGGACCTGCTCGGCACGCCGGTGGGCGCTGCCTTGGTGTGGCGCGCGGTCGCGCTGGCCGTCGCCGGCGCCGCCCTCCTCGCCGCCTGGCGCTCGCCCCGCCGCCTGCGGGCGGCCCTCGGCGTGGCCGGGCTCGCGGCCCTGGGCGCCGCCATCGTTCACGCCGCGAACGGCCACGCGGCCGCCGGGCCGTGGCCGCACGCACTGACTGTGGCCGCCCAGGCCGCGCATCTGGCCGCGGCGGGGATCTGGCTCGGCGGCCTGGCGGCGCTGCTGCTCGGGACGCGGGGCGCCCCCTCGGCCGAGACGGCGGCCCAAGTCCGGCGGTTCGGCGTCGCCGCGGCCGCCGGGCTCGCGGCGGTCGTCGTCACCGGCACCGTGCGGACCGCCGACGAGCTCAGCGCCTGGAGCGACCTCGCCGGCACGGGCTACGGCCGCGCGATCAGCGTGAAGATCCTCCTGCTCGCCGGCATCGCGGCGCTGGCCTGGCGCAACCGGCGCCGCAACGTGCCCGCGGCCGGCACCGACCTGCAGCCGCTGCGCCGCACGTCCCGCGCCGAGCTCGGCCTGGCCGCCGCCGCCCTGGCTGCCGCCGCCGTGCTCGGGGCGCTCGCGCCGCCGGTGTCCGGCCTGAGCTCCAGCCCGCCCGGCCTCTCGGCGTCCGGCGCGGACTTCGGAACGACGGTCCGCGTCAAGCTCTCGGCGCCCTCCGAGCAGCCCGGCCCCAACCGCTTCACGCTCCGGGTGCAGGACTACGACAGCGGCGACGCCGTCACCGGCGCCAGCGTGCGCCTGCGCTTCACGCCGCTCGACGACCCCGGCGTGGCGGCCACGACGCTGGCGCTGCGGGACGCCGGAGGCGGGACATATGCCGGCACGGGGGCCAACCTCGCCTTCGACGGCCGGTGGCGCATCGTCGCGCTGGTCCAGCGGGGCGCCGAGGCCGCGACGGTGGCGCTGAGCGTCGACGTGGCCGGGCCGAGGCACTTCGTCACGGTGCAGCGCACGCCCGGGCAGCCGCCGAAGTACACGATGCAGCTCGGGAACTTCGGCGCCGACGGCTACATCTACGTCTCCCCGCGCCCGGCGCGGCCCGGCCCGAGCGTGCTCACCGTGATCGTGCTCGGCGCCATCGAGAGCGAGGAGCCGGTGACCTCGCTGGTCGTCACCACGCGCCCGACGGGCGGGCCCGTCCGCGATGCGCCGGTGCGGCGGCGCGGGCCGGGCACGTTCGTGGCGCCGATCGTGCTGGCTGCCGGTCACAACGAGATCGCCGTGACGGCGCACTCACCCGACGGCGCGCGCCGCCGCGGCGTGTTCGACGTCGTCATCCCCGGCGGCTGACGCCGCCGGGACCGGCGTCAGCGCTGGACGGTGATCTCGATCCGCTGCCCGGCGGGCCGCAGCGCGGCCGCCGTGCGGAAGGCCGACTTCAGGCCAGCCCGGCGCAGCCGGGCGCACGCGGACGCCGCCCGGCTGCGGGCCTGCGACGTCGCCTTCGACCGGCTGAGGCCGGCATCCGGATGGCCCGTGCAGACGATCCGCTTGGCGCTCCCGACCGTCCGCGCGACCGACCCGAGGAAGGCCGTCGCGCGGGCGTTCAGCTTCGTCCCGCCGGCCGCGAAGCTGGCGAACTTCGGCCGAGCGGTGACGCTCGGCGCCACGACCTTCGTCGTCTTGCGGACGGTCAGCGTCTTGCCCGAGCCAAAGCGCTTGGCCGTGGCGCGCAGCTGGACGGTGACGCCGCCCAGCGACCCGGCCACGAAGCGCCGCGTCGTCGCGTCGAGGGCGATCCGCAGCGCGGCCGTCCGCTTGCCGGTCCGCCGCAGCGTCACCGAACCGCGCCCGACGCGGCGGCTGCCGCGGAACACGGAGATGCTGCAGGACTTCAGCGAGCCCTTGTCCACGCGGCACCCGGTCGTGATGGCGCGCCGGACGAGCCGGATCCGGGTGCCGGCGGCGATCCCGAGCGGCGTGACCGTGATCTTGATCGTCCGGGTGACCGGCGGATTGCGCCCGTCGTTGGCGGCGAACGTCGCCGTGTAGGCCTTTGCCGCGGCCACGACCGTGCCCGAAACCGTGCCGGTGCGGTTGCCGTTGTCCTTGAGCTTCAGGGACTTCGGCAGCCCGGTGGCGGTCAGCGCGATCTTGTCCGTCGCGTCCGCGTCGGTCGCGGACACCTTGAAGCCGAGCGGATCGCCGTACGCGACCGTCTTCGGCCCGGGGAGGTTCAGGATCGGCGGCGTGTTCGTGACGTTGAGCTGGAACGGGATCTGCGACTTCAGCCCGCTCGCGTTCGTCGCGGTGACGTAGACGACCTGGCTGGGCGCCGATCCGGTCGGGAAGGACCACGACCACGTGCCGGCGCCGGACTTGGTGACCGTGCCCACCGACGAGCTCAGCGCCACGGCCTCGCCGTTCGGGTCCTGGAAGGTGCCCGTGGCGCTGGCCGTCGCGCCCTGCTTGGCGGTCGTTGAAGCGGCGTCGACGTTGACGTTCGGCCGCTCCTTGCCCGTCGGGCTCGTCACGACGACCTCGGCGATCATGCCGGTCTCGGCGTGGAAGAAGATGTGGCAGTGGAAGACCCACCGGCCCTGGGCACCGCCGGGCGTGACGCCATCCGGGAGGTTGCGCGGGTCGAGCTTCACCCGGAAGGTCAGCGTCGAGTTCGCCGGCACGTCGACGTTGTCGCGGAACTCGGTCGGGAACGTGAACGTGTTTGCGCCGGACACGATCTTGATCGGCTGGATCGAGAAGCCGTGCATGTGGAACGGATGGTGCGCGCCCGTGGTGTTCTGGACGGTCAACTGGAGGATGTCGCCCTCCTTCGCATACCGGGCCGAGCCCTGGTGGGGCAGCGCGGTGTAGTCGACGCCGGCCGGGGCCTCGTGCGCGCCGATGACGCCGTCGACCTTCGCGGACGCACCGCCCGCCTGGAGCTGAATGTTCTGGAGGGCGCTCCCCGGCTTGGGCGGCGCGAAGGCCGCCGGGTTCAGCAGCGTGCCGGTGGGCGGGCCAAGGACCGGAATGGGGTCGCCCTCGGCGGCGCGCAGCGGCGCGTTGTTCGCGAGCGTGTACGTCGACGCAGCCGTGCCTGCGACCTTCAGGTGCATGACCGGAACGGTGGGAATGTCCGGCCAGTTCGGCCCCTGGCCGATGCGCTGGTAGTCCTCGGTCCAGAGCGTCAGCACCCCGGTGGCCGCCGGCGGGATCGCCGCCACCACGTCGGCGCGGCTCCCGGGCGGGATCAGCGTCTCGCCGGTCGTATACCCCGTGTCGAAGAGGCCCTGGAGGCCGCCCTCGATGGTCGCATTGTTGAGCAGGCCGCCCTCGCCGCCCACGCGAACGAGCGGGACGAGATTGCCCGCGTTGTCGGTGAGACGCAGGCGCATGTAGCGGATCGTGGCCGCGTTGAGAATCTGCAGGCGCAGGCCCTGGCCGGCCTTGACGTCCAGCGTCGAGGCGCCGGGCGCCAGAGCGCCGGGAGGGGCGCCGACCTGGCCGACCGGCGCGCCGGCACGGGCTCCGACGTTCTTGCCGTTCGTCAGCACAGTCTGGCCCTCGTTGGTCCGGCCCCCGGTGTTCTGCTGGATCGCCGGGATGTCGCCGGCGGCGTAGGCCGGACGCGGGTTGCCGCTCTCGTCCAGGGCGGTCGGCGCCTCGCACAGGGTCTTCGGGAATGGCGCCGGCTGGGCCGGCAGCGCGCCGCCGCCGACCCACGGAAGCCCGGGCGCGTAGGTCGCTGTGTCGTTCGTCCCCGACGCCTTGCAGACCGTCGTGTCGCTGAGGACGATCTGCTTGGTCGCCGACGCCGGCGGAAGCACGCCGGCCGCGGTCAGCGGCGCGTCGTTGGGGTCCTGCACGACGATCATCCCGTACAGGCCCTTGAAGACCTGGTTGGTCGACGAGTGGTGGTGCGGGTGGTACCAGAACAGCCCGGGCCGGTTGACCTTGAACTTGTAGAGAAACGTGCCGCCGGGCTGGACCTGGTTCTGCGTGAACGGGGTCCCGTCCATCGAGTTGGGCAGCTCGATGCCGTGCCAGTGGATGCCGGTCTCGGTCGGCATGTCGTTCTTGAAGTGCACGATCACCGTGTCGCCGACCTTGAGGTGGAACGTCGGCCCCGGAATCGTGCCGTTGTAGGTCTCGGCGTTGGCCTTGACGCCATTGCCGATGTCGACGGTCGCGAGCTGCGCGGTGATACTCGTCTCAACGACGTTGGGATCCGGATTCGTGTCGACGACGTCCGGCACGGCGTACGGGTCGCCGCCGGACGTGGCGCGGCCGACGGAATTGAGGACGGCGAGCGACGCCGCCACGGCGGCGAGCGTGACGAGCGTGAGGACGGCGAGCTGCCAGCGCCTTCCGTGACCGACGACCGACCGCGCCCTGTCCGCCATGAACGACCTCCCCGATATCCCCGCCGCTCGTTGCGAGTCGCACGAACGGCCTCCCGGAGTGATACCACGCCGCGGGGCGGGAGGCCACCGGTCGGCCGCCACCTGGCCGGACGGCCGCTCGCGAGCCCCCCGCGAGCCTACGCCGGCTGCCGGATCACCGGCCGCTTCGCCGCCGCCGCCTCGTCCAGGCGGCGCACCGGCGTCGTGTACGGCGCGTGGCGGGCCACGGACGGGTCCTCGGCGGCCTCCCGGAGGATCTCGGCGATCGCGTCGGCGAAGGCGTCCAGCGTCTCCTTGGTCTCGGTCTCGGTCGGCTCGACCAGCAGCGCCTCGTCGACCAGCAGCGGGAAATAGACCGTCGGCGGGTGGAAGCCGTGATCGAGCAGCCGCTTGGCCAGGTCGAGCGTCCGGATCCCCAGCTCGCGCTTCATCGGCGCTCCGGAGAGCACGAACTCGTGCATGCACAGGCGGTCGTAGGCGACCGGGAGGTGCTCGGCCACCCCTTCCTGGCGCAGCCGGGCCAGGAGGTAGTTGGCGTTCAGCACCGCCATCTCGGACACGTCGCGCAGGCCCGCGGCCCCGAGCGAGCAGATGTAGGCATAGGCGCGCACGAACGTCCCGAAGTTGCCCTGGAACCCGCGCAGGCGCCCGATCGACTTCGGGCGGTCGTGATCCAGGCCGAACACCGGGCCCTCCGGCGTCTGCTCGCGCGTCAGGACCGGACGCGGCAGGTAGGGCTCGATCCGCCCCGAGACCGCGATCGGGCCCGAGCCCGGGCCGCCGCCGCCGTGCGGCTGGGTGAACGACTTGTGGAGGTTGAAGTGCACGATGTCGAACCCCATGTCGCCGGGCCGCGAGATCCCCATGACCGCGTTGAGGTTCGCGCCGTCGTAGTAGAGCGTCGCGCCGCACCCGTGGACGATCCGCTCGATCTCCTCGATGTCCGGGTCGAACAGGCCCAGGGTGTTCGGGTTCGTGAGCATCAGGCAGGCGACGTCATCGGTCGCCTTGGCCCGCAGGTCCTCGAGATCGACGCCGCCGCGGTCGTTCGTCCCCACGTGGACGACCTCGAGGCCGGCCATGGTCACCGTCGCCGGGTTGGTCCCGTGCGCCGTGTCGGGCGTGAGCACCTGCGTGCGGTGCTCGCCGCGGTCGGCGTGGTAGGCCCGGCTGAGCAGCACGCCGGCCAGCTCGCCGTGCGAGCCGGCGCTCGGCTGCAGCGAGACCGCCGGCAGGCCGGCGATCTCCGCCAGCGCCTGCTCGAGGTTCCACATGAGCTCGAGCGCGCCCTGGGCCCGGTCCGGGTCCTGGAGCGGGTGGAGCCGGGCGTAGCCGTCGAACGCCGCGACGCGCTCGTGCAGGCGCGGATTGTGCTTCATCGTGCAGGAGCCGAGCGGGTAGAAGCCGGAGTCCAGGTCGAAGTTGCGCTTCGAGAGCCGGACGTAGTGGCGCACGAGCTCGGGCTCGGAGACCTCGGGCAGGTGCGGCGGGTCGGCCCGCAGGAGGCCCGGCGGGATGAGGTCCTCCACCGGGACCGGATCGACGTCGAGCGCCGGCGCGGTGAACGCGCGGCGGCCCGCCTGGGACTTCTCGTAGATCGTGAGCGCGCGGTCGCGCTGCATCGGCGTCTCGCGCTTGCTCATGCCGCCGCCCCCACGCTGCGCCCGCTGCGTTCGGCGGCGACCGCGCGGCCGAGCACATCGGCGAGGCGGTCGATGTCGGCCCGGGTGCGCCGCTCGGTGATCGCCACGAGCAGCCCGTCGGCGTGCTCGGGATAGTCGGCGCCGAGGGCGTAGCCGGGATTGACCCCGTCGTCCTGGGAGCGCTGCACGACGCGCCGCACGCCCTCCAGGCCGCCGACGTCGAGCGTGACCGCGAACTCCCGGACGACCGGCGCGCGATGCAGGAGCGCGACGCCGGGCAGCTCCGCCAGGCGGTCGCGGGCGTAGGCCGTGCGCTGGAGGAGCAGCTCGCCCAGCTCCACGAGGCCGGCGCGCCCGAGCCACCCGAGGTACATGACCCCCGCCAGGGCGTTGAGCGCCTGGGAGGTGCAGATGTTCGACGTGGCCTTCTCGCGGCGGATGTGCTGCTCGCGCGTCTGCAGCGTCAGCACGAAGCCGCGGCGGCCGTCGACGTCGTGGGTCTCCCCCGCGATCCGCCCGGGCATGCGGCGCAGGTGGGCCTCGGTCGCCGCGAAGAACCCGAACGAGGGGCCGCCGTAGTCGAGGCGGTTGCCGAGCGGCTGTCCCTCCCCGACCGCGACGTCCGCCCCGGCGGCGCCGGGCGGCTTGAGGATCCCGAGCGTGATCGGGTCGCACGAGCAGATCACCAGGGCGCCGGCGTCGCGCGCGGGCGCGCCCAGCGCCGCGATGTCCTCGACGGCGCCGAGGAAGTTCGGGTTGGCGAGGATGAGCCCCGCGGTGTCGGCGTCGACGGCGGCGGCGATCTCGGCCGGGTCGGTCAGGCCGCCCTCGAGCCCCGTCTCGACGATCTCGAGCCCGAAGCCCCCGGCCAGCGTGCGCAGCGTCTCGCGGGCGTGCGGGTGCACGCCGCGGGAGACCACGATGCGGTGCCGGCGGGTCGCGAGCTTCGCGAGGTAGGCGGCGGCGCCAACGGCGCTCGGGCCCTCGTAGACCGAGGCGTTGGCGACCGGCAGCCCGGTCAGCTCGCTGATCGCGGTCTGGAACTCGAACATGACCTGGAGCCCGCCCTGGGAAACCTCGGGCTGGTAGGGCGTATAGGGCGTGAGGAACTCCGAGCGCTCGACGATCGCGTCGATGAGCGCCGGGACGTAGTGGTCGTACATCCCGCCGCCGAGGAAGCTCACCTCGTCCTCGGTCGAGACGTTGCGGGCGGCGAGCGCGCGCAGGTGCTCGAACACGTCCTGCTCGGCCATCCCGTCCGGGAGGTCGAGCGGCCGGCCGAGCCGGACGCCGTCGGGAACGTCGGCGAAGAGATCCTCGACGGTGGCGACGCCAATCGCCGCGAGCATCTCCTCGCGGTCCCGCGGGGTGGCCGGGGTGTACCGAGTCATCGCGCGCCCCTCAGTCCAGCGCGGCCTGGTAGGCCTCGGCCGAGAGCAGCCCGTCGGCTTCGGCGGGATCGGACAGGCGGACCTTCACGAGCCAGCCGGCGCCGTAGGGGTCGTCGTTGATGGCCTCCGGCCCGTCGGCGAGGGCCGCGTTGGCCTCGATGATCTCGCCCGACAGCGGCGCGACCACGTCCGAGACGGCCTTCACCGACTCGATCTCGGTATAGGGCTCGTCCTTTGTCACCGCGGTGCCGGTGGCCGGCGGGTCGTAGAAGACGACCTCGCCGAGCGAGTCCTGGGCGTACCAGGTGATGCCGAACGTGGCGATGTCGCCGTCGATCCTGGCCCAGTCGTGCTCGGCGTGGTAGAGGAGGTCGGGCGGGTAGGAAGCGTCGGCCATCTAGGCATCTCCGGGCGGGTAGAGGGGCTTGCGCTTGACGACCGCGGGCCGGATCCGGCCGCGGACGTCGATCTCGATCTCGGTGCCGGGCGCGGCGCGGCCGGCGGGCAGGTAGGCCAGGCCGATCCCGACGCCCAGCGACGGGGAGAGCGTGCCGCTCGTCACCACGCCGCCGCCGGCGACCGGGTTGCCCGGGCGGGCGATGCCCGGGCCGGTCAGCGCGAAGGGGACGAGGCGCTCGGCGGGGCCGGCGGTGCGAATCGCGCGGATCGCCTCGGCGCCGACGAATCCGGTGTCCTCCGCACAGGCCCAGCCGAGGCCGGCCTCGATGGGCGTCCGGTCGGGGGACAGGTCGTTGCCGTAGAGGTGGAAGCAGGCCTCGAGGCGCAGCGTGTCGCGGGCGCCCAGGCCGGCCGGCGCGGCGCCGGCGGCCACGATCGCGTCCCAGGCGGCGCCCGCGGCGCCCGGATCGAGCAGCAGCTCGACGCCGTCCTCCCCGGTGTAGCCGGTGCCGCAGACGAGCATCGGGACGCCGGCGACCGTGCGCTGCGCGGCGTGCATCCGCGGCGGGAGCGGCCCGTCGGCCAGGCCGGCGACGATCCTGCGCGCCTCCGGGCCCTGCACGGCGAGCATCGCGAAGGCGTCGCGGGCGTCGCGCACGTCGGCGTCGTAGGGCGCGGCGCGGGCCTGGAGCTCGGCCAGGTCGCCCTCGTGGTTGGCGGCGTTCGTCACCGTGAGGTAGCGGGCCTCGGCCAGCCGGTACGTGAAGAGGTCGTCGAGGACTCCGCCGTCCTCGCGGCACAGCAGCCCGTACTGCGCGCCGCCCTCGGGAATCCGGGCGATGTCGTTGGAGGTGGCGTGCTGGAGGGCGCCTGCGGCCTGCGGCCCGGCAATTTCGACCTCGCCCATGTGCGAGACGTCGAAGATCCCGGCGTGCCGGCGGACGGCGAGGTGCTCGGCCCGGATGCCCCCGTACTCGACGGGCATCTCCCAGCCGGCGAACGGGACGAGCTTCGCGCCGGCGGCGACGTGGCGGTCGTGCAGCGGGCTGCGCCTTCGCGTGGCCGGGCCCGTCACGGTCAGGCGCCCGAGTGGTTCAGTGGTCTGACCAATTCCATGGCCTCGGCAGCCTAGCAGCGGCCGGGCCGGACTCTTTCAGCGCCCGCCCTTTCGGGCGGCCACGCTCTGGGCCGAGCCCGCGACGTGCGCGCGCATTGCGGTGTCGGCGGCGCCCTCGTCCTGGTCCTCGATCGCGGCGAAGATCGCCTCGTGGGCCTCGAGCGACGTGGGCGGGCGCCCGGGGACCGTGAGCGACGCCTCCGACGTGCGGTCGATCGCCTCGCGCAGCTGGCCGACGACCTGGCTGAGCATCTCGTTGTGGGCGGCGTCCCAGATGGCCTGATGGAAGTGCCGGTCCCCGACGACGCCGTCGCCGCCCGCCGCGACCGAGGCCGCCATCGCGTCGAGCGCCTGGCGCATCCGGACGAGGTCGCGCTTGGTCCGGCGGCGGGCGGCGAGCCGCGCTGCCTGGGTCTCGACGCCCTCGCGCACCTCCCAGATCATCGGGTGGTCCACCTGGGCGTTGGCGACCTCGAGCGCGAGGCTCGGGATCACGTCGCCCGGCGAGCGCAGCAGGTAGATGCCGTCGCCGTGGCGGATCTCGATGAGCCCCACCACCTTCAGCGCGGTGAGCGCCTGGCGCACCGAGCTGCGGCTGACGCCGAGCTGCTGGGCGAGCTCGCGCTCGGACATCAGGCGGTCGCCCGGCTCGAGCTGCTGGACGTCGATGAACTCGCGCAGCCGGTCGACGACCAGCTCGTACAGGGGCGTGCGGGAGACCGGCTGCAGCTCGGGGCTGCTCACGGGCGCCCGCCCGGCGCCTCGTCGGGCCAGTGGCCGTGCTCGTCGAAGTAGCGCCGGGCGGCATCCTCGTCGTCGCGATCGCTGTCGCCCTTGGCGCCGAACCGAAAGACCACGTTGAGCAGGAGCACGGCCAGCCCGCCGCCGATCGACATCGCCGCGAGCTCATACGAGGTCTCGTCGCCGTCGCGCGCCACGATCGCCACGAGCCCGGCGAGGATCAGGACGGCCGGGATTCCGTAGCGGACGGCGAAGACGAGCGCGCGGCTCATGCCGTCACGGTAGCGCGCGTCCGGACCGGATGGCGCGCTGGCGCTCGTTGGCGCCGGCGTGGTCTGCGCGCGGGCGGCCGGGGCCGCGCTGGATCGGCTGCCAGCCGCCGGCTGGACTCGTGCGAGCCGGCCCGGGGCGGGTGCCGGACCGCGCCGGCCCTCCAATTCGATCCTGCGCGCCTCAGCCACCGATTCGGTGGCCCAAACACACAAGAACGCTGCGCCTGAGGCCCCGCCCCAACCTGCGCGCCTCAGCCACCGAATCGGTGGCCCAGGTGCACAAGAACGCGGCGGGCCCGGCCACGCCGCCGGACCCCCCTCCCCTAGATGCCCGCCCGAGTCCGGCACCCCGCCCGAACCCGGACCGAGGCCGCCACGGCGCCCCCGGACCCAGCCTGCGCGCCTCAGCCACCGATTCGGTGGCACGCACGCACGAGAACGTCCCCGCCCGGCCCCCAGCCCCAAACCTGCGCGCGTCAGCCCCCGAATCGGTGGTCCAGGCGCACAAGAACGCGGCGGCGGGCCCGGCTACGCCGCCGGACCGCCTCCCCTCGATGCCCGCCCGAGCCGGGCACGCCCGCCTCGAACCAAGCACGACCCGGCACGGCGCCCCGCGCCCAGCCTCCTACCGCCACACGCTGCGCCGCTGCGTCTCCCACGCCGCGCCGGCCGACGCGGCGGCGGCGAGCGCGAAGCCCGCGTCGCTGCCCTGGCAGTAGCGCAGCTCCGACGGGCGGCAGCGCCACGACCACGCAGCCAGGAAGGCGTCGGCCCGCTCGCGGTTGCGGCCCAGGTCGGCGGGGACCGGATGCCACTGCAGCTCGGGGCGCGACCAGCGCCGGCCCGGCCGCACCGCCGGCCGCGAGACCACGTAGCGCGGCAGCGCGCCGCCGCCGAGGAGGTCGTCGATCGCCGCGCAGACGCGGCGGCTCTCCTCGACGCTCGCGTCCGGGAGCATCACGCGCAGCCAGCCCTCGGGCCGCACGCCGAAGTCCAGCGACGCGAGGGCGTCCGCCGTGAGCTCGCCGAGGGTCACGTACGCCTCGCAGACCGCGCCCGCCGCCCACTCCAGCGGCAGCTCGGCGGGATGGCGCCGCGCGCCGACGACGAGACCCGCCGCGGCCGTCGCCAGGCCGCCGGGCGGCACCGCCGGCGGCCCCGACGGCCCGACGGGCGCGGACCCGGACCCGGGACGCGTCCCCGCGCGGCCCCGCCGGGCCGGACGGACCACCACCGCATCGAGATCGACGCCCCGGTAGGGCTCCCCGATGCGCCAGCGCGCCCGGGCGCCGGCCTGGTCGTCGGCCCGTTCGCGCTGCTCGGCGTTGATCGGCGCGAAACGGTCCGCCGGCGGCGGGGCGAACGGGGAGAGCTCGGGGTGGACGTGCGACGGGCCCGTCTCGATCGTCCCGTCCTCGCACGGCGCGTGCAGGTGCTCGTGGCGGCGCACGAACCGCTGGTAGTCGGCGGCGCCGCGCTCGAGCTGCGGCGCGATGCAGATCACGTCCCAGTTGCTGGCCAGCTTCTCCGGGTCGCCCGGATCCAGCCGCAGCGAGCGGCCGCGCATCTGGCGCACCGAGACGTCCGCGGCCACGGCGGTCATGTCCACGAGCACGTTGACCTGCGAGCAGTCCCAGCCCTCGCCGAGCAGCCCGCGGGTGCCGATGAGCGCCTGGGAGCCGCCGCCGGCCAGCAGCTCGGTGGCCCGCGCAGTCCACCAGCGCGAGACGAACGCCGGGGACGGATGCGTGAGCACCACGATGCCACCGGGCCCCTCGGCCCGGACGAACGCCGCCGCGTCGAGGCCCGCGGGCGCGCCCTGCGCCAGCGCCGCGCACCACCAGTCGGCGTCGCCCGGGAGGACCGCGACCGTCGCGGCCGAGACGAACGCGGGCCGCAGGACGGCCGTGCGGTCATCCGCGCCGGCGGCGGCGAGCAGCCCCAGCCCCCCGCCGCTCAGCGCCAGCGGCGAGCCCTCCGGCTGGCGGGGCGGCCGCTCGGCGTCGGTCAGCACGAGCGCCCGCAGCCCGTCGCCGCGCGACTCGGCCTCTGCCGCGAGCGCCTCGCACATCGCCAGCGGCTTGGCCGCCGAGTGCAGCAGGACCCGGTCCACGTCGCCCCCGGCCCGCCGGATTCCCTGGCGGGTCACGGCGAACCCAAGATCGCCGAGCGCCGCCTTGAGGGCATCCAGGCGTGCCTCCGCCGCAGGGCGCCCGTCCGGCTGCAGGCACCGCAACGCGTAGTCGTCGAGCAGCGCGACCCAGTCATCGAGGCTCAGCGCGGCCCGGAACGCCTCGCCGCGGGGCGCGCCGTCGGGCGGCGGCTCGCCTTGGGCGTTCAGCCAGCGCAGCCCGGATTCGGCCAGGCGCGGCGAGCGCCGCGCGAACTCCGCCCAGCTCAGCTGTGCGCCCGGCCCGGTCCGCCGCTCGCGCAGCCTGGCCAGCAGCCAGGCCGAGAGCCCGGGCGGCGCCTGCGCCCCGGCGTCGCCGTCGAGGTCGATGAGCAGCTCCCGGAAGCGGCTGTGCTGGGCGGCGAGCCAGTCGAGCTCCCCGCCGAGCGGCGTGCAGAGCTGCACGAGCTCCTGGTAGGGCGCGAGATGCCCCTCGCGCACCACGGCGGGCGTCGGGATCGTGAAGTCGATCGCCCCGAGCAGCTGTCCGTACAGCGCGGCCTGCTCGGCCGTGAGCTCCGACGGGCTCGTCGCGGTCAGCCCCAGCACATGGGCCGGGGCGAGCTTCGCCAGCAGCGGCACGAGCAGCGCGCCCCACAGCGAGGCCAGGTGGTGGCACTCGTCCAGGACGACCGTGGCGACCCCCGCCGCATGCAGGGCCGCCAGGCGCTCCAGGGCCGGCGCGGCCAGGAGGTCCTCCGCCGCGAGGTCGGGCAGCTTGCCGGCCGCGGCCTGGCGCTTGAGGCCCGCAACGATCGCCGTGAGCTCACGCTCGCGCCGCTGCGCCGCGGCGCCGGCGAACGCCTCGCCCTCGGCGGCAGCCTCGGCGGGCGTGGCCCCGGTGGCCTGCGCGCGCTCGCGGGCCCAGCGCTCGGCGGCGGCATGGCGCAGCAGGCCGTCAGGGTCGTCGGCCTGGCAGAGCGCCTGGTAGGTCAGGACGTGCAGGTCCGCGCTCGGCGGCCCGAACAGCGCCTGCTTCTCGGCCCACTGGCGCTGGATCGTCTGGGACGGGCACAGGACGAGCGCCGGCGCTCCCAGGCGCCGCACGACCTCGAGCCCGACGACGGTCTTGCCCGAGCCCGGCGGGGCGACGAGCAGCGTCTCGCGGCGCCCGGCGGCGCGGTCGGCCTCGAAGGCGTCCAGGCACAGCTCCTGGTAGCGGCGCCAGGTGCCGGAGAAGGCCCAGTCGGCGAACGCGGCGGTCATCCGCCGGGCAGCCTCTCAGGCGCGGGGGCCCGGCTGTGGCGCGGCGGCCTCAGTCCCGCAGGAACGCCGGGATGTCGATGTCGTCGTCGGAGATCTCCAGCGACGAGCGCGAGCGGTCGTCCAGGCCCGGGCTGCGGTCCGGCCGGCGCTCGCGCACGGTCTCGCGGGCCCGGGACGGACGCGACGAGGACTTGTGGAAGCCGGTGGCGATCACCGTGACGCGGACCTCGTCGCCCATGGCGTCGTCGATCACGGCGCCGAAGATGATGTTGGCGTCCGAGTCGGCGGCGCTCTCGACGATCTCGGCGGCCTCGTTGACCTCGAACAGGCCGAGATCCGAGCCGCCGGTGATGTTGAGCAGGATCCCCGAGGCGCCCTCGACGGACTCCTCGAGCAGCGGCGAGGAGATCGCGCCCTTGGCGGCCTCCAGCGCGCGGCTCTCGCCCGCGCTCGTGCCGATCCCGATCAGCGCCGTCCCGGCGTCGGTCATGATCGTGCGCACGTCGGCGAAGTCGAGGTTGATCAGGCCGGGGATCGTGATGAGGTCGGTGATGCCCTGCACGCCCTGGCGCAGGACGTTGTCGGCCTCCTTGAAGGCGTCGAGGATGCTCGTGCGCCGCTCGACGATGGCCAGCAGCTTCTCGTTCGGGATGACGATGAGCGTGTCGACGTTGTCGCGCAGGTGCTGGATGCCCTCTTCGGCGGACTGCTGGCGCCGCGCGCCCTCGAATTCGAACGGGCGGGTGACGACGCCGACGGTGAGCGCGCCGATCTCGTTCTTGGCGATCTCGGCGATGACGGGTGCGGCGCCGGTGCCGGTGCCGCCGCCCTCGCCGGCGGTGACGAACACCATGTCGGCCCCCTTGAGGGCCTCCTTGATGTCGTCGCGCGACTCGGCCGCCGCCCCGGCGCCGACATCCGGGTTCGCCCCGGCGCCGAGGCCCTTGGTCAGCTCGTGGCCGATGTTGAGCTTGACGTCGGCGTCGCACATGGCGAGCGCCTGGGCGTCGGTGTTGGCCGCAATGAACTCCACGCCGCGCAGGCCGGCGTCGACCATGCGGTTGACCGCATTGGTGCCGCCGCCGCCGACGCCGACGACCTTGATGACCGCGAGATAGCTGCCGCTCTCCATAGTTTCTTTCCGTCCGACCCTCGAGTTAGCGTTGAGCGTTTGTGCTCATGATGCTGGTCCGGAGGATGGGCACCGTAAGCGCATTTGCAGGGGTTTGTCAATCCGATCGTGTGTTCGCACCGAGCGTTGCACATCCCCGCAGCCTGCGGGCGCCCGGTTCCTCAAGTCTCGGCCGCTGGTCGAGAGAACCCTAGATCTGAAGTCGAGCTTTCATCCGCCGTCACGGCTGGCTGGCCGCCGGATCCGGCACGGCGGTGGGGTTGTCGGCGGTCGGCCCGCTGGGCGCATCCAGCGGGATCGCGGTGTCCGTGCTCGCCACGCCCGGGCCCGGATCGAACGGCCCGGCCACCGGCCGCAGCGGCACGCTGACGTCGATGTACTTGGCGCCGCGGGCGTTGGGGTCCGCCAGGACCCGGGCCGCGGCCAGCCACTTCGCCGCGGCGTCGCGCGGGCTGCCGAAGATGATCTTGGGCCCGTTGGCCATCCGGGCGACCAGGCCCGTCGGGCCCGGGCCGATGTCCGACGTGAGCGCCCGCAGGGCCGGCGGCGCGGCGGCCGCGACCTGCAGGGCCGCGAGGGCCTTGCCGCCCGCCAGCCGGGATCCGCCGGTGGTCGCGTCGGCGGAGATGACCGGCAGGCCGGAGCGCACGACGCCGCGGCGCAGCACCGTGCCGTCGGCGGCGATGGGCGTCTGGGCGCCGCTCGCATCGGCCACGGCAACCGGAATGTGCTCGGTCACCCGGATCCGCAGGCCGTGCATGCCGTCGGTCGTGGCCGAGACGGACTTCACGGTCGGATAGGCCGCGACGGCGTCGCGCAGTGCCTGGACGTCGACGTGCAGCGTGGTCATGTCCTGCGCGGCCGCGGTGAGCGCCGAGCGGATCGCGGGCGCGTCGGGCCCCGAGGCGCCGCGCACGGCCACCTGGTCGACCGAGACGAGTGACGAGTCCCGCAGCCACAGGTAGCCGCCGCCCAGCAGCGCCGCGAGGAGGAGGACGATGACGATCCAGCGGGGCCGCGGGCGCCACCGGCGCGCCGGCCGGCGGGCCACGGGCCGGGCGCGGGCCGGCGGGCGCCGCCGCAGCAGGCGAGGCAGGGCGACGCGTGCGGTGCTCACGGGGGCGGTCTTCGACTTCGAGGCCCGCGCCCCTGCCGGACGGCTGCGTCAGGCGGGCGGCCCGCCGGCCGGCTCCGCGAGCCGCCGTCCGAGCGAGTCGACGTCGCCGGCGCCGAGCGTCAGGAGGAGGTCCCCGGCCCGCAGCCGCGGGGCCAGGTAGGCGGCGGCATCGTCGAGCGTGGGCATCCACGCGACCGGCCGGCCCGCGGCAGCCTGCGCGGCGGCCCGGGCGATGAGCACGCCGCTGACCCCCGGGAAGTCCGCGGGCGCTTCGCGAGCGCGGTAGACGTCGAGGACGACCGCCTCGTCGGCCGCCGCCAGCGCCGTGCCGAAGTCGCGCCACAGCGCGGCGGTCCGCGAGTAGAGGTGGGGCTGGAATACCGCGATGAGCCGCCGCGGCTGCAGCGTCCGGGCGGCGGCCAGGGTTGCGGCGACCTCAGTGGGATGGTGGGCGTAGTCGTCGTAGATCTCGGCGCCGGACGGCGTGGCGCCGACGCGCTCGAAGCGCCGCCCGGTCCCCTCGAAGCTGGCCAGGGCCGCCGCCGCGGCCGCCGGGTCGGCCCCCGCCAGCCGCGCGGCGGCCAGCGCGGCGGCCGCGTTGCGGGCGTTGTGCAGGCCCGGGACCGGGAGGCTGACGGCCACGCCCCCGGCGGTGAACTCCGAGCCGCCGGGGTGCAGGCGCACGTCGGCGGGCTCGTAGGCCGTCACCGGACCGTCGGCGAGCGCCA
Organism: Solirubrobacteraceae bacterium; assembly: GCA_046330225.1. Taxonomy (GTDB): domain Bacteria; phylum Actinomycetota; class Thermoleophilia; order Solirubrobacterales; family Solirubrobacteraceae; genus CANJIV01. Next base: position 48,362 of record JAXLTD010000003.1, on the reverse strand, counting down.
CGAGCTCCGGCCGGTCCCAGATGACCGCGTGGGGCACGCCGGCCAGAAACGTGCGCATCGTCTCCTCGAGATCCTGCTTGGAGCCGTAGGTGGCGTGGTGGTCGAGCTCGAGGCTGGTGAGCACGGCGATCTCGGGCGCGAGCGCCAGCAGCGAGCGGTCCGACTCGTCGGCCTCGACCACGATCCACTCCCCCGTCCCCCAGCCGGCGTTCGCGCCGGTCTCGGCGAGCTCCGCACCGGCGGCGTAGGCCGGATCGAGCCCGGCGCCACGGAGTGCCCGGTAGGCCATCGCCGTCGTCGTGGACTTGCCGTGGGTCCCCGTGACGGCGATGCAGCGCTTGAGCCGGGTCAGCTCGCCGAGCAGCTCCGAGCGGTGCAGCTCCGCCAGGCCGCGCTCGCGCCCGGCGGCCCGCTCGGAGTTGTCCGGCGGGATCGCGGTGGAGACGACGAGCTCGACGCCGTTGTCTGCCGGCACGTTCGCGGCGTCGTGGCCGATCGCCGGCTCGATTCCGGCGGCGCGCACCCGCGGCAGGTAGGCGCTCTCGGCCCGGTCAGAGCCCGTGACCAGGGCGCCGAGCTCGGCGGCCACGCAGGCCAGCCCGCTCATGCCGGCGCCGCCGATGCCGACGAAGTGCAGCCGGCGCCCGGCCCACGGCCGGGCGCTCACCCCGCGGCTCCGAGGCGGACGGCCCCGTCCTCGTCCAGCGCCCAGAACGGGTTGTGCGCGACCTCCCACGGATGCCCGTCGGGGTCGAGGAACACGCCGGAGTAGCCGCCCCACTCCGTGGGCGCCCCGGGGCGGCCGATCGCCGCGCCGGCGGCGGCCGCCTCGGCGAGGACCGCGTCCACCGCCTCGCGGGAGCGGACGTTGTGGGCCAGCGTCACCCCGCCCCAGCCGCCCGGGTCGGACACGCAGCTGTCGGCGGCCAGCTTGGCCCGGTCCCACAGCGCGAACACCATCCCGCCGGACTGGAAGAACAGGACCTCGCCGTTGTCGAACTGCGCCGACCAGCCCAGGGCGGCGTAGAAGGCCCGGGCGCGGTCCAGGTCGGCCACGCCGAGCGTGACGCAGGTCAGCCGCTGCTCCATGACCAGAGCATCCCACGCAGCCCGGCGCGGCGTCAGCGGGCCGACGCCGCCGCGAGGATCTCCGCGGCGACGTCGGACGCGGCGTCGGGCCGGGCCAGCGCCGCGGCGGCGCGGCCCATCGCGGCCAGGCGCGGCGGGTCGCCGATGAGCTCCCCGGCGGTGCGGGCGAGCACCGGCCCGGTCAGCGCCGCATCCGCGATCACCACGGCGGCGCCGCCGTCCGCCATCCAGCGGGCGTTCGCCGCCTGGTGGTCGGCGGCGGCGTGCGGGTAGGGCACGAGGATCGACGGCCGGCCGGCGGCGGCGATCTCGAAGACCGAGCCGCCCGACCGGGCCACGACGAGGTCCGCGGCGGCCAGCGCCGCGCCGAAGCCCTCCGACAGGTACGCACGCAGGTCATAGCCCGGCCGCGGGGACGCCAGCGAGGGGAAGTCCCGCTCCCCGGCCACGTGGAGCACGCGGAACGGGGCGTCGCGGAACGCCTCCAGGGCCGCGGAGTTCACCGACCGGGCGCCGAGCGAGCCGCCGAACACGAGCACGAGCGTCTCGTCCGCGCCGATGCCGAACGCCGCCCGCGCCGCGGCGCGGTCCGCAGCGGGCGGCGGGACCGGACGCCCGGTGACGAGGTACTTCGCGCCGCTGCGGCCGGGGATCGGGAAGGCCAGGCAGACCCGCCGGGCCACGGGCGCCAGGGCGCGGTTGGCCAGGCCCAGGTGGCTGTCGGCCTCGGTGAGGACGAGGGGGATCCGGCGCGCCGCCGCCGCCAGGCCGACCGGCCCGGCCACGTACCCGCCGCCGCCCATCACGGCGTCCGGGCGCAGCTCGCCGAGGATCCGGTGCGCGGTGCCAAGCGCCCGGACGGCCAGCGCCGCGGCGCGGGCCGCCTGGAGCGGGTTCGTCCGGCTCAGGCCGCGGGCCCGGATGGTGCGCAGCTCGTACCCGGCGGCGGGCACGAGGTCGCGCTCGGCGCGCTCCCCGCCGACGAAGACGACCTCCGCACCGCTAGCCCGCAGCGCGGCCGCGACGGCCAGCGCCGGCACCACGTGCCCCGCGGTCCCGCCGGCGGCGATCACGATCCTCATCGGCATCCCTGGGTGGGAGCGGGCGGCCGCGCGCCGCCTCGGCGCGCCGCTGCGGCGGACGGACCTCGCGCAGGTGCGCCGAGCCTCCGGCCGCCACGTTGAGCAGCAGGCCCATCACGCCGAGCAGCACGATCAGCGTGGTGCCGCCGTAGCTGATGAACGGCAGCGGCACCCCGGTGAGCGGGGCGAGGCCGAAGACGGCGAAGACGTTGAGCGAGGCCTGGCACAGGATCAGCGAGGTCAGCCCCGCGGCGAGCATCTTCGCGTACACGCCGCGCGCGGCGCGGGCCGTCCGCAGGCCGGCCCAGGCGATCATGCCGTAGAGGAAGATCACGCCGCCGACCCCGGCGAGGCCGAGCTCCTCGCCGATCACGGCCAGGATGAAGTCGGTGTGGGCCTCGGGGAGGTAGAAGACCTTCTGCACCGACTGGCCGATGCCGACCCCGAACAGGCCGCCCGAGCCGATGGCGATCTGGCCCTGCACCGCCTGGAACCCGGCGCCGCTCGCGTGGTCCCACGGATCCAGGAACGACGTGAGGCGGGCGCGCCGGTAGGGCTCGAGCAGCGCGAAGATCGCCACGAGCGCCAGCGCACCGGCGCCGATGACCGCGAGGTGGCGCATCGGCACGCCGGCGACGATGAGGATCGAGGTCGCCGTGAAGGCGATGACCAGCGCGGTGCCGAGGTCCGGCTGCATCGCCACGAGCGCCGCCCCGAGGCCGATCACGAGCAGGAGCGGCCGCACGAGGTCCTTCACGCTGCGGCGGATCCGCTCGGGGTTCGCCGCGATGAGCCGGGCGGCGTAGAGGACGAGCGCCACCTTCAGCAGCTCGGACGGCTGGAACACGAACGGCCCGGCGCCCAGCCAGCGCTTGGCGCCGTTGACCTCCACCCCGATTCCCGGCAGGCGGACGCAGACCACGAGGACCATCGCCGCGGCCAGCAGCATCGGCGTGGCCCGGCGGACCGCAGCGAGGTCGATCCGGGCGAGCACGTGCATCGCGACGAGACCGATGGCGCCGAAGATCGCGTAGCGGGCGAGGTAGCCGCTGCCGTTGCCGCTCCCCTGCAGCAGGTCCTTGGCCGAAGAGGCGCTGTAGACCATGACCGCGCCGAACGCGAGCAGGCACAGCGTCGCGGTGACGAGCATCCGGTACTCGAGCGGCCGCTGGACCGGCCGGCGTCCGTTGCGCGCGGCACGCAGCGACCGCGACAGGCCGCGGACCCCGGAGGCCGCCGCCATCAGCTCCCCGCCTTCACGAGCGCGGCGAAGGCGGCGCCGCGGGCCTCGAAGTCGTGGAACTGGTCGAAGCTGGCGCAGGCCGGGGAGAGCAGCACGGTCTGCCCCGGTCGCGCGGCGGCGCGGGCCGCAGCGACGGCGCCGGCCAGGTCGCCGCAGTCGTGCAGCGGCACGCCGGCGGGCTCGAGGTCGCGGGCGAGCGCGCCGGCCGCCTCGCCAATGAGATAGACCGCGGCGCAGTGGAGCCCGACGGGGCGGACGAGGTCCGCGAAGCCGCCGCCCTTGGCCCGGCCGCCCGCGATGAGGTGGACGCCGTCCTCGAACGAGTCCAGGGCGACGACGGTGCTCGCCGGGTTCGTGGCCTTGGAGTCGTTGACGTAGATCACGCCGCCGAGCTCGGCGACCTCCTCGAGGCGGTGCCGGACCCCGGCGAACGTCCGCAGCCCGTGCCGGACCGCGTTGGCCGGGAGCCCGCGGGCGAGGCAGACCGCGGCGGCCGCCATGGCGTTGTCGAGGTTGTGGCGCCCCCGCAGGCGCACGTCGCTGGCCCGCATGAGCTCGTGGCCGCGCCAGTGCAGCGTGCCGGCCTGCACGCCCATCTCCAGTTCACGGCCCTCCCCGAAGCGGATGCGCTCGGCGGCGCCGGGCAGGCCGCCGGCCAGGTCCTCGGGGGCGACGGCGACGTCCTCCGAGCGCTGGCGCGCGAAGGCCTCGTGCTTGGCCGCCAGGTAGTCGGTCATCGTCCCGTGGCGGTCGAGGTGGTCCTCGGTGACGTTGAGCAGGACCGCGGCCTCCGGCGCGAAGGCCTCGGTGTCCTCGAGCTGGAAGGAGGAGGTCTCGGCGATGACGACCGTGTGCGGCTCGAGGTCGTCGATCAGGTCGGCGAGCGGCAGCCCCACGTTGCCGGCCACGAGCGCGTCCACCCCGGCCTCGCGGTGGATGTGCCCGATGAGCTCGGTCGTCGTGGTCTTGCCGTTCGTGCCGGTGACGGCGACGACCTCGTTGCCGATCAGGCGCCAGGCCACCTCGAGCTCGCCGATCACGGGCAGCCCGCGGTCGCGGGCGGCCGCCACGACGGGCGCATCCTGCGGGACGCCCGGGCTCTTGACGAGCGTGCGGGCGCGCGCGACGAGTTCAGTGCCGGGCACATCGAGGTGCACTTCGACGCCGACCGCGCGAAGCCTCCCGGTGTCCGGCGCCCCCGCGTCCACGCCGATCACCTCCTCTCCGCGGGCGCGCAGCGCGTAGGCGGCCGCCCGGCCGGAGCGGGCGAGGCCGACGACGAGGTAGGGGCCGCCGGGCAGCGGCGGGCGCGGCTTCATGACCGCGATTGTGGCGGCCGCCCTGGACGGCGATACTGGCGTCATGCCTCCCTACGACTTCCTCGTCGACCGCTCCGACCTGCGCCGCACCGAGGTGGCGGACGCCCCGGACCCGGCGGAGGTGGCGCTCGGGCCCGGCCAGGCGCTGCTCGCGGTCGGGCGGATCGCCCTGACGGCGAACACGATCACCTACGGGGCGATCGGCGACCTGATCGGCTACTGGAAGTTCTTCCCCGCTGCCCGGGAGGGCTGGGGCCGCATCCCCGCCTGGGGCTTCGCCGATGTGCTGCGGTCAGAGCACCCGGACTTGCCGCCGGCCGGGCGCGTGTACGGCTACCTGCCCATGTCCACCCACGTGGCCGTGACCCCCGACGCCGTCGGGCCGGGGGGCTTCGTCGACGCCGCGGCCCACCGGGCTGGGCTGCCGGAGTTCTACAACCGCTACGTCCGCGTTCCCGCGGACGCGGACGGCAGCCTGCTCGCCGAAGGCCGGGCGGCGCTGTTCCGGCCGCTGTTCGCGACGGCGTTCCTGCTCGACGACTGGCTGGCCGAGCACGGGTTCTTCGGGGCCGAGCGCGTGGTGCTGTCGAGCGCGTCGAGCAAGACCGCGCTGGGCCTGGCCTTCCTGCTGGCCCGCGACCGGGCCGGCGAGGTCGCCGTGACCGGCCTCACGTCGCCGCGCCACGTGGAGTTCGTGCGCGCGGCCGGCGCGGGCGCCGAGGCGGTCGCCTACGGCGATCTCGATTCCCTGGACCCCGCCGTGCCCACCGTGTACGTCGACTTCGCGGGCAACGCCGGGCTCACCGAGCGAGTGCACCGGCACTTCGGGACGGCGCTGAAGGCGAGCTCCCAGGTCGGAGCCGCGGACTGGGAGGGCCTGGGCGCCGTGCCGCCGGACCTCCCCGGGCCGGCGCCGGAGCTGTTCTTCGCGCCGGCCCGGGCGGCCCAGCGCGCCGCAGACTGGGGCGGCGCCGAGCTGCAGGCCCGCGTGTCCCGAGAGCTCGCCACGTTCCTGGACTCGACCGCGGCGTGGCTGCGGATCGTCGAGGGCCGCGGGCCGGTGGAGCTCGAGGCCGTCTACCGGGAGCTGCTCGAGGGCGAGTCCGACCCGGCGATCGGGCACGTCGTGGCGCCCGAGCGCTGACCGTCTGGGGTCGGGCCGGGCTGGCGGAGCTCCGGCGCGGTGGGCCCGGCGGGGCGGGCTGCGGTGGACGGACCCGCCGGGGCGGGGTTGCGACCAGCGCGTGCCGGGGCGGGGCGAGTCACCGAGAACCTTGATGCGGGTCTGTCATCCGTGATGGCCGGCAGGCCCGGGCGGCGGGCTTTGTGCGAGCTGCCGGGCCATGCGGGTCACCTCGGGAAGGCGCCCCGCAACCGGGGCCCGCGAGGCGCGGGCCGCGGCGTGCGGCCCGGGCCGCGGCGTGCGGGCCGCCGCCGAGACCCGCCCCGGCAGCCCGGCCCGCCCCGGCGCCCGGGGTTCCCCTCGGCGATTTCGGGCCGAGGTTGAGGTTCGGCCGGCCGGACCGGCCGAATCGCGCGCTCGCCGGCCCGCCGCCCCACGGCGGGACACACCGCATCAACCCCTCAAGAGATGCGGCACGAACCGCGGCGGCATGAACGCCACCCTCCCGGGCGCCGTCGGCGCCGCCGGCCCGGGCCACTGTGGCCACTTCGCTGAATCGGCGCGTTCGTCGCCACCTCCTCCCCAAAGGCTGCGCGGCAACACGCGCAGCACACCCGCAGATCCCGGGGCCACGGGTTCTGATCCAGAAAGGTCACCGTGGAGGTACAAGAGCTGGAGCGGAATGCCTGCTCGGGCGTGTCAGCGCCGTTCTTCGCCGCTGCTCCTCCAGGATGGCTCACAGCCACCCGCGGTTCCCGCCGGCTGGCCCTCTGATCCGCACCCCTCGGCGCCGCGCATGCGCCCGGCACGGCGACCGGCCCGCGCTGCCACCGCTGGCACCACCCCTCGATGCCCCGCCCCGGGCCCGGCGCGCCACCCCCGCCTCGCTGCCGAAACGCCGGCCCTCCGCCGCCCCCGCTCAGCTCACGCTCTGCTGGTACAGCGTGAAACCGATCGCGCTGAGGGCCGCCGCGACGATCCAGAAGCGCAGGATGATCTTCGTCTCGGACCAGGCCATCAGCTCGAAGTGGTGGTGGACCGGGGCCATGAGGAAGACCCGCTTGCGGAACGCCTGGAACGAGATCACCTGAATCACGACCGACAGCGCCTCGATGACGAAGATCCCCCCGAGGATGATCAGGAGGATCTCGGTCTTCGTCATCACGGCCAGGCCGGCGATCGCGCCGCCGAGGCCGAGCGACCCGGTGTCTCCCATGAAGATCTGCGCCGGGAACGAGTTGAACCAGAGGAAGCCGATGCACGCGCCGACCAGGCAGCCGCTGATCAGCGCGAGGTCCTTCTGGCCCGCGGTGATGAACGTGATGCCGATGTACGCGAGCAGGACGATCGCCGCGCAGCCCGCCGCGAGCCCGTCGAGCCCGTCGGTGAGGTTCACCGCGCTCGTGGTTCCGGCCACGACGAGGTAGATGAGCAGCGGATAGAACGCCCCGAGATCGACCTGGTAGTCGACGACCCGGAAGCGCAGCGTCGGCGGCAGGTCCGCCACCTGGGTCGCCACGTACCAGAGCCCGAAGGAGATGAGGATCGTCGCCGCGAGCTTCGTGCGGGCGCGCAGGCCGAGCGACCGGCGCTTGACGATCTTCGTGTAGTCGTCGGCGAAGCCGAGCAGGGCGCAGGCGATCGCGACGCCGAAGACCGCGAGCGGCGCGGGCTCGTAGTCGGTCAGCAGGAGGAACGGCGCCGAGATCGCGGTGAAGATGATGATCCCGCCGAGCGTCGGCGTGCCGGCCTTGGCGTGGTGGCCGCTCGGGCCCTCCTCGCGAATGTTCTGCCCGAACTCCCGGTCGCGGATGAAGGCGATGAACTTCGGACCCAGGAAGCAGCAGATGAGCAGCGAGGCGGTGCCCGCGATGAGGATCTCGCCCACTAGCTCCCGCCCTCGCCCAGCCGCCCGGCGAGCGCCGGCGCGACGCCCTCGAGCCGGACGCCGCGCGACCCCTTCACGAGCACGGTGTCCCCCGGCCGGACCAGCCCGGCCACGAGGCCGGCGGCCTCGGCCGCGTCGGCGGTCCGGTGCGCCTCGCCGCCGAACGCCGCGGCCATCTCGGCGGCCAGCGGCCCGACGGTGACGAGCACGTCGACGCCGCGGTCGAAGGCCACGGCCCCGATCTCCTGGTGGAAGGAGCGCTCGGCGGGACCGAGCTCGAGCATGTCGCCCAGGACGGCGACGCGGCGCCCGCCGGTGGCCAGCTCGAGGTCGGCCAGGGCCGCGCGCATGGACATCGGGTTGGCGTTGTAGCAGTCGTTGACGACAGCGATGCCGCCCGGGAGGTCGATCCGCTCGCCCCGCAGAGCCGAGAGGCGCACGTCGATCCGGCCCCCTGGCGTGACACCGATGGCGCGCGCCGCGGCGACGGCCGCCAGGGCGTTGACCTGCTGGTACGGCTGGGCAAGCGGCAGCTCGAGCTCGATCCGCTCGCCATCGGCGTCGATGAGCAGCCGGCCCTCCTGCGCGTGCACGAGCCGCACGGCGCCGCCCTCCCCGAAGGTGACGAGGTCGAGGTCGTCGCGCCAGTGGGGGTGAAGGAGCGCCTCTCCGGCGGGCACGACGCCCGTGCCCGTGGGCGGCAGGTCCCGGATCAGCTCGGCCTTCGCCGCCGCGATCGCCTCGATCGAGCCGAGCTTCTCGAGGTGCACCGGGCCGATGTTCACGATCACCCCGACGTCGGGCTCGGCGATCGCGGCGAGCTCGGCGATCTGGCCGGGCCCGCGCATGCCCATCTCCAGCACGAGCGCCTCGGTGCCGGCCGGGGCCCGGAAGATCGCCAGCGGCACGCCGATCTCGGTGTTGTGGTTCTCCGGGCTCGCCACGGTCGCCACGTGCGGGGCGAGCATCGCCGCGAGGATGTCCTTCGTCGAGGTCTTGCCGGTCGAGCCGGTGATCCCGATGGCCGGGCAGCCAAGCTCGCGGCGCCAGGCGCGGGCCAGGCGGCCGAGGGCCGCGACCGGGTCCTCCGCGGCGAGCAGCGCCCCGGGGCCGCCGATGTCCTCCGGGCCGCCGGACTTGGCCAGCAGCGCGCCGGCGCCGGCCTCGGCGATCCGCGCGGGCGTCGCCAGCGCGCCCCAGGCGCCCGCGGCGAGGGCATCGGGCGCGAAGGCGCCGCCGTCGTGGTGCTCCCCGGGGATGCCGAAGAAGAGCGCGCCGCCCGCCGCCGCGCGGGAGTCGACCGTCACGCCCGCCGGGCCGCCGGCACCCGCCGGCGGGTCGCGGACGAGCTCGGCGCCCGCGGCCTCTGCCACCCGGGCGGCGGTCCAGTCCCTCATCGCGCGGCGCCCTCCCGGGCGCCGCGCAGCGCCTCACGGGCCACGGCCACGTCGTCGAACGGGACCTTGCGGCCGCCGGCGAACTCCTGCCCCTGCTCGTGCCCCTTGCCCGCGATCACGACCACGTCGCCCGGGCGGGCGGCCTCGACGCCGCGGGCGATCGCCGCCCGGCGGTCGGCGACCCGCTCGGCGCCGGGTCCCGCGCCAGCCACGATGTCGTCGAGGATGGCCTCCGGATCCTCCGAGCGGGGGTTGTCGGACGTGACGATCACCGTGTCGGCCAGGCGCGTGCCGATCTCCCCCATGAGGGGCCGCTTGCCCCGGTCGCGGTCCCCGCCGCAGCCGAACACCGCGATCACGCGGCCGGCGGTGATGCCGCGCGCCGCATGCAGGACGTTCTCCAGGGAGTCCGGCGTGTGCGCGTAGTCGACGAGGACGGCGAAGGGCTGGCCCTCGTCGACGGGCTCGAAGCGCCCCGGAACCCGGCCCGCCGAGCGCACCGCCGCCACGATGGCCTCGTCGTCCACGCCGAGGCCGCGGGCGGCGGCCACGGCGCCGAGGATGTTCGCCACGTTGAAGCGGCCCGGAAGCGGCGACCTCAGCTTCAATCGGGTCCCGTCCGGGGCGGCGACCGTGAACGACGAGCCGGCGAGCCCGGTGGCCACGTCCGTGGCGCGGTAGTCCGCGTCCGCGTCGATCGCCACGGAGACCGCGGCGGGAAACTCGCGGGCCAGGCGCGCGCCGTAGGGGTCGTCGACGTTGACGACCGCCACGCCCGGGCCCGCCTCGAAGAGCCGGCGCTTGGCGAGGAAGTAGTCCTCCATCGTCGGGTGGAAATCGAGGTGGTCCTGGGTGAGGTTCGTGAAGATCGCCGCGGCCCAGTGGATCGCGTCGCAGCGGTGCAGGGCCAGCGCGTGGGACGAGGCCTCCATCGCGCAGGCGGCGTCGCCGGCGTCGAGCATCGCCCGGAAGTCGCGCTGGAGGTCGATCGCCTCGGGCGTCGTGCGGGCGACCGCGCGCTCCTCTCCGCCGACGATCGACGCGACCGTGCCGAGCAGGCCCGTCTGGCGGCCCGCGGCCTGCAGCAGCGCCCGCACGAGGTAGGCGGTCGTGGTTTTGCCGTTCGTTCCCGTCACGCCGACGACCTGCAGCGTCGCGGTGGGATCGCCGTGGAAGCGGGCGGCTGCCGGGGCCATCGCGGCGCGGGCGTCGGGCACGAGCACCTCAGGCACGCCGAGCCCGAGCGGACGCTGCACGACGAGCGCCGCAGCGCCCGCGGCGACCGCGGCCGGGGCGTGCTCGTGTCCATCGGAGGCAAAGCCCACGACGCAGAAGAAGAGGTCGCCGGGCGCCACCGCGCGGCTGTCGTACGCGAGGCCCGTCACCTCGGCCTCGGGGGCGTCTGGCCCCAGCAGCTCGCGCAGGGTCATGGCGGCCGAGTCTAGGCGGTCGCGCGGCGCGCGGCCGGGCCCGGGCACCGGCGCCTCACCGCGGCGGAATCCGCAGGTAGGGGAGCGCGAACTCCGCGATCTTCTGGAAGGCTGGCGCCGCCACGGCGCCGCCGAAGATCTCGCCCTGGGGCTCGTCGACCATGACCGCGACGAGCAAGCGGGGGCGCGCCGCCGGGGCGAAGCCGACGAACGAGGCCACATACTTGGTCTCCGAGTAGCCGCCGGTGGCGGGGTCCGGCTTGTTCGCCGTGCCCGTCTTGCCGGCCAGCTGGTAGCCGGGGATCGAGACCTCGCTCGCCGTGCCGCCCGCCGCCAGCACGCCCTCGAGCATCGTGCGCACGCTGGCGGCCACCCGCGCGGACAGGACGCGCCGGGCCCGCGGCCGCCGCACCGGCTTGCCGCCGACCGCGGCGATCACGTGCGGCGGGCGCAGCACGCCGCCGTTGGCGATCGCGGCATACGCGGTGGCCATCTGCAGCGGCGTGACGGCCAGGCCCTGGCCGATCGGGAGGTTCCCGATCGAGGAGCCCGAGTAGTCCTTGAGCGCCGGGACGATCCCGGACTGCTCGCCCGGCAGGTCGCTGTGGGTCGTCTGGCCGAACCCGAAGCGCCGGACCCAGCCGTCGAACCGCGAGGCGCCGAGCCGCAGTCCGATCGTCACCGCCCCGACGTTGCTGGACTGGGCGAGGATCTGGGCGGTGGTCAGCGTCTCGTAGCCGCGGTCGTGGGCCTCGTTGATGGTGCGGTCGGCGACCTGGATCGACGGCGCGAGATTGAACGCCGTGTCGGGCTGGACGAGGTTGTCCGACATCGCCCCGGCCACGGTGAACGGCTTGAAGGTGGAGCCGGGCTCGTAGGCCGCGCCGACCGCGCGGTTCATCCGCGCGTAGGTCGGCGCCTCCCCATAGTGGTTGGCGTCGACCGCCGGCCAGTTCGCGACGGCCAGCAGGTCCCCGGAGCGCGGATCCATCACGATCGCGGTGGCGCCCTTGGGCTGGTAGGCCTGCCCGACCTCGGCCAGCACGGCCTCGGCCTTGTCCTGGATGGCGGCGTCGATCGTCAGCCGGATGCCGTGCCCGGCCTTCGTCGCCTGATCGTCCTGGAGCGAGATCGGCTCGCCGAGCGCGTCCTTGACGAGGCGGCGCTCCCCGTTGCGGCCGCTCAGGATGCGGTCCTCGGAGTACTCGAGGCCGGCCAGCCCCTTGCCTTCGGTGCCCACGAGGCCCAGCAGCTGGGAGGCGAGCTGCTTCTGCGGGTAGGTCCGCAGGCTCGACGCGGTGAACTGCAGGCCCTCGATCTGCATGTCCTCGATCTTGCGCGCCCGGGTGTCGGGCAGCGTGCGGGCGAGATAGACGAAGCCAGTGTCCTTCTGCGACAGCTTGCGCAGGACGGCGTCGCGGGGCTGGCCGAGCAGGGGCGCGATGCGCGTCGCCACCCGGAGCGGATCCTTGATCAGGTACGGCGTGGCGGACACGTCGGAGGCCGGCTCCGACACCGCGAGCTCGACGCCGTTGCGATCAGAGATCGTGCCGCGCGGCGCCGGCACCGTGATCGTCGAGACCTGCTGGCTGTTCGCCGCAGTCTTCAGCGCGCCCGACCGGACGGCGCCGAAGTAGGCGGCCCGGACCCCGGCGATCGCCAGCAGCCCGAGGAAGATCCCGAACAGCAGGCCGATGCGCCGGTCGATCAGGCCCATCCCGCGCGGCTACCCCGTCGCCCCCGCGTCGGCCGCCACGCCGCCAGAGCCGCTGTCGGCCGCGGCGGTGTCGCCGGAGACCGTGTCCGCCGTGGTGCCGGTGTCGCCCGCGCCCGAGTCCGACGAGCTCATGTCGGTCGAGCTGCCGTCCGTCGAGCTGCCGTCGGTCGACGTGCCGTCCGTCGAGGTCCCGTCGGTCGGCGTGCCGTCCGTCGAGGTCCCGTCCGTGGTCGTCCCGTCCGTCGAGGTCGCGTCCATGCCGTCCCCGGACGCGGCGGCCGCGTCGGGAGCGAAGGCGCCCCCCTTCAGGGCCGCGACTGCGGCGGGGATGTCGCGGCGTGCGCTGGGCGCGATGAAGCGGACGCCGCCCGCCCCGGGCATCACAAGCCCGAGCCGCTGGGCCTCGGCCATCACGCGCTCGCGGGCCGCGAGGCGCGAGACCGCGCCGCGCAGCTCGCCGTTCGCGCGCTCGAGCGCGGCCGCGCGCTCGACCGAGCGCCCGATCCCCGCGTTCAGCGAGAGCAGGGACACCTGCATGGCCACGATGCCGATGAGCAGGAACCCGACGAGGCCGATCCACCAGCGGCCGCGGACGAGCGGATCCAGGAACCGGTGCTCGGGCAGGGCGGCGACGCCGCGCACGACCCGCAAGCCGATCGGCGCGGCGACCGCGGCGCCGCGCAGGGCGAGGGCCGGCGCGGCAGCGGCCGCCGCGGACGGGCCCGACACGCGGCGGGCCGCCCGCGGGGCGGGCGTCCGGCGGACGGGCCGCGCCCGTGCGGTGCGGGCCGGGCGGCGCCGGCGCGGCTGGGTGCCGCCCGGGCCGGGCGGCGCGGCGCGGTGCGGTCCGGCGGCGGTGGCGGCGGCTGGCGGCGTCATGCGGCCTCCTCGGCGAGCTTCCGTGCGGCGCGCAGATGTGCGGAGCGCGCCCGGGCGTTGGCAGCGATCTCGCCGGGGGTCGGGGCGACGGCCCGGCGCGTGAGCAGCTCGGCCTCCGGCTCGCGCCCGCAGGCGCAGACCGGGAAGTCGGGCGGGCAGATGCACCCGCGGGCGCGCTCCGCGAGGAAGCGCTTGACCCGGCGGTCCTCCAGCGAGTGGAAGCTGATCGCGCCGAAGCGCCCGCCCGCGCGCAGGACCGCCCACGCCTCGGGGAGCGCCCGGTCGAGCTGGTCGAGCTCGTCGTTCACGGCGATCCGGATGGCCTGGAAGCTGCGCTTGGCCGGGTGGCCGGCGCCGAAGCGCGCCGGAGCCGGCACCGCCGCCTTGATCGTGTCGACGAGCTCCTGGGTGGTGTCGATGCGCTCGCTGGCCCGGCGGCGCACGATGGCCCGCGCGATCTGGCGGGCGTAGCGCTCCTCCCCGTACTCCCGCAGCATCCGGGCCAGGCGCCGCTCGTCCCAGGTGTTGACCACGTCGGCGGCGGTCAGGTCCTGGTCCGGATCCATCCGCATGTCCAGGGGCGCGTCGCAGGCGTAGGAGAAGCCCCGCTCCATCGTGTCGACCTGGAACGAGGACATGCCGAGGTCCAGGGCGACGAGATCGGCCTGGAGGCCCTCGGCGTGCAGGCCGGCCAGGCCTTCGGCGAACGGAGCCCGCACGAAACGCGTGGCGCACGAGACCTCGGCGGCGAACTCGGCGAAGCGATCCTCGGCCGCCGGGTCGCGGTCCACCGCCACGAGGAGGCCGCTGGGCCCGAGGCGCTCGGCGATCAGGCGGGCATGGCCGCCGCCGCCGAACGTCGCGTCGATCGCGACCTCGCCGGGGCGCGGGTCGAGGAGCTCGATGAGCTCCCCCGCGAGCACGGGCACGTGGACGGGCATCTCAAGCAGGACGGTCAAGGCCGGCGGCGATGTCGGGGATTCTGGCCGAGAGGCCCTCGTTGTAGGCAGACCAGGCGTCGCGGGCCCAGACCTCGGCGCAGTCGCCTGCGCCGGTGACGACGACGTCGCGGCTGAGGCCGCCGTGCTCCATGAGGAACGCGGGCACCATCACGCGGCCCGCGGCGTCGAGCTCGGTGTCGATCGCGTTGGCCGAGAAGTAGCGGGAGAGCTCGCGCGCCTCGGGCGAGAGCGGGTTGCGCCCGTCGAGCGCCGCGGCGGTGTGCGCGTCGTAGGCGGCCGGCGTCCAGATCGCCACGCAGGGCTCCACGCCCTTGGCGAGCACGATGCCGTCGGAGAGCTGGGCGCGGAAGCGCGAGGGAACCGTGAGCCGGTTCTTGGCGTCGAGCGTGTGGTCGAAGGTGCCGCGGAAGGCCATGAAGGTGGTGTGCGGTGCCGCGTGGAGCGACCGGGGAAAGCGCTTGGACCGAGGTGGCGGAGTGGGAGGAGCCCCGCCACCCCGGTCCCGACGCGGCGCGAACCTACCCCACACTCCCCCACTTTGCAACCCATCTGGCCATCTTTCTCCCACATGCCCGTCGCAAGGACCCATGTCAGATCGAAATCGCCAATGTTTCCGGGGCAGTTCCGCGTGGGAGGCCGAGCGCCGGCCCCGGCCGCCCGACGCGCACCCGGCGGTGCAAGGCGCCCGCGTGGGCGCGGAGTTGCACGTTCGGAGCCCGAGATGCACGCTCTCGTGCACACCGCCGGCGGGCGTGCCTGAGGGCCGGAACGGTTCGCAGCCGGCGCTGGCCCGGCGGCTCTCGCGGCCGGCTCATCTACGATCGGGCCGCGTGCCGCGCCGTCCCCGCCCATCCGCCCGGCTCGCCGGCGCCGCCGCGGCGCTGGGGCTCGCCGCGGCCGCCACGGGCTGCGGCGGCGCGGATGCCTCCGGGCCGGTCAATCCGGCCCGCGCCGTTCCGCCCGAGGCCGCCGTGTACGTCGGCGTCGTCCTGCGCCCGCGGGGCGACACCGCCGCCGCGGCAGACCGCCTGGCCGGGAGCCTGCTCGGGCGGGCGCCCGCCCGCATCCTCGCGCGCGCCGCCGGCGAGGCGTTCGTGCCGCGGGGGCAGCCGCTGCGCTGGGCCCGGGACGTGCGGCCCTGGCTCGGTCCGCGAGCCGCCCTGTTTCTCCTCCCCCGCCCCGGCGCGGAGCCCCCCGCGCGCGGCGTCGTGGCCATCGCCGACGATCCGCAAGCGGCCGCGGCTGCAGTGGCCCGGGCCGCCGACGGACTCGCCACGCGGTCCGAGCGCGGGCTCCCGTTCCGCACCGACGGGCGCCGGGCCCTGGCCGCGGTCCGGGGCTTCGTCGTCGCCGGGGACGCCGAGGCGGTTCGCGCCTCGCTGCGAGCGCTGGCCAGCGGACTCTCGCTGGGCGCCAGCGACCGCTTCTCCCGCGCGGTGCCGCCCGGCGGGCCGCGGCGGCTCGCCGTGCTGTACGCCGAGCCGGCCCGGGCCGCGCAACTCCTCGCGGGCGCCGGCCTCGCGCCCGCGTCCGCCGCAGCGCTCCAAGCCGGGCTGGCGGCCCGCGGCGCTGCACCGCTCGTGGCTGCGGTGTCGGCCCGCCCGGGCGGGCTCGCGATCGACGCCGGGCCGCGGCCGGCCTCCGCTGAGCGGGCCGACGGCGCGCCGGGGGCCGGCCCGCCTGCACCGTCGCCCCTGCTGGCCGGGCTGCCCGCGAACGCGGCGGCCGCCGCCGGCTCGCCCGGCCCCCTCGGCGCGGCGCTGGCCGCGGCGCTCGACCCCTCCGCCCTGCCCGGCCTGCGGGTCCCGGCCCTGGCCGCGGCGACCGCGAGGCTGCGCCGGGCCGGGCTCGATCCGGCGCGCGCGGCGCGGGCCGTCGGCGCGGCGGGGATCGCCCTCGGACTGCCCGGCGGGGCCGTGATCCTGGCCGAGGCGGCCCGGCCGGCGGCGCTGGCCGGCTCGCTGCGCCTCGCGGCGCGCGCCCTGGGCCTCGCCCCGCCGATCATCGCGGTCGCCGGGCGCCGCGTGGCCGCGGGAACGTCGGCCGCGTCCGTGCGCGCCGTGCTCGCCCCGGCCCGGCCCCTCGGGAGCCTGCCGGCCTACCGCCAGGCCCGGCGCGCGCTCGGGTCGCGCCTGGCGCCGTTCGCCTTCGCCGCCCCGGCGGCGCTGCGGGCGCTCGCGGGGCCGGGCGCGCCGCCGCTCGCCCGCCGGGCCGTGCGCGGAATGACCGCAGCCCTGGCCGGAGCGGGCGCCGGCGTGCTGCGCCTGGCCCTGGCCGTCCGGCCGGTTGCCCGCGACACCCGCCCGCCGAGTCCGTAGGATGCTCGCCTCCGGACCTCGCTCCCGCCCCTGGAGGACTCAGTGACTGCCAGCCGTTCCCTTCGCCCGGTCAAGCTCATCGTCGCGGCGGTCGCCGCCATGCTCGCCCTGGCCTTCGCCGCCTGCGGCGGCAGCGGCGGCGGCGGAGACGGCGGGGCCGACCCCGCCGGTGCCGTCCCGGCCACTGCCCCGGTCTACCTCGAGGCGTCCATCAAGCCGCAAGGCAGCCAGAAGGCCGCCGTCGACGCGCTCTCCAAGCGGCTCATCGGGGTCGACAACCCGGGCAAGGCGATCCAGGACCGGATCACGGAGTCGGCCTCCAGCAGCGACAAGGAGTTCAGCTACGAGAAGGACATCAAGCCGTGGCTGGGCGACCGGGTCGCCTTCTTCGTCAACACCCTGCGCCCGTCCACCGGCGTTTCGTCGTCCTCGGGCGAGGGCGCCTTCGTCGCCGCGGTGAGCGACACGGACAAGGCGAAGGACACGCTGAAGAACGTCGCCGAGAAGGGGAAGGCGAAGCAGTCGACCTACAACGACGTCGACTACTACGCGACGGGCTCCGGCGGCGCCGCGGGCGTCGTGGGCGACTACCTCGTCATCAGCAGCGATCTCGCCTCGTTCAAGCAGGCCGTCGACGCCGAGAAGGGCGACTCCCTCGCCGACGACGCGGACTACAAGGGCAGCCCGGCAGCGAACAGCGCCGACAAGCTCGGCTCGATCTTCGTCGACCCGAAGTCGCTCATCACGCAGCTCTCCACCGGCGGGCAGTTCGCCGGCCAGGGCGCGCAGTTCCAGCAGCTCCTTCAGCAGGTCGGCAACAAGCCGGTGACCGGGTCCCTGAGCGCAACGCCGGACTCGCTGACGCTCGAGCTCGCCGGCCCCGCGGCTGCGGGCGCCGCCGCCGACAGCGAGAGCACCGTCCTCCCCAGCCTGCCCGGGGACGCGTGGGCGGCGATCGGCATCCCGAAGCTCGGCACCCGCATCGACCAGTCGCTCAAGCAGGCCGAGGCCTCCGGGAGCGCCCAGAGCCAGCAGATCGCCGCCATCGAGCGCCAGCTCGAGCAGCAGACCGGCATCAGCGTCTCGCGCGACATCATTCCGGCGTCCGGCGACGCGGCGATCTTCGCCCGCGGGACCTCGATGGCCGACCTCAGCGTCGGCGTCGTGGTCAAGGCGCCCGACACGGCCGCGGCAGCCAGGTTCGTCGCCCGGCTCAAGCAGGTCGTCGCCCGCTCGGCGGCGTCCGGCGGGACCACGAAGGTCCGGACGATCCCCGGCGGCTTCCAGATCGCGACGGCGCAGCTGCCGAAGCCGATCTCGGTGGTCCTGCGCGGCGACCAGTGGGTCGTCGTCTACGGGGACGCCGCCGATGTGAACACGGCGCTCGCCCCGAATGGGACGCTCGGCGACAACGCCGACTTCAAGACCGCGGCCCAGTCGCTGCAGGGGGCGCCGGTGTCCCTGTTCGTGGCCTTCCAGCCGATCCTCAAGCTCGTCGAGTCGCGCAGCGGCGGGCTTGCCGCCTCGCAGGCTCAGCAGGTGCTCAGCCAGCTCTCCACGCTGGCGTTCGGTGGCAAGGCCGGGGCGGGCGCGACGGCCACCGCGCTCATGGTCCTGCAGCTCACGCAGCAGTAGGCCTCCGGCGGGCGGGGAGCGGGCGAGCGCCCGGACCCCGCCCGCCGGGCCGGCCAGCGCAGCCGGCGCACCTACCGCACGCCGGCGAGCGGCCCGACCAGCGCCGCCCCGACGAGCAGCAGGACGGAAGGGACGAGCAGGAGCGCGACCACGAGCTGCATCTTCGGCGCGGCGCGCGCCGCGTGCTCGCGCACCCGCTGGGCCCGCGCGGCCCGCGCCTCGCGGGCCTGGGCGGACAGGGTCGGCCCGAGCGGGGCCCCGTGGCGCTCGGCTCGGCCGAGCGCAGCGATGAGCGCCGCCATTCCCGCCCCCGGGCAGCGGCGCCCGAGCTCGGCCAGCGCCTCGGCCTGCGGAACCCCGAGCGCGATCCGCGCCGCGGCCCGCCGCCACTCGGCGGCCAGCAGGCCGCCATGCCGCCAGCCGACCTCGTGCAGCGCCCGCGGGACGGCGAGCCCGGCCCCCACGGCCACGCGCAGCAGGTCGAGGAGGTCGGGCAGCTCGAGCTCCATCGCCCGGGCGCGCCGGCGCAGGCGGCGTGCCAGCCACAGGTCCGGGCCGAAGAAGCCCGCGAGCGGGGCCGCGAGCGCCGCCGGCACCGGAAGCCGGCCCGGCAGCGCCGCCGCCAGCGGCACGCCAACGCCGAGGGCGACCGCGGCGGCGCCAGCTTTGACGGCGAGCAGGTCGGCCACCCCGAGCCCCAACGGCGCGCCGGCGGCCTCCAGGCGGGCCGCAAGCCCCGCGGGCGCCGCCGCCGGGAGGCCCGCCCGCCGGCCCACCCGGGCCAGGAGCGCCACGAGACGCCGCGGGCCATCCCGGTGCGGCGGCCCGCCCGCCCGCCGCGCCGCCGCGCGCTCCGCGGCCAGGCGCGAGATGTCGAGCGCCGCGGCGCCCGCCGCGGCTCCGGCGCCCGCGGCCGCCAGCACCCCCAGGCTCACCATCCGGGCGGCCTCATCGGGGCGGCCGCCCCAGGCGACGGATGGCCACGAGGGCCAGGCACTGCAGGCCCGCCGCGCACAGCGCCAGCCACAGGCTGATCGGGGACGACACGAGCCCGGCGAGGTAGCCCGGGCTCGCCAGCTCGGCCAGGACGGCGGCCGCGAGCGGCAGCACTCCGACGAGCAGGCCGGTGAAGCGCGCCTGGGCCGTGGCGGCCCGGGCGTCCCCTTCCAGGCGGCCAGCATCTTCCAAGGACTCCGCCACGCCGCGCAGCAGGCCGGCCAGGTCGCCGCCGGCATCGCGCTGAAGGAGCGCGGCGGCCACGATCGTGTCGTAGGCGCCGCCGCCGGCCCGCCGGCGCAGCCGGTCGAGCGCCGCGTCGGTCGGCACCCCGACGGCAAGCTCGCCGGCGGCGACCCGCAGCTCGCGGCCGGCGGGTCCCGGAATGCCGCCCCCCGCCGCTGCCGCCGTGACCGCCCCGCGCAGCGCCGCGCCGCCGGCCAGCGCGTCGGCCAGCGCCCGCGCGACGGCTGCGGCGCCGCGCTGGAGCTCGTCCCGGTAGCGCCCGCGCCGGGCCCGCGCCACGGCGAGGACCGCCCACGGCGCCGACACGGCCAGGACGAGGCCGAGGCCCGGGCCCGCCAGCAGCCAGCCGGCCGCCCCGAGGCCTCCGGCGGCCACGAGGCCCAGGCGCCGCCGCTCGGGCGCGGAGGGCTCGCGGCCCTCGCTGCCCGCCCGCGCCAGCGGCGCCGCCAGGCGGGCCGCGGCGGCGCTCAGGCGGGAGGCCTCCGCGGCCGCGATGGCGTTCCAGGCGGCCAGCACGCCGCAGATCGCCCCGGCGGCGGCCAGCCCGGGCGCGGCGGTCACGGCGCAGGCCACCCCGCCTCGGCAGCCACGCGGGCCGCGGGGCCGCCGGGCGCCGGAGCGCGCCACCGCGGCCCGCGGTCCGCCCGCCGGGAGAGCTCGCGCGTGGCCGGCCCCCCGGCGGCGCGGACCACTTCGCTCACGGCCACGACCCGGCGGCGCCCGTCGCGGCCGCGCGCCTGGTGCACGATGAAATCGACGGCGCCGGCCACGAGCTCGCGCACGGCGTCGTGCGGCAGCCCCACTCCGGCCATCAAGGCCAGCGTCTCGAGCCGCCGCAGCGCCTCCTCGGGCGAGCCGGCGTGCACGGTCGAGAGCGACCCGTCGTGGCCGGTGCTCATCGCCGAGAGCATGTCGAGCGCCTCCGCGCCGCGGACCTCGCCGACGATGATCCGGTCGGGGCGCATCCGCAGCGCGTTGCGCACGAGCGCGCGGATCGTCACCTCGCCGCGGCCCTCGAGGCTGGCCGGGCGGGCCTCGAGGCGCACGACGTGGGCCTGCTGGAGGCGCAGCTCGGCGGCGTCCTCGATCGTCACGATCCGCTCGCCCGCGGGGATGAGCGCCGAGAGGGCGTTGAGCGTCGTGGTCTTCCCCGAGCCCGTCGCGCCGCTCACGAGCACGTTGCCGCGGGCCGCAACGGCCGCGGCCAGGAAGCGCAGCAGCGGGGGGTCGATCGTCCCCGCAGCGACGAGGCCGTCCGGCGACAGGCCGCCGCGCCGGAACCGCCGGATGGTCAGCGCCGGGCCGCCCACCGACAGCGGCGGGATCACGACGTTGACGCGCGACCCGTCGGGCAGGCGCGCGTCGCAGAGCGGCTCGGCCTCGTCCACCCGCCGGCCGAGCGGCGCGAGGATCCGCTCGATCGCGTGGCGCAGGTCGGCCTCGGAGGCGAAGGCGACGTCGGTGGGCTCGATCCGTCCGCGGCGCTCGACCCACACCTCGCGCGGCCCGTTGACCATGACCTCGTCGACCGCCGGGTCGGCGAGCAGCGGCTCGAGCGGGCCGAGCCCGAACGCGCGCTCGGCGACGCGCCGCGTGAGCTCGGCGCGCTCCTCGGCGGCCAGCCCGGCCGCCTCGCGGTCCACCAGCGCCCGGATCCGGTCCAGCGCATCGGTGCCCGCCTCCCCCGCCCCGGCCTCGCGCAGCAGCCGCTCACGCAGCGCGCCGGCGAGGTCGTCCAGGGCGGAGGCGGCGAGGGGCACGCCGGGGAGAGGGGCCGGGCGGGGCGAGTTCGCCCCCCTTCGCGTCGCGCCGGTCAGCCGGACGGACGGAGCCGGTCGGCGTGCTCGGCCGCGGCGGCCGCCGCGGCCTCGAGGAAGCGCACCGCAGCGGCCCGTCCGTCGGCCCCGAGCTGGCCGGCGGCCAGCGCGATCTGCTCCTCGTAGCCGTCGACGCCCAGTCGGCCCGCGGCAGCCCCGGCGTCGGGCCGCAGCGTGAGCACCGTGAGCCGGCGGTCCTCCGGATGGCGTCCGCGCCGCACCCAGCCGGCGCGCTCGAGCCGATCGACGAGCGTGGTCACCGAGCCGCGGGTCAGGAGCAGCCGGTCCCCAAGCTCGGTCTGGGTGAGCGAGCCAGCCTGCTCGAGGTGCTCGATGGCCGCCAGGTCGTTCTCGCCGATTCCGCCGGCCTGGGCGAGCGCCGCGGTCAGGCGGTCGCGCTCGAGGCCGAAGGCATGGAGCGCGTCGCGCACGTCGGCAGCGGACGGTGCGGCCATCGCCCGATCATATCCCTCCTCCAACTGCTTGACAATCAAATGATTTGACTGTCAAACTTGCCACATGACTCCTCGCACCACGCCCTCACCGTCCACCCGGCCCGCCGATCCACTCCGACCGCCGGCCGGACTGCGCCCGCTGTTCCGCCAGTTCTCCCGTCCGGAAGGCCCCCTCGGCGCGCTTGCCGGGCGCATCATGGCGCGGCGCAATACCGAGGCCAACCGCTTGGCGGCGGACGCCCTCGAGATCGTTCCGGGCAGCCGCGTGCTCGACATCGGATGCGGCCCGGGCGTCGGCGTCCGGATCGCCGCCGACCGCGCGGGAACCGGCCAGGCCGCCGGCGCCGACCCCTCGGCGGTGATGGTCCGCCAGGCCCGCCGGCGCCTGCGGGGCACCGGCTGCGTCGTCGTGCAGGCGCCCGCCGAGCGCCTGCCGTTCCCCGACCACAGCTTCGACGGCGTGAGCGCCGTCAACTCCGCTGGCCATTGGGAGAGCCTCGATGCCGGCCTGCGCGAGGTCCGGCGCGTGCTCGTTCCCGGCGGCCACCTCGTGCTGGTGCTCCGGCTCCACGACGCGAACGCCGGGCGGGCGAGCCGGGCCGCCTATGGGCTGCGGCCCGAGCGCCTCGAGCGGCTGCGCGCGTCGATGCGCGCAGCCGGGTTTGAGATCGTCTCTGAGGCCCGCCGCGAGGTCGACGGCGAGCAGGCGCTCGCCCTCAGGGCGTCGGCGCCTCAGGCCTGACGCGTCAGGCCGCCAGCCGGAACGGCGGGTAGCGGTCGGTCACGAGCAGGAATGCGTAGCCGGCGACCCGCATGTGCCAGCGCATGACTCCGAGGACGTAGTCGAACAGCGGCCGCGGGTAGCGCCCGGTGAACAGCACCGCGAACCAGGCGGCGATGACCGCCAGGATCACGCCGAGCCAGAGGAAGGCGAGCACGACGTAGTGCGGGATCGCCAGGAACCACTTCACGAGCGGCAGCCAGCGGTTCAGATCCTGGGGAACGTCGGGGTAGGGCAGCTCGAGCGCCACCGACTGCTGCTCGTCGGTCGACGGGTACTGGTCGTCCATCAGTGCGAGGTAGACGCCGACCCGCGCGCCGAAGCGCAGGAGCTCGCGGTTCCAGTCGAACCACCAGCGGGGGTACTTCTCGCGGAACAGGATCATCAGGAGCGGGCCGAGGAACAGCAGGCCGCCCGCGGCCACGGCGGTCGTCCTGCCGGACTGGCCGCTGGCTTCGTACGTTCCGCCCGAGACCGAGGCGAGCACGATCGCGATGGGGATGACCGTGAACACCCGCAGTGCCGAGGTCAGGCGGTTGAGCGACCGGTCCGGATAGGCGACATCGAAGGTGACTGGATACTCGGAGGTAGGCATGCCCGCACCGTAGGCGCCCGGCGACCGCCGCACATCCGCACGAGCCCGACGGCTCGCTCCCGGGGACTACGGCCCGGCTCACCGAACGACTGCTGAGACGCCCCCCGGCCGCCCGCGGGCCACCCAGAGCCCCCACAGCCCCAGCGAGATCGCGCCGGCGACCGCCAGCGAGATCACCGAGTCGAGGCGGCCGAGATTGAGGACGAGGATGCCCGCGACGACGGCCGCCCCGAGGGCGCTCACCGCGAAGGCGCCCCACCGGCGCTCGCGCAGCCACAGCCGGGCCCCGCCGGCCAGCGCCCCCAGGAAGCTCGCGAACACCGCGACGGCGTAGAAGTTCACGATCTCCTGGTCGCGCCCGCCCGCGGCGAGCACCACCGCGGCCGTCGCTGCGAGCAGGACGACGATCCCGCGCCAGGGCACGAGCCACTGGTTCGTGCGCCCCAGCCGCCGGGGCAGCAGTCCGCCCTGGTGGTCGGCGCCGTGGCGGGCGAGGGCCGCCAGCAGGCCGGAGCCGGCGAGGTACGAGGACGCCGCGGCTGCGAGCAGCAGCAGGGCGCTCGCGGCCTGGAACGCCTGGAAGAGCACGCCGGAGCCCACCGCGCGGCGCGTGATCTCGGCCAGCAGGGTCGAGTCGGACGGCGGCAGCCCGACGTCGAGGCGCACGGCGGCCGCTGCGAGCGCCAGCGACAGCGTCCCCACGATCGCCAGCATGATCCAGATCGTGCCCTGGCCGAAGCGCCGGCGGCCGCGGTCGTCGAGCTGCCCGAGCTGGGCGATCGCGTTTGCCGGAGCCTCCACGCCGGTGGCCAGCGCCATGCCGAGCGGGACCGCAAGCACGACCGCGCCGAGCGAGGCGCCGCCGAGCAGCGCCGGCGCGCCCGCGGCCGAGCCCGCCGCGAGGCCCTTCCCGCCGACCACGACAGCCAGCCCGACGAAGGCGAGCGTCGCGGCGGCGAAGGCGATCCGGCCGCGGTGCCCGACCGCTGAGCCGGCGGCGACGATCGCGGCGAGGGCGAGCGCGAGCGGCACCCGGCCGGGGGCGAGCGACGGGGACGCGGCGATGAGCGCCGAGGCGGCCGCCGAGCAGCTCACGGCGATCGTGAGCGTGAAGTCAACGAGCAGGGCGCCAACCGGCACGAACGCCCAGCCCTCGCCGAAAGCGGCGGCAAGCGCCTCGGCGCCGCCGCCCCCGCCGGGGAACCGGCCGATGAGCAGGTGATAGCCCGCCCCGACGATCGTGATCGTCGCGATGACGATGGCCATCGTGCCGAACAGGCCGGCGAGGTCGCCATCGAGCTGGACCAGGGCCGCCTGCAGCGCGTAGGCGAC
Source organism: Solirubrobacteraceae bacterium (assembly GCA_046330225.1). Lineage (GTDB taxonomy): Bacteria > Actinomycetota > Thermoleophilia > Solirubrobacterales > Solirubrobacteraceae > CANJIV01. The sequence goes on along the minus strand of JAXLTD010000003.1, from coordinate 24,058 downwards.
GGAGGACACGGGGTCCGCCATCACCGTGAACGCGAAGGCGATGAACAGCGCGGCGCGGGCCGCGCCGCCGGGGCCGCGCCGCGGCGGGCCCCGGCGCGCTGCCGAAGGCGGTCCTACTTCTTGGCGGCGGGCTTGCGCGCCGCAGGCTTGCGGGCCGCAGGCTTCTTCGCGGCGGCCGTGCGGGCGGCCGGCTTCTTGGCGGCGGCGCGGGCGGCCGGCTTCTTGGCTGCCGGCTTGCGGGCGGCGGGCTTGCGGGCGGCGGGCTTGCGGGCGGCGGGCTTCGCGGCACCGCTGGCCTCGGCGCGGATCCGCTCGACGAGGTCGCTGATCTGCTTCTGGAGGTCCTTCACGCCCTTCTCGAGCGTCTCCTCGACACTCTTGATGAACTCGGCGAGCTGGTCCTGGCCCGAGCTGGCGGTGGTCTTCTTGGCGGTGGTCCTGCGCTTCGCTGGGGGCATGGAGCTCCTCCTGGGTTTTCGACGTCGATCCCGGTGTTGGCCCGCAACCCTACGCAGGTTCGCTCCGCGATGTCCACCGGCCGGACGGATCGACGCAAGCGGGCCCCGCGTCGAACCCGCGTGACGCCCGGCAGGCCGGCGGCATAGATTGCCCGGATGCTCCTCGACGGCAAGCGGCTCCTCGTGACCGGCGTGCTCACCCAGCACTCGATCGCCTTCGCGGTCGCCAGGGGCGCGCAGGAGGAGGGAGCCGAAGTCGCGCTCACGGGATTCGGCCGCGGCCTGCGCATCACCGAGCGCATCGCCAAGCGGCTGCCCGACCCGCCCGCCGTGCTCGAGCTCGACGTCAACGACCCGGCGCACGTTGACCGCGTCGCGGCGGACCTCGGCGCGCGCTGGGGCCGCCTGGACGGCGTGCTGCACGCCATCGCCTACGCCCCGGCGGATGCCCTCGGCGGCGCGTTCCTCACCACCCCGTCCGCCTCGGCTGAAGAGGCGTTTCGCACGAGCGCGTTTTCGCTCAAGGCGCTCGGCGCCGGCATGCTTCCCCTCTTCCAGGCCGCGGGCGGCGGCGCCGTGGTCGGACTCGACTTCGACGCCACGGTGGCCTGGCCGATCTACGACTGGATGGGCGTGGCGAAGGCGGGCCTCGAAGCCACGAACCGATACCTGGCCCGCGACCTCGGGCCGCACGGCGTGCGGTGCAACCTCGTCTCCGCCGGCCCGCTGCGGACGCTCGCGGCGGGCAGCATTCCCGGCTTCGACCGGCTCGCCGACGGCTGGGAGCACCAGGCACCGCTCGGCTGGGACGCGAAGGACGCCACCCCCGTGGCCGACGCGTGCCTTTGGCTGCTCTCGGACCGCGCCCGGGCGATCACAGGCGAGATCGTCCACGTCGACGGCGGCTACCACGCGATGGGTGCGCCGCTGGGCGCGCCGCCGGACGGCGCCGACGCCGCGGAGGGAGAACCCGGAGGCAGTGCAGCCTAGGCCGGGCTGCCGCCGGCCCGGCCCGGGCGGATCTCATCCAGCTCTTGCACCGTGGCGGTGGCAAACCTGGATCGACGATTCCGGCGCGGTCCGACTGGCCCGTTTCGAGCCGCCAGGTGCGAGCGCAACTGGCCGGGGCGGCCAGACCCGGCTCCCCTCGATGCCTCGCCCACGTTGCCGCGCGGCCCAGGCCCAGGCGCGCCGCCCAGGCCCAGCCGCGCGCCCCCGGCAGCCCCGGCACGGCGCCGGTCGCGCACGCTCGGCCCCGCATACTGGGCCGGGGGCGGCCATGCCTCCCGGCTGTGGCTAGCCCCGGCTAGCCATTTTGGAGTAGCCGCCGCTAGCCATTCCTTTGGAGCAGTGCCCGCGAGCGCGAAGTGGCACTTCTTGTGCCGCGGATCGCGAACGACGAGACCCGCAGCTATGTCATACGGCCATACACAGCCGCGACGCGCCGCTTTGCGCTCGGCGGCGCGGCGGTCGGCGCGGCCTACGCCCCGCCGACCGCCTTCGAGTACACGGCCCGCCACCACAGCTCGGAGAGGATTCGGATCGAGTCCGCGCCCGTCCGTCCGGACTGGAGGATCTCGATCGTCACGTGGCGCTCGACCATCGCCGTGAGGGCCTGGGCGGCGAGGTCGGCCGGGATGTCGGGGGCGGCCAGGCCGCGCTCTTGGTCCCGCGCGATGCGCTCGGCCGCGGCCGCCACGAGCCGCTGCACGTACGGGGCCCACTCGGCCGGAAGGTGGTCCTGGCCGCCGTGGAGCGTGAAGGCCAGCTTGAGGACGACCTCCTCGCGGTTGACCGTGCCGACCGTCCGCGTGAGCGCCGCCCGCAGCTCGGCTCGCGGGTCGCCGGTGCCGTCGAGGTAGGGGCTCGCCGCCTCGTAGATCTCGCTGAAGACCTGCTGGATGAGCCGGTCGACGACCGCGCGCTTGTTCGGGAAGTAGAAGTAGACCGTCGTGCGGCTGACGAAGGCGCGCTTGGCGATTCCGTCGATCGTGACGTCCCGGTAGCGCTCCTCCTCGAGGGCCGCCCGGGCGGCGCCGAGGATCGCGTCCTCGGTCGGGTTGCGCGGAGCGAGCGCCGGCGTGGCCATCGGCCTACCGTACCGAGGCCGCGGCGCGGCGCCCAGGCGTCACAGCAGCGCGAGGGCCAGGCGGGCCCGCGTGTCCGCAGGCGCGATGACCTCGTCGACGTGGCCGCCGGCGGCGGCCCGTTCGGCGGGCAGGTGCTCCTCGGCGTAGGCGCGGGCCAGCGCGCCGGGGTCGGCGCCCGCCGCGATCGAGCGCCGCTCGACGATCTCGACCGCCTCGCGGGCGCCCATCACGCCGATCCGCGCCCCGGCCCAGGCGAACGTCGCCGCCGCGCCGAGGTCGCGCGAGTTCATCGCGATGTGGGCGCCTCCGTAGGCCTGGCGCAGCGTGACCGTCGCGCGGGGGACCCGGGCGCGGGCGAACGCGCGCACGAGCGCGGCCCCGTGGCGGATCACGCCCGCCGACTCCTGGCGGGTTCCGGGGAGGAACCCCGGCGTGTCGACGAGGACCGCGAGCGGCAGGCCGAAGCGGTCGCAGAACTCGACGAACCACGCCCCCTTTGCCGACGCGTCGGCGTCGAGCACCCCGCCGAGCCGGCGCGGCTGGTTGGCGATCACGCCGACGGGGCGGCCTTCGAGGCGCCCGAGGCCGGTGACGAGGTTGCGCGCCCAGCCCGCGCCGAGCTCGGCGAGTTCGCCGCCGTCGACGATGCGCGCGGCCACGTCGCGCACGTCGTAGACCCGGCGGTGCTCGCCGGGGACCACGTCCCCCGGGCTGCCTGCGCGCGGCGGCGCCGGCGAGCGGGCCGGGGGCGCGCCGCCGACCGCGCCGGGCAGCAGGCCGAGCAGGCGCCGGGCGGCCGCGACGGCCTCGACGTCGGTCTCGGTCACGACGTGCGCGACCCCGTTGGCACCGTGGACGGCGGGGCCGCCGAGCGCCTCGGCGGTGACGTCCTCGCGCAGCGCCCGCGCGACGATCTTCGGCCCCGTGAGGAACATCCGGGCGTCGGCGCCGGCCATGATCACGAGATCGCCCAGCGCCGGCGAGTAGGCCGCGCCGCCCGCGCAGACGCCATCGACGATCGCGATCTGCGGCACCTCGGCCAGCGCCTGGGCGTGGAAGATCCCAGCGTAGGCGGTGAGCGCGCCGAGCCCCTCCTGGAGCCGCGCGCCGCCCGAGGCCACGAAGCCGACGACCGGCGCGCGCGACCACGACGCCATACGGGTGACCCGGGCGATCGTCTCGCCCTCCTGGGCTCCCAGGGAGCCCCCGTGCACGGACGGATCCTGCGCCCAGACGTAGACCGGGCGGCCGTCCACCCGCCCGGCGCCCGCGCTGACGGCCAGGCCGGCGGCGGACCCGAGCGACCGGTAGGTGCCCGGATCGCACAGCGCCGCCCCACGGGCGGCCGGCGCGGCGCCGGCGGGGCGGGTGACCGCGATCGCGCTCACGCGCGGGCGAAGGCCACGCAGGCGTTCTGCCCGCCGAAGCCGAATGAGTTGGACAGCGCGAGCCGCAGATCCGGCGCCTCGCGGGGGCCTTCGGGCACGTAGTCGAGGTCGCACTCGGGATCGGGGACCTCGTAGTTGAGCGTCGGCGGCAGCACGCCGCGCTGGAGCGCGCCCACAGTGGCGACGCCTTCGACGGCGCCTGCCGCCCCGAGCAGGTGCCCGATCGCCGACTTCGTGCTGGAGACCGGGGGCGCCGCGCCGTCCCACACCGTGCGGATCGCCAGCGACTCGGTGCGGTCGTTGAACGGGGTCGACGTGCCGTGGGCGTTGACGTAGCCGACGTCCCCGGGCTCAGCGCCGGCGTCGCGCAGGGCAGCGCGCATCGCCTGGGAGGCGCCGCGGCCGTCTTCGTCGGGCTGGGTGATGTGGAAGGCGTCGTTCGAGGCGCCGTAGCCGATGACCCGGGCGAGGACCGTCGCGCCGCGGGCACGGGCGTGCTCCTCGGCCTCGAGGATCAGGACGCCCGCCCCCTCCCCCATCACGAAGCCGTCGCGGCGCGCGTCGAATGGGCAGGAGCGCCCCTCGCGCGACAGCGCCCCCATCGCCTTGAAGGCGGCCATCGCCACCGGAGTGAACGGCGCCTCGGACCCGCCGGCGACCACGGCGTCGACCTCGCCCCGCGCGATCATGCGCGCCGACTCGCCGATGGCGTGCCCGCCGGTCGCGCAGGCCGAGGCGAGCGCGAACCCGGGGCCGCGGGCGCCGTGGCGCATCGCGATATGCGCGGCGGCGGCGTTGGGCATGAGCGCCGGGACGAAGTGCGGGGAGACGCCCCGCTCGCCGCGCTCGAAGTAGCCGCGGCAGCCGTCCTCGAGCGTCGAGAGGCCGCCGACGCCCGTCCCGATCACGACCGCGAGGCGCTCGGGATCGATGCCGTCCGGCAGCCCCGCCTCGGCCATCGCCTGGTCGGCGGCGGCCAGGGCGAGGTGGGAGAACCGGTCCGTGCGGCGGATCTCCTTGGCCGTCATGGCCGTCTCAGGATCGAACGACGGGCACCGCGCCCAGCCGTCGACGACGCCGGACCGCTGGGCCAGCAGCGCATCGACGAACGCGTCGGCGCCCTCGCCGATCGACGAGACGACCCCGCGGCCGGTGACGACGACGTCGGTCACTGGCCGCCCTGCGGCGCCAGCTCGAGCACGAGGCGCACGGCGTCGCCGACCGAGGCGATCGGCTTGAGCCGCTCGTCGGAGATCTCGATGCCGTACTCGTCCTCGAGCGCGCGGACGAGCTCGACGAGATCGAGCGAGTCGACCTCGAGGTCGTCCCATGTCGTATTCATGGTGGCCTCGGCGGCGCCGGGCACCTTGATCGCCTCCAGCTCGGAGCGCACCCGCTCCAGCACCTGTTGCTCGTCCATGTGTTCCTCCTGAGTTGGGTCGTTGGACGCCGGGAGCGTCGCAGGGTTGGTCGTCATGCGGTCATGCCGCCGTCGATCGCCAGGGCCGCGCCGGTGATGTAGCCGGCGCCTTCGGAGCACAGGAAGGCGACCGCCGCCGCCACCTCGTCCGGAGTCCCGGCCCGGCGCGCGGGCACCATCGGCAGCAGCAGCTCGGCCACGTCGGCCGTCATGTCCGTCTCGATCAGCCCGGGCGTGACGGCGTTGCACGTGATGCCCTTGCGGGCCATCTCCTTCGCCACCGTGCGCGTGAGCGCCAGCAGGCCCGCCTTGGACGCGGCGTAGTTCGCCTGTCCGGGGTTCGCATGGTCGGCCACGACCGACGAGACGTTGACGATCCGCCCGAAGCGGGCCGAGAGCATCGGGCCCAGGGCGCGGCGGGTGCAGAGGAAGGCGCCGGTGAGGTTCGTGGCGATGACCGCGTTCCAGTCCTCGTCGCTCATCCGGATCGTGAGCCCGTCGCGGCGCTCGCCCGCGCAGTTCACCAGCGCGAGCACCGGCCCGTGCCGGGCCTCGACGGCGTCGAAGGCGGCGGCCACCGCGGCCGGGTCGCCGACGTCGGCCTGCACGTCGCCGCCAGAGCGGCCGAGGGTCGCGACGGTCCAGCCGTCGGCCCGCAGCCGCTGCGCGATCGCGGCGCCGATGCCGCGCGTGCCGCCGGTGACGAGCGCGCAGCCGTCCTCAGGCACAGACATGCACCCGCTCCTTCCAGGAGACGATCCCGGCGCCCCAGACGAAGCCGGCGCCGAACGCGGCGAGGCCGACGGTGGCCCCGTGCCCGAGCTGGCCGGCGCGCTGCGCGCGGTCCAGGAGCAGGGGGATCGAGGCCGAGGAGGTGTTGCCGACCTCGTGGATGTTCAGCAGGACGCGGTCCGCGGGCAGCCCGAGGTCGCGGGCGGCCGCCTCCACGATGCGCGCGTTGGCCTGGTGGGCGACGAAGTGGTCGAGGTCGCCGGGCTCAAGGCCGGCCCGATCGAGCGCGACGCGCGTCGCCTCGGCCATCCGGCGCACGGCGTGGCGGTAGACCTCCTGGCCTTCCATCCGCAGCTTGCGCTCGTCGTGGTCGGCGTAGAGGTGGCCGGCGCCGGTGCCGTCGCAGCGCAGCTCGAACGGCGGGCAGCCGATCGTGTGGTCGCCGCGGGCGACGACGACCGCACCGGCGCCGTCGCCGAACAGCACGGCCGTGGAGCGGTCGCCGTGGTCGGTGATCCGCGAGAGCGCGTCGGCGCCGCAGACGAGCACGACGTCCGCCCGGCCTGAGTCGATGAGCGCCGCGGCCTGGTCCAGCGCGTAGAGGAAGCCGGCGCAGGCGGCGTTGAGATCGGCCGCGCCTGCGTCCTGCGCGCCGATTCGCTCGGCCACCTCGGGCGCCAGCCCCGGCGTCACCCGGTCGGCGGTGATCGTGGCCACGAGCACGTGGTCGACCTCGCAGCCGGACCGCCCGGCGTCGGCCAGCGCGGCCTCCGCCGCCCGGACGGTGAGGTCACCGAGGGACTCGGCACCGTTCAGGTGGTGGCGCTGCCGGATCCCGGTGCGCCGGACGATCCACTCGTCGGAGGTGTCCAGCCGCGCCTCGAGGTCGGCGTTCGAGATCGGCCGGCCGGGCAGGGCGCTGCCGACGCCGTAGAGCCCGGCGCTCATGCCGTCGCCCTCAGCGTGCGCTTCACGAGGCCGCTGAGCACACGGCCCGGCCCGAGCTCGACGAACTCCTCGGCCCCGGCGTCCTGAAGGGCCAGGATGGTCTCCCGGAACCGCACGGGGCGGACGAGGTTCTCGGCCAGCTCGGCCCGCACGTCCCCGAACGGGGCGGCCGTGCCGTTCGAGTAGACGGGCCAGCGCGTCGGAGCGACCGGGGTCGCCGCCAGCGCGCCGGCGAGCTCGGCCTGCGCGGAGGCGATGAGCGGCGAGTGGAACGCGCCCGAGACCGGCAGCTCCCGCGATCGCGCCCCGAGCTCGCGGGCGCCGGACTCGACGGCGGCGAGGGCGTCGCGCGGGCCGGCGAGCACGAGCTGGCCCGGCGCGTTGTCGTTCGCGACGACGAGGCCGAGCCGGGCGGCGAGCGCGCGGACATCGTCCGGGTCGCCGCCGAGCACCGCGGCCATGCCGCCGGCCTCGTCCTCGCCGGCGGCGGCCATGGCCGCCGCCCGAATGTCCACGAGGTGCAGGGCGTCCCCGAAGGCGAGGGCGCCGGCGGCCACGAGCGCCGCGTACTCCCCGAGCGAGTGGCCCGCTCCGGCCAGCGCATCGGGTCGGCCCGCGAGCTCCCAGGCGGCGACGCTGCACAGATACAAGGCCGGCTGCTGGTAGCGGGTCCCCTCGTCGAGACGGGAGAACGGGTCGTAGTCGAGCATGGCGAGGCCGGCCGCCAGCAGCTCGGACCCGGCGACGGCCTCCTCCATGCCCGCTTCGTGGCTCCCCTGCCCGGGGAACAGCAGCGCGATGCGCGTCATCGTGGCCCCAGACACTCTCGGGCCCCTCCGGTTACCGAGCTTCGACACACCGTGCCCGTCTGTCGAGTGCCCGAACCTGCGCGTTCGCCCGATCCGGGCGTAATGGGAGCCCAGGTGGGCGGACGGTTTCGCCATGACGGCCCTCGCCCTGCCCCGCGCCGCGCCCTCGACGCGGCGCCGGCGTCCGGATAGCGTGAGCGCCCCCGTGCCCGCCACCGTGCCCGCTCCCGCTCCCGATGAGCGCGTTCCCGACCCGGACGCGGCCCTCGTGGCACGCCTGCGCCGCCGCGACGAGGCCGCGTTTGCCGAGCTGGTGGGCCGCTACGGCGGCGCGATGGCGCGCGTCGCGCGGCTCTACGTGCGCGACCGCGCCGTCGTCGAGGAGGTCGTCCAGGAGACGTGGCTCGGCGTGCTGCAGGGGCTCGACCGCTTCGAGGAGCGCTCGTCCTTCAAGACCTGGCTGTTCCGGATCCTCGCGAACCGGGCCCGCACCCGCGGCGCGCGCGAGTCCCGCACGCTGCCGGTCTCCGCCGTCGCCGCCGCCGAGGCCGGGTCCGCTGAGCCGGCGGTCGACCCCGATCGCTTCCTCGACGCCGCCCACGACCGCTATCCGGGCAACTGGAGCGCGCCGCCCCGCGAGTGGGAGTCCCGGCCCGAGGCCCGTCTGCTCTCGCAGGAGACGCTCAGCCTGGTCGGGGCGGCGATCGAGCGGCTGCCGCCCGCCCAGCGCGAGGTCATCCGCCTGCGCGACGTCGAAGGCTGGGAGGCCGCCGAGGTCTGTGCGGCGCTCGGGCTGACCGAAGGCAACCAGCGCGTCCTGCTGCACCGGGCCCGCTCAAAGGTCCGGGCGGCGCTCGAGTCCTACCTCGACGCGGGGGCCGCGGCGTGAAGTACGAGGAGCTCAGCTGCTCGGAGCTCGTGGAGCTCGTGACCGACTACCTCGAGGGGGCCCTCGACGACGAGGCGAGCACCCAGTTCGAGGAGCACCTCGTGTGGTGCCCGCCGTGCGTGACCTACCTGGACCAGATGCGCGAAACCATCGCCGCCGCCGGGCGCCTGACCGAGGACGACCTCTCTCCGGCCGCGCGGGATGAGCTGCTGCACGTGTTCCGGGACTGGGCGAAGGGCTGAGCGGCCGGCGTGCGGGCCTACAAGTTCCTCGCCGCCGGGCGCATGGGCCCGTTCAGCGGAGCCGTCTGGCCGGCGCCCGCAGACGGCGCGCCCGGCGCCTGGATGGAGTCCAGCGGCCCGCCCGCGGTGTGCCGGAACGGGGTTCACGCCTGCCGGGCCGGCGATCTCGCGCGGTGGCTGGACGAGGAGCTGTGGGCGGTGGAGCTCGAGGCGCCGGTGCAGGCGGCCACGAAGCTCGTGGCGGCGCGCGGCCGCCTGGTGGAGCGGGTCGACGCCTGGGACGGCGCGGCGGCGGCGGCCTTCCGCCGCGCCTGCCTCGAGCGGATTGCTGCCCGGGCGCCCGCCGCCGGCCCGGCGGGACCGGGGCTGCTCGCCGACGCCGAGGCGTTCGACGGGCCGACGCCCGTGCGCGGCGCGGTGACGGCCGCCTACCTCGCGACGCTCGCCGCGGCGCACGCCGCGGGCAGCGCGGCCGCGATGGCGGAGGAGCGCGCGTGGCAGGGCGCCTGGCTGGCCGCGCACCTCGGCCTGCCCGCGGCCTGACCGGGCCGCGCGCCCGGGGTGGCGCCGGTCAGCCGGCCAGGGCCTCCAGCCGCTCGCGGAAGAACGCCAGGGCCGCGGCCCGCTGGTCGGGCGCCGCGCGCAGCGCGGCAAAGGGCAGCTCGGCGCCGCGGAAGGCGGTGGCGTTCCACAGCGGCCCGGCCGGCGGGGCCTCCCAGGGCGCGACGTAGCAGTAGGGCTCGGGGTGCAGCTCGTCGCCGGGGGAGCAGCCGTAGGCCGCCCGCTGCCCGGCATCGGCGGCGCCGAGCTCGACCGCCAGGTCGAAGTGCTCGGGCCAGAGCTGGACGCGGCTCGGGTCCACGGCCGGGTCGGCGCCGGCCCGCAGCTCCTCGAGCACCGAGGCGGCGAAGCCGAACCAGTCCCCCAGGAACGCCGCCGCGGCGGCCGTGACGCCCAGCGGCGCCTCGTCGCGCGCCGCCTCGCCCGCGTCGGCGGCGGGCAGCAGGCCGTCGCCCAGGTGCGCCACGGCGGCCGAGAGCGTGGTGATGGGGGCCCGCCGCTCGCCCGCAGGGCCGTCCACCACGAGCTCGAGCCCGGCGGCCCGCACCTGCACGTCGGCGCCGAAGAACGGCGTTCCAAAGCCGCCGCGGGTGAAGCGCAGGCCGATCTTGCCGTTGGCCCGGGCGCGGGCCGGGGAGATGACGTGCTCGGCCAGCCGGTGCAGGCCCACGCGCGTCGGCTCCAGGCCCTCCGGCGCCGGGCCGAGCGGCGGCCAGGCCGCGAGCCAGCGGTCCGCGCACCACGCGGCCAGCTCGGGATCTCCAGCAGCGAGGTCCGCCCAGGACCGGTCGCCGCCGGCCACGGGCGAGACGACCTCGCGCCCGGCCGGCGCCTCGCCGCGGGCCACCGGATCGTCGGCGAAGAACGGCGGGTCGGCGACCGCTGGCGGGGAGGGCTCGAGCACGCGCGCCTCGTAGCGGCCGCCGAGCCGGGCGGCGGCCTCCTGCCGGGCATTCATGCCGGCACCGCCGGGGTCGCAGCCGAGGATCGCGGCGGCGCGGGCGCCGGCTCGTCCGGGGCGCGCAGGTCCGCGCAGGACTCGGGCTCGGGGCCCGCGGCCTTCAGCCACGTGAGCGCAAGCGCCGGGAAGGCGACGACCGACAGCAGGCCCGCCGCCACGAGCGCGGCGGCGCTCGCCTGGCCAATCAGGCCGAGCGCCAGGCCGATCTGCGTCGCCGCCACGATGAACGGGAGCGAGGTCGCCTGCAGCAGCGCGGCCACGCGGGCACGCTCGGCGCCGACGTCCCGGCGGTAGAGCCGGGCGGGCAGGCCCCGGACGAGCAGCAGGGCGGCGAGGAACACCGGAACCATGATGACGGCCGAGACACTGCCGAACAGGGCGCCGAGATCGAAGCGCAGCCCGCTGGTCACGAAGAAGATCGGGATGAAGATGCCGTAGCCGGCCGCCTCGAGCTTGCGCCGGAACTCCGGGTGGGTCCCGAGCTCGTCGCGGTCCACGAGCGTGAGGATCGCGCCGGCCGCGAAGGCGCCGAGAATGATCTCGAACCCGAGCCGCTGGGCCACCGCGGCGATCGCGATGAGGAGCAGGAAGGCCCCGCGCACCCGGATCTGGGCCGTCGTGTCCTGGAGGCGGGCCAGGGTCGAGGAGAGCAGCGACCACCGCTCCGACCGGGCGATGCCGACGCCCACGACGGCGACGAGCGCCGCGAAGACGCCGAGGAGCGCGAGCTTGGTCCCCGTGCCGGTCGCCTTCTCGGAGAAGAACAGCGACAGCAGGATGATCGCCCCGAAATCGGCGATGGAGCCCGCCGCGATCACAAGCTGGCCGAAGCCGGTCGTGGCGGCGCCGGCGTCCTTGAGCACGGGCACGATCACGCCGAGCGACGTCGCCGAGAGGATGATCGCGACGAGCAGCGGCGTCGACACCAGGCCGGCCGCCTGGAGCCCGAAGCCGACGGCGAGGCCCAGGCCGAGCGAGGCGAGGAAGCCCGTTCCGGCCAGGCGCAGCCGCCGGCCCTTGAGCTGGTGGACGTCGATCTCGAGGCCGGCCAGGAACAGCAGGAACGCCAGGCCGACGAGCGCGAGGATCTGCACCGGCAGGTCGACCTGCACCCAGCCGAGGCCCGACGGGCCGATCACGATGCCGGCAACGATCTCCAGCACGACAGCCGGCATGCGCAGGCGCGGGGCGAACCCGAGCGCGAGCGGCGCGGCGAAGGCCACGAGGCAGACGATGAGGAGGTTCGTGAACTCGACATCGGGCACGGGGCCTTGCGTCCGGCGAGCGCCCCGCGCGTTACGCGCCCGGACCCGCCGGGGCCCCGGCCGCCCCCCGGCGGGGCGGCGGCCGGGGCCGCACGGCAGACCGGACGGAGCTACCGCCGGGCCTGCTTCTTGGCGGGCACCATGACCGCCTGGACCATCAGCTCGCAGCCGTCGGTCTTCGTGGTGCGGCGGAACGTCTTGCCGAGCTTCGAGGGGAAGATCAGCTGGTTGTTCCCGCCGCTGCTGCAGTACAGCGCGGACGTGGCGGCGGAGTCGATCCCGACGTAGTCGCCCTTCGTGACCTTCAGGCGGGCCTTGAACGTCTCGACCGGGCTGGTCTCGTCGAAGCCGCGGCCCTTGACCTGGACGGTCGGGCCCGTGCCGGCGCCGCGCCCGAGGGCGGTGAAGTCGCCCAGGCCGGCGTCGAAGCCCATGTTCTTCAGGCGGGCGAGGCGGAACGTGACCGGTCCGGGCGCGCCGGCGCGGACGCGGAACGCCACGATCGTGCCGGTGGCCGGCGCGCGCAGGCCGTCCTTCGCGGCGATGCTCTTGTCGATCGCCACCCGGGTGCAGACCGGAGTGGGAGCGTCGCTGCCGTCCTCGCGGCAGTTGTGTGCCGGCGCGGAGTTGGACGGCTCATGGTCGAGCCGGGTGCCGAACGTCATCGACTTGGCCTGTCCGGCGGCGGGCAGCGCGAGCAGCACGAACGCGGAGAGGGCCAGGGGAACAGCACGGATGAAACGGGACATCGGGGAGCCTCCAGGGGTCGGATTGGGGAGTCCGACATGCTGGGGCCGCCCGGGCCGCCGGTCGTTGCGCCCCGCGACGCCCGGACTGTCACCCGCCCGACAGACGGCGGCGCGCTACCCGGCGGTGTCCGCGACCAGCAGCGACGCGCCGATCGCGCCGCCCAGATCGCCGAGCCCCGCCAGCAGCACGCGCGGCGGGTTCGCCGAGGAGAAGAGGTGGGGCATCATCGCGGCCTCGATCCGGCGGGCGTAGGGCTCGCCGAAGCGCACGCCCATGCCGCCGCCGATGACCACGGCCTCGACGTCCAGGACGTTGAGCGCCGAGGCGACGCCAGCGCCGAGGGCCTCGATCGCCTCCTCGACCAGCTCGGTGGCCAGCTCGTCGTGGTGCTCGATCGCCCGCCACCACACGCCGCTGGTCAGGCGCGGGCGGTCCCGGGCCTCCATGATCCTGAAGAGGTCGGTCTTGCGGCCCTTCTTGTGGAGCTTGCGGGCACGCCGCTCCATCGACATGCGCCCGGCGTAGGCCTCCATGCAGCCGCGCCGCCCGCAGCCGCAGCGCCGCCCGCCGACGCGGATCACGACGTGGCCGATCTCGCCGGCCGAGCCGCGGCCGTTCCACGGCGTGCCGTTGAGGATGATCCCGCCGCCCACGCCGGTGCCCCAGAAGACGCCGAGAATCGAGCTGAACGGCTTCGCGACCCCCACCGCAAACTCGGCGTCGGTGGCAACGTCGACGTCATTGCCGATGCCGACGCGCTCGACGCCCAGCCGGGTGCGCAGGTCGGCGGCGACCGGATAGGGCTCGATCCAGTTCGGCAGGTTCCGCGCGCTGGCGACGGTCCCGGCGGCGTTGTCGATCGACCCGGGCGAGCCGAGCCCGACGCCGGCCAGCGCGGACGGCTCGACCTTCGCCGCCGCGGCCGCCGCCCGGACCGACTCGGCCATCGCGGCCACGACGTCCGACGGCCCGCCCTTCGTGGGCGTCGGCTGGCGGGCCTGCCCCAGCACGGTGTTGGCGTCGTCGATGATGATCGACTGGATCTTCGTCCCGCCGAGATCGATGCCTGCGCGCAGTGTCATGCGCGTATTCCTACCCGGCCGGGGCGCTGCCTGCTGGCCGGCCGCAGTTGTGCCCCGGCCGCACGGGGTGGCACGATGGCCCCGTGCCGCTCGCCGCCGACCAGCTTCCCTACCTCGACGTCAGCGCGCCGGGCTTCTCGGTGTCGTCGGCCGAGGTCCGCGCCGCCCGCGAGCGCGGCTGGTGCGCCCGCACGCCCTACGGGCTCGCCGTGCTGCGCTACGCCGAGATGGGCGCGCTGCTCAAGGACCGGCGCCTCAAGCAGGGCAGCGCCGGCTGGCCGGCCCACCACGGGGTCACGTCGGGCCCGGTCGTCGACTGGTGGGCCCGGACGGTGCTCAACCAGGAAGGCGAGGACCACCACCGCCTGCGGCGGCTGCTGAATCCCGCGTTCTCCCCCAAGCTGATCGCCGACCTGCGCCCCCGCTTTGCCGCCCTTGCCGACGAGCTCATGGACGGCTTCGCCGCCGCCGGCCGCTGCGAGTTCATGGCCGACTTCGGGATCCCCTACGCGGGCCGCGTCATCGCGATCATGCTCGGCATCCCCGAGGAGCAGTGGCGCGGCCTGGCCGGCTGGGCGACCGATCTCGGCCTGCTGACCTCAGTCCAGGTCGCCGAGCGGATCGACGACATCGAGGCGGCCTACCGCGGCCTGGCCGCGTTCTCCGACGAGCTCGTGGCCGACCGCGAGCGCGCGCCGCGCGACGACTTCGTCACCCGCCTCGTGGCGGCCCGCCGCGACGAGGAGCGCCTGACCCCGCAGGAGCTGCAGGACTCGCTGGTGATCCTGATCTTCGGCGGCTTCGACACCACCAGCATGCAGCTCGGCCTCGCGCTCCAGACGTTCATGGACCACCCGGACCAGTGGGAGCGCCTCGCCGCCGAGCCCAGCCTCGGCGAGGCTGCGGTCGAAGAGGTCATGCGGGTCAACCCGACGGTCACCTGGGTCACTCGGGAGGCCATCGAGGACTTCGAGTTCGGCGGTGTGCAGATCGCCGCCGGCACGACGATCCACCTCTTCTCGCAGGCCGCCGGGAGCGACCCCGCCGCGTTCCCGGACGCCGGGTTCGACATCACCGCGCCGCGCCGGCGCCACTTCGGGTTCGGCGGCGGCGTGCACCACTGCATCGGCCACTTCGTGGCCCGGGGCGACATGAGCGAGGCCCTCCCCCGCCTCGCGCAGCGCCTGCGCGACCCCGTGCCCGACGGCCCGGCGCGGTCGATGCCGCAGAGCGGGAACACCGGGCCGCTCGAGCTGCCGATCCGGTTCCGGGCGGGCTGACCGCCGCCGCCGCGTAACGGTTCGCCCCCGACGGCGGACGGTGCGGCCATGCCCGCCGACCTCTCCCCTGGCCAGCCGTTCCCCGACCTCGAGCTGGACGACCACACCGGCAGCCGCCGCCGCCTTTCGGACCTCGTGGGCGGCGACCCGACGTTCCTGCACACCTACCGCGGCTTCTGGTGCCCGAAGGAGCAGGCGTTCTTCCGCGGCCTGGCCGCGCTGCAGGACGAGGCCGAGGTGGCCTACACGCGGATCGTCTCGCTGAGCATCGACCCGCCGCCGGTGGCCGCCGCGTTCCGGGCGGGGCTCGGCGCCCGCTGGACGTTCCTGTCGGACCCGGAGCGCGCCGCGCAGGCGGCGCTCGGCCTGCGGGAGACGACCGACACGGTCTACCGCCCCTACGTGCCCGCAGGGTTCTCCCTGCGGCCCGACCTGACGATCCATGCCGCCTACGACGGCTACTGGTTCTGGGGCCGGCCGACGCAGGAGGAGATCCGCCAGGACTTCCGAGCGATTTCGCGGTCGGTGCGCAGCGACTGGGCCGCGCCGCGCGGGTGACCGGCCGGCCGCGGACCTGGGCGTGGCTGGCGCTCGTGCCCGAGCGGCCCGACGACGCCGATGCCGTCGCCGCAGCCGCCGAGGCCGACGGGACCCCGGCTGGCTGGCTCGCGGCCTGGCACGGCCAGCGCCGTCCCGCGCGGGAGGCACTGCGTGCGGACGCCCGCGCGGTCGATCCCGCCGGGGCCGCGGCGACGGTCTCGCTCGTGCTGCCCCCGCCCGGCGCCTCGATCCTCTTCGACGATCCGGCGGTGCAGGGCGCGCGCCGCGCCGTGCTCGCCGGCCGCCCGGCGGCGCTCGTCACGACGCTGCTGCAGGACAGCTCGCACTTCGCCGGCGCGCTGAGCGCGTGGCGCGGGCCCGGCGCCGCCCGCGACGCCGCCGCCGACCCGTTCGCCCGCGTGGCGCCGGCCCGGGTGCTCGCGGTGGAGGCTGGCCTCCTCGGATCGGTGCCGCCGCCGGCTGGCCCGGTGATCGAGCGCTACGGCAGCGCCACGCCCTGGCCCGCGGGGTCCTGGCTGTAACGCGCCGCCCCGCGCGGCGACCGCACTGGCGGCCGCCCCGACCGAAGGAGACCCCTGTGACCCCCGCCCCGACCCCCGGCACCACCTGGCACCGCGTGCTCGACGCGGACGACCTCCCCGAGGGCCGGGTCACCACCGTCGCGGCCGGGCACAAGAGCCTCGCGCTGACCCACGTCGACGGCGAATACGCCGCCCTGGAGAACCGCTGCCCGCACCAGGGCGGCCCGCTCGGCGAGGGCGCGATCGAGAAGGGGATGCTCCGCTGCCCGTGGCACGGGTACGACTACTGCCCGCTCAGCGGGGAGTCGCCGTTCGGCGACCAAGTCGCCACGTACCCGCTGGAGATCCGCGACGGCGGGGTCTGGGTCGCCGTGCCCGACGAGGCCGCGCACGAGCGCACGGTCTCGGACGTGATGGCCGAGACGCTCGTGAACTTCGGCGTGCGCCACGTCTTCGGGATGGTCGGGCACTCCAACCTCGGCCTCGCCGACGCGCTGCGCCGCCAGGCCCAGGCCGGGAACCTGGAGTACATCGGGATCCGCCACGAGGGCGCCGCCGCCTTCGCCGCTTCGGCCTACGGCAAGCTCACCGGCCGCCCGGCGGCCTGCCTGACCATCGCCGGCCCCGGCGCGACGAACCTCCTCACCGGCCTGTGGGACGCCAACGTCGACCGCGCCCCGGTCCTGGCCCTCACCGGGCAGGTGGCGACGGAGGTCCTGGGCGTCCACAACTTCCAGGAGGTCGACCTGCGGGCGGCGTTCGGCTCGGTGGCGGCGTGGTCGCAGACCGTCCTGCCCGGCAGCCGCCACGCGGAGCTGGCCGCGCTGGCCGCCAAGCACGCCGTGCTCGAGTCCGGGGTGGCCCACCTCGTCTTCCCCGACGAGGTCCAGACGATTCCGGCCGATGGCGCCCCGGCCGCCACGCCGGAGGGCCGGATCCCGAGCCGCACGATCGCCCCGCCCGCCGACGCCCTCGCTGCGGCCCTGGAGCTCATCGCGCCCGCCCGGCGGCCCGCGATCATCCTCGGCCATGGCGCGCGCGACCACCGCGAGGCCGCCCTGGCCTTCGCCGAGCGGATCGGCGCGCCCGTCATCACGACGTTCAAGGCCAAAGGCCTGGTGGGCGACGCCCATCCGCTGGCCTGCGGCGTCCTCGGGCGGTCCGGCACGCCGGTCGCGAGCTGGTTCATGAACGAGGCCGACTGCCTGATCGTGCTCGGCGCCTCCTTCTCCAACCACACCGGGATCTACGCCGGCAAGCCAATCGTGCAGGTCGACGCCGACCCGCAGCAGCTCGGGAAGTTCCATCCGGTCGCCGTCCCGATGTGGTCGGACATCGGCGTCGCGCTGGACGCCCTCTCCGCCGTGCTGCCCGCCGAGCCGCCCGCCGGGCGGGCCGACCAGCGGCCCGAGATCGCCGAGCGGTGGGCGATCTGGCGGGCCGAGAAGGCCAGCCGGGCCCAGGACGACCGCGGCGCCGGCGTCGCCTCGGCCGCCGTGATGGCCGCGCTCACCGACGCCGCGCCCGCCGACGCGGTGCTCGCCGTCGATGTCGGCAACCACGCCTACTCGTTCGGGCGCTACTTCGAGTCCCAGGCCGGCCAGGACGTCCTCATGTCGGGCTACCTGGGCTCGATCGGCTTCGCCTATCCGGCGGCCATGGGCGCCTGGGCCGCCACGGGCGGCCGGCGCCCGATCATCGCGGTGACCGGCGACGGCGGGTTCGCCCAGTACCTCGCCGAGGTCACAACCGCCGTCAAGCACGGCATGAACATCACCCACGTCCTGCTGAACAACGGCCAGCTCGGCAAGATCTCCAAGGAGCAGCGCGCCGGCGAGTGGGACGTGTGGGAGACCTCCCTGCACAACCCCGACTTCTCGCAGTACGCGGAGCTCTGCGGCGCCCGGGGGATCCGGGTGACCGGAGCGGCCGCCTTGCCCGGGGCGCTGGCCGAGGCGCTGGCCCACGCCGGGCCGGCCATGGTCGAGGTGATGACCGACCCCGAGCTGATCTAGCTAGGCGGGGCCGCCCGCCGAGGCAGCCGCCGGCCTGGGCCTCACGGCCCGGGGACCACCGGCGGCCACGGCAGCGGGATCGGCAGCGAGCGGAAGCCCGACGTGTCGAACGGCGGCCACGGATCCTTCAGCGGCGGGTGGCGCGAGCAGGTCCGCGACGTCCAGTCCGGCAGGCAGGGGTTGAACGGCTGCACCCAGTTCGGGCCGCGATTGATGTCGTTGATGTTGTTGACATCGTCGTAGTCCTGGTCGTCGTAGCCGTCGAGCACGCCGTCGCCGTCGGTGTCCGGATCCAGCCAGTCCAGCGAGCCGTACTGCGGCTTGTAGGGCTTCTCGGTCTCGTACGCCGCGGACCACCAGTCGTACACCAGTCGGCCGTGGGCCTCGTCCCAGTTCGTCGCGCCGTCGTTGTCGACGTCCTTCTCGTCGTCGGTGAGGCGCCCGTTGCCGTCGAAGTCCAGCCACGGCTTGTTCGAGGGGACGGCGGTCGGCGGCCCGGAGCAGCCCCCGCCGGCGCGGGTGTCCTGGCAGCCGTCGCTGTAGTTGAGGTCCTTGCTGCCGCCGCCGTACCGGACCCAGGCCGAGAACTCGTCGCTATTCGTCATCCCGTCGCCGTCGAAGTCGATGTTGGCGTCGGGGAAGTTCGGGTTCGGGTAGGGCTTCTTGACCGGGTAGAAGTTCGCGCGGCTGTTGAGGTCCAGGGCCGACTCGACCTCGAAGTAGTCGCTGACGCCGTCGCCGTCGGAGTCGGCCTTGCACGGGTCGGTCTTCAGGAGCTTCTCGCGCGAGTCCGGCAGGAGGTCGTTGTCGTCGTCGGTGTCGGTGCTGTTCGGGATCTTGTCGTTGTCGCAGTCGTTGCTGGCCTCCGGCGGCGGCTTGGTGCCGCCCAGCGGCGCCGGCCCGATCAGCGGCGAGCTCGCCTTCGCGGTGAACTCCTTGCCGAACGTGGAGGCCAGGACCCGGATGCGGAACCGCGTGGCCGCGGGCTGGCCGTTCTTCAGGCTGAGGAACGGGCGCAGCTTCTCCGGGATCTTGATGCGGATCTGCGTCCGGGAGGCCACCTCGGCGCGGGCGAACACGGGGCGGGCCCGGTCGCGCTGGAAGACGATCCAGTTCGCCAGCCGCCCGGGCCGGAAGTTCGTGCCGCGAATCGTGAGCGTGTCGCCGATCCCCGCGTGCAGCGGCTTGACCGTGACCACGCGCGGCGCGGCGGCGCGCTTGGTGGCAGCGAGCGCGCCGCCGGCCAAGAGGGCGGCGAGCGCGCAGGCGCAAGCGGTGAGGAGCATCGGAAGGCGGCGCATGGGCGTCTCACCGCGCACATCGGGAAATCGGGCGCCCGACTTGAATCCCGGCGTCGGCCGATCGTCCAGGGGTCCAGTCCGCGCCCGCTACAGGCCGGGGCCGACCGCCAGCCCGGCCGCCCCGCGGCGCCCGTCCCCGGCGGCCCGCGGGAGGAGCCGGATCTCCCGGGCGAACGACTGCGCGGCGGCGAGGTAGACCGCCTGGCGCAGGGTGACGCGCAGCGTGGCCGCCACGCGCGGCCCGCCGTCGCCGCCATCCGGGGCCGCGCCGTCCGGCGCCGGCCCCGCCCCGAGCACCTCCACGTCCTCGAGCGCCACGACCGTCCCGCCGGACCCGCCGCGTCCCGGATCGCGGGTGACGAGCACGTCCACCCGGCTGCCGGGCTGCACGAGCTCCGGGGACGCGCGCGCGACCAGCTCGGCCGCCCGCTCGCCGGGCCGCACCGGCGGGCCCGCGGGCGCGGACGGATCGCCGCGGCCGTCCCCCAGCATGGCGGCGGTGACCGGCGCCCCGGCGGGCACCGCGACCGCCGTGCGCGACCCGATCGCCGCGCCGAGGCTGTCGAGCGACCCGGGCGTCGCGTAGCGGGCCGGCACCGCGCGCACCGCGACCCGGGACGGGGTCAGGCGCGTGCCCGGCGGGATCGCCTCCCGGGCCACGAGCACCGGCACGTCGGGCCCCAGGCGGGCCGCGAGCGCCGACTCGCGGCGCTGGACGTCGGCGGCAGCGACCGCGCCGAGGGCGAGCGCGAGCCCGGCGAGGAGCACCGCCCGGCGCCGGCGGCTCACGCCGCCTCCGCCGCCGGCAGCTCGAGCGCGATCCGCGCCCCGCGGGCCGAGGGCGCCGCGGAGAGACGGCCGCCGTGGCGGGCCGCGATGTCGGCAGCGATCGCCAGTCCCCGGCCCCGCCCGCCGCGCCCGCGACGGGCCGTCCGCGCGATGCGGGCGACCGGCGCCGGCAGGCCCGGGCCGTCGTCGCTCACCTCGATCCGCACCCGACCGCCGCCCGCGCTCGCCCGCAGCACCACCCGGCCGCTGCCGTGCTCGATCGCGTTGGCGAGCAGGTTGCCGGTGGCCTGCGCGAGGCGGACGCGGTCGCCGCGCACGACGACGCCGGCCGGCACGCTGACCTGCAGGTCGGCGCCGTGCTGGCGCGCGATCGGCGCCCACGCCGCGGCCGCGGCGCGCAGGAGCGCGGCGACGTCGACGGGCTCGACGCGGTCGCGGGCCCGGCGGCCGGCCCGGGCGGCATCGAGGTCCTCCAGCGCCCGGCCCGCGCGGCGCAGCTCCGCACCCACCGCTCCCGCGAGCTCGCACCGGCCCGGCGGCGCATCGCGGGCCAGCAGCTCGACGCCGAGCGACACCGCGGTGAGCGGCCCGCGCAGCTCATGGCAGGCCCGCACGACGAGCTCGGTCCGGCGGCGCAGCTCCGACCCGAGCGCCGCAGCGCCGACCGCACCGCAGGCCGCCGCGAGCCACCCCGCCGCCTCGGCCGCGCCCGTCACGCCGCCCGCCCGGTCGCCGCGTCTTCGGCGGCCGCAACCAGCGGCCCGTCGACGAGCCGGTAGCCGACGCCCCACACGTTCACGACGAAGCGCGCGCCGGTGCCGCCCAGCTTGTGGCGCAGCCGGCAGGCGTGCGAGTCCAGCGTCCGGGTCGAGCCGGCCGTGCGGAACCCCCAGACGTGGCGCAGCAGCTCCTGCTTCGTGAAGACGCGCGACGGGTCGGCGGCCAGCGTCTGCAGCAGCGCGAACTCCTTCTGGGAGAGCGCAACCGGCGCCCCGCCGACCCGCACATCCCGGGACACGGGATCGAGCTCGAGCGCTCCGACGCGGATGCGCCCGCGCCGCTGGCGCCGGTCGCAGCGGCGCAGGACCGCGGCGATCCGGCCCCGCAGCTCGGGGTAGGAGAACGGCTTGACCAGGTAGTCGTCAGCGCCGCGCTCGAACCCGCGGACCCGGTCCAGCTCGGCCCCGCGCCCGGTCAGGACGAGGACCGGGCAGTCCGGATCGATCCGGGCCCCGGCGCCGTCGGCGGCGCGCACGCGCCGCAGCACGTCCAGCCCGTCGGCGTCCGGGAGCCCGAGGTCGAGCACCACGGCGTCCGGGAACTTCGTCTCGAGCAGGCGCAGCGCCTCCCGCGCGCAGTCGGCGACGAGCAGCTCGTACCCGTCGGCGGTCAGGTTGTCGGCCAGGAACGTCCGCGTCGCCGCGTCGTCCTCGACCACGAGGATGGTGTGAGCGTCATCGGCCATGCCCCCAGGAGGGAGCGGCCGGCCGAAGTTCGCCCCCCTCCTCTACGTCGGCTGCTTCGTCGGCCGCACGAGCACCTCGCTGACGCTCACGTGGTCGGGCTGGACCACCGCGTAGAGGATCGCGCCCGCGATGTCGTCCGCGCTGAGCACCTCGCCGATCGACTCCTTGAGCTTCTCGGCGCCCTGGTGCACCAGCGGGTTGGTGTTCTGGCTCAGCAGCTCGGTCTCGACCCAGCCCGGCTCGACCACCGTCACCCGGATGTTCGAATGCAGCGCCTCCTGGCGCAGCGCCTCCGAGAACCCGTTCACGCCCCACTTCGTCAGGTTGTAGACCGCGCTGAACGCCGACGCCCGCCGGCCCGCGACCGACGAGACGTTCACGACGTGCCCGCCGCCGCCCTCGCGCATCAGCGGCAGCGCGGCGTGGGTCGTGTAGAGCAGGCCGAGGCAGTTCACGGCGATCATCCGCCGCCACTCCTCGAGGTCGGCGCCCTCGACCGGGCCGAGCAGCATCAGGCCCGCGTTGTTCACGAGGATGTCCAGGCGCCCGAGCTGCGCGTGGGTGTCGTTGACGAAGGCGACCGCCTGGACCTCCTCGGTCACGTCGCACGGCAGCGCGATCGCGGTCCCGCCGGCGGCCTGGATCTTCTCGACGAGGCCCTCGAGGCGGTCGGCGCGGCGAGCCCCGACCGCGACCGCGGCGCCCGCGCCGGCCAGGGCGAGGGCCGTCGCCTCGCCGATTCCCGATGAGGCCCCGGTGACCGCGGCAACGCGTCCTGCAAGTTCTGAGCTCATGTGCGGCACCCTACAGCCGCCCCGCCAGCGTCCCGGTGCAAGTTCTCATTCATTCCGTCCTGGGAGGCAGGAGTCCGGCATAAGATGCCGACGGCCCGCGGCGGCAACCGCCCGGGCGCTTCTGGTCATGGACACAGCGCGACGCGGCAACTACGACTCCGGGCAGGACTTCGTTCTCGAATACGGGGAGCTTCGGTTCACCTTCAACGAGGACGACTTCGGCGAGCGCTGCGAGCAGGCCGCGCTGAAGGTCGGCTTCGTCGGCGGCCGCCTCTGCGAGCCCGAGCTCGAGGACCTGGTCAACCTCGTCGTCAACGGCGAGGTGCAGGACCCGGCCTCCGCCCTGGGCGAGCACGTCAACGACTGCTGGCCCGACCTCGTCGGCCCCGCCGAGCGCTCCCTCGTCCACTGGCTGCGGCGCCTGGTCTTCCGCGGCGCCTGGCTGGACCAGCGCGTCCTCGAAGGCGAGCTCGAGGTCGCCTTCGACCCCGACGCCGCCACCTTCGCCTACGTGCAGCCCGATCGCGAGAACGAGCCGATCGAGCTGGCGCCCGAGCCCTCCTGGGGCAAGGTCGCCTACGTGCCCCGGTAGCTCTTCTCCTCTCTCGCCTTCCGCTTGGGTCGTTTCATGGCTCGGCCTCTGGCCGCTGCGGCGAATGCGCGGCGCCGTGGCTTCCCGCCTCCGAACGGCTGGATGGAGGCGGAGAAGCCGCGCCGCCGCGCATCCGACGATCGGCGTGGCGGCCCGGGGGGCCGCGCGCTTGGCGCGCGCGACCCGTGGCTGGGCTCTCCGGCGGGCTGGCGCGGATGGGCCGGTGCTCGGGCCCTGGCACCCTTCTCTGTTTGCGGGGCCTGGGCGGACGGGTCACCTGAGCGTCGGCATCGGCGCGGTCACCACGGTTCCGCTTCCGCCTGCGAGCTACCTTGCGCTGAGCACAATGGCTGCTTCCCGTCGGCAGCCTCCTTCCCCAATCGTCGCAGCCAGCGAGTTGATGTAGCTCTCCCGACTCGAAGCGGTGTCTTCGCTGTCGTCTACGAGGAACCGTCCCGGCGCTTCACGGAGGTTGGTCGCCACCGAGCGGGCGAGTTGCATGCGCTTGGAGTCGCTGAGAGGGCGGCTCGGCTCGCCACCGCAGGCGCGATAGAGGCTGTCAGCCTGATTCATAAGGCCATCAATCACGGGTGGGGCCCCACACCCGCCGAGTACAACAAGTGAAATGGCGGCGACAAGCGGTGCAGCTCTTGCAACGGCTCGCACCATCACGCCAGACCCGCCCTATCTAAGCGCCGCAAGTACACAGACAGCTTCTGCCTCGCACCACTGGACAGAGCCGCACCACACGGCTCCATCCTGTCTAGTCGAAAATCGAGAACGAAGTCACACATTCCGCTGGCGGTGGCAAGCCCTCGTCTTCGGCGAGGAGTCGTTCCTCGAAGACAGTCATCACGATCGACGCCCAGGCGCTCGGCGTGAGCGTACTGTCATCCGGGACCGCCGGCACCCTGGCGATGTACCCGTGTCCACCAGCCGAGAATCGGATCTCAATCTCAACATCCGCTCGTTCCGGCGCTACGGAGACGCCGAGGTCTTCGAGCGACCGCCACAATTGGCCAAACACGTGTGTTTCGGATGCATCGGCAATCATCCGATCAAGCTCTCGTACGACATCGGCGGCAAAGTCGGTCGATCGCATCAGGGATGACAGCTGCACGGGGTTTCAGGAGACACGTTGTAT
>JAXLTD010000029.1:0-3614 GCA_046330225.1 Solirubrobacteraceae bacterium | reverse complement strand
CCTCGGCCCGCCGCGCGCGCTCGATCCGCTCCCCGGTGGGCAGCTCGAGCGCGGACGCGTCGAAGAGGCCCAGCTCGACCTCCTCGGCCGGCGGCGTCTCGTCGGGCAGGCCCGCCGCACCGTCCTCGCCGGTCGCGCGCGCCATGCCCACCGTCTCCTCGACGAGCCGGTCGAGGGTCGGCCACGAGAAGTCCGAGGTGTGCGACGAGGCGGTGCGCTTCCCGACGAAGACGCGGAGGCCGAGGGCCTTGCTCCCGGCCTCGGTGAGCGTCTCCACCTCGCCCTTGCGGACGGTGACCGAGAACTCCGTGCCCTCGGCCACGATCGCGTCGGCGTCCCCCGCCCCGGCCGCGCGGGCTCTCCGCAGCAGCTCGACCGCCAGCTCGCGATGGTCCATCGGGCGGCTCAGGCGGCCGCGCGCTTCGGCGCGACGAACCGGTCGTAGAGGACCATCAGGACGGTCGAGACGACGCCGTAGGAGCCCACGACGAACCACATGTGCGGCGCCAGCGGGTTGCCGCCCTCGACGTAGTGGCTCACGAGGTAGCCGCTCGACCAGCCGGCGATGAAGGTCCCGATCGCGATCGGCAGGAACGCGAAGCCCATGTAGGTCCCGACCTGGTCGGGAGGGGCGAGGGTCGCGACGTACTCGTAGAAGCGCGGCGACTGGATGCCCTCGCCGATCGCGAAGACGACGAGGCCGGCGATGGCGCCGGCCAGCGTGGGAATCGACCCCATGACGAACCAGCACGCGGTCGCGAGCACGAAGCCGAGGACCATCGCGGCGAGAGGCCGCAGCCGCCGGGCGACGGCGGTGGCCGGGATCGTGACGACGATGATCGCGATGGCGTCCACCGTCTCGATCCACTCGAACCGGGAGAACTTCAGGAAGTCCTTCACGTAGAAGGGCAGCGCGTAGAAGACGTGCCAGAACATCGCCCAGAAGCCGGAGAAGATGACGAGGAACAGCATGAAGCGCAGGTTGCCGAACACGAGGACCATGTCCGCGAGGACCCGGGCCATCGAGCGGGCCGGGGGCGCGTCGGCCGGGCGGTCCGGCTCCCGGTAGAAGAGCGCGGCGGCCCCGAGAAGGCCGACGCTCGTGATCGAGGAGACGACGAGCACCCAGGCGATCCCGAGGCTCTCGCGGACGACCGGGGCGAGCAGGGGCCCGACCGCGCCGCCGATGTTCACGAGCGTGTAGTAGATCGAGTAGCCGAACGCCTGCGTGTCCTTCGTCGTGGTGCGGGCGACCGTCCCGACGATCGAGGGCTTGATGAGCGAGCCGCCGATCGCGGTCACGACGAGGGCGAGCGTCACCCAGGTCCTCGCGCCGAGCGCCTGCACGAGCGGCTGCCCGAGCGGCAGGCCGGCGAGGCCGATCATGAAGTAGCCGACCGCGAAGATCGAGAAGCACGCCATCAGGCTGCGCCTGAAGCCGAAGCGGTCGACCACGGTGCCGGCCAGCACCGGGAGGAAGTAGAGGAGGGTGTTGAAGACCGAGCCGGCCAGGAAGGTGGCGGTGGTCGAGCCGAGGCCGACCTGCTCGGCGAGGAACACCGCGAGCACGGCCTTGCTGCTGTAGTAGGCGAACCTCTCGAACAGCTCGATGACGTTCGCGACCCAGAAGGTGCGGCTGAACCCGCGCCGCAGGGTGTCGATGATGCTCAAGGGACCCTCTCTCCGCTCCTCGTGCCGCCGACCGTGATCTCGGAGACGAGCACGGTCGGCAGGCCGACGCCGACCGGCACGCTCTGGCCGGCCTTCTGGCAGGTGCCGACGCCCTCGTCGAGGCGGAGGTCGTGCCCGATGCGCGTCACCTTCGTGAGCACGTCCGGTCCGTTCCCGATGAGCGTCGCGCCGAACACCGGCGGGCCGAGCCGGCCGCCCTCGATCAGGTAGGCCTCGGTCGCGGAGAAGACGAACTTCCCGCTCGTGATGTCGACCTGGCCGCCGCCGAAGTGCTTCGCGTAGAGGCCCCGCGGCACCGAGCGCAGGATGTCCTCGGGGTCCTCGCTCCCCGCGAGCATGAAGGTGTTGGTCATGCGGGGCAGCGGGATCGACGAGTAGCCCTCGCGGCGTCCGTTGCCGGTCGCGGCCTGGCCCATGAGGCCGCTGTTGAGCCGGTCCTGCAGGTAGCCGCGCAGGACGCCGTCCTCGATGAGGACCGTGCGGCCGGGCCGGCTCCCCTCGTCGTCGACGTTCAGCGAGCCGCGGCGGTCGGCGATCGTGCCGTCGTCGATCACGGTGACGCCGGGCGCCGCCACCCGCTCGCCGATGCGGCCGGAGAAGGCGGAGAGGCCCTTGCGGTTGAAGTCTCCCTCGAGCCCGTGGCCGACCGCCTCGTGGAGCAGGATGCCCGGCCAGCCGGGGGCCAGCACCACCGGCATCGGCCCGGCCGGGGCCTCGACCGCCGACAGCAGCACGACCGCCATGCGCGCGGCCTCGCGCGCGAAGCGCTCGGGCGGCTTCGAATCGAAGAACGCGGGCCCGAGGCGGCCGCCGCCGCCGGCGGTGCCCTCCCGCCGCACGCCCTTCTCGCTCGCGATGACGTGAACGCGGATCGAGAAGAGCGGCTGGACGTCCTCGGCGAGGACCCCGACCGAGTTCGCGACCCGGATCCGCCGCGTCTGCTCGCCGAGGCTCGCGATCACCTTCTCGACCCGCGCGTCGTACGCGCGGGCGGCGCGGTCCGCCCGCTCGACGAGGGCGATCCGCTCGGCGAGGGGCAGGGCGCCGAGGCTCGTCACCCCGTACCGCCGCTCCACGGGCGCCGGCGCGACCGGCTGAGGGGGAATCGTGCGCGAGTCCGAGGCGATGTGGGCCGCCGTCTCCGCGGCGCGGGCCATCGCCGGCCACGACAGGTCGTCGGTGTAGGCGAAGCCCGTGCGCTCGCCCGCCACGACGCGCACGCCGAGCCCGCACGTGACCCCGGCCGAGGCGGTGCGGATGATGCCCTCCTCGAGGAGCAGCGACGAGGTCGTCTCGTGCTCGAAGTACAGGTCGGCGAAGCCGCCGCCGCGCCCGAGAGCGAGCGAGAGGAGCTTCTCCATCTCGGAGACGGGGACGTCGTCGGGAGTCCGGGCCCGGTCGTCGCGGGTCATTTCGCCATCGTAGCAGGCCCCGATCCCGAGCCTTCCGCGCGGGCTACTGCGCGGAAGGCCTCGCCTCGGCCGGGGGCTCGACGGGCAGGGCCGACAGGGCCTCCGCGATGTCGCGGCTCAGCGCCTCGAGCACCTGGCTCTCCGCCTCGACGAGGCCGGCCGCGCCCGCCGCCGCCGCTCCGCTGCGGTGCGAGGCGCGCCGCTGCACGAGGGTCGCGCGGTCGCGGCCGATGATCGCCCAGCGGGCCTCGAGGAGAACCGTGCCGTCGGCCTGGCGGGCGAGCTCCGTCACGGTGAGGTCCACCTTGTGCGCGACCGGCTCGTAGCCGGCCCACGGCGCGCTCACCACCCGCCGGCCGGGGAGGAGTGCGGCGAGGTTCTCGGCCACGACCCGCTCGACGCCCTTCGCGATCGGCTCGCCCCAGCGGGCGAACTCGTCGACCGCCACCTGGCTCCCGTCGACCCGCGACGTGATCTGCGGCCGGTCGATCCAGCCCGGGACCTCGACCG
>JAXLTD010000028.1:0-1923 GCA_046330225.1 Solirubrobacteraceae bacterium | reverse complement strand
CACATCGGCGGCGGGCAGTGCGCCCTGGAAGAGCGGGACCGGCTGGCCCTTGATGACGGCGAAGGTCGTGGGGATCGACTGCACCTGGAACGCGGCGGCGATGCGCTGCTCGGCGTCGACGTCGACCTTGGCGAGCACCCACGCGCCGGCGTCCTCGGCGGCGAGCGCCTCGAGGACAGGGGTGAGCGCCTTGCAGGGCTGGCACCAGTCGGCCCACAGGTCGATGACCACGGGCACGGTGAACGAGCGGTCGAGGACCTCGGCCTGGAAGGTCTCCTCGGTGACGTCGACGACCAGACCGGCGGGCAGGTCGCCCGCCTCGGCCAGGCGCTGCTCGGCGGCGGCCTGGGCCTCCTTGGCCGCCGCGAGGGCGGCGAGGTCGACGGCGCCGCGCAGGGGCAGCCGGCCGGCAGGGGGTACGGCGTTGCTCACGCCGCCGATCCTCTCACCGGGCACCGGGCGGTGCCGCCGGGGAGGGCCCTAGAACGACATGTGCAGGGTCATCGTGGAGACGACGGCCCAGGTGGCGAGGACGGCGGCGAGCGCCCCCAGCGCGACGGCCAGGACGACCTGCAGGGCGAGCCGGTCGCGGGCGGGAGCGGCCGTGGTCACGGCCTCGGCGACAGCACCGGTCGAGCTCACGTCCACGAGGCGGGTGGTGGCGGACATGGCCGCCTCCTTTCATCCGATCTTTTCAGTACGCTACGTATCGTATCATTGATCCGGACGCCCGTCCGTACACCGTGGCGGCACGTCTGCGCCGGTGCGGGGCCGCACCGGCCCCGCTGCGTGGGAGAGTGCGGCTGATGACCAGCACCGCCGAGCAGACCTCCCCCGCCCCCGCGGCGGGGCCGGTGCGGCGCGGGCGGCCGCGCTCGGCCGAGGCCGACGCCGCGATCCTGGCCGCCACGCGCGAGGTGCTCGCCGAGAGCGGCTGGGCGGGGCTCACCGTCGAGGGGGTGGCGTCGCGGGCCGGCGTCGCGAAGACGACCGTCTACCGCCGGTTCTCCTCGCGCAGCGACCTCGCCGTCGCCGCCGTGGCCGAGCTGCTGGCGTCGGCGCGCATCGAGCCCAGCACCGACGCCGCCGCCGACATCGCCGGAGCCGTGCGCGCGTGCGCGGACGTCTACTCGACGCCGGAGGCGCGCGCCGCCTACCTCGCCGTGGTCGCCGAGGCCGGGCGCGACGCGGACCTGCGCGAGGCCGTCGAGCGGTCGATGATCGAGCCCGCGCGCCGCCTCGTCTCCGACGGCCTCGAGCGCGCGGTGGCGCGCGGCGAGATCTCCCAGGCCCTGGCCGACGAGCGGTGCGACCTGCTCTACGACGTCCTCGCCGGCACCCTGCTGCACCGGCTGCTCGTCCGCGGCGGCGAGATCGACGACCACTTCGTGCAGGCGCTCACGTCGGCCGTGCTCGTGGCCCTGCGCCACGAGGCCGAGCTCTAGGACCGGGCGGTCAGAGGAAGTACAGGCGGCTGAGCGGCACGAAGTCGACCGGGTCCATGTGCAGGCGTTCGCCGTCCAGGCTCACGCCCGCACCGCTGGGGTCGACCGACACCGACGCCGACGCGCGGTGGTGCAGCATCGAGGCGAGCGACACGTCGCGGCAGCCGCGCACGGCCACGCGGCGGCGGCGCGTCGGGAACACGTCGTCGCCCGACTCCACGGCCGCGGCGTTGGTGAAGATCACCGACGAGTCGACCGCAGCGCCGCCGATGCCGCCGAACTGCGCGGCGATCTGGCGCGGCTCGGCGACGTCGACGACCGAGTTCGGGTCGCCGACCGTCCCCCACGCGGGCAGGCCCGACTTGAGCACCATCCACGGCTTGGCGCCGAAGGTCGCCGGCGACCACAGCACGACGTCGGCCATCCGGCCCGGCTGCAGCGACCCGACCTCGTGCGACAGCCCATGCGCGAGCGCGGG
>JAXLTD010000027.1:0-2029 GCA_046330225.1 Solirubrobacteraceae bacterium | reverse complement strand
CGACGCGGCCGGGCGGGTGCTGCTCGCCTGGAGCGACCTGGTCCCCGGCTGCGCGACGACGCGGCCGAGGGTGGCACTCGCCGCGCGCTCGACCGGTGGGACCTGGGGCGCGCCGCAGACGGCGGACGGGCGCAACCCGGCGCTCGGTGTCGCCCCCGACGGCAATCGCTTCGTGCTCCTGTACCGCGTGGCCGGCGGCGTCAGCGGGGACCACTGCGCCGTCGCCGCTGACCGCGCCGTGGCCGACACGGGCGTGGACGGCACGCTGAGCGGGACCCCGCAGGACCTGCCGGGGCAGACCACGAGCGCCCTGCCGACCGCCTCGGACGTCCCCAAGGCCGCCGCGATGGACGCCGCGGGCAACGCGTACGTGCTCTGGACGGACGGCGCCGCCGGCCCGCGCAAGGCCGCGGCGCTCGAGACCGGGACGCCACCCGGCGGCGGTGGTGGCGGTGGCGGTGGCGGCGCCGGCGGGTCGGGCGGGGGATCCGCACCCACGACGTCGTCGGCGCCGGCGAGCCCGACGCTCGATCCGCTCGGCCAGTTCCTCGCGAGCGCACCCGGCTTCCTGCGGACCTCGGCGCCGACGAATGCGCGGATCATCGTCGACTGCCGGCAGGGCACCTGCTCGATCGTCGTCGACGGGGCGCTGCTCGTGTACGGCACAACGCGCACCGGCCGCGCGGCGGCGAAGCGTCCCAAGCCCGCGACGTTCAAGCTCGGGCGCGCCTCGTTCACGCTCGCGGCGGGCGGGCGCCGGACGGTGACCCTCAAGCTGCCGAAGGCCGCCCGAGCCGCGGCGAAGCGTGCGCTCGCGCGTCGCGCGAAGGTCCAGGCGGTGTTCACGGTCCGCAACAACGGCGCGACCCGCACCGCGACCACGACGTTCCGTCCGAGGTGACGATGCCCACCGCCCGCCTCACCCACATCGGCGGCCCGACGCTCCTGATCGAGGTCGCCGGGCTGCGGATCCTCACCGACCCGACCTTCGATCCGGCCGGCGGGCACTACCGCTTCGGCTGGGGCACGGCCTCCGACAAGCTCGCCGGCCCGGCGCTCACGCCGGACGAGATCGGCGACGTCGACGTCGCGCTGGTCAGCCACGACCATCACGAGGACAACCTCGACGCCGCCGGGCGCGCGTTCCTTCCGCGCGCGGGGACCGTGGTCACGACCGTCCCGGGGGCGAGGCGTCTCGGCGGGGGCGCCCGCGGGCTGGCGCCGTGGGACACGACGGAGGTTCAGGCGCCCGGGGGCGAGACGGTGACGATCACGGCCACGCCGTGCCGCCACGGACCGCCCGGCAGCCGCCCGATCGTCGGCGCCGTGATCGGCTTCGCGATCTCGCTGCCCGGTCGCGACGACGTGCTCTGGATCTCGGGCGACACCGTCCTCTACGACGAGGTTCGCGCAGTCGGGGGCCGCCTGACGATCGACATCGCCGTCATCCACGTGGGCGGCGTGCGCTTCCCGATCAGCGGCCCGTTCCGGTACACGATGACCGGCGCGGACGCCGTCGAGCTCGCCGAGACGCTCCGGCCGCGCGTCGCGATCCCGATCCACTACGAGGGCTGGAAGCACTTCCGCGACGGGCGCGCCGGCGTCGAGCAGGCGCTCGACGGCGCCCCACCCGCGGCCCGTGAGCGCTTCCGCTGGCTGCCGATCGGGGAGCCGGTCGACGTCTGAGCCCGGCGGATATGCTGGGAGGCAGTACGCGGCGGTAGCTCAGTTGGTAGAGCATCAGCTTCCCAAGCTGAGGGTCGCGGGTTCGAACCCCGTCCGCCGCTTTCGGAGAGCCCCGGCGCGGGTCTCTCGCTCGTGATGCGCCGGGGCCCGGCGCGCTTCGTCCACCCGCTGTTGACCGCCGAGTCAGTTGCGGGATAGGTTCGCCCGCGGCGGCTCCGCCCGGGGCCGCCGAACCCTGACGGAGGAGAGAGAATGCATCACGTCATGCGCCGGCTGCTGCCGGTGGTGGGGGTCGCGCTGGTCGCGCTCGCGTTCGCGGGCAACGCCTACGCCGACAACTACG
>JAXLTD010000026.1:0-2030 GCA_046330225.1 Solirubrobacteraceae bacterium | reverse complement strand
CCACAACCGCAACAGGCGCGACAGCGTGGCGATCTTCCCGGCGCGCCACGGCGCCGCGGCGTCGGCGTAGCTTCGGACGGCGTCCCTCCTGCCGGCGGCCGCGCTCGCCGGGCGCCCCGCCGGAGATCGCCCGACGCTGGCCACCGCCCGTGTGGTCAAGTTCGGGCGATTCCGTGGCCACGGTCGCCGGGGCGCGTCCCGGGGGACCGGGCACGCCGGGACCGCCACGGCCGGGGGCGCCGGTACCGTTCGCGCCGTGCCCGGCCCGGCCCCGACCGACTCCGCCGACGGCGCCGCTCTCGGCGCGCGCCTGCGCGCGCGGGACCTCGGCGCCGCCCCGGCGGCGCTCAACCTCGTGGAGAGCCGCGCCCCGGCGGCGCGGGCGCAGGTCGCGGCACTGCTGCACGAGACCTCGCCGGCCGCGCTCGGCGGCGAGGCACCCGGCCACGTCGTCGGCGTCACGGGCCCGCCGGGCGCCGGGAAGTCGACGCTCCTGGGAGCGCTGCTCGCCGCGTGGCGCGCCGCGGGCCGGACGGTCGCGGTGCTCGCCGTCGACCCGTCGTCGAAGCGGTCGGGCGGCGCGCTCCTGGGGGACCGCGCGCGCATCCCGTTCGATCCCGGCGACCGCGGGGTGTTCATCCGCTCCACCGCGGCGGGCGAGCAGCTCGGCGGCCTCGCTCCGGCGACGCGCGCCGCCGCGCAGGCGCTCGCCGCCGCCTTCGACGTCGTGGTGATCGAGACCGTCGGCGTCGGCCAGTCCGAGACCGACGTCGCCGACGTGGCCGACACCGTCGCCGTCGTCGTGCAGCCCGGATCCGGCGACGTGCTCCAGTTCCTGAAGTCCGGGATCATGGAGATCCCCGACGTGCTGGTGGTCACGAAGGCCGATCTCGGGCCGCCGGCGTTGCGGTCACGCCGCGACCTCGCCGCGGCCCTGCGCTCGCTCGGGGCGCGCGACACCGAGGTGGTCGCCGTGTCCTCGGTGGCGCCCCCGCAGGGGATCGAGGAGCTCGTGGCGGCCATCGACGCCCATCGGGCCCGGCTGGACCTCGCTGCGCGCCGCCTGCGCGCCCGCCGCCACCACGCCCTCGCCGACTTCGCTGCCGAGCACGGCGCGCGCGGGCTGCGGGCGCTCGGCGGGCGCCGCGCCGCCGGGCGCTGGCTGGAAGCGCAAGACCCGGGGCTCGAGGTGCCCGCGCTGGTCGGCGCCCTCGAGGCGCGGGCGCAGGCGGACGCGTAGGGTGGCCGCCATGCGCAGCTGGCTGACCGATCTGGCCATCATGCTCGGTGCGTTCGCGGGCGCCTCGGCCCTCGCCGGCCTGCTCGGAGCCGTGAACCTCGGCACCGCGCTCTCCTTCGGGCAGATCGGCTTCGGGATCGCCCTCGTGTGGGTGATGGTGAAGCGGGACTGAGCGGCTGGGCGCTCAGCGCGCGGCCAGCACCTCGCGGGCCGCCCGCTCCCCCGAGCGGACCGCGCCGTCCATGTAGCCCATCCAGTAGGTCGCGGTCTCCGTGCCGGCCCAGTGGATCCGGCCCGCCGGGCGGCGGATCGCCGGCCCGTACTCGAGCAGGACTCCGGGCGGCGTGAAGGCGACCGGGCAGCCGCGGGTCCAGATCTCCTCGGACCAGTTGCGCTCCACGTACTCCCGCGGGCGCAGCGCCTCGTCGCCGACGAAGGCGGCGAGGTTCTTCAGCACCGCGGCGCGGCGCGCGGCCGCAGGCCGGGCGCCCCAGACGCGGGCGTTGTGGCCGCCGACGAAGCCGAAGAGCACGCCGGGCGTGCCGTCCGGCGGCGAGTTGTCGAACGTGGTGTTCGCCGGGCCGACGTCGCTCACGCCCTGCCCCGACAGGCCCTTGGCCCGCCAGAAGGGCCGGCTGTAGACCGCCTCGCACTTGATGAGCGAGCCCTGGGGCATGCGCTGCACGAGCTGGGCGCGATCGGCCGGGAGGGCGGGGGCGTACTCGATCCCCGCGGTCAGCGCCGGCGGGATCGCCACGATGACGCGGCGGGCGTCCACCACGGCCCGGTC
>JAXLTD010000025.1:0-2853 GCA_046330225.1 Solirubrobacteraceae bacterium | reverse complement strand
CTCCCCGATGCGGCGGGGGTGCCGGCCGGACGACGGTAGGTGCCATGACAGAGAACCCGACCCTCCCCGGCGAGCCGGCCGACGACGCCGGCTCGCAGAGCACTCCCGGCTCCTCCGGCACCACCGGCCAGACCGGCGCCGGCCAACCCGGCGGGTACGCGCCCGGCGCGTCCTACCCGCCGCCCTACCCGCCGCCGGCGTACCCGCCGGTGCGGCGCCCGCTGCGTCGCAGCCGCAACGACCGGGTCATCTCCGGCGTCTGCGGCGGCCTCGCCGAGAACCTCGCGATCGACGCGACCCTGCTGCGCATCCTCGTCGTGGTCGCCACCGTCTTCACCGGCGGCGCGCTGATCCTGGCCTACCTGCTCGCGTGGCTGCTCATGCCCGACACCCCCGCCTATGTGGTGCCGGTCGGCTCCCCGCAGGCCGCGCCGCAGTACGCGACGGTCGGCGGCCCGTCCGACGTGCCGGCGTCGTACGCGGCCGGCGGCACCGGCACCTACATCGACCCGTCCACCGGCCAGGTCTACGGCCCGCCGGTCGCGGTGGCGCCCCAGCCGCGCACCGAGCCGCGCAGCTACCTCGGCTGGATCACGCTGTCGGCGGCGATCGCCGCGGGCGGCCTGCTCGGGATCCTCGGCGCGGCCGGCGTGAGCATCAGCGGTCTCGTCGTCTCCTCGGTGATCCTGCTCGTGCTCGGCGCGGGCCTGCTCGTCGGCGCCTGGCGCGGCCGGGCCCGCTGGCTCATCGCACCCGCGCTGGTCATGCTCCTGTTCGTCCAGGGCGCGGCCGCCGTCAGCGACATCCGGACCGGCTCCGGAGCCGGCGATCGCACCTGGGTGCCGACCGGCGCGTCGCAGTCGTACAGCCTCGGTGCCGGCAGCGCGACCCTCGACCTGCGCAAGCTGCCCGCCGGGGACGCGAACGTCGACGTCTCCATCGGCGCCGGCGAGCTCATCGTCCTGCTGCCCGCCGACGCATCGGTGCGCATCGACGGCTCGATCGGGGCCGGCGAGGTC
This sequence comes from Solirubrobacteraceae bacterium, assembly GCA_046330225.1. GTDB lineage: Bacteria > Actinomycetota > Thermoleophilia > Solirubrobacterales > Solirubrobacteraceae > CANJIV01. The sequence goes on along the minus strand of JAXLTD010000025.1, from coordinate 1,834 downwards.
GACCTGCCCGGCAAGGAGCCGCAGTCCGGCGTCGGGCTGAACATGGACGCCACCGTCTTCGGGATCCCCGCGCCGGCCGACGGCCCGGACCCCGTGACCACCACGAACGTCGACCTGACCGCGCAGATCGGTCTCGGAACCCTGGAGGTGCGTCGTGCGACGTCATGACCTCGACTGGGTCTCGCTCATCGCGGGCCTCGTCTTCACCGTGCTGGCGCTCGGCTACCTGCTCGTGGCCGTGACCGACCTGTCCATCGACGGCCGGTTCGTGTGGCCCGTCGTCCTCGTCGCCCTCGGCGGCGCGGCGTGGCCACCGCGGTCAGCGCCAATCAGCGCGAGGAGCAGCAGTTCCCCGCGCGGGTGCCTGCAGACGACCAGATCTGGATTCGGCCCTGCGCCTGACGGCGCCGGCATCCCCTGATGCCGGCGCTGTCGTCCGTCGCTAGGACTTGTCCTCGATCTCCCAGAGGTGGTCGAGCACGTGCCAGGCGATCCGTCGCAGGGCGTACCGCGCGGGCCACCGGTATGCGGGGTCGTCCACCAGCAGTGCCGCAGCAGTCTGCTCGCGCATCGCGTCGCGCAGCGCGGCGTCGTGGACGTCGAAGGGCTTCTGCTTCACCCCGATGCCGCGGACATAGCTGCGCTCCGACTCCACGACGTGGCGCACGACCTCGCTGGTGTCGCGGCCGCCGCCCCGCGGCCCCTTGGCCAGCGCCTCGGGAGCGGCATCGGCGACCTCGTGGAACAGCGCCCACGCCGCTCGCAGGAGCGCGACCTGGCGCTCGAGGTCGGCGCCCGCCTTCGCCCCGGACGCCGGAGCATCCTGCGGGAACCGCACATCGGTGGCGCCGAAGTCGGTGGTGGCGGTACCGGGGGCGGCGTCGACCACGCGCGGCACCGCCGCGGCCTGGAACGGCACGCCGGCCCGGGAGGCGACGACGGCGTACCGCGGCGCGTACGACACCAGCGCCTCGATGGCCGCCTCGTCACCGTCGCGCGTGCGGGCGCTGCGTGCCCAGCCCGGCCACGCCGCGGCGATCGCGAAGGTGCGCTGGGCGCCCCGCTCGAGGACGACGTCGAGATGCGTACGGGCCATGCGCCCAGACTGCCGTGCGGGACCGACGGTCGGCAGGAATGCAGGACGCCCGGGCTGGCAGGATCGGGGTATGCCAGCGCGCACCGGGTCGCAGCGCCCCACCCTCGAGCAGGTGGCCGCGCTCGCCGGGGTGTCGCGCGGCACCGCGAGCCGCGTGCTCTCCGGCGCGAGCAACGTCAGCCCGTCCGCGATCGCCGCCGTCCGCGCCGCCGCCGCCGAGCTCAACTACCGGCCGAACCTGTCGGCCCGGTCGCTGGTCACCGGGCGCACGGGGCTGGTCGGCCTCGTCGTCAACGAGTCCAACGACCACCTGTTCAGCGACCCCTACTTCGCCGAGGTGTCGCGGGGTGCGCACGACGCGCTCTCGGAGGCCGACGTCGCGCTCGTGCTCACGCTGGCCGGCGACGCCCGCGAGCGCGACCGCATCGTCGAGATCGCGTCGATGCGCCTCGACGGCCTGCTCGTGATCCACGGGCACAGCGACACCGAGCTCGTCGCCGGGATCGAGCGGGTCCGCGTCCCGGCGGTGTTCTCGGGCCGCGTGCCGATCGAGGGCGAGTCGAAGGTCTGGTACGTCGACGCCGACAACCGCGGCGGGGCCCGCCTCGCTACCGACCACATGCTCGGCCGAGGCCGGCGACGCGTCGTGCACATCACCGGCCCCCTCGACATGGCGGCCGGCCACGACCGTCGGCTCGGGTGGCAGGACGCGCTCGACGCGGCCGGCTTGGAGCGCAC
>JAXLTD010000024.1:0-3108 GCA_046330225.1 Solirubrobacteraceae bacterium | reverse complement strand
CCAGCTGATCAGCGCGTCGAGCGCGGCGACGCGCAGGCCGACGAGGTGCGGCGGCGGCGCGAGATGCGACTCGTACGCGACGCCGCGGCTCGGCGAGACGCGCACGGGGCGCGGCGCCAGCCAGGTCCGCAGATCCGCGGCCAGCTCCTGCGCCTGGCGGTCGTCTCCCGCCACGACGATCGCCGGGCGTCCGCCGGCGAGCGCATCGTCGACGCCGTCGAGCAGCGCCGCGACGAGGTACGGCCGCAGCGAGCGGGAGACGAACGCCGTGCCGCCCTCGCGGGCGAGGCGGGCGCCCTGCGGGTCGTGGGCGAGCTGGCTGAGGAGGGGGCGGAGCGGCATCGACGGGCACGACGACCGACCGCGCAGGTGGCGCGGCGGGTCGTCTTCGACTGTACCCGTCAGGCCGTCGCGTCGAGGTTCAGGCGGACGTAGGGGATGACGACCGGCCGGGGCAGACGCGCCAGGACGGCCTGCACGAACGGCTCGCGCAGCTCCTCCGGCAGGCGCTCGAGGTGCGATCCCAGCACGATGGTGCGCAGCCAGGTGGCCGGATCCTCGGGCGTCACGGGCCACTCGCCCAGCCAGGCGCGGGCGGTCCTGAACCCCGCGGCGCGCAGCAGGTCCTCGGTCTCACCGGGCCCGGCGAAGCGCCACGGGCCCACCCAGGTCGCGAAGTGCTCGGCGAACGGGTCCTCCGCCCCGGCCCGGGCGGCGGCCTCGTGGACCGCGGCGATGTTGCCCTCGCCGCCGCACTGCGCGACCAGCCGGCCGCCGTCGCGCAGCGCGCCCCGCAGGCGCGCGAACAGGGTCGCGTGATCGGCGATCCAGTGGAAGGTCGCCGTCGAGAGGATCGCGTCCGCGCGCACGCCTCCCAGGTCCAGTTCGGTCAGGTCGGCGACCAGCAGCTCGAGGTCGTCCCGCTCGCCGAGGCGTTCTCGGGCCGCGGCCACCATCGAGGCCGAGCCGTCGACGCCGATCACGCGGCCGCGCGGCAGCCGCCGCAGCAGCTCCTCCGTGATCCGGCCGGACCCGCACCCGGCGTCGATCACCGTCTCGTCACCGCACAGCTCGAGCCGGTCGAGCACCGCGATCCCCATCTCCTCCATCGGCGCGGAGATGCGGTCGTAGGTGGTTCCGTCCCAGTCCCGTGCGATCGACATGGGAGTACGTTATCACATACGCTCGTACGTGATCAAACATCGTCCGGAGCGCTTGCACGGCGTGCCCACCAGGCGGATGATCCGCCGATGCGCCGCACCGGACCGGTCCTGTTCGCCGTCCTCGGGCTGCTCGCACTGCCGGCGTTCGCGCGGGCCGACCTGTACGTGCAGTCCGGGGCGAACCCCGGGAACACCGCGTGCACCCAGGCGGCGCCGTGCGACACCCTCGCGAAGGCCGAGACCGCGGCGGCCGCCGGCGACACGGTGCGCATCGGCGCGGGGACCTTCTCCGGCTCCCTCTACGACACGAAGCGCCTGAACCTGGTGGGCGCCGGCAGCGGCGCCGCCGACGCCGCGCCCGGCCCGGGCGACACCGTGATCACGGGGAACCTCGCCCTGGCGGACGCCGGCTCGGTGGCCGGCCTGCGCGTCGAGGGCGCCGTGCTGCGGCTCGGGTCCGCCGCCACCACGGGCACACGCATCGTGCCCGTGTCCGACGTCGTCGTACGCACCACCAACGTCGGGCTCCTGGTCTACGACGAGGTCGCCGGAGGCACGCTGCGGGTGGAGGCCCGCCGCTCGGCCGTCGTGCAGACCGGCGCGTCGGCGTTCGAGGCCGTGAGCGTGCCCGGGCCGATCGACACCGGCGGAGACCCCGCCGAGCTGCTGCTGGATCACACGACCGTGGACGCCCACAACTACGGCGTCGCCGGGCTGGCCGCGACGTTCGACCTCGTCGACTCGCGCGTCACCACCGACGATCCGGGCCGGGCCGCGGTCATCAACGGCGGTGGAACCACGAGCCTCCTGCGGACGCAGGTGCTCGGCCCGGCCCTCGGCGTGTACGAGTCAGCGGCCGGGACCATCCGGCTCCGGGACAGCAGCGTCCTCATCCGCAACACCCCGTCGGTGGTCGGAGGAAGCCACGGGGTGCTGCTCCCCGCCGGCGGTGGAAACGCCGAGATCATCGGCAGCACCGTGTACGCAGCGGGGGCGAAGGTGCAGAGCGGCGTCCTCGCCCCGGGCGTGGCGAGCCTGACGATCCGCAACAGCGTCGTCCGGGGTACGGGCACGGGCGGGGCCCGGGACGTGATCGTCTCGGGTGGGACGTTCACGCTCTCCCACAGCGCGGCGAGCACGCTCGACCGCGACGGGCAGCTCACCCCGGTGACCACGGCCGACGGGAACGTCCCCGGCGACCCGGGCCTCGTCGACCCCGCCGGCGGCAACCTGCGCCCCACCGCCGGATCGCCGCTGATCGACCGCGGCGATCCCGCGGTGCCCCTCGCCGGCGAGCTGGACCTCGCCGGCGCAGGCCGCGCTCTCGACGGCGACGGCGACTGCTCGGCGGTGCCCGACATCGGCGCCTACGAGGCGGCGGCCGTCGCGAACCCGGCGTGCAGCCCCGCGCCGCCGGCGCCGCCGCCCGCGCCCCCGACCGCCGGCGCCACGACGCCGCGCGACACCACGCCCCCCGCCGTCGGTGCCGCACGGGTCACCACGGGCGGCGGCACGGCCGGGACGGCCGCGACGCTGACGTTCGACCTCGGCGAACCGGCGACGGTCGAGGCCGTCCTCGAGCGGGCCGCCGGCGGCGCGGCCGCCGCCCGCTGGCGCCCGGTCGCCACCCTCCTCAAGCGCCGTCTCGGCGCCGGCCGGCAGACGATCCGCGTGCCGCGCCGGGTCAAGGGTCGGCGGCTCGCCCGCGGGCGCTACCGCATCCGGCTCACCGTTCGCGACGCGGCGGGCAACACCACGCGCAGGACGCTGGCCTTCCGGCTGCGCCGCTGAGGGCGCTCAGCGCTCGGGCAGCGCGAGCTCGCCGAGCACCACCCGCTCGGCGACGTCGGCGGCGGCCCCGACCCGCGCCTCGACCTCGGCGGGCGACTGGCGCCAGCGGCCCAGCACGTAGGCCGAGACGATCTCGGGGTCCGTCGAATCCGGC
>JAXLTD010000023.1:0-7534 GCA_046330225.1 Solirubrobacteraceae bacterium | reverse complement strand
AGGGGTGGCAGAGCGGTCGAATGCACCGGTCTTGAAAACCGGAGTCCGGCAACCCCGGACCGCGGGTTCGAATCCCGCCCCCTCCGCTCACGCCGGCACGCGGGGCGACCGGAACCGCCGCCGGCAGCCGTCGCCGCGGGCCGGCGGAGCGTCCCGCGGGATGCGGCCGCAACGGCTACTCGGACAGGATCCGGGACTTCTCCGCCGCAAACTCGGCATCGCTGAGCACGCCGCGCGCATGGAGATCCGCGAGCTCCTCGAGCCGGGCGACCGGGTCGGGGCCAGCGGCCGCTGGTCCGGCGCCCGGGCTCGGGGGCTGGGCGGCCGCCGCATTGCGCTCGCGCTCCTCGCTGTCCATCAGCGCCTGCAGTTCGGGGTCGAGCGGCGCCCCTGCCGAGGCGGGCACGCCGGTGCCGGGCGGCGCGGCGGCCAGTGCGGCGAACTCGGCATCGCGCTGGTCATGGGCCGCCGCGGTCGCGCGCTCGAGCGCATCGACGTCGAACTCGACGTGTTCGTGCTTGTCGTTGAACGTCACCCGCGCAGAGTCGCCGATTCCGGGCGCGGTGAACTCAGGGGTATCGCGCAGCGTGATGTGCGCCTCGACCCGGAACGGCGCCTCGCCGGAATCCGGCGTGACGTCGAGGACGTACACGTACGTGTCGTAGCCCACGCGCCGCGCCGTCCACGTCGACCCGGGGTCGTAGCGCCGGGCGATGACCTTCGCAACGCCGGTTCGACGGCCACGTCCGAACATCGCGCGAGGGATTCTAGGCCACGTGCCCGGCACGCGCACGGCCCGCGCTGATACGGATCTGCCCGAGCCGGTGGTGCGCCAGCACAGAGCGGCGGCCCTCAAGACCGGCATCCGCGCTGCCGACCACCTGTTCTGACCCCTTTTCCACTCGGCGGTTGCGCCAGAAAGCGATGCCCGGGCCGGTTCCACGCAGATTCGTCGTCATTCGGGCCTTGCTCGTGCTGTCGGTCGCCGCGTTCGCCGCGTCGGTCCTCCTGCGCTCGCCGCCCCGGTTCGACCCGTGGCTCGACGCCGGGGTCTACAACCTCGCCTTCGTCCTGGCCGCGATCGCCTGCTGGCTGCGCGCCGCCGCCGACCCCGTGGACCGCACGGCGTGGCGCCTGATCGCCAGCGGGATCGTCCTCTTCACGATGGCGAACGTCTACGGCAGCCTCGTCGTCGGCAATCAGGACATCTACCCGTCGCCGGCGGACGCCATGTGGCTGTCGTTCTACGGCCTGATCTACGTCGCGATCGTGCTGATGGTCCGCCGGCGGATCCACCACTTCCTCCCGAGCATGTGGCTCGACGGCGCGGTGGCCGGGTTCGGGGCCGCGGCGCTCGTCGTCGCATTCGCCCTCGGCCCGGTCCTGGCGGAGACCCAGGGCGAGCTCCAAGTCGTCGCCACGAATCTGGCGTACCCCACGGTGGAGATCTTCCTGATCATCCTGCTCGTGAGCGCGGGAACCGCGGTCAGGGCGCGCGATGCCTCGTGGTGGCTGCTCGCGATCGGACTCGCCGCGTTCGCCGCCGGCGACATCGTCTACCTCTTCGAGGAGTCCGCCGGCTCGTATCAGGAGGGCGGGCTGCTGGACGTCGTCTGGCCGGTGGCGGTTGCCTGTATCGGATGGGCCGCCACCACCCGGGGCGATCCCGCTCCCTCCGACGTTCCGATCACCGGACAGGTCGCGATTCCCGCCGCGTTCGGTGTCACCTCGCTCGGCCTGCTGGTCTACGGGCAGGGGCAGGACCTGCCGCCGGTCGCCATCGGGCTCGCCGCGGCGGCCCTCGCGATCGCGCTCGTGCGCACCCTGCTCACGATCGGCGAGGTGCAGGCGCTCGCCAACAGCCGGCGCGAGGCCCGCACCGACGAGCTCACGGGCCTGGCGAACCGCCGGCAGCTCGTGGAACACCTCGCGGAGGCCGTCGAGCGCCCGGGTCCGGGCGGCTCCCTCGTCATCCTCGATCTCGACCGGTTCAAGGAGATCAACGATTCGCTCGGCCACGCCGCGGGCGACCGCATCCTCTGCGCGGTGACGCGACGGCTCTCCCCCGTCGTGACCGGCGACATGCTGCTGGCGCGGCTGGGCGGCGACGAGTTCGCCGTCGTCGCACCGGGCGCGTCGGCGCAGGCCGGTGCGGAGCTCGCCGAGCGGCTGCGGCGCTCGCTCGCGGATCTCTTCGAGGTGGCCGGCCGTACGATCCCGCTCGACGCGAGCCTCGGCGTCGCGGCCGCGCCGAGCCACGGCACGACGGCCGGGGAGCTCATGTCGCACGCCGACATCGCGATGTACCGGGCCAAGCGCCAGCGCACCGGGGTCGAGATCTTCGATCCCGCACGCGACATCGCCAGCCCAGAGCGGCTGGCGCTGCTGGGGGAGCTCCGGGCGGCGCTCGCCGAGGGACAGTTCCACGTCCACTACCAGCCGCAACTCGACCTGAGCACCGGGACGGTCGTGTCGATCGAGGCCCTCGTGCGCTGGGAGCACCCGGCGCGCGGGTTTCTCGCACCCGACGAGTTCCTCCCCGCCGCCGAGCAGGCCAACCTCATGCCGCGCCTCACCTCCTACGTGCTGGACCGGGCGCTCGGCGACTGCGCCCGGCTGCGGCGCTTGGGCTTCCCCGTGGCCGTGGCCGTGAACGTCTCGCCCGCCGACCTCATCGACGGCCGGCTGCCCGAGCGGATCGAGGCGCGCCTCGCCGAGCACGCCATGCCGTCCGGCGCGCTCCTGGTCGAGGTCACCGAATCGACGATCCTCGCCGATCGGGTGCGCGGCCTGAAGGTCCTGCGCCGCCTGCGCGACGCCGGCGTCGCCATCTCCGTCGACGACTACGGCACCGGCCAAGCCTCGCTGTCGTATCTCCGGGACCTCCCGCTCAGCGCGATCAAGCTCGACCGCTCGTTCATCGACGGCGTGCCGGAGGACGGGCGCAACGCCGCCATCGTGCGCTCGACCGTTGAGCTCGCTCATGCCTTCGGCCTCCCGATCGTCGCCGAAGGCATCGAGGACGCCTCCGCCCTCGAGTGGCTTCGCGAGCTCGGCTGCGATCTCGGTCAGGGCTTTCACATCGCCCGGCCGCTGCCCTTCCCTGAGCTCGTGCGCTGGCTCGACCGCTGGCCCGCGCCGGACGGCGCGGCCGACGGCGCCCCAGCGCCCCTCGGGCACATCCCGCGCCGGCCGTCCGTCCTGCCGACGGTGCGGCGGGCCTGAGCCGGCGCCTGCCACCCGGCGCGGCCGACGCCCGGCTCACCCCGTGCGGCCGACCTCGGTGCGGCGGCGCTCGAGCCGCTTGGCGAGGATCGCGAGCGTGCGCTCGCCTCGCCGGCCGGTGAGGTCGTGCTCCCAGAACCGCCAGACCGCATAGCCTCGGCGCCGAAGCGCGGCGCGGCTGCGCGTGTCGCGCTGGACGTTGCGGGCGAGCTTCGGCGCCCAGTAGTCGACGTTGGAGCTCGGCACCTTCCCGTGCTTGGGGCAGCCGTGGAAGAAGCAGCCGTCCGCGAAGATCGCCAGGTCGAGCTCCGGCACGACGACGTCGGGCGTGCCCGGGAGGGTGCGCACGTTGCAGTCGACCTCGAGGTCCTCGCCGACCAGCTCCTGCACCATCGCGATCAGCCGCAGCTCGGGCTTGGTCCCGCTGCTGCGAATCGCCGCCATGACCTCGCTGCGCTTCTCGGGAGTGAAGATGTCGGCCACGGCGAGGCGAGGATACGCCGGCGCCCCGCCGGCGCACGGCTGACGTTTCCCGAAACTCCGGCCATCCGTCCGGGTTCTTGGCAGCGAACCGTGGCGCGATCGAGCCGCGAACCGTTCGGGAGGAACAGATGACTCGGAGTGCCGGGCACCGCAGGGGCGCAGCCATGGCGGCGGGAACGGCGCTCCTGCTCGCTGTTGCGGCGGTGGCCGCGGCTGGCGCGGCCGACGGGCCGGCCCGCGCGGGCGCCGCACCGAGCCCCAAGCCGAACATCGTGATGCTGATGACCGACGACCAGACGTTTCGCGATCTGGCCGTCATGGCCGGCACGCGGCGGGCCATCGGCGAGGCCGGTGTGACCTTCGCCCGCGACTACGCCTCCTACCCGCTGTGCTGCCCGTCCCGGGCCACGCTCCTCACCGGCCGCTACGCCCACAACCACAACGTCCGCTCGAACAAGCCCCCCAACGGGGGCTACGGCCGGCTCGACAAGGCCAACACGCTCCCGGTCTGGCTGCAACGCGCCGGCTATGCGACCGCGCACATCGGGAAGTACCTCAACGGCTACGGCCGCGATGTCCCCGCCGACGTGCCGCCCGGCTGGACCGAGTGGTACGGGTCGGTGGACGGCTCCACCTACCGCATGTGGGGCTACACGCTGAACGAGAACGGCACGCTGCGGACCTACGGACAGCGCACGGTCGAGGACCCGGCCCTCTACCAGACCGACGTCTATCGGCAGAAGGCCGTCGACTTCATCCGCCGCCGGGCCGCGACCGGGCGTCCCTTCTACCTCTCGGTCGCCTTCCTGGCGCCGCACGCCGAGGCGGGCCAGCGCCCTCGCGAGGTTTCCGTTCGCCCCGCTCCCCGGCACCGGGGACGGTTCGCCGCCATGCCGCTGCCGCGCCCGGCATCCTTCGACGAAGTCGACGTCTCGGACAAGCCCAGCTTCGTCCGGGCTGCCCCGCGCCTGACGGCCCAGCAGATCCGGCGCATCACCCGCAACTTCCGCGCCCGCCGCGAGGCCCTCCTCGCAGTCGATCAGGCGGTCGAGGCGATCGTCAGCACCCTGCGCGCGACCGGGAGCCTGCGGAGGACGTACGTGATCTTCACGTCCGACAACGGGTTCTTCCACGGCGAGCACCGCGTGCCGCAGGGCAAGTACCTCGTGCACGAGGCCTCGTCGCATCTTCCCCTGCTCATGCGGGGCCCGGGGCTGGCCCGCGGACAGCGCTCCGCCGAGCTCGTGAGCAACGTCGACCTCGCACCGACGATCGTCGAAGCCTCCGGAGCGCGTCCGACGAAGGCGATGGACGGCCGTTCGCTGCTCCCGTTCGCGCGGAACCCCTCCCGGCGGACCGCGCGCCCGATACTCCACGAAGGCCTCGCGCCCTCCCCGGCCGGTGACAACGACCAGGACGGGACTGCGCCTCCCTCGGCGACGGGGACCGCCCTCCCCGGGTACACCGCCATCCGCACGCCCCGCTTCCTCTACGTCGAGTACTACACGACCAAGGATCGTGAGCTGTACGACCTCGCGCGCGACCCGCAGGAGCTGCGGTCGCGGCACGCCGACCCCCGCTACGCGCGCACCCGCGCCGTGCTCGCCCGCGAGCTGGCCCAACTGCGCCGCTGCGCCGGCGTCTCCTGCCGCGCCGCGCGCCCGGACCCGCCGGGACCGCGCTAGGCGCCCGCGCTCAGCCGCCGCGGCGCTGCGCCCGGTAGCGGGCGATCAGCGCGTTGGTCGAGCTGTCGTGGGCGCCTGCGGGCTCGTTGCCGGACTGCAGTTCCGGCACGATCGCCTTCGCCAGCACCTTTCCGAGCTCGACTCCCCACTGGTCGAACGAGTCGATCCCCCAGATCGCACCCTGCACGAACACGCTGTGCTCGTAGAGCGCCACGAGCGTTCCGAGCGTCCGGGGGTCCAGCCGCTGCGCCATGATCACGCTCGACGGGCGGTTGCCGTCGAACTCCTTGTGCGGCACGAGCCGCTCCTCCACGCCTTCGGCCCGCACCTCCTCCGGCGTCTTGCCGAAGGCGAGCGCCTGGGCCTGGGCGAAGACGTTGGCGGTCAGCAGGTCGTGGTGATCGCCGAGCGGGTTCAGCGTCTGGGCGAAGGCGATGAAGTCGCACGGGATGATCGTCGTGCCCTGGTGAATCAGCTGGTAGAACGAGTGCTGGCCGTTCGTGCCCGGCTCGCCCCAGAAGATCGGTCCGGTGGCGTAGTCCACGCGGTCGCCTTCGAGCGTGACGTGCTTGCCGTTCGACTCCATCGTGAGCTGCTGGAGGTAGGCCGGGAACCGCTCGAGGTACTGGTCGTAGGGCAGCACCGCGACCGTCTGGGTGCCGAAGAACTCCCGGTACCAGACCGTCAGCAGGCCCATGATCGCCGGGAGGTTGCGCTCGAGCGGGGCGGTGCGGAAGTGCTCGTCCATGGCGTGGAACCCGGCCAGCAGTTCGGCGAACCCCTCGGGCCCGATCGCCAGCATGGTCGACAGCCCGATCGCCGAGTCCATCGAGTAGCGGCCGCCGACCCAGTCCCAGAAGCCGAACATGTTGTCGGTGTCGATGCCGAACGCCGCGACGGCCTCGGCGTTGGTCGACAGCGCGACGAAGTGTCTGGCGACCGCGGCCTCGTCGCCGCCGAGCCCGTGCAGCAGCCACGCCCGGGCCGTGTGCGCGTTCGTCATCGTCTCGAGCGTCGTGAACGTCTTCGACGCGACGATGAAGAGCGTCTCTTCGGGGTCGAGGTCGCGCGTGCTCTCGACGAAGTCGGTGCCGTCGACGTTGGAGACGAACTCGAAGCGCAGGTCGCGCTGGCTGAAGTGGCGCAGGGCCCGATAGGCCATGACGGGGCCCAGGTCGGAGCCGCCGATCCCGATGTTCACGACGTTGCGAATCCGCCGGCCGGTGTGGCCGGTCCAGGCGCCGGAGCGGACCCGGTCGCTGAACTCGCCCATGCGGTCCAGGACGGCGTGCACGTCGGGCACGACGTCGTGGCCGTCGACCTCGATCACGGTGCCGCGCGGGGCCCGCAGCGCGACGTGGAGCACCGCCCGGTCCTCGGTGACGTTGATCTTCTCGCCGGCGAACATCGCATCCCGGCGCTCCTCGACGCCGCAGGCCTTGGCGAGGGCGACGAGCAGCCCGACGGTCTCGTCGGTGGCACGGTGCTTGGAGTAGTCCAGGTAGAGCCCGACGTCCTCGAGCGTCATCCGGGTCCCGCGACCGGGGTCGGTCTCGAACATCTCGCGCAGATGGCGCGGCTCGATGTGAGAGTGGTGGGCCTCGAGGGCCTGCCAGACGGGGTGCTCGCGCAAGGAGGAGGTCATGCCCGCGATCCTATGCGGCCCGCCGCCGCTCAAGTCGCGGGCCCGAGCGTCGCCGGCGCCCCGCAGGCAACGAGCGGCGCGGGGAGCACGACGCTGCCGTCCTCCTGCTGGCCGTTCTCGAGCAGCGCGATGATCGTCCGGCCCACGGCGACCGCGGTGCCGTTGAGCGTGTGGACCGTGCGCGGCCGCTTCTCACCCTCGGGACGGAAGCGGATGTCGAGGCGCCGGGCCTGGAAGTCAGTGGTGTTCGAGCAGGAGGTCAGCTCCCGGAATCGCTCCTGGCCCGGCAGCCACGCCTCGCAGTCGTACTTCTTGGCGGCCGACGCCCCGAGATCGCCGGCCGCGATGTTCACCACGCGGTAGGGGATCTCGAGCGCCTGGAGGATGCCCTCCTCGATCGACAGGAGCCGCTCGTGCTCGTCCGGCGAGCCGGCCGGCGCGACGAACGCGAACATCTCGACCTTGTCGAACTGGTGGACCCGGAAGATCCCGCGCG
>JAXLTD010000022.1:0-11882 GCA_046330225.1 Solirubrobacteraceae bacterium | reverse complement strand
CGCCTATGCCGAGCACGCCCGCGGCGTCTACGGCGCCGCGTACCGGATCCTCGGCAATGCGGCGCAGGCCCAGGACGTCACGCAGGACGTCTTCCTGAAGATCTGGCGAACGCCGGGCCGGTTCGACGCGAAGCGCGGCGAGCTCGGGAGCTACCTGCGGCTCATGGCCCGCAGCCGCGCCCTGGATCTGTGGCGCGAGGGCCAGGCCGCCGGCCGGGCCAGCGACCGCCTCAAGCTCGTCGTCGCCCGCGACGACGGGCGCGTCGACGAGCAGCCCGAGGCCGCGAGCGAGCGCACCGACGTGCGCGGACGTGTGCGCGACGCGCTGCGGTCGCTGCCGGCGCCGCAGCGTGAGGCGCTCGTCCTGGCCTACTGGGGCGGGCTGACGGCCGACGAGATCGCCCGGCGCGCCGACGTGCCGCTCGGCACGGCCAAGAGCCGCATCCGGCTCGGCCTGGCCAAGCTGCGCGAGCAGGTCGGGCCGGAGCTCGAGCTCGCCGCCTGAATCGCCGGCAGGCCGCGCCGGCGCGACGAAATCCCTGCAATTCGAGGGGACGCCGATTGCGGCGGTGTGGGTGACTGCACACATCGGCGGGCCGCGTGCGCTACCCTGGCGAACAGTTGTTCGACCAGCCGAGCCGTTCCTGCACGACGCGGGGACGGACGGGGGACCCACTGCCGGACCGGATGATCCCGGGCCGGATGGGGCGAATCGGCCGCTGCTGCGGCCGTAGCGACTCTCGGCGATGCGCCAGACGCGCATCGCGGTGAGCCGCGAGCCCGACAGCTAACTCCGTAGGCGCCCGGTCGGCAGATCCAAGGAGGACCTCACGTGAGGCCGCAACCGAATCTGCGCGCTGCGCGCACCGCTGCGGCGGCCGCGCTGGCCGCCACCGGCATCGCCGCCGCGATGCCCCATCCCGCCGCTGGCGCGGCGACCGCCTCGCCGTCGGCCGTTCCGGCGGTCGGGATCAGCCTGTCCGACTCGACCCTGCGGGCGGGCGATTCCGTTCGCGTCGCGGGCCGCACGTCGGCCCGCCAGGGCGGGCGGACGATCGCCCTCGAGTTCCGCCGCGCCGGCCGGGGCTGGCGGACCGCCGCCGTCACCCGCGTCGGTCGGGACGGGCGCTTCCGCTTCGCCGTGCGGGCCCGCCACTCCGGATCGCTGCGCGCCGTGCTGCGGGCAGCCGTCGCCTCGGACGGGCCGACCGCGGGAACCGCCATCCGCAGCCAGGCCCGCGGCGTCTCCGTGTCGGCAGCCGTGCTCCGGCCCGCCCGCGACGTCGGCGTGCATCATGGCCGGCGCGCCGTGCTGAGCGGCGTCCTGGCCCCGCGCACCCCCGGGCGCGCGGTGACGCTCGAGCAGCATCGCCACGGCACCTGGAGCCGCGTCGCCCGGGCCACGACGGACGCCCGCGGCGTCTTCCGCTTCCGGTTCACCCCCAAGGAGGTCGGCAGCTGGCCGCTGCGCGTGCGCTTCGGCGGGGACCGCGCCAACGCCGGCACCGTGCGCCGGGTCGGACGGCTGAACTCCTTCCGCAGCAGCCTGGCCTCGTGGTACGGCGCCTACGGCGGCGCGGTCGCCTGCGGCGGCACGCTCGGGTACAACGAGATGGGCGTGGCCCACAAGTGGCTGCCCTGCGGCACCCGCCTGACCATCCGCTATCACGGGCGGACCGTGCAGGCGAAGGTCATCGACCGCGGGCCCTACGCCGGCGGCCGCGAGTTCGACCTCAGCGGCGCCGTGGCCCGCAAGCTGGGCTTCGGCGGGGTCGGCCTCATCGAAGTCACGCGCTGACCGCCAGCCGTCTCGTCACGCAGCACGCGGGCGCCCTCCGGGGCGCCCGCATTCGTTCCGGGACCGCCGCGGGGGCGCGTAGCCTGCCCGCCATGCCCGACGTGGCGGCCGCCGACCCGACGCCGGACACCGCCCCTGCCGGCCCGCCCGGCCGCCGCGCCGGGCCGCGCCGTGTCATCGCCCACTGCGACATCGACGCGTTCTACGCATCGGTCGAGCTGCGCCGGCGGCCCGAGCTGCGCGGGCTCCCGCTCGTGGTCGCCGGCTCGGGCCCGCGGGCCGTCGTGACGACGGCCAGCTACGAGGCGCGCCGCTTCGGGATCGACTCGGCGATGCCGGCGGCCCGGGCGCGGGCGCTCTGCCCGCAGGCGGTGTTCCTCCCGCCCGACTTTGCCGCCTACCGGGCCACGAGTGTCGCCGTCTGGGAGCTCGTCGCCGCCCGCGCCGGCCAGATCCAGCAGGTGGGCATCGACGAGGCCTATCTCGATGTCACCGCCGTCGAGAAGCCCCTGCCGTTCCTCCGCGCCCTCGTGGCTGACGTGCGCGACGCCACGGGCATGACCGTGTCGGTGGGGATCGGGCCCTCCCGCCTCGTCGCCAAGACGGTCAGCGCCGCCTACAAGCCTGCCGCCTTTGCCGCGCTCTCCCGCGAGGACGCGTGCACGCGGTTCGCCGGCGCCTCGACGCGCATCCTGCAGGGCGTCGGACCCAAGACCGCCGAACGCCTGGCCGCGATGGGCATCGAGACCGTCGGAGACCTCCAGCGCCACGACGAGGGCGCGCTCGCGCACCGGTTCGGCGCCCGGATGGGCGCCGACCTGGCCGCGCGCGCCTGGTTCTACGACGACTCCCCGGTCCGGCCGGTCGGGGCCGCGAAGTCGCGGTCCAACGAGACGACCTTCCCCGCCGATCTCGCCGACGCGGCCGAGATCGAGGCAGAGCTGCGGCGGCTGGCCGAGGATCTCTGCGCCCAGCTGCGCCGCCGCGGCGTCGCCGGGCGCACGATCGGGATCAAGGTGCGCCTCGACGACTGGACCACCGTGACCCGCGCCCGGAGCCTCGGCCAGGCCACGAACGACCCGGAGGTCGTCGTGCCGGTCGTGACCGAGCTGCTCCGGGCCTACGCGCCGCCGAGGCCGGTGCGGCTGCTCGGCGTGCGGGTGGCCGCGTTCGCCGGGGAGGCGGCGCCGGAACCCGACGGTGCGGGGCAGCTCGCGCTGCCGATCACGTAGTCCAAAGCCGGAGCGGGGCGCCGGCTGGCGGGCGGCGCGTGCTGGCGCCTGGGTGCCGGTGTGGTGTCCGTGACGACGGGTCGCGGGATGGGGCCGAGTGCCGGGCCATGCGGGGCACCTGAGGGACGGCGGGGGCTGGGAGCCTCAGGGCGCTGGGCGTCGCGGCCTGGCCGGTTGGCTCGGCGCAGGTCATGCCAGGCAGCTGGGGGGAGTCAGGCTTGGAGCCGTGCCCGGGTCGGGGGGCGCTCGTGGTCGGCGGCGCGCCGCGCCCGCGGTGCCCGGGGGCGCCCGAACCCTCCGATGCGAACTTGAGCACTTCAACCACCGATTCGGTGGCTGGAACGCGCAAGAACGGCCCGGAGGGCGCAGTGGCGCAACTCTCTGCCGTGCTTCGTCACGCGCTTCGCGCGGTGTGCGGCGCGGCTCGCGCGACGAGTTGCAGCCGCGTGTCGCGATCGCGCGCGAACCCGCACGGCCCGGCCTCCCTGCCGGCACGGCCCGCACCCCTTCCCCTCGATGCCTCGCTCCGCGGTCCGGACACGCACCGGGGACACCCGCCACCCACGCACCGCAGCACCGACTCAGCGGCGAACCCGCGGAGCGCCCGCCGGCCGCGCTACTCCCCGTCCCAGAACTCCGGCAGCTGCTCGGACTCGCCCTCGCGGGCGTCGGAATCCTGGGCTCCGTAGGCGACGACCTCGACGCCGTCCGTGCCGGCCACGAACCCGCGCACCGCCTCGGGCGCCACCCGCAGCGCATCCCAGGGGCCCATCGCGATGTCGTCGTCCCCGACCCGCATCGTGAGGCTGCCGCTGACGACGAGGTAGATCTCCTCCTGCTCCTTGTGGCGGTGCCCGAACGGCGACCGCACGCCCGGCGCGAAGCGGAAGTAGGTGATCCCGGACTGCTCGAGCTCGAGCGTGCCGCGGGCGAAGCGGGCTTCGAGATCCGGGGCCATCCCGAACTCGGGGGCGAGGTCCGTGACCTGCTTGAGGTTGGCGAGGGTGTAGTCGGGCATGGCGCGATCCTCGCACAGCCTGCGCACCCGCGATACTGGCTCCGTGGAGCGCCTCTTCGACACCGAGGACCGCCCGCCCGGGCGCACCTCCGTCCCCTCCGGGCAGGCGCCGCTGGCCCACCGGATGCGCCCCGCGGCGCTCGAGGACGTGATCGGGCAGGAGCACCTTCTCGGCACCCCCGCCGAGCCGACCGCCCTGCGCACGGCGATCGCCGAGGGCCGGCCGCACTCGATGGTCCTGTACGGGCCGCCGGGCAGCGGGAAGACCACTCTGGCGCGCATCGTCGCCGCCAGCGCGGCCGCCGCCTTCGAGGAGGCGAGCGCGGTCCAGGCGGGCCGGGCCGAGGTCCGCGCCGTCCTCGAGCGGGCCGAGCACCGCCGGCAGACGACGGCCGAGCCGACGATCTTCTTCCTCGACGAGATCCACCGCTTCAACAAGGCCCAGCAGGACACGCTGCTCCCCGCCGTGGAGGAAGGGCTCGTCACGCTCATCGGGGCGACGACCGAGAACCCGTACTTCGAGGTCAACTCGGCGCTGCTCTCCCGGGCCCAGGTGTACGAGCTCCACGCCCTCGACGCGACGGCCATCGAGGCGCTGCTGCGCCGGGCGCTCGAGCGGGGGGAGTGCGGCGACGCGACCGTCTCGGAGGAGGCGCTGGGCTTCATCGCCGCCCGCGCCGGCGGGGACGCCCGCGCCGCCCTCGCCGGCCTGGAGCTCGCCTGTGCGACCGCGGGCGGGGGGCCGGTGTCGCTCGAGCTGGCGGAGGAGGCGCTCCAGCGCAAGGCGCTGCGCTACGACCGCGCCGGCGACCAGCACTACGACACGATCTCGGCCTGGATCAAGGCCACGCGCGCCTCGGACCCGGACGCGTCCCTGTACTACCTCGCGGTGATGATCGAAGGCGGCGAGGACCCACGGTTCCTCGCCCGGCGGATGGTCATCCTGGCCTCCGAGGACATCGGGAACGCCGATCCGCGCGCGCTGTCGGTCGCGGTCGCGGCCGCCCACGCCGTCGAGCACGTGGGGATGCCCGAGGCGCACTACCCGCTGGCCCAGGCCGCCGTCTACCTGGCGCTCGCGCCGAAGTCCGACGCCGCCGGAAGGGCGCTGCACGCCGCCCGCCAGCACGTGCGCGACCACGGGGCCGCCGCGCCGCCGGACCACCTGCGCAGCGGCGGCTACGCCGGCGCGGCCAAGCTCGGCCGCGGGCAGGGCTACGACTCGCCGCACGGGCACGCCGGCCACGTCTCGGGCCAAGGCGTGATGCCCGAGGGCCTCGAGGGCGCCGTCTTCTACGAGCCCGACGACGCCGAGCCGGAGCTGCGGGAGCGCCTCGCCGAGATCCGCCGGGCCCGGGGCGGCGCGTAGGCCGGCGCCGAAGCTGAGGCCGCGCCGGCCGCGGCCTCAGCCGCCGCCGAGCATCGCGAGGAGCTTGAGCACCGTGTTCCAGTTCCGGGTCGTCGCCGTGCCCGCGACGGGGAGCTTCGCGATCGCTTCGGCGAGCGGGCTGCGGCCCTGGCCGCGCGGATGCCAGGAGTAGATCTCTCGGCCCGCGAGCTCCCAGCGCTCGTCCCCGAACTCCGCGTCCTCGAGCCGGGCCAGCGCTGCAGCGCCCGGCGGCTCCGACAGGAACGTCACGCACAGGAACTTCAGCGTGGTGGCGATGTCCGCGAAGGGATTGCCGGCGACGATCTCCGCCAGCTGCGCCCGCGTGCGCAGCGTCGTCGCGATCGGGCGCCCCATGCGGCGTTCGAGCGCCGCCTCGACCGCGGCGGCCAGCTCGTCCGGGCCGCGCGTGGCCGTCAGCACGGCGTTGCCGCTCTGGATGTAGGTGGCGACCTCGGTGGCTCCGAGGGCCTCGAGCATGGCGCGCAGATCCGCCATCGGCAGGCTGTTGCCCCGGCCGACGTTGATGCCCCGCAGCAAGAGCGCGTACCGCTCCATCGCCTGCCTCCCTCCGATCGGGGTCCGGCGGCCCGGCCGCCTCCGCCCGCGATTCTGACGGGACCGGCGTGACGTGGCGCACACGTCTCAGATCGTTCACAGGTCGCCGGCCTGCCGGTGCGAAGGTGGTCCTCGTGTCCCAGCCGCTCGACACCGGAGTCCTGATGGCCGCCCGCTTCGGCTTGGCGAACGGGCCGCCGGTCCGGCTGCGGCTCGCCCGCCCTTCGGACCGGGCCGGGGTCACGCAGCTGCTGCAGCGGCGCGGGATCGCGCCCGACGAGCTCGAGGTGGAGCGGCTGCTGCGCCACGATCCGCGCGAGCGGACCGTGCTCTGCGCCCTGACCTGGACCGGGCGGCAGGAGCTCGTGACCGGGATCGGGGCAATCGACTTCGGCGCGCTCGAGCCGGCAGCGCTCGTCGCCGACGAGCGCGTGGCCCCCGGTGTGGGCGAGCTGCTCTGGCACGCGCTGCTCGACCGGTCCGGCCGCACGGCCCGGCGCCGCGCCTGACCGCCGGGCCGGTCGCCGCCGGGGGGGCGTCGTCTAGGCTGCCCGCCATGGCCTCCGGCCCCGCTCCCGCGCAGCTCGAGTCCTTCAGCCCGGCGTCCGGCGCGCGCCTCGGATCCGTCCAGACCGTGGCCCCGGACGGGGTCCAGGCCGTCGTCGACGAGGTCGCCCAGGTCCAGCCGTTCTGGGCGGCGCTGCCGCGGGCCGACCGTGCCCGCTACCTGCGCCGCACCGCGCACGTGATCGTCGACGAGTTCGACGCCCTGCGGGACCTCATCGCCTCCGAGCAGGGCAAGCCGCGCGTCGAGGCGCTGACGATGGAGCTGCTCCCCACCGCCGACGCGCTGCACTGGATCGCCGAGCACGGCCCGCGGCTGCTGGCCGACGAGCGCATCGGGTCGCCGCAGCCCCACTTCAAGCTCAAGCGCTCGGCCTTCGCCTACGAGCCGCTCGGAGTCGTCGGCGTGATCGCGCCGTGGAACTACCCGTGGTCGATCCCGCTCGGCGAGGTCGCGATGGCACTCATGGCGGGCAACGGCGTGGTGCTCAAGCCGGCCTCCCTGACCCCGCTGATCGGCGAGCGGATCCGGCACGTGTTCGAGCGCGCCGGGGTCCCCGAGGGCCTGATCCGGGTCGTGCACGGCGGCGGCGCGGTCGGCCAGGCGCTCGTCGAGTCCAGCGTCGCCAAGGTGTTCTTCACCGGGTCGGTCTCCGTCGGCCGCGGCGTCGGGCGGGCCTGTGCCGCGCAGCTGAAGGGCGCCGTGCTCGAGCTCGGCGGCAAGGACCCGATGCTCGTGCTCCGGGACGCGAACATCGCCAACGCGATCGACGGCGCGCTCTGGGGCGGCTGTGCGAACGCCGGCCAGACCTGCGCCGGCATCGAGCGCGTCTACGTCGTGCGCGAGCACGCCGAGCGCTTCGTCGCGGGCGTCGTGGCGGGCGCGCAGCGGCTCACGGTCGGCGATCCGCTCAACTGGGCGACCCAGGTGGGCCCGATGGCCTCGCGCGACCAGTTCGACCTCGTCTGCGAGCTCGTCGCCGACGCGGTGGCGAACGGCGCCACGCAGCACTGCGGCGGCCCGGTCGAGGTCCCCGGCCTGTCCGGAGCCTTCTACGCGCCTGCCGTGCTCACCGGCGTGACCCCCGACATGCGGATCATGCGCGAGGAGATCTTCGGCCCGGTCCTCCCGATCGTGACCGTCGAGGACGAGGACGAGGCCATCCGGCTGGCCAACGACTCGGAGTTCGGCCTCGGCGCCTCGGTGTGGACCCGCGACCGCCGGCGCGGCACCCGCATCGCCCGCGAGCTCCAAGCCGGGATGGTCTGGATCAACGACCACATGTACTCCCACGGGGCCGTCCAGACGCCGTGGGGCGGCGTGAAGGCCTCGGGCATCGGCCGGGCCCACTCGAAGTTCGGCCTGTACGAGTGCGTCGAGGTCAAGCTCATCGCCTGGGACCCGGGCTCGGCGCGCAACTTCTGGTGGCACCCGTACGACGAGACCCTCGGTCGCGCCGTGCGCGCCGCCGGCGGCCTGCTCTACGGCCGCGAAGCCGACCGCCGCCGCGCGCTCGGCCAGGGCGCCGTCCCGCTGGCGAAGGTTGCCCGCCGCACGCTGCGGTCGGTCGGCCGGCGCTGAGGCGGCGCTACTTCGGCGGATGCCGATCGTTTGAGATCCGATGCCGCTGCGAAGCCTCGCCGCCGCCGCCGTGACCCTCGCCGCCCTGGCCGGCGTGCCGGCCGCCGAGGCCGCCTGGTCACAGGGGGTCGTGTTCTGGGCCGGCGAGCCCCACGATGTCCGCGGGTTCGTGGACCGGGCGGGCGCGGTCCGCTGGTCGGCAGCCCCGTCCTGGCCGAACGGCGCTCCCAGGCCGGGACGGGCGCAGTGGCGGACCCGCACGCCGCAGGGCCGCCCGTCGCCGCCGGTGGCGCTGGCCTCGGTGCATCCCACGCTCGAGGTCGACGGCGCCGGACGCGGGCTCGCCATGTGGCCCGGCTGCGGCACGCCGGCCCGCCTGTGCGTGCGCCGGCGCGCGCCGTCCGGGGCGCCGCTGGGACCTCCGTTCGCCGTCTCCCAGCCGTCGGCGTCCCAAGGGGGCTTCGGCGGGCGCGCGTTCGGCATCGGCGGCGAGGTCGACGACGCGGGCAACGCCGTGTTCCTGTGGATGAAGTCCGGCGCGCCAGGCGCCTTCTTTCGCGTCATGCACGCCGACGGCCGGCTCGAGCCCCCAGAGGCGCTGCCCGCAGCCGACCCGGGCTCCGCCGTCGTCCGAGTCGGCCCAGACGGGTCGCTGGCGCTCGCCTGGACCGAGCACGGGCGCATCGTGGTCATGACGGGCAGCACGAGCGGCCGGCGCGACCCGCCGCGGCCGATCCCGATGATCGGCGAGCCCCCCCAGGCCTTCGCGACCGAAGTCGGGCCGGCCGGGACCGCGGTGGTGGCCTGGGTGCAGGGGGCCCGCGCGCAGCCGAACGGCAACTTCCCGGATCTCCGCGGCGACCTGCACGTCGCGGCAGCGCGTGCGGGCGCCCCCTTCGTGGCCCAGCGCCTGAGCGCGGGCCGCGCGCCGGCCGTGCCGCCCGGGCTCGCGATCGCCACGACGGGCGCGGCAATGGTCACGTGGGCCGAGGCATCGCCGACTGGCACCATCGAGCCCGGCCGCGAGCACACCGCGATCGCGGCCGCCTACGCCCCCGACGGCGTCAGCTTCGGGGCAACGGGCCGCCTGGCCCGCTCGTCGGATGCGGTGGGATTCCCGGTCGTGGCGTTCGACGATGGCGGCGACGCGGTCGTCGCGTGGGAGGTATACGCCCGCCTCAGCGTCGTCGCCGCCCTGTTCCGCGCCGGGCGGGGGTTCGAAAGGGCGGCGCGGCTGGGTCACGGCACGGGCCTTCACGCCGCCGGCGGGGGCCAGCGGACCCTGGTGGTCTCGTGGCTCGAAGGCAACGTGGCCAGCACCGCGATCCGTCGGCCGTAGCGCGGCCTGCGACGAGCCCGAGCCGTCCCGGGCCCAGCGCCGTGCAGCCCGGCGGAGGACCTGCCGGGGGGCGCCGCGCCCGCTCAGGCCGCTTCGGCCCGCGCCGGCGCATCCTGCGCCCGCGGCGGCCCGGGCAGCAACCGCCCGCCGGCCACCGGCGTGCGCCGGACCGCGGCGGGCAGCAGCGGCAGGAGCACCCGCTTGGTGTACTCGGCGCCGCCGCGGCGGACCGCCCCGCGCACCGGGTCCCAGGAGAGCCCGTAGCCGCGGCGCACGCGCCGCGGCAGCGAGCCGGCGACGTGGAAGTTCACCGCCTCGACCAGCCAGCGCATGTGCAGCGGCGCGGGCGGGTGGAAGACGACAGCGAGGCCGAGTTCGCGGGCGCGCGGCGTGACCCACAGCTCGCCCCCGCCGATCATCGCGTCCATGTACGCGTCGAACGCCTCGATGTCGGGCGGCATGTCGGCGTCCTCCAAGCCGAACAGGCGGCCGACGAGCCGGTAGTCCTGCCAGAGCGCGTCGCGCTCGTCGCGGTGCAGGCCGCTGACGTAGCGGCGGTAGATGCGGTCGGCGGAGTCGACGAGCGCCGCGAGGGTCCACAGGAGGTACTTCGGGTCGTCGGCGGCATACGGCGTGCCGGCCGGGAACGGGCCGGCCGGCTCGGGCAGCTCGCCGCGGATGCGGGCGTGGACCCGGCGGACGCGCGCGGTCATCTCGTCGGCGTCGGCGCGCCGGCCGAAGTAGATCGTGTTCATGATCGTCGCCGTCCGGGCGAGGCGCCCATGCGGGTCGGCGTGGCCGGCCGTGCGGTCGTAGAAGCCTTCGAACATCACCGGGTGCGCGGCCTGCAGGAGCAGGGCCCGGGCGCCGGAGAAGGCCACGATCAGTTCGCGGTTGACCCGGCGGATCAGCGCGCCGTCCTCGAAGTAGCCCTCGCCCGGGGCGGCAGCACGGAAGGGGATGGGCTGGAAGGCGGGAGGCGAGCTCACGTGATCCTCGTGAAGCTTACGAGCGTCTACATTGTCCAGACCATGCCCGCCCAGGCCTACGCCGGAAAAGAGTGCGTCTGCCAGCTCCGCAAGGGGATCTGCGACCAGTCCTGCGTGCGCGACATGCTCGCGACGCCGTTCTACATCGCCTGCCTGAAGCTCACGGGCCGGCGCTGCCTCGTGGTCGGGGGCGGCGAGATCGGCCTGGAGAAGGCCGAGGGGCTGCTCGCCTGCGGCGGCGAGGTCGTGCTCGTCGCGCCCGAGGCCGAGCCGGCGCTGGCCGCCCTCGCTGCCGAAGGGTCGATCCGCTGGGAGCAGCGCGCGTATGAGCCGGCCGACCTCGAGGGGACCTTCATGGTCATCGCGGCCACGGACGACTCGGAGGTCAACATCAAGGTGTACGAGGACGCCGAGCGCCGGGCGATGCTCGTGAACGTCGTCGACGTTCCGCCGCTGTGCAATTTCATCCTCCCGGCCATCGTCCGGACCGGCCCGCTCGCGATTGCGATCTCGACCGCCGGCGCCTCTCCGGCCCTGGCCAAGCGCATGAAGCGCGAGATCGCCGAGCAGTTCGGCGAGCCCTACGCCGACCTCGCCGTGATCCTCAACGACGCGCGCGGCTGGGCGAAGGGCACCCTGCCCACCTATCAGGACCGCAAGGCCTTCTTCGAGTCGATCGTCAACGGCGACCCCGACCCGATCGCGCTGCTGCGGGAGGGCAACGCGCAGGCGGTGCACGACCTCGTCGCGGCCGCGCAGGCCGTGCACGCGCCGGCCTGACGCCGATGCGCCGTGCGCCCGGGTGCCTGCTGGCCGCGCTCGCCGCCGCGGGGCTGGGTGCGCCTGCCGCGGGCGCCGCGACGCCGCCGGGCGGGCGGCTGGTTGTGCCCGCGCCGGGCGACGCCGCCATCTTCCAGGCCGCCGTGCGCTCCGGCACCGCGCACGCCGGCCGCCCGCGGCTGGCGATCTCCGGGCTGCGCGCGCCCGGCACGGTCGTCCTGGGCGGCGTGAAGGCCGCTGCGGCTGCGGGCGAGTGGAACGTCATCCTCATCGTCGCCCGCCGGCCCACGACGACCGCGACCACCGGCGGACGGGCCCGCTGGCGGCTCGTCCCCGACGCCGGGGACCGGCTGGCCCCCGCCGGGCCGCGCCGCTGGCTTGGGCACGTCGTGACCGCGGCGTACGCCCCTGGCACTCTGGCGGCGCTCGAGTCCCTGCGCCGCAGCCGCGCCTTCGACCCCGTCCGGATCCGGGCCCGCTCCGGGTACTCGGCCCGCACCGCGTTCCTCGGCCTGCGCGACCTCGGCGCGGCCGCGCAGCTGCGCCTGATCCCGATCGCGCGGGCGCTGGCCTTCCTGGCCGGCGGCCGCCTCCCTCCGCTGCCGGCGCTGGAGGGCCCGCAATCGGCGGCCGGG
>JAXLTD010000021.1:0-12963 GCA_046330225.1 Solirubrobacteraceae bacterium | reverse complement strand
GGGACCCATGTCCGGTCGCGGACTCCCGCAGCGAGCGGGAATCCCCGCGCCGCCGTCCCGGCTGCGCGGGCCGGGGAGGCGCCATACTGGCGCCGCGATGCGCCGGCGCCTCTTCGAGCCTGAGCACGACGACTTCCGGGCGAGCTTCCGGACGTTCCTCGAGCGCGAGGTCGTCCCGCACCACGCCCAGTGGGAGCGGGACGGCATCGTGCCGCGCGAGCTCTACGCCGCCGCCGGCGCGCACGGGTTCACCGCGATGGCCGTCCCGGAGGAGCACGGCGGCGCCGGCGTCGAGGACTTCCGCTTCAACGTCGTGATCGGCGAGGAGGTGCAGCGCGCCGGGGTCAGCGGGTTCGGCCTCGGCCTGACGCTGCACAACGACATCTGCGCGCCGTACTTCCTGGCGTACTGCTCCGAGGAGCAGCGGGCGCGGTGGCTGCCGGGCATCGCGAGCGGCGAGCTCATCACGGCGCTCGCGATGACCGAGCCGGGCATCGGGTCCGATCTCGCGTCGATGTCCACCCGGGCCGACCGGGCCGACGGCGGCTACCGCGTCAACGGCGCCAAGACGTTCATCACCAACGGCATCAACGCCGACCTCGTCGTGACGGCCGTCAAGACCGACCCGTCCGAGCGCCACCGCGGCATCAGCCTGCTCGTCCTCGAGCGCGGGATGGAGGGCTTCGAGCGCGGCCGCAACCTCGAGAAGATCGGGATGCACGCGCAGGACACCGCCGAGCTCTCCTTCGCGGATGTCCTCGTCCCGGAAGCCAACCGGCTCGGCGCGGAAGGCGCCGGGTTCGGCCAGCTCGTGGCCAACCTGGCCCAGGAGCGGCTGTCGATCGCCATCGCCGGGGTCGCCGCCGCCGAGGCGGCGCTGCAGTGGACCCTGGACTACGTGCGCGAGCGCCGCGCGTTCGGCCAGGCGATCGGGAGCTTCCAGCACTCGCGCTTTGCCCTCGCCGAGTGCCGGACCGAGATCGACGTCGCCCAGGCGTTCCTGGACCGCTGTGTGGAGGCGCTGAACGCCGGGGAGCTGACGGCCGAGGATGCCGCCGAGGCAAAGTGGTGGTGCACCGACCTGCAGGGGCGCGTGATCGACCGCTGCGTGCAGCTGCACGGCGGCTATGGCTACATGACCGAGTACCCGATCGCCCGGGCCTGGGCCGACGCCCGCGTGACCCGGATCTACGGCGGCGCGAACGAGATCATGAAGGAGATCGTCGGGCGCTCGCTCGGGCTCTGAGCGGCGGCCGGCGGGACCGCCGCGGCGGCGGTCCGGCCGCGTCCGAGGTGCGGGCGGTCCTCCGCGCGGGCCTTCGGGTCAGCCGAGCTCGGCGGGAACCGGACGGTCCGCATGGATGCGGCCCGCGGTCTCGCTGAGCGGGCGTCCGGAGCGGCCGGCAGCCCGGGCGAGGATCTCCGCAACGACCGAGACGGCCGCCTCCTCCGGCGTGCGGGCGCCGATGTCCAGGCCGCACGGCGAAGCGATCCGCTCGAGCTCGGCGGCGTCGACGCCGGCGGCGAGCAGGCGCCGGACGCGGTCCTCGTGGGTCTGGCGGCTCCCGAGCGCGCCGATGTAGCCGGCGGGCGTCGCGAGGGCGCCGATGAGGGCCGGCTCGTCGAACTTCGGGTCGTGCGTGAAGACGAGCACGACGTCGCGCTCGGTCAGTTCGACGCCGGCCAGGTAGCGGTCGGGCCAGTCGACGACGACCTCGTCGGCGACGGAGAAGCGGGTGGCCAGGGTGAACGGCCGGCGGGCGTCGCAGATCGTCACGGCGTACCCGAGCGTGCGGGCCAGCGCGGCCACGGCGGCCGAGAAGTCGATCGCGCCGAAGATCACCATCCGGGCGGGAGCCGCGAAGGCCTGGATGAACACGCGGGCGCCGGTCCCCATGACTTCGCCTGTGGCGCCGTACTGCCGCAGCGCGCTGATCCCGTGGGCCAGGCAGCCCAGGGCGTCGCGCTCGACGGCACGGTCGAAGCGCCCGCCGAGGCCGAGGGTGCCGACCGGCTCGGACCCGACGACCCCCATCAGGGCGCCCGCCGACTCGCCGTCGACCAGCGTGGCCAGCGCCGCCGGGGTCCCGGCGGCCACCGCGTCGCGCACGGCCTCGAGGACGGCGCCGCTCTCGGGTGCCACCTCGCTGACGAGGATGTGCACCGTGCCGCCGCACATGAGGCCGACGCCCGCAGCCTGGCTGTCGCTGATCCCGTAGGTGCGCAGCCGCGGGCCGCCGCCCGCGAGGACCGCCTGGGCCTCCTCGACCAGCGCGCCTTCGACGCAGCCGCCGGTCACCGAGCCTTCGATCGCGCCCTGCTCGTCGACGAGCATCGTGGCGCCGGGGTCCAGCGGCGAGGACCCGTCCGTCGCGACGAGCGTGGCGGCGGCCACCCGCCGTCCCGCCGCCAGCCAGCGAGCGGCGACGGCGTGGGACGGCTCCAGTCCGCCGGGGGGCGACGTCGTCACGGTGCGATTGTTGCCCATCCGCCGCGCAGCGTCCACGCCGGCCGCGCGGGCGGCGGTGCGCTGGCTACGGCTGCGCCGGCAGGAGGTAGCGCGCGACGTAGAGCGAGGAGCCGGCGAACCCGGCGACGACCGCCCGCCGCCCGCCGGGCAGGACGACGGCGTTGATGCCGACCCCGCGCGGCGCCGCGATCCGCAGCACGCCGCCGGGCGCGAAGGCGCCGTTCGCCGTCCCGCCGGGCAACAGCTGGGCGAGCGACACGCCGACGCCGGCGGTCAGCGTCCCGGCCGGGCCGAGCGCGGCGCCGCAGGTCGTGTCGCTGCCGCCCCGCAGGCCGGGCGTCACGGCCCGGCCGCCGGTGCCGAAGGAGGAGTCCAGGCGCCCGCCTGCGGTGAGCCGGGTGGTGAGCAGGGCCGGGGCGGCCCCCGCAGACCCGTCCCCGGTCACCGTGATCCGGCCGCGGCGGTCGACGCCCATGGCGCACGGAAACCACTGGGCAAAGGCTCCTCCGGGCTGGGTGAACGCGACCTCGGCGTGGCCCGCCGTGCCGAAGCCGGCCACCGGCTGCCCCGTGGCGGAGAGGCGGAAGATCCCGGCGCTCCCGTGCCCGTCGGAGCCGATGTAGTCGAGGTGCCCGGCGCCGATGACGCTCCCGTCGGCGGCCTGGGCCAGGGACGCCACGCCGGCGCTGGCCGCCAGGTCGGGATTCCAGAAGAGCGGCTGTGCGATCCCGCCCCGTCCGAATCGGCGGTCCAGCGTGCCGGTTCGGGTCAGGCGCGCCACGGCCATGGGCCGGCCGTTGCGGTTGGCGTTCGAGCCGCCCACGAGCAGCTTTCCGTCGCGCTGAATCGCCAGCGACTGCGCGATGCCGCCGGCCGGCGTGACCGCGAGGCCGTGCCGGCCGAACGCCGAGTCCAGCCGCCCGGCCGGCGTGAGCCGCAGCACGAGCATCGAGCCCTGGCCGTAGCCGCCGGCGACCAGGAGGCGGCCGGTGGAGCGCTCGGCGACGACCGCGGTTGCCAGGAACGGGCCGAGCTTGGACGGCAGCGCCGTCGTGAAGATCCCGCGCGAGGCGAACCCGGTGTCGAGCCGCCCGGACGGCAGGTAGCGGGCCACGACGATCTGCCCGTTGCCCGAGCGGGTCGTCGCCTGGCCGGCGATGACGATCTTCCCGCCGGCCGTCGCCGCGGCGCCGTAGGCGACTCCGTTCATCCCGGGAATGCGGGTCGTCACCCAGCCCCGGCCGCCTCCAAACGCCGGATCCAGCCGGGCGCCGCGCGCGGCGGCGGTCGCGGGAAGCGCACCCACCCCCAGGCCCGCGAGCACGAGGCCCGTGGCGGCGGCACGTGCCGCCCGCTGCCAGCTCCGGACGTCCGATCTCGCATCCATGGCGGCGGGCAGCCTACCGCCGGCAGGCGCGGGAACGTCGCGGTCCCCCAGGCTGAAGCGGGAGCGGCGGCGCCCGGCACGACGCTGCGCCGCCCGGTCCCGAATCCGTAGTTCGCGCGCGACCGCGCGTGGCCGCTGCGGTGGCGGCCCGGCGGGGCGCGCAGGATGATGAGTGCGTTCCCGCCACGTCGAGCCTGGAAGGGTCATGCGATCTTTGCGCCTCCCACCCGCCGCCGCCGCCGTGCTCGTGCTCGCCGCCGCCGCGACCCCCGCGGCGGCCGCCGCGGGGCCCGCCGCCCGTGCATCCGCCTACCGCTCCTGCAACGTGAAGGCCAACCCGGACTTCGGGCGGGGCGAGCAGGGCTGGCTGCAGGTGAGCAACGACACCTGCGCCCGGGGCGCGACCGTCGCCCACGCGTACATCCTCCGGTATCGGAGGAACACCCGGTTCGTGGTGCGCCACGTCCTCGGCTACGCGTGCAAGGGCGCGTACGCCTCGGACGAGTTCCTCATCATCCGATGCTCGAAGGCATCGCGGCGCGTCAAGTTCGTGTATCGCGCGTTCGCCTGAGCACCCTGCGCTGAGAACCGGCCTCCGGACACGGCTGAGGGCGGCCCGTGGGCCGCCCTCAGCCGCAATCGATGCCGATCCGTCCGGACCGGCCCCTGCCTACCGGATCTTGGCCGTCAGGACGACGGTGCCGAGCGTCGCACCATTTGCCGACGGCAGGCCGAGCGCACCGGCGAGCGTCGCGTTGACCTTCGCCAGGACGCCGCCGAGGGTCACGGTCTGGCCCTTCACCGTCTGCTTGAGGCCGCCCAGGTCGAGGTTCAGGATCGGAACCTTCGCTCCGGCCGCGCCGTTGATGGTCGCCGCGAGCGACGGGTTGGCCGACAGCGTGATGTCGAAGTTCGTCGCGCTGGTCGGGGTCCCGCCCTTCGTCAGCGTGAGGCCGCCCGAGTGGGAGATGACGCCGCTGGTGAGGTTCGCGGCGATCTTCGACTTGACGATCGGGAACGTGGCCACCCCGCCGGCCAGCGTCGCGGGAGCGACGATGGACGGGGTGAACCCGGCGCCCGTGATCGCGCCGAGCGTGCCGGCGTCGAGCGTCACGGCCGTGGTGCCGCCCTCGATGATGAACTGCGCGAACTGCGCGTTGACGACCGCGGTTCCGAGCTTGAGGCCGGGCTTGAAGGCCTTGACCTTGAAGGCCTTGTTCAGCGCGCTCGCGCCCGTGGCGTTGAGCTTGACGCCCACGTTCGCCAGGCGCAGGTTCAGGCCCGGACGGGTGACCTTCGCCTTGGAGGTGTCGAGGTTGATGATCGTTGCGCGGCTCGTGCCGATCGCCGCCGAGATCGTGGCCTGCGAGGAGGTGACCCGGATGCGGAAGTTCTTCAGCGCCACCTTCGTCTTGCCGGCAGAGAACGACAGGCCGCCGGAGTGGTTGATGAGCGCGCCGTCGGCGAGCTTGGGATCAACGTCGCCGCTGGTGATCGGGAACGCGACCGCGCCGCCCTTGACCTTGGCGGGGCTGATCGGGGCGACCTTCACGCCCAGGCTTTTCAGCGCCTTGGCGGCGTTCTTGTCGAGCGTCAGGGACGTGTCCCCGGCCCGCTTGAGCTTCGCGGTGTTGGTCGGCGTGGCAGCAAGTGCCGCCGGGGCCAGCGCCACGGTGAGGACGCCCGCGGCCGTGAGGCCGAGTGCCGTGCGTCGAGGTGCCGTGCGTGAGTGCATCGATGAGGTCCTTTCGGAGAATCCGGAACGGCTGATGGGCACGGTCCGTGGCGACCTGCCCGATCGGTTGGGAACCTCGACGACTGGGCGCGCGTGCGCTCGCCCGGTGCCCGGAGAAGAGAAAGCGGGACGGCGTCCAGTCCAGCCCAGCCCAGCCCAGCGCCGCGCGAGACGTGCGCTTGGCGCCAGCCGTCTGGCCGGTCCGCGGCTACGCGGCCGAGCTGCGCTTCAGCCGCGCAGCTTCCCGGTCCCGACCGGGAAGCGCGTCCGGCCGACGGTGCTCTGCACGGACAGGGTGAGCCGCTTCCCCTGCACCGAGCGGCGCGACACGCTGAGCTTCAGGCAGGCGTTCAGCGTGCGGCCGGCCTTCAGGTTCAACGTCCGCCGGGCAACCACGCGGGTGCCCTGCCGGACCTGCACAGCGCCCCGGGCGGCGACCCGGCTCCTGGCCCGCACCGGAACGCAGCCGCTCGCCGTCGGCGTTCCCGCCTGGTAGCGCGCCGGCCCGCTGGCGATCCCCGCGCCGGCGGGCGGGGGAACCGCACCGCCGACCGACACGGCGACGACATGGTCGCGGCCGTCGATGCCGACCACCCACCCGGCTCCGTCGTCCGACAGGCCCGCCACCGGCTGGAACCGCAGCTCGTGACCCGGCGTGCCGGGAATCAGTGAGTTCACGACGAGCGGGGCCGTCGCCGGCGCACCGCTGCCGCTCAGCGGGAGCAGCCAGGTGTCGGAGTTCCGGCCCTCGAAGACCGCGTCGAACGCGCCGCCCGGCCGCTGCCCGACCGACGGGAACACGACCGTGTCGGTGTCCGCGAGCGTCGTCCCGGCGCCTCGCCGCACGGCCTTGCGGTCGGGGCCCACGCTCCACAGCTCGAGCCGCTGGTTGCGGCTCGCGTCGCGGGCAACCGTCGCGGCCACCACGCCGCGCTTCCCCGCCGCGAAGCCGACCTGCCCGCCGTCGTCGGTCGGGTTGCCGATCGGCACGTCGTAGTCGGCCCCGGCGCCGTTGGGCTTCGCGCCCACGTGCACGTACGGCGTCGCGGCTGCCTGGAACCCGAAGTACGGGATGCCCGCTCGATCCACCATCGCGGATACCCGCAGCCGTGAGGCGATCTTCTCCGACAGCGTGCCGGTCGCCGTGAGCGGGGCGAACGCCGCGGACAGCTGGAACGCCGGAAGCCCGGTCTGGTCGGTGAGCGACCAGACCGATCCGTCGACGGGCGAGACGCCCTGGGCCGGCAGTGCGCGGTTGATCCCGGCGAACAGCCAGCCCGGATGCTCGTCGTCGCCGGGCGGCGGGATCACGTGCCGGCCCGGCTCGAACGAGGCGCCCCCGTTTCGCGACACCGCCACCCACAGCCCTTGCTTGTCAACGGGGATCGGGAAGCCGAGCGTGTAGAACAGCAGCAGGCGGTCGTTCTTGGTGTCCTCGACGATTCGCGGGTCCTGGAACGACCCCGGCTCATCGGGGAAGACGGTGTCCTTGCCGAGCCCGCAGCCGGGGAGCTGGCGCCGATGGTTGAGCCGCGTGTCCGGGAACTGCCCCGACACCCAGGCGATGTGGGAGATGCCGTCGCTGTCCACCATCGTCCACGCGTCGGTGCCCTTGCCGAGGACCGTGAACTGGGCCGCCTTGCCCTCGCACGTGGGCCGGCTCTTCAGCACGATCGCGTAGGCCGCGCCCGCGCCGGCGTCGCTTCCGGCCTGCTCGTCAGGCGCGCCGACCAGCACATCCCGCACCCCGTCGCCGTTCACGTCCGCGGCGCCCAGCGCGGTCCCGAACGCGCCCGGGCCGCGGGCTCCGGGCACCCGGAGCCCGCCGTCCCCGAGCTTCCCCAGCTTCACGCTGGACGTCCCGGCCCGGCCGAACACGACCGCGACGCTGCCGCGCACGCCCGCGGCCCCGGAGGCCGTGGAGCCGGGGATGCCCACCGCCACCTCGCTGCGGCCGTCGCCATCGACGTCCCCGAGGCCGGTGACCGCGGCTCCGGCCAGCCGGTCGCTCGGGCCCGGGAGGATGCGGAAGCCGCGTGCCCCGGGGTCGTCGGCCTCGACCGCCGGGCCCGCCGCGGCCCCGAACACCACGACCGCGCCGCCGCTGCGATCGAGGTCCTCCTTCGGCAGCGTGGCATCCGTGCGGATGGCGGTGAGCGGGTGAGCATTCCCGATGATCACGTCCGCCTTTCCGTCGCCGTTCACGTCCCCGGCGCCCGCCACCGATTCCGCGAAGTCGTCGTCGCCCTTCTTCCCGCGGATGACGAAGCCGCCCGGGCCTGGGCTCGTGAGGTCGAACGTCTTCAGCCCGGCCGCGCCGAAGATCACCACCGCCCGGTTCGGCTCGGCGGCCAGGGCGCTGCGCACGCCGAAGATCGCGTCGTTGCGGCCGTCGCCGTTCACGTCGCCCGCCGGGGCCGCCGTCACGCGCTGCCCCTCCTCCACGCCGGTCAGCTTCGCGCCGCTGGACGCGAACACGTCGCCCGCGGCACTGCGGCCCGCCACGAACCGGGCAGCCTTGTAGAAGTCGCCGCGCCCGTCGCCGTTGAGGTCGCCCAGGGCTGCGCCGATCTCGCCGCCGGCCTGGGTCTCGCGGATCGTGAAGCCGCGACCGCGCAGGCCGTTCACGTTCAGGTTCCCCGACGTCTTCGCTCCGAACACGACGTGCGTGAAGCCGACATGCGTCGTGATCGTCCCCGTCTCCTCCACGAGCAGGTCGCCGATCCCGTCGCCGTTCACGTCCCCGGCCGCACCGATGCCGCCGCCGGCCGCGCCGGCCTCGCGCACGCCGAAGATGCGGTACCCGCGGCCGGCCGGCGGCGCGCCCAGGTCCAGCGGGCCGGTGACCGGCCCGTAGAGGACGTAGGCCACGCCAGCGGCGAACTTGCTGTTCGCGTCCGCGAAGGGCGCGGACACTCCGACATCACCGATGCCGTCGCCGTTTACGTCCCCCAGCCCGGCCACCGAACCGCCGAGCTCTCCGCCGGGCCAGAGGAAGCCGATCCCCGAGCGGCCCTTCCGGCTCACCTCACCCTGGGTGCCTGTGGCGAGCTTCACGCGCTTGGCGGTGATCTCTGCCTGCGCGGAGCCGCACAGTGCCGACGCCAAGGCGATTCCGGCGATCAGCACCCGAGACCCGAACTTCATGTGCGCGCGACCCTATACCGTGCCGCCATCGCGTTCCTGGTCGTCCTCATCGTGCTTCTGGTCATGGCGGCCCCGGCCGCCGCCGGCCCGCCGGTGGATCTCGGTCCCGGCCAGCACCCCTCGATCGAGGTCACGCCCGAAGGCGGCGCGGTCGTCGTCTGGAACCGCTCCGGCGCCGCCCCGCAGCTGCTCGTCTGCTATCTCCCGCCCCGCGCGAAGTCCTGTCCGGTCGAGCAGATCCTCCAGAAGGACGTCGCCAACGCCTACCCCGAGCTGCACATCGGCTCGGGACCGGCCGGGCACCCATGGGACGTTGCCTGGTCCACGGGCGACGCCGTCTTCGGCTCCACGGGCGGGCCGCTCTTCCAGGGCCCGGTCGAGCTGCTTACCCGCCGCCTCTTCGGCCCAGCCTTCCGCTTCTCCGATGACGGCACTGCCGTGCTCGCCGTTGCCGAAGCGGGGAGCAGCGCCCGGGTGCCGCCCGGCACCGACGAGGACATCGCCACCCAGAACTACCCGGTCGCCTTCGCGCTCGAGATGGGCAAGCAGCACGAGATCGACCAGGACACGTTCTTCCCGAGCCTCAAGCCCCCCTGGGCGCCGATGCGGATCCCGCGCCCGTTCGGCGACGCGCTCGGCCCCGTCTTCCCGTGCGCCATCGATGCCGGGCTCCGGCACCGGTTCGCCGTCTGTTCCAGCTCGTTCAGTGAGAAGTCAGGAGATTCCACGTCCGGCGGCTACGTGCAGGCCACCGGCGACAAGGACGAGGTGGGCGCGTGGTCCAAGCGCGCGAGCGCGGTCCATGCCGGCCTGCTGCTCGCCTCGGTGCGCCCCGGCCCGTCGTCCGGCGTGGCCGCCTACGCCGCCGCGCCGGGCTGGCGCATCCTGCGACGCCCCGGCCGCGCCGCCCGGCTCGTCGAGCTGGCCGACCCGTCGAAGGAGAACGCGTTCGCCACGTTCCCCCTCGACGTGCGTGCCGGGAGCGGACCCGGGACGGGCACCCACACCGTCGACGCCGAGTCCAGTGAGAAGAACGGGGCGCTCGTCACGCACGTTGCCTTCATCGACGACGACCTGTGCGCCACGAGGAACCGCCGCGCCGGCGTCGGCGATGTCTGTGTCGTCTACCGCCGCGTCGCCGGGAAGGGCAAGCGACGGGCGGCGAGCGCACCGCTGATCGCGTACGAGCCGAACAGCGGCGACCGCCTCACCGGGGACCTCCGCGTGTCCGGCAACGCCGCCGGCGACGTGTGGATCGCCCGCCGCACCGACGACCGCATCGTGGTGCAGCACATCTGCAGCGCGAGAGACGCTTGCTCGCCCGCGGTCGCGACGAAGGGCGGCGCACGGGTCGAGCTCGTCGCGCCCGACTCGACGAGCGCCAGGCAGCTGAAGGCCGGCGTGCGGGTCTCCGGCGGCAAGGCCCAGTTCACCCGCTACGCGATGCGCTTCCTCAGCCCGCAGGCCGGCTTTGGCACGGCGACGGCGAAGCGCGCGGTGGCGCGGAGCCGCTCGGCCACACTGAAGGTGCCGCGGCACCCTGAGGCCATGAGCTGCACGAGCCGGAAGCCCGAGCGCCGCGTCGTGCCGCTCGAGGTGACCGCGACGACGAAGTTCAAACAGGGCCCGACGCTCAAGGTCACCAAACGCGTGGGGTACTGCTTCCAGGGCGTCTGACGGCGGGACCCCCGATCCTGCTGACGGCTCTCCGCGTCGTGACGCGCCCGCCCGTGTCCGGCTCGGCCTGCCAATCGGGGCGGCCGGATTTGAACCGGCGACCCCCTGCTCCCAAAGCAGGTGCGCTACCAGGCTGCGCCACGCCCCGATGGCCCGGAGTCTACGGGGGCCACCCGAACGAACGTCCAGGCTCGGCCGTGGCGGTCGGCACCGGGCCGCCGGGCGCCGATCCAGTGAACGACCCGACTTGCGCCCGCCCGGTGCTCCGCCCGTCCGCGGCGCACCCTCGTCATGGCCCGCACGTTCACAGCCCTCACTGCCGCCGCCCTCGCGAGCCTCGCGGCGCTCGCCGTGGCGGCTCCGGGCGCGAGCGCGGGCGCGTGCCCGGGCGCGCAGTCGTCGCCGTCAGACCTCGGGGCCGGCGATGCCGTCGACGTGACGCTCTGCCTCCTGAACGACGCGCGGGGCGATCACGGGCTTCGCCCGATGCGGCTCAACGCGCGGCTCTCCTTCGCGGCGCGCCACCACTCGCGCGACATGGTGGCCCGCGGCTACTTCTCCCACACCGGCCCTGGCGGCGTGACCTTCGACCGCCGCTTGCGGCGCACCGGCTACGTCAACGGCGCTCGTTCGTGGACGATCGGCGAGAACATCGCCTGGGGCAGCGGTTCGCTCGCCACACCCTCCGCGATCGTCCGGGCCTGGATGCACAGCCCCGGTCACCGCCGCAACATCCTCGACGGCAGCTTCGACGAGATCGGCATCGGCATCGCGCTCGGCACGCCGGTCGGGCGCAGCAACGGCGGCACCTACACGACCGACTTCGGCGGCCGCGACTGACCCCGGCTGTCCGGCCCGCGGCTCCGATAGCCTCGGCGGCCGATGGCTGACGTCAGGCCCCTCCGCGCGCTGCACTACGACCTGGCCCGGGTCGGACCCCTGGCGGGCGTGATCGCCCCGCCCTACGACGTGATCGACCCGGAGCAGCGCGCCGCCCTGGCCGCCCGCTCCCCCCACAACGTCGTCGGCGTCGACCTCCCGGCAGGGGACGACCCCTATGCCGCTGCCGCCGCGCTGCTGCGCGAGTGGCAGGACGAGGGCGCCGTCGTCCGGGACGAGGCGCCCGCCCTGTGGGCGCTGGCCCAGGACTACACCGGGCCCGACGGCGCCCGCCGCACGCGGCAGGGCATCTTCGCCCGGGTCCGGGTCGAGGACTACGGGCCGGGCCGCATCCGCCCGCACGAGCGCACCCACCCCGGCCCGAAGGAGGACCGGCTCCGCCTCACCCGCGCCACGCAGGCCAACCTCTCCCCCATCTTCTCCCTGTACGCCGACGCCACCGGCGGCGCCCGGGCCGCGCTGGCCGAGGTGACCCAGGCGGCACCGTGGGTGCAGGCCGACGACGACGACGGGACCGCCAACCGGCTCTGGCGCATCGGCGATCCGGCGGCGATCGCCGCCATCCAGGCCGCGCTGGCCGACGCCGAACTGCTCATCGCCGACGGGCACCACCGCTACGAGACCGCGCGCGTCTACGCCGAGGAGATCGGCGGCGAGGGCGAGCACCGCTACGTCCTCATGCTGCTCGTCGCGCTGGAGGATCCGGGCCTCACCGTCTTCCCGACCCACCGGCTCGTCTCCGGCCTCGCGGACGATCCGGCCAAGCAGGAGGCGCTGGCCGCCGCGCTGCGCGCGCACTTCACCGTCGCGGAACTGGCCTCTGCAGACGAGCTTGCCCCGCCAGAGGGTGAGACCGTCCGCATCGGCTACGTCGACGGCCACGTCCGCCGCCCGTTCATGCTCACCCTGTCCGACGACGCGGCGGTCGCCGCCGCGCTGCCCGGGGCCTCGGACGCCTACCGGCACCTCGACACCGCGGTGCTCGAGGCGCTCGTCCTCAAGGGCGCGCTCGGCCTCAGCGAGGACGACATCTCCCACTTCCGGGGCCTGGGCTACGCCCGCTCGTTCGCGGAGGCCCGCGCGCTCGTCGACGACGGGACCTACGACGCGGCCTTCTACATGGCGCCCACGCCGGTGACGCGCATCGCCGCCGTGGCGGCAGCCGGCGAGACGATGCCGCCGAAGTCGACCTACTTCTATCCCAAGGTCCCGACGGGGCTGCTCTTCAACCCGCTGGCGTAGGCGAGCAGGCGGAAGTCCGGCGAGCGGCCGGCTGGGGGGCGCCGGCAGCACGCGAGCTCGATGCGGGCAGCGAAGGGACGCGGTCGGATGCCGGCTGCGGCGCCGGGCGGGCCGCCGGGCGGTGACGTCGAGGTTCGCCCGGAATGACCGGCCGAAGGGCCCTCAGGCGGCACATCGTCGACCACTCAGTCTCGGAAGGCGAAGCGGCTGGCTTCAGCCCGCGCCGCCCGCACAAGGGACGCGCCCGGGCGCCGGAGCTGAGGTTCGGCCGATGCAGCCGGCCAAGCCTCAACTTCGGCGGATCAGCCGGCCGTGCCGTGCCGGCGACGACCACCGCCGCCCGCGGAGGGGCGCCGCCCCGCCGGCCGCGCCTCCCTGCCGTTGCGCTCGCGTCAGCCGCACGCG
>JAXLTD010000020.1:0-13948 GCA_046330225.1 Solirubrobacteraceae bacterium | reverse complement strand
TGCGGCGCCGGGCGGGCCGCCGGGCGGTGGCGTCGAGGTTCGCCCGGAATGACCGGCCGAAGGGCCCTCAGCCGGCACATCGTCGACCACTCAGTCTCGGAAGGCCGAAGCGGCTGGCTTCAGCCTGCGCCGCCCGCAAAGGGACGCGCCCGGGCGCCGGAGCTGAGGTTCGGCGGATGCAGCCGGCCAAACCTCAACTTCGGCGGATCAGCCGGCCGTTCCGTGCCGGCGACGACCACCGCCGCCCGCGGAGGGGCGCCGCCCCGCAGGCCGCGCCTCCCTGCCGTTGCGCTCGCGTCAGCCGCACGCGCGTGCCCGTCCGGACGGGCGGGGCGGTCAGTCCGATTCGGGGGGCGCCCCGCTGGGGAACAGCACGCCGTAGGTGTGCATCGGCCGGTAGACGGCGAGGAGGCGCTCCTCCAGCGCCCCGACCGAGAGCTCGGCGAACCGCTCGGCCGTCCCGGCCGCGCGGAGCCGGTCGAGCGCCGCGTCATCGGGGAGCGTGCACAGCGCCAGCACGTCCGGGCCGTCCGGCTCGGCGCTGACGCCCGAGAAGATGATCCGCCCGCCGACGCCGTTCAGCGCGGCCTCGGCGGCGCGGGTGGCGGCGATGAAGGCATCCATGTCGTCGCCCGGCGCATCCCAGGCCAGGACGACGAGCAGGCCCTCGTCCCCGAGGTCCAGGGGCCCGGGGCCGGCCAGGATCGCCTCGTCCTCGCGCACGAGATACACCCGCGGCTTGTCGCGCAGCCCCTTGGCGTCGAGCCGGCCGATGCGCTTGAGGTCCAGCGCCCCGGCGCTCTCGCCGAGCACTTCCACGACGGGCTCGGTGAGAAGGATCTGGCCGCCGCGGGCCTTCTCGACCAGGCGCGCGGCCAGGTTGACGTCGTTGCCGTAGATGTCCCCGTCGCGCTCGAGCACCTGGCCGACGTGGATGCCGATCTTCGCCGCGGCCACCGGGGCGTCGTCCTGGAGCGCCGCGCGGGCCTGGAGCGCCCGCTGGGTCCCCGTGGCGCACCGCACGGCATCCTGGGCGGTGTCGAAGCGGGCCATCAGGCCGTCGCCAAGGCGCTTGACGACCGTCCCGCCGGCTCCGTCGACGAGTTCGCTGGCGATGTCGAGCAGCGATTCAGCGAGCTCGAGCCCCGCCTCGTCGCCGTGCTCGGCCGTGAATTCGGTGTAGCCCTCGACGTCGAAGAAGGCGATGGCGAGGTCGCCAGACATTGGCGCGGAGTATCGCCCAGGCAGGAGTACGATGGGCGGAGCCCCCCTCGACCCACCGGAGGACCCATCGGATGAAGGCTTCCGCCCGCCGCCGCCGGAGCACCGGCTTCCAGCACGACATCAAGATCCGCGAGCACCTCGTCGCCGCCGACGAGCCCCGCGACGAGGGCGGCGACGACACGGCGCCCAGCCCGCAGGAGCTGCTCGCCGCCAGCCTCGCCTCGTGCGCGGCCATCACGATGGAGATGTACGCCCAGCGCAAGGGGTGGGAGATCGGCCCGGTGGAGGTCGACGTGGACTACACGCCGGCCGAGCGCGGCTGCCCCACGAAGTTCTCGGTGCGGGTGCGGCTGCCCGACGGCCTCACTGACGAGCAGGTCGAGCGCCTGACCGTCATCGCCGCGAAGTGCCCGGTGCACCGCACACTCGAGGGCGAGGTCATGTTCGACGAGCGCGTCGAGGTGCTGGCCGCGCACTAGCGCCGGCCGCGCCCGATGGCCGACGCCGCGACGCTCCGCCCGCTGCTGCTGGCGCCCGAGGACGCGGCGGCGCTCGATGTGCGCGGCCGCATCGACGCGGCTGTCCTCGTCCCGCTGTTCGTCCAGGACGGCGAGCTGCACGCGGTGTTCACCCGGCGCCGGGAGGACCTGCGCAAGCATGCGGGCGAGATCTCCTTCCCCGGCGGACGCCAGGACATCGGCGAGGAGGATCTGCGCGAGACCGCGCTGCGCGAGGCCGACGAGGAGATCGGGCTGCCCCCGGCGCAGGTCGAGCTCGTCGGGGCGCTCCCTCCGACGCCCACCGTGGTCACCAACTACGCCATCTACCCGTTCGTCGGCATCATCCCCGCAGGGCTGGCCTGGCGGCCGAACGCGTCCGAAGTGGCCGAGATCCTCGAGCTGCCGCTCGGCGCCGTGCGGGACAGCTACGCCCGGCGGCGCCTCATGCGGCGGGGCGTGCCGTTCCGGACCGGCGTCTACGACATCGACGGCCACGTGATTTGGGGCGCGACCGCCCGAATCCTCGGGGATCTGCTCGAGCGGCTGGCCCCGGTGCTCGGCGCCGAATCCCGGCGCGCCGGCGCTTAGCGAACGCCGCCCGGCCTCAAGGCGGGCAGCTCCCGCGCCGACATCAGGGCCATGGCCGCCGAGGTCCGGCCCATCGCT
The DNA here is from genome assembly GCA_046330225.1 of Solirubrobacteraceae bacterium. Lineage (GTDB taxonomy): Bacteria > Actinomycetota > Thermoleophilia > Solirubrobacterales > Solirubrobacteraceae > CANJIV01. The sequence goes on along the minus strand of JAXLTD010000020.1, from coordinate 11,558 downwards.
GCTGCCCGCCCGTCTGCCGCGCCGGCCCCGGGCGAGTCTCGCCGCTGGGCGCTCATCGCGTTCGCCGCGTTCGCCGTCGTGGGCGTCGCGGTCCACGGGCTCCACGCGCTGGCCGGGCCGGGGAGCAGCGTCGCCGACCGGCTCGTCGACGACTGGCTCTACGCCGCGCTCTTCCTCGCCACGGCCGGCAGCCTGGCGCTGCGGGCCCGCCGCGACCGGGCGCTGCGCGTCCCGTGGACGATCGCGGCGATCGGGGTGGCGATCTGGGCGGCCGCGGAGGTCAGCTACCGCGTGCTCGAGCCCAGCCCGTCCGCAACCTACCCGCCGCTGACCCAGGCCCTCCTGGGCCTGAGCTTCCTGTGCGCCGGCGCCACCCTGCTCCTGCTCGGCCGCCAGCGCATCGGCCGCCTGCACCTCGGGCTCACGCTCGACGGCCTCATCGCCGGCGTCGCGGTCTGCGCGTTCGCCGCCGCTCTGCTCTTCCCCGCCGCGGCAGCCGAGGCCCAGGCCAGCCCGCCCACGCTGTTCCTCATGGCGGACCTGGCCATCCTCGCGTACGTCGTGATGAGCCTGGGCCTGACGGGCTGGCGCCCCGGGATCTGCTGGGGGCTGATCTGCGCCGGCATCGTCGCGAACACGGCCGGGAACATCGCCCTCGTCCAGCTCAGCGCCACGGGCGACTTCAGCCGCGGGACGGTCGTGGACACCCTCTACGTCGCTTCGGCGCTGCTTCTCGGCGCCGCGTCCTGGCAGCCGTTCACGACCGACCTGGCGGCCCGGTTCGCCGGCTCGCGCACCCTGCTGGCGCCGTCCGCCTTCGCGCTCGCCGCCCTCGGGCTGCTCGTCGTCGGCGCGACGGTGTCCATCAGCCCGGTGGCGGTCGGGCTCGCCGCGCTGTCGCTCGTGCTCCTCCTCGCCCGCACGACCATGGCCTTCGCCGAGAACCGCGGACTGCTCGAGGCCAGCCGGCGCGACGCCCTCACCGACGGGCTCACCGGGCTCGGGAACCGCCGGCGCCTCGTTCGCGACCTCACCGCCGCCGCGGCCCGGGCGGAAGCTGAGCCGGCCACGCTCGTCCTCTTCGACCTCGACGGGTTCAAGCACTACAACGACACGTTCGGGCACCCCGCCGGCGATGCCCTGCTGGCCCGGCTGGCCAGCCGCTTCGCCGAGGCCGTGGGGCCGCGCAGCTCCTACCGCGCCGGGGGCGACGAGTTCTACGCGCTGCTCCCCATCCCCGGCCCCCGCGCGGCCCGCGCCATCGCCGCCGCCGCGGGTGCACTGGCGGAGTCCGGCGACGGGTTCAGCGTCACGGCCTCCTGGGGCGCCGTGGGGATGCCCGACGAGGCCGTCGAGGCCGAAGCGGCGATGCAGCTCGCCGACCAGCGGATGTACCGCCAGAAGGACAGCCGCCGGGCATCGCCGATCCAGCAGTCGCGCGCCGTCCTGCTCCAAGTCCTCAACGAGCGCGAGCCCGGCCTCTCGGACCACCAAGCCGAGGTGGCCGAGCTGTCGGTGGCCGTGGGCCGCCAGCTCGGCGTCGCCGCCGATGACCTCCGCGACCTCGGCCGCGCTGCCGAGCTGCACGACATCGGCAAGATCGCGGTCCCCGACGCGATCCTCCACAAGGCCGGGCCGCTCGACGAGAGCGAGTTCGACTTCATCCGCCAGCACACGGTGATCGGGGAGCGCATCCTCGCCGCGGCGCCCGCCCTGGCCGGTGCCGCCCGCCTCGTCCGCGCCAGCCACGAGCGCTGGGACGGCCGCGGCTACCCCGACGGCACGGCGGGGGAGCGCATCCCGCTCGGCGCGCGGATCATCGCGGTCTGCGACGCCTACTCGGCGATGACCTCGGCCCGCCCCTACAGCGCGGCGATGGACGGAGATGCCGCGCTCGCCGAGCTCGAGGCCTGCGCCGGATCGCAGTTCGACCCCGACGTGGTGGCGGCCTTCTCCGCCTGCCGGGACATCGTCGCGCCCGGCGCAACGGTCACGGCGCTGCGCGTGAGCTGACAGAGCCGGACGGGCCGACGGGCGGCTCGGGGCGAAGCAGTCCGGCCACCGCTCCGCGGGCGGCCGGGAGCCAGGCCGCCTGATCGCCGGGCGGCGCCGTGAGAACGGCGAGCGGAATCTGCCAGGTCGCGGCCGCAGCCTCCGCCTCCGCCCGCCCGCCAGCGAGGGCGGCGGCCGGCACGGTCCCGGACGCCTCGTAGACGACCCCGCGGACCGGCGTGTCCACGGTCTTCTCGAGGAAGAACCGCAGCCGGGTCCCATGCAGCGCGGCGACGCGGTCCGGGTCGCCGGTGGCCGTGCCGAGCATCCAGCACACCACGGTCACCCCGGCGAGGGCCTCCATCAGGCTCCCGATGCGGTCAGGATCGCCCACGAACGGCTCGGCGCCGGCGCCGGCGATCGCGGCCCGCTGCTCGGCAGCGCGGGTGGTCATCCGCACCGCGTGGCCGTCGGCGACGAGCGCCGCGGCCAGTGCCCGCCCGCGGCAGCCGCCGCCGATGATCAGAACCCGCGCCACGGGCGTTCAGGCCGGCGGCGGCGACGGGCGCCCGGCGGCGAGCCTGGCCTGCGTGGACTCCAGCGACGCGCGGAACTCGGCCTCGGTCAGGTCTGGCAGCCCGCGCCGGCGCCGCCGCTCGTTCTTGACGGCGAGCATCTGGGCGACGTCCTCGGCCGCGAGGTAGTCGTCTTCGCGCGAGCGCTGCTCGCCGCGCTCGGCGGCCACGCGCAGCTCGACCTGCTCGATCGTGAGCTCGCGCTCGCCGCGGCGCCGCCGCCGGTCGTTCGTGGCGTCGAGCATCTGCGCGAGGTCGTCGACCTCGTTCTGCGCCTCGAGCTCGGGCGACCGGGTCGGCTTCCAGTCCAGTGTCTGGGCGGCCGACCGGGGGTGGAACAGGCCGAGGAGGACCACGAAGCCGACGAAGGCCACGAGCAGTCCGCCCATCACGAGCCCGACATCCTCGCCCATCCGGGCGAGTCTACCCGCGCCCTTCCGCCCGCGGAATACGCGGCCGCGGTGCCCGCCCGGGCCGCCTAGGCCGCCAGCCGGTCCGCCGCACCGGCCAGGCCGAGCCGCACCCGGCTCTTGACGGTCCCGACCGGGACGGCGGTGGCCGCGGCGATCTCCTCGTGGGTGAGGCCGCCGACGTGCGCGAGCAGCACGGCCCGCCGCTGCTCGACGGGCCGGTCGCGCAGCGCCCGGCAGATCTCGGCCAGGCGGTCGCGACCGGCCACCTGGTGGGCCGGATCCTCGGCGTGATCCGGCCAGGGCTCCCGGGCGGCGAGCCGCTCGCTCGCCGCCGTGCCGGCCGCCGCCGAGCGCCACCGGTCCACGGCGCGGCTGCGCGCCATGAGCGCGACGTAGGCGCCGAGCGGGCCGCGGCGCGGGTCATACGCTCCCGGACGCGCCCACAGGGAGGCAAACACGTCTTGGACGACGTCCTCGGCTGCCGCGTGGTCGAGCACCGCCCGCGCCGCCGCGTAGGCGCGCGGCGCGTGGCGCGCGAAGGCAGCCGCGAACTCCGCCGGGTCGCCGAGCGCCGGCGGCGTGCCGGCCCCGCGCGCGGACTCAGGGCTGGGAACGATCTCGAGGTCGGTCATGGCGGCGGCAAACGTGGCGTGCGAACACCATCCTGGCGCACCCTGCCCGTGAATGACAAGGGTCTGTCCAAGGTTTCGAGAAGGTTTGTATAGGTCGCTCCGAGCGCCTAGCATCCGCGGCCACGTGCCCGACGATGCCCGAACCGCCGGCCTGCGCATTGGCGAGGTCTGCCGCCGCGTCGGCATCACGCCGGACCGCCTGCGCGCGTGGGAGCGGCGCTACGGCTTGACGGTCCCGCAGCGATCAGCGGCCGGGTACCGCCTCTACAGCCCGGCCGACGAGGCGAGGATCCGGCGGATGCTCGGCCTCCTCGCCCGGGGATTCGCCGCCGCAGAGGCGGCGCGCATCGCCGGCCGCGACACGCTCCCCGCCGGGTCCGGACGCCTGGCCGAGGATCTGCGCGGGGACCTCGATGCCGCCCTGCGCCGGCTCGACGGCGCCGCCGCCGACGAGGCGCTGGACCGCCTGTTCGCCGCGGAGGAGATCGACGCGGCGCTCCGCGACGTGATCCTCCCGACCCTGGCCGCCCTCGGCCAGCGCTGGGCCGCCGGCGAGGCGACGGTCGCCGAGGAGCACTTCGCCAGCCAGCTCCTGGCTGCCCGCCTGCACGGGCTGGCGCAGCGGTGGTCGCGCGGCGTCGGCCCGGTCGCCCTGCTCGCCTGCCCGCCGGGCGAGCGCCACGACCTCGGGCTCCTGTGCGCCGGGCTGGCGCTGCGCGCGCGCGGGTGGCGCATCGCCTGCCTCGGAGCCGACACCCCGGTTTCCGACCTGCTGGCCGCGGCCCGCCGGCTCGAGCCCGAGATCGTGATCCTGGCGGCCACGATGTCCCAGCCGCTCGCGGACGCCGCCACGGCGATCGCCACGATCTCCGCGCACGGCCGGCTGGCCATCGGGGGCGCGGGGGCCACGCCCGAGCTGGCCCTGCGCTGCGGCGCGTGGCTCCTGCGCGACGATGTGATCACCGCCGCCGACGACGTCTCGAGCGCCGTCGCCGCGTGACCGCCGGGCGCCGGGCCGGTCAGGCGGCAGCCGGCAGGCCGGCGAGTGCCGCGGCGATGTCGTCGACCGTCTGGAACGACAGCCCGGTCGCGTGCACGTGGCGGTAGGCGACCCGGCCGGCCTCGTCGACGATGACCACGCCGCGGCGGGTGCCGATCACCGGGGCATGCACGCCGTAGGCCTTGGCCACCTTCGCGCCGATGTCGGCGAGGAGCGGCACCGTGAGGCCGTGGCTGGCCGTGAACGCCTGGTGCGAGCCGACGTCCTGCGCGCTGATGCCGACGACGGTCGCGGGGAGCGCCGACATGTCGGCGGCCCGATCCCGGTAGGAGCAGAACTGCTTCGTGCAGACGGGCGTCTCGTCTCCCGGATAGAAGAGCAGCACCACGCGCTCGCCTCGATGCGCGGAGAGCGTGAAGGGGCCGTCGGTCCCTTCGAGGGTGAAATCCGGTGCGGGCTGCCCGGGCTTGGGTCCGGCCACGGGCCAGGACGATAGCGTCCCAGGTTCCCCCGACCGGAGAGACGCCCATGGACTTCGCCCTGACCGACGAGCAGCAGCTGATCCGCGCCACCGCGCGCGAGTTCACCGACAACGAGATCGTGGACCGCGCGCGGGAGAACGACCGCAACCACCACTTCGACGTGGACCTGGTCCGCAAGATCGCCGACCAGGGCTACCTCGGCGCGATCGTCCCGCGCGAGTACGGCGGGGCGGGCCTGGACTACGTCACCTACGGCATCGTCGTGGAGGAGATCGGCCGGGGCTGCTCCGCGATGCGCACGGTGATCTCGGTGCAGACCTCGCTCGTGTGCTCCTCGATCCTGCGCTGGGGCACCGAGGAGCAGAAGCAGCACTACCTCCCCAAGCTGTGCTCGGGCGAGTGGCTCGGCTGCTTCGGGCTGACAGAGCCCGACACCGGATCGGACGCGGCAAACCAGAAGACCCGCGCCCGGCGCACCGACGCCGGCTGGGTGCTCAACGGGGGCAAGATGTGGATCTCGCTGGGGAACCACGCGAAGGTCGCCCTCGTCTTCGCCCAGACCGATCCGGAGCTCAAGCACCGCGGCATTGCCTGCTTCCTGGTCGACACGAGCCACCCGGGGTTCTCCACGCAGGAGATCCACCACAAGATGGGCCTGCACGGGTCCGACACCGCCTCGCTGGCCCTCGACGACGTCGAGGTCGGCGCCGACGCGATGCTCGGCGACGTCGGCGACGGGTTCAAGGTGGCCATGAGCGCCCTGGACTCCGGCCGCTACAGCGTCGCCGCCGGCTGCGTGGGCATCTGCCAGGGCTGCGTGGACGAGTCGGTCGCCTACTCCCAGGAGCGCGAGCAGTTCGGCCGGCCGATCGCGTCCTTCCAGCTCGTGCAGGCGATGATCGCCGACATGGTCGTCCAGACCGACGCGGCCCGGCTGCTCGTCATGCGCGCGGGCTGGCTGAAGGACGCCGGCCAGCCGAGCACGACGGAGACCTCGATCGCCAAGCTCTACGCCACCGAGGCCGGCAAGAACTGCGCGGACCTGGCCATCCAGGTGCACGGCGGCGCGGGCTACGTCGACGACCACCCGGTGGAGCGCTTCTACCGGGACGTGCGGGTCACATCGCTGTACGAGGGGACGTCCCAGATCCAGAAGCTCATCATCGGGCGCGCGGCCACCGGGATCAACGCGCTCGTGCCGGCGTAGTGGCGGCCGCGGGGGCCGCGCGCGTGATCGGCGTCTGCGGCGCGGGCACGATGGGCCGCGGCATCGCGCAGGCCGCGGCGCTCGGAGGCCTGGGCGTCCGGCTTCACGATCCCGTGCCCGGGGCCCTGGACGGGGCCGGCGAGCGCATCGCCGCCGACCTGGACCGCGGCGCCGGGCGCGGGCGCTGGAGCGTGGACGACGCCCGCGCGGCCTCCGCCCGCGTGACAGCCGCCGCCCGGCTCGACGAGCTCGGGGGCTGCGAGCTCGTCATCGAGGCCGCACCGGAGGACCTCGAGCTCAAGCAGCGCCTCTTCGCGCAGCTCGCCGACGTGGTCGCCCCCGACTGCGTCCTCGCCACGAACACCTCGTCGCTCCTGGTCACTGCGGTGGCCGCCGCCACCCCGCACCCCGAGCGGGTCGTGGGCCTGCACTTCTTCAACCCGGCCCCGCTCATGCGCCTGGTCGAGCTCGTGGCCGGCGAGGCCTCGGGCGAGGCGGCGCTCGCCCGGGCCGAGGCGGTCGGCGCCGCGATGGGCAAGCGGGTGATCCGCGCCGCCGACGTCGCCGGCTTCGTCGTGAACCGCTGCAACCGCCCCTTCGGCCTCGAGAGCCTGCGGCTCCTGCAGGAGCAGCTGACGACCGTCGAGCAGGCCGACCGGATCTGCCGCCGGGCCGGGTTCCGCATGGGGCCGTTCGAGCTCATGGACCTCGTCGGCACCGACGTCGGGCTCGACGTGTCCCGGTCGTTCTACGCCCAGAGCTTCGGCGAGCCGCGCTGGCGCCCCTCCCCCCTCACCGTGCGCCTGGTCGCCGCCGGGCGGACCGGGCGCAAGTCGGGCCGGGGCTGGCACGACTACCGCGACGGGCCGCACCGGCCCGACGACCCGCCGGCCCCGGACCCGGGCGGCGGCGACGGGCGCCTGGTCGTGGTCGCCGGCTGGGGCGTGCTCGCCGCGGAGCTGCGGGAGGCCGCCGCTGCGGCCGGCTTCGACGTTCGCGAGCCCGCCGAGGCCGAGGGCGATCCACCGTGGCTGATCCTCGACTGCGGCGCCGATGAGAGCGACCCGCCGCTGCAGGGCGGGCCCCAGGCGGTCCTCTGCGCGGCCGGATCCCTCGCCGCACTCGATCCCGAGGGCGCCGCGGCGGGATTTCACGCGCTCCCGCCGCTGGCCGCGACCGCGGCGATCGAGGTCACGCGCACCGGAACGACCTCGGGCCTGGCTGCGGAGCGGCTCGAGACGTTCGTGACCGCGATCGGCCGCCACGCCGAGCCGGTCGGCGACGCCCCCGGCCTCGTGCTCGGCCGCATCGTCTGCCAGCTCGTGAACGAGGCGGCGTTCGCGCTCGGCGAGGGCGTCGCGAGCGCGGCGGATATCGACGCAGGCATGGAGCTGGGGCTCAATCACCCGCGCGGCCCGCTGGCGTGGGGCGACGCGATCGGCCTCGACCACGTCCTGGCGGTGCTCGACGGGCTCGCCGACGAGTACGGGGAGGAGCGCTACCGCGCCGCGCCCGGGCTGCGGCGGCGGGTGCTCGAGGGCCGGCTCGGGACGGCGGTCGGCGGCGGCTTCCACGACGCCGAGGGGACGTGACCCGGACCGGGGCCGCCGTGATCCGGGAGCTCGCCGCCGGCGAGCTGCACCGCGTGCGGTCCTTGTGGCTCGACCTGCACACCCACCACCTCGCGGTCGATCCGTCGATCCGGCCCGGGGTGCCGCCGGACGAGTCGTGGGCCCGCCGGGCAGCGCAGTACGCCGCGTGGCTCGCGCAGCCCGGAGCGTTTGCGCTGGTGGCCGAGCGAGACGGCGGCACCGCCGGCTACGCGGTGGTCAGCATCGGCCCGCCCGACGACACCTACCTGGCCGGCCGCGTCATGGCCCACCTGGAATCGCTGTCGGTCGCGCCGGCGGCCCGGGGCGCCGGGGTCGGAGGGGCGCTGCTGGAGGCGGTGCGGGCGCGCCTCGGCACGCTCGGGGCCGAGATGCTGTTCGTCTCGGCGTTCGCGGCCAATGCCGGCGCCCGCCGGTTCTACTTGTCGCACGGCTTCACGGCGACCCAGGTGCTGTACGCCGGGCCGGTCGCCGCTCCGACACCGCGGCCGGCGCGCCCGCCCGCCGCGGTCGAGGTCCGCGACGCCGCCCCCGGCGACGAGGCGGCCGTCGCCGCGCTGCTCGCCGAGCTCGGTGCGGCGGTCGGTCCTGCCGAGGCAGCGCGGCGCCTGGCGGCGGTGCAAGCCGCGCCCGGCCACGCCGCGCTCGTTGCCGTGGCGGACGGCGCGGTGGCCGGGCTCGCCGCCCTGGCGGCGACCCTGCGCCTCGAGGACGGCCGGCCCTCCTGCCGCCTGACCGCCCTGGCCGTTGCGCCAGAGTGGCGCGAGCGCGGCGTGGCCCGCGCGCTGCTCGCGGCGGCCGAGGACTGGGCGCGCGGCCAAGGCGCCGGCCGCCTGGAGGTCACGTCCTCGGGGGACCGGCCTGCCGCCCACGCCGCGTACCGGGCGTGGGGCTTCGAGCCCCGTCCCGAGCGGTTCGTGAAGGCGCTGTGAGCCCCGGGCCGCTGCCGATCTCACACCCCGCGGCTCCGCCGCGTTGGAACGCCTGATGCCCCTGCCGGCTTTTCAGCGCGTGCTCGACGACCACCGCGACGAGCTCCACCGGTTCCTGGTCGCGAGCGCCGGCCGCGACGACGCCGACGACTGCTTCCAGGAGATGGTCCTGAGCGCCCTGCGCGCCTATCCCCGGCTCGACCCGGACGCGAACGTGCGGGCGTGGCTCTTCACGATCGCCCACCGCAAGGCGATCGACGCTCACCGCGGCCGGGCGCGGCGGGCGGTGCCCGCAGAGGATCCCGCCGCGGGGCAGGCAGCAGCGCCGGACCCGGAGCCAGCGGACGGATCGCTGTGGGCGCTCGTCCGCGCGCTGCCGCCCAAGCAGCGCGGCGCCGTGGCCTTGCGCTTCGTCGCCGACTTCGACCATGCCCAGGTGGGCGCCGCGCTCGGATGCTCCGAGGCCGCCGCCCGCCGGAACCTGCACGAAGGGCTCGCGAAGCTCAGGAAGGAGTGGGTGCCGTGACGGCCGACGATCTGGAGCGCGCGCTGGCCGCCGCGCTGCCGCCATCCGACCCCGCCGCCGCGGCGCGCGCGGCGCAGGCCGCCGCGGCCCGCGCCGCGGAGACCGGCGCCGCCGACGTCGCCTACGCCCTCGAGCCCTCCCCGCTCGGGGACCTGCTGGCCATGACGGGGCCGCGCGGCCTCGTGCTGCTCGCGTTCGACGGCGCCCGGGACCTGGAGGAGCGCCTCGAGACCGCGGCCGAGCGGATCTCGCCGCGCATCGTGCGGGCCCCGGCCCGGCTCGATCCCGTCCGGCGCCAGCTCGAGGAGTACTTCGCCGGGCGCCGGCACGAGTTCGATCTGGCCGTGGACTTCGCGCTCGTCGGCTCGCCGTTTCGCCGCGCGGTGCTCGAGGCGACAGCGCGGATCCCGTACGGCGGGCAGGCCACCTATCGCGATGTCGCCACCGCAGCCGGCAGCCCGCGCGCCGTGCGGGCCGCCGGGACGGCACTCGGCGCCAATCCGGTGCCGATCGTCGTGCCCTGCCACCGCGTCCTGCGCACCGGCGGCGCCCTCGGCGGCTACGGCGGCGGGCTGGACCGCAAGCGGTACCTGCTTGGGCTGGAGCGTGGCGGGGGCTAGCGCCCGGCCGCCTTCCGGTCGAAGGCCGCCCCGTCCTTGACGTAGGCCAGCGTCGGAAGATACGGCCCGACGACCTTCTTCTCGTCTCCGGCAACGCGCCCGCGCTGGAGCGCCTGGGCGAACGACGGCCGGGGCAGGAGGTTGCGGATGACCAGGCGACCGAAGTCACGGTCCAGGTCCCCGTCACCGGTGGCCGACCACTCGAGCCAGCCGATCCCGTGCGCGGCGTTGGCGGTCTTGGGACGGTCGGCGCGGCGGCTCACGACGACCGTGAAGTCCCCGCGCCGGTTGGTGGGGATCTGCTCGTCGTTGAGGCAGAACCGCGTGACGCCGGTGACAACCGCCTCGGTCGAGCAGAGCGAGTAGAAGCGCAGCTGCCCCGGGCCCAGCGTCCTCTCGCCGCCGTACGTCTTTGGCGTCGTCGGCAGCCGGCCGTGCAGCACGACGACCTTGCCGAACTTGCGGTTGATCACCGCCTCCACGTAGGCGTTGTAGATGTTGCCGAAGAAACCGCGCGTCGGGTTCTTGATCGGGTCGCGCACGGGGTGCGGAACCGCTCCCGGCGCGCGGTCGCCGGTGTAGACCTGGAACTGGTAGCGGCGGTCATACGCGCCCCGCCAGACAGGCGGGTTCGCCGCCGGGAAGGTGCTCGGAATCGGCCGGCGCACCTGGACCAGGGCGTCGGGCAGCGTGAACGCCGTCGGGCAGCCGCGCACGAGCACGTTGCACGGCGCGGCCAGCCGGTCCGGGTAGCGCAGGGCCCGGTAGCTCGGCAGGTCGATGCGGAGGCCGTTGGGGTCGGGCAGCCGCGGCGAGCCGTGCTGCTTGGCCTCCGAGTCCAGGGCGTCGCAGGCACCCTGGCCGGTCAGCCGGGTGCCGTTCGCCAGCGTGACTTCCGGCTCCGGCAGCTGGAAGCCGCCGGTGAGGCCCGCGCCGCGATCGGGCAAGTAGACGCGCATCACCATGCCCTCGAGGTTCTTGGGGCCGTCGGGCGTCTGCTCGACCGTCGGCGTGGTGTCCTCGAGGTAGATCCGGTTGCGCGCCGGAAGTCCGCCGACGCCCTGCAGCGTGTAGCCAGGGTTCGGGGCCCCGATCAGATCGACGGTGAACGAGCGCCGCTTCCCGTCGCGGCGGCTGCCCGTCACGAACGGGTTCGTCGACCCGGCGTCGGGCTTGATCTGGTAGTCGGCCAGGCCGTCCAGCGGCGTGCCGGCGACGCGGTAGGAGATGAACGACATGAACCGCGAGCGGGGGTAGCTCCCCTTGAGCCGGATGATCGCGCCGGGCGGCCGGACATAGATCGTGGCCCAGTAGTTGGACCCGCCCTCGGGAAACGCGACGTTCTCCTTGCCCTTGCCGACGCCGAACGGCCCGTAGTGCCAGAAGCAGTTGGTGCCGGCCCCGCCGACGTAGGCCGCGGCCGCCGGCGAGGCCGGGAGCGCGAGCGCCGCGGCGACGGCGAAGGCGGGAACAGCGCCCGCGAGCGAGAGGGCGAAACGGCGGTGGCGCGGCGGCATGCGGTGCGTCCTTCCTTCGAGGCCTGCTCGCACCGGCCCGGCGACCGGCACG
>JAXLTD010000002.1:0-630319 GCA_046330225.1 Solirubrobacteraceae bacterium | reverse complement strand
CGCCATCCGACGTGCGCAGGACGTAGCCGCTGCGGTCGCTCCCGAAGCGGTCGAGCGCAGCGAATCCGCGTGAGGCGTCGCCGAAGGCGACCTCCCGCACGAGGGCGGTGCCGGTGGCCAGCAGCTCGGCCCAGTGCCGGCCGCCGTCGGTCGTGCGCCACAGGCGCCCGGCGCCGTCCAGCACGACCCCGCGCCGCGCGGTGGCGAAGTCCAGCCGCCGGATGCTCGAGCGGCTGGGCCGCTTCAGCGCAGTCCAGCGCCGCCCGCCGTCCGTCGAGACGGCAGCCGTGCCGGGCCCGTAGGCCACGACGGCCGCGCCGGCCCGATCGGCGGCGGTCAGCGTCGCCTGCGCGACCGGCCCGCTCGTGACCGGGTCGAAGACGGCTCCCCCGTTCACCGACCGCTTGATGCCCGTCGGGCCGACGAGCAGCACGCGGCGGGCGTCCAGGGCCAGCACGGCGCGGACGTCGTCGGCGCCCGCGTCCAGCGACTGCCAGCTCGTCGCACCGTTGTCGGTGGCGAACAGGTCGCCGGCGGCGTTGAGCACGAAGCCGTTGACGGCATCCGGGAACGAGACGCTGACGATGTCAGCGGTCGAGGGGACGCCGGCCGCCAGCCAGGTCTGGCCGCCGTCGGTGGTGCGGGCCAGCGCGCCGCTTGGCCCGAACGCCTCCGCGTCGGTCGCGGACGTCGCCACCAGCGTCCGGTAGATGCCCGTGAGCTGGCGGCTCACCGGAGTCCAGGTCGTCCCGAGGTCAGGCGAGGCCAGGATGCGACTCCCGGGCCCGATCGCGACCAGGCGCGCGCCGCCGGCGGCAGCGAGGCCGCCGTACTGGAACACCCCGTCCGGGAAGGCGCTCACCGGCGTGAGCGTCGTGCCCCCGCCCGTGAGCCGGATCACCGTCGACCCGACGGTGTTGCCGCCGACGACGAGGCAGGTGTCGGCGTCCGAGCAGCGGATGGTGTTGAAGAGCTGGCCCGCCGGCAGGCCGGGCACTGCCGTCCACGTGGCGCCGCCGTCGGTGGTCTTCACCAGGCCGGGGCCGGCGTAGGTCGCGCCGATCGCATAGCCGACGAGCGCGGTCGGGAAGTCGAACGCCAGCGCCTGGGTGCCGGCGGGCTGGGTGGCCGGCGCCCAGGTCGCCGCGCCGTCGGTCGTGCGGAGGATCGAGCCGTCGCGGCCGAGGGCAACGCCGTCGCTGGCCGTCGTGAACGCCGTGTCGGTCACCGACGTGATCGGCGATCCGGCGCCGTCGGGCGGCGCTGTCCGGCGCGACCACGTTCGTCCGCCGTCGGCGGTCCGGAGCACGGTGCGGTCGGCGAGCTGGAGGTAGCCGACGGCGGAGGCCGGGAACTCGACCTCGCGGACGGGGCTCGAGCAGCGGCTGTCGCTCGCCGTCCAGGGGAGCCGCCGGAACGTCCGGCCCCCGTCGTCGGAGCGGCGCAGCGCGCAGCCGCCGCCGATCGCGACCGAGTCGGCGCTGATCGCGTCGACGGTGGTGAGGTCGCTCGTGAGGCCGGACGGCAGGCCGGTCCAGGTGGCGCCGCCGTCGCTGCTGCGGATCGCCGCACCGAAGGCGCCGACGGCGTACCCCGTCCCGCCGCTGAAGTCGACGGCCGCCAGGGCGCTGCCCTGCGGCAGCGGATTGCCCCAGTACCAGCCCGAGTGCCCGACCCCGGTGGCGGCTCCCGCCGCTCCCGGTGCCAGCCCAGCCGTCAGTGCTGCGCTCGCGCACGCGAGCACGATCGTCCGTCTCATCACGCCGTCCTCCTGTCGTTTGGCGCGAATGGCTCCCATGCGCGCCCGTTCCCCTGCTCCCTCCAACGGGCCGCGCGCCGCAGGGTTGCGGGGAAGGTCCGCAGGCCAGCGCCCGCCGGACCGGAGCCGGGCCGCGCGGGGCGCGATCGGGCGTCGTTGGCGGCCCCTCACTGCCGCGGCGACCGCGGCCCGCCGAGCTTGAGGTTCGGCCGCCGGGACCGGCTCAGCCGAGGAAGCGACGGGGATTCCGGGCCGCCCCGAGGCCCAGGGCCGTGGCGCAGCCGCGGCCGACGGCGTGCGTTCCTTCTGCGACGCGTCTGCGCCGCAACCACAGAAGACCGCTCACGCGGCGATCACCTCATCCAGCTTTGCGACCGCAGGCGTCGAAAAGCTGGATCAGAGCCACGAGCCGCCCCGAATGGGGGGAATCGGGGCTCCGAAATTGGGGGAGCCGGAGTGGCAATTCGAGACGTCCGGGCGCGAGCGCCCGTCCGGGACGCCGGCTGCCTACAGCGCGCCGCCCGGGTCCAGCTCGAAGACCACGCCGGCGATCTCCACGTCGTCGCCGGCCTCGAAGCCGGCCTCCTCGAGCGCCGCGAGCACCCCGATCGACTTGAGCCGGCGCTCGAGGTGCGCGAGCGCCTCCTCGTTCTCGAGGTCGTAGCGCGCCACCAGCCGCTCCACCCCGCGGCCGGCCACGCGGAACTCGCCCTCGGCGATCCGCTCGACGCCGAAGCCGCGGCCGGCGCCCGGGCGGAACACCCGGTGCTCGGGGAGGTCGAGGCCCGCTGCGACCGCGCCCGGGGCGGCGAGCGCCCCGTCGGCGGCCGACCGGATCGGCACGTGGCGTCCCAGCGCCCGCGTCAGCTCGTCGAGCCCCTGGCCCGTGGCGGCGGAGGTGACGAGGACGGGCACGCCGCCGCCGAGCCGCTCCGACCAGGCCGCCTGAGCCGCCGCGGCGGCCTCGGGCGTCACCAAGTCGGCCTTGGAAAGGGCGAGGATGCGCGGGAGCGCCGCCAGGCGCGGATCGTGCGCGGCGAGCTCCGCCTCGATCGTGGCGTGGTTTGCCACGGGATCGGAGCCATCGGCGGGTGCGAGGTCCAGCACGTGCACGAGCAGCCGGGTCCGCTCGACGTGGGCCAGGAACTCGTGCCCGAGCCCCGCGCCCTGGCTCGCCCCCTCGATCAGCCCGGGGATGTCGGCGATCACGAGCTGGCGGTCGTCGAGCTGCAGCGTCCCGAGGACCGGGGCCAGCGTCGTGAACGGGTACGCGGCGACCTTCGGCGCCGCGCGCGTGATCCGGCCAAGCAGCGACGACTTGCCGGCGTTCGGAAGCCCGACGAGGCCGACGTCGGCCAGGAGCTTGAGCTGGAGCTCCACCCAGGCGTCGTCTCCGGGCAGCCCGCGCTCGGCGAACCGCGGCGCCTGGCGCGTCGGCGTCGCGAAGTGCTTGTTCCCGCGGCCGCCGGACCCGCCGCGGGCGACGACGCCGCGCTGCCCTGGCACGACGAGGTCGAAGCTCATGCCGTCCGGCCCGGTCGCCTGGGTGCCAGGCGGCACGGCAATCTCCAGGTCACCGCCGTCGGCGCCATGGCGCAGCGCGCCCTGCCCGTGCCCGCCCCGGCGCGCCTTGAACACCGTCCGGCGCCGAAACGCCTGGAGGTCGCGCATCGAGTCGTCGCAGACCAGGACGACGTCGCCGCCGCGGCCGCCGTCGCCGCCGTCGGGCCCGCCCTTGGGAACGTGCGCCTCGCGGCGGAAGCTCAGGCAGCCGTCGCCGCCGGCGCCGGCCTGGACGTGGATCTTTGCTCGGTCGGTGAACATGGGTGTGGCGCGCCCGGATCCCGGGCCGGGAGGCGGGCTGCGCGACAATGCTGGCACGGCCCCGTCCGGGCCGCCCCGCGGCTCTCGCCCGACCCGAAAGGACCGACGTGCCCGACACCCCCTCCAAGGTCTTCCTCATCACCGGCGCCTCGACCGGCATCGGCGCCGAAACGGCGCGCCAGGCCGTCGCCGCCGGTCACCGCGTCGTCCTGGCCGCCCGCAGCGCGGAGCGGCTTGCCGGCCTCGCCGAGGAGCTCGGCGGGCCCGACCGCGCGCTCGCCGTGCCGACCGACGTCACCGAGTGGGCCGACCAGCAGGCGCTCGTGGCCGCGGGGCTCGAGGCGTTCGGCCGGCTCGACGTCGTCTTCGCGAACGCGGGCTTCGGGGGCAGGCGCAGCTTCCGCGACAGCGAGGGCGACACGGTGGAGCACTGGCGCAGCATGGTCCTCACGAACGTCTTCGGCGCCGCGCTCACCGTGCGGGCGTCGTTCGACGCGCTCGTGGCCTCGACGGGCCACCTCCTGCTCACCGGCTCGGTGGCCGGCCGCCGGGCGATCCCCGGCTCGCTCTACTCGAGCACGAAGTGGGCGGTCACCGGAATGGGCGAGTCCGTGCGCCAGGAGTTCGACGGGACCGGTGTCCGGGTCACGCTGATCGAGCCCGGGATGGTCGACACGCCGTTCTTCGACAACCGCCCCCAGCACGCGCTGGAGGCGCGCGACATCGCGGGCGCCGTGATGTACGCGGTCGGCCAGCCGCCGCACGTCGACGTCAACGAGATGCTGATCCGGCCGGTCGCCCAGGGGATGTAGCGCCCCGGCCCGGGGCGCTCCGGGCGCTACTCGTCGCCGACGACGGAGATGACGCGTCCGCGGCGCCCGGCCGTGAACTGCACCGTGCCGGGGCGGGCCGCGAAGATCGTGTCGTCGCGGCCGATGCCGACGCCGTCGCCCGGCTTGAAGCGCGTGCCGCGCTGGCGCACGATGATCTCGCCGCCGCTGACCGCCTGGCCGGCGAACACCTTGACGCCGAGGCGCTT
The DNA here is from genome assembly GCA_046330225.1 of Solirubrobacteraceae bacterium. Lineage (GTDB taxonomy): Bacteria > Actinomycetota > Thermoleophilia > Solirubrobacterales > Solirubrobacteraceae > CANJIV01. Next base: position 625,697 of record JAXLTD010000002.1, on the reverse strand, counting down.
GGCGTTGGAGTCGCGCCCGTTGCGGCTGGACCCGAGTCCCTTCTTGTGTGCCATCAGGCGGTCGCCTCCTCGGCTGCCGGAGCGTCCGCCGCATCCTCGGCGGGCGCGGCGGCCTTCTTCGCAGCGGGCTTGCGGGACAGCAGCTTGACCGAGGTGATCTCGATGCGCGTGAGCTCCTGGCGGTGGCCAGTGCGCCGCTTGTAGCCGCGCTTGGGCTTGTACTTCAGGACCACGAGCTTCGGCCCCCGCTGGTGGCCGAGGATCTTCGCCTCGACCTTGACCTTCGCGAGGCCGTCGCCGTCGACGAGGCCGTCCTCTCCGCGGTAGAGCAGGGGCTCGAGGGCGACGGTGTCGCCCTCCTCTGCGGCCAGCCGCTCGACCAGCAGCCGCTGGCCGGGCTCGACGCGGTATTGCTTGCCGCCGCTCTTGACGATTGCGTAGGTCATAGTCACTCGCCCCCGCCGCCGGACTCGTTGGCCGTGCCGGCGGTGGCACGGGAACGGCGCCTGCCGCCTCTGCGGCCCCGGCGCCGAGGGCGGGATTGTACGTCATCGTCCTCCGCGCCGGCCTCGCCCCCGCTGTCGCCGTTCTCGCTGGCCGGCAGGCCGACGATCCCGGCGGTCGCCGCGGTGCGGCCGACCTCCTCGATCTCGACGAGGCGCTTCTCCCCCACGAACCGCCCGCCTCCGCGCACGGAGATGATGTAGCCGTCGATCTTCGCGACGGCGTCGTCGACGTCGTACATGTGCGGCTCGACGATCTCCACGAGGATCTGCTCGCCCTCGCGGAAGGGGAGCGCGCGCTCCTCCACGGCTTCGCGGCTGCCCTTGAACACGATGTCCAGGTGGTCGAGCGGCAGGCCTTCCGAGCCCTCGAAGTGGAACCGCTTGCCGGTCTCCTGCTCCAGCGCCGTGAGCACCCGTGACCCGCCGCCCGTGAACTGGGCGCTCACGCGCGGGTTCATCTGCACCAGGAAGGCCGGCTCGCTCGCGTCCCGGACGAGCTCGCGCAGGCGCCGCTCGAACTCGATGGCGATCGTCTCCTCGGACCGGATGACGCCCTGCCCGTCGCAGGCCGGGCACGTGCGGGTCATGATCTCCCGCACGCCCTCGGTGACGTTCTGGCGGGTCATCTCGACCAGTCCGAGCGGCGAGATCTCGACCACGAAGGTCTTCGTCTTGTCGGTGTCGAGCGCCTTGCGGAGCGTCTTGAGCACGGCGTCGCGGTTGCGGGCGCGGGCCATGTCGACGAAGTCGATGACGATGATGCCGCCGATGTCGCGCAGCCGCAGCTGGTTGACGACCTCCTCGGCGGCCTCGAGGTTGTTCTTGGTGATCGTGTCCTCGAGCCGGGCGTTGCGGCCGCGGCCGGTGTAGGAGCCGGTGTTGACGTCGATCACCGTCAGCGCCTCGGCGTAGTCGATGCGCAGGTGCCCGCCGCTCGGCAGCTCCACGCGGTCGGCGAGCGTGCTCTCGATGACCTCGGTGACGCCGAAGCGGTCGAAGAGCGGCTCGGCGTCCTCGTAGAGCTCGACGCGCTCGACGAGCTCGGGCGCGGTGCGGCTGAAGAACGAGACGAGGCGCTGGTACTGCTTGGGGTCGTCGACCATCGCCCGCTCGAACTCGGCGGAGAAGATGTCGCGCACGACGCGCACCGAGAGGTCGGCCTCCTGGAAGACCATGGCGGGCGCCGCGGACTTCTCCACGCGCTCGTCGAGGACCTCGTTGAGCTTGAGGAGATAGAGGAGCTCGCGCTCGAAGTCGGCCCGCTGGCCGCCGTGCGCCGCGGTGCGGATGATCGCGCCGCCGCCCTTGAGGTCCAGGCGCTTGGCCTCCTTGCGCAGCCGCTCGCGCTCCTTGTCCTCCAGGCGCCGGGAGACGCCGATGCCCTCGCCCGTGGGGGCGTAGACCATGTAGCGGCCGGCGATCGTCACCTCCATGCTCAGTCGCGCGCCCTTGCTCTTCAGCGGGTCCTTGACGACCTGGACGACGACCTCCTGGCCGGGCTTGAGCAGGTCGCTGATCCGCCGCCCGCCCTTCCCGCTGCCGCGCCCGCGCTTGGGCGTCTCGACGCCCGGGAGCACGATCTCGTCGACGTGGAGGAACCCGTTCTTCTCGAGGCCGATGTCCACGAAGGCGGCCTCGAGGCCGTCGAGGACGTTGTCCACGCGGCCCTTGTAGATGTTTCCGACGATCGAGCGCGCGTTGCGGCGCTCGAGGTAGAGCTCCGCGACGCGGAACCCGGCGGCCGGCTTGCGGCGGCGCTTCATCTGCGCCTTGGACACGGGCGTGCCCGTGGCTTCGAGGAGCGCGACGCGGGTCTCGGCCCGGTCGACGCTGACCAACACTTGCTTCTTCACGTTGTTTTCGATTCCTGACTAGAAGGTGGCGGCCTGCGGCTTGAACCCCAGCGATTCGCGCCCTTGCGCGTGGATCGACTGGAGGAGGCCGAGGGCCATGAACGTCACGAGGACCGACGAGCCGCCGAAGCTCATGAGCGGCAGGGTCACTCCCGTGATGGGCATGATCCCGATGGTCATGCCGACGTTGACGAAGACCTGGAACATCAGCATCGCAGTGATGCCTCCGGCGATGAGCACGCCGTAGAGGTTCTTGGCGAGCGTGAGGATGCGCAGTGCGCGCCATATGAGCAGCGCGTAGAGCAGCAGCACGAGCGCCGCGCCCACGAACCCGAACTGCTCGCCCACCACGGCGAAGATGAAGTCGGTGTGGTGTTCGGGCAGGAAGTTCAGGCGCGTCTGCGTCGCCTGATCGCCGCGGCCGGTCTTCTGGCCGGAGCCGATCGCGATGCGCGACTGGATCTGCTGGTAGCCCTGCGAGGCAGGGTTGTCCGAGGGGTTGAGGAACGCCGTGAGGCGGTCCACCTGGTAGGGCTTGAGGACCTGCACACCCACCGCCGGAGCGGCCACGAGCACGAACGCGGCCGACACGGCGAACAGGGCGCCGATCGCGGCGAGGTGCCGCATCGGGGTCCCGAAGACGAAGAGCGTCGCGATCGCGATCACGACGTAGACGAGGCCGGTTCCGAGGTCGGGCTGGAGCATCACGAGCGCCGCGGGCACGAGCGCGATGAGCATCACGCGCACCGTCGTGTCGCGGTCGTTGATCCGCCGGTAGCGGTCCACCGCGAAGGCGGCGAGCGTGAGGATCAAGAGCAGCTTGCCCAGCTCGGAGGGCTGGAAGTTGAAGAACGGCAGCTCGATCCAGCGCCGCGAGCCCCGCGAGGCGGTGCCGAGCGCCAGGACGAGCAGGATGCCGCCGATCATGAGCCCGTACAGCCCGAACTTCAGCTCCCGCAGGCGGGAGTAGTCCGCCCGGCTGATCGCGAGCATCAGGAGCATGCCGACGGTGAAGTAGATCCCCTGGCGGATCACGTAGTAGTCGGGCGACCCGGGGATGTCGTCCTGGGTCGCGTGGGCGATCGTGACCAGGGAGCAGACCATCAGCCCGATGGTGGCCAGGAGCATGAGCGGGTCGAGCCGGAGCGCGGCCATGAACGTCCGCACCCCTGCGTCGGAGGGGCTCTGCTCGCCTTGGACGATCGGCGTCGTGCTCATCGCGTGGCCGAGTTCCCGCGGATGAGCTTCTTCTGGACGCCGAACCACTGCGAGAGGATCAGCCGCACCGCGGGCGCCGCCGCCTCGGCGCCGAAGCCGCCCTGCTCGACCGTGGCGGCGACGACGATGGGGCGCGCCTTGTCCGGCACGTAGGCCACGTACCAGGACTGGTCGGCCTGGCCGGCGCGCTCGGCCGTGCCCGTCTTGCCGTGAACCGGATAGGGGAAGCCGCGGAACACGTCCGCCGAGGTGCCGCCGTCCTGGGAGGCGGCGGCGCGCAGGCCGTCGGCGATGGCCTGCCGGGTGGAGTCCGAGATCACGACCTTGCGCGACGCCCCCGGCTCGATGCGCTGCAGGACGCGGCCCGAGCTGTCCTCCACCTCGAGCCCGACGTGCGGCGTCACGACCCGGCCGCCGTTCTCGAGCGCGGCGTAGGCGGTGGCGAGCTGCAGCGGCGTCGCCTGCAGGTCGCCCTGGCCGACGGAGAGGTTCACGTTGTCGCCCACCGACCACGGCCGGTCGGTGAGCTTCTTCGCGTAGAGGTCGTTGCGCCAGGCCGGGTTGGGCACCAGGCCGCCCGTCTCGCCCGGCAGGTCGATCCCGGTCGGCTTGCCGAAGCCCAGGCGCGTGGCCCAGGACTGCAGGGGCTGGCCCTTGAGGGCGTCGAGGTCGCGGCCGAGCCGGTAGAAGTAGACGTCCGAGGAGACCTTCAGCGCCGAGCGCATGTCGACGACGCCGTTGGCCTGGTTGCCGGCGTTCTTGAAGGTGATGTTGCCGATGCGGATCGATCCCGGGTCGTCGACCGGCGTCGTGGGCGTGATCACGCCCTCCTGCAGCCCGGCGATGCCGGTCACCAGCTTGAAGGTCGAGCCCGTCGGATAGACCGCCTGGATCGCCCGGTTGATGAGCGGCGAGCCGGCGTCCTCGCTGTTGAGCTTCTTGAACACGGACGGCCGGATCGGCTTGGCGAAGAGGTTCGGGTCGTAGGTCGGGTAGGAGCCCATCGCGAGGATCTCGCCGTTGCGCGGATCCATCGCCACGAACGCGCCGCCCCGGTTCTTCACGCCGTCGGTGATCGGGATCCCGCCGGCCTCGGACATCGCCTGCTGGCCGGCCTTCTGCAGCGCGAGGTCGATCGAGAGCTTGAGCTGCTGGCCCTTGACCGGCTCGGTGAGCGCCAGCTCGCCCTTGGGCCGCCCGAGCGCGTCGACCTGGACGCGAGTCGCGCCCGGCTTGCCGCGCAGGTAGCGGTCGTAGGTGTACTCCAGGCCGTCCTTGCCGATCACGGTGCCGCCCTTGACGCCGCGGAACCGCGGGTTGCGCTCGTCGGACGGGCTGAGCTGGCCGACGGTGCCCAGCAGCTGGGCGCCGAGCTCGTGGTAGGGGTAGGAGCGCAGGTAGACGCGGTTGACGGTGACCGAGGGGAACTCGAACCCGCGCTCGACGAGGTAGGCGTAGACGTCGGGCGAGACGTCGGCCTTGATCGTGATGTTCGCGTAGGGCAGCAGCGTCTTCTGCTCGTCGACCGTGCGCTCGATGCGCCGCGGCGACATTCCGAGCACCCGGCCGAGGCGCCGGTAGAGGCCGTCGCGCTGGGCGGGGTCGGCGGGCAGCTCCTGCGGCTGGATCTGCGCGGCGATCGCGATCCGGTTGTCGACGAGCACCTTGCCCGAGCGGTCGACGATGTCGCCGCGCGGCGCCGCCACGACGACGTCGCGAACGCGGTTGTCGTTCGCCTGCGCCAGGTACTTGTCGCCGGACAGCACCTGCAGGAACCACAGGCGGAAGAACACGATCGCGAAGAGCGCGAGCGCCACGCCGCCCAGGACGGCGACCCGCATGGCGAGCTGCGGGCTGACCGGTGCGCGCCGGGACTCTGGCGGCTTGAGCATCATGCGCGGTTCAGCGGGCTCAGCCCGCCCGTCGTGTAGGCGCGGCGGCGCCGGCGGCGCGGATCGGACGGCAGGTAGCGCAGCAGCACCCGCCGCACGATCGCGTAGACGGGCAGCGCGAGCGCCGCTCCGATGAGGATCGTCACGAAGAAGTCGCGGATGAGCAGCAGGCTCACCGGAGCGTCGATCCCGAGCAGGAACGAGACGAGCGCGAAGCCGAGCATCGACGCCGCGGCGGCCGCCGCGCCCACCGCGACCGGGGCCAGGCCGTGGGCCGGGTCGCGCAGCTCGAGCAGCCGGCCGGCGCCGTAGCCGATCGCCGTGAGGATCAGCGAGGAGACGCCCAGGGTCTGGAGCAGCAGCGTGTCCACGAGCAGGCCGGTGACGAATCCGAATCCGGCGCCCGTCATCGACCCGCCGAGGAGGCCGACCGCAGCGACGACGAGCGGCGTCACGTCGGGGCTGACGCCGAAGATCGAGACCTGCGCGACCGCGGCGGTCTGGATGATCGCCGTGAAGATCGCGAGGGCCACGAGCCGGGCCACGCTGCCGGGCGTCAGCGTCATGGGACCTGGGCCACCTGGCTGCCCGCCGACTGGCTCCCGCCGGTCAGCACCTGCACGAAGTCCAGCTCGCGCAGCTGGGCGTAGGGCCGCAGGTGAACCCGCTGGTAGAGGTCGAGCTCGGAGGCGTCCACTCGCGAGACCACGCCGATCGGGATGCCCGGCGGGAAGAGCGACTCGAGGCGAGAGGACCGGCTGCCGGCCGTGACGACTGGGTCGCCCTGGCGGATCTTCGTGCCCCGCGGGATGAAGTCCAGGAGCAGGTCGCTCGGGCTCCCGACGGCGGTCTTGACCAGCCCGGTCATTCCGAGCCGCTGGTCGATCGGCGCCGCCTCCGTGGCGAGCGGCGCCACCTTGGCCGAGACGCCGCTGGATTGGTCGGTGAGGAGCGTCACCTGGGCGGCCCCGCCCGTGACCGCGCTGACCCGGCCGACGAGCCCGTCGCCGCTGATCACGGCCTGGTCGACGCGCACGCCCGCGCTCGAGCCCTTGTCGATGTTGATCGTCGCGTACCACACGGTCGGGGAGCGCCCGATCACGCGGGCCGTCACCGGCGTGTAGGACGACAGCTCCGAGGCTCGGTCGAGCTTCACGAGGCCGCGAAGCTGGCGGTTCTCCCGGTCGGCGCCCTGGAGCGCGGCGACCTGCCGGCGCAGGTCGTTGCGCTCCTTGCGCAGGTCGTTGCGCTCCTTCTTCGCCTCGAACGTGTCGCCGACCCACCCGAAGAGGTCCCGGACGGGCTTGAGGGCGCGGCTCGCGCCCTCCTGGATCGGGGCGAGCACGGTCAGGGCGCCGCGCTGCACGGCGTGCAGGGGGCCGCCGGAGCCTTCGCCGAAGTAGGCAGTGAGGAGGATCAGGGATCCGACGACGAGCGCCACGAGGACTGCCCGCCGTCTGCGGACCGTTTGCTTGTGCACGGAAACGAAAACCTCAACATCTCGGGGTGGCCGCGGCGCCTAGCGCCGGCGACGGCCTCTCGGACTCTTGCTGGTGCGGTGGATGACCTCGAACTCCTCGAGCGAGCGGCCGGAGCCGACTGCCACGCAGGTCAGCGGCGATTCGGCCAGGTGGGCCGGCATCTGCGTCTCTTCCCGCAGGCGCTCGTCGAGCCCTTGCAGCAGCGAGCCGCCGCCCGCGAGCATGATGCCGCGGTCCATGATGTCGGATGCGAGCTCCGGAGGGGTCCGGTCCAGCGTCTCCTTCACGGCGTCGATGATCTGGACCAGCGGCTCCTCGAGGGCGCCGCGGACCTCCTCGCTGGTCAGCACGACGGTCTTCGGAAGCCCGGAAACCATGTCGCGCCCGCGAATCTCGGCCTGCATCTCCTCCGCGAGCGGATGGGCCGAGCCGATCTCGAGCTTCACTTCCTCGGCGGTCTGCTGGCCGATCAGCAGCTTGTACTCCCGCTTGGCGTAGTTGATGATCGCCTCGTCCAGCTCGTCGCCGCCGATGCGGATCGACTGGGACACGACGATGCCGCCGAGGGAGATCACGGCGACCTCGGACGTCCCGCCGCCAATGTCGACGACCATGCTGCCGGTCGGCTCGCCCACCGGCAGGCCGGACCCGATCGCCGCGGCCATCGGCTCCTCGATGAGGTAAGCCTGGCGGGCGCCGGCGGACAGGCAGGCCTCCTCGACCGCGCGCTTCTCGACGCCGGTGACGCCGGACGGCACGCACACGACGACGCGGGGATGGGCCCAGCGGTTCTGGTGGACCTTCTGGATGAAGTGGCGCAGCATCTCCTCGGTCACGTCGAAGTCGGCGATGACCCCGTCCTTCAAGGGCCGGATCGCCGAGATCGTGCCCGGCGTGCGGCCGAGCATGCGCTTCGCTTCGATCCCCACGGCGTGGACCTCGCCGGTGCGGGAGTCGATCGCCACGACGGACGGCTCGGACAGCACGATGCCCCGCCCGCGGACGTACACGAGCGTGTTGGCCGTGCCGAGATCGACCGCCATGTCGCGGCCACCGAATCCGGTGAGATAGGAGAACATGCCCATGAGCGAGGGGAGCGGCGGGAGGGAATGCCCTCACGGCAGTCCGCACGTTCCTCGCGCGCTGCGCCACGTCCAGGGGCCAGTGTAGCGAACGCCCCGGGCCCTGGCCGCAGGCCGGGACGCACCTTGCAGCCCGAAATTCGCTGGAAATTCAGGGGCTCGAGGCGCCGAAAACGAGCTCCGGAGCCACGCTCATGAGCGCGGCGAGCGGCAGCCCGACGACGTTGAGATAGTCGCCCTCGATTCGCTCCACCAGGGCCGCCCCGCGCCCCTGGATCGCGTAGCCGCCGGCGCGCCCGCGCCACTCTCCGGTCGCCACGTACCAGCCGGCCTCGTGCGCGGCGAGCGGCCGGAACGTCACCCGGGTCATCGCCGTGGCGCTCACCGTCGCGCCGTCGCGCCGGAGGGCCAGGCCGCCGTGCACCTCGTGGGTGCGGCCGGCCAGCCGCCGCAGCCAGGCGCGCGCCTCCTCCTCCCCGCGCGGCTTGCCGAGCAGCTCGCCGTCGAGCGCCACCACGGTGTCCGCGGCCAGCACGAGGCGCCCCGGCGTCGCGGCCGCCTTGCGCAGCGCGTTCTCCAGCGCGACCGCGGCGGGGTCGCCGGCCTCGATCTCGGGGACGTCGGCGGGCGCGACGTCGAAGGCGACGCCGAGCTGCTCCAGGATCGCCCGGCGCTGCGGCGAGCGCGACGCCAGCACGAGCCGCGCGCCCGGCACGGGGGCGGCCCTACAGCTCCGGGAAGAAGAGCGCCGCCTCGCGGGCGGCGGATTCGGCGGAGTCCGAGCCGTGGACCATGTTCTGGCCCACCTCGATGGCGAAGTCGCCGCGAATCGAGCCCGGCGCGGCCTCGAGCGGGTTCGTCGCCCCGATCACCTGCCGCGCCGCGGTGACGGCGTCCTGGCCCTCGAGGACCATCGCCACGAGCGGCCCGGACGTGATGAACGTCACGAGCTCCTCGAAGAACGGCTTGCCCTCGTGCTCGGCGTAGTGCTGCTCGGCGATCTCGGCCGTCAGCGTCGTCGCCTTCAGGGCGGCGATCCGCAGCCCCTTGCGCTCGAAGCGGGCGATGATCTCGCCGGTGAGATTGCGGGCGAACGCGTCGGGCTTCACCAGGATGAGGGTGCGGTCCATCGGAGGGTCTCCTTCGGGATTCAGGATGTGGGCGGCGACTGCCGCGCGGCGGCGCGCTCGGCCGTCGTCTGGCGCCGGCGCTTGGGCGCGGGCGCCTCGCCGTCGACCGGCGCCGCGGCGGCCTGCTCGCTCGTCGTGCGCCGGCGCCGCGCCGGCTTGCGCGGCGGGACGCCGACCTCGGCCTCGCAGTAGGCGCAGACCTTCCACGTCGGGTCGATCGGCCGCTTGCAGGTGAGGCAGGGCTCCTTGAGCTTGCGCAGGCACGTCGGGCACATCAGGTAGTCGCGCTCGATCGGGCTGTCGCAGTGCGGGCACAGGTAGTAGCCCGCGGCGTGCAGCCGCGCCTCGGCGGCCTGCATCTCGAGCTCGCGCTCGCGCACGTCCTCGAGGTACTCCGGCGGCCGCACGATCAGGTAGACGAGCGTGCCGACGAAGGGGAAGAGCGAGGCGGCGGTCGCACAGCCGATGAGCACGGGGTCGGCGATGCGGCGGCGCGCGTCCGCGTAGGTCCAGTAGATCAGCGAGAACCACAGGACGACGAGGAACAGCAGGAGCAGGTTGACCGCGAGGTTCAACCCGCCGTTGTCGATGCCGAAGATGGCGAACGGGGTCATGGGGAGCGAGAATCCTAGCCCGTGGGAGCGCTGGGCCACCCCGCGGCGCAGGAGAGCTTCGCCGCCGGCCCCCGCTCTCCTCCCCGCCCGGGCCTACAGGAACAGGCGTCCGAAGCCGTACCCGATCCCGAAGAACACCAGGATCACGAGCGCGACGACCACCGCCACGAGGGCGATCATCGGGAGGAGGTTCGGTCCGTCGTCGTTCACAGCATCGACACCTGCTGGTCGCCGGGCTCGCGCCGCAGCGCGGCCACGAGGTAGATCGATCCGGTCGCCACGACGGCCCCGCCGGGGCCGGCCAGCGACCGCGCCCGCTCCACCGCCGCCCAGGGGTCCGGCTCGGACTCGATCCGGATCCTCCCTCCGGCGCCGTTGAGCTGGCGCGCGAGCGACTCTAGCGTCGCGGGCGACAGGGCGCGAGGGTTGGGATTCGACGTGGCGATGAGGACATCGCACCGGGCGAGCACGGCTTCGAGCATCGCCGCCGCGTCCTTGTCCTCGAGGATCGAGACGACCGCCACGAGCGGCCGCCGGTCCGGCAGCGAGGCGACCGTCGCCGCGATCCCGTCCGGGTTGTGTGCGCCGTCCACGACCGTGAGCGGGTCGCGCCCGGCCACCTCGAAGCGCCCGGGGACCGTCGCGGTGCGGGCCGCCGCCCGGACGGCCTCCTCGTCCAGCGCCCCGAGGAACGCCTCGGCGGCGGCGCGGGCCAGCGCGAAGTTCGCCCGCTGGTAGGCGCCGCCCGCCGCAAGCTCGCCGTCCCAGGCGCCCGGCGCGACCACGAGCCGGGCGCCGTGGCGCTCGGCGGCGGCCGCCGCCTCGTCCGCGGCGTCCGGATGCAGCCCGGCGCCGACCACGAGCGTCGCGCCGTCCTGCACGACCGCGAGCTTCTCGCGGGCGATGTCGCGCACCGTGGGCCCGAGCCAGCGGGTGTGCTCCAGCCCGACGTTCGTGAGCACCTGCACGCGCGACGGCAGCACGTTCGTGGCGTCGTAGCGGCCGCCGAGGCCGGCTTCGATCACGGCGGCCTGCACGCCGGCGCGCGCGAGTTCGGCGAAGGCCGCGGCCGTGAGGACCTCGAACTGCGTGACCGTGTCGCCCCCGGCCAGCGTGCGGCCGACCTTGTCGGCGGCATGGGCCGCCCGCTCCACCGCCGCGCCGAAGGCCCCGGGATCGAGATCGCGCCCGTCGATGCGAATCCGCTCGGCGAACGACACCAGGTGCGGCGAGAGGTAGGCGCCGGTCCGGAGCCCGTGCGCCTGCAGGATCGCGGCGGCCATGCGCACCGTCGAGGTCTTCCCGTTCGTCCCCACCACGTGGATCGAGGCGAAGCGCTCCTGCGGGCCGCCGAGCGCGGTCATCAGGCGCCGCATCCGGTCCAGGCCGAAGCGCATCCCGAAGAGCTCGAGCGACAGCAGATGGCGCTCGGCCTGCCCGGCGGTCCACCCGGCGGTCATTGCGCCTCCAGGTCGGCCTGGAGCGCGGCGAGCTTGGCCCGCTCGGCCGCAACGACGTCCGGCGGCGCCTTGGCCACGAAGCCCGCGTTGGCGAGCTTGCCCTCGGCCCGCCGGATCTCGGCCTCCAGCTCCGCGATCCGCTTGGCGCGGCGCTTCGCCGCCGCGGCCGGGTCGAACGATCCGCCCGCCAGGACCCGGACCGCGCCGCCGGGGATCGCGACCGCGGCGACGGGCTCGGCCCCGCCGGCGCCGTCGAGGTCCAGGCGCGCGAGGCGGGCGACCTGGCCGGCCGTGGCCTCGTAGCCGCCGGCCTCGATCCGCGCCGGGATCCGCTCGCCCGCGGGCACGCCGGCGGTGTCCCGCCACCCGCGCACGGCGGTGACCGCCGCGATCACGCGGCCCACGTCCGCCTCGGCCTCGTCGTCGATGAGGGAGGCGTCGGCCGGCTGCACCTGGTGCCCGGCCAGCAGCCCTTCGGCGCCCGGAAGCGCCCCCCACAGCTCCTCGGTCACGAACGGGATGACCGGGTGCGCCAGCACGAGCGTCTCGCGCAGGACGTGCAGCAGCGTGGCCCCGAGCGCGGAGCGGTCGGCGGACTCGTCGTAGAGGCGGGGCTTGACGAGCTCGAGGTACCAGTCGCAGAGGTCGCCGTAGACGAAGTCGTAGAGGGCGAGGGCGGCGTGGCTGAAGTCATAGGCGGCGATGAGCGCATCGATGCGCTCGTGGGCCCGCTGCAGGCGCGAGAGCATCCAGCGGTCCTCGACGGTCTCGGGCTGCGGTGCCGGGCGGGAGCCCGCGGGCACCCCGAGGAGGATCAGCCGCGAGGCGTTGAAGAGCTTGTTGGCCAGCTGCTGGCCCTGCTGGACCTTCTCGGCCGAGTAGCGCACGTCCTGGGCCGAGGACATCGCGAGCAGCCCGAACCGGACGGCATCGGCGCCGTGGCGCTCGATCTCGTCCAGCGGGTCGATGCCCGTCCCGAGCGACTTGCTCATCCGCCGGCCGTCCGGCGCCTGGATCACCGAGTGGATGTACACGTGCGAGAACGGGATCTCGCCGGTGAACTCGAGGCCCATCATCACCATGCGGGCCACCCACAGGAAGAGGATGTCGCGAGCGGTCGAGAGGACGTCGGTCGGGTAGAACGCCCGCAGCGCCTCGGTCTGGGCGGGCCAGCCCAGCGTGGCGAACGGCCACAGCGCCGACGAGAACCACGTGTCCAGCACGTCGGGGTCGCGCTCCCAGCCCTCGCCCTCGGGCGCCGTCTCGCCCACGTAGGTCTCGGCCCCGCGGTACCAGACCGGCAGCTGGTGCCCCCACCAGAGCTGGCGCGAGACGCACCACGGGCGGATGTTCTCGAGCCAGTCGAGGTACACCCGCGACCAGCGCTCGGGCGTGATCGTGATCCGGCCGTCGTTCACGGCGGCGATCGCCGGGGCGGCCAGCTCGTCCATCCGCATGAACCACTGGAGCGAGATGAGCGGCTCGATCCGCTCGCCCGACCGGTGCGAGAAGGGGACCTCGTGGACGTAGGGCTCGCGGGCGACGATCCGGCCCTCGGCGTCGAGCGCCGCCACGACCGCCTCGCGTGCCGCGGCCGCCGTGAGGCCGGCGAACGGCCCCGCCACGTCGGTCATCCGCCCGTCCTCGCCGATGGCGGTGATCTCCTCGAGGCCGTGCCGGCGGCCGATCTCGAAGTCGTTGGGATCGTGGCCGGGCGTGATCTTCAGCGCGCCGGTGCCGAAGTCGACCTTGACGTAGTCGTCGGCGATCAGCGGCATCCGCCGCCCGACGAGCGGAAGGATCACGGTGCGGCCGACGAGGTCGCGGTAGCGGTCGTCGTCGGGGTTCACCGCGACGGCGGAGTCGCCAAGGATCGTCTCGGGGCGGACGGTCGCAATCGTCACCGAGCCGCCGCCCTCGAGGTCATAGCGGACCGAGTAGAGCGTGTCCTGCACCTCGCGCTGCTCGACCTCGAGGTCCGAGATCGCCGAGCGGCTGCCCGGATCCCAGTTGACCAGGTAGTGATCGCGGTAGATCCAGCCCTTGCGGTGCAGGTCGACGAAGACCTTCAGGACCGCGGCGGCGTAGGCCTCGTCGAGCGTGAAGCGCTCGTCGCGGTAGTCGCAGGAGGCGCCCAGCCGCTGGAACTGGCGGATGATCTGGCCGCCGTACTCCGCGCGCCACTGCCACACCCGCTCGGTGAACGCCGCCCGGCCGATCTCCTCGCGGCTCGACCCCTCCGCGGCCAGCCGCTTCTCGACCTGGGTCTGCGTCGCGATGCCGGCGTGGTCGGTGCCGAGGATCCACTTCGTCCGCTTTCCCCGCATCCGGTGGAAGCGGATGAGGGTGTCCTGGATCGAGCCGTTGAGCGCATGGCCCATGTGGAGCGCCCCGGTGACGTTCGGCGGCGGAATCGCGATCGAGTAGTTCTCGTCCGGCGTCCCGCCGGGCTCCGGGCTGAACAGGCCGGATTCCAGCCAGGCCTCCACGATGCGGGGCTCGACCTCGGCAGGCTCATAGCGCGTCGTGGCGGCGAGGTCGGTCATGGGCGGCGGAGTCTACGGCCCGCCTCCCCGGCGCCGCCGGCCGGGCCTTATCACGTAATCGTACTATCGCGTATCTGCGATATTCTCCACCCGTGACTCCCAGCGCGCTCCTCCGCAGCGCCCGCTTGCAGGCCGGCCTCACCCAGGCCGAGCTGGCCGCACGCGCCGGCACGACGCAGTCGGCCGTCGCCCGGCTCGAGCGGCCCGGGGCAAATCCGCGAGTGGAAACGCTCGCGGCGTTCCTCGCGGCAGCCGGGCGCGACTTGCAGCTCAGCGCCGGCGACCTCCCCGGAGGCCACGACGCCGCACAGCTCGCCGAGCTGCAGCGCCTGAGCCCCCGCGAGCGGCTCGATCGCCATCGCGCGGCGCTGCGCAGCGTCCGCGGGCTCGCGCGAGCCGCACAGCCCCGCCATGCCTGACTGGGAGGACGTCGACGCCAGCGCGATCCTTGGTGTGCTGACCGTCGCCGGCGTGGACTTCGTCGTGATTGGGGGGATCGCCGCCGTGCTCCACGGGTCGGCGCGGGTCACCCAGGACCTCGACGTGTGCTTCGGGACGTCCCCCGGCAACCTGCGGGCGCTGGGACGAGCGCTGACCGAATTGGAAGCGCGACCGTCCGGGACCGAGGACGCCATCCCCTTCGTCCCGGACGAGCGCTCGCTCCGGGCGGTCGACGTGCTCAGGCTCGCGACACGGTTCGGCCGCTTCGACGTGCTCGCCCGGCCGTCCGGCGCCCCGCCGTTCCGCGAGCTGCGCGGCCGGGCTCAGGAGTTCGACCTCGGGGCCTTCGTCATCCGCGTCGCCTCGATCGACGACCTCATCGCAATGAAGGCGGCTGCCGGGCGCCCCAAGGATCTCGCCGACATCAGCGAGCTGGAGGCGATCAAGCGCCTCCGGCGGCACCGCTGAGCCGCTACGCCGACTGCTCGGCCAGGCCGCTGTCGCCCTCGTCGGGCGCGGCCTCGGTGACCAGCGTCGGCTTCAGGCCCTTCTCGACCGTCTCGCGCGTCACCGCGCACTTCTTCACGTCGCGGCGCGACGGCAGCTCGAACTGCACCTCGAGGAGGATCTCCTCGATGATCGAGCGCAGCCCGCGGGCGCCGGTCTCGCGCTCGAGCGCCTTGTCGGCGATCGCGCCGAGCGCCTCGTCGGCGAAGACCAGCTCGATCCCGTCGAAGGCGAAGAACCGCTGGAACTGCTTGGCGAGCGCGTTGCGCGGCTCGGTGAGGATCGTCACGAGATCGTCGCGCGAGAGCTGGTGTATCGCGGACATCACCGGCAGGCGGCCGATGAACTCGGGGATCAGGCCGTAGTTGATGAGGTCCTCGGGCAGGCACGCCTCGAACGCCTCGCCGGCGTCCCTGTCTGCCTTGGCCGTGATGACCGACCCGAAGCCGACGCCCTTGTGGCCGACCCGGCGCTCGATGATCTTGTCGAGGTTGGCGAACGCCCCGCCGCAGATGAAGAGGACGTTCGTCGTGTCGATCGTCAGGAACTCCTGGTGCGGATGCTTGCGGCCGCCCTGGGGCGGGACCGAGGCCGAGGTCCCTTCGAGGATCTTGAGGAGCGCCTGCTGGACGCCCTCGCCCGAGACGTCGCGGGTGATCGACGGGTTGTCGGCCTTGCGGGCGATCTTGTCGACCTCGTCGATGTAGATGATCCCCGTCTCGGCCTTCTTCACGTCGTAGTCGGCGGCCTGGATGAGCTTGAGAAGGATGTTCTCGACGTCCTCCCCGACGTAGCCGGCCTCGGTCAGCGCCGTCGCGTCGGCGATCGCGAACGGGACGTTGAGGATCTTCGCGAGCGTCTGGGCCAGCAGCGTCTTGCCGCAGCCGGTCGGGCCGAGGAGCAGGATGTTGGACTTCTGCAGTTCGATGTCCTCGTCCTCGGACGTGAGCATCTGGACGCGCTTGTAGTGGTTGTAGACGGCCACCGAGAGCGTCCGCTTCGCGGCCTCCTGGCCGACCACGTACTCGTTGAGCACGTCGTAGATCTCCCGCGGCTTCGGGAGGTTCTCGATGTCGAAGCTCGGCGGGGCCGTGAGCTCCTCGTCGATGATCTCGTTGCAGAGATCGATGCACTCGTCGCAGATGTAGACCCCGGGCCCGGCGATGAGCTTCTTGACCTGCCGCTGCGACTTGCCGCAGAAGCTGCAGAGAAGCTGTTCGTTGGAGTCGGTCGGGCGGGCCATCTCTTCTCCTGGCGAACGGGACCCGGAGCCTAGTGCTCCGAGATCACCCGGTCGATGATGCCGTACTCCTTCGCCTCTTCCGAGGACATGAAGTAGTCGCGTTCGGTGTCCTTCTTGACCTTCTCGATGTCCTGGCCGGTGTGCTTGGCGATGATCTCGTCCAGGCGGCGGCGCACGTCGATGATCTCGCGGGCGTGGATCTCGATGTCGGTGGCCTGGCCCTGGAAGCTGGAGGACACCTGGTGGATCAGGATCTTGGCGTTGGGGAGCGCCATGCGCTTGCCGGCGGCGCCGCCGGCGAGGAGCAGCGCGCCCATCGACATCGCGATGCCGACGCAGATCGTCTGCACGTCGGGCTTGATGAACTGCATCGTGTCGTAGATCGCCAGGCCCGAGTAGACGCTGCCTCCGGGCGAGTTGATGTACAGCGAGATGTCCTTCTCCGGGTCCTCGGACTCGAGGTGGAGCAGCTGCGCCACGATGAGGTTCGCGATCTGATCGTCGACGGGCGTGCCGAGGAAGATGACGCGATCGTTGAGGAGGCGGCTGTAGATGTCGAACGCCCGCTCGCCGCGGGACGTCTGCTCGACAACCATGGGGACCATGGGGCTCATCGGTGAGTTGCTCTCTTTCGCGTCCTGGGCTCGAATCCTTCACGCCGGCACGCGTCTGACGGAGCGTCGCGGCTGCGAGGACTCTACCAATGAGTGTTCGCCGGTCCGCCGGGTTTCTTGACCCCTGGACGGGTGGCGGAGGCGACCCGGCAGGCCGGCGCGCGTCAGTCGCCGGGCGTCCAGAGCTTGCCGCCGCCGGCGCTCTCGGGCTCGCCCTTCTCCGGCGTCCACAGCTTCTCGCGGGCTTCGGCCTGCTCGGCCGGGATCGGCGTCGCGGCGTCAGCGATGAAGTCGATGGCCTTGCGGGTGGCGAGGTCGTCGCGCAGCGCATCCTCGCGCCCGCGCTCGCGCAGGCGGGCCAGCAGCTCGTCGGCAGGCGCTCCTTCGCGCTCGGCGGCCGGGGCGAGCGCCTCGAGCATGTCGTCCTCGGTGACCTCGATGCCCTCGGCGGCCACGACGGCCGCCAGCGTCGCCTCGCGGCGCAGCCCTTGCTCCGCATCCGGCCGGGCCTCGGCGAGCATCTCCTCCTCGGAGCGCCCGCTGATCTGGAGGTAGGCCTCCTTGGAGATCCCCTGGTGGGAGAGGTTGTGGGCGAGCTGGTCCCACAGCTCGGCGGCGCGGGCCTCGACCAGCGCCTCGGGCACCTCGATCGTCGCGTTGGCGGCGGCGGCGTCCACCGCCGCCTCCCGGAACTCAGCTTCGATCCGGCGGGTCTCGGCCTCCTCGAGCCGCTCGCGGATCTCGGTGCGCAGCTCGTCCATGGAGTCCAAGCCGGCGGCCTCGGTGGCGAAGTCGTCATCGAGCTCGGGCAGATCCCGCCGCTTGACCTCCTTGGCGGTCACGCTGAAGTGCATCTCGGCACCGCGGACGTGCTCCTCGGGATGGTCCTCGGGCATCGTGACGTCGATCTCGCGAGTGCCGCCCGCCTCGATCCCGACGAGCTGCTCGTCCATGCCCGGCAGCAGGCGGCCTGCGCCCAGCTCGGCGAGCTGGTCGCGGCCCTCCGCGCCCTCGACGGGCTCGCCGTCGCGCGTCCCGACGTAGTCGAGGACGAGGAAGTCGCCCATCGCCGCGGCGCCTTCGGCGGTCTCGAGCCGGGCGAGGCGTTCGCGCAGCCCCTCGATCTCGGCGTCGATTGCCTCGTCCGGCACCGCGGCCTCGCGGCGACCGACCTCGAGGCCCGTGTACTCCCCGAGCGTCGCGGTCGGCCGGACGCCGATCTCGACGGTGAAGGTGAGCGGCTCGCCCTCGGCCGGAAGCTCGCCGATGTCGAGCGTCGGGTCGCCGACCGGCGCCACGCCGGCCGCGTCGATCGCATCGACGTACCAGCGGGTCAGTGATCCGCGGACGGCCTCGTCCAGGACGGCCTCGCGGCCCAGCCGGCGCACGACGACCGGCGGGGGCACCTTCCCCTTGCGGAATCCGGGGATGCGCAGCTCGCGCCCGAGGGCCTTGGCGGCCTGCTGGACGCGGCGCTCGACTTCCTCGGGCGGCACCTCGGCCTCGACGCGCACGCGCGACTCGGGCAGTTCGGTGACGGTGGTCTTCAGCTCGGCGGCCATGGGCGGGCAACGATAGCGTCAGCGCATGGGCCGGCCCTCCCTCCCCCTCCGCCTGGCCGCCTGGCTCGTCACCGGGCCCGCCGGCCATCTCGCCGCCGGCGCGATCGACTGGGCCGTGCTGCTCGGCCGGCTGGGCCGCGCCCGGATCGCCGGACGCGAGCCCTGGTCCTAGGCCCGACGCCCCGAACCTGCGCACATCAGCCACCGAATCGGTGGCCCAGACGCACCAGAACGCCGCCGGGGCCCCCACGCCCCCGAACCTGCGCACATCAGCCACCGAATCGGTGGCCCAGACGCACCAGAACGGCCGGGAACGGCCGGGAACGGCCGGGAACGGCCGGGAACGGCCGGGAACGGCCGGGAACGGCCGGGAGTGGCCGGGAGTGGCCGGGCCTGGCCCCTATCGGGGCACCGGCTCGGGGCCCGGGAACCAGCCGGGCTGGGCCTCGACCCGGCGGCACCACGCCTGCACCCGCGGCACCGCCGCCAGCGGCGCACCCGCCTCGTCGCCGAGGTGGCCGTAGGCGTAGAGCGCGATGTCCGCCACGGTGTACCGGTTCGCTGCGGCGAACTCGTGCTCGGCGAAGTGGGCATCAAGGACGGCCAGCGCACCCCGCGCCTGCCCGGCCAGCCACGCGAGCACCGCCGGATCGGCGCCGCCGATCGCGCCGCGGAAGCGCCCGGTTCCGATCGCCGGCTCGATCCGGTTCTGCTCGAAGAAGAGCCACCGCAGCACCTCCCCGCGGGCCTCGGGGCCCGCTGGCAGGAGCCGCGTGCCCTCGGCGATCCGCAGCAGGATCGCCGCGGATTCGGCCAGCGCCGTGCCGTCGTCGAGCACCAGCACCGGCGTGCGGCCATCCGGATTCAGCGCGAGGAACTCGGGCGTCGAGCTCTCGCCCGCCAGGATGTCGACGGGCTCCTCGTCGCAGGCCAGGCCGAGCTGCGTCAGCGCCAGGCGCACCTTGTAGCCGTTTCCCGACGACGGGTAGTGGAGCAGCCGCATTCCCGCAGCCTAGATGACCGCTTCCGGTCCGCGGGCAGGCGAACGGCGTCCGCCGGCCGCACGCGAACGAGCGTGGCAGCCGGCGCTCAGGCCCGTCCGAAGCGGGCCTTGCGCGGCGCGAATGCCCCGTCGAGCTCGGCGGGCTCGAACCCGCCGACGGTCTTGCCTTCGGTGGCGTAGAGGTAGAGGGCGACGCGGAAGATCGCGGTCAGGGTGCTCGCGACGAGCCCCGCGACGAGCACGATGACGACCGCCACGGCGATCATCGCGATGCCGAGCGGCAGCGCGGTCTTGGTGAGCACGCCGCCCGCCACGCCGAGCAGGATCGCCGGCAGGATGGCCACGAGGCCGATCAGCCCGCCGATCGAGACGGTCCCGACGAGTCCCTCGCCCCAGCGCTCGCGCAGCACCTTGGCGGAGTGCTTGATGGCCTGGACCGGCCCGAGGCCCTCGATCGCGATGATCGGGATGACGAAGAACGTCACGACCTGCCAGGCGAAGTTCAGCAGCCCGCTGACGATCGCCCCGACGAGCGGGTTCTCGCGCAGCGCGCTCTGGATCGCGTTGAGGATCAGCCCGACCGTGGTCTGGACGAGCGCCCACAGCGCGATCTGCCCAATCCGGCTGCGGGCCACGGCGACGCCATCGCCCAGGGAGGTGTCCTGCCCCTGGAGCGATTTCACCGCGGCGCCCGCCAGCGCGGTCGCGAAGAAGATGCCGATGAACGTAAGCGCGTAGGCCGCGACGATCCCAAAGCCGATGAGCCAGGCCTCCTGGCTGTCCTGCGCGTACAGCGCCACCCCGGGCGCGAACAGGATCGCCCCCGCAACGAGGGCGCAGGCGCCCGAGACGATCGGGAAGAGCAGGAGCGAGCGATCGGCCTTCAGCACCGCCCAGCTCTTCTTCGCCAGCGCCCATCCCCGGCTGATCCGTCCGCCTTGCATCCGCGTCACGCCCCTTTCGTTTCCGTCCGGCTCTCCGAGTGTCGGCCGGGGGCCCCCGGCGCTTGAGGGGCGGCCGCCCGCGTCCGGGCCGTTGGTAGATTGGACACGTCGCGGTGGGCGTAGCTCAGCTGGTAGAGCTCCTGGTTGTGGTCCAGGCGGTCGCGGGTTCGAGTCCCGTCGCTCACCCTCGTTCGTACCGCCGGCCGGCCGGGCCTCCGGGGATCACCTGCGGCTGCAGGCCTGGCCGCGGCAAGCGCGCAGGCGCCGCGCCTCGGCCGCGAGGCGAGCCTTGAGCGCGCCGTCTGCCGGATTCCCGGCGAGGTTCTCGAGTTCGTAGGGATCCCGCCGAAGGTCGTAGAGCTCCTCGTCGCCGAAGCTCCACTTCACGTACTTGTAGCGGTCGGTGCGGACTCCGTAGTACGGGGCCTGGAGGTCGAACACGGGGACGCCGATCTTGAACGTGAGGGACGGCTGGAGCGCCTCGAGCGCCAGGTCGCGGGGCGCGAGCCGGCTGCCGTGCAGGCGCGGGAGGAGCGAAACGCCGTCCATCACGCGCCCAGCCCGGGCGTGCGCCGCGTCGACGATCGTCGGCGCGAGGTCGTGGTTGAAGACCATGTCGCGCACGGTCCGTCCGCGCGGCACCCCGGGACCGGCCATGACCATGGGGATGTGGATGCCGGGCTCGTAGGCGAAGTACTTGTTGTCGGGAATCCGGTGCTGGCCCTGCAGGTAGCCCTGATCGGTGGTGTAGACGAACAGCGTGCGGTCGAGCTGGCCCGCGCGCCGGAGGGTGTCGAGCAGCCGCCCGACTGCGTCGTCGGCTGCGCGCGCGGCGCCCAGGCGGCCGCGCTCGTTGCGCCGGATTCCGGCGACGACGTCGGGAGTCATCAGCGGCCGGCCGCTGACGCTCGCCGGCTTGTCGGACACGTCGGCCTCGTCGATGGACGGGTCGCTCGGCGGCCCGACCGCGTCGTAGGTGTGGGCGTAGCGCGCGGGCGGACGCGGATCGACGGACTGCGGCGGCCCCGGCCGCAAGCCGGCAACCCGCTCGTAGTCGCCCTCCTTGTGAGCGGCGATGGGGGTGTACCAGAGGAAGAACGGCTTCCCCGGGCCGCCGGTCGCGCCCCCGGCGCCCGCCCCGATCAGGCGCCGGAGAGCCTGATCGGCGATGCGGCCGACCACGTCGACCTGGTAGTCGCGCTCCCGGGCCAGTCCGTAGTAGTCGACCGGCTTGAACGTCGCCTTCATGACCGCGAGCGCGTCGCCGACGCTGCGGATGCGCCCCTCGACGCCGGCGCGCGCAAACGCGATGAGCGCGTCGGCGTACGCGCGATCACCGTGGTAGTGCACGCGGCCGTTCTCGTTGATGGCCCAGTTGAAGTAGTTGTAGGTCGAGTAGTCGATCAGGCCGTGCCAGTCGTTCCAGCCAGGCGGGATCTCGCGCGGCGCGGTCGACCCGTACTCGTTCAGGTACTTGCCCACGAACGCCGTCCGATAGCCGGCCCGCTGGAGCCACGCCGGCAGCGAGTTGCGCGCGCCGCGGAATGACTTGAACCCGCCTCCGCTGAGGAAGAAGTTGCTGCGCACCCCGTGGTTGTGGGCGTACTGGCCCGTGAGGAAGGTCGTGCGCGCCGGGCAGCAGAGGTCGTAGGACACGAAGGCGTTGGCGAACGTGGTCCCCAGCCGCTCCAGCCGGCGGAAGTTCGGCATCCGGCTCGCGATGCGCAGCGTCCAGTCGTCCGTCGTCACGACGACGACGTTCGGCTTTGCCGCCTGCGCGGCACGGGCCTCGGCCTGGCCGGCGAACGCCAGTGCCGCGACCAGCGCGGCTGCGGCCAGGGCCGCAACGAGCCGGTTCGGGGCCGGCCAGCCCGGCTGCCGGCGGTGAGCCGAACGGTCGTCGCTGTCGAACCGGCGCATCGCCACCCCTCCTCTGGACACCCGCGCCCGGGTCGCGGTTCTGGCCCAGCGAAGTCCGGGCCCGAGCGTTGCGCCGACGCTATCGCAGTCGTCGCCGTGACGCCCGGGCGTCGCCGCCCGCGGCGCTCCCGCCGTGCTCGCCGGCAGGCCTCAGCGCGTCCGGGCCGGCGGCACGCTGCCGACGCCGTTGTAGGTCGCCACCGCCTTGACCAGCCCGCCTTGGTCGTAGAAGTCCGACGCGATCAGGTTGACCTTCATCCCGCGTTCGCGCTCGCAGCGGCGCAGCCGCTGGAGGATGAAGTCCTCCGTGAGGATCTTCTTGTTCGCCTGCAGCGGCGGCGGGAACTTGTCGATCCAGTGGTTGACCATGAGCAGCGGGCTGTCGAGGAAGCCGCGGTTCTCGGCGCAGGTGAACTGGGAGCCCTTCGTGGCCTTCAGCGGGGTGTCCTGCACCCACGAGAAGCCTTCGAGGTTCCACGGGTACTCCCCGCCGGGGCGCCGCTCGGTGAACACGATCAGCCGGCGGTTGGCCTTGATGAGCTGGCCCAGGGTTGGCAGCGGCTTGAGCCGGGAGAAGACCGCGAGGTACTTCGTCAGCCCGGCGTCGGCGTAGGCCTTCGCGAGGTCGGCCTCTTTGACGTAGTCCTCGTCGAACACGACGAGGACCTCCCCGGGATTGCGCGCCAGGAACGTGCGGAAGGTCTTCAGGACGTCGACCATGCGGGTCGCCCCGAGCTCGCAAACCGTGTGGCACAGCCAGACCTCGCGCTTGCCCTCCAGGTTCCCGAAGCCGATGCGGCCGCCGAAGCGGCCGAGGGCCCGGATCGCCTCGGGCGAGAGCTGCTTGGCCAAGCGGTTGAGGTCCCGCCCTTCGGACTCGAGGTCGGTGCGGACCTTCCCCCGGGCGTCCTTGACCCCGTAGTGCGGATCGATGAGGAAGAGGCGGATGCCGTCGCGAAGCTGGCGGCGGACGCGCCGGGTCTGGTTCGCCAGCAGCCACCCCGGGGAATCGGCGGCCGACATCGAGTTGTGCGTGCCGGGGAACGTGACCTCGTCCAGGCGCCGGCCACAGAGGGCCTTGTAACCGTTGCACGTGTCCACCGAGGCCGCCGCCCGCTCGGCCGTGTGCCCGGCGGCGAAGAGCGCGATCGCGACGCCGCCCGCGAGCACCACGGCGCCGGCGCCCGCAGCGATGAGCCGCCGGCGGCGCGGGCGTCCGGCCCGCCGGGTCGCGACGGCTTCGGGGGAGTGGATGTTCGACAGGAGCTCGCCGGTCCCGTAGTACACGAGCAGGCCGCCGCCGACGACCGCGACGATCTCCAGCGCGGTCGACGGCTCGAGCACGACGAACACGCCGGCCAGGAGGAACGCGGCGCCGTGCAGTGCGCGGCGCCACCCGACGGGCGGCGGGGCCAGCGCGCCCCGAACCTTGGCGAGGCCCGCTCCTGCCGCGAACGGGCGCAGCAGCGACGCCGAGGCCGCGGCGACGAGCAGCCCGAACGCGCCGACGGCCAGCCCCCACACGCCGAGATCGCCGAGGAAGGCGTCGTAGATGCCGCCGATCGCGGCGCGGACGTCGGCGTTCGTGACCTCGTCCTCGCCGTAGACGTTGTTCAGGAGGATCACCCGGAACACGACGACGGCGACGAACAGCGCGCCGCCGGCGATGCCGGCCCCGACGCCCAAGCGCGTGATCACCCGGCGGCGGTCGCGGGCGACCGCGATGGCGCCGGCGGCCAGCAGCAGCGCGACGATCGGCAGCACCGACCCAAGCGTGCGCACGTGGTCGGCCACGGCCAGCGTGTCGCGGGCGAAGCTGCGCTGCCGCACCTTCAGGAGGGTCGCGTCCGCGTCCTTCGGGATCTGGCGCGCGATGTCGGGCGCGACGCTCCGCAGCGCCGACACGACGACCGTCCCCGCGTCGGCGATATCGAACGCGACGTTGCGGGCGTCGCGCACGAAGAGCAGCTTGTGCCCATTGAGGGCCGCCAGCCGGAACACCCGGCGGAAGGGCTCGGAGGCGACGACGAACTGGACGACGGACTCCACGACCGGTCGCGCCGAGATCAGGTCCGTCGACCCGCGGTCGATGAGTCCCACGACGATCTCGCGTGACACGACGCGCCGCACGTCGGGGTTCTCGAGGGCGGCGACGGCCCGGTCGGCAAACGCGTCGGAGCTCACGACCTCCTCTTGGACGTAGAGGGCCACCCCGCCGGCCAGGGCGGCCACCACGGCCAGCACGGCGAGCCCGGCACTCAGCGGCCCGCGCACGCGGTCAAAGCCGGAGGCCTCAGCCATGGCGGGAGCCTAGATGGTCGCGTCTGCGGCGCGGCGCAGTGCTCAGGCGGGGCGGAAGGCGTCGAGCCCGCGCTGCGCGTTGGCCGGCACACCCAGGAACCCGGCGTGCCCTGCGCGCGGGTCGGCGATGAACGCCGCGACCGTCCCCCCGAGCGACCGGATGAACGTGGCGCTGCGGCGCATCGACGGGCAGCCGGTGTACTGGGGGTTCGGGTCGTGGCCGCCGCAGAAGAGCACCCAGCGCGAGCCGCGCAGGGGCGTGCGTCCGAACTTCCCGGCGCGCAGCGCGGCGTTGGGCGGGAAGCTCGGGAATGCGCTCCCCGAGTTGGCGATGTCGAGGCCGAACCAGCGGTGGCCGCGCCGGTCGGCGGCGGCGAGCGCGTACGTGCGCAGGGCGGCGGTGCTGAAGCCGTGCAGGATCGCGGTGCCAGGCTTGACCTTCAGGCCTCCCAGGATGCGCGAGATCTCGGCGTACAGCTCGCCGGGCTGGTAGCGCCCGACGCCCTGGCCGATCCCGTAGGTCCACTGGACGCTGACGATGCGCAGGTGGTTGCGCGCGGCCAGCGGCTTCCACAGGATGAACTGGTCGACCGCAGTGCTCTTGTCCCCGTGCAGGGTCACGAGCGTCCCGCGGATCTTCCCCGGCGGCGCCCACTGGATCGAGTAGCCCTTGCCGTTGGACGACAGGACGAAGCGCGCGCCCGAGTTCACCGCGGCCTGGTACCGGCCGGGGTCCTTGCGGATGGCGTCGCGCAGCGAGCGCGGCGCCTGGTCGGCCGGAATCGTGCGCGAAGCGGAGGAGTCGCTTGCGCAGCCGATCAGCACGAGCGCCGCGGACGCGAGCAGCCCCGTCCCGGCCAGCCGGGCCGTGCGGCGCCACGCGCTCACACCGGCACCTGCGCGCCGCGGGCGGCCCGCGCGGCCCGCCGCGCCTTGATGCGGCGATTCGTGCCGTCCAGCAGCGGGCGCTCGATGAGGTTCCAGCTGAGGAATCCCGCCAGCGTCGCCAGCGGGAAGCCGATGGCGAAGGCGACGAGGAAGCTGTCGCCCAGGACGTCCTGGGACTTCAGGAACAGGAGGATCGGCACGTGCCAGAGGTAGAAGCCATACGACGCGACTCCGAACATGTCCAATGGCTTCCAGGACAGCCACGACAGCGATCGCCCGCTCCCGGCCGCCGCACCGGCGACGAGCAGCGCGAAGCCGGTCGCGGCCGGCAGGTCGTTGACCATCGCGATCGTCTTGTCGATCGACGGGCCGCCGGACGTCGCGTGCCAGTAGCCGCTCGCCACGACGAGCGCCGCACCGGCGAGGGCGAGCCACAGCGTCGTGCGGGGGCTGAGCGGGCCGGTGCGGCCTCGCGCCTCGCGCTCGACGAGCCAAATCGCGACGAGCATCCCGACCGCGAAGTACGGCATGTAGGCCATCAGGCTCTTGCTGGCCACCTGCCCCCAGCCGTGGTCGAAGACCAGGGCGTTCCAGATGGCCCCGAGCGCCACGAACCCGGCCATGAGGGCCACCTGGGGCTGCCAGCGCCCCTTCGCGATCCGGTAGGCGAAGATCCCCAGGAACGGGAGCAGCACGTAGAACATCGCCTCGAGGCACAGGGTCCAGGTGACCGGATTGAGCTTCATGATCGTGTCGCCGCGGAAGTTCTGGCCGAACAGCGGGAAGAGCCACCATTGCTCCGCCGGCGGCAGCCGCACCCCTGGCGTGTCGCCGGCGCCTCCGAGCAGCAGCAGGGCGCCGAGCATCGCCACGTAGTAGGCGGGGATGATGCGCACGACGCGCCGGGCGCTGTAGCTGCCGACCGACACCGGCCCCGCCTGAGCCCGCGCGGCCCGGGCGAACGAGCGGTACAGCAGGTAGCCGGAGAGCACGAAGAAGCAGATGAGCCCGGTGCGGAACTGGATCGCCGTGTAGTCCCACCAGTGCGGCTTGGTGCCCGGCGTGCGGGTGTAGAGCCAGGCGTGGAAGACGAACACCGATCCCGCGGCGATCGCGCGGATGCCGTCCAGGCCGGAGTTGCGAGGCTGGGTCGAGCTCGGAGTGCGCATGGATCAGTCCCGCACGGCCGCCGGGAGTCGGCGGGCGGGACGGCGCAGGCCGCCCGGCGCGCGGGGTTCGAGGGTAGTCAACACCGGCTCCCGGCGGAGGTTGCTCGTCAGCTACGCCGGGACGCGGACGGCGCCCTCGGGTGCCGCCGCGGGACGCGCCCCCGCCCGGCTGCGGGTCCGGGCGATGCGGACGCCGAGCAATCCGCCGCCGAGGACGAACGTGAGCACGATCGGCGCCTGCAGCCACGCGCTGCCAGCATCGCTGCCCGCCCCGAGCACGTGGATCGCCGCCAGCCCCCACGCGACGGGAATGAACCGGTGGGCCGAGCGCCAGCGGCGCGCGCCGACGTGCCGGCGGGCGTAGTAGCTCAGGCTGAGCGCGAGCGCGAGATATCCCGCGACCACGCCGAGCCCGGTGAACAGGGGGCGGTAGTCCATCGCAAACGGGACCGTGACCCCGGCGAGCCCGGGATGCAGCCAGGCGTCACCGAGGAGGAAGGCGCCGTGCGCCGCCAGCGCGGCCAGGGCCACGAGCGACAGGCGCTCGTGCGCCGTGCCGAGGCGCGCGCGCCAGCGGGCCGGCGCGATCTTCGTCGCGAGCAGGAGCCCGAGCAGCAGGGACGCGCTGAGCAGCAGGATCGCGACGATCCCGGCAGCCCGGCTCGCCAGCCACCAGCCGTGGTCGAGGACGAGCAGGCCGGTCACGACGAGCGCGTCGTGGGCGCCGCAGGCTGCGACTGGGTGCCGCCGCCGTCCGAGCCGCCGCCGAGGATCGCCGACAGAATCCCGCCGCCGTCATCGGAGCCGCCGTCCTCGTCGTCCGAACCGCGGCTGCCGCCGTCCACGCCGCCGCTGCGGGCCGAGGCCGTCTGCGCGGTGAGCTGGCCGAGCGCGGGGTCGTGGCCGAACTGCAGGCGGGCGGCCAGCACCGTGAGCACAAGCAGGAAGACCGCGACGCTGAAGACGATGATTCCGCGCCAGCCGGGCCGGCGCGCCGAGGAAGTCGCATTGGGCATGCATCCAGCCTGCTGACCGTGCCTTTGCGGTTCCTAAGTGCCGTCACGGCGCCGCCCGCGGCCGGGTCGCCGTGCACGGCGCCCCGGATGGCGGCGAGGGGGTTCTACGGTTCCCGGGGCGACGCCGGCGCCCTACCGTGTGAATCACGGCCCACGACGCGAGGCAGGTGGTTCGGATGCGCAGGATGCTCATCACGATCGGCACGGCGCTGGCCGCCTGCGCCGTGGCTGCACCCGCCAGCGGGGCGAGCTACGGCACGTTCCTCGGCCACGCCCGCGCGTCCGGCAGCTCCAGCGCCGTGAGCATCGGGTGGGGTCCGAAGCTGACCCGCCAGGTTCGCTCGCCCCGGTCGTTCACGGTCGTGGTCCGCGGGACGCTGCGGCGCGGGTACTTCTGCAGCCTGGACTGCGCCGAGGTCCAGTCCCAGTGGCAGGTGGCGTGCACGAAGCCAGGCCTCCTGCGCGACCGGATGGGCGGCATGTTCGGTCCGCCGCCGAAGGTGGGGCATCCGGGGCTGCCGTTCTCGCGGCCGCGCACGTGCACGATCCGCGTCGAGGCGCACTCGAGCCCGTACGTCGGCGGCACGATCGACGTGTGGCTCTACTACCGGCGCTGAGCACTGAGCCCCCAGGCAGGTGGATGCGGCTGAACGGAAGCCGCTCGGTCGACGCCGACGACTTCCGTTCTTCGCCCGCGGAGCGCGAGCGTGGGTCGCGCAGCAGACCGCGCCGACCGCCTCTGGCTGAGGCCTAGGTTGGCGTGGGATCTCCTCCGCCGCCGCCGGTGCCGTCGCCTTCGGTGCATGTCCGCAGGGCCGGCGAATGCAGGGACGCTCCGACGAGGCCGTTCCCGTGGCCGTTGCCCAGGAGCATCTGGTGCCCGGGGCCGCCGCGAAGGAACGCCGGCGGAACAGGATCGACGGGGTCTCCGCTCACCGTGTAGCCGCCGCGCGCGGAGTTCTCGGCCTCGTTGCAGACGCTTGTGCCGGAACTCGGGGGCGCCGCCGAGGCCGTGCCGGCGAGGGCCAGGGCTGCAATCGATGCTGCGGGAAGGGCCCGGGCGGCCCGCGTGATTCGGCTCATCTCGACTCCTCCTTCTCGTTTGTCACGCATATCGGCGCCGCCGGCCTGGCCGCTGGTGTGACCCGAGCCAGCGCGGACGCATGTACGTCCGGCCCCCGCACCACGGCCGTGACGTGTGGACGGATGATCAGCAGCTGCAGGGCGTCCGGCGCCCGGACCGCATCGATTGCCGACTCGCCGTGTTGCGAGGTGCTGACTGGCTTTCCAATGCTCCATGAAGGAGTCCGCCCCGTGCTATCGATGACTCGCATCCCCCGTCCGCTCGCGACGCTCGCCCTCGGCGCGTGCGCCGCGATGGCCTTCGCCGTGCCCGGCCTTGCCGCCAAGCCGGCCAACCCCGGCAAGCCCGGCAAGCCCGGCAAGACCACCATCAAGGTCAGCCGCGGCGCCACCACGCTCACGCTCGATACTGGCGTGACCACGGCGCTCTCCGGCAAGGGGGTGACCATCAAGGTCCTCAAGCCCGCCCGCTCGACCGCCGACGGGCCGGCGTTCCCGATCACCCAGGGCCGCCTCACCGTGACCAAGGCCAACGGCACGATCACCGGGGTCACGGGCGCCATCGCCCATACGGGCGGCCTGCAGCTCAGCAACGGCGTCAAGACGGTGCGCCTGCGCAACCTCGTCATCAAGCTCGACGCCAAGCCCGACCTCACCGCCCAGGTCAAGCTCGGCACGGGCGCGACCGCCCGCACTTCGGTGTTCGACGTCGCTCCAGACCTGACGAAGATCTCAGTCACCGGTGGCAAGAAGAAGACCGTCACCGCGACCGACGTCGCCGTCAAGCTCAACGCGGCCTCGGCCGGCGTGCTGCACTCGTACTTCGGCACGAGCTTCGCGCCCGGGGACACGGTCGGGACCGCCGTGGTCAAGACCCGCATCGTCGGCTAGCTCCGGCGATCTCACGCAGCGACTCGAGGGGCGGCCGAACACCCGGCCCGCCCCTTGAGTCGCCGAAGCTCGCCGCGACCGTGTGCCGCGGATCACCCGTTGAGCTGCACGCCGCGTCGGCGGGTTCTCGCGTTGCCCAGATGCTGCCCGTCCCAGGCCCAAGGCGTCCCGAAGGACCGGGAGCCAGACGCCCCCGCCAGGACTCGAACCTGGGACCTGCGGATTAGAAGGGCGTCCCGGCGGTCCGGCGGCGTGCCGCCGGCTCCGGGAAACGCCCGCTATTCCGGGATTTCCGCGATGGCGAGTCCGGTGGAGTGTCGTGGGTTGCGGGCGGCTCCTGTTGCCACTTTGTTGCCACCCCGGGCGAGTTCGGCGTCGAGGTCGAGCCCCTGGCCGAGCCCGTCATCGAGCAGGTGCGCGTACGTGTCGAGCGTGAACGCGGGGGCGTGGTGGCCGAGCAGGCGGGAGAGGCGGACGATGTTCGTGCCGGCCTCGATGTGCAGGCTCGCGAACGTGTGCCGGAACGCGTGGAACCCGGCCCACGGGACGCCGGCCTTCTTCGCCGCCGGGGCCAGGACGCGGCGCCGCAGGTTGTCCGGGTCCGCGCGAGTGCCGCGCACCGTCGCGAGCACCGGATCGCCGGGCGCCTTGTGCGGGCTCGCCATCCGCCACTCGCGCAGCTCTCGCGCCAGGCCGGCGGGGATCGGCACCGTGCGCCGGCCGTGCCTGGACTTCGGGGCCTTCTCCCGGCCGTGGCGGACCGACCGGCGCACGCGGACGGTGCGCGCGTCGAGGTCGACGTCCTGCCAGGTGAGCGCGAGGCCCTCGCCGATCCGCAGCCCGGTCGCGGCCAGGAGCCGGAAGAACGGCCGGTGTCCGGGCTCGATCGTGTCGAGCAGGCGGGCCAGCTCGGCGCGGGTGAGGGCCTTCGCGCGGCCCTCCTCGTCGCCGTCGGGCAGCGGGTCGCGCTTGGGGAGGGCGAGGTCCTGCGCGGGGTTGTGGCGGATCGCGCCCTCGTGGCGGGCGGCGCGCAGGCACGCCCTGACCGGGCCGGCGATCCTGGCGATGCTGCCGTCGGTCAGCCGGCGCGGCGCGGCGCTGGCCGGGTCGAGATCCTGCTCGCGGGCCCGGTGCTCGCCCTGCGCCTGGTCGTCGGCGAGCCACGCGACCCACGCGGAGAGGTCGCGCGGCGTCAGCGCCGTAATCCGCTTGGCTCCGAGCACCGGGTAGGCGTAGCGCTTGAGGTCGCGGGCGTACTCAGCGCGCGTGTCGTCGGTGAACGTGTGCCGGCCCCCGCGGCCCTGGTAGCGCGTGATCCAGTCGGCGGCGAACTCCTCGAACGTCTGGCGCGACGCGGGCTGGTAGTCGCCCTGGTCGCGGGCGGCGGTCCGCGCCGCCTTGAGCGCGAGCGCGGCCTTGTAGGTCGGCGCAGCCTCCTTGCGCTGCGCGCCGCCCTGGTCGCGGAACACCACTACGTAGCGGCTCCCGCGCCGAAACACTCCCGGGGTGCCCGTCTTCTCCATCACGGCCGCCATCACGCCTCCTTGTCGTTGAGCTGCCGTTCGAGGTCGGCGAGCTGCGGGTCGATCGCCGGACGGAAGTACCGGTAGCGCACCGCCGTGCTGCCCGGAGAGCGCGGCTCGGCGACGCGATCCAGGTCGCCGCGATCATGCAGCCGCTTCATCACGAGCCGAACGTGGCTGTCGTAGAAGTCCGCCTCGGGCATCGCCTCCTTGAGCCGATCGTAGACCTCGCGGATCGTGAGGCGACCGTCGCCGATCACGTTGAGCACCCGATGCATCCGCTCGGGGTAGGGCATCCGCTCCCACGCCGCCTGCCGCTCGCGGCGCTCGCGTTCCTCCCGCACCCGCTCCTCGCGGGTTTCCTCAAGGTGCTGGCGCCACAGCTCACGACCGCGCGCGGCGTCATCATTGCGCAGCTGGCGCCTCAGCTCCCCGTACGCCTCGTGAAGCGTGAGCCCGGTCCCGGGCTCGGTCTGCATCAGCAGCTCGTACAGCGCGTCGCGCGCGGCCTCTTGCAGCTCGCGGTAGTCGTCCTGGCCCATCTGGCCCTCCTCGGGTCGTGCGGCATCGAGGAAGCGGCCCGGCGGGTCCACGACTGTGGAACGGCGTTCGGTACGGCGCAGGCGGTACGTTTGCGCTGCATCCGGGAGGGCCTCTCTCTCGGTGCCACGCCCCGGGACGTTCCAAGCGTCGCCGGGGCACTTTGCAGGAGCCGCCAGCGTACACCCGCGCCCTGCGCCGGGGCAACTCGACCGATCCATCGCCCCCGCCCCGCCCGTGCCGCCACACGCGGCCAGGACGGCCCTGGACGGCCCCTGACTGGCGGCGGCACGCAGCCCCACCGCGCCGCTCGGTGTCAGGACCGGGACCGCAGCGCCGACCAAGAGATCCTTGCGATGGTGCACTCCACCGCACCGGGCCGGGCGGCCGCCACCAAGGGGCCGCCCGGCCTCCTTCCGGCAGGCCGCGGCGCCCATCACGCCGCATCGAGCATCGCGTCGATCCACGAGGCCCGCGTCAGCACCCGCCGGCCATCACGGACCACCCGCAGCCGCCCCGACGCCGCCAAGTCGTACACCCGCGACGTCGGCGCCGCCAGGTACTCCGCCGCGGCCTCCACATCGAGGTAGGCTCCGACGCGCCGGCAGCCGGCGCCACGGGCTCGCAGCCGCTCCGCGACCGCGGCGGCCAGGAGCTCGAGCACGTCCGCGAGGCGGACCCTACCGGATCGGTCACGCGGCCAGCTCCCGGATCGGCAGGGCGCAGCGCAGCGCCCAGAAGTCGGCGTGAGTCAGGGCGCGGCAGGCGACAAGGCTTGGCGACTCGGGCAGTACGAGCACTTCGGGGCCTGGCAGCGCGTCGAAGAACGCCAGCACGTCCCGGCGCGCGACCGTCGCCTCAGCGATGAGCGCACGGCCAGGCGTTGCACCACGCGACTGCCCCTCCGGCGACGCGGCCAGCACCGCGTAGAACGCGGCATGCTCGCGGCGCGCAGCCCACGAGAATCCGGCCCATCCGTCGGGGCGGCCCGAGAAGCCCCGCCAGACCGTGAGCGGGTCGGGGAGCGCCGCGAGCCTGCGCCGCTCCGCCGGGGTCATTAGGTGCTCGCGCCCCGCCCGCGGGCTCGACAGCACCCGCCGCCAGTCCGAACGGTTCTCATGGTGGTGCCCCCACATCTCGAGCCACAAAGCGGCGGCCAGGGTCCAGTAGTCGCGATCCGCGTCGAACCGGGCCACGAGGAACGAGTCGAGGACGGCCCGGTCCCGCGCCTGCGCGATCTCGCGCCACGCCCGCCGCCCGCCCCGAGAGAGCCGATCGAACACCACGTCGCTCGCCATCACGCCCGCCCCCGCGGCGATGCGACCAGCTCGCGGGCGGCGACACGCCGCGCCTGGTCGCCGTGGCCGTGCTCGTCGGCGAACGCGAGCAGCGCGTCCAGCGCCTCCCCCGCGGACAGGCCCAGCCGGTCGATGCGGTAGCGCTCGGCGCACAGCCGCCCCGAGAACGCGTGCGCGGGGTCGGTCGCCATCAGCATGGACCCGACGCGGCGGAACGCCCGGCGCTGCGCGGCCTCATCGGCGCCCACGGGCTCACCACGCTTACGCCGCGCCACGACGGCCCCCTCTCCGACCTGCGCGGGTCCACCGAGACGACGCCGCAGCCGATGCGCGCTTCTGCGCGGCGGTCTGGGCGCCCGCCCCCTCGTCCCCGGGCAGCGCCAGGCTGGCCAGGAGCCGTTCGAGCGCGAGGCGCCCTTGGCGAAGCTCCGTGACGGCCGCGTTCAAGCGGCGCTGGCCCATCGAGCCCTTGACCGTCACGCCATCCTCGGCCAGCGCTGCTTCGAGCGCAGCGTTCGAGTCGGCCTGCCGGCACGCGGACTCCAAGATGAGCAGCTCGCGGGCGTCAAGCTCCCACCCGTCCCCGAGATCGGCCAGCACCCGCCGCCATACGGCCTTCCCGGCGGCCTTGAGGCCAGCAGGAGCCCGCGGTGAAGGCCGCTCAGTCACGGTCCGCTCCCTGAAAACCCACCGGGCGCACGCCCATGATCCGGCGAAGGTTGCGCATGTCCTGGGAGGGGGCTTGGAGGGGGTTGGCCCCCGGGGTGTGGGTGTTGGCGGTCATGCGGCGTTGAGGCCGTCGACGCGGCGCAGCGGCCGTTGCTTGGGGTTGAGGGTGGGCGGGGGCGGCCCGTCGGCGAGCTGGCGCATGGCGTCGAGCATCTGGTCCCAGCCGCGGATCCCTTGCTCGTAGGCGCGCAGGGCGGGCACCTTGGGGTCCACGACGCGGGCGTTGCGGGGGTCGGCGAAGAAGCCGGCGTCCTCGCTGGCGATGAGGATGTCGCGGGCGGCCTGGTCGACTTGGGTGATGAGGGCGCCGAGCGTCTTTCGGGCGGCGGCCTTGCGGGCTTCGGCCTCCCTGATGAGCTGGTCGCGGCTGGCGGCCAGCGCGTCGAGGAAGTCGGCGAGCGCGGCCTGGTGGGCGCGTTCGAGCGCGCCCTGGCGGCGGGTGTTCTCCTCGATGGCGGCTTGGGTCTTGGCGGTCTCTGCGGCCTTCGGAAGCGGCTTGCCGGCGCGCATCGCTTCGGCGGCGTGCTGCTCGTCGGCGGCCTTGGCCTCTTGGAGGAGGGCGGGGTGGCCGGCCCGCTCGCTCAAGACGCCGTTGATCTGAGCGGTGAGGTGGTTCAGTTCGTTGATCCGTTCGAGGATCTCGGGGTGGCCGTCGAGCCGCTGGTCGAGGCCGCGAGGGATGCGCGTCATGACTTGGTCTCCTTCGTTGAGGGTGCGGGCTTGCCGAAGATCCGCTCGGCGTCGGCCGGGGACGTGGGGCGCTGGGCGCGGATGAGGCGGTCCATGCCTTCGCCGGGCGGCGCGGCGGCAAGGTCTGCGGCCAGGCGCGCGGCGTCGGCCGCGAGCGCCTCGGGCGTGTGCCCGGTGAGCCGGCCGGCCAGCGCGGCCGGCAGCCCGGCGTCCCGTGCGGCCTGCTCGGCCGCCTTCGCCACGCCGGTGCGCTCGCGGATCTGGGCGCGCAGCTCCTGCCGGCGGCCTTCGAGCCGCTGGCGGATCGCGGCGTCCATCGGGTGCTCGGTCATCGGGAGCCTTCCGTTCGGAGTTGGGGCGCGGCTCCCGCGCCCGCCGACAGCGGGCGCGGGAGACTGCGCGTTCGCGGCGGACCAGTCCGCGGTCCTCGCCGCCCACGGCACACGGCGGCGAAGCATGGTTGCCCGGGCAGGCGGGCTCCTGGGCGTCCGTGTGGCCGGGTGCCGGGCCGGTGCGAGGCTGGTCAGGAGTGAGGGATGGGGTGCGGGCGGTTGTCACCTCGTCACCTCGTGTCACCTCTCCATCGCGGGTGCGTGCACGTGCGGGCGCGCGTGCGGGCGAGCTTTAGGACACGGGGTGACAAGGTGACACGGGGCGACGCGGGGTGACGGGGTGACACGGGGCGACATCAGTCGGCGTCCCAGCCGCCCGGGGCGGCGTAGATGTGGACCTTGGCGCGGGCGTGGCCGCCGGGCTGGCGCTGCTCGACCTGGCCGCGGTGCTGCCAGCCGATCTCGACCATGCGACCGTGCAGGGCCGGCCAGGAGATCGGCCGGCCGGCGAGGTAGCGCACGTGGGCGGCGACGTCTGAGGCCCTGGCCCAGCGGTCGCCCGTCGCCGTGTCCAGGATCAGGGCGGAGCGGTCGGCTGGCGGCGCGTAGGGCGGCACGTCGCCGGGGGCCTTCCAGGCGATCAGGGCGCTGATGGCCTCGTAGCGGCCTGGCGGGGTGCCGGCGTCGGCGACCTCGATGGTGTTGCGCTGCGCGCCGGCGAGGAAGCTGCGGGCCCACTCGAGCGCTTCGGCGCGGTCGTCGCCGTCGTCGATGAGGTCCGCCAGGCGGACGAGCGCGGTCGCGACCTGCTGGGCGTCTGCCGGCCCGTAGGTCGGGATCGTGGCGCCGGTGGCCAGGACGAAGCGCCGCACGAGGGTGCGGCCCTCGAAGGCGTCGCGCTGGGCCTCGAAGGTCACGCGCTGCCCGGAGCGCAGGACGACGACGAGGCGCGCGTCGTCGTGGCGGCCGTAGCGGGCTGCGGATTGCACGGGGTCAGAGCCGAGCCCGAGCGCGGCGCTGAGCCACGCGGCGACCTCCTCGCGGGGCGTCCCGGGCGGCGGCGGGGTGCTGGGCAGCAGCGACCGCTTGCGCGCGGTGGTGCGCTTGGCGGCCAGGTCGGCGATCGGCGCGCTCTCGCTCATGCCCGGGCCGCCCATGCCTCGGCCTGGCTGCAGACGACTTCCCCGACGCGGCCCTCAGCCGTCATCGCGGCGTCGGCCATCGTCACGAGCGCCCGGCGCAGCTCGTGCGGATTCAGGTCGCCCGTGCGCACCGCTTCGCTGTAGATGCTCACGACGTTGGTCGCGGCCTGCGCGACGGGCCCGAGATGCCCGAGCAGCCGGTGCAAGTCGACGGCGGTCACGACGCGGCCGCCTTGATCCGCTCGGCCACGGCCGGGCCGGGCTCGGCGGCCGCGTACTCGGCAAGCGGGCCGTTGGCGATCGCGCCGCCCAGCAGGCGGCAGTACTCGAGCCAGCCCGGGTGCAAGATGATCTCGCCGCCGTGCTCGCCATCGCCGGTGATGTAGCCGATGCAGACGAACGGGATCTCACCGGTGAGGCGCTCGATGATCGGATAGACCCCGAACACCTTGCACACGGACTCGATCTCGGCGACCTCGGCCTCGTCGCGCGGCAGCCGGCGATGAATCTGCGTCCAGACGTCGAGCGCCGTCAGGGCATCGGCGCCGAGCACATCGCGGGCCGCCACCACGTCGGCGATCCCGGAGCCTGGTTCTTCCTGCGGATCCGCATCGACTGTGGCGGCCGGCCGGGGGGCGGCGAGCTGGCGCAGCGCGCCCTCGATCCCAAGATGCGCAAGGGCTTGCGCTTCTTCGGCATTGGCGGCAAGCCGCATGTAGCCCTGCGCTGTCCGCTTGCCGGCCGGGAAGTTCTCCTCTAGCCAGGGGATCCACTCGCCGTGAGGCACCTGGGCCTTGGCCTCGGTGAGGAGCTGGCCTGCGCGGATTGCGTGCCCGACGGCCGCACCGAACGCGGCCTGCGCGGCCTCGTGCTCGGCCCGGATCTCCCCGGCGAGGCCGGTAGCCACGACGGTCACGCTGCGGCCTCCCGGATCACGAGCCGCCCGCACTCGTCGTCGGCGAGGCGGCCGTCGGCCACGAGATCGCCGATGGCGACGTCGACCGCCCGGCGCGGCCAGTTGCGCAGCGCCGGCAGCGCGTGGACGTCATCGAGGATCAGCGCCGGAGCGCCGCTCGCGAGGAGGCGATGCAGGACGTCCGCGCGCATCGCCCGGCGCGTGATCGACGTGCGCCGCGCGGGCCCGTCAGGCATCGGCGCCGTAGAGGTCGGAAGCCGGGCGGCCCAGCGCCGCGGCGAGGGCCTCGACGGTCGTGCGATGAGGGCGGCCCTGGCCGGCTTCGATGCGCCTGACGGTCGCGGAGCTAACGCCCGCGCAGACCGCGAGCAGCTCGATCGAGATTCCCTTCGCTTGGCGGATGCGCCGCAGCGCGTCCCCGTCCGCCGCTGGCCGCGCGATGATCTGGTCGCTCATGGCAGCCAAGGTCGCAGCCGCCGGACTCACGGTCACTGACACTTATTCACTCGCGCGGGCCGGCGACCAGGGATGGATCCACCGCTGGGCGCTCCGCGAGATTCAGCGGCGAGACTGGCCGACCGTTGACTGGTGGGGTCCTCCGCTGCCGCGCGTTCGCGCAGCCGGGACGAACGCGCCCGACCTCGCCCGGCTTGAGCACTGGGCCGCGATGACGGGACTCGCAGCGGCCGACCGTCCCGGCCCCGGCAGGCCCTCTCGCTCCGCGATTGACCGGCTGCCGCTCATGCTCGAGCTGGCCGTGCTCGTCGACGTCGAGCAGGAGCCGCTCGTTGACGTCGAGCACGAGCCCCTCGGTGGCGCCGCCGCCTTCATCGACGACTCCGCGTGGCGGGCGTCCGGCGGCTCCCCCGGCGGCTACCTGCCGCCATTCGACCGCGGCGCCCTTGAGCGCACGGCCTACCGCCGGCTCCGCACGGGCCGGGAGGCATGGCGGGCTCTTGGCGCGTGGCCGTGGGCAGTCGGAGACTCGGCCCGCCTGCCGCGCTCGTGGTGGCGCAGCGCCGCCTACGAACTGGCGGCCCCGTGACGCCTTGGGCTCGTGGCCCGCGCGGCCTGTCGCAGGCGCAGCTCGCGAATCTCGCCGGGGTGTCCGAGCGCACCATCCGCCGCGCCGAGGCCGGCCACCGCCCCGCCCGCCGCGCACGGGCGCGAATCGCCGCGGCGCTCAACGCACCCGAACAAGCCGTCTTCTTCCCGCCACGGCGATGATGACCGCGCTCCTCGTCGCCGTCGCCGCCGGCCTCATCACGGCAGCCGTGCTCGCCGCGACACGGCACCTGGCCGTGCCGGAGAACCGCATCGCGCTCAGGCAGCGCATGTGCCGCCACGCCTGGAAGCCACGCTACCTCGGCGAACCCGGCGACGCGATCGTGCTCTTGCCGACCAAGAGCGAGGTCTGCCGCAAGTGCGGCGCGATGCGATGACGAACGCGGCCGGGCCGCTATGGATCGTTGTGCTCGTAGTGCCCCCGGAGGACGCCGACGCGATGCAGGCCGCGGCAGTGCACCCCCTCGTGAGCCCCTTCGACTGCGCGTTCGTCGTCACCGAGTTCGAGGGCGATGCTGAGGATCACGTCGTGATGGCGGTCCGCGTCCACGCCGACACCTCCGACGCCGCGATCCACTCAGCCGAGGCGCTCGCGTCCCGGGTCCGCCAAGAAGCCGGGCTCTCCCCGCGTGCGCTCCGCCTCGACTCGGTCGAGCGGGCAGGCGACCTGTGGGCAGAGCCCCGGGAATTCGAACTGCGGTTCCTCGCCGACCGCTTCCTCAAGGAGGGACGCTTCGAGTTCGCGGTCATCGCCGCCCAGATGTCCTGCGAGGTCTACGTCGAACTGGCCATCAACCAGCTGCTCGACCGCCATCCCGGGCCCCTGGGCGGGGTCCTCGCAGAGGTCGTCCGCTCGCGTAGCTTCGGTGACGACCGCACCTGCCGCCTCTTCGCGGCGCTCACCGGGAGGGACCCTCGCCATGAAGACGGTTTCTGGCCGAACTACAAGGCCCACCTGGACCGACGGCACCGGATCACCCACCGAGGCGAGACCGCGTCACAGATCGACGCCATGGCCTCAATCGCAGCTTGCGGCGCCCTATTCGAGTTCGTGGCCGACGCTTGGACCCATGCTGTGTAGACCTACGAAAGGAGCCCGCCGTGTCAGACAAGGCAGAACGCCCGCCTAAGCCACCCGCCAAGGAGCCGAAGCCCGACGGTCCGCCGGCATCGCCGCCCCGGCCCGACCCCATGACGCCGCAGACACACGGCATCGACCGTGAGCCAGGCACGATGACGATGGACGACTGACCCCTACGCAGCGATCGTCGCCGCGATCCAGAGCGAAGTCTCGACGCCGAAAGCGATCACGGCGACCGTGAACCCGACGTAGAGCCCCTTGATTCTGTCGTCGTGGTCGCTGCTGGCCTTCGCGAGGCGGCGAGCAAGCTGGGATTCCAGCTCAGGGCGACCGAGGCTCGAGTAAAGCGGGTCATCGAGTAGCACTCTGGCGTCGAGCGTGAACATCCATGACGCTCGCCGCGGGAGAATCACAAACCCTCCCGCGGCGAGCACCAGGGCGAACGCCGAGAGCGCCAGCACCACGAGCCAGCCGACGCTTTCTCCCGGGCTGATCGTGGCTGACGTGAAGAACGCCGTTGTGACGGCGGCGGCTGCCGCGAGCGCGGCTGTCCGATTCCTCAGCTCATCGAGCATCCGTGCTCGCAGCTCGATGGATCGCACCGCTTCAGCCAACAGGACCGAGCTGGCACTCATGCCGTAGATGATCGGAGACCGCTCGGACGGGTCGCGCCCCGTTGCCACTTTGTTGCCACCCGGGCCTCGGCGGCGCCCGGATAGCCCGGAAACTCAGGCGCCCCCGCCAGGACTCGAACCTGGGACCTGCGGATTAGAAGTCCGCTGCTCTTTCCAGCTGAGCTACGGGGGCCGGGCGCCATCGTCGCATGCGCGCGCGCACGCGGCGAGGCGCTGCAGCGCGGGCTGTGCCCGGCTGTCGGCCCCGCTCAGGCGGCGCGGCGGCCCGGCGGCGACCCGGCCGCGGCGGCCTCCGGCTCGCGGCAGGCCGCGAGCCGGGCGACGATGGCCGTCGCGACGCGGTTCGCGTCCACGCGGTACTCCCCGCGCCCCACCCGTTCGCGCAGCTCGGTCACGCGGCGGGTGCGGAGCGCTCCGTGCTCGATCGTTGCGTCATGGGTGTGCATGGCCGTAAGGGATACCGCGTCGGCCGGACTTCAACCATCGGGTCAGGGACCCATGTCCGGTCGCGGACTCCCGCAGCGAGCGGGAATCCCCGCGCCGGCCGTCCCGGGTGCGCGGGCCGGGGAGGCGCCATACTGGCGCCGCGATGCGCCGGCGCCTCTTCGAGCCTGAGCACGACGACTTCCGGGCGAGCTTCCGGACGTTCCTCGAGCGCGAGGTCGTCCCGCACCACGCCCAGTGGGAGCGGGACGGCATCGTGCCGCGCGAGCTCTACGCCGCCGCCGGCGCGCACGGGTTCACCGCGATGGCCGTCCCGGAGGAGCACGGCGGCGCCGGCGTCGAGGACTTCCGCTTCAACGTCGTGATCGGCGAGGAGGTGCAGCGCGCCGGGGTCAGCGGGTTCGGCCTCGGCCTGACGCTGCACAACGACATCTGCGCGCCGTACTTCCTGGCGTACTGCTCCGAGGAGCAGCGGGCGCGGTGGCTGCCGGGCATCGCGAGCGGCGAGCTCATCACGGCGCTCGCGATGACCGAGCCGGGCATCGGGTCCGATCTCGCGTCGATGTCCACCCGGGCCGACCGGGCCGACGGCGGCTACCGCGTCAACGGCGCCAAGACGTTCATCACCAACGGCATCAACGCCGACCTCGTCGTGACGGCCGTCAAGACCGACCCGTCCGAGCGCCACCGCGGCATCAGCCTGCTCGTCCTCGAGCGCGGGATGGAGGGCTTCGAGCGCGGCCGCAACCTCGAGAAGATCGGGATGCACGCGCAGGACACCGCCGAGCTCTCCTTCGCGGATGTCCTCGTCCCGGAAGCCAACCGGCTCGGCGCGGAAGGCGCCGGGTTCGGCCAGCTCGTGGCCAACCTGGCCCAGGAGCGGCTGTCGATCGCCATCGCCGGGGTCGCCGCCGCCGAGGCGGCGCTGCAGTGGACCCTGGACTACGTGCGCGAGCGCCGCGCGTTCGGCCAGGCGATCGGGAGCTTCCAGCACTCGCGCTTTGCCCTCGCCGAGTGCCGGACCGAGATCGACGTCGCCCAGGCGTTCCTGGACCGCTGTGTGGAGGCGCTGAACGCCGGGGAGCTGACGGCCGAGGATGCCGCCGAGGCAAAGTGGTGGTGCACCGACCTGCAGGGGCGCGTGATCGACCGCTGCGTGCAGCTGCACGGCGGCTATGGCTACATGACCGAGTACCCGATCGCCCGGGCCTGGGCCGACGCCCGCGTGACCCGGATCTACGGCGGCGCGAACGAGATCATGAAGGAGATCGTCGGGCGCTCGCTCGGGCTCTGAGCGGCGGCCGGCGGGACCGCCGCGGCGGCGGTCCGGTCGCGTCCGAGGTGCGGGCGGTCCTCCGCGCGGGCCTTCGGGTCAGCCGAGCTCGGCGGGAACCGGACGGTCCGCATGGATGCGGCCCGCGGTCTCGCTGAGCGGGCGTCCGGAGCGGCCGGCAGCCCGGGCGAGGATCTCCGCAACGACCGAGACGAGCCGCCTCCTCCGGCGTGCGGGCGCCGATGTCCAGGCCGCACGGCGAAGCGATCCGCTCGAGCTCGGCGGCGTCGACGCCGGCGGCGAGCAGGCGCCGGACGCGGTCCTCGTGGGTCTGGCGGCTCCCGAGCGCGCCGATGTAGCCGGCGGGCGTCGCGAGGGCGCCGATGAGGGCCGGCTCGTCGAACTTCGGGTCGTGCGTGAAGACGAGCACGACGTCGCGCTCGGTCAGTTCGACGCCGGCCAGGTAGCGGTCGGGCCAGTCGACGACGACCTCGTCGGCGACGGAGAAGCGGGTGGCCAGGGTGAACGGCCGGCGGGCGTCGCAGATCGTCACGGCGTACCCGAGCGTGCGGGCCAGCGCGGCCACGGCGGCCGAGAAGTCGATCGCGCCGAAGATCACCATCCGGGCGGGAGCCGCGAAGGCCTGGATGAACACGCGGGCGCCGGTCCCCATGACTTCGCCTGTGGCGCCGTACTGCCGCAGCGCGCTGATCCCGTGGGCCAGGCAGCCCAGGGCGTCGCGCTCGACGGCACGGTCGAAGCGCCCGCCGAGGCCGAGGGTGCCGACCGGCTCGGACCCGACGACCCCCATCAGGGCGCCCGCCGACTCGCCGTCGACCAGCGTGGCCAGCGCCGCCGGGGTCCCGGCGGCCACCGCGTCGCGCACGGCCTCGAGGACGGCGCCGCTCTCGGGTGCCACCTCGCTGACGAGGATGTGCACCGTGCCGCCGCACATGAGGCCGACGCCCGCAGCCTGGCTGTCGCTGATCCCGTAGGTGCGCAGCCGCGGGCCGCCGCCCGCGAGGACCGCCTGGGCCTCCTCGACCAGCGCGCCTTCGACGCAGCCGCCGGTCACCGAGCCTTCGATCGCGCCCTGCTCGTCGACGAGCATCGTGGCGCCGGGGTCCAGCGGCGAGGACCCGTCCGTCGCGACGAGCGTGGCGGCGGCCACCCGCCGTCCCGCCGCCAGCCAGCGAGCGGCGACGGCGTGGGACGGCTCCAGTCCGCCGGGGGGCGACGTCGTCACGGTGCGATTGTTGCCCATCCGCCGCGCAGCGTCCACGCCGGCCGCGCGGGCGGCGGTGCGCTGGCTACGGCTGCGCCGGCAGGAGGTAGCGCGCGACGTAGAGCGAGGAGCCGGCGAACCCGGCGACGACCGCCCGCCGCCCGCCGGGCAGGACGACGGCGTTGATGCCGACCCCGCGCGGCGCCGCGATCCGCAGCACGCCGCCGGGCGCGAAGGCGCCGTTCGCCGTCCCGCCGGGCAGCAGCTGGGCGAGCGACACGCCGACGCCGGCGGTCAGCGTCCCGGCCGGGCCGAGCGCGGCGCCGCAGGTCGTGTCGCTGCCGCCCCGCAGGCCGGGCGTCACGGCCCGGCCGCCGGTGCCGAAGGAGGAGTCCAGGCGCCCGCCTGCGGTGAGCCGGGTGGTGAGCAGGGCCGGGGCGGCCCCCACAGACCCGTCCCCGGTCACCGTGATCCGGCCGCGGCGGTCGACGCCCATGGCGCACGGAAACCACTGGGCAAAGGCTCCTCCGGGCTGGGTGAACGCGACCTCGGCGTGGCCCGCCGTGCCGAAGCCGGCCACCGGCTGCCCCGTGGCGGAGAGGCGGAAGATCCCGGCGCTCCCGTGCCCGTCGGAGCCGATGTAGTCGAGGTGCCCGGCGCCGATGACGCTCCCGTCGGCGGCCTGGGCCAGGGACGCCACGCCGGCGCTGGCCGCCAGGTCGGGATTCCAGAAGAGCGGCTGTGCGATCCCGCCCCGTCCGAATCGGCGGTCCAGCGTGCCGGTTCGGGTCA
Source organism: Solirubrobacteraceae bacterium (assembly GCA_046330225.1). Taxonomy (GTDB): domain Bacteria; phylum Actinomycetota; class Thermoleophilia; order Solirubrobacterales; family Solirubrobacteraceae; genus CANJIV01. Next base: position 582,648 of record JAXLTD010000002.1, on the reverse strand, counting down.
GGCGCGCCACGGCCATGGGCCGGCCGTTGCGGTTGGCGTTCGAGCCGCCCACGAGCAGCTTTCCGTCGCGCTGAATCGCCAGCGACTGCGCGATGCCGCCGGCCGGCGTGACCGCGAGGCCGTGCCGGTAGAACGCCGAGTCCAGCCGCCCGGTAGGCGTGAGCCGCAGCACGAGCATCGAGCCCTGGCCGTAGCCGCCGGCGACCAGGAGGCGGCCGGTGGAGCGCTCGGCGACGACCGCGGTTGCCAGGAACGGGCCGAGCTTGGACGGCAGCGCCGTCGTGAAGATCCCGCGCGAGGCGAACCCGGTGTCGAGCCGCCCGGACGGCAGGTAGCGGGCCACGACGATCTGCCCGTTGCCCGAGCGGGTCGTCGCCTGGCCGGCGATGACGATCTTCCCGCCGGCCGTCGCCGCGGCGCCGTAGGCGACTCCGTTCATCCCGGGAATGCGGGTCGTCACCCAGCCCCGGCCGCCTCCAAACGCCGGATCCAGCCGGGCGCCGCGCGCGGCGGCGGTCGCGGGAAGCGCACCCACCCCCAGGCCCGCGAGCACGAGGCCCGTGGCGGCGGCACGTGCCGCCCGCTGCCAGCTCCGGACGTCCGATCTCGCATCCATGGCGGCGGGCAGCCTACCGCCGGCAGGCGCGGGAACGTCGCGGTCCCCCAGGCTGAAGCGGGAGCGGCGGCGCCCGGCACGACGCTGCGCCGCCCGGTCCCGAATCCGTAGTTCGCGCGCGACCGCGCGTGGCCGCTGCGGTGGCGGCCCGGCGGGGCGCGCAGGATGATGAGTGCGTTCCCGCCACGTCGAGCCTGGAAGGGTCATGCGATCTTTGCGCCTCCCACCCGCCGCCGCCGCCGTGCTCGTGCTCGCCGCCGCCGCGACTCCCGCGGCAGCCGCCGCGGGGCCCGCCGCCCGTGCATCCGCCTACCGCTCCTGCAACGTGAAGGCCAACCCGGACTTCGGGCGGGGCGAGCAGGGCTGGCTGCAGGTGAGCAACGACACCTGCGCCCGGGGCGCGACCGTCGCCCACGCGTACATCCTCCGGTATCGGAGGAACACCCGGTTCGTGGTGCGCCACGTCCTCGGCTACGCGTGCAAGGGCGCGTACGCCTCGGACGAGTTCCTCATCATCCGATGCTCGAAGGCATCGCGGCGCGTCAAGTTCGTGTATCGCGCGTTCGCCTGAGCACCCTGCGCTGAGAACCGGCCTCCGGACACGGCTGAGGGCGGCCCGTGGGCCGCCCTCAGCCGCAATCGATGCCGATCCGTCCGGACCGGCCCCTGCCTACCGGATCTTGGCCGTCAGGACGACGGTGCCGAGCGTCGCACCATTTGCCGACGGCAGGCCGAGCGCACCGGCGAGCGTCGCGTTGACCTTCGCCAGGACGCCGCCGAGGGTCACGGTCTGGCCCTTCACCGTCTGCTTGAGGCCGCCCAGGTCGAGGTTCAGGATCGGAACCTTCGCTCCGGCCGCGCCGTTGATGGTCGCCGCGAGCGACGGGTTGGCCGACAGCGTGATGTCGAAGTTCGTCGCGCTGGTCGGGGTCCCGCCCTTCGTCAGCGTGAGGCCGCCCGAGTGGGAGATGACGCCGCTGGTGAGGTTCGCGGCGATCTTCGACTTGACGATCGGGAACGTGGCCACCCCGCCGGCCAGCGTCGCGGGAGCGACGATGGACGGGGTGAACCCGGCGCCCGTGATCGCGCCGAGCGTGCCGGCGTCGAGCGTCACGGCCGTGGTGCCGCCCTCGATGATGAACTGCGCGAACTGCGCGTTGACGACCGCGGTTCCGAGCTTGAGGCCGGGCTTGAAGGCCTTGACCTTGAAGGCCTTGTTCAGCGCGCTCGCGCCCGTGGCGTTGAGCTTGACGCCCACGTTCGCCAGGCGCAGGTTCAGGCCCGGACGGGTGACCTTCGCCTTGGAGGTGTCGAGGTTGATGATCGTTGCGCGGCTCGTGCCGATCGCCGCCGAGATCGTGGCCTGCGAGGAGGTGACCCGGATGCGGAAGTTCTTCAGCGCCACCTTCGTCTTGCCGGCAGAGAACGACAGGCCGCCGGAGTGGTTGATGAGCGCGCCGTCGGCGAGCTTGGGATCAACGTCGCCGCTGGTGATCGGGAACGCGACCGCGCCGCCCTTGACCTTGGCGGGGCTGATCGGGGCGACCTTCACGCCCAGGCTTTTCAGCGCCTTGGCGGCGTTCTTGTCGAGCGTCAGGGACGTGTCCCCGGCCCGCTTGAGCTTCGCGGTGTTGGTCGGCGTGGCAGCAAGTGCCGCCGGGGCCAGCGCCACGGTGAGGACGCCCGCGGCCGTGAGGCCGAGTGCCGTGCGTCGAGGTGCCGTGCGTGAGTGCATCGATGAGGTCCTTTCGGAGAATCCGGAACGGCTGATGGGCACGGTCCGTGGCGACCTGCCCGATCGGTTGGGAACCTCGACGACTGGGCGCGCGTGCGCTCGCCCGGTGCCCGGAGAAGAGAAAGCGGGACGGCGTCCAGTCCAGCCCAGCCCAGCCCAGCGCCGCGCGAGACGTGCGCTTGGCGCCAGCCGTCTGGCCGGTCCGCGGCTACGCGGCCGAGCTGCGCTTCAGCCGCGCAGCTTCCCGGTCCCGACCGGGAAGCGCGTCCGGCCGACGGTGCTCTGCACGGACAGGGTGAGCCGCTTCCCCTGCACCGAGCGGCGCGACACGCTGAGCTTCAGGCAGGCGTTCAGCGTGCGGCCGGCCTTCAGGTTCAACGTCCGCCGGGCAACCACGCGGGTGCCCTGCCGGACCTGCACAGCGCCCCGGGCGGCGACCCGGCTCCTGGCCCGCACCGGAACGCAGCCGCTCGCCGTCGGCGTTCCCGCCTGGTAGCGCGCCGGCCCGCTGGCGATCCCCGCGCCGGCGGGCGGGGGAACCGCACCGCCGACCGACACGGCGACGACATGGTCGCGGCCGTCGATGCCGACCACCCACCCGGCTCCGTCGTCCGACAGGCCCGCCACCGGCTGGAACCGCAGCTCGTGACCCGGCGTGCCGGGAATCAGTGAGTTCACGACGAGCGGGGCCGTCGCCGGCGCACCGCTGCCGCTCAGCGGGAGCAGCCAGGTGTCGGAGTTCCGGCCCTCGAAGACCGCGTCGAACGCGCCGCCCGGCCGCTGCCCGACCGACGGGAACACGACCGTGTCGGTGTCCGCGAGCGTCGTCCCGGCGCCTCGCCGCACGGCCTTGCGGTCGGGGCCCACGCTCCACAGCTCGAGCCGCTGGTTGCGGCTCGCGTCGCGGGCAACCGTCGCGGCCACCACGCCGCGCTTCCCCGCCGCGAAGCCGACCTGCCCGCCGTCGTCGGTCGGGTTGCCGATCGGCACGTCGTAGTCGGCCCCGGCGCCGTTGGGCTTCGCGCCCACGTGCACGTACGGCGTCGCGGCTGCCTGGAACCCGAAGTACGGGATGCCCGCTCGATCCACCATCGCGGATACCCGCAGCCGTGAGGCGATCTTCTCCGACAGCGTGCCGGTCGCCGTGAGCGGGGCGAACGCCGCGGACAGCTGGAACGCCGGAAGCCCGGTCTGGTCGGTGAGCGACCAGACCGATCCGTCGACGGGCGAGACGCCCTGGGCCGGCAGTGCGCGGTTGATCCCGGCGAACAGCCAGCCCGGATGCTCGTCGTCGCCGGGCGGCGGGATCACGTGCCGGCCCGGCTCGAACGAGGCGCCCCCGTTTCGCGACACCGCCACCCACAGCCCTTGCTTGTCAACGGGGATCGGGAAGCCGAGCGTGTAGAACAGCAGCAGGCGGTCGTTCTTGGTGTCCTCGACGATTCGCGGGTCCTGGAACGACCCCGGCTCATCGGGGAAGACGGTGTCCTTGCCGAGCCCGCAGCCGGGGAGCTGGCGCCGATGGTTGAGCCGCGTGTCCGGGAACTGCCCCGACACCCAGGCGATGTGGGAGATGCCGTCGCTGTCCACCATCGTCCACGCGTCGGTGCCCTTGCCGAGGACCGTGAACTGGGCCGCCTTGCCCTCGCACGTGGGCCGGCTCTTCAGCACGATCGCGTAGGCCGCGCCCGCGCCGGCGTCGCTTCCGGCCTGCTCGTCAGGCGCGCCGACCAGCACATCCCGCACCCCGTCGCCGTTCACGTCCGCGGCGCCCAGCGCGGTCCCGAACGCGCCCGGGCCGCGGGCTCCGGGCACCCGGAGCCCGCCGTCCCCGAGCTTCCCCAGCTTCACGCTGGACGTCCCGGCCCGGCCGAACACGACCGCGACGCTGCCGCGCACGCCCGCGGCCCCGGAGGCCGTGGAGCCGGGGATGCCCACCGCCACCTCGCTGCGGCCGTCGCCATCGACGTCCCCGAGGCCGGTGACCGCGGCTCCGGCCAGCCGGTCGCTCGGGCCCGGGAGGATGCGGAAGCCGCGTGCCCCGGGGTCGTCGGCCTCGACCGCCGGGCCCGCCGCGGCCCCGAACACCACGACCGCGCCGCCGCTGCGATCGAGGTCCTCCTTCGGCAGCGTGGCATCCGTGCGGATGGCGGTGAGCGGGTGAGCATTCCCGATGATCACGTCCGCCTTTCCGTCGCCGTTCACGTCCCCGGCGCCCGCCACCGATTCCGCGAAGTCGTCGTCGCCCTTCTTCCCGCGGATGACGAAGCCGCCCGGGCCTGGGCTCGTGAGGTCGAACGTCTTCAGCCCGGCCGCGCCGAAGATCACCACCGCCCGGTTCGGCTCGGCGGCCAGGGCGCTGCGCACGCCGAAGATCGCGTCGTTGCGGCCGTCGCCGTTCACGTCGCCCGCCGGGGCCGCCGTCACGCGCTGCCCCTCCTCCACGCCGGTCAGCTTCGCGCCGCTGGACGCGAACACGTCGCCCGCGGCACTGCGGCCCGCCACGAACCGGGCACCCTTGTAGAAGTCGCCGCGCCCGTCGCCGTTGAGGTCGCCCAGGGCTGCGCCGATCTCGCCGCCGGCCTGGGTCTCGCGGATCGTGAAGCCGCGACCGCGCAGGCCGTTCACGTTCAGGTTCCCCGACGTCTTCGCTCCGAACACGACGTGCGTGAAGCCGACATGCGTCGTGATCGTCCCCGTCTCCTCCACGAGCAGGTCGCCGATCCCGTCGCCGTTCACGTCCCCGGCCGCACCGATGCCGCCGCCGGCCGCGCCGGCCTCGCGCACGCCGAAGATGCGGTACCCGCGGCCGGCCGGCGGCGCGCCCAGGTCCAGCGGGCCGGTGACCGGCCCGTAGAGGACGTAGGCCACGCCAGCGGCGAACTTGCTGTTCGCGTCCGCGAAGGGCGCGGACACTCCGACATCACCGATGCCGTCGCCGTTTACGTCCCCCAGCCCGGCCACCGAACCGCCGAGCTCTCCGCCGGGCCAGAGGAAGCCGATCCCCGAGCGGCCCTTCCGGCTCACCTCACCCTGGGTGCCTGTGGCGAGCTTCACGCGCTTGGCGGTGATCTCTGCCTGCGCGGAGCCGCACAGTGCCGACGCCAAGGCGATTCCGGCGATCAGCACCCGAGACCCGAACTTCATGTGCGCGCGACCCTATACCGTGCCGCCATCGCGTTCCTGGTCGTCCTCATCGTGCTTCTGGTCATGGCGGCCCCGGCCGCCGCCGGCCCGCCGGTGGATCTCGGTCCCGGCCAGCACCCCTCGATCGAGGTCACGCCCGAAGGCGGCGCGGTCGTCGTCTGGAACCGCTCCGGCGCCGCCCCGCAGCTGCTCGTCTGCTATCTCCCGCCCCGCGCGAAGTCCTGTCCGGTCGAGCAGATCCTCCAGAAGGACGTCGCCAACGCCTACCCCGAGCTGCACATCGGCTCGGGACCGGCCGGGCACCCATGGGACGTTGCCTGGTCCACGGGCGACGCCGTCTTCGGCTCCACGGGCGGGCCGCTCTTCCAGGGCCCGGTCGAGCTGCTCACCCGCCGCCTCTTCGGCCCAGCCTTCCGCTTCTCCGATGACGGCACTGCCGTGCTCGCCGTTGCCGAAGCGGGGAGCAGCGCCCGGGTGCCGCCCGGCACCGACGAGGACATCGCCACCCAGAACTACCCGGTCGCCTTCGCGCTCGAGATGGGCAAGCAGCACGAGATCGACCAGGACACGTTCTTCCCGAGCCTCAAGCCCCCTGGGCGCCGATGCGGATCCCGCGCCCGTTCGGCGACGCGCTCGGCCCCGTCTTCCCGTGCGCCATCGATGCCGGGCTCCGGCACCGGTTCGCCGTCTGTTCCAGCTCGTTCAGTGAGAAGTCAGGAGATTCCACGTCCGGCGGCTACGTGCAGGCCATCGGCGACAAGGACGAGGTGGGCGCGTGGTCCAAGCGCGCGAGCGCGGTCCATGCCGGCCTGCTGCTCGCCTCGGTGCGCCCCGGCCCGTCGTCCGGCGTGGCCGCCTACGCCGCCGCGCCGGGCTGGCGCATCCTGCGACGCCCCGGCCGCGCCGCCCGGCTCGTCGAGCTGGCCGACCCGTCGAAGGAGAACGCGTTCGCCACGTTCCCCCTCGACGTGCGTGCCGGGAGCGGACCCGGGACGGGCACCCACACCGTCGACGCCGAGTCCAGTGAGAAGAACGGGGCGCTCGTCACGCACGTTGCCTTCATCGACGACGACCTGTGCGCCACGAGGAACCGCCGCGCCGGCGTCGGCGATGTCTGTGTCGTCTACCGCCGCGTCGCCGGGAAGGGCAAGCGACGGGCGGCGAGCGCACCGCTGATCGCGTACGAGCCGAACAGCGGCGACCGCCTCACCGGGGACCTCCGCGTGTCCGGCAACGCCGCCGGCGACGTGTGGATCGCCCGCCGCACCGACGACCGCATCGTGGTGCAGCACATCTGCAGCGCGAGAGACGCTTGCTCGCCCGCGGTCGCGACGAAGGGCGGCGCACGGGTCGAGCTCGTCGCGCCCGACTCGACGAGCGCCAGGCAGCTGAAGGCCGGCGTGCGGGTCTCCGGCGGCAAGGCCCAGTTCACCCGCTACGCGATGCGCTTCCTCAGCCCGCAGGCCGGCTTTGGCACGGCGACGGCGAAGCGCGCGGTGGCGCGGAGCCGCTCGGCCACACTGAAGGTGCCGCGGCACCCTGAGGCCATGAGCTGCACGAGCCGGAAGCCCGAGCGCCGCGTCGTGCCGCTCGAGGTGACCGCGACGACGAAGTTCAAACAGGGCCCGACGCTCAAGGTCACCAAACGCGTGGGGTACTGCTTCCAGGGCGTCTGACGGCGGGACCCCGATCCTGCTGACGGCTCTCCGCGTCGTGACGCGCCCGCCCGTGTCCGGCTCGGCCTGCCAATCGGGGCGGCCGGATTTGAACCGGCGACCCCCTGCTCCCAAAGCAGGTGCGCTACCAGGCTGCGCCACGCCCCGATGGCCCGGAGTCTACGGGGGCCACCCGAACGAACGTCCAGGCTCGGCCGTGGCGGTCGGCACCGGGCCGCCGGGCGCCGATCCAGTGAACGACCCGACTTGCGCCCGCCCGGTGCTCCGCCCGTCCGCGGCGCACCCTCGTCATGGCCCGCACGTTCACAGCCCTCACTGCCGCCGCCCTCGCGAGCCTCGCGGCGCTCGCCGTGGCGGCTCCGGGCGCGAGCGCGGGCGCGTGCCCGGGCGCGCAGTCGTCGCCGTCAGACCTCGGGGCCGGCGATGCCGTCGACGTGACGCTCTGCCTCCTGAACGACGCGCGGGGCGATCACGGGCTTCGCCCGATGCGGCTCAACGCGCGGCTCTCCTTCGCGGCGCGCCACCACTCGCGCGACATGGTGGCCCGCGGCTACTTCTCCCACACCGGCCCTGGCGGCGTGACCTTCGACCGCCGCTTGCGGCGCACCGGCTACGTCAACGGCGCTCGTTCGTGGACGATCGGCGAGAACATCGCCTGGGGCAGCGGTTCGCTCGCCACACCCTCCGCGATCGTCCGGGCCTGGATGCACAGCCCCGGTCACCGCCGCAACATCCTCGACGGCAGCTTCGACGAGATCGGCATCGGCATCGCGCTCGGCACGCCGGTCGGGCGCAGCAACGGCGGCACCTACACGACCGACTTCGGCGGCCGCGACTGACCCCGGCTGTCCGGCCCGCGGCTCCGATAGCCTCGGCGGCCGATGGCTGACGTCAGGCCCCTCCGCGCGCTGCACTACGACCTGGCCCGGGTCGGACCCCTGGCGGGCGTGATCGCCCCGCCCTACGACGTGATCGACCCGGAGCAGCGCGCCGCCCTGGCCGCCCGCTCCCCCCACAACGTCGTCGGCGTCGACCTCCCGGCAGGGGACGACCCCTATGCCGCTGCCGCCGCGCTGCTGCGCGAGTGGCAGGACGAGGGCGCCGTCGTCCGGGACGAGGCGCCCGCCCTGTGGGCGCTGGCCCAGGACTACACCGGGCCCGACGGCGCCCGCCGCACGCGGCAGGGCATCTTCGCCCGGGTCCGGGTCGAGGACTACGGGCCGGGCCGCATCCGCCCGCACGAGCGCACCCACCCCGGCCCGAAGGAGGACCGGCTCCGCCTCACCCGCGCCACGCAGGCCAACCTCTCCCCCATCTTCTCCCTGTACGCCGACGCCACCGGCGGCGCCCGGGCCGCGCTGGCCGAGGTGACCCAGGCGGCACCGTGGGTGCAGGCCGACGACGACGACGGGACCGCCAACCGGCTCTGGCGCATCGGCGATCCGGCGGCGATCGCCGCCATCCAGGCCGCGCTGGCCGACGCCGAACTGCTCATCGCCGACGGGCACCACCGCTACGAGACCGCGCGCGTCTACGCCGAGGAGATCGGCGGCGAGGGCGAGCACCGCTACGTCCTCATGCTGCTCGTCGCGCTGGAGGATCCGGGCCTCACCGTCTTCCCGACCCACCGGCTCGTCTCCGGCCTCGCGGACGATCCGGCCAAGCAGGAGGCGCTGGCCGCCGCGCTGCGCGCGCACTTCACCGTCGCGGAACTGGCCTCTGCAGACGAGCTTGCCCCGCCAGAGGGTGAGACCGTCCGCATCGGCTACGTCGACGGCCACGTCCGCCGCCCGTTCATGCTCACCCTGTCCGACGACGCGGCGGTCGCCGCCGCGCTGCCCGGGGCCTCGGACGCCTACCGGCACCTCGACACCGCGGTGCTCGAGGCGCTCGTCCTCAAGGGCGCGCTCGGCCTCAGCGAGGACGACATCTCCCACTTCCGGGGCCTGGGCTACGCCCGCTCGTTCGCGGAGGCCCGCGCGCTCGTCGACGACGGGACCTACGACGCGGCCTTCTACATGGCGCCCACGCCGGTGACGCGCATCGCCGCCGTGGCGGCAGCCGGCGAGACGATGCCGCCGAAGTCGACCTACTTCTATCCCAAGGTCCCGACGGGGCTGCTCTTCAACCCGCTGGCGTAGGCGAGCAGGCGGAAGTCCGGCGAGCGGCCGGCTGGGGGGCGCCGGCAGCACGCGAGCTCGATGCGGGCAGCGAAGGGACGCGGTCGGATGCCGGCTGCGGCGCCGGGCGGGCCGCCGGGCGGTGGCGTCGAGGTTCGCCCGGAATGACCGGCCGAAGGGCCCTCAGCCGGCACATCGTCGACCACTCAGTCTCGGAAGGCCGAAGCGGCTGGCTTCAGCCTGCGCCGCCCGCAAAGGGACGCGCCCGGGCGCCGGAGCTGAGGTTCGGCGGATGCAGCCGGCCAAACCTCAACTTCGGCGGATCAGCCGGCCGTTCCGTGCCGGCGACGACCACCGCCGCCCGCGGAGGGGCGCCGCCCCGCAGGCCGCGCCTCCCTGCCGTTGCGCTCGCGTCAGCCGCACGCGCGTGCCCGTCCGGACGGGCGGGGCGGTCAGTCCGATTCGGGGGGCGCCCCGCTGGGGAACAGCACGCCGTAGGTGTGCATCGGCCGGTAGACGGCGAGGAGGCGCTCCTCCAGCGCCCCGACCGAGAGCTCGGCGAACCGCTCGGCCGTCCCGGCCGCGCGGAGCCGGTCGAGCGCCGCGTCATCGGGGAGCGTGCACAGCGCCAGCACGTCCGGGCCGTCCGGCTCGGCGCTGACGCCCGAGAAGATGATCCGCCCGCCGACGCCGTTCAGCGCGGCCTCGGCGGCGCGGGTGGCGGCGATGAAGGCATCCATGTCGTCGCCCGGCGCATCCCAGGCCAGGACGACGAGCAGGCCCTCGTCCCCGAGGTCCAGGGGCCCGGGGCCGGCCAGGATCGCCTCGTCCTCGCGCACGAGATACACCCGCGGCTTGTCGCGCAGCCCCTTGGCGTCGAGCCGATGCGCTTGAGGTCCAGCGCCCCGGCGCTCTCGCCGAGCACTTCCACGACGGGCTCGGTGAGAAGGATCTGGCCGCCGCGGGCCTTCTCGACCAGGCGCGCGGCCAGGTTGACGTCGTTGCCGTAGATGTCCCCGTCGCGCTCGAGCACCTGGCCGACGTGGATGCCGATCTTCGCCGCGGCCACCGGGGCGTCGTCCTGGAGCGCCGCGCGGGCCTGGAGCGCCCGCTGGGTCCCCGTGGCGCACCGCACGGCATCCTGGGCGGTGTCGAAGCGGGCCATCAGGCCGTCGCCAAGGCGCTTGACGACCGTCCCGCCGGCTCCGTCGACGAGTTCGCTGGCGATGTCGAGCAGCGATTCAGCGAGCTCGAGCCCCGCCTCGTCGCCGTGCTCGGCCGTGAATTCGGTGTAGCCCTCGACGTCGAAGAAGGCGATGGCGAGGTCGCCAGACATTGGCGCGGAGTATCGCCCAGGCAGGAGTACGATGGGCGGAGCCCCCTCGACCCACCGGAGGACCCATCGGATGAAGGCTTCCGCCCGCCGCCGCCGGAGCACCGGCTTCCAGCACGACATCAAGATCCGCGAGCACCTCGTCGCCGCCGACGAGCCCCGCGACGAGGGCGGCGACGACACGGCGCCCAGCCCGCAGGAGCTGCTCGCCGCCAGCCTCGCCTCGTGCGCGGCCATCACGATGGAGATGTACGCCCAGCGCAAGGGGTGGGAGATCGGCCCGGTGGAGGTCGACGTGGACTACACGCCGGCCGAGCGCGGCTGCCCCACGAAGTTCTCGGTGCGGGTGCGGCTGCCCGACGGCCTCACTGACGAGCAGGTCGAGCGCCTGACCGTCATCGCCGCGAAGTGCCCGGTGCACCGCACACTCGAGGGCGAGGTCATGTTCGACGAGCGCGTCGAGGTGCTGGCCGCGCACTAGCGCCGGCCGCGCCCGATGGCCGACGCCGCGACGCTCCGCCCGCTGCTGCTGGCGCCCGAGGACGCGGCGGCGCTCGATGTGCGCGGCCGCATCGACGCGGCTGTCCTCGTCCCGCTGTTCGTCCAGGACGGCGAGCTGCACGCGGTGTTCACCCGGCGCCGGGAGGACCTGCGCAAGCATGCGGGCGAGATCTCCTTCCCCGGCGGACGCCAGGACATCGGCGAGGAGGATCTGCGCGAGACCGCGCTGCGCGAGGCCGACGAGGAGATCGGGCTGCCCCCGGCGCAGGTCGAGCTCGTCGGGGCGCTCCCTCCGACGCCCACCGTGGTCACCAACTACGCCATCTACCCGTTCGTCGGCATCATCCCCGCAGGGCTGGCCTGGCGAGCGGCCGAACGCGTCCGAAGTGGCCGAGATCCTCGAGCTGCCGCTCGGCGCCGTGCGGGACAGCTACGCCCGGCGGCGCCTCATGCGGCGGGGCGTGCCGTTCCGGACCGGCGTCTACGACATCGACGGCCACGTGATTTGGGGCGCGACCGCCCGAATCCTCGGGGATCTGCTCGAGCGGCTGGCCCCGGTGCTCGGCGCCGAATCCCGGCGCGCCGGCGCTTAGCGAACGCCGCCCGGCCTCAAGGCGGGCAGCTCCCGCGCCGACATCAGGGCCATGGCCGCCGAGGTCCGGCCCATCGCTGCTGCCCGCCCGTCTGCCGCGCCGGCCCCGGGCGAGTCTCGCCGCTGGGCGCTCATCGCGTTCGCCGCGTTCGCCGTCGTGGGCGTCGCGGTCCACGGGCTCCACGCGCTGGCCGGGCCGGGGAGCAGCGTCGCCGACCGGCTCGTCGACGACTGGCTCTACGCCGCGCTCTTCCTCGCCACGGCCGGCAGCCTGGCGCTGCGGGCCCGCCGCGACCGGGCGCTGCGCGTCCCGTGGACGATCGCGGCGATCGGGGTGGCGATCTGGGCGGCCGCGGAGGTCAGCTACCGCGTGCTCGAGCCCAGCCCGTCCGCAACCTACCCGCCGCTGACCCAGGCCCTCCTGGGCCTGAGCTTCCTGTGCGCCGGCGCCACCCTGCTCCTGCTCGGCCGCCAGCGCATCGGCCGCCTGCACCTCGGGCTCACGCTCGACGGCCTCATCGCCGGCGTCGCGGTCTGCGCGTTCGCCGCCGCTCTGCTCTTCCCCGCCGCGGCAGCCGAGGCCCAGGCCAGCCCGCCCACGCTGTTCCTCATGGCGGACCTGGCCATCCTCGCGTACGTCGTGATGAGCCTGGGCCTGACGGGCTGGCGCCCCGGGATCTGCTGGGGGCTGATCTGCGCCGGCATCGTCGCGAACACGGCCGGGAACATCGCCCTCGTCCAGCTCAGCGCCACGGGCGACTTCAGCCGCGGGACGGTCGTGGACACCCTCTACGTCGCCTCGGCGCTGCTTCTCGGCGCCGCGTCCTGGCAGCCGTTCACGACCGACCTGGCGGCCCGGTTCGCCGGCTCGCGCACCCTGCTGGCGCCGTCCGCCTTCGCGCTCGCCGCCCTCGGGCTGCTCGTCGTCGGCGCGACGGTGTCCATCAGCCCGGTGGCGGTCGGACTCGCCGCGCTGTCGCTCGTGCTCCTCCTCGCCCGCACGACCATGGCCTTCGCCGAGAACCGCGGACTGCTCGAGGCCAGCCGGCGCGACGCCCTCACCGACGGGCTCACCGGGCTCGGGAACCGCCGGCGCCTCGTCCGCGACCTCACCGCCGCCGCGGCCCGGGCGGAAGCTGAGCCGGCCACGCTCGTCCTCTTCGACCTCGACGGGTTCAAGCACTACAACGACACGTTCGGGCACCCCGCCGGCGATGCCCTGCTCGCGCGGCTGGCCAGCCGCTTCGCCGAGGCCGTGGGGCCGCGCAGCTCCTACCGCGCCGGGGGCGACGAGTTCTGCGCGCTGCTCCCCATCCCCGGCCCCCGCGCGGCCCGCGCCATCGCCGCCGCCGCGGGTGCGCTGGCGGAGTCCGGCGACGGGTTCAGCGTCACGGCCTCCTGGGGCGCCGTGGGGATGCCCGACGAGGCCGTCGAGGCCGAAGCGGCGATGCAGCTCGCCGACCAGCGGATGTACCGCCAGAAGGACAGCCGCCGGGCATCGCCGATCCAGCAGTCGCGCGCCGTCCTGCTCCAAGTCCTCAACGAGCGCGAGCCCGGCCTCTCGGACCACCAAGCCGAGGTGGCCGAGCTGTCGGTGGCCGTGGGCCGCCAGCTCGGCGTCGCCGCCGATGACCTCCGCGACCTCGGCCGCGCTGCCGAGCTGCACGACGTCGGCAAGATCGCGGTCCCCGACGCGATCCTCCACAAGGCCGGGCCGCTCGACGAGAGCGAGTTCGACTTCATCCGCCAGCACACGGTGATCGGGGAGCGCATCCTCGCCGCGGCGCCCGCCCTGGCCGGTGCCGCCCGCCTCGTCCGCGCCAGCCACGAGCGCTGGGACGGCCGCGGCTACCCCGACGGCACGGCGGGGGAGCGCATCCCGCTCGGCGCGCGGATCATCGCGGTCTGCGACGCCTACTCGGCGATGACCTCGGCCCGCCCCTACAGCGCGGCGATGGACGGAGATGCCGCGCTCGCCGAGCTCGAGGCCTGCGCCGGATCGCAGTTCGACCCCGACGTGGTGGCGGCCTTCTCCGCCTGCCGGGACATCGTCGCGCCCGGCGCAACGGTCACGGCGCTGCGCGTGAGCTGACAGAGCCGGACGGGCCGACGGGCGGCTCGGGGCGAAGCAGTCCGGCCACCGCTCCGCGGGCGGCCGGGAGCCAGGCCGCCTGATCGCCGGGCGGCGCCGTGAGAACGGCGAGCGGAATCTGCCAGGTCGCGGCCGCAGCCTCCGCCTCCGCCCGCCCGCCAGCGAGGGCGGCGGCCGGCACGGTCCCGGACGCCTCGTAGACGACCCCGCGGACCGGCGTGTCCACGGTCTTCTCGAGGAAGAACCGCAGCCGGGTCCCATGCAGCGCGGCGACGCGGTCCGGGTCGCCGGTGGCCGTGCCGAGCAGCCAGCACACCACGGTCACCCCGGCGAGGGCCTCCATCAGGCTCCCGATGCGGTCAGGATCGCCCACGAACGGCTCGGCGCCGGCGCCGGCGATCGCGGCCCGCCGCTCGGCAGCGCGGGTGGTCATCCGCACCGCGTGGCCGTCGGCGACGAGCGCCGCGGCCAGTGCCCGCCCGCGGCAGCCGCCGCCGATGATCAGAACCCGCGCCACGGGCGTTCAGGCCGGCGGCGGCGACGGGCGCCCGGCGGCGAGCCTGGCCTGCGTGGACTCCAGCGACGCGCGGAACTCGGCCTCGGTCAGGTCTGGCAGCCCGCGCCGGCGCCGCCGCTCGTTCTTGACGGCGAGCATCTGGGCGACGTCCTCGGCCGCGAGGTAGTCGTCTTCGCGCGAGCGCTGCTCGCCGCGCTCGGCGGCCACGCGCAGCTCGACCTGCTCGATCGTGAGCTCGCGCTCGCCGCGGCGCCGCCGCCGGTCGTTCGTGGCGTCGAGCATCTGCGCGAGGTCGTCGACCTCGTTCTGCGCCTCGAGCTCGGGCGACCGGGTCGGCTTCCAGTCCAGTGTCTGGGCGGTAGACCGGGGGTGGAACAGGCCGAGGAGGACCACGAAGCCGACGAAGGCCACGAGCAGTCCGCCCATCACGAGCCCGACATCCTCGCCCATCCGGGCGAGTCTACCCGCGCCCTTCCGCCCGCGGAATACGCGGCCGCGGTGCCCGCCCGGGCCGCCTAGGCCGCCAGCCGGTCCGCCGCACCGGCCAGGCCGAGCCGCACCCGGCTCTTGACGGTCCCGACCGGGACGGCGGTGGCCGCGGCGATCTCCTCGTGGGTGAGGCCGCCGACGTGCGCGAGCAGCACGGCCCGCCGCTGCTCGACGGGCCGGTCGCGCAGCGCCCGGCAGATCTCGGCCAGGCGGTCGCGACCGGCCACCTGGTGGGCCGGATCCTCGGCGTGATCCGGCCAGGGCTCCCGGGCGGCGAGCCGCTCGCTCGCCGCCGTGCCGGCCGCCGCCGAGCGCCACCGGTCCACGGCGCGGCTGCGCGCCATGAGCGCGACGTAGGCGCCGAGCGGGCCGCGGCGCGGGTCATACGCTCCCGGACGCGCCCACAGGGAGGCAAACACGTCTTGGACGACGTCCTCGGCTGCCGCGTGGTCGAGCACCGCCCGCGCCGCCGCGTAGGCGCGCGGCGCGTGGCGCGCGAAGGCAGCCGCGAACTCCGCCGGGTCGCCGAGCGCCGGCGGCGTGCCGGCCCCGCGCGCGGACTCAGGGCTGGGAACGATCTCGAGGTCGGTCATGGCGGCGGCAAACGTGGCGTGCGAACACCATCCTGGCGCACCCTGCCCGTGAATGACAAGGGTCTGTCCAAGGTTTCGAGAAGGTTTGTATAGGTCGCTCCGAGCGCCTAGCATCCGCGGCCACGTGCCCGACGATGCCCGAACCGCCGGCCTGCGCATTGGCGAGGTCTGCCGCCGCGTCGGCATCACGCCGGACCGCCTGCGCGCGTGGGAGCGGCGCTACGGCTTGACGGTCCCGCAGCGATCAGCGGCCGGGTACCGCCTCTACAGCCCGGCCGACGAGGCGAGGATCCGGCGGATGCTCGGCCTCCTCGCCCGGGGATTCGCCGCCGCAGAGGCGGCGCGCATCGCCGGCCGCGACACGCTCCCCGCCGGGTCCGGACGCCTGGCCGAGGATCTGCGCGGGGACCTCGATGCCGCCCTGCGCCGGCTCGACGGCGCCGCCGCCGACGAGGCGCTGGACCGCCTGTTCGCCGCGGAGGAGATCGACGCGGCGCTCCGCGACGTGATCCTCCCGACCCTGGCCGCCCTCGGCCAGCGCTGGGCCGCCGGCGAGGCGACGGTCGCCGAGGAGCACTTCGCCAGCCAGCTCCTGGCTGCCCGCCTGCACGGGCTGGCGCAGCGGTGGTCGCGCGGCGTCGGCCCGGTCGCCCTGCTCGCCTGCCCGCCGGGCGAGCGCCACGACCTCGGGCTCCTGTGCGCCGGGCTGGCGCTGCGCGCGCGCGGGTGGCGCATCGCCTGCCTCGGAGCCGACACCCCGGTTTCCGACCTGCTGGCCGCGGCCCGCCGGCTCGAGCCCGAGATCGTGATCCTGGCGGCCACGATGTCCCAGCCGCTCGCGGACGCCGCCACGGCGATCGCCACGATCTCCGCGCACGGCCGGCTGGCCATCGGGGGCGCGGGGGCCACGCCCGAGCTGGCCCTGCGCTGCGGCGCGTGGCTCCTGCGCGACGATGTGATCACCGCCGCCGACGACGTCTCGAGCGCCGTCGCCGCGTGACCGCCGGGCGCCGGGCCGGTCAGGCGGCAGCCGGCAGGCCGGCGAGTGCCGCGGCGATGTCGTCGACCGTCTGGAACGACAGCCCGGTCGCGTGCACGTGGCGGTAGGCGACCCGGCCGGCCTCGTCGACGATGACCACGCCGCGGCGGGTGCCGATCACCGGGGCATGCACGCCGTAGGCCTTGGCCACCTTCGCGCCGATGTCGGCGAGGAGCGGCACCGTGAGGCCGTGGCTGGCCGTGAACGCCTGGTGCGAGCCGACGTCCTGCGCGCTGATGCCGACGACGGTCGCGGGGAGCGCCGACATGTCGGCGGCCCGATCCCGGTAGGAGCAGAACTGCTTCGTGCAGACGGGCGTCTCGTCTCCCGGATAGAAGAGCAGCACCACGCGCTCGCCTCGATGCGCGGAGAGCGTGAAGGGGCCGTCGGTCCCTTCGAGGGTGAAATCCGGTGCGGGCTGCCCGGGCTTGGGTCCGGCCACGGGCCAGGACGATAGCGTCCCAGGTTCCCCCGACCGGAGAGACGCCCATGGACTTCGCCCTGACCGACGAGCAGCAGCTGATCCGCGCCACCGCGCGCGAGTTCACCGACAACGAGATCGTGGACCGCGCGCGGGAGAACGACCGCAACCACCACTTCGACGTGGACCTGGTCCGCAAGATCGCCGACCAGGGCTACCTCGGCGCGATCGTCCCGCGCGCGAGTACGGCGGGGCGGGCCTGGACTACGTCACCTACGGCATCGTCGTGGAGGAGATCGGCCGGGGCTGCTCCGCGATGCGCACGGTGATCTCGGTGCAGACCTCGCTCGTGTGCTCCTCGATCCTGCGCTGGGGCACCGAGGAGCAGAAGCAGCACTACCTCCCCAAGCTGTGCTCGGGCGAGTGGCTCGGCTGCTTCGGGCTGACAGAGCCCGACACCGGATCGGACGCGGCAAACCAGAAGACCCGCGCCCGGCGCACCGACGCCGGCTGGGTGCTCAACGGGGGCAAGATGTGGATCTCGCTGGGGAACCACGCGAAGGTCGCCCTCGTCTTCGCCCAGACCGATCCGGAGCTCAAGCACCGCGGCATTGCCTGCTTCCTGGTCGACACGAGCCACCCGGGGTTCTCCACGCAGGAGATCCACCACAAGATGGGCCTGCACGGGTCCGACACCGCCTCGCTGGCCCTCGACGACGTCGAGGTCGGCGCCGACGCGATGCTCGGCGACGTCGGCGACGGGTTCAAGGTGGCCATGAGCGCCCTGGACTCCGGCCGCTACAGCGTCGCCGCCGGCTGCGTGGGCATCTGCCAGGGCTGCGTGGACGAGTCGGTCGCCTACTCCCAGGAGCGCGAGCAGTTCGGCCGGCCGATCGCGTCCTTCCAGCTCGTGCAGGCGATGATCGCCGACATGGTCGTCCAGACCGACGCGGCCCGGCTGCTCGTCATGCGCGCGGGCTGGCTGAAGGACGCCGGCCAGCCGAGCACGACGGAGACCTCGATCGCCAAGCTCTACGCCACCGAGGCCGGCAAGAACTGCGCGGACCTGGCCATCCAGGTGCACGGCGGCGCGGGCTACGTCGACGACCACCCGGTGGAGCGCTTCTACCGGGACGTGCGGGTCACATCGCTCTACGAGGGGACGTCCCAGATCCAGAAGCTCATCATCGGGCGCGCGGCCACCGGGATCAACGCGCTCGTGCCGGCGTAGTGGCGGCGCGGGGCCGCGCGCGTGATCGGCGTCTGCGGCGCGGGCACGATGGGCCGCGGCATCGCGCAGGCCGCGGCGCTCGGAGGCCTGGGCGTCCGGCTTCACGATCCCGTGCCCGGGGCCCTGGACGGGGCCGGCGAGCGCATCGCCGCCGACCTGGACCGCGGCGCCGGGCGCGGGCGCTGGAGCGTGGACGACGCCCGCGCGGCCTCCGCCCGCGTGACAGCCGCCGCCCGGCTCGACGAGCTCGGGGGCTGCGAGCTCGTCATCGAGGCCGCACCGGAGGACCTCGAGCTCAAGCAGCGCCTCTTCGCGCAGCTCGCCGACGTGGTCGCCCCCGACTGCGTCCTCGCCACGAACACCTCGTCGCTCCTGGTCACTGCGGTGGCCGCCGCCACCCCGCACCCCGAGCGGGTCGTGGGCCTGCACTTCTTCAACCCGGCCCCGCTCATGCGCCTGGTCGAGCTCGTGGCCGGCGAGGCCTCGGGCGAGGCGGCGCTCGCCCGGGCCGAGGCGGTCGGCGCCGCGATGGGCAAGCGGGTGATCCGCGCCGCCGACGTCGCCGGCTTCGTCGTGAACCGCTGCAACCGCCCCTTCGGCCTCGAGAGCCTGCGGCTCCTGCAGGAGCAGCTGACGACCGTCGAGCAGGCCGACCGGATCTGCCGCCGGGCCGGGTTCCGCATGGGGCCGTTCGAGCTCATGGACCTCGTCGGCACCGACGTCGGGCTCGACGTGTCCCGGTCGTTCTACGCCCAGAGCTTCGGCGAGCCGCGCTGGCGCCCCTCCCCCTCACCGTGCGCCTGGTCGCCGCCGGGCGGACCGGGCGCAAGTCGGGCCGGGGCTGGCACGACTACCGCGACGGGCCGCACCGGCCCGACGACCCGCCGGCCCCGGACCCGGGCGGCGGCGACGGGCGCCTGGTCGTGGTCGCCGGCTGGGGCGTGCTCGCCGCGGAGCTGCGGGAGGCCGCCGCTGCGGCCGGCTTCGACGTTCGCGAGCCCGCCGAGGCCGAGGGCGATCCACCGTGGCTGATCCTCGACTGCGGCGCCGATGAGAGCGACCCGCCGCTGCAGGGCGGGCCCCAGGCGGTCCTCTGCGCGGCCGGATCCCTCGCCACTCGATCCCGAGGGCGCCGCGGCGGGATTTCACGCGCTCCCGCCGCTGGCCGCGACCGCGGCGATCGAGGTCACGCGCACCGGAACGACCTCGGGCCTGGCTGCGGAGCGGCTCGAGACGTTCGTGACCGCGATCGGCCGCCACGCCGAGCCGGTCGGCGACGCCCCGGCCTCGTGCTCGGCCGCATCGTCTGCCAGCTCGTGAACGAGGCGGCGTTCGCGCTCGGCGAGGGCGTCGCGAGCGCGGCGGATATCGACGCGGGCATGGAGCTGGGGCTCAATCACCCGCGCGGCCCGCTGGCGTGGGGCGACGCGATCGGCCTCGACCACGTCCTGGCGGTGCTCGACGGGCTCGCCGACGAGTACGGGGAGGAGCGCTACCGCGCCGCGCCCGGGCTGCGGCGGCGGGTGCTCGAGGGCCGGCTCGGGACGGCGGTCGGCGGCGGCTTCCACGACGCCGAGGGGACGTGACCCGGACCGGGGCCGCCGTGATCCGGGAGCTCGCCGCCGGCGAGCTGCACCGCGTGCGGTCCTTGTGGCTCGACCTGCACACCCACCACCTCGCGGTCGATCCGTCGATCCGGCCCGGGGTGCCGCCGGACGAGTCGTGGGCCCGCCGGGCAGCGCAGTACGCCGCGTGGCTCGCGCAGCCCGGAGCGTTTGCGCTGGTGGCCGAGCGAGACGGCGGCACCGCCGGCTACGCGGTGGTCAGCATCGGCCCGCCCGACGACACCTACCTGGCCGGCCGCGTCATGGCCCACCTGGAATCGCTGTCGGTCGCGCCGGCGGCCCGGGGCGCCGGGGTCGGAGGGGCGCTGCTGGAGGCGGTGCGGGCGCGCCTCGGCACGCTCGGGGCCGAGATGCTGTTCGTCTCGGCGTTCGCGGCCAATGCCGGCGCCCGCCGGTTCTACTTGTCTCACGGCTTCACGGCGACCCAGGTGCTGTACGCCGGGCCGGTCGCCGCTCCGACACCGCGGCCGGCGCGCCCGCCCGCCGCGGTCGAGGTCCGCGACGCCGCCCCCGGCGACGAGGCGGCCGTCGCCGCGCTGCTCGCCGAGCTCGGTGCGGCGGTCGGTCCTGCCGAGGCAGCGCGGCGCCTGGCGGCGGTGCAGGCCGCGCCCGGCCACGCCGCGCTCGTTGCCGTGGCGGACGGCGCGGTGGCCGGGCTCGCCGCCCTGGCGGCGACCCTGCGCCTCGAGGACGGCCGGCCCTCCTGCCGCCTGACCGCCCTGGCCGTTGCGCCAGAGTGGCGCGAGCGCGGCGTGGCCCGCGCGCTGCTCGCGGCGGCCGAGGACTGGGCGCGCGGCCAAGGCGCCGGCCGCCTGGAGGTCACGTCCTCGGGGGACCGGCCTGCCGCCCACGCCGCGTACCGGGCGTGGGGCTTCGAGCCCCGTCCCGAGCGGTTCGTGAAGGCGCTGTGAGCCCCGGGCCGCTGCCGATCTCACACCCGCGGCTCCGCCGCGTTGGAACGCCTGATGCCCCTGCCGGCTTTTCAGCGCGTGCTCGACGACCACCGCGACGAGCTCCACCGGTTCCTGGTCGCGAGCGCCGGCCGCGACGACGCCGACGACTGCTTCCAGGAGATGGTCCTGAGCGCCCTGCGCGCCTATCCCCGGCTCGACCCGGACGCGAACGTGCGGGCGTGGCTCTTCACGATCGCCCACCGCAAGGCGATCGACGCTCACCGCGGCCGGGCGCGGCGGGCGGTGCCCGCAGAGGATCCCGCCGCGGGGCGGGCAGCAGCGCCGGACCCGGAGCCAGCGGACGGATCGCTGTGGGCGCTCGTCCGCGCGCTGCCGCCCAAGCAGCGCGGCGCCGTGGCCTTGCGCTTCGTCGCCGACTTCGACCATGCCCAGGTGGGCGCCGCGCTCGGATGCTCCGAGGCCGCCGCCCGCCGGAACCTGCACGAAGGGCTCGCGAAGCTCAGGAAGGAGTGGGTGCCGTGACGGCCGACGATCTGGAGCGCGCGCTGGCCGCCGCGCTGCCGCCATCCGACCCCGCCGCCGCGGCGCGCGGCGCAGGCCGCCGCGGCCCGCGCCGCGGAGACCGGCGCCGCCGACGTCGCCTACGCCCTCGAGCCCTCCCCGCTCGGGGACCTGCTGGCCATGACGGGGCCGCGCGGCCTCGTGCTGCTCGCGTTCGACGGCGCCCGGGACCTGGAGGAGCGCCTCGAGACCGCGGCCGAGCGGATCTCGCCGCGCATCGTGCGGGCCCCGGCCCGGCTCGATCCCGTCCGGCGCCAGCTCGAGGAGTACTTCGCCGGGCGCCGGCACGAGTTCGATCTGGCCGTGGACTTCGCGCTCGTCGGCTCGCCGTTTCGCCGCGCGGTGCTCGAGGCGACAGCGCGGATCCCGTACGGCGGGCAGGCCACCTATCGCGATGTCGCCACCGCAGCCGGCAGCCCGCGCGCCGTGCGGGCCGCCGGGACGGCACTCGGCGCCAATCCGGTGCCGATCGTCGTGCCCTGCCACCGCGTCCTGCGCACCGGCGGCGCCCTCGGCGGCTACGGCGGCGGGCTGGACCGCAAGCGGTACCTGCTTGGGCTGGAGCGTGGCGGGGGCTAGCGCCCGGCCGCCTTCCGGTCGAAGGCCGCCCCGTCCTTGACGTAGGCCAGCGTCGGAAGATACGGCCCGACGACCTTCTTCTCGTCTCCGGCAACGCGCCCGCGCTGGAGCGCCTGGGCGAACGACGATACCGGGGCAGGAGGTTGCGGATGACCAGGCGACCGAAGTCACGGTCCAGGTCCCCGTCACCGGTGGCCGACCACTCGAGCCAGCCGATCCCGTGCGCGGCGTTGGCGGTCTTGGGACGGTCGGCGCGGCGGCTCACGACGACCGTGAAGTCCCCGCGCCGGTTGGTGGGGATCTGCTCGTCGTTGAGGCAGAACCGCGTGACGCCGGTGACAACCGCCTCGGTCGAGCAGAGCGAGTAGAAGCGCAGCTGCCCCGGGCCCAGCGTCCTCTCGCCGCCGTACGTCTTTGGCGTCGTCGGCAGCCGGCCGTGCAGCACGACGACCTTGCCGAACTTGCGGTTGATCACCGCCTCCACGTAGGCGTTGTAGATGTTGCCGAAGAAACCGCGCGTCGGGTTCTTGATCGGGTCGCGCACGGGGTGCGGAACCGCTCCCGGCGCGCGGTCGCCGGTGTAGACCTGGAACTGGTAGCGGCGGTCATACGCGCCCCGCCAGACAGGCGGGTTCGCCGCCGGGAAGGTGCTCGGAATCGGCCGGCGCACCTGGACCAGGGCGTCGGGCAGCGTGAACGCCGTCGGGCAGCCGCGCACGAGCACGTTGCACGGCGCGGCCAGCCGGTCCGGGTAGCGCAGGGCCCGGTAGCTCGGCAGGTCGATGCGGAGGCCGTTGGGGTCGGGCAGCCGCGGCGAGCCGTGCTGCTTGGCCTCCGAGTCCAGGGCGTCGCAGGCACCCTGGCCGGTCAGCCGGGTGCCGTTCGCCAGCGTGACTTCCGGCTCCGGCAGCTGGAAGCCGCCGGTGAGGCCCGCGCCGCGATCGGGCAAGTAGACGCGCATCACCATGCCCTCGAGGTTCTTGGGGCCGTCGGGCGTCTGCTCGACCGTCGGCGTGGTGTCCTCGAGGTAGATCCGGTTGCGCGCCGGAAGTCCGCCGACGCCCTGCAGCGTGTAGCCAGGGTTCGGGGCCCCGATCAGATCGACGGTGAACGAGCGCCGCTTCCCGTCGCGGCGGCTGCCCGTCACGAACGGGTTCGTCGACCCGGCGTCGGGCTTGATCTGGTAGTCGGCCAGGCCGTCCAGCGGCGTGCCGGCGACGCGGTAGGAGATGAACGACATGAACCGCGAGCGGGGGTAGCTCCCCTTGAGCCGGATGATCGCGCCGGGCGGCCGGACATAGATCGTGGCCCAGTAGTTGGACCCGCCCTCGGGAAACGCGACGTTCTCCTTGCCCTTGCCGACGCCGAACGGCCCGTAGTGCCAGAAGCAGTTGGTGCCGGCCCCGCCGACGTAGGCCGCGGCCGCCGGCGAGGCCGGGAGCGCGAGCGCCGCGGCGACGGCGAAGGCGGGAACAGCGCCCGCGAGCGAGAGGGCGAAACGGCGGTGGCGCGGCGGCATGCGGTGCGTCCTTCCTTCGAGGCCTGCTCGCACCGGCCCGGCGACCGGCACGACGGGACCCGAGGAGCCTACGGCGTCTATTTACGCCGTGTCAAGAAACACCGACCGCCGGGCCATCACGCGTCAGCCGTCGGCATTCGCGGTGCCGCTCGGCACCGCGGGGGCCCACTGCTGCTCGGCCAGGTCGCCGTCGGACAGGCCGGCCGGGGTCGGCACCTCGGGCGTGTCGCGCAGGTACCACTCGGCGTCGAGCGCCGCCTGGCAGCCCGATCCGGCGGCCGTGACCGCCTGGCGGTACGTGTGGTCGACCAGGTCGCCGGCGGCGAACACGCCGGGGCGGTTCGTGCGGGTCGAGCGGCCGTCGACGCGGACGTAGCCGGCGTCGTCGACATCGATCTGGCCGCGCACGAGCTCGGACTGGGGCTCGTGGCCGATCGCGATGAACGCCCCGTTCATCGGGATCTCCCGGGTCTCCCCGGACTCCACGTTGCGGACCCGCGCCCGGTCGAGTGCCCCAGCGTCGCCAGCCAGGAACTCGTCGATCACGTAGGGCGTGAGGAACTCGATGTTCTCGGCCTCGCGAGCGCGGTCGAGCATGATCCGGGATGCGCGGAACTCGTCCCGGCGGTTGACGATGGTGACCTTCGACGCGAACTTCGAGAGGAAGATCGCCTCTTCCATGGCGGAGTCGCCGCCGCCGACGATGATCGTGGCGCGGTCCTTGAAGAACGCCGCGTCGCAGGTCGCGCAGTAGCTGACGCCGCGCCCCCCGAGCTCCTCCTCGCCCGGCACGCCGAGCTTCTTGTGCTCGGCGCCCATGGCCAGCACGACGGCGCGCGCGCGGTGCGCCTCGTCGCCGACCCAGACGGTGTGGATCCCGCCCGGCTCGTCGGCGAGCTCGAGCTTCGTGGCCTGGTCGGTGACGAACCGGGTCCCGAAGCGCTCGGCCTGCTCCCGCATCTGGCCCATCAGCTCGGGGCCCATGACGCCCGCCGGGAAGCCCGGGAAGTTCTCCACGTCTGTGGTCTGCTGGAGCAGGCCGCCCCACATGAAGCCCTCGATGACGAGCGGGCGCAGGTCGGCCCGCGACGTGTACAGCGCCGCCGTGTAGCCGGCAGGTCCGCTGCCCACGATGATCACGTTCTCGACGTCTGCCATGGCGTTCTCCGGGTCCGAGTTCCTTACTTTACTTTGTATAGTAGCCCGCCGGTCAAGGCATTCCCGAGCTGGCCCGCACGTTAGAGGGTTGCCTGGGAGGGCGCGGCTTCGGTCGCCGCGGTCCCCGGCGGCGGCGACCCGAGGCCGCGCTCGGCCAGGTGGCGCTCCTCCGACCAGCGCGCGACCGTCTTGCGGAGCTGGAAGTAGGCGATCGCCCCGGGAATCGTCGGCAGCCAGAAGGAGAACGCCCGGTAGGTGAGGACCGCGACGACCGCCAGCCCGCTGGGGACGCCGAAGGCGATGAACGCGCCGATCATTCCGCCCTCGACTCCGCCGATCCCGCCGGGGATCGGCAGGAGGTTCGCCAGCATGCCCACGAAGTAGCCCATCACGAGCACCCCGATCGGCGGCGGGGAGCCGAACGCGTGGAAGCAGGCCCACAGGGTGGCCATGTCGAACCCCCACCAGCCGATCGCGCCGAGGCCGCCCGGATCCCGGCTCCGGATGATCCCGATCGCCATCCGGACGCCGGTGGCGGTCGATGCCGGCACGGTCGCCAGCTTGCGGGCCCACTGCGCGAGCTTCGGCTGGTGGCCGCCCTTGGCCCAGCGGGCGAGACGGCGTTCGACATCGCTCGGGACCAGGGCGATGAGCAGGAAGACGGTGATCGCCGCACCGCCGAGCAAGGCCGGGAACACCGTGAGGCCGAACGGCGCCGGGCCCGACAGGATGCCGGAGTCCAGGCCGAGCCCGAAGATCACCAGCGACGCCATGTAGACCGCGTAGAGCAGGACCGTGAAGGCCACCATCCGGCAGGCCACCACCCGCCGCCGCATGCCCGACCGGCGCAGGGCCCACGCCGTGAGCGCGATGCCCCCTGCCCCCGCGGCGGCGAAGAGGCGCGTGGCGACGACGCCGGCCATGGTGATCTGGTAGCTCGTGCGCCAGTCGATGCGGGTGTCGGGCTGGACGAAGACCGTCCGAAAGAGCAGGACGTAGCTGAGGAACGACAGGGCCTCGAGCAGCGCCGCGAAGAGCAGCCACCAGCCGTCGCCGTTGTTGATGCGCTCCCACGTGTCCTTGAGGCCGGCGATCTGGGGCAGCACGAAGTACAGAAAGGCCACCGCGGAGACGACGAAGAACCCGAAGAGCGCCAGCTGGCGGCCGGTGATCCGGACGCGCGGCATCTCCTCGTCGGCATCCCCCTCCTCCCCGTCGGCGGCGCCGGCCTGCACCTCGGCGAGGGTGAGCGGCGGACGGGCGGGGGCCGGCGGGCCAGCCGGCGGCTCGGGAAACGGCGGGGGAGCCGGATCCGGGGCGGCGGCGGACGGCGCGGGCTCGGGCGGCGACGCGCCGGGCTCCAGAGGGCGGTCCGGCGCCCCGCTGCCCCGATCGCCCGGCTCCGCCGCGGAGGTCACGGCGCGTGCGCCCTCGCTTCGAGGCGCGCGACGGTGCGCGAGATGGCGGCCACCGCCGGCGCGGCGCGCGGCGCCAGCGCCCGGATCCCCTCGGTGAGGGCGAGCCCGGCGAGGAGGTCTGCCACGTAGTGCTCGCCGAGATAGACCAGGGCGACGCCCAGCGTGCTGGCGTAGGTCCAGCCGATGGCGCCCTCGACCGGGCCCAGCTCGGTGAGCAGGTGGGCGGCCATCACGGACGTGGCGAAGTGCAGCGAGGGCATGGCGGCCAGCGGGTTGCCTCCGAGCAGACCATAGAGGCGGTCCCAGTTCCCGCGCCAGAACACCTCGCCGTGCTCGATCATCATCCGGCGCAGCTCGGGCGCCCGCGCGTCCTCCAGGACACCCTCGCGGGCCGCGTACCAGGGCGGGGCGGTCGGCAGGATCCAGTACACGAGCACGCCGAGGTCGAACACGGCGTACGTGAGGACCGCGGCGCGCGGGAACCGGTCCCGATGGCGCCACAGGTGATAGGCGACGGTCCCGTGCGGGATCAGGAACCACGCCCAGTGCGTCCAGATGAGCGCCTGATCGGCCGGCGTGATGCGGCCCGGGCGGGCGAGGCGCCGCTGCAGGCGCAGCGAGGGCGGGATCCCCAGGCCGATCGCCCGGTCGATGTTCACTGGATACGCCACCCGGACGCGGGCCTGCAGTGCCTCGGGGTCGTCGTTGGGCATCTCGTACATCGCGACGTAGGCCCACATCTGCAGCAGCAGCGTGCCGATGTCGCGGGTCCGCGAGCGCCGGGTCGCCACGCACAGGGCGAATGGCGCCGACCAGGCCGCCGCCGCCACGACGGGCGGCTTGAGCCTCACGCGGCGTCGCAGCAGCGGAGCCGCGACCCCAGCGGCGATCACGGCCCAGGCGGCAGTTCGGATGGCCTTCGAGGGCACGCGCAAGGCGGGGGCAGTATATGTAGGCGCATGGACCTCTCCGGCACGACCGCGGCCGTGACCGGCGCCGCCGGCTTCATCGGCTCCGCCGTCTGCGCCCGGCTCGCCGCCGAGGGCGCCACGGTCGCCGGGCTCGATCTGCCCGGCGCCGACACCGCCCGGATCGCCGCGGCGGGGGCCGAGTTCCGCCCCGCCGACGTCACCGACGCCGCCGCGGTGCGCAAGGCCGTGGCCGGCGCGGATCTCGTCGTCCACACCGCCGCAATCGTCACCGACTGGGGCCCGATGGCCGACTTCGTGCGGGTGAACGTCGGCGGAACCCGCAACGTCCTGGACGCAGCCGAGGCCGCCGGCGCCCGGACCGTTCACGTCTCGTCGGTGGCGGTGTGGGGCTACGAGTTCCGCGAGGACCTGCCCGAGGACGCCGAGCCGCGGCCCTGCGGGAACCCCTACATCGACACGAAGGGAACCTCCGACGTGCTCGCCCGCGCCCGGGGCGCCGCCGTCGTGCGCCCCGGCGACGTGTACGGGCCCGGGTCGATCCCGTGGGCGGTGCGGCCGCTCGAGGCGATGAAGGCCCGGCGCTTCCAGCTCCCGTCGGGCCGGCCCGGGATCATGACGCCGGTCTACGTCGACGATCTCGTCGACTGCATCGTCCGGGCCGGGACCGCGGCCGGCGCCGAAGGCACGGCGTTCACCGCCTGGGACGGGCAGCCGGTCACGACGGCCGAGTTCTTCGGCCACTACGCCCGGATGCTCGGCCGCGACGGCGTGCCGACCCTCCCGCGACCGGTGCTCGTGGCGGCGCTGCTGGCCCAGGAGGCCGTCGCCCACGCCACGGGCACGCCCCCAGCCGTGTCCCGTTCAGCGCTGACGTTCGTCTCGCGCCGGGCGGCCTACCCGAACGCCCTGGCCCGGGAGCGCCTCGGCTGGGCGCCGCAGGTCGGGCTCGAGGAGGGCATGCGGCGAACCGAGGCCTGGTTCCGGGCCGAGGGCCTGCTGCCGTAGCGGGTCAGGCGCGGCCGGACTCGGCCCGCCGCACGCGGGCCTCCTCCACGACCGACGCGATGAGCCGGCTGGTCTCGTCGGCCTCGGGATGCCACTGGACGCCGAGCAGATACCGGTGGCTCGGGGACTCGATCGCCTCGGGCAGGCCGTCCATCGTCGCCCAGCCGGTCACCTCGAGCCCCTCCCCCACCCGGTCGATCGCCTGGTGGTGGTGGGACTTCGTTCCGTGCAGGGTCTCCCCGGCGGCGCGGGCAGCGAGCGACCCCTCCGCGAGGCGCACGTCGTGGTCGGCGCCGTCGAAGCTGCCGAGCACGCGGCGGTGATCCTCGTGGCCGACCTCCTCGGGGACGTGCTGGCGCAGCGAGCCGCCGCTGGCGACGTTCATCACCTGCATGCCGCGGCAGATCCCCAGGAACGGGAGGTCGCGCGCGATCGCGCGCGCCGCCAGCGCCACCTCGACGTCGTCGCGCAGCCGCGAGGTCGGCTCGGTCGCCGGGTGGGGGTCGGCGCCGTAGACCTCCGGGTGCAGATCGGCGCCGCCGATCAGCACGAGGGCGTCGACGAGGTCGAGGATCGCGTCCGGGTCCTCGATGGCGGCCGGGTCAGGCGGGATGAGCAGCGCGATGCCGCCCGCGCGCTGCACCGCCTCGGCGTAGTTGATCGGCAGCACGGCTGCGAGCGCGTTCCACGCGCCCCACCGCGCCTGCTCGAGCGCGGTCACGAGGCCGATGACTGGCGTGTGCGCCATGCCCTGACTCTACCCGCGGGCCAGGGCGGTAGCGTGGCCACCGTGACGACGGAGGAGGCCCACCGCTATGCGCGGGAGCACGGCGTCGCCCGCGGCCTGTACGCCGTCGTGCGCCTGCTCCTCACGCCCGTCTTTCGGCTGTACTTCCGCCTGCACATCTCGGGCGCCGAGCACATCCCGGCCGAGGGCGCGGCGATCGTGACGCCCAACCACAAGTCGTTCTGGGACTCGTTCTTCACCGCCGTGGCCACGCCGCGTCACATGCGGTTCATGGCGAAGCGCGAGCTCTTCGACCCCTGGTACGGCGGCCTGCTGCTGCGCCTGGGCGCGTTTCCGGTCGACCGCGGCTCCGGCGACGCCGAGGCGCTGGAGACCGCCCGGGTGATCCTCGAGCAGGGCGGGCTGCTCGAGCTGTTCCCGGAGGGCACCCGGATCCGCGACCCCGAGGAGCTCGGCGCGCCCAAGCGCGGCGCCGCCCGGCTCGCGCTCGAGACCGGGACGCCGATCGTCCCGGCCGCCATCACCGGAACCGACAAGATCTTCTGGGGCCCGATCCCGGTCCCGCGGCGCGTCCAGGTCGCCTTCGCCGAGCCGGTCGCGGCCATCGCGCTGGAGGCGACGCCCGAAGGCGCCGCGGCGCTGACCGAGACCGTCTGGCCCGAGGTCGAGTCGCAGTTTCGCCGGCTGCGGTCGCGGCCCGGGCTCATCGCCGCCGGCCTCGCGGCGGCGGGGCTCAGCGGCTTGGCGGCGGTCCTGCTGAAGCGGCGGGGTTAGCGGCGCGGCCGGCGGCGTTCTGGCGCCGCGACCGCCGCAGCGCCAGCCCGGCTACTCCGCCGCAATGGAATCCCCGAACGGCTCGGCATCCCCGACCGGGCCCGCGTCGACCATCCGGCGCTCGTGGGTCCCGATGCCGATCGTGCGGTCGCCCTCGCGGACCTCGACGTCGAAGCGCAGCTTGCGGCCGTCCGCGATCTCGCGCAGCGTCGCGCGGGCGGTGCAGCGGGCGCCCTCGAGCGCTCCGGCGACGTGCCGGATGCAGACCTCGAAGCCGACCGTCGCCTTGCCGGGCGGGAGCGCCTCGTACGCCAGCATCGCCGCGGTGCGCTCCATCATCCCGATCATCCCCGGCGTCGAGAGGACGGACACGCCGATCGTGCCGCCGACGTCGGTGAGCAGGCGCCCGCCGACCTCGAACTCCTCGATCCGCTCGGCCCCCGGCTCCAGGGCAATGGCGCTCATGCCATCGAGAGGCCGCCGCTCACGTTGAGCGTCTGGCCGGTCACGAAGGACGCGTCCGGCGAGGCGAGGAAGGCGATCGCCGCGGCGACCTCCTCGGGCTCGCCGCTGCGGTGCATGGCAGTCGAGTCGATCATGCCCTGCTTGAGGCGGGCGCCGATCTCGCCGAGCAGCGCCGGCGCGGCGTTGAGGAGCGGCGTCTCGATCGGCCCGGGCGCCACGGCGTTGACCCGGACGCCGTAGCGGGCCGACTCGCGGGCGAGCGCGCGGGTGAACCCGATCACGCCGGCCTTGGCGGCGCTGTACGTCACCGAGCCCTGCGACCCGACGCGGCCGGCCTCGCTCGCGACGTTGACGACCGCCCCGCCGCCGCGCTCGTGCATCGCGGGCAGGACCGCGTGGGTCACCGCCAGGGTGCCGCGGAGGTTGACCCCCAGGACGAAGTCCCACAGGTCCTCGTCGGTGTTCGAGAAGAAGGCGAAGCGGTCGGTCCCGGCGTTGTTGACCAGGATGTCGATCGGGCCGAGCACGTCGACGGCGGCCGCCACCGCGGCGCCCACCGACGCGGTGTCGGCGACGTCCATCGCCGCCGCGGTGCCGTCGATCTCGCCGGCCACGGCCCGGGCGCCGTCGAGGTCGAGGTCCCCGATGGCCACGCGGGCCCCTTCGGCGGCCAGCCGCCGCGCGGTCGCCGCTCCGATGCCCGAGGCCCCGCCCGTGACCAGCGCGACCTGCCCTTCGAGCCTCACGAGCCGGGGAGCGCCGGCCCGGCCGGGCTGCGCGTCGTCACCGTGCCGTCCGTCATGCCAGCTCTCCTCGCGGTCCGCGGGTCCCCATTGCCGCCGCAGCCTACCGGCGCCGCGGGCCGGCAGCCCCCGGCGGCTATGCTGCGCGGCCGTGAGCGACCCCGCCCCAGTCACGATCGTCGGCGCCACCGGGGCGCTGGGCTTCGGCCTCGCGCTCCGCCTCGGGCAGGCGGGCGTGCCGATCGTCATCGGCTCCCGCGACCCGGGCCGCGCCGCCGAGGCCGCGGCGAAGGCCGCCGAACGGGTCCCGGGCGCCAGCTTCGCCGGCCTCGGGAACGCGGAGGCCGCCGCCGCGAACGAGACCGTCGTGCTCAGCGTGCCGTTCCGCAGCCAGTCCGAGACGCTCACGAACCTCAAGGACGTCCTGCGGCCCGGGCAGCTCCTCGTCGACGCGACCGTGCCGCTCGCCGCCGCGGTCAGCGGCAAGGCGACCCGGCTGCTCGGCGTCTGGCAGGGCTCGGCGGCCCAGCAGGCCGCCGAGATGGCGCCCGACGGCGTGCGGGTCGTGTCGGGGCTGCACACCGTGAGCGCCGCGCTGCTCACCGACCTCGATCACGCGCTCGACGAGGACGTCCTGATCTGCGGCGACCGCAAGGCCGACAAGGCGCAGCTCGCCGCGCTGATCGAGCGGGTCCCGGGCCTGCGCTGCGTCGACTGCGGCCGGCTCGAGATGGCCCGGATCACCGAGTCCCTGACGCCGCTCATCATCTCGATGAACGTGCGCTACAAGGCGCGCGCCGGCATCAAGGTCACCGGGCTGCCTGCCGAGCTGTGGCCGGCGTCGTCCTCCTAGCCGGCGGCACCGGCGGCGCCAAGCTCGGCCGCGGGCTGCTCGATGCCGGCGGGCCGCCGCTCACGGTGATCGCCAACACCGGCGACGACATCGAGATCTACGGGGCGCACGTTTCCCCCGACCCCGACCTGTGCGCCTACTGGCTCGCCGACCGGATCGACGCCCGCGGCTGGGGCGTGCGGGGCGACACCTTCGCGGTGATGGACGGGCTGCGCGAGCTCGGCGAGGACGTGTGGTTCCGCCTGGGCGACCGCGACCTCGCCGTCTGCCTGCACCGGGCCCGCCGGCTCGCCGAGGGCGCCCGCCTGACCGAGGCGCTTGCGGAGCTCACCGCCGCGCTGCGCATCCCGGCCCGGGTGCTGCCGATGAGCGATGACCCGGTCCGCACGCGCGTGAAGGCGCGGGGCGCCTGGCACGGCTTTCAGCAGTTCATGATCCGCGAGCGGGCGGCCGGGCCCGTGGAGGACGTGGAGTTCGCCGGCGCCGCCGGCGCGACCCCGCCGCCCGAGGCGCTCGACGCGCTGGCCGAGGCCGAGGCGATCGTGATCGGCCCGTCGAACCCCGTCGCCTCGATCGGCCCGATCCTCGCGGTGCCAGGCCTGCGGGAGGCGATCGCCGCCGCGCCGGCTCCGGTCCTCGCTGTGAGCCCGATCGTCGGCGGCGCGGTGCTCAAGGGACCCACCGCGGCGTTCCTGGAGTGGGCCGGCCAGCCGGCGTCCGCTGCCGGGATCGCCGCGATGTACGCCGGGCTGATCGACGGCATCGTGGCCGACGACGATCCGGGCGGGTCGCTGCCGGCGCTCCGGACCGAGACCCGCCTGGACGAGGAGATCGCCCGGGCGATCGTCGCCGGCGAGATCCTGGAGTTCGCGGCAAGCCTGCGGTAGGTGGCCGGGCCCGCCGCGCGGCGGCTACGGTTCTCGCGTGCCCGTCCATGCCGTCTTGCCGGTCAAGCGCTTCGATGCCGCCAAGCAGCGGCTCGCCGGCGAGCTGCCGCCAGCGCGACGCGTGGCACTGGCCCGCGCGATGGTGGCGGACGTCCTGGACGCCCTGCGGGCCATTCCGTCCCTCGACGACGTGATCGTCGTCAGCGGCGAGCCGGCCGTGCTCGAGCTCGCCGCCGCCGCGGGCGTCCGAACGCTCGGCGACGACGACAGCGGCCACAGCCAGGCCGCGGCAGCCGGCGCGGCAGCCGCCGCCGCCGCCGGCGCCGACCGCGCCCTCCTCGTGCCGGGGGACTGCCCGGCCCTGGACCCGGACGAGATCGGCGCGCTGCTCCGGGAGGCCCCGCCCGCGCCGGCCGTCGTCGTGATCCCCGACCGGCACGGCACCGGCACGAACGGGCTCCTGCTCGCCGGGCCGGGCGTGATCGCGCCCGCCTTCGGGCCCGGCAGCCACGCGCGGCACCTCGCGCTCGCCGCGTCGGCCGGTGCGGCCGGTGTGAGCCGCCCGGTCCCCTCGCTCGCCTTCGACGTCGACACCGCCGACGATCTCGCCGCGCTGGCCGCCGCGCTCGCCGACCGCCCCGGGCGGGCGCCGCGCACGCGGTCCGAACTCAGCCGCATGGCGCCCGCCTGATGGGGCGCTTCGCCGCCGTGGCGATCCCCGGGCTGCCCGAGATCGCCGAGGGCGACGACGTCGGCGGGCTCATCGCGCAGGCGGCCGCGGCCGCCGGCATCCCGCTGGCCGGCGGCGACGTGCTCGTCGTTGCGCACAAGGCCGTGTCGAAGGCCGAAGGCCAGGTGCGACGGCTGGCCAGCATCGTGCCGGGCCCGCGTGCGCAGGCCCTGGCCGCCGCGCACGGCAAGGACCCGCGGGCCGTGCAGGCGGTGCTCGACGAGACGGTGGAGCTGGTCCGCGCCGATCACGGCGTGCTCATCTGCCGCACGCGCCACGGGTTCGTGTGCGCGAACGCCGGGGTGGACGCATCGAACGCGTCCGGCGCCGGCGAGGTGATCCTCCTGCCCGCCGACCCGGACGCCTCGGCGCGGGCGCTGCGTGCGCGGCTGCGCGCGCCGGACGGCACCGCGCCCGCCGTGCTCATCGCCGACTCGTTCGGCCGCGCCTGGCGCCACGGCCAGTGCGACATCGCGATCGGCGCTGCCGGACTGGGGCCGCTCGACGACTGGCGGGGCCGCATGGACGCCGCCGGGCGGGAACTGCGGGCGACGTGGATCGCCATCGCAGACGAAGCCGCCGCGGCCGCAGACCTGGCCCGGGCCAAGGACAGCCGGGAGCCGGCGGTGGCCCTCAGCGGGCTCAGCCGCCATGTCACCACCGGCGATGGCCCCGGCGCCGTTGCGCTCGTCCGGCCGGCGGCGGAGGACCTTTTCCGCTGACGGATCGGCTTCCGGGCCGATATCGTCGCATCAAAGGAGCCACCAGGATCAGCCGCCCCGACACACACAGCATCAGGCCGCCGGCCCTGCCGGAGCCGCGGCACCTCGCGGCCGTGATCGACGTGACCCCGGCGCTCATGACGGTGCTCGACCCCACCGGCCGGTTCCTCTGGCTCAACCGGGCCGCCGAGGCCGCGGCTGGCCGTCCGGCGTCCGAGCTCATCGGGCGGCCGGCCTGGGACGTGATCCCCGACGACGAGCGCGAGCGCGTCCGCCACGTGCTGACGACGATCACCGAACGCGGGACGAACGAGAACGACTGGCTGGCCGCGGACGGCACGCGGCGCCGGATCGCCTGGGACAACGACCTCCTGCGCCGGGAGGACGGCACGGTCGAGTGCATCGTGTCCAGCGGCATCGACGTGACCGAGCGCCGCGCCACCGAGGCCCAGGTGCGCGACGGCGACCGCCGCTTCGCCGGGGCGTTCGACTTCGCCCCCATCGGGATGTGCATCCTCCGCTTCTCGGACGAGACCGGGCTCGGGGAGTTCGTGCGCGTCAACGACGCGCTCTGCCGGATCGCCGGCCGCTCCGCGGAGGACCTCATGTCCATGGTTCCAGGGTCGCTGCTCGCCGACGCCGAGCTCGTGGAGCGGGAGCGAGCCGAGTGGCGGCGGGTCTACGCCGGCGAGATCGACCGGACGAGCACGAGCGCGGCGGTGGTGCGGCCGGACGGCGACGAGGTCGAGGTCGAGGTGCACGCAGCGCTCGTCCGCGACGACCAAGGCGCACCGCGCTACGTCCTGGCCCACGTCGTCGAGGTCGGCGAGAAGGAGCGCTACGAGCGCCGGCTGCGCGACCTCGCGGTCCGCGACGTGCTCACCGGGCTGTACACGCGCCAGCGCTTCGAGCGGTTCGTCGCCGAGGTCGCTGCCACGGCTGCCGAGCCCGGGCAGCGCGCAGCCGAGCTGATCCTCATCGATGTCGACCGCGTGGCCGCCCTCAACGAGGCCTACGGCACCGCCGTCGGGGACGAGGCGCTCGCCCAGGTCGGCCGGACGCTGGAGGCCACAATCAGGGCCGGAGACGTCGCCGGCCGGATCGGCGGCGACTGCTTCGGGGTGCTGACGGGCGCCGCGCCGCCGGACGCTCCGACGGCCAATGCCGACCGGCTGCTGCAGGCGATCCGCACGACGGCGCCGACCGTCGGCGGCCGGTCGCTCGCGGTGACCGCGAGCGCCGGCATCACCTGCTTCGACCCCGACCTCGCGCTCTCTTCCGAGGAGCTCTTCGGGCTCGCGCGCAGCGCCATGCGGCGGGCGAAGGACGCCGGCCGTGACCGGGCCGTCGTGGCGGGCAGCCCGGACGGGCGCTCGCCTGCCGATCGCCGGCACTGGATCGAGCGCATCCGCGACGCGCTCGAGGCCGATGCCTTCGAGCTGCACGCGCAGCCGATCGTCATGGTGGCCACGAACCAGATCCTCCGGCACGAGCTGCTCCTGCGCCTGCGCGACAGCGAGGGCGAGCTCAGCGAGCCCGGCGCCTTCCTCCCGGTCGCCGAGCGGTTCGGCCTCATGCCGGCCGTCGACGCCTGGGTGGTCCGCCAGGCCGCCGGGCTGGCCGAGGCCCGCCACCTCGGCGGAGAGCTGGCCCAGGTCGCGATCAACCTCAGCGCGGCCTCGATGATCGACGACGGCGTCCTCGCCGAGATCGAGGCGGCGGTCGCCGATCCCGCGGTGCCGTCGGGCGCGCTGCAGTTCGAGATCACCGAGACCGAGGCGATCGTGAACATCGAGGCGGCCAGCCGCTTCGCGGCCCGGCTGGCCGAGCTGGGCTGCGGCGTGGCGATCGACGACTTCGGATCCGGCTACGGCGCCTTCTACTACCTCAAGAACCTCGCGGTCGACACGATCAAGATCGACGGCGAGTTCATCGCGGGGCTGCGCACGAGCGAAGCGGACCTCCACACCGTGCGGGCCATCGTCGAGCTGGCCCACGGGCTCGGGATGACCGCCATCGCCGAGCGGGTCGAGGACGACGAGACCCTCGCGATCGTCCGCGAGCTCGGCGTCGACGCCGTGCAGGGCGCCTTGCTGGGAGCGCCGGTCCCGGTGGCCGTCCGCCCGGCGTAGGCGGCCAGGCGGCGACCGCCGGGCGGCGGAGGGCCCTCAGGTCTCGAGATCCGGGGGCAGCGGGATCCCGGTCGCCTCGAACGCCCGCAGCATGTGATCGGACGGCGGGGCGTCCGGGAGGCTGCCGCCCGGCCCCGCTGGCTGACCCAGCAGGCGGCGCGTGAGCGCGGACCGCTCGTCGAGCAGCTCGTCGAGTGCCCCGCCGACATCCTCGGAGCCGGCGCGCTCGCGCCCGTCGAGCGCCGCGCGGAGCATCGCCTGGCGCATCAGCTCCTTGACGAAGGCTCCGCTGACGCCGTCGGTGCGGGCAGCGACCTCGGCAACGGCAGCGTCCGGGAGGTCGAACCCGCCGGCGTAGAGCTTCACGAGCCGGCGGCGCGTCGCCTCGTCGGGCAGCGGAATCTCGAGCGCGAGGTCGATCCGGCCTGGGCGCGAGGCCAGCGCCGGCTCGATCACATCCGGGCGGTTCGTCGTGAGCACGAACAGGAGGTCGGCATCGCCTTCGAGGCCCTCCATCTGGTTGAGCAGCTCGAACAGGACGCCGTGGTCCCCGAAATCCATCGTGCGCTCGGCGGCGACGAGATCGACGTCCTCGAGCACCACCGTGGCGGGCTCGAGGTCCCGGGCGATCCGGACGGCCTGCTCGATCAGCCCGAGGCTGCGGCCGGTCAGGAGCACCGCCGTGCGGCCGGGCATCGCGCCGAGCAGGTAGCTGACGCACAGCGTCTTCCCGGTGCCCGGAGGCCCGTGGAGCAGCACGCCGCGCTTGAGATCCTGGCCGGCCCGGCGGAGCCCCGGCGCCTGCCCGGCCATGCCGAGCGACTGCCGCTCGAGGCGCTCGAGGGTCCCCGCCGGCAGGACGATGTGCTCGCGGCCCACCGGCTCAGGCGCGTGGAAGGCGACGGTCACGGACTCGTTCGGCGCGAGGTGCAGCGAGATGCACCGGCCGCGGTAGATGTTGCGTTCCCGCATGGCCGCGCGCACGTCGCGGAGCACGGCGGAGGGCACCTCATCGGCCGGCGAGGCGATCTCGATGCTGATGGCCCGTGGCCCGAACGGGCGCTCGGCATGGGCGATCAGCACGACAGCGGGTCCGCCCGGCCCCGCGGCGAGATAGATCCCGGCCGAGACGCAGCGCACCACCCGGCCGGACTCGACCTCGACGTCGGTGAAGCGGACCGGCCCTTCGGTGATCGGCCCGCCAGCGCTGCGCCCCCGGGCGAGGTCGGCAAGCGACACGGACCCGAAGCCCACGTCCACTGCGTAGTAGCCGATCCGCTCGGCGCCGGCCAGCACCGCGTCGAGCCCGAGCTGGAGATTGGGATGGTCGGTGTCCGGGAACTCGGCCCGGGTCGTCGGCAGGTCCGCGGGATCGGCGCCGAGATGATTTCGCAGGCGGTCGCCGATGGCCGAGTCCCCGGCGCCCATGTGCGCCGCCATGGCGATCATGAACCGCTCATACACGCGGGCGAACTGCGCGATGTCCGGCAGATCCGGGAGTCGGCCTGATTCCACGGGCTGCACGCTACGCCGCCTGCCCTCCCCCGCCAAGGCCCTTCACCCGACGATCACACGGGAGCGGCGGACGTCAGCGCGGCCGGCAGGCCGTGGCGCTCCCGGATCCCGTAGAGCGTCGTGCGCTCGGCGGCGGGCCGGCCGGCCGCGTGCGCGGCGGCGATCAGGTCGGCGGGCTCGAGGCGCACGCCGTGATAGGAGCCGGCCAGGCGGCTGATGTTCTCCTCCATCAGGGTTCCGCCGAGGTCGTTGACTCCCCACCGCAGCGCCTCGGTCGCGGCGTCGAGGCCCATCTTCACCCAGGAGGCCTGCAGGCTCGGGATCTCGCGGCCGAGCGCCAGGCGGAAAGCCGCCGTGTGCTTGAGGTTCTCCTCCCGCGAGATCTCCTCGACCCCGTGCGTGCGTCCGAGCAGCGTGTGAAACGGGATGAAGCTCAGCGGCACGAACTCGGTGATCCCGCCGGTGCGCTCCTGCACGCCGCGGACGACGCGGAGGTGCTCGGCGAGCTCCCACGGCTCCTCGATGTGGCCGAACATCACCGTAGAGGTCGACCGCAGGCCGGCCCGGTGGGCGGCCTCGATGATCTCCACCCACCGCGCCGCGGGCAGCTTGTTCGGGCTGATCCGCTCGCGCACCCCGTCGTGCAGGACCTCGGCGGCGGTGCCGGGCACCGACCCGAGGCCGGCATCGGCCAGCTGCGCGAAGAGCTCGGGCAGCGGGAGCCCGGACGCCGACGCCATGTGGTCGATCTCCATGGGGCTGTAGGCGTGCAGGTGCAGCTCCGGGGCGATCGACTTCGCCAGCGCGAGCCAGCCGAGGTAGTCGTCCAGCGACCACTCCGGGTGGATCCCGGACTGGATGCACAGCTCGCTGGCGCCGAACGCCTGCGCCTCGCGGACACGTCGCTCGAACTCGGCGGCGTCGAGCTCGTAGGCGTCGGGGGAGCGCTTCCCCTGGCCGAAGCCGCAGAAGGCGCACCCGACGGTGCAGATGTTCGACACGTTGATGTTGCGGTTCACGACGAACGTGACGGTGTCGCCCGCCACCGCGGCCCGCAGCTCGTCGGCCGCGGCCCGCATCGTCTCGATCGCCTCGGGCCGCGTCTCGGCGAACATCGCCGTCAGCTCCTCGGCGCTGAGCGCCACGCCGTCGCGGGCGCGCTCGGCGGCCGGCTCGACGAGGTCGGTGCGGATCGCGAAGGGCGGGTCGGTGCGGCCCGATCCCCGCCGCGGGATGAAGCTCCAGTACCTGGCCTTGATGACGTCCAGGACAGCGGGCGCGACCCACTCTGAGCCGATGTAGCCGGGATAGACGCAGAGCCGCTCGGTGAGCGCGACGCCGTCGGCAGCGAGGCGCTTGCGGACTTGATGGGGCGAGGGGAAGGGATGCTCCGGGGAAATGTGGTCGCCGTTGGAGGACAGCCCGCCCAGGTCGGTCGCGCCGGCGGCGACGAGCTCGGGCCACCAGTCCGCGAGGTTCGGCGGGATCTGGATGCCCACCCCGGGCAGCAGGCGGGCGGCCTCGGCCACGAGGCGCTTCATGTCCTCGATCGTCACCTCGCAGGCCCAGCCGGGCAGCGGCAGCTCGGGCCCCTCGGCCAGGCCGGTGCGCCAGTAGCGCTCGGCGGCCGCGGTCGCGATCTCGGCCGGCTCCTGCCCGTAGTAGCGCTGGTGCGGCACGAAGTTCTGGAGGATCACTTCCTGGAGGTGGCCGTGCTGCGCCTGCACCTCGGCCAGCGCCTCGAGCGAGGCCATGCGCTCGTCCTCGGTCTCGCCGATGCCCACGAGGATCCCGCTCGTGAAGGGGATCCGCAGCTCCCCGGCCGCGCGGATGGTGGCGAGCCGGCGCTCCGGGTGCTTCGTCGGGGAGCCGGCGTGAACGGTCTCCATCAGCCGCGGGCTGATCGACTCGAGCATCAGCCCCTGGGAGGCGGTGACCTCCCGCAGCCGCCCGAGGTCCTCGCGCGAGAGCACGCCGAGGTTGGTGTGCGGCAGGATGCCGCGCTCCAGCGCGCGCTCGCACGCCCACACGACGTACGCGGTGAAGTCGGCGTGCCCGAGCTGCGCCAGGCGCTCGGCCACGCCCGGCGAGGCGGCTTCGGGCGCCTCGCCGGTGAGCACGAGCAGCTCCTTGACGTTGCGGCGCGCCGCGTCGTCGATGAGCTGCTCCACCTCGGCGGGCGTGTGGAGGTGGGCCTGGTGCGTCGCGAACGCGCAGTACTTGCAGTAGCACTGGCAGGTGCGCGACAGCGAGAGCGTCACGTTGCGGCTGAAGGTCACGCGGCGGCGCACCGCGCGGAGTCTAGTCAGCCGCCTGGCCGGGCCGGCGGGCGCCAGCCGGCCCGGCCAGGGGCTACTGGTATTTCTCGATCGGCGCCTCGGCGCCCTTGGCCTCGGGGTCGAGCACGACGAGCTTGTAGACGACGGTCGCGAGGGCGGCACCGAGGATCGGCCCGACGATGTAGATCCAGGCGTTCGTCCACGAGCCCGAGACGATCGCGGGGCCGAACCAGCGGGCCGGATTGAAGCTGGCGCCGGTGAGGGGCGCCAGCACCATGACGGCGAACCCCAGCGCCGCCCCGATCACCCAGCCGGCCCAGGAGCGGTCGCCGCGCGGGTTCACGGCGAGCGCCATGATCGCGAACATCAGGACGAAGGTGCCGATCGCCTCGCCGACCAGGCCCGCAAGGGCACGGCCCGAGAGGAACGCGCTCACCGACGGCGTGCCGTAGTTGGCCAGCGCGCCCTCGTCCTGGAGCATGGCCTTGGTCACGAGCGCCGCGGCGACCGCGCCCGCGAGCTGCATGAGGATGTAGATGGAGGCATCGGACGGCTTGATCTTGCGCAGGCCGAGCAGCGAGACGGTCACGGCCGGGTTGAAGTGCGCACCCGAAGCGGAGCCCAGAGCGTAGATCAGCATCGCGAGCGTGAAGGCGTGGACGAGGCCAATGAGCACGAAGTCGGGCGCGCGAAAGCCGCCGACCTGGACCGACACGGCCATGCAGATGAAGAGGACGAGGACGAACGTGCCGACGAACTCGGCGACGTAGGCGGAGGCGTGGCGCTGCTCCATGGGGCCGTCTCCTTCGCAGGCGGTCGCGGGTGAGCGGCGCCGAGTCTACGCGGCGGTCCGGCGGGGCCCGGGCTCAGCCCGGCGGCGGCGCCAGGCCGCGCACGAGGGCATCGGCATCGCGCATGAAGCGCGAGCGCGGCACGACTTGGTCGTAGCCGCCGGCCAGCGCCCGCCGGCGCGTCTCCGGGTCCGTGTGGCCGTAGATCCCGAGGAATGCAGGCCGGTCCGCGGCCGGCAGCGACGCCGGGAGCCCGGTCGCAGCGCTGCCGTCCCCGACAAGGTCGACCACGACGACATCGGCCTGCGCCCCGGACACCGCTTCGGGGCCTGCCGCGACGGTCACGGCGTGGCCCGCGGCGCCGAGCAGCTCGGTCACACGCGACCCGAACATCAGGTCCGGGACGACGGCGAGGACCCGGGCCATCGGGCTACTGGGAGCGGATCTGGCGGAACTGCTCGCGCACCGACTCGGGACGTCCCCACATCTGCGTGATCTCGACCCGGCCCGAGCGCACCTCGCGCACCGCGAGCTCCCCCGGGATTCCAGCATTGTCGAGCAGGTGCAGGGCGTTGCGGACGACCGGTGCCGCCGCGCCGTGGCCGAACTCGTGCGCGACGAGCAGGCGCCAGTGCCAGTCGGCGCGGGAGTAGGGCTGGGCGTTGCAGGTGACGAGGTAGGTGGCCGCGTCGATGTAGCGGCTCTCGTCGAAGATCCGCAAGTCGACCTCGAGATCGGTCCAGTCGCCCGGAAGCGAGTCGAGGATCTCCTGGAAGCTCTCGGCCAGCGCCATCGGGCAAGCCTACCCGGCGAAGGTCTCGAACAGCAGGAAGCCGTTCAGCGCGATGATCATCGCGGCGACGACGGTCGCCAGTGCGGTCGTGAGGGGCCGGTTGACCAGCGCGCCCATCACGTCGCGCCGCCGCGTGAGGAGGATGAGCGGGACGAGCGCGAACGGAATTCCGAAGGAGAGGATGACCTGGCTGAGCACGAGCGCCCGGGTCGGGTCGACGCCCACGGCCAGGACGATCAGCGCCGGCGCCATCGTGACCAGCCGCCGCGCGAGCATCGGAATCGTGCGGTTGATGAACCCCTGCATCACGACTTGGCCGGCGTAGGTGCCGACGCTGGAGGACGCGAAGCCCGAAGCCAGCAGCGCGAGCCCGAACGCCACTGCGGCGCTCGTCCCGACGAGGTCCTGGAAGCCCGAGTAGGCGCCCTCGATCGTGTCGACGTCGCGCAGCCCGGAGTCGTGGAACAGCGAGGCGGCCACGATCAGCATCGCCATGTTCACCAATCCGGCGATGCCCATGGCGATGACGACATCCCAGCGCTGGACCCGCAGCAGCTTGCGCCGCTCGGCATCGTCGCGCGGCTCGATCCGGTTCTGCGTGAG
This sequence comes from Solirubrobacteraceae bacterium, assembly GCA_046330225.1. Classification (GTDB taxonomy): domain Bacteria; phylum Actinomycetota; class Thermoleophilia; order Solirubrobacterales; family Solirubrobacteraceae; genus CANJIV01. The sequence goes on along the minus strand of JAXLTD010000002.1, from coordinate 540,800 downwards.
GGCCGAGTGCAGGTAGATGACGTGCGGCATGACCGTGGCGCCGAGGATGCCGGTGGCCAGGAGGACCGAGTCGGTGCCGTCGAACGACGGCACGAAGCCGCGCAGGACGCCGGAGGCGTCGGCGCCGACCTCGAGCGTGTTGTAGAGGAACCCCAGGAGGATCACGGCAAGCAGCCCTGCAATCGCGATCTCGAACGTGCGGTGCCCGCGCTGCTGCAGCCCGAGCAGCGCGAAGGCGACCACGCCGGTCATGAGGCCGGCCGTGAACAGCGGGACCCCGAAGAGCAGGTTCAGGGCGATCGCGGCGCCGATGAACTCGGCCAGGTCGGTCGCCATGGCGATGAGCTCGGCCTGGGCCCACAGGCCCCACGTGGCGCCGCGCGGAAAGTGCTCGCGGCACAGTTCCGCGAGGTTCTTGCCCGTGGCGATCCCGATCTTCCCGGAGAGGTTCTGGATCAGCATCGCCATGAGGTTGGCGGCGAGGATCACCCACAGGAGCAGATAGCCGAACTTCGAGCCGCCGGCGATGTTGGTCGCGAAGTTGCCCGGGTCGACGTAGGCGATTGCCGCGACGAACGCCGGCCCGAGCAGCGCGATCGTGCCGCGCACGCGCCCGCGCGAGCGCACGGACTGCAGCGCGCTCGGGGGCTCGGCGAGGGCCTGCGGCGGGAGGGGCACGGCGGTCTCGGTGCCGGGCGCGGGCGGCGGCGGGTTCACGCGTCCACCTCCACCTGCATCGCCGCGGCGAGGTCGCCCCCGAGCACCTCGACCGAGGCGTCGAAGCGGGCGAACACGGGCCCGCCAAACGGCTGGCGGTCGACGATCTCGAGCCGGTCCCCCGGGGCGATGCCCCGCTCGGAGAGGTAGCGGAGCATCGCTGGGTCCGAATCCGAGACCCGCACGAAGGTGCCGAGCGCGCCCACCGGCAGGCCGGCGAGGGGCTGGGTGTCCGGCTCGGCGATGACGAAGTCGGGGGACGGGATGGGGTCGCCGTGCGGATCGATCGTGGGATGGCCGAGCTTGGCGGAGATGAGGCCCTCGAGCTCCTCCGACAGGACGTGCTCGAGCACCTCGGCCTCGTCGTGGACCCGGTCCCAGGGCACCTCGAGGACCTCGACGAGGAAGAGCTCGAGGAGGCGGTGGTGGCGGATGACCTCGAGCGCCCGCCGGCGCCCGTCGGCGGTGAGCCGCACGCCGCGGTAGGGCTCGTGCTCGGCCAGGCCGAGGTCGGCCAGCTTGCGCAGCATCGTCGAGACCGAACCCGGGGTCACGCCGAGCCGCTCGGCGATCGCGTTGGTGGAGACCGGTTCGCCGTCCTGCGGCTGGAGGGCGTAGATGGCCTTGGCGTAGTCCTCGACCGCGGGAGTCAGGAGCTGGTCGGCGCGCGGCATCGCGGCGACGGTAGCAGGAGTTTGGTCGTCATCCAAGCAATTTCTTGACATGCCAAGATCCGGCGGCCCAGGGGCGGCGGGCCGGCTGGCTATCCTCGACGGCATGGCCGCCACCGACCGGGCCGCGACCGCCTACGCCGCCCTCACCGAGGGGTGCGGGCTGCTCGACCGCTCCGAGCGGGGCAAGCTGGCGCTCGCCGGCCCTGAGGCCAAGGAGTTCCTGACGGGACAGGTCACGAACGACATCCTCGGCCTGGAGCCCGGGCGCGGCTGCCAGGCGGCGCTGCTGACCCACAAGGGCAAGATGCTCGCGGATGTGCGCGTGCTCGACGCCGGGGACGAGCTGCTGCTCGACACCGACCGGATCGGGCTCCAGGAGCTGTTCAACCGGGTGCACCGCGGCCTGATCGGCTTCGACGCGCGCCTCGACAAGCGCACGCTGCAGCGCGGCCTGCTGTCGCTCATCGGCCCGCGGGCCCGGGCCGTGGCCGAGGCCGACGCCGCCGGGCTCGGCACCGCCGAGCACGACAGCGCGGCCGCCACGCTCCAGGGCGTGCCGGTGCGGCTCATCACGACCGATGCTGGTGTCGACGTGCTCTGCCCAGCGCAGGACACGGCGACGGTCGCCGCCGGACTGGAGGCGCGCGGTGCCACCGCGGTGAGCGAGGCCGACGCCGACATCGTGCGCGTCGAGCGCGGCAGCCCGCGCTACGGCATCGACCTCGACGATTCGGTCATCCCCCAGGAGGCCGGCCTGAACGAGCGCGCCGTGAGCTTCACAAAGGGCTGCTACGTCGGGCAGGAGACGGTGGCGCGCCTGCACTACAAGGGCAAGCCGAACCGCCACCTGCGCGGGCTGCGGCTCAGCGCACCCGTGCCGGCGGGGGCGGCGCTGCGGCTTGGCGAGCGCGAGGTCGGCACGCTCACGTCGAGCGTCGTCTCGCCGGCTCTCGGCCCGATCGGCCTGGCGCTCGTCCGCCGCGAGGCCGAGCCCGGCGCGACCGTGCTCGCCGGCGATGGCGGCGTGCGGGCCGAGGTCGTCGCGCTGCCGTTCTGAGCCGCACGTCCGCGCGGGAGAACCGACGCCCGTCCTTGCGCCGTCTCAGCCGGCCGAACCTCAGCTTCGCCGGACCCGGCGGCGATCGGCGCCGCGTGCCGAGCCCTCAAGGCCAGCGAGACCGGCTGCAAGCGGCTGTGTGCCCCGCGCCGGCCGACCGCGCTCCGAATGACCCGAGCGGCCCAGCGCAGCCCGTTTCCGTGCGGCGGCTCTGGCATCACGAGCACCGAGAGGACCCTGCCCCGAGCTCCAAGATCCCCGACCCACACCGCGCGCCGGCATCGCTTGGCCGTGCGGGCATCGACGAAGGTCCGGAAGGCGTCGGCCTCGACGAATCCCGGGCCGCCGGTCCGGTATGGGTCCAACAGCTGTCCCCAGGGGTCCCGGATGGCGTGCCGGACGCCCGCCCGCCCTCGGCGCGGTGAGCGCCACGTTGCGCCGCGCCAGCCGGCCGAACCTCAACCTCGCCGGTCCGGCTGGCTGCGGCTTCCGCGCGTCCTACTCCGCCCGCCCGACCATCCGGAACCCGTCCCCCTCCGGCACGGCCACCTGGTCATGGAAGTGCGTCAGCGTGTCGAGCCGGTCCAGGGCGGTGGCCTCGTCGAGTTCGCCGACCACGTATGGGCACAGCGCGATGGCGGGCCGGTCCTTGAAGGTCAGATCCCACAGGCGGTCGACGGCGAACGCGCGCGACACCGCCGAGCCTCCGGCCCGCACCGGGAAGCGCGAGTACCACAGGCCGCTGAGCCCGCGGGCGAGCGCGGCTTCGAGCCCCTCCTCCCAGCGCCGCACCGCCGCCTCCGGCGCCTCGGCGGGATCGACCTCGATCACGAGGAGCCGGTTCGCCGCCACGAGGCCGTCGACGTCGAGGCCGGCCTCGGCCAGGCGGCGGCCATCGCGCGCCGCCTCCCCCGGGAGCGCCCGGTGGACCATCCAGCCGTCGCGCTTGGCGCCGAGGGCGTAGAACGGCGCCAGGACGCTCGGGAGCTCGGCGGCGCTGCGCAGCAGCACGGCCATGTGGGGGCAGGCGCCGGCGTCGGTGGCGTCCTCGAGCTCGCGGTCGAGCATCAGAACGTGGTGCGCCCGAGCAGCGAGAAGCCATCGCCGCCGGGAATCGCCACGGCCTCGTGGAACGAGGCGACAGCGTCGAGGCGCTCGAGCGTGGCGGCGGCGTCGAGCTCGCCGACGACGTAGGGGCAGAGCGTCACGACGGGCCGATCGCGAAACGTCGCGTCCCACGCCTCTTCGTGCGCCGCGACGAGCGCGAACTCGGCGGTCGCCGGCCCGACCGCGAAGCGCGAGTACCAGAGCGCGGCGAGGCCCCGGGTGCGCGCCTCCGTCAGCCCCGCCGCCCAGCGGTCCGCCGAGGCCTGGGGGCCCTCGTCGGGGTCGAACTCGGAGACCACCAGGCGCCCGGCGGCCTCGAGCCCGTCGACGTCGAGGCCGGCATCGGCGAGCATCCGCCGGTCGACGCCGCCCTCGCCCGGCAGCGCGCGGTGGACGATCCACCCGTTCCGCTTTGCGCCCAGCCCGTAGAACGACGCGAGGACCGAGGGAAGCTCGGCCTCGGTCCGCAGGAGCACGGCGAGGTGCGGGCACGCTCCTCCGTCCGTGGCGCGCTCGAGCTCTGGTCCGATCACTGACCGCACTCCATCAGATCGGGCGCTCAGACCTCAAGCGGGAGATCGAGCCGCACCCGGGTCCCGCCCCCATCGGCGTCGCCGACCACGAGGTCGCCGCCGGCCCCGCGGGCGCGCTCGCGCATGATCGTCATCCCGAAGTGCCCGTCGCCCGGCCCGCCCACGCCGGCCGGGTCGAACCCGCTCCCGTCGTCCGCAACCTCGAGCGTGAGGCGACCATCAGCGGCGCGCAGCGTCACGCGGGCGACCGTGGCGCCGGCGTGCTTCTGAGCGTTCGTCAGGGCCTCGGTGAGCACACGCAGGACCACGGCGAGGGCCTCCGGGGCCACGTCGGCGAGCGGGCCGGCCAGGCGGACGTCGACCGGCAATCCGTGGCGCGCCGTGCGCGCACACACCTCCTCGACGGCGGCGCCGGCGCCGCCGACCGGCACCGTGACGGCGAGGTCCTCGAGGCGGGCCCGGACGATGCGGTGCGCCGAGCCCACGGCCTCGCGGAGGCGGGCCCGGCTCGCTGCGGCCACCTCCGGAGCCGGATCCGAGTCCAGCAGGGCGACCTCCCGCAGCGCGAGCGCGAGGTCCTGAGCCAGGCCGTCGTGCACGTCGGCCGCCAGGCGCATGCGCTCGCGCTGAATCTCGGTGCGCTGGACCTCGGCCCGGAGTGCCGCCGTGGCGATGCCGGCGCTCAGCAGGTCCCCGAGCAGGGCCAGCACCGTCGTCACGGGCCCGTCGAGCCGCAGCGGCGCCAGCGCCGCGGCGACGACGACGCCGACGAGCCGCCCGCGAGCGGCGAGGGGGAGCACGAGCCACGACGAGGCCGGCGGGTCGAAGGGGTTCGCGACGAGCCAGGACCCCTCCTCGAGGAAGACGAGCGGCCGGCCGCCGGCGACCGCGAGCTTCCACGCCTCGGCGTCGAACGAGAGTTCCGCGGCGGCGGCCTCCTCCCCGCCCGACTCGACGAACCGCCGCAGAGTCGGGCGCCCCTCGGGGTCGGGCAGGTAGAGCGCCGCCGGACCGAGGCCGAGCGCGCCGCGCATCTCGGCCAGCGCCCGCGCCCCGAGCTGGGCCAGCGTGCCGCTGGCCACGAGCGCCCGCGCCACGCGACCGAGCGCAGCCGCCGTCTCGGGCGGGAGGCGCTCGGCCAGGCCGCTGGCGGGTCCGGAGTGAGGGTCCTGGGCGCTCACGGCAACGCGGACAGGATACGGTCGGCCCGATGCCCGGCTCCGGCCCCGTGACCGTGCTCGTCGCCGACGACCACCGCCTCATGCGCGAGGGCACCGCGGCGCTGCTCGGCGCCGACCCGCGCATCGAGGTCGTGGCCTGGGCCGCGAACGGCCGCGAGGCCGTCGAGCGGGCTCTCGAGCACCGGCCGGCCGTCGCGCTCCTGGACCTCAACATGCCCGAGATGCGTGGCACCGAGGCGTGCGCGGCGATTCGGGAGCGCCTGCCGGATACCGAAGTCCTCATCCTCACGGTGTCCGAGCACGAGCCCGACCTCTACGCCGCGCTGCGGGTCGGCGCCGCCGGCTACCTCCTCAAGGACATGCCGCCGGGCGACCTCGTCGACGCCGTCCTGGGCGCTGGCGCCGGCGAGCCGCTCGTGCCGGCCCGGATGGCCAGCCGCCTGCTCGACGAGTTCGGGTCGAGCGAGGGCGCCCCCGCGAGCCCCCTGGCTGAGCTCTCCGACCGCGAGCGCGAGGTGCTCGCGCTCGTCGCCGAAGGGCTGCGCAACCGGGAGATCGCCGAGCGGCTCTTCATCTCCGAGGCCACCGTGAAGACCCACGTGCGGCACGTGCTCGAGAAGCTGCGCCTGCGCAACCGCGCCGAGGCCGCCGCCTTCGCCGCGCGCTTCCTGGAGTAGGCGCCGCCCCGCGGCTGCGCTCACGCCGCCGCGACGGGGCGGGCGCCGGCCAGCGCCCGCAGCCCACGCAGCAGCCGCGCCCGGACCGCGCCGGCGTCGAGCCCGAGCGCGTCGGCGACCTCGGCCTCCGAGTATCCGGCGAGCCGGGCCAGGGCCACCGCCTCGCGATCCCCGGGGGCCATCGCGGCGAAGGGGCGGGCAGGCGCCGAGCGCATCGCCGCGAGGATCGCCCGCTCGACCAGGCGCCGTCGGGCCGGCGGCTCGGACTCCCGGGCGGCGGCGGCGCACACCAGCACGGTGACGTCGGCGGCTGCATCGCGATCCCGGCACGCCGTCACCGCAGCCCCGTAGATCGCATCGGCATGGTCCGGCAGCGCAGTCGTTCGTCCTCTGACCATGCCAGGACCCTAGGCCCGCAGGTTTGCCCTGCCATCGCCCAAAGGGATGATTTTGGGCGCAACGCCGATCAGCCGGCGAGGCGGATGCGCGAGACCGTGCCGTCGCCGGCGTTCGCGACCCACACGGCGCCCGCGCCGACGGCGATGGCGCCCGGCGTGGCACCGACGCGAATCGGCCCGCCCGCGATCGCCGGCCTGGACGGATCGATCCGGGTCACGCCCGCCGGGCGGATGGCGCCGTTCGCGGAGGCAAAGGGTGCCCCGACGTCGGTCGCCCACACCGACCCCCCGCCGGCGGCGAGCCGCAGAGGAATCCCGCCGGGCACGCGCAGCGCCTCGCGGGCGGGGCGGCCGCTGCCCGGATCCAGGCCGACGATGGCGATCGGCTGGGCAGCCGGGCCGGCGGTCGTCGCCGCCCAGACGCCGCGCGCGTCGGCGGCGAGCGCGAGCACCTGGCGCCGCGCGACGCGGACGGGCGGGCTCGCACGGCCCGTGCCGGTGTCGATGCGCGAAACCGTCCCGTCGGCGCTGTTGGCCACCCAGGCGGTGCCGTCACGGACGACCACGTCCGTCGGGCTCCGCCCGACCCGGATGGGGCGGCCGCGGCGCGCGCCGGTGGCGGGATCGAGGCGCGCCACGGCATCGCCGGCGCGGCTCGTCACCCAGAGCGCGCCGCCCCCGAGCGCCGCGCCGCCGGGATCGAGGACGCGCGCGGCGGCGCCCGTGCGCGCGCCGGTGCGCGGATCCAGCCGCGCGACCGTGCCATCGGCGGACGCGACCCACGCGACCCCGCCCCGCGCGGCGACCGCCACCGGGCCGGCGCCCACGCGGGCCCGTCCCGGCAGCCGCCGGCCGGTGGCCGCGTTGAGGCGCACGACCGTCCCGTCGGCGTTGTCCGCCACCCAGACCGTCGCGCCGTCGACGGCGACGGCCGTCGGGGCCGGGCCGACCCGGACCGGGGCGGCGACCCGCAGCGGCGCCGCGGCAACGTGGCGGACCGTCAGGGTCGTCCGTCCGCCGCCGGCACCGCTCTCCCCGCACCCGGCCACAGCCAGGGCGGTCGCGGCAAGCAGGGCGGCAACTGGAGTCGATCGGCGCATGCCGGCCACTTCGCCAGGGCCGGGCGCGCGGATCACCCCGGCCGCAGATGCGACCGGCTCGCAGGCCCGTCGCGGCCGCAGGAAACCTTAGGCGCCGATCCTGATCCGCCGCCGCCTCCGCACCGCACACCCCCACCACACACGCCGGACGAAACCGCGTCCGGCGTCTCCAACCCATCACTGTGAGGTGTGAGGATGCGTGCACTCAAGCGCGCAGGCGCCGTACGGCTGCTTGCGCTCATCGCCGCCTTGGCGGCAGGCGTGCTCGCCGTGTCGTCGAGCTTTGGCTCGTCGCACCGCGAAGCGCCGGGGACCAGCATCGACCCGACCGGTGACGACACCGACCTCTACGCCTTCACGGCGTCGGATGCGCCGGGGTCGATCACCGTCGTGGCGAACTGGATCCCCTTCGAGGACCCGGCCGGCGGACCGAACTTCTACCGGTTCGACGACCGTGCCTCGTACTACGTCAACGTCGACAACTCTGGCGACGGGGCGTATGACGTGCGCTACCGGTTCAACTTCAAGACCCGGTACCGCAACCCGAAGTCGTTCCTGTACGCCCTGCCTGGGGTCACGTCCTTCAACGATCCCAAGCTGCAGCAGGTCCAGACCTACACGGTCACGCGGGAGCAGTACAGCCGCAAGGGCCGCCGGGTCTCGGCCAAGGTGATCGGGCGCAACCTGCCCGTGGCGCCGAACAACGTCGGGCCGAAGACGATCCCGAACTACGACGCCGTGGCCAACGGCACCATCCGGTCGCTCGCGGGCGGCGGCAAGGTGTTCGCCGGCCAGCGCGAGGATCCGTTCTTCGTGGACCTCGGGACCACCTTCGATGCCATCAACTTCCGCAAGGGAACCGGCAACGAGGGCGGCGGCAAGGACGATCTGGCGGGCTACAACGTCCACTCGATCGTGCTGCAGGTGCCGGAGGCCGCCGTCACGGTGGACGGCAAGTCCGTCCTGTCGCCGACGGCCAAGAACGCCGTCGTCGGCGTCTGGTCGAGCACCGAGCGCCCGCGGGTGCTCGTGGCCGGCAAGGCGCGCAAGGGCGGCAGCGTCCAGGTCAGCCGCTTGGGCAACCCCCTCGTGAACGAGGTGGTCATCCCAGTCGGCCAGAAGGACAAGTTCAACGCCACCCAGCCGAAGGACGACGCGAAGAACTACGCCGGCTCGGTCGTGAAGCCCGAGCTCGCGGCGGTGATCAACGCGCTGTTCAAGCTCGGCGTCAAGGAGACCGACCGCACGGACATCGTGACCGCGCTGCTCACCGGCATCCCCGGTGTCACGCAGATCGGGAGCAAGCCCGCGGCGGCCGACACCCTGAAGCTCAACCTCGGCGTGCCCCCGACGGCGACGCCGAACCGCTTCGGCGTGATCGGCGGCGACAACGCCGGCTTCCCGAACGGCCGTCGCCTCGGTGACGACGTCGTGGACATCGAGCTCCGCGTGATCGGCGGGTTCCTGATTCCCGCCAACCAGGGCGGCAAGCAGCTGCCCCTGGGCGACGGCGTGGACCAGAACGATCGCCCGTTCCTGGCGACGTTCCCCTACGTCGCGCCGCCGTTCGACGGATTCGACTCGAAGCTCAAGCGCTCCGAGCCGACCCACAGCCCCACGCCGGGGGACCTCAAGCCGCCGGCGCCGTGAGGCCAGCCGGGAGGGGGCGCTCCGGCGCCCCCTCCCGCCCGGCCAACCCCGCACCTCACCGCACCTCACCGCACTCACCGCCCACACCGTTCGCCATGACCCTTCGCCGCCCCAGCCTTCTCTTCGCCGTCCTGGCCGTCGCCGGCGCGTTCGCCGCCGCGCTGGCGGCCTTCGCGCTCGTGAACCGGTCCGGCTCGGCGCCTGCCGGGCCCGAGCCCGCCGCTGACGTGCAGCTCGCGCCGCCGGGCGCCCCGACCGACGCGGTCATTCGCGGCTACCAGCGCCTCGTGCGCGCCCGCCCCGATGTCCCCGACGCCTATGCCGCCCTCGCCGGCGCCTACCTCCAGAAGGTCCGCGAGACCGGCGACCCCGGCTTCTACGCCCGGGCGGCCGCGGTCCTGGCACGGGGCGCCCGCATCGGGGGCGGCCCGAGCTACCGCATCCTCGCCGCGCAGGGCACGCTGGCACTCGCGCGTCACGACTTCCGGCGCGGCCTCGCGCTCGGCCTCGCCGCCCGCCGAGCGAATCCGGCGTCCAACGCCGCCTTCCCCGTGATCGTGGACGCCCAGGTCGAGCTCGGCCGCTACGCCGAGGCCGGCCGGACGCTGCAGGAGTTCGTCGACCGCAAGCCGGGCCTGCCGTCCTACGCGCGCGCCTCCTACTTCCGCGAGCTGCACGGCGACCTCGCCGGCGCCGCGGCCGCGATGCGGCTGGCGGTGAGCTCGGCCGGCGCCGCCGGCGAGAACCCCGCGTACGTGCAGACGCTGCTCGGGAGTCTCGAGTTCGCCCGCGGGCGCCTCGGCGCCGCCACCGCGGAGTTCCGCTCGGCGCTGGCCGCCGACCCCGGCTTCGTCCCGGCCAGCGCCGGCCTCGCGAAGGTCCACGCGGCGCGCGGGAAGTTCGGCCCCGCGATCGCCCAGCTGCGCGCCGCCGTGGCGCGCCTGCCGCTTCCGGAGTACGTCACTGCCCTCGGCGAGACGGAGCTCGCCGCGGGGCGGCCCGCCGCCGCCCGGCGCGACCTCGCCCTCGTCGGCGCCGAGGAGCGGCTGCTGCGGGCGGGCGGGGTGAACACCGACGTCGATCTGGCCCTGTTCGAGGCGAACCACGGCAGCCCGGCCCGTGCGGTCCTGCTCGCCCGGCGCTCCTGGCGGGACGCGCCGAGCGTCCGGTCCGCCGATGCCCTCGGCTGGGCGCTGACGAGCGCCGGGCAGCCGCGGGCCGGCCTGGCCTGGGCCCGGCGCGCGCTGCGCCTGGGCTCGCGCGACGCGACGTTCCACTACCACGCCGGGATGACCGCGCGGGCGGCCGGCCGCCGCGCCCTCGGGCGCCACTGGCTGCGCCTGGCGCTCGCCGGCAACCCCCGCTTCAGCCCGCTCTACGGACCGCGCGCGCAGCGCGCGCTGGCGGCCAGCTGATGCGCCGCCTCCTCGCCGCCGCCGTCGCCGCCGCCGCCCTTGCCGCCGCGGGCGCGCCGGCCGCCCAGGCCCATCCGCTCGGCAACTTCTCGGTCAACCACCTCACGCAGGTGAGCGTCTCGCGCGACCAGATCGACGTGCGCTACCTGCTCGACCAGGCCGAGATCCCGACCTTCCAGGAGCGCGGGGAGGCCCGCAGCGCCATCCTGGCGGCCAAGCTCGCCGAGGTGCAGCGCCGCCTCCAGGTGACTGCAGACGGGCGCCCTGTGCGCCTGCGCGCCGGGCCGGCTCCGCGAATCTCGTTCCCGGCGGGCCAAGGCGGGCTGCGGACGACACGCGTCGAGATCGCCCTCTCGGCAGCGGCCGCGGGCGCGCGGCGCGTCGAGGTGCGGGACGGGACCTTCCCGGGCCGGGTCGGCTGGAAGGCCGTCGTCGCGCGCCCGGGCGACGGCACGGCGGTGCGCTCCACGGCGCCCTCCGGCGACCCGACCCGCGGGCTGCACGCCTATCCGGCGGCTTCGCTGCAGAGCCCGTCGGACCTGCGCACCGCCACGCTCGACGTGCGCCCGGGGCCAGGCACGCTCGTCGCCCCGCGGGCCCCGGGCGGCCCGGCCGAGGCGACCACGACCAGCCGCGGCGGCGACGGCTTCTCCCAGGTCTTCGAGGACGCGGCGGCGGGCCGGGGCGTGCTCCTGTTCCTCCTGCTGGCCGCGTTCGGCTGGGGCGCGCTGCACGCCCTCTCGCCCGGGCATGGCAAGGCCATGGTCGCCGCCTACCTCGTCGGCACCCGCGGGACGGCCCGGCACGCCATCGCGCTCGGCGGCGTCACGACCATCACGCACACGATCGGTGTGTTCGCCCTCGGGCTGGTGACCCTGCTGCTCTCGCAGTACATCCTGCCCGAGGACCTCTACCCGTGGCTGAATCTCGCCTCCGGCCTCCTCGTCGTGGCGATCGGGCTCGGCGTGCTGCGCTCGCGGGTCGGCTGGTACCGCGCCCGGCGGGCGGGCGCGAGGACCGGCGCGAGCGACGCCCACGGGCACGGCCACGTTCACGGCCACGGCCACGCGCACGGCCACGGCCACGCGCCCGGCCACGCCCACGCCCACGCCCACGGCCACGCCCACGCCCACGGCCACGCCCACGACCACGGCCACGGCCACGCCCACGACCACGGCCCCGGCAGCCACGCCCACCGCCACGACCTCCCCGAGGACATCACGTGGAAGGGCCTGGTCGGGATGGGCGCCGCCGCCGGGCTGATCCCGTGCCCGACCGCGCTGGTCGTCCTCCTCGGGGCCATCGCGCAGCACCAGGTCGGCCTCGGGCTCGTCCTCATCGTGGCGTTCTCGCTCGGCCTGGCGTCGACGCTCGTCGTCCTGGGCCTCGGCGTCGTGTGGGCCGGCAAGCTCACCGCCCGGGTGAGCTTCTCCGGACGCGCCGCCGCCGCCCTGCCCGCAGCCTCCGCCGTCGTGATCGTCGGCGCCGGTGCGCTGCTCACGCTCAGCGCCATGCCGCAGCTGTGAGTGGCGGTCGCACTGGCCGCAACCGCCACCGGCGCTGGCGCGCCGCCCACGTGCTGGCACGAATTGCTTGCTTCTGCGAACCGGTTGCGGGTAGAAGTACCCGCGAGCCGATCGCTGTCGCCGGTGATCCGCTCGGGGGAGCGCCACGAAAGAAGGTCCAGCCATGACCGTGTTCCACCCCGCCCCGGCCCTCGAAGCGTCCGACGTCGATGCCGCCGTCGCACTGCTGCGCAGCCGGGGCCTGCGGCTCTCGGCGGCCCGCCGGGTGGTGCTCGAGGCGCTCTACGCCGCCGACGGCCCGGTGAGCGCGGAGCAGATCGCCGCTGGCCTGGACGGCGCGGTCCCGCCGTCGGACCTCGCCTCGGTGTACCGCAACCTCGACACCCTCGAGCAGCTCGGCCTCGTCCGCCACGCCCACCTCGGGCACGGCCCGGGCCTCTATACGCTGGCGGCAAGCCGGCGCCGCGAGTACTTGGCCTGCGACGCCTGCGGCGCCTTCACGGCAGTCGAGCCTGCCGTCCTGGACCCGGTGCGCGACGCGGTGCGCGACGCGACCGGCTACGAAGCCCGCTTCACCCATTTCCCGATCGTCGGCCTCTGCCCTCGCTGCGCCGACGGGGACCGTGGCCGCGCCGGCTCGCCCTGGCGTTCCGGGCCGGAACGGGAGGTGCGCGCGCATGCACATCCCTGACGGCTACCTCAGCCCGGCCACGTGCGCGACCCTGGGCGCGGCCATGGTGCCGGTGTGGGCCGTGGCGGCGCGCCGCGTCAAGACGGTCGTGACGAACCGCTACGTCCCGCTCGTCGCGCTGGCGGCCGCCTACGCCTTCCTCGTGATGATGTTCAACGTGCCGATCCCGGACGGCACGACGGCCCACGCCGTCGGAGCGGTCCTCATCGCGGTGCTGCTCGGCCCGTGGGCCGCGGTCATCGCGGTCTCGATCGCCCTGCTGATCCAGGCCCTCTTCTTCGGGGACGGCGGTGTGCTGGCCTTCGGGGCCAACGCCTTCAACATGGCCTTCGTGATGCCGATGGCCGGCTACGGGGTCTACCGGCTGCTCGCCCGCTCCGCGACGCTGACCGCGCCGCGCCGCGCGCTCGCCGCCGGCCTGGGCGGCTACGTCGGCCTCAACGCCGCGGCGCTGTGCGCGGCGATCGAGTTCGGACTGCAGCCCGAGCTCTTCACGGCGGCCGACGGCACGCCGCTCTACGCGCCGTTCCACTTCGCGCAGACCATCCCGGCGATGGCCCTGGCCCACCTGACGGTCGCCGGAGGAGTCGAGTTCGCGCTCACCTTCGGGATCGTCGCCTACCTGCAGCGCACGAACCTGGCGATCTTGCGGATCAACCACGGCGCGATCCCAGTCGACGAGGCCGCCCGCGACGCCGCGGGGCCCCGGCGAATCGGGTGGGGCTGGGTGCTCGCGCCCCTTGGGCTCATGCTCGCACTCACGCCCCTCGGGCTGCTCGCGCCCGGCGGCGCGTTCGGCGAGGACGCCCCGGGAGACCTGGACCTCGGGAAGTACGGGCTGAACGCCGTGCCCTCCGGTCTGAACCGCTACGCGGACTTCTGGAGCCACGCGGTCCTCGGCGGCTACGGGTTCTCCGATGGCAAGCACGAGGTCGCCGGCTACCTGCTGTCGGCGGGCGTCGGGATCGCCGCGATCGGGGTCGTGATGCTCGCTGCCTTCGGGCTCGTGCGGCTGGCCAGGCGCTCGCGGCCCGGCGATTCCGGCGGCGGCGCCGCCACGGGGGCCGCGTGACCACGGCCGGCCGCGGCGAGGCCCCCGCGTGGCTCCTGCAGCCCGAGGCCGGCCTGTGCCCGTGCGGCTGCATCGGCGTGCGGCGCAAGACGAGCTTCGTCGACAAGACGATCGCGGGCGCCGCCGGACTCCTCGGGACCGCGATGTTCAACGACCGCGTGGCCCGACAGCCCGGGCTGCTCCAGCGCCTCGACGCGCGGGTGAAGGTGCCCTGCCTCATCCTGCTGCTCGTCGCGGCTGGGCTCGTGCGCCACATCCCGCTCCTCGTCGCGATGTACGCCGCCACGCTCCCGCTGGCCGCAGCTTCGCGCATCAGCCTGGGGTTCTTCGTGAAGCGGGTGTGGCTGTTCATCCCGATCTTCACCGGGATCGTCGTCATCCCGGCGCTGTTCTCGTTCATCACCCCCGGGCACGTCGTTCTCGACCTGGGCACCTGGTTCGGCACCGATGTCGGGATCACCGAGCAGGGGCTCCGCAGCGCCGGCCTGATCGTGACCCGCGTGGCCACGTCGATCTCCCTCGTCGTGCTCGTCACGCTCACCACGCCCTGGACCGACCTCCTGGCCGGCCTGCGGAGCCTGCGGATGCCCAAGACGTTCGTGCTCGTGATCGGCATGGCGTACCGGTACCTCTTCGTGCTCGTCGCGACCGTCGGCGAGATGTTCACGGCCCGCAAGGCGCGCACGCTGGGCTCCGATGACCACGGGCGCGGTGGCCGCGCGTTCGTGGCGGCCTCGGCCGGCGTGCTGTTCGGGAAGTCCGCCGCGTTGAGCGACGAGATCCACATGGCGATGGTCGCGCGCGGCTACGACGGCGACGCGCGCGCCCTGTCCGCCCGCCCCCTGGCCGCCCGCGACGCCGCCGGCATCGCGGCCTGCGTCGCGGCCACCGTCCTGCTCCTGGTCGCCAACCATGCCATCGGCGCCTGAGCTCGCCGGCGCCGCCGCGGCGCCCGTGCTCGAGTGCGCGGACGTCAGCTACCGCTATCTCGACCGCGTCGTCGCGCTCGACGCGGTCTCGCTCAGCGTCGGGCGTGGCGAGCGCGTCGCCCTGCTCGGGGCCAACGGCTGCGGGAAGTCCACGCTCCTGAAGGTGCTCGACGGCCTCCTGTTCCCCTCCGCCGGCGCCTACGCCGCGTTCGGCGCGCCCGTAACCGAGGAGGGCCTCGAAGACGAGCAGTTCTCGCGCGGCTTCCGGTCGCGCGTGGGGTTCGTCTTCCAGAACTCCGAAGCCCAGGTCTTCTCCCCCACGGTGCGCGAGGAGATCGCGTTCGGGCCCCTCCAGCTCGGCCTGCCGGAGGAGGAGGTGCGCCGGCGCACCGCGGACCTGCTCGAGATGCTCAGCATCGCCGGCCTCGCCGACCGGCCGCCCTACCAGCTATCCGGCGGCGAGAAGAAGCGGGTGGCCATCGCCTCGGTGCTCGCGACGAACCCCGAGGTCCTGCTCTTCGACGAGCCGACCGCCGGGCTGGACCCGCGCACGCAGGACTGGCTCCTGGGGCTCATGCAGGATCTCCATGCCGCGGGCAAGACCATCGTCTGCGCGACGCACGACCTCCACGTTCTCGAGTTCGTGGCCGACCGCTGCGTCGTCTTCTCAGAGGAGCACCGCATCGTCGCCGACGGCCCCCCGGCGGCGATCATGGCCGACCGCGCCCTGCTGCTGGACGTCAACCTCGTGCACGCCCACGCCCACCGCCATGGCAACGTCGTGCACCGCCACGAGCACGGGCCCGGCCACCACCCGCCGGACGCGATCGCCGACCCCGCGCCCGCGTAGGCGGCCGGCGCGTCAGGCCGCCCGCTGAGACCGACCGTCCGGCGGCTCGGCGAACCGGGCCAGCCGGGCCGCCGCCGGGAGCGGGTCGAGCGCCAGCGCCCGCGCGCCCGGGTGGCCGGCGAGCCACCCGCCGACGATGCGAACCTCGTCGATCTCCCCGGGGGCGAGAACCGACGCGGGGTCGTGCGCGGCCGGCCGGGCCGTCCCGAGTGCCGCGCGGACGGGCGCCGGCACACCGTCCCCGGGCTCCGGCGGCCCCCAGTGGGCGACGCGGCCGCCGACGATCCAGAGCACGTCAGGCGCCGGCCCGTCCAGCTCGGGCTCGCCCGCCTCCCCCGGCCCGGCGACGACGACCCGCGGGGCGGCGTGGACGGCCCGCAGCACGCCGCCGAGCCGCCCGAGGAGGACCTCGAGCCGCTCGCTGCGGCGCCGGAGCGCGGCTGCGCGCTCGAAGCGCCGGTCGGCGGCGGCCGCGCGCATGCGCCGCTCCATCGCGGCGAGCAGCGACGGCCCCGCGTCGCCCGGCCCGGCGAACGGCGCCAGGGCCGCGTCGAGCCGCTCACGGTAGGCGTTGGGATCGAGGTCCCCGAGGCACGGCGACAGGCAGCGGCCCATCTGGCCATAGGCGGAGGGGTGGGCGCGGCGGGGCAGCGACCGGCCGCAGCGGCGCAGGCCGAAGAGCGAGTTGAGCTGCTCGACGAGCTCGGCGGCCGTCCGCTGCCCGCGGACTGGGCCGACGTTCACGGCGCGTCCCGCGGCCGGCTCGCGCGCGACTTCGAGGATCGGGAAGGCGATGTCGAGGCGGCAGCGGATGTAGACGTCACGGTCGGGCCGCTTGAGCGCGACGTTGCCCGGCGGCCGCAGCGCCTTGATCAGCCGGTTCTCGAGGACCAGCGCGCCAAGCTCCGACCCGGTCGGGCGCGCGTCGACGAGCGCGGCCTGGGCAGTCCAGTCCGCCTGCGGCGCCGAGGCGGCGAAGTGCGACCGGGCGCGGGCCCGGACCCGGCGGGACTTCCCCACGTACAGCACCCGCCCGTCCGCATCACGGAAGAGGTAGACGCCGGGGCCGGTAGGCAGCGGCGCGAAGTCGATCCCGCTCGCGGCGGCGTCGGCCAGCCGGGCCGCGCCCCGGGTGCGCCGTCCGCGCCCGCCTGCTGGGCGCCCGCGCCGCCGCGGCGCCAGCAGGGCGACCGCGTCGCCGACCGTTGCCGCGTGGGCGGCAAGCCGGGCGAACAGCGCGCAGAAGATGCGGGCGCAGGTCTCGGCGTCCGGGAGCGCGCGGTGGGCGGCCTCGACCTCGATGCCGAGCGAGCCCGCGAGCGGCACGAGGCCGCGGCGCGTGGCCAGGGGCGCGAAGCGGCGGGCGAGCGCGACGGTGCAGAGCACGGGCGGCGCGGCCCACGGCAAACCCGCCCCCCGGAACGCCCGCTCGAGGGCCCCGCGGTCGAAGCTCGCGTTGTGGGCGACCAGGACGCGGCCCTCGAGCCACGTCGCAAGCTCGGTCAGCACCGCCGCCGGGTCCGGCGCGTCGTCGACCATCGCCTGCGTGATCCCCGTCAGGCGCTGCACCCCGCGCGACAGCGGCCGGCGCACGGCGACCAGCGACGCGAAGCGGTCGTGCAGCTCGCCGCCCCCGACGAGGACGGCGCCCACCTCGGTGAGCTCCTGATCCGGCCCGGCGCGGCCGTTCGTCTCGACGTCGACGGCGACGAACTCGGCGGTGCGCAGGGGCTGGTCGGCGAGGGCCACGGCCGGGGGGTGTACGGGACGGGGCCGACGCCGTGCACGGTTCCGTGCACGGGCCCGCCCGCGCCCGGCCCGGGGCGGGTGGCAGGATGTGGCCGCCCATGACCGCCGTCGCCTACCTCGGTCCCGCCGGGACCTTCACCGAGCAGGCCGCCCGCGACCTCGCCGCGCCAGGCGACGAGCTGCGGCCGATGTCGCGCGTGCCGGACGTGGTGCAGGCGGTCGAGTCCGGCGAGGTCGACGCGGCGGTCGTCGCCTTCGAGAACAGCCTCGAGGGCTCCATCCCGGGCAACCTCGACCAGATCCTGCTCGAGACCGACCGCTGCCTGATCGCCGGCGAGCGGGTGCTCCCGGTGTCCTTCGTCCTGTTCCGCTGGCCGGACGACGCCTCGCCGCTGCACGGGGTCTCCAGCCATCCGTTCGGTCTCGCGCAGTGCTCGCGGTTCATCGCCGGCCGGGGGCTGGAGGCGCGCGAGACCCTCAGCACCTCGCTCGCCTGCCAGGAGCTCGCCGCGGGCGGCCGCCCCGGCTGGGGCGCGCTGGCGCCGCGGCTGGCCGGCGAGCTGCACGGCCTGCGGGCGGAGGCCGAGGGCCTGGAGGACGACGAGCGGGCCGCCACGCGCTTCGTCCTGCTGCGCCGCGCCTGCCCGGGCCCGACCGGGAAGGACCGCACGGCGTTCGCGTTCCGGCCCCGGTCCGACCAGCCCGGCAGCCTCGTGCGCCTCCTCCAGGAGTTCTCCGTGCGCGACATCAACCTCACGGCGATCAAGTCGCGCCCGACGAAGGAGCTGCTCGGCGAGTACGTCTTCTACATCGAGTGCGAAGGCCACATCGCCGACCCCCGGCTGCGCGACGCCGTGGTCGGGCTGCTGCGGTTCGAGGGCGAGACGCGCTTCCTCGGCTCGTTCCCCGCCGACCCCGCCCGGCCCGGCCCCGGCGCCCCCGCCGGGCCCGATACCGCCCAGCTCGCCTACGAGGCGATGCTCAGCCGCGTCGACAGCGCCGCCAACCCATGAGCTCGCCGCCGCTGCGCGTCGGCGTCGCTGGGCTGGGCCTGATCGGCGGCTCGGCGATTCAGCGGCTGGCGTCGCTCCCGGCGCGCTTCGCCGTCGCGGGGTTCGATCCCGACCCCGCCGCCGCCGGCGCCGCCCGGGCCGCGCGCCTGCCGGTCGCCGCCAGCGTCGCCGAGCTCGCGGCGGGCAGCGACGTCGTGCTCGCCGCCGTCCCCCCCGCCGCCACCGCGGGCGTCGTGCTCGACGCCCTGGGCGCTTCCGAGGCCGCGGTGACCGACACGGCCTCGGCCAAGGCGGGCGTGCTGGGCGCGGTCGCGGCGTCGGCCGGTGACGCACTCGGGCGCTACGTCCCAGGGCATCCGCTGGCCGGCAGCGAGGCCGGCGGCTGGGCGGCCGCTCGTCCGGACCTGCTCGACGGCGCGGTGTGGGCGCTGTGCCCGCCGGCGCCCGATGCGCCCGCGGCAGCACTCACCGCGGTCGCCGCCGTCCTGGACGCGTTCGAGCCGCGCATCGCCGTCTGCACGGCCGCCGACCACGACGAGGCGGTCGCCCGGACCAGCCACGCCCCCCACGTCGTCGCCGAGCTCGTGGCCGCCGCGGCACGGCACGGGCGCGAGCCGCGCCTGGCGGCACTGCTCTCCGGCGGCGCGCTGCGGGACATGACCCGGGTCGCCGCCGCCGATCCCGGGCTCTGGCAGCAGATCCTCGCGGCGAACCGCCCGGCCACCGTCGCCGCCCTGGACGCCTGGCTGTCCGAGGCGGGCCGCCTGCGCGACGCCATCGCGGCCGGCGACGACGGCGCCGTGGCCGCGGCCTGGCTGGCGGGAGCCCAGGCCCGCGCCGCGATCGACGCCGCCCGCTGGCATGCCCCGGCCTGGGAGCCCGCCGCGTTCCCGTGGCCCGCGTGGGACGCGCTGCTCGAGCTCGGCCGGGCCGGCCGCCCGGTGCGCCGCCTGCGGCTGGACGGAGACGTGCTGCACGCCGAGGTCGGCGCGCTGCCGGCCTGAGCCGCACGGGGAGCCGGCGGGGGCGATAGCATCGGCGCATCGTCCCTGCTTCCGGAGGAGCTGGCATGACCACGTTCGCGCCCCGCCGCCACGACCGCCTGACCCGTGAGGCCCTGGACGAGCGCACGCGCCAGGCCTGGGCCGCCTACCGGGACAGCCTCGAGGGCCTCACCGGCCAGGAGTACGAGGACGCCGAGCACCGCCGCTGGCATCTCCTCCAGCGCGAGCTGGCCAAGATCGGCGCCGAGCGGGCCGAACTCGACGGCCGCGCCCCGGCACCGCCCCGCTGAGCGGGCCCCCGTTGGCACGGTCTGGGACGTCGGATAACGTAGGCCCCGCCGGCACCGGCCCACGCCGTCCGGCCCGAGGGATGGAGCGGATCCGACCGACAGCCCGACCCCTGTCCCGCCTCGCTGCGGCGGGCGCCGTCGGCGCGCTCCTGCTCGCCGGCTGCGGCGGCGACGACTACAAGAACGAGAACCGCCCGCCGCGCCCGATCAACGTCAACGCGGAAGTGTCGAACGAGCGCGTCTCGGTCTCCCCCGGGAGCATCGGCGCCGGGCCGCTCGTCCTCGTCGTGACGAACCAGAGCGACGCCGCCCAGGAGATCACGCTCGAGAGCGACACGCTCGGCGGCGCCGCGTCCGGCGTGCAGCAGTCGACCGGGCCGATCAACCCGAACGACACCGGCCAGATTCAGGTCGATGCGACCCAGGGCACGTACCGGCTGCGGGTGGGCGACGACGCGATCGCGCCCGCGACGCTCACGGTCGGGGCCGAGCGGGACACCTCGCAGAACACGCTCCTGCTGCCCTGACCTCCGGGGTCAGCCGCCGGACTGTGTGACGCTTGCACAGTTGACAACCGTTGCGTCGATGGAATGCTTGCGCGCATGCAACGAACTGCGCAGCCGGCGCCGGTGAAGCCGAACGCCCTGGCCGACGACCTCTTCGCCGTGATGATGCACCTGCTCAAAGCGTCGACCCAGGACGTGTTCGGCGCGGTCGGCGAGCTCGACCTGTCCATGACCCAGGTCAAGCTCCTCCACGCCGCCGAGTCCGAGCAGGACCTCTCGCTCAAGGACCTGGCCCAGCGCCTCGGGCTCTCCCTCGGGGCGGCCAGCCGGGCCGTCGACGGCCTCCATCAGCGGGGGCTCCTCGAGCGCCGCGAGGACGGCCTCGATCGGCGCGTCAAGCGCGTCTCGGCCACCGCCGAGGGGCGGGCCATCGTGGCCCGGCTCAACCAGGCGCGCCGGGCGACGCTCGAGCAGTTCGTGGCGTCCATGACCGACGACGAACGGCAGGGGCTTGCGGATGCCCTCGCGCCCATCGTGGCGCGCGAGGAGATCGCCGCCTGCCGGCCCAAGGGGAATCACCGATGACCGACCGGATCCAGGCGGGCGCGCGGCGCCTCGCCCTCAACGACGGAAACCGCCGCTGGTGGACGCTGGCCGCCATGTGCTTCGCGCTGTTCATGATCATGCTCGACAACACGGTCGTGAACGTCGCGCTGCCTTCGATCCAGCGCGACCTCGGCGCCGACCTCTCCTCGCTCGAGTGGACGGTCAACGCCTACACGCTCACCTTCGCCGTCCTGCTGGTGACCGGCGGCCGCCTGGGGGACATCTTCGGGCGCCGGCGCATGTTCCTGTTCGGCGTCGTCGTCTTCGCGGTCTCCAGCGCCGCGATCGGGCTGGCGCCGACCGACCTCGCGCTCGTGCTCGGCCGGGCCATCCAGGGGATCGGCGCCGCCTTCATGATGCCCGCGACGCTGTCGATCATCACGAACGCCTTCCCGCCGCAGGAGCGCGGCAAGGCGATCGGGACCTGGGCCGGCGTCTCGGCCATGGCCCTCGCCATCGGCCCCGTGGTCGGCGGCTTCCTCACCGAACAGGTGAGCTGGCGCGCGATCTTCTTCCTCAACCTGCCGGTCGCCGTCGGCGCGATCGTCGTGACCCTGTTCGCCACGCGCGAGTCCCGCGACGAGACGGTCGAGCGGTCCATCGACGTCCCGGGCATCGCGACGCTCACGATCGGCCTCGGGGCGCTCGTGCTCGCGCTGGTCGAAGGGAACCAGTGGGGCTGGGGCTCGCCCGAGATCATCGCCCTGTTCGTCACGGCGGCGATCGGCATCGTCGCCTTCCACGTCGTCGAGATGCGCCAGCGCGTGCCGATGGTCGACTTCGCCTTCTTCCGGTCGCGCTCGTTCCTCGGCGCGAACATCGTGGCCTTCTCCGTGTCGTTCGCGATGCTGGCGATGTTCTTCTTCATCGCGCTCTACATGCAGAACATCCTCGGCTACTCGCCGCTCGAGGCCGGCGTGCGCTTCCTGCCCTCGACCCTCGTCCTCATCGTCATGGGCCCCCTGTCGGGGCGCCTGGCGGACCGGATCGGGCCGCGAATCCCGATGGTGGTCGGCCTCCTGTTCGCCGGCGCGTCGCTTTTCTGGCAGTCGCAGCTGTCGGTCGACAGCGGCTACGGGTTCCTGCTCCCCAGCTTCGTGCTCATGGGCATCGGGATGGGACTGGTGATGTCGCCGATGAGCACGGCGGCGATGAACGCCGTCGACAAGGCCAAGGCGGGCGTGGCCTCTGGCGTGCTCTCGATGAGCCGCATGGTCGGCGGCACGTTCGGCGTGGCCGTGCTCGGCGCGCTCGTTGCCGTCGTCGGCCGGGCCAAGCTGGACGACCTGCTCCCGGCGGTCCCCGCCGCCGCGCGCGGCCGGCTCGCTGATTCGCTCGGCAGCGGCGCGCCCGCGGGCGGCTCCGCGCAGATTGCCGCGGCCGCCAAGGAGGCGTACGTCGCCGCGCTGTCCTCCGGGCTGCTGCTCGGGACCGCCGTCACGGTCGCGGCCGCGGTCGTCGCATGGTTCCTGGTCGCCAAGCGCCCAGCCGAGGCGGAGGCGCCAGCCCCGGAGGCCGCCGCTGGCGAGGCCGGCGCGCTGGCCGCGGGCGAATCCCAGGAGCTCGCGCGGGCCTGACCGTTCGTTCGTCCTGGCCCGGGGCTACGGTCCCGGGCCAGTGCAGTGCCTCACGACCGTCGACGCGGACCGGATCCGCCAGCTCCAGGCCGGCGGCGAGTTCTTCTGGCTCGACCTGGCCGATCCGGCGCCCGCGGCGGTCGCGGCGCTCGAGGCGGCGCTGCCGTTCGCCTCCGGAGCGCCGATCGAGCCGGACGCACAGCTGCGCCCGCGCGCCGACCGGTACGACGACCACGTTGCGCTGGTGATGTTCGGCGTGCAGCGGGCGCCCGACGGCCGGGAGATCGAGCTGCTCGGGGCACGCATCTTCGTGAGCGGCGACTGCGTGGTGAGCGTGCACCGGCAGGCGATCCCGGAGTTCGAGGAGGTGCGGGCCGAGTGGCCGCCGCCGAACGAGGAAGCGGCCGTCTTCCAGGTCGTCAACGCGATCGTCGAGACGTTCGGGACGCTGCTGGCCGACGTCGACACGGAGATCGACACGCTCGAGGACGCGGTCATCGCCGGCCCGCAGCCGGCCCAGCTCCACACGATCTCGTCGCTCAAGCACGTGCTCGTCGAGGTGCGGCGGGTTCTCGCCCCGCAGCGCGACCTCTTCGCCCGCGCGGGCGACGAGATCAGCGACCTCCCGGGGCTGCAGCCGAGCAAGTACCACGACCTCCGGGCGATCTACGACCGGCTCAGCCGGCTCGCGGAACTGGCCGACGGCTACCGCGACCTGCTCACCGGGGTAATGGACATCTACCTCTCGACGGTCTCGAACCGGCTCAACGAGATCATGCGGGCGCTGACCGTCGTGGCGACCATCTTCCTCCCGCTGACGCTGCTCACGGGCTTCTTCGGCCAGAACTTCCCGTGGCTGATCGGGCACATCCGGGGCCCCACGAACTTCTGGGTCCTGGGGGTCGGCGGGCTCGCGGTCTCGGGCCTGGCGATCTGGGCCTGGCTGCGCTGGGCGGCGGCGCGAACGGGCCGCCGGTAGGATCCCGCGCGTCGACCCGTCTCAGAGAGGAACCAGACACCGTGGCAGTGGATGCGAGCCAAGTGGCGCAGCTTGACACCGAGCCGGGCGTGCTCCCGGACACGATGGCCGCCTGGGTGATCCGGGCCGACCGGGAGGGCGAGCCGCGCGACGCCTTCCAGATCGAAGAGATCGAGGTCCCCGAGCCGGGGGCGTTCGAGGTCGTCGTGCGGGTCATGGCCGCTGGCGTGAACTTCAACAACGTGTGGGCCGCGCTGGGAACGCCGGTGTCGGTGTTCCGCTACCACCCAAACGAGGAGCACCACATCGGCGGCTCCGATGCCTCCGGGATCGTCTGGAAGGTCGGCGAGGGCGTCACCCGCTGGAAGCCGGGGGACGAAGTCGTCGTCCACTGCAACCAGGCCTCCTACGAGGACCCTGAGGTCCACGGCCTCGACCCCCTGGCCGCGCCGTCGCAGCAGATCTGGGGCTACGAGACGAGCTGGGGCTCCTTCGCCCAGTTCTGCAAGGTCCAGGCCCAGCAGCTGCTGCCCAAGCCCAAGCACCTCGCCTGGGAGGAGGCGGCCTCCTACGGCCTCACGTACTTCACCGCCTACCGGATGCTCATGGACCAGGCCAAGCTCCAGCCGGGCCACAAGGTCCTGATCTGGGGCGCCGCCGGCGGCCTGGGCGTCTTCGCCGTCCAGCTCTGCAAGCTCGCCGGTGCCGACTGCGTCGGCGTCGTGTCGTCGTTCGAGAAGGGCGAGCTCGTCAAGGAGCTCGGCGCCACCGGGTTCATCGACCGCAACGACTTCGCGGGAATGATGCGCAAGGGCGGCGAGACCCCCGAGGAGGAGAAGGCCCGGTTCGGCGAGAGCCGGCGCTTCGCCAAGGCGGTCAAGGAGATCCTCGGCGACGCCCCCGACATCGTGTTCGAGCACGTCGGCAAGGCCACGTTCCCGACGTCGGTGTTCGCCGTCAAGCCGTTCGGCAAGGTCGTGATCTGCGGCGCGACGTCCGGCTACGACCTCGACTTCGACGTCCGCTACCTGTGGATGCGCCAGAAGCAGATCATCGGCTCGCACTTCGCCAACGCGTGGGAGGCCAACCAGGCCAACGCGCTGATCGAGGAGTCGAAGATCCGGCCGGTGCTGTGGAAGACCATGGGCTTCGACGGCGTGGCGGAGGCGCACCAGCTCCTGCGGGACAACAAGCATCTCGGCAAGATCGCCATTCTCGTGGGGGCCAGCGCCGAGGGCCAGGGCCGGACGGCTGAGGGCCCCGGCGCGATCCGAGCGGAGGTGGGAGCCTGATGGCTGGCGGTTCCGGAGGCATCATTCACATCCCGTGGTACGCCACGGCGCTGCGGAGCGACGACCTCGAGGCAGCGCTGGAGGAGATCGCGCCACTGGCCCTGCGGTATGGGGCCAGCGAGTACGAGGTCATCCGCTACCGCGACGATCGCTACAAGTTCATCCAGACGGCGACCTTCGAGGACCCGGCGGACTTCGAGCGCTACTGGTACGGCGAGGATTTCGCCAGCTGGCGCCAGCTCAACTCCGGCTTCTACCAGGTGCCCGTGCTCTACGGGTGGACGGACCGGACGTCGCATGGCACCGCCGTCGTCGACGCCCCCGCGGTGCCGGCGGGCACGGCCAGCGGCGCCGGGACGGACGAGGAGTAGCCGCGCGCGAACGCCCGCCGGGCCGTCCGCCGCTGGCGGCGGGCGCTACCCCTGCTCGAGCGGGGCCATCGTCAGCCCGGCGTCCTTGAGCTGCTCCCAGTAGAGCTCGGCGACCTCGCGGTCCCCGCTCCAGACGATGGCCAGGCCGGTCGTATGGATCCGGTCGGCGATGGCGAAGCCGCCCGCGACGGTGACGCCGGGGATGTAGCGCGCGAGCGTGTGGGCGACGTGATCGAAGGTGTTGTGGTCGTCATTGCGGACGATCACCCTCCAGCGCCCGCCCAGGCCGCTGCCCGGGCCGCCGGCCTTCGGCAGCTCGATGGTCTGGCTCATGGGGCCGAGGATAGCTCGCCGCCCGCGGCCGGCGCGAGCTGGCGCGCCCGCAGGGCGACCGCCAGCTCGAACCGGCCGTCGGGATCGTCGAGCCGGCCCCCCAGCAGCTCGCGCAGCCGCGCCAGGCGGTAGCGCACGGTCTGGGGATGCACGCCCAGCCGGGCCGCCGTGGGCTGGAGGCGGCCCTGCTCGTCCAGCCAGGCCGCGAGGGTGGCCCGCAGCCGGGCGCCGCCGGCCGGCGTGAGGGCGTCGAGCGGGGCCAGCGCCTCCCGCGCCAGGTCGCTGGCGAGCCGCCGATCGGCGGCGAGCACGAGTGCCGCGGCGTGCGACCCGGCGTCGACCAGGGGGGCGGGCGGGACGACGCCGTCGTGCACGAGCGCGAGCACGGCACGGGCGCGCCGCAGGCTCACCGCGGCCTCGGTCCAGGCCACCGCGGGCCCCAGGCCCGCCGGCCCGCCGTCCGGCAGGGCCCGCTCGAGCGCCTCGCGGCGGGCCGGGCCGTCGGGATCGGGCACGAGCAGCGAGGCCGGCTCGCCGTCCCCGCCGGGCGCGACCGTGAGCGTCCCGGCCGGCAGGCGCCCTTCGGCCCGCTCGCCGAGCCCGCCGGAGAGGGCCACGGCGGCGAGCCGTCCGGGCAGGGGCCAGCCCGCCGCGGCGGCGGCGGCCCGCACGGCCTCGGCGGCCGCCGGGGGGTCCTGGACCAGGAGCGCGGCGAGGCGGCGCCGGCGCAGCTGGGCGGCCCCGGCGGCCCGCGACTGCTCGAGCGCGTAGCCCTCGGCGGACTCGGCCGAGAGCTCGTCGATGTAGGCGAAGATCGACTCGGCCAGCAGGTAGAGCGTCTCCGGGTCCAGGCCGGCGGCCGCCCCCGCTGCCGCCGCGCGCCGCCAGGCGACGCGCGCGCCCAGGCGGTAGGCCGAGAGCAGCACCTCGAGGCTGCGGCCCGCGCGCCACTCGCCGCGGCCGAGGTCGACGTAGACCTCGGACCGGTCGCCCCGCCCGCCGGCTTCGATCTCGTCGACGAACTGGCGCAGCGCGGCCTCGACGCCGGCCCGCAGCCCGGCGCCGAACGGGCCGTCGAGCGGGCGGGCGTACTCCGGCAGCCCGTCGCGGAGCGCGGCGATGATCTCGTCCGCCAGCCCCGGGAGCGCCGGACGCAGCGCCGCGCCCGCCGCCGGCGGCAGCGCGTGCCAGGGTCGCTCGGGCACGGCGGACATTCATCACAAACGTACAAGATTTTGAGGTTGTGCCCTGTCTCTTGCGCCAAGAACGGTGCAAGAAGCTCACCTAGGCTCCGAACATGACCCGAATGCACAAGGCCAGCAATCTCGTCGGCGTGGTGGTCCCGTTCGTCGGCGTCCTCGTGGCGATCGTCCTGCTCTGGAACACCGGCGTGGTCGGCTGGACGGACCTGGCGCTGCTGGCCGGGATGTACGTGCTCAGCGGCATCGGAATCACGATCGGCTTTCATCGCCTGCTCACGCACCGTGCCTTCGAGACCTCGCGGGCGGTGCGCGATGTCCTGGCCGTGCTCGGCTCGATGGCCGTGCAGGGCCCCGTGATCTCCTGGGTGGCGGACCACCGCAAGCACCACGCCTTCACCGACGAGGAGGGCGACCCGCACAGCCCCCACCTCCACGGGGGCAGCGGCGTCCGCGGCGCCCTTGGGGGCCTGTGGAGCGCCCACGTCGGCTGGCTCTTCACCGAGCAGGGCCGGGCTCAGCGCGAGCGCTACGCGCCCGACCTCTGCGCCGACCCGGATCTCGTCTTCATCGACCGGACCTTCCTCTGGTGGGTGCTCCTCGGGCTCGCCATCCCGTTCGCCATCGGGTTCGCCGCGGGCGGGTCGCTCGCGGCCGGCCTCACGGGACTGCTGTGGGGCGGCGCGGTGCGCATCTTCCTCGGGCACCACGTCACGTGGTCGATCAACTCCGTCTGCCACTTCTTCGGGTCGCGACGCTTCGACACCGCGGACGAGTCGCGCAACGTCTTCTGGCTCGCCCCGATCTCCCTCGGCGAGGCCTGGCACCACAACCACCACGCGTTCCCGCGATCGGCGTTCCACGGGCTGCGCCGCCGCGAGATCGACCTCGCCGGGTTCCTCATCTCCGGGATGGAGCGGGCCGGCCTGGTGTGGAACGTCGTCCGGGTGACGCCCGAGCAGCAGGCCCGCAAGGCCGCGGCCGGCCCGGCCGCGCCGCCCGCGCCCGAGACGCTGGCCCGCGCCGCCTGACGGCTACGGCGTCGCGGTCCGCTTCGAGGCCGCGGTGCGCTTCGGCGCGGCCCGCTTGGGCGCCGCTGCGTCCGGCGTGGCGGCCCGCTTGGCGGATCGCTTCGGCGCGGCCGGGACCGCCGCCACGAGTTCGTCGAAGGCCGCCCCCACCCGGTCGGCCACGAAGTCGATGTCGGGAACCGTGCTGCGGTCCGCGACGATGCCGAAGTCGATGCGGTCCCGGTAGCTGAGGATCGTGAGGTTGAGGCCCATGCCGTCGGTGATGACCGAAAGCGGGTACTGCGCCTCGAGCCGGGCTCCGCCGAGGTAGAGCGGAACCGGCGAGCCGGGCACGTTCGAGATGACGACGTTGAGCGGCGGGTGCAGCCGGCCCGATGACGCGAGGTTGAGGAGCGTGCGGGCCGTGCGGTGCATGGCGATCGGCGGAATCGCCTCGTTGGCCTCCTCGATGAGCATGCGGGGCGTGAGCTCGTGCCGGGCCTTGGCCTCGTTCATCCACTCGTGCGCCATCCGGACACGCTCCAGCGGGTCCGACTCGGTCGTCGGGATCGGGACGACCATCATCGACACGCGGTTGCCGAACGTGCCGAACTCCTCGGGCAGGCGCACCGACACCGGCACCATCGCGAGCAGCGGCTCGGCGGGCAGGTCGTCGTGGGCGACGAGCCAGTCGCGCACCGTCGCGGCCGTGATCGCGATCACCACGTCGTTCACCGTCACCCCGAGGGCGTTCTTGATCCGCTTGACCTCCGGGAGCGAGATCGTCTGGAAGGCGACGCGCCGGTGGCCGGTCACACGCCCGTTCAGCGATGTCTTGGGAGCGAGCATCCGCGGCACGCTCGCCTCGGCCTCGTGACCGGGGACCAGCCCGGAGACCTTCCGGGCCGCGCCCGCGATCGCGTTGATGCCGGGAATGCTGCGCACCGTCGGCACGAGATCGAGATTCGGCAGCGTGCGGGGCGCGTCGCGCAACGCCCGCAGCGTGTGGCGCGGCAGGCCGATCACGCCGCGGGCCGCCAGCTCGAGCTGGCCCGGGAGCGGGGCCGGCCGGCGGCCGCTCGGCGGCGGGATCTCCCGGCCCGAGGGCTCGAGGTCCAGCAGCGTGACGAGCACCTCGGCGCCCGACAGGCCGTCGAGCGCCGAGTGGTGGATCTTCGTGAGCAGGCCGACCTTGCGGCCGCGGTCGACGCCCTGGACGAGGTACATCTCCCACAAGGGCCGGTCCCGATCGAGGCGGCGCTCGAAGATCCGCGCGCACTGCGCCGCGAGCTGCGCGTCGTCGCCCGGGAACGGCAGCGCGATCTCGCGCACGTGGTAGTCGAGGTCGAAGTCCGGATCCTCGGCCCAGTACGGATGGTCGAGGTCGAAGGGGACGCGAACGAGCCGCCAGGTGAACGGCGGGATCAGGTGGATGCGCTCCCGGAGCAGGCGGCGCAGATCGGCGAGGGTCAGCTCGCCGGTGGCCGTCGTGGAGGGATCGTAGATGGCGATTGACCCGACGTGCCCGTGGGTGTGCTCGTCCTCTACGGCGAGGAACTGGACGTCGAGGCTCGTGAGCTGCCGCATCCTGCGACGCTAGCGCCGCCGCACGGTCGCGCCATCCGGGCTTTTCCGCATTCCGATGCCTCCGCTCCCGGCCGATCAGCCGGCGGCGCCAGCCTCGGCCGCCTTGCGCCGGGCGCGGTCCAGGCCCGCCCACTGCTGCTCCGCCGGCGCTGTCTGCTCATAGATCGCGGCGATCTCCGGCGGGCAGGCCGCGGCGATCCGTCCCAGGAACGCGGCGATGAAGCCGTCGCGGTCCAGGGCGGCGGCGTCAGCTTCCTGCTGGTCCAGCGCCGCGCGGGCCGCCGCGATCTGGGCCGGCGGATCGTCGGCGAGGCCGAAGTGCGTCAGCCCGAGGCTGGACGGCCGCCAGGCCGCGATCGTGTCCAGCGACCGCCGCCAGGCCGCAAGGTCGATGTCGGGCGGCGGCGTCGGCGCGACCGTCGGGCCGCCCGGCACCGAGCGCACGCCGGCCATGTCGCCGACGAACGCCCGCCCCGACGGCTCGTGCATGAACGCGACGTGGTGCGATGCGTGGCCGGGTGTCGCCGCGACCCGGAAGCCGCCCTCCAGGGCTTCCCCGCCCTCCAGGATGTGCAGGCGCTCCTCCGGAATCGGCTCGATCGCCCCCCACAGCCGTGCCATTCCGTCGGCTCCGTAGAGCATCGTCGCGGAGGCAATGAGCCGGCGCGGATCGGCGAGATGCCGGGCCCCGCGCTCGTGGACCCAGATCTCCGCGTCCGGCCAGCGGGCTGCGAGCGTGCCGGCGCCCCCGGCGTGGTCGAAGTGGATGTGGGTCAGCAGGATCGCCCGCGGCTCGAAGTCGCCGAGCGCGTCGAGCAGGACGGGCAGCGAGACCGCCGGCCCCGGGTCGATGAGCACGTCGCCGACCTGCCAGCAGCAGATGACCCGCTCGAAGCCGAGGTGGCGGACGTCGATGGCTTGCACGGCCCGACAGTACCCGGATCGTCCGCGGTCGTGAGGCACGCGGCGCGGCGAGCGCCGTTTTGGATCCATGATTGGTTGGTTTGCATCCATTCGATCGGTACTATGCGCCCGACCGCGCCGCTGCGGCGCATCCCGATCGCCGGCAGGAGAGTCCGCCCGTGAACGCACTCGACGTCCGTGAAGTCATCGACCTCAGCCACGAGCTGTTCGACGGCATGCCCAACATCGGGGGCAACCCGGTGTCGTTCGGCGCCATCTACACCTATGACTTCACGCGCGAGCTCAGCCAGGGCCGCCTGGCGATGCAGGGCCGCCAGATCGTGATGCCCGAGCACTGCGCCACCCACTTCGACGCCCCGCGCCACTTCGACGAGTCCGGCCTGTGCACAGCCGCATACCCGGTCGAGAAGCTCGTGCTGCCCGGCCACCTGCTCGACTTCACGTCCAAGGGCCCGCGCGACGCGATTACGGTCGCCGATTTCGAGCGGGCCGAAGCGCAGTCCGGGCGGGCGGTCGGACCGGGCCGCGCCATTGTCGCGTGGACTGGTGCCGACAGCGCATGGGGCACGCCCGGCTTCACGACCGAGCGCCCATACGTCCCGACCGACACCGCGCAGTGGCTGATCGACCGCGACATCACGCTGTTCTGCACCGACCTCATCGGGATGGACGACCCCGACGAGTGGTGGTGGCCCACCCACGCCCTTTGGCTGAAAGCAGGCATTCCCATGGTTCAGCAGCTGTGCAATCTGGACCGGCTCGCCGGCCAGGAGTTCCTGTTCGTCGCCCTCCCGCTCAAGATGCGCGACGGAACGGGATGCCCCGTCCGCGCGATCGCGCTGGTGGCCTGACATGCACCATCTCTGGCGCGGCATGGCAAACATGGCCCAGACGGCGGGGCACGAGGTCGTGATCGTCCGCGGCGACGGAGTGACCGTCTGGGACGCCGACGGCAACGACTACCTCGATGCGACGGCGTCGCTCTGGTACGCGAACGTAGGGCATGGCCGCCAGGAGATCGCCGACGCGGTAGCCGATCAGCTGGCAACGCTCGAGGCCTTCCACACGTTCGACGTCTACGTCACCCAGCCGGCGCTCGACCTCGCCGAGCGCATCTCCGAGCTGGCTCCGATGGCAGACGCCCGCATCTTCCTGACGCCCGGCGGCGGGTCCGACGCAGTCGACTCCGCCGGCAAGATCGCCCGCCGCTACTGGGCGGCAATCGGGCAGCCTGGGAAGGCCGTGATCTGCGCGCGGACGAACGCCTACCACGGCATGAACGCCTACGGCTCGAGCCTGTCGGGCATCCCGCCGAACCAGGAGGGGTTCGGGGAGATGATCCCCCACGTCGAGATCGTCGGCTGGGACTCGGTCGACGAGGTCCGTGAGCTGTTCGAGCGCTCGGCGGACACGATTGCCGCGTTCATCGGCGAGCCGGTGATCGGGGCTGGGGGCCTCCACCCGCCGCCGGAGGGCTACTGGCCTGCCATCGCGGATCTGTGCCGCGAGCACGACGTCCTCCTGATCGCCGACGAGGTCATCTCCGGCTTCGGACGGCTCGGCAGCTGGTTCGGTTGCCAGAACTACGGGTTCGAGCCGGATCTGATCACCGTGGCCAAGGGCTTGACCTCCGGCTACCTTCCGCTGGGCGCCGTGATCGCCTCGCCCCGCGTGGCGGAGCCGTTCTGGTCCGGGTCCGAAGCCCCGATGTTCCGGCACGGCTACACCTACGCCGGGCATCCGGCGGCCTGCGCCGCCGCCCTCGCGAACCTCGCGATCATCGAGCGCGAGGGGCTGGTGCAACGCGTGGCCGAGCTGGCCCCGCAGTTCCGCCAGATCATCGAGGAGGCCTTCGCTGGCTGCCCCATCGCCGGACCGGTCCGGGGGGCCGGCCTGCTGGCCGCAGTCCCCGTCAGGGCCGACCTGCTCGCTCACGACCCAGCGCTGCCCTTGAAGATCGCCGCCTGCGCCCGCGGCCACGGGCTCGTCGTGCGCGGCCTGAGCGGGGCGATCCAGCTCTCGCCGCCGTTCGTGATCACCGTCGAGCAGATCGCGGAAGTTGGTTCGCGGTTGCGGGCTGCCTTCGACGAGGTGGGTGAGCGGGATGTGGATCCCGCGCGCCGGGATGTCCCGGCCGGAGCCCCGCGATGACCGCCGGGCCAGGCGACGCCGTCGAGCGGCGCCTGCACGAGCTGATCCTCGAGCTGGCCGAGCCTGAGGCGGAGCTCTCGCCGGCGACCGAGCTGTCCGCGCTGGACATCGACTCGCTGGACCTGGCCGAGATCGCCCACGTGCTCGCTGAGGAGTTCGGCGTCGAGCTGCCGACCGAGCAGCTGGAGCGGGTGGCCACAGTCGGGGATCTGGTTGCCGCGGTGCAGGCGCGCCGCGGCGGCGCAGCGCCGGACGGCGGGGCCGCCGGGTGAGCGACCTTCCCCGGCCTGCGGCGCAGGGCGCCAGCGGCGCGGCTGCCTCCGGGCACCCCCTTGCGACCGGCGCGGCACTCGAAGCCTTTGCCGCCGGCGGCGGGGCCGTGGATGCGGCGGTGGCGGCGGCCTACGCCCTCTGCGTCCTGCTCCCCGAGTCCTGCGGCCTGGGCGGCGACGCGCTGTTCCTCGTGCGGGAGCCGGCCGGCGCACTCCGCGCCTACAACGGCACCGGAAGCGCACCGGCGGGGTTCCGGGGGAGGGTGCCCGGCGATGGCGCCGGCACCGCCACGGTTCCCGGCCTGGTCGCGGCGCTGCACGCTGCGCACGCGCGGCACGGGGCCGTGACGATGCCCGCGCTGCTCGCCCCCGCGGTCCGTCTCGCCGCCGACGGCTTCCCGGCCGGCGCGCCGCTCGTCGACGCAGCCGGGCGTCAGCGCCATCGCCTCGCCCGCCGGGCCGGCGACTGGGAGGTCCCCTTCGCCACGATCGAGCCGGGCCAGCTCGTGCGCCAGCCGGCGCTGGCCGAGACCATCGAGCAGATCGGCCGGGAGGGGCCGCCGGCCTTCTACTCCGGGCCGCTCGCCGGCGCGATCGCCGCAGCCTGCCGGGCCGACAAGGCAGCCATGGCCGAGGCCGACCTCGCCGCGCACACAACCGTCGAGTCCGAGCCGGTCTCGATTGGGTTTCACGGCGCCACAGTGCACGCTCAGCCGCCGGTGACCCAGGCCATCCTCGCGCTGATGGCCCTGCACCGGCTCGAGCCGATCCGGGATGCGGACCGGGCGCTCCGCTCCCACGCGGCCGTCGAGGCGCTCCAAGCTGCCTTTCAGCACCGCGACCGGATCTCCGCGCCGGGCGCCGCCGAGGCGCTGCTGGCGATCGAACTCGACATCGACCTCGAGCGGGCCCGGCGTCTCGGCGGGCCGACGGTCCAATCGCACACGACCGCCATCGCGACGGCCGATGCGGGAGGCACCGTGGTCTCGATGGTGATCAGCGTGTTCGACGAGTTCGGAAGCTCCGTGCTGGTGCCGGAGGGCGGCTTCTTCCTCAACAACCGGATGCAGAGCTTCTCGGCCGACCCGGCGAGCCCCAACGCGCCCGGCCCCGGCAAGCGGCCGGTGCACACGCTGTGCCCGATGCTCGTCGAGGGCCCGGCCGGCATCCTCGCGCTCAGCACGCCGGGAGCCGACGGCCAAGTGCAGACGCTCGTGCAGATCATCGACGCGCTCCTGGTCGAGGGCGTCGGCCTCACGGCCGCCCTCGACCGGCGCCGCTGGCGCGCCGCGGACCAGCGGCTGGTAGTGGAGGACGGCCTCGACGCCGAGGTCGCCGACGGCCTCGCCGCCCGCGGCCACGACCTCGACTGGCGGCCCGCTGGCGACCGCGCGTTCGGTGCCGCCGTCGCCGCCGGGCTCGACGCGCGCCACGGCGGCGTGCTCGCCGCGGCGGACCTGCGCCGCGAGGCCTGGGCCGGCGCGCGCTGAGCGCCGGTCAGACTGGGCGGTCTGCGACCTGCGTGCGCTCGAAGTGCCTGGCCACCAGCTCGCCCGACCGGGCGATGTGGCGGCGCATGGCCTTGCGGGCCGCGGCCGGCTGGCGATGCTCGATCGCCTCGAAGATCTGCTCGTGCTCGGCCGCATTCTCGCGCAGGAGCCGGGAGCTCGCGCTGAGCGCCACCCAGGTGAGGTTGCGCGGGAAGCCGAGATGCAGGTGCCTGACGGCCTCGTAGAGCCGCAGGTTCCCCGCCGCCTCGAGGATGACCTCATGGAACATGTCGTTCGCGGCGGGCCACTCGGCATCCGCCAAGGCCGGCGGAGTCTGCTCGGTGAAGTGCTCCACCGAGGCGCGGAACAGCGCGGCCGCCTCGCCGAGCCGCGCCAACTGCTCGTCAGTGATCGCCTCGGCGGCCAGCTCCGCCGCAATTCCCTCGAGCTCGGCGCGCAGAAAGTAGGCCTCGCGGATGTCGCGCACCGAGGGACCACGCACGACCGCCCCGCGGCGCGGCTCGACCTCGAGCAGGCCGCTGGCCTGGAGCTGGCGCAGCGCCTCGCGCACCGGAGTCCGGCTGACGCCGAACTCCTCGGCGAGCGCCTCCTGCCGCAGCCGCTCCCCGGGCGCCAGCTCGCCGGTCATGATCTGCATCTGGATCTGCTGGGCGATGTGGTCGACGAGCGCCCGCCCGGCCAGCTCGGCTCCTGGCGTCGACTGCGTGCCTGTGGTGGCTCCGTCGCGCATTGGCGCGCCGATCCTACCGGGGGCCCCTGGCGTCCAGGCGGGGCGGGCGACGGCCAGCCACGAGGTCCATCGCACCGTGCACGGTTCGCAGCGCGGGCGCGTCCACGCCGGTGAGATCGGCGAGCTCAATCACGGCGCCGAGGAGCGCGTCGAGCTCCAGCGGCTTGCCCGCCTCGAAGTCCTGGAGCATCGACGTGCGGTGATCGCCGACCGCCGCGGCGCCCGCCATCCGCTGGGCCACGCTGACTCGCGGCGCCCGCCCGAGGGCGGCCGCCACCTCGACGACCTCGCACATCATTCGCTCGGCGGCGCCGCGCGCCGGGCCGCTCGCGCAGATCTCCCCCATCGTTGCGCGCGTCAGCACGCTCAGCGGATTGAAGACCGCGTTGCCCATGAGCTTGAGCCAGATCTGTTGGCGGATGTCGCGGGCGACCGGCGCCTTGAGCCCGCCGGCCCGCATCGCCGCGCTGAACGCAGCGCAGCGGTCGCTCGTCCCGCCGGCCGGCTCGCCGACCGGGAAGCGGATGTCCTCGATGTGCCGGATGACTCCGGGCTCCACGATCTCGGTCGACGCGTACACGACGCAGCCGATCGCCCGCTCGGGCGGAATCACGCCCGAAACCGCACCGCCCGGGTCGACACTGTCGATCCGCCGACCGTCATGCGGGCCGCCGTGCCCGTGGAAGTACCACCACGGGATCCCGTTCTGCGCCGCGACGACCGCGGTCTCCGGGCCGAGCAGGGGATCGAGGAGCGGCTCGGCTGCCGCGTACTGGTGCGCCTTGAGCCCGAGGAAGACGACGTCGACCCGGCCGACCTGCCCGGGGTCGTCGGTCACCGGCATCCGGACCGCAACCTCGGCGCCGTCACCCAGCAGCCGAACGCCGTAATCGGCCATTGCCGCGCCGTGCGCGCCACGGGCGATCAGCGCAGTCTCAGTCCCGCCGCGGGCGAGCATCGCGCCGACGTAGGCGCCGATGGCCCCCGCACCGAGGACCGCGACCTTCACGCCCCGAGCTGCTCCGCAAGGGCGACACGCTGGACCTTGCCGGTGGGGCCCTTGGGGATCTCGTCGACGATGCGAACCGCGACAGGGACCTTGAATGCGGCCAGATGGGCCCCGCAGTGGGCGATCAGCTCCGCCGGCTGCACCGGCGCGCGCGCCACCACGACGGCGTGGACGATCTCCCCGTACTTGGCGTCCGGCACTCCGTAGGCCACGGCCTCAGCGACGGCGGCGTGGGCCAGGAGGACCTCGTCGATCTCGCGCGGGGCGATCTTCTCGCCGCCCCGGTTGATCAGCTCCTTGATCCGGCCAACCAGCGTGAGATAGCCGTCGCGCGACAGGGTCCCGACGTCCCCTGTCCGGAACCAGCCGTCCCGGAACGACACGGCGTTGGCTTCCGGGTTGTCGAGGTAGCTCTCGATGACCGTAGCGCCGCGGATCGCGACCTCGCCTGCCACGCCGGGCGCAACGGGGTCCCACGCCTCGTCGATCGTGGCGATCTCGATCCCGGTCGCGAGGCCGACCGTGCCAGGCCGCCGCTCGCCGGGCGGGAGCGGATTCGACGCCATCTGGTGCGTGGCCTCGGTCATCCCGTAGGCCTCCAGGATCGGGACGCCGAACGCCGCCTCGAACTCAGCAATCATCGCCGGGGCGAGCGCCGCCGAGGACGTGCGGGCGAAGCGCAGCCGCTCGAGGGACGCGGCGTCCGGGCCCGGGCCGGCGCCGGCGAGGCGGGCCATCAGAGTCGGGACAGCCGAGACCCACGTGACCCCGTGGGCGGCGAGGTCGGGCAGGAACGCGCGTGGCCGCACCCGTCGGGGCACGACGAGCGTGCCGCCCGACGCGAGCGTCGCCAGCGTGGAGGCCACGAGCCCGTGGATGTGGAACAGCGGCATCACGCAGTAGGTGACGTCCTCGGGCCCGAGGGCATACCAGGCCGCGATGGTGCGGGCCGAGGCGACGAGGTGGCGGTGACGGAGCGGGACGGTCTTCGGGCGGCTGGTCGTGCCGCTCGTCTGGAGCAGCAGGGCGACGGTGTCGGGATCCGGCTCCGGCGGCACGGCGATCGCCGAGGCCGCCCCGAACCCCGGGCTTGGGATGCGGGCGATCTCGTGGGCCGCGACGGCGAAGCGGCGGCAGACGTCCTCGACCGCCGGGCTCGACTCAGCGCGGTCGACGAGCAGCACCGCCGGTCCCAGCTCCTCGAACATCCGGGCGATCTCGATGCCGGTCAGGGACGGGTTGATCGGGACCGCGGCAGCTCCGGCCCGGGCCACGGCCAGGAACGCGAGGACGACCTCAGGGCCGTTGCCGCTCAGAAGGCCGACGTGCGCGCCAGGCGCAACGCCGAGCGCGACGAGCTCGCCGGCGAGCCGCTCGACCGTCGCCTCCAGGTCCGGATAGGACAACGACCACCCCGACTCGGGCTCCACCATGGCGGCCCGGGCGTGGTCGGACGGAAGAGCCGGAAGGGACGGCGAAGATGCCATGGATCCAATCTTAGACTGAATGGATCCACATTGATAGAGTCGCCCGATGCTCGCCTTTGAAGACGCCCCGCCGGCAGTCCGCGCCACCAGCCTCGTGGAGGGCACCGCGGCCGCAGGCGACGGCCCGGCTATCCGCTCCGTCGACCCGTGGACAGGGACGCCGGTGACCGAGGCGCACGATGCCGGGCCGGCCGTGCTCCAGCGAGCCGTGGCCGCAGCTGCTGCGAGCGCGAAGCCGTTCGGCTCGGCTCGCTGGTCGGCGCGCGGCGACGTCCTGGCGCGCGCAGCCGGCCTTGTGCGCGACCGCGCCGCTGCGCTGGCGCACCTCGCGGTGCGCGAGGTCGGCAAGCCCGCGCAGGAGGCGCGCGCCGAAGTCGAACGCACCGCGCGGGTGCTCGACTACTACGCCGGCCAGGCGACGGGCGCCCGCGGAACGCTCGTGCCGGCGACCGAGCCCGAGGTGGCGATCCTTACGCGTCGCCGCCCCATCGGGCCCTGCCTGTTGATCACGCCGTGGAACTTCCCGTTCGCGATCCCGGCCTGGAAGATCGCCCCCGCCCTGGCCTGCGGCAATCCGGTGATCTGGAAGCCGGCCACGGCGGCGATGGGGTGCGCGTCTGCCCTCGCGGCCTGCCTGCTCGATGCCGGCCTGGCCGAGGGCGCGCTGTCCCTCGTGCTGGCCTCGGGCCGGTCGGCGGCCCCCCTTTTCGACGAGGATCTGGCCGCGGTGTCCTTCACGGGCTCAACCGATGTCGGCGAGGCGATCCGCGCCCGGGTCGCCCGCCGTGGGATCCGGATGCAGGGCGAGCTGGGCGGCAAGAACGTGGCCGTGGTGCTCGACGACGCGGGCCCAGAGGCCGCCGAGGCCATCGCTCGCGCGGCCTTCGGATTCGCCGGGCAGAAGTGCACGGCCACCAGTGTCGTGATCGCGACCCCGGGCATCCGCGATGAGCTGGCCGGGCGCCTGGCCGAGCTGACCCGTGCGGTGCCTTGGGGCGATCCGCGCGAGGAGGGCGTCTGGGGCGGCCCGGTCATCGACGCCGCCAAGCGGGACGAACTCGAGGGCCGGCTTGCGGCGGCGGCAGCGGCGGGCGACACCGTCCTGGCCCGGGGCCCGGAGACAGGCGGGGCTGCCGCGATGGCCCCGGCCCTGGTGGGCGCCGGCAGCCGCGACAGCACGTTCGGGCGCCGCGAGGCCTTTGGCCCGGTGCTCACGATCCTGGACGCGGTCGACGACGCGGACCTCGCGCGCGTGGCCAATGACACGGAGTACGGGCTGGTCGCCTCTGTCTTCGGGCGCGACATCGACCGGGTCCGCCAGCTCTGCAACCAGCTTGACGTTGGCATGCTTGCGATCAACCGCGCGTCGACCGGGCTCGAGGTTCAGGCCCCGACCGGTGGCTGGAAAGCCTCCGGGAGCGGCGACCCGGAGCAGGGCGAGGAGGCGATTCGGTTCTTCACCAAGAGCCAGACCATCTACTGGAAGAGCGCGATCGCGGGCGACGAGTTCCCATGACGGGAGCCCGGCTGTGACCGCAAACGGGGTCTGCAGCCGGCTGTACTGCCTCACGCTCGGCCACGAGCGCGTGCCGCGCTGGATCTCGGTGGAAGGGGCCGGTGACGAGGTGTTCCGCTGCCCGGTCATCGCGATCGCGGTGCATTCGCCTGACGGGTGGTTCCTTCTGGAGACCGGGATGGGCGACGGGCTGCGCACCCACCCGGAGCGCTACCGCGAGGTGTACGTCTGGGGCGACCCCGACTTCGACACGGATCGCGACCCGCTCCTCTCCCAGCTCGCCGCCTGCGGCCTGGAGCCCGGGCATTTCGCGGGCGTGGCGGTGAGCCACCTGCATCTCGACCACTCCGGCGGCCTGTCGCACTTCGCCGGCGGGCCTCCCATCTTCATCCAGGAACTCGAGTTGGCGTTCGCGCTCAGCGAGGCGCGCACCGAGCACGCCTACTGGCGCCCGGACTACGAAGGCCGGGACCTGCGCTGGCAGCCGCTCGGTGGCGACGGGCGCATCGCGGCGGGCATCGAGGCGATCTTCACTCCCGGCCACACACCGGGGCACATGTCCTACCTCGTCACGCTTCCTTCGGGGAAGTGGCTCTTCGCGATCGACGCGATCGACCTCGCGGAGAACCTCGAGCGCAACATCCCGATCGGAGCCTCGGCCCGGCCGCAAGACGCGCCGCGCCGTCGTGAATCGCACGACCGGCTGGTCGCCTTGGCGGCGGCCGAGGGGGCGCGGCTCGTTCCGGGCCACTGCCCGGTGATCTGGCCGTCCCTGCGGCATCCGCCCGAGTTCTACGCGTGACCGCCGCGACCGTGGGCGCACAGCCCTTTGCTTGTTTCTTGGATCCAGTTCTGTTAGCTTCGGATCCGAAGTAGGTCGGTGACCGATCCACGAACGGCGTGCGGCGGCCGGCACAACTGGGAGGTTGGG
The DNA here is from genome assembly GCA_046330225.1 of Solirubrobacteraceae bacterium. GTDB lineage: Bacteria > Actinomycetota > Thermoleophilia > Solirubrobacterales > Solirubrobacteraceae > CANJIV01. The sequence goes on along the minus strand of JAXLTD010000002.1, from coordinate 501,176 downwards.
ATGAAGCGCATCGTCTGTCTCGGGGCCCTCACCCTGGCCAGCATTTCGGTCGTCGCCGCGGGCTGCGGAAGCAGCGACAACGGGTCGGACTCGACCACGGCGACCGCCGAGAGCGGGCCGATCACGGTCGGCTTCGCCACCGCCAAGTCGGGCTTCCTCGCGGCGTTTGACGTCCCCGCGGTTGCGGCGGCGAAGGTGAAGATCGCCGAAATCAACGCATCGGGCGGCCTGGACGGCCGCAAGATCAAGTTCGTCGAGTCCGACACCAAGTCCGACCTCGCTCAGGGCGTGACCGCCGCGGCTGAGGTCCTCGACAAGGGCGCGAACTTCGTCATGACGACCTGCGACTTCGACTTCGGGGCGCCGATCGCGCTCGCCGCGCAGAAGAAGAACGTCGTCGCCATGTCGAGTTGCGCAGGCTCGACGAAGTTCGGTCCCAGCGGCATCGGGCCGCTCGCCTTCACGATGGCGCCAGCGGCAACTTCCGAGGGCGCCACGATGGCCGAGTACACCAATGAGAAGCTCGGGTACAAGACGGCCTACGTCCTGCTCGACAACACCATCGACTTCGACATCCAGTCCGCCTACGGCTTTACCCAGCGCTTCAAGCAGCTCGGCGGCACGGTCGTCGGACAGGACACGTTCAAACAGGACGACCAGTCCATCGCCTCCCAGGTGACCCGGATCAAGGGCCTCGCAACCAAGCCGGACGTCATCTACGTCGCCAGCTACATGCCTGGATCGGCGAGCGCGATGAAGCAGTTGCGCAACGGCGGCGTCGACATCCCGATCGCGGGCGACTCCACCATGGACGGCGACTTCTGGAAGGACGCCGTTCCCAACATCAGCAACGTCTGGACGATGGCGTACGCGTCGGTGTTCGGCGACGACCCGAGCCCCGAGGTCAAGCGCGTGATCACGGCATTCACGAAGGCGACCGGCAAGGCGCCGGACTACGCGGCCGGCTTCACGACCGGCTACAGCGTGATCGAGGCCCTCCAGCGCGCCTATGCGAAGTCGAAGAGCACCGACGGGCCCAAGCTCCAGAAGGCTCTGGAGACGTTCAACAACGAGAAGCTGCTCGTGGGCGCAACCACCTTCACGCCGAAGTACCACATCACGTTCAAGCGGGAGTTCCGGATCCTCAAGATCCAGGACGGCAAGACCAGCTTCGTCGAGACATGGACACCCAAGGTCGTGCCGATCCCCAAGGGCTAGATGCCGCCGGACCAGGCGCCAGCGGCCGACGCGCGGGATCCCGTCCCGGATGACACGCTTTCGTGCCGCGATCTGCGCGTCCATTTCGCTGGCGTCAAGGCCGTCGACGGCGTGAACCTCGACCTCGGGCGTGGCGAGATCCTGGGCCTGATCGGGCCGAACGGCGCGGGGAAGACAACGCTGGTCAACGCACTCACCGGCTTTCAACGGCCGTCCGCCGGCGAGCTGCGGCTCGACGGCGAAGCCGTGACCCGATGGCCAGCGCACAAGCTGGCGCACCATGGCGTGAGCCGGACATTCCAGAGCGGCCGTCTGTTCGCCCACCTGAGCACCCTCGAGAACGTCGAAGTCGGCGTCGGGGGACGACGGGTCGCCCGCCGCAAGGCGAAGGCCCGTGCCGCGGAGCTGCTGGAGTTCATGGGGCTCTCGGACCGGGCCCACCTGCCGGCCGAGTCGCTCTCCTATGGCGAGCAGCGTCATGCGGAGATCGCCCGGGCGCTTGCCCGCAGGCCGCGCTACGCGCTGCTCGACGAGCCCGCCGCCGGACTCAACGACCAGGAGAGCGAGGCGCTGATCGGGCGGCTCCAGACCCTGCCGGACAGCGTCGGCTGCGGGGTGCTGCTGATCGAGCACGACATGCGCGTGATCATGCGGCTCTGCCACCGGATCCAGGTCCTCAACTACGGACGGACGATCTGCATCGGGACCCCCGACGAGGTGCGATCCGACCCGGCCGTCGTAGCGGCCTATCTCGGCGATGACGTCGACTAGCCCCATGCTCCAGGTCGAGGACCTCCACGTCTCGTATGGCGGCATCGCCGCGCTGCGCGGCGTGACGCTCGAGGTCGGCGCGGGCGAGATCGTGATCCTCCTCGGGCCCAACGGCGCCGGGAAGACGACAACCCTCTCGAGCATCGTCGGCCTCACGTCGCCGACGCAGGGCACTGTTCGCTTCGGCGGCGAGCCGCTCCACCGCCAGGTGCCCGAGCGGATCGTGCGCCGCGGTATCACGCTGGTTCCCGAGGGCCGCCACATCTTCGGAACGCTCACGGTCGCCGAGAACCTGCGGCTGGGCGCCACGACGCGCAGAGACGGCGAGGTCGCGGCGGACCTCGAGCGGATCCTTGCGCGCTTCCCGGTCCTCGAGCGCTACGCCGGGACCATCGCGGGCAAGCTCTCCGGCGGCGAGCAGCAGCAACTCGCGATCGCCCGCGCCCTGATGCTTCGCCCCAAGCTGCTGCTGCTCGACGAGCCCTCGCTGGGCCTCGCGCCGCTCGTCGTCGAGGACGTTTTCCGCCTGCTGCAGGACCTGCGCAACGAAGGCGTGACGATCCTCCTGGTCGAACAGAACGCGCGGCGCACGCTGGCGTTCGCCGACCGGGCGTACGTGCTGCGGTCGGGGAAGATCGCGCTCTCCGGCGCCGGCCCGTCGCTGCCGGCCATCGACGCCGTCGAGCAGGCCTACCTCGGGGCATGAACGGAGCGCGCCAGTGACCGAGTTCCTCCAGAACGTGATCGACGCCGTGAGCCTCGGCAGCCTCTTCGCGCTGCTCGCGCTCGGCGTGGCCCTCCTGTACGGAATCATGCGCTTGATCAACTTCGCCCACGGCGAGCTCATCATGATCGGCGGCTACGCGCTCTTCCTGTTCGCCGACATCCCGTTCTCGGTGCGGATCGCGCTCGTGGTTGCAACGGTCGTCGTGGCTGCGCTGGCGATGGAGCGGGTCGCGTTCCGGCCGGTCCGGGGCGCGAGCGACGACACGCTCCTGGTGACCTCCTTCGCCGTCAGCTTCCTGCTCTCGAACCTCGCGCTCGTCATCTTCGGCGCCCGGCCGCGCGGCATCCGGCTGCCGGACATCTTCAGCGGGTCGGTGCAGGTCGGCGACCTCCGGATCAGCGCGCTGAGCATCATCACCGTTGCGGTGACGGTCGTGCTCGTCGGCGGGCTGGCGCTCCTGTTGAAGCGCACCACGATCGGGGTTCAGATGCGGGCGGCCGCCGAGGACTTCAACATGGCTCGCCTTCTCGGCGTGCGGGCCAACCGGATCATCGCCGCCGCCTTCGCGATCAGCGGCGTGCTCGCGACCGCCGCGGCGCTGCTCGTCGTCGCCCAGGGCGGCACGGTCACGCCGCTCATCGGCCTCTCTCCCGTGCTGATCGCGTTCATCGCCACGATCCTCGGAGGCCTCGGGAGCTTGCCGGGCTCGGTCCTTGCCGCCTTCACGCTCGGCGTGCTCACGGTGGCCCTCGAGGCGCTGCTGCCCGCCAGCTTGCGGCCCTACCGCGATGCCTTCGTCTACGGGATCGTCTTCCTGATCCTGCTGGTGCGGCCACACGGCCTGCTCACCGTCAAGTCCGCTCAGGCGCGGGTGTGATGAACGGCAGTCAGCGCCTCGGAGCCGTCTGGCGCGCAATCTTCCCGTTCGCCGCGCTCGCGGTTCCGCTTGCCCTCATCGTGCTCGCCGCCTCGTGGGCTTCGCCGGTGCTGCAGCGCGAAGCGACGACGATGCTCATCAACGTCGTGCTGGTCGTCGGGTTCTTCTTCTTCGCGGGGAACACCGGCATCCTCTCGTTCGGGCACATGAGCTTCATGGCCATCGGGGCCTACGCCGGCGCGCTGTTGACGATCCCGGCACTCCAGAAGGGATTCCTGCTCCCTGACCTTCCGTCGTGGCTGGGGAGCGCCGAGCTCGGGAGCCTGCCGGCGGCGCTGCTCGCCTCGACCGCGGCGGCAGTGTTCGCGCTCCTCGTCGCGATCCCGCTCATGCGGCTGCCAGGCCTCGCGATCTCCCTCGCGATGTTCGCGGTCCTCGTGATCGTCCACGACGTCACGAGCAACTGGACCGCCGTTACGCGCGGCCGCCAAAGCATGATCGGCGTGCCGACGAACACGACGATGACGGTTGCGCTGGTGGGGGCGCTGGTGACGATCGCGGCGGCCTACGCGTTCAAGGAGACGAAGACCGGCCTGCGGGTCCGGGCATCCCGTGAGGACGAGGTCGCCGCCCGGAGCATCGGGGTCAACCTCGCCCGCGACCGCGGCATCGCCTTCGTGCTGAGCGCGTTCTTCATCGGGCTCGGCGGCTTCCTGTACGCCCAGTTCCTCGGGGTCTTCAACCCGGACGCGTTCTATCTGAACATCACGTTCATCGTGATCGCGATGCTCGTCGTCGGCGGGACGAAGAGTGTGGCCGGAGCAGTCGTCGGGCCCGTCGCCGTTTCAGTGCTCACGTACGGGCTGCGTCAGGTGGAGAAGGGCGTCGACCTCGGTGTGATCAAGGTGCCGGGCCGACCGGGGCTTCAGGAGGTCGGCCTTGCCTTGGCGATGCTCCTCATCCTGCTGTTCCGGCCCCGCGGCATCACGGGCGGCAGAGAGTTCACCTGGCCGCTCCGGCGGACTCGCCGTGGCGGGCGGGCTGCCCTCCCGGACGGCGGGCCCGCGGCCGGCGCGAGTGAGGGGACGGCCGCCCCGCCCGGCACAGGCGCCGAAGCTGCCGGCCCGCCTGCCGCCCCGGCCGACGCCTGACCCCCCCGCCCGCCTCAAGCGCGGCGCGCGTCGGAACGCTCGCGTCCCCCCTCCTGCCCCGAAAGCTCCCACATCGCGTCGAGCTCGCCGGCCGAACGCTCCGAGACCTCAAGCCGGATCTGGACGAGGTCGCCGCGGTATTCGACCCGGGCCGCTTCGAACGGGCGTGGCGCCCCGTCGCCGCTCGAGAACTCCGTGCAGAGCACGAGGAACACCGGGGCGCGGGGCGGGATGCCGAAGCGGTCGGCCTCGAACCGCCCGCACTGGCTGGTCTCGATCGCGACCCGGGAGCGCCCGAGGGCGATCCCGTGGTCCGCGAGCACGACGTCGCGCGGCAGGGGCAGCCCGGCGACCGCGATGTCCTCCAGCCAGGCCGCGTCGCGGCGGCGGAAGAAGGAGTAGCTGATGCTCAGCGGCGTGTCGCGCACCGACTGGAGCGTCGTGATCCGGAGGATCTCGTCGGCCTCGCTGGCGCCGAGCTGCGCGCGGATCGAGGCGTCCACCTGGGGGCAGCCCACGTCCAGCGTGTCGATCACGACGCCGGGCGGACGCGGGCTGGCCAGCAGCCGCGAGAGGCCGCCGGCCCGCGCCTCGAGCTTCGGCTCGGCCACGAACGTGCCGCGCCCCTTGATCCGCACGATCTGGCGGTCGTCCTGCAGGATCGCCAGCGCCTGGCGAATGACCACGCGGCTCACGCCGAAGGCGCGGGCGAGCGCGGGCTCGGACGGCAGCGCATCGCCGGGGCGCCACACCCCCGACTCGATCTGCTCCTTGAGCACCTCCTGCAGCTGGTAGTACAGGGGCACGAAGCTCGTGCGGTCGAGGCGCCCGGCCTGCATGGCCGGCTGGCCGGGATTCTCCTGTCCGGTCATTGGGCGAAGGATAGGACAGGCCCGCCCGGGCCGCGCCCGCCGCTGGCCTGTGGGGTTCCGGTCGTCGCCGCCGCGCCCTTGACACCCCCGGGGCGCCCGCGGTAGACCCCGCAAATCAGGTTGTCCCTACAGGCAGTTCGCTGACCACTGAGAGGAGCCCGCGCATGGGCATGTTCCACCCGCCCGGTCACGGCCACGGCCACGGCCACGGCACGCCGTTCGACCGCCGCAAGCTCCGGGGCATGGAGGTCCACAAGCGCCTGAAGGACATCCCTGACCGCAAGCAGCGCGAGGCGGCCGAGCGGGGCCTGGACCTGGGCCTCGAGGCCGCGCCGTCGGTCAACGACCGCACGATCTCGACCTTCTCGCGCGGCGCGCAGCCGGCGTTCGCCGGCATCAACACCTTCCTCAAGGCGCCGTACTGCGAAAACATCCGCGACGTCGGGAAGTACGACGTCGCGATCATCGGCGCGCCGTTCGACATGGGCACGACCTACCGGGCAGGCTGCCGCTTCGGACCGCAGGCCGTGCGGCGCATCTCGGCCCTCTACGACGGGCTGAACGCCGACATGGGCGTCGATCTCGTCGAGGAGCTCAACCTCTGCGACGCCGGCGACATCTTCGTGATCCCGTCGAACATCGAGAAGTCCTTCGACCAGATCGACCGCGCGGTCTCGTTCGTGCACGAGCGCGGTGTCTTCCCGGTGGTGATCGGCGGCGACCACTCGATCGGGTACCCCGACGTGCGGGCGCTCGCCCCCCACATCGACGGCAAGATCGGGATCATCCATCTCGACCGCCACATCGACATCCAAGAGCGCGACATGGACGAGCGGATGCACACGACGCCGTGGTTCCATGCGACGGACATCCCGAACGCGCCGCCGTCCAACCTCGTGCAGATGGGCATCGGCGGCTGGTACGGGTCCCGGCCCGGCATGAAGGTCGCTCGCGAGCGCGACACGACGGTGATCACGATCTCCGACGTCGAGGAGCTCGGGGTCGAGAAGGCGGTCGAGATCGCCCTGGAATGCGCCTGGAAGGACGCCGAGGCCGTCTTCCTCTCCTTCGACATCGACTCGATCGACGCCGGCTTCGTGCCGGGAACCGGGTCGCCGGAGCCCGGCGGGCTGCTGCCGCGCGAGGCCCTCAAGGCGCTGCGCATGGTCGCGCGCGAGGGCATCTGCGGCATGGAGGTCGTCGAGATCGCGCCCCCCTATGACGTCTCGGACATGACCGCCCAGCTCGGGGCGCGGGCGATCATGGACGTCCTCGGGACGATGGTGGAGGCCGGCCACCTCGGGTCGCGGCGCGACGCCGGCGCCGGCGCGGCCGAGGCCGGCGGCCCGCCGGAGGAGGACCCGCCCGCCGCGCCGTGACCTCCCCGGCGCTGCGGCAGGCCGCCGGGCCCGCCACGTCGCTCCTACAATCAGGGCATGAGCGACCACCGCCTGCCCGAGCCAGATCGCCCCTGGATGATGCGGACGTACGCGGGGCACTCGACCGCGGAGAAGTCCAACGAGCTGTACCGGACCAATCTCGCCAAGGGCCAGACCGGCCTGTCGATCGCCTTCGACCTCCCCACCCAGACGGGCTACGACGCCGACGACGAGCTCGCGCGCGGCGAGGTCGGCAAGGTGGGCGTGCCCGTGTCGCACCGGGGGGACATGCGCGCGCTGCTGCACGACATCCCGCTGGACCGGATGAACACCTCGATGACGATCAACGCCACCGCCGCCTGGCTGCTCGCGCTCTACATCGTCGCGGCCGAGGACGAGGGTGTCGCGCCGGCGGCCCTCCAGGGCACGACCCAGAACGACATCCTCAAGGAGTACCTGTCGCGCGGCACGTATGCCTTCCCTCCGGGCCCGTCCATGCGGCTGATCGCCGACATGGTCGCCTACACGGTGACCGAGGTGCCCAAGTGGAACCCGGTGAACATCTGCAGCTACCACCTCCAGGAGGCGGGGGCCACGCCCGTGCAGGAGATCGCCTACGCGATGTCCAACGCGATCGCGGTGCTCGATGCGGTCCGTGAGCGGGTCGACCCGGAGCTCATGCCGCAGGTGTTCTCCCGGATCTCCTTCTTCGTCAACGCGGGCGTCCGGTTCGTCGAGGAGCACGCGAAGCTCCGGGCGATGGGGATCCTCTGGGACGAGCTGGGGCGCGAGCGCTACGGCGTGCAGGACCCCAAGCAGCGCCGCTTCCGCTACGGGGTGCAGGTCAACTCGCTCGGCCTCACCGAGGCCCAGCCCGAGAACAACGTCCAGCGCATCGTGCTCGAAGCCCTGGCGGTCACGCTCGGCCGCAGCGCCCGGGCCCGCGCGCTGCAGCTCCCGGCCTGGAACGAGGCCTTGGGCCTGCCCCGGCCGTGGGACCAGCAGTGGTCCCTGCGGATCCAGCAGGTCCTCGCCTTCGAGACCGACCTGCTCGAGTACCCCGACATCTTCGAGGGCTCGGTCGTCATGGACGGGCTGGTCGCCGAACTCCTCGAGGGCGCGCGGGCCGAGATGGCGATCGTGGCCGAGCACGGCGGCGCCGTCGAGGCCGTGCCCTACATGAAGGCCGCGCTGGTCGACTCGCACCGCGACCGGGTCCGGCGCATCGAGAGCGGCGACCTCACCGTCGTTGGCATCAACCGCTTCACCGAGTCCGAGGCGTCGCCGCTCACCGCGGACGTCGAAGGCGGGATTCTCGTCGTCGACCCCGCCGTCGAGGCCCAGCAGGCCGCGGCGCTGCAGCGCTGGCGCGAGCAGCGCGACGCCGCCGCGGCCGACGCCGCCCTGGCCGGCCTCGCCCGGGCCGCCGCGGACCCTGGCGAGAACATCATGCCGGCGACGATCGCCGCCGCCCGGGCGGGCGTGACCACCGGCGAGTGGGCCCGCACGCTGCGCGACGTGTTCGGCTCCTACCGGGCGCCCACGGGCGTGGGCGAGGCGGCTGCCGGCGCTGACGACCCGGACCTCGCCGGGCTGCGCGACGAGGTCGACCGCGTCTCGGAGGGGCTGGGGCGCCGCCTGAAGATCCTCGTCGGGAAGCCTGGCCTCGACGGCCACTCCAACGGGGCCGAGCAGATCGCGGTCCGCGCCCGGGACGCCGGCATGGACGTCGTCTACGAGGGCATCCGCCTGACCCCGGCCCAGATCGCGGCCTCCGCCCTGCAGGAAGGCGTCCACGTGGTCGGCCTCTCGATCCTCTCGGGCTCGCACCGCGAGCTGATCCCGGCGGTCATCGCCGCACTGCGCGACGCCGGCGTCGACGCCCCGGTCGTGGTGGGCGGAATCATCCCGGACGCCGATGTCGCGCCCCTGCGCGAGGCCGGCGTGGCGGCGGTCTACACGCCCAAGGACTTCGACCTCAACCGGATCATGCGCGACATCGTGGCGCTCGTAGCCGAGCGCCACGGCGCCGCGGCGTCGGCGTAGCTTCGGACGGCGTCCCTCCTGCCGGCGGCCGCGCTCGCCGGGCGCCCCGCCGGAGATCGCCCGACGCTGGCCACCGCCCGTGTGGTCAAGTTCGGGCGATTCCGTGGCCACGGTCGCCGGGGCGCGTCCCGGGGGACCGGGCACGCCGGGACCGCCACGGCCGGGGGCGCCGGTACCGTTCGCGCCGTGCCCGGCCCGGCCCCGACCGACTCCGCCGACGGCGCCGCTCTCGGCGCGCGCCTGCGCGCGCGGGACCTCGGCGCCGCCCCGGCGGCGCTCAACCTCGTGGAGAGCCGCGCCCCGGCGGCGCGGGCGCAGGTCGCGGCACTGCTGCACGAGACCTCGCCGGCCGCGCTCGGCGGCGAGGCACCCGGCCACGTCGTCGGCGTCACGGGCCCGCCGGGCGCCGGGAAGTCGACGCTCCTGGGAGCGCTGCTCGCCGCGTGGCGCGCCGCGGGCCGGACGGTCGCGGTGCTCGCCGTCGACCCGTCGTCGAAGCGGTCGGGCGGCGCGCTCCTGGGGGACCGCGCGCGCATCCCGTTCGATCCCGGCGACCGCGGGGTGTTCATCCGCTCCACCGCGGCGGGCGAGCAGCTCGGCGGCCTCGCTCCGGCGACGCGCGCCGCCGCGCAGGCGCTCGCCGCCGCCTTCGACGTCGTGGTGATCGAGACCGTCGGCGTCGGCCAGTCCGAGACCGACGTCGCCGACGTGGCCGACACCGTCGCCGTCGTCGTGCAGCCCGGATCCGGCGACGTGCTCCAGTTCCTGAAGTCCGGGATCATGGAGATCCCCGACGTGCTGGTGGTCACGAAGGCCGATCTCGGGCCGCCGGCGTTGCGGTCACGCCGCGACCTCGCCGCGGCCCTGCGCTCGCTCGGGGCGCGCGACACCGAGGTGGTCGCCGTGTCGTCCGTGGCGCCCCCGCAGGGGATCGAGGAGCTCGTGGCGGCCATCGACGCCCACCGGGCCCGGCTGGACCTCGCCGCGCGCCGCCTGCGCGCCCGCCGCCACCACGCCCTCGCCGACTTCGCTGCCGAGCACGGCGCGCGCGGGCTGCGGGCGCTCGGCGGGCGCCGCGCCGCCGGGCGCTGGCTGGAAGCGCAAGACCCGGGGCTCGAGGTGCCCGCGCTGGTCGGCGCCCTCGAGGCGCGGGCGCAGGCGGACGCGTAGGGTGGCCGCCATGCGCAGCTGGCTGACCGATCTGGCCATCATGCTCGGTGCGTTCGCGGGCGCCTCGGCCCTCGCCGGCCTGCTCGGAGCCGTGAACCTCGGCACCGCGCTCTCCTTCGGGCAGATCGGCTTCGGGATCGCCCTCGTGTGGGTGATGGTGAAGCGGGACTGAGCGGCTGGGCGCTCAGCGCGCGGCCAGCACCTCGCGGGCCGCCCGCTCCCCCGAGCGGACCGCGCCGTCCATGTAGCCCATCCAGTAGGTCGCGGTCTCCGTGCCGGCCCAGTGGATCCGGCCCGCCGGGCGGCGGATCGCCGGCCCGTACTCGAGCAGGACTCCGGGCGGCGTGAAGGCGACCGGGCAGCCGCGGGTCCAGATCTCCTCGGACCAGTTGCGCTCCACGTACTCCCGCGGGCGCAGCGCCTCGTCGCCGACGAAGGCGGCGAGGTTCTTCAGCACCGCGGCGCGGCGCGCGGCCGCAGGCCGGGCGCCCCAGACGCGGGCGTTGTGGCCGCCGACGAAGCCGAAGAGCACGCCGGGCGTGCCGTCCGGCGGCGAGTTGTCGAACGTGGTGTTCGCCGGGCCGACGTCGCTCACGCCCTGCCCCGACAGGCCCTTGGCCCGCCAGAAGGGCCGGCTGTAGACCGCCTCGCACTTGATGAGCGAGCCCTGGGGCATGCGCTGCACGAGCTGGGCGCGATCGGCCGGGAGGGCGGGGGCGTACTCGATCCCCGCGGTCAGCGCCGGCGGGATCGCCACGATGACGCGGCGGGCGTCCACCACGGCCCGGTCGCTCGTCACGCGCACCCGTCCTCCGCGCTGGACGATCCGCCGCACCGGGCTGCCGAGCACGACCCGGCCGCCCAGGCGGGCCGCCACGCGCTCGGCGACGAGCTGGGAGCCGCCGACGAAGCGCCGCTCCTGGGCCCCGCCCGGCGTCGACACGAGCCGGATCAGGCTGCCCGGGTTGCGCTCGTTTCCGGCGCCCGCGACGTAGGCCAGGACGTAGAGGAGCGAGGCGTCGCGGGGCTCCATCCCCCACACCGCGTTCACTGCGGCGTCGAACACCTTCTTGCCGGCATCGGTCTTCAGCGTCGCCTGCTTCCAGGTCTCGAACGTCTGGGAATCGAACTCGGCGGCGCGCCGGGCCGTCCACGGGGCCGCGACCGGCACCTCCGTGGCCAGGCCGTCGAGCGACGAGATCGCCGCGATGAGGTCCCCCGCCACATCCGGATCGTCGGGCAGGCCCGTCGCCGGATACAGCGTGCGGCGCCCGTTGACGATCTGGACGTTGGATCCGGCGTTGTAGGTGAGGAAGGTGCGCACGCCGACGGCCGCCGCGAGAGCGAGGATGCGGTCCTGCGTGGGCCCGACGTACTCGCCGCCGATCTCGGTGATCCTGCCCCTGCCGAGGGAGGCGTTCAGGAGGCGTCCGCCGACGCGGTCCCGCGCCTCGAGCACCACGACCGAGCGGCCCGTGGCGGCCAGCGCCCGGGCGGCGGTCAGCCCCGCCAGGCCGGCGCCGACGATGCAGACGTCGGCCCGCCGCGTGCGGGCCGCCCCAGCGGCCGCGGGAACGGCGCCGGCCGCCGTCGCAGCGCCGGCTGCCGCCGCGCCGCCCACGAGCCCGCGGCGCGTGATCCTCTCCCCCATCGCTGCTCCTCCCTCGCCGGGTGTCCGCGACCGATCATCGCCGCTCCCGGCCGCCCGGCGCAACCGCACACCGTCGCGAGGGTGACACAGCCGGCGTCGCGCAGCCGCCGGAGGCGCCGGCTGCGCGCGCCTAGCGTGAACGTCACCCACCGCCACCGCCCCCTCAGGAGGCCCGCCATGCGCTCCATCTCCGTTCCCCGCCCCTCCCCCGCGATGATCGTCGCACTGCTGGCGCTGTTCGTCGGCATGAGCACGACCGGCTACGCGGCGGTTCGTCTCGCGGCCAACTCGGTCACGAGCGCCAAGATCCGCAACGGCCAGGTCAAGACGCCCGATCTCGCCAACGACGCCGTGAACGCCGCGAAGCTCGGGCGCAGCGCCGTCGAGACCGAGTCGCTCGTCGACGAGGCCGTCACGACGCCGAAGCTGGCGAGCGGTGCCGTGACGACCCCGCGCCTCGGCGACAGCGCCGTGACGGCATCGAAGCTGGCCACGGGCGCCGTCAACGCCGACAAGCTCGGCGACGGCTCGGTCACGAAGGCCAAGCTCGCCAAGGGCGTCGGGCCGTTCTTCGCCGTGATCGACGCCGGCGGGACCAAGGCGCGGGCCAGCGCTGAGTTCGCGTCGAGCACGAAGATCTCGACCGGTGCCTACGAGGTCCAGTTCGACCGCTCCGTGCGGGACTGCGCCTACAGCGTCCAGCAGGGCGGCGCCACGACGTCGACGTCGATCGGCTTCGCTTCGGCCGTGCGCCGGTCCGGCAAGGACAACGGCGTCTACGTCCGCACCACCGACATCGCCGGCGCGAGCGCCGACCGCGCGTTCCACCTGCTCGTCGCCTGCTAGCTGACGCCGAGTTCCGTGCCGCCCCCGGAGGGCCCGCCGCGTGCGGGCCCTCCGCCGTTCCGGGGCGTCCGCGGGCAGCCGCAGCCCGGGCCGTAGCGCCTACGGATGCCGGCCCGGACGGCCGCGCCTAGCATCGGCCCGTCCGCGCCCCACAGGAGGAGCCCGATGCCCGATCACGCCACCGACCTCACCCGGCGCGGCCTGCTCGCCGCCGCTGGCGCCGCCGGCGCCGCCGCCGCGATCGGGCCCGCCGCGGCGACGGCCGCCGCGCCGCCCGCTGCGCTGCCGCGCCGCCGCTCGGCGGCGGCAGCCCGACGGGCGCGCGCGCCCTGGCCCGCCTGGCCCGCGCGCACGCGCCGCGGCGAGCCGCTGACGTTCGTCGACCTCGCCGCCGTCGACCAGAACGCCAAGGTGATCCAATCGTTTGCGCGCCGCCAGGGCTGGGCCGTGCGCCCGGCGCTCAAGGCGTTTCAGTCCCCGCAGCTGTGCGCTTACGTCCTGCGCCAGCTGCCCCAGCCGCGCGGCCTGGTCTTCCACCTGCGCCAAGTCGACGAGATCATGACCGCCGCGCCGGCCGGCACCGACCTGCTCATGGGCTACCCGCCGACCCGCGGCGAGCTGCGCGCCTACCTCGGCTCGCGCCCGCCCCGCGGCCAGCGCCGGCACCGCCTCACGATTCTGGCCAGCTCGGTGGAGCTGCTCGAGGACCTCGAGCGCCTCGCGCGCACGACGCGCCGGCCGCTGCCGCTCGACGTCGCCCTGGAGTTCGATTCCGGGCTCGGGCGCGGCGGCCTTCACTTCGAGCCGGACATCGCGGCCGCGATCAAGGTGCTGCGCCGCGCCAAGCGCCGGCTGCGGCTCCGTGCGGTCCTCTGCTACGACGGGCACGCGACGCTGACCGGCGACCTCGGCGTGCGGCAGACCGTGGCCAAGCAGGCGCGGGAGTTCTACGCGAACTACCTCGCCCAGCTCACGGCGGACGGCAGCGATCTCTACGACGCCCGGACCCTGATTCGGAACGGCCCGGCCAGCGCCAACTACCGCAACTGGGCGGGCAGCCGGGAGTGCAACGAGATCAGCCCGGGCTCGGCGTACATGTACGCCGGGTACCTGCAGACGTTCGACAAGGAGGGGCTCGCGCGGGCCGTGACCCAGTGCGCCCCGGTCCTCAAGGACGTCGGGCCCTACCCCACCGAGCTCGTGTCGAAGAAGCCGCTGCCGCCGATCACCGGGGAGGAGTACTTCCTCGTCGGGTCGAGCTGGCCCGACGGCGACGGGAACCAGCCCGAGTTCATCTACCCGGCCGGGGTCCAGGACAACCTGCGGGAGGGCGGCCGGGCAGCGGTGTACGCCCCGAAGGGCTCGCTGTCCACCGAGGACTACGTGCTCATGTGGCCGCACCAGTCCGGGGACGGGATCGACTTCTTCGGCGCGGTGCACGCCGTGCGCAACGGGAAGCTGCTCGACGTGTGGCCGACCTTCACCCGCTGGGGAACACGGCGGTGAGGACCGGGCGTCAGCTGGGCGTCTGAGAGCGGTTCTCGGCCCGGCCGCCCTACGTTCGCGGCCCGCGGCCGAACAGCCGGCGGATCCGGTCCCAGAGCGCGCCGAGCATCAGGGAGAAGCCCGAGATCGGCTTGGCCGCCGGCGGCGGCGGTGTTCCCGGGGGAGGGGACGGCTCGATGCCTTCGCCCCCCGGCGAGGCCCAATCCGACGCGGCGGCGGGCCCGGCCTGCGCCGCGGCGGCGGCCGCCTCGGTGCGCGCCTCCTGCTCGGCGGCCAGGCGGCTGGCCAGGCACGACGCGAACTCCCGCATGAGCCGGTTGGAGACGTCCTGGACCATGCCCCCGCGCCCGAAGCGCGCGAGCTTGCCGGTGATCGTGAAGTCGGTCACAACATCGACCCGGGTGACCCCGGCCTCCTCGCTGAGGCTGTTGACGATCGTCGCCTTCGCGCCGCCCTGGCCGCGCTTGTCGCTGCCGGTGGCGCGCATCGTCGCCGTGCGGGTCGCCTCATCGGCGGACTCGACCTGGAGCGTGCCGCGGTACTCGGCGGTGGTGGGCCCGAGCTTGACCTTGAACGTGCCGTTGTAGCTGCCGTCCGCGCCGACCTCGGTGATCTCGGCACCGGGGAGGCAGGGAGCGACCCGCTCCACGTCGATGAGCGCCGCCCACACCTCCTCGAGGGGCGCCGCAACGTCGAAGGACTGCTCGAGCTTCATGCGCGGATCCTCTCCAATTCCTCGGGGGTGTCGATGTCGTCGCCGCGGCAGAGATGGCCGCACTCCCACTCCTGGACGCGGACCGAGGCGAGCACGGCCCGGGCGCCGACGTCCCCTTGCAGCGTGGCGAGGCGCGGATACAGCGAGCGCTTGAGGAGCACGGGATGCCCGGGCCGGCCGGCGTACGTGGCCCGCACCGCTGGCGCGCGGCCGTCGGCCCGGTCCAGGACGCCGGCGATCACCTGCGGCGTGACGAAGGGCTCGTCCGCCAGCGTGACGAGGACGGCGTCGCAGTCCGCGAGCGCCGCGACCGCCATCCGCAGCGAGGCCGCCTGGCCCTCCTCCCAGCCGGGGCAGACGAGCACGTCGACCCCGAAGAGGTCGGCCTCGGCCTCGATGCGCTCGGCGCGGGCGCCGAGCACCACGACCACCGGGTCGATCGCCGGGACGGCCGTCATCGCCGCGATGGCATGCTCGATCAGCGGCCGCCCGTCGAGCCGCGCGAGCTGCTTCGGGCCGCCGAACCGCCGGCCCGCGCCCGCGGCGAGCACGATGCCGCCGATCACGCGCAGGCTCCGGGATCGCTCATGGCCGGGATCCTCCCACGTCCGCCGTGGCCCCTTCCAGCAGGTCGGCCAGCTGCGCGAGGGAGGCGAGCGAGTTGCCGGCGAGGAAATGGTCGACGTGCGGGAGCGCGGCGGCCATGCCGCGCGCCAGCGGCTCGTAGTCCGGCGCCGCCTTGAGCGGATTGAGCCACACGAGCATCGCGGCGCAGCGCCGCAGGCGGGCCGCCTCGGCCGCGAGCTCCCCGGGATCGCCGCGATCCCAGCCGTCGGAGAGGATCACGACGACGGCGCCGCGGCCCACCCGGCGCCCGTGCTCGCGGTTGAGGGTCGCGAGGGCCTCTCCGATGCGGGTGCCCCCCGACCAGTCGGCCACCGCCTCCCCGGCCCGGCCCAGCGCGGCGTCGGGGTCGCGGCCGGCGAGCTCGCGGGTCACGCGGGTCAGCCGCGTGCCGAACACGAAGGCCTCCACGCGGCGGCGGGCGGCCACGCTGGCCTGCAGGTACTGGAGCAGCATCCGGGCGTAGGGCTCCATCGAGCCCGACACGTCGCAGACGAGCACGAGCTGGCGCGGGCGGGTCGTCGGCGTCCGCCAGCGGCGGTCGACGGGCTCGCCCGCCGTGCGCAGCGACGCCCGCACGGTGCGCCGCAGGTCCGGGGCGTGGCCGCGGCGGCGCGACGGACGGGTGCGGCGGCTCGGGCGCCGCGGGCCGCGCGCCGCGATGCGCGCCACGATCCGGCGGGCCGCCGCCCGCTCGGCGTCGGTGTAGTCCGCGAAGTCCTTCTCCCCGAGCAGCTCGACCGCGCTCCACATCGCCGGCAGGACCTCGGCGTCCGCGGCGGCGGGCGGCGGCGGGGCGGCCTCGGCGGGCGCCGCCGCCCGCGGGAGGGCCATCGCGAGCACCGGGTCCAGGCCCGGCGGGGCGCCGGCGCCGGCGCCGAACACCGCGGCGAAGGCCGCGTCGAACGCCGCGAGATCGGCGTGACGCGAGCAGAGCGCCGCCCGCAGCGCGGCCCGCGCGTCCCGAGGATCCGCCGCGTCGACCGCGGCCAGCGCCCGGTGGGCGGCAAGCACGTCGCCGACCCCGACGGCGACCCCGCGGCGGCGCAGCTCGGCGGCGAGCGCCGACACGGCGGCCACGACCCCCGCCCCGTCCGGGACCGCCGGCGCCTCAGGCACCGTCCAGCACGCCTCGCTCGCGGACGCGGTCGATGTCCTCGCGCACCTTCAGGGCCACCCCGAGGGTCTCGCCCAGGCTGGCCTCGGGCAGCGCCGTGAGCGCCTGCGCCCAGGCGATGGTCTCCCCCACTCCCGGCAGCTTGTAGAGCTCCTCGGCCCGCAGGCGGGCCGACGCCGCGCATACCCGCGCGGCCACCGCATCGGGCACGCCCGGGAGCCGCGCGCGGACGATCTCGGCCTCGCGGGCCGGGTCCGGGTAGTCGATCCAGTGGTAGAGGCAGCGGCGCTTGAGCGCGTCGTGCAGCTCGCGGGTGCGGTTCGACGTGAGGATGACGAGCGGCCGGGTCCGCGCGGCGACCGTGCCCAGCTCGGGGATCGAGACCTGGAAGTCCGACAGGACCTCGAGCAGGAAGGCCTCGAACTCGTCGTCAGCCCGGTCGATCTCGTCGATCAGCAGGACGACGGGCTCCTCGGACTCGAGCGCCTCGAGCAGCGGCCGGCGCAGGAGGAACTCGCGCCCGAAGAGCGCGGGCGGCTCGGCCCCGCCTTCGGCGGCGCGGATCGCCAGGAGCTGACGGGCGTAGTCCCAGTCGTAGAGCGCGTGGTGGACGTCGATGCCCTCGTGGCACTGCAGCCGGATCAGCCGCGCGCCCAGCGCGGCAGCGGCCGCCTTGGCCACCTCGGTCTTGCCCACGCCGGCCTCGCCTTCGAGCAGGAGCGGCGCCTGCAGGTCGGCGGCGAGGAACAGGGCCGTGGCCAGCGGCCGGTCGGCGAGGTAGTGCTGGCCGGCGAGCGCGGCCTGGACGTCGTCGACCGTGCCGAAGCTCATGGCGGGAGGGTACGGCGTCCGGGCCAGCCGCCCTCTTCGCGCGGCAGGGACACCGGCACGGTCGCGGAGGGACCCGGCCTACAGCCCGCCCGCCTCCGCCAGCGCGCGCTTCGTGAGGATCTGCGCGAGGTGGCGCTTGTAGTCGGCCGAGGCATTGAGGTCGGCCGGCGGGTCGGTGCCCTCGGCGGCGAGCGCCGCCGCGGCCGCCACGGTCGCCTGGTCGATCGTCTGGCCGCGCAGGGCGCCCTCGGCGGCGGCCGCCCGCAGGGGCCGTCCGCCCATGTTGACCATCGCGATCCGCACGTCCTCGGCCACGCCGCCGCTGGACTTGACGGCCACCGCGACCGCGACCATCGCCCAGTCCTCGGAGCGACGGTTGAACTTCTGGTAGCCGAACGACCAGCCGTCGGCCGCCGGGATCCGGACCTCGGTGAGGACTTCGTCGGGCGCGAGCGCAGTCTCCAGGTAGTCCTGGAAGAGTTCGGCGGCGGCGATCTCGCGCGGCCCGCCCGGGCCGTGCGCCGTCACGCTGCCCTCCAGCGCGACCAGCACCGCCGGCAGGTCCGAGGCCGGGTCCCCGTGGGCCAGGGAGCCGCCGATCGTGCCGCGGTTGCGCACCTGCACGTCGGCGATCGTCGCCGCCGCCTTCGCCGCGAGGCCGAGCTCGGGCGTCGCCGCCACCGTGGCATGCGTCGTGAGTGCTCCGATCTTCACCGTCCCGTTCTCGCGCTGCACGCTGTGCAGCCCCGGCACCCGCCGCAGGTCGACGAGCAGCGTGGGCACGGCCAGGCGCATCTTCATGAGCGGCAGCAGCGAGTGGCCGCCGGCCAGGAGCTTCGCCTCGTCGCCTGACTCGTGCAGCTCGCGGACCGCCTCCTCGACGGACTCGGGCGCGCGGTAGTCGAACTCGCTCGGGATCATGGTCAGGCCCCCTTCGCCTCGCCGATGGCCCGCCACACCCGTTCGGGCGACAGCGGCATGTTCAGGAACGTCACGCCCAGCGGGCGCAGCGCGTCGACCGTGGCGTTCACGACCGCCGGCGAGGCAGCGATCGTGCCCGCCTCGCCGATGCCCTTGACCCCGAGGGAGTTGACGGGCGACGGCGTCTCGGTCCGGTCGGTCTCGAGGCTCGGGACCTCCGCCGCCGTCGGCAGCCGGTAGTCGGCGAACGTGCCGGTCACGAGCTGGCCCTCCTCGTCGTAGACGACCTCCTCGTACAGCGCCTGGCCGATCGCGTGGACGATCCCGCCGTGGACCTGGCCGTCGATGATCATCGGATTGATCGCCGGCCCGCAATCGTCGACCGCGACGTAGCGCACGACGTTCACCCGCCCGGTCTCGGCGTCCACGTCGACGATGCAGGCGTGGGCCCCGAACGGGAACACGAAGTTCTCCGGGTCGTAGAACGCCGTCTCGTCGAGCCCCGGGTCCATGCCCGCGGGCAGGTCGTCGGGGATGTACGCCGCGCCGGCGATCTCGGCGAGCGTCATGCCCTTGTCCGGGGAGCCCTTGACGGCGAACTTCCCGCCGGCCACCTCGATGTCCTCCGGCGCCGCCTCGAGCAGGTGCGCCACGATCGCCCGCGCCTTGTCGGCCACCTTCTTCGTGGCCCGGGCGACGGCCTCGCCGCCGACCGCCGTGGACCGCGACCCGTAGGTGTCCTTCCCTTCCGGGCCGGTGCTCGTGTCGCCGTGCACGACCTGGACGTTCTGGGGGTCGACGCCGAGGCGGTCGGCCACGACCTGTGCGAGCGTCGTGTCGAGGCCCTGGCCGTGCGGCGAGGTCCCGGTGTAGACCGTGACGGCACCGGTGTGATGGACCCGGACCTGCGCGGCCTCCCACGTCCCGGTCTGCAGGCCGAAGCCCTTGGGGCCGACGATGCGCGACGGGGCCAGCCCGCAGATCTCCGTGTAGGTGGAGAAGCCCACGCCGCGATAGACGCCCTGCTCGCGCAGGCGCGCCTGCTCCTCGCGGAACGCGCCGAGGTCGAAGTGCTCGAGCAGGCGGTCCAGCGAGCCGTGGTAGTCCCCGGAGTCGTAGACGATGCCCAGCGCGGTCTCGGCCGGGAACTCCTCCTTCGCGAAGAAGTTGCGCCGGCGGATCTCCAGCGGGTCCAGGCCCAGCTCGGCGGCGGCCTGGTCCATGAGGATCTCGATCATGTGGGTGGCCTCGGGCCGCCCGGCGCCCCGGATCGCGTCGGTGGCGAACTTGTTCGTGTAGACGCCGACGATGTCCGTCTGGACCGCGGGCATCTTGTAGCAGCCGCTCATCACGAACGCCCCCAGGGCGGGGATCGTCGGGGTGAGGAGCATCAGGTAGGCCCCGAAGTCCGCGATGATCTTCGCGTGGAAGGCGGTGATCGTGCCGTCGGACTTCACGCCCATCCGCACGTCGGCGATCTGGTCGCGGCCGTGATGGGTGATCATCATCGACTCCGAGCGGGTCTCGATCCACTTGACCGGGCGCCCCAGCTTCGTGGCGGCCCAGGCGACGAAGACCTCCTCGCCGTAGATCTGCAGCTTGGAGCCGAAGCCGCCCCCGACGTCCGGGGCGATCACGCGCACCTTCTCCTCGCTGATCCCGAGCAGGATCGCCAGGAAGAGGCGCAGGAAGTGCGGGACCTGCGTGGCCGACCAGACCGTGAGCTGGCCGGCCCGGTCCTCGGCGAGCGTGCCGCGCGGCTCGATCGCCGCGCCGGAGGTCCGGTGGTTGACGATCCGCCGCTCGACGATCCGGTCGGCAGCGGAGAACCCGGCCTCGAGGTCCCCGCCGCCCAGCGACCACTCGTGCGACCGGTTCGTCCCCAGCGCCTCGTGCACGAGCGGCGACCCGTCCTGCAGCGCCGCCTCCGGGTCGGTGACGACGGGCAGCGGGTCGTACTCCACGACGACGTCCTCGGCGGCGTCGACCACTCCGTAGCGGTCGGTGCCGACGACCACGGCGACGGCCTCGCCGACGTGGGTGACCGTCCCGGCCGCCAGGGGCCAGTGCTCGGCGGCCTTGACCTCGACGCCTTCGGGCGCCCAGCCGCACGGGAGCGGGCCCTGGAGGTCGCCGGCCATGTCCTCGTGCGTGTAGACCGCCACGACGCCGTCGCGCTCGCGCGCCGCGCTCGCGTCGATCGACGTGATCCGGGCGTGCGCCTCGGGGGAACGCACGAAGGCGCACCACAGGGTGCCCGGCAGCGTGATGTCCTCGACGTACGTGCCCCGGCCGGTGATGAGCCGCGGGTCCTCGCGGCGCCGCAGCGCGGTGCCGACCCAGCCGCCGGGAGCCTGCTCGGTGGCGCTCATGCCGACACCTCCTGGCCCTCGCGAATGGCCTTGGCCGCGCCGAGGACCGACTGGACGATGTTGTGGTACCCGGTGCAGCGGCAGAGATTGCCGTCGAGCGCGTGGCGGACCTCCGCCTCGGTCGGGTCGGGGTTGGACGCGAGCAGGTCCGCGGCGGCCATGATCATCCCCGGCGTGCAGAACCCGCATTGGAGCCCGTGGTGGTTCCAGAAGGCCTCCTGCAGCGGATGGAGGTCGCCCTCGGAGCCGAGCCCCTCGACCGTCGTGACCTCGGCGCCGTCCGCCTGGACGGCGAGGACGGTGCAGCTCTTCACCGCCTGGCCGTCGAGCGTGACCGTGCAGGCGCCGCAGGTGGAGGTGTCGCAGCCGACGTGGGTGCCGGTCAGGCCGAGGGTGTCGCGCAGGAGGTGCACGAGCAGCAGGCGCGGCTCGACCTCGGCGTGGTGCGCCTCACCGTTGACGGTGACGGTCACGGGGACGTGGGGCATGCTCTCCTCCTGCGGTCGGAACCTCCGGCGGCTGCCCGGCCGCCGGACCTCTGCGGGCGACCGTACACCGCGCCGCGAGGCCGTACAAGGCGCCCGGACATGCGGGCGCCTACGCAGCGCGCTGCCAGGCCGCCACCGCCGCATCGACGGCGGCGATCCCCTGGGTGAACGCCGCGTTGATGTCGACGAACGCGCGCTGGCCGGGCGGCACGCGGTCCTCGGCGAAGATCGCGTCGACGGGACACGCCTGCACGCAGGCGTTGCAGTCGATGCACTCCTCCGGATCGATGACGAACATCTGCGCGGCCTCGTGGATGCAGTCCACCGGGCACACGTCGACGCAGCTCTGGTCGGTGCTCCCGAGGCACGGGGAGGTGATGACGTAGGGCACGGCTAGCGGTCGCCCCCGTCGGCCGGGACGCGGCCGAGGCCGAGCCACAGCGCGCCGGTCGAGCGGACGTGGCGCTCCATCGCGGCGCGCGCCCGATCCGGGCGGCCCGAGCGCATGGCCTTGAGGATCGCCCGGTGCTCCCGGTCGGCGAGCGCGACCGCGCGCTTCGGCACGGGGACCTGCTGCCCGAGGCGGTAGGCCTGGCCGCGCGCGTCGGCCACGGCGCGCACGAGGCGCGGGGACCGGGCGAGGTCCGCGATGAAGAGGTGCAGCATGGTGTCCCGCTGCGACCAGACCGGGTAGGCGTCGATCTGCTCGAGCTCGCTGCACAGCCGCTCGACCTCGTCGAGCGCGGCCAGCCCGGCACGTTCGGTCGCGAGCGCCGCCGTCGCGCCTTCGATCGCCGCGCGGAAGTCGATGAGGTCGCGAAGCTCGGCCTCCCGCGGCAGCCGCGGCGCGGCGCCCAGGAGCTCCGGCGGAGGCAGGTCGGAGATGAAGGTGCCGCCGCCCCGGCCGCGCCGGGTCTCGATAACCCCGGCGCCCCGCAGCATCGCGAGCGCGCTGCGCAGCGTCACGACCGAGATGCCGAGGTCCTCGGCCAGCTCGGCCTCGGACGGCAGCCGGTCCCCGGCGCGCAGCAGGCCCATGCCGATGGCCTGGCCGAGGTGGGCGACCGCCTCGGCCACCGCGCTGCCCTGGCGGAGCGGCCGGTAGACCGTGCGCCGAACGAGGTCGGCGCGCGACCCCGGATCGGCAACGGCCGGCTCAGGTGTCGGCGAGGCCACGGCCGGGGTCCCACTCCATCGACCGGCGGCGGTGCTCGGTGATCGCCGGGCTGTGCCGGCCGGCCCAGTCCGGGCCGACGTAGACGTCGCCGACCGCCACGAGCCCGTCGGCAGGGGCGCTGCGGCCCGTGTCCTCCACGACAGCGAGGATCATCTCCTCGAGCTCGAAGCTGTCGTGCGCCTCGCGGATGTGATCCATGACCGCCGGCACGAGGTCCTCGGCGCTCGCCGCCTCGGCCGCGTAGTCGCAGCCGGCCTCGACGCACGTCCAGCGCTGCATCGCCTCGGCGGCCATCAGCCGGCCTCCACGCCGACGACGAAGTCGATCTCCGGGTCGAGGATCTGCTCGATGAGCTCCTCGTCGGGCTCGATGCCCATCTCGCGGCAGCGGTTGCGGTAGTGGCGGACCTTCATGACCTGGTACTTCTGGATGTCGAGGTCCGGCACGGCCTTCTGGTACTCGACGAGGCCCACGACGTTGCCGCGGTAGCGGTCGAACAGGCCGTGGACCGCGTCGGCGTAGGACGGGTCCTTCTCGATGAGCATCCGGCACGCGGCGGTGCCGAACGTGATGTGGCGGCCCTCGTCGGCGAGGATCTTCCGGAAGCCCTCCTTCAGGCCCGGGAACGCGTTCCAGCGGTCGCACGTGTCGATGACGATCTCGTAGGACGGCATCGTCAGCACGCCCTCGACGAAGGCGTTGTAGGCGGCCGAGAACGCGACGAACGCCCGCTCGATCTCGGGCACCGTGCCCTCGCGCGCCGCGTCCGAGAGCGCGCGCCCGAGCTCGGGCAGGCCCTCGTGGAGGATGTCGCGGACCTCGAAGCGGCCGCTGGGATCGACGGTCGCGTCGCGCGTCACGAAGTGGGGCGCGACCTCTGCCGGATCGACCGCGCCGAGCACCGCGTCGTGCCAGAGCATGAAGAACTCGGAGTGCTTGGCCTCCTCCACGAGGAACGTCGAGAGGTACATGATCCAGTCGTAGCGCCCGAGCGCGTGGGCGGCCTGGAGCATCGGCAGGAGCTCATTGGTGACCGCCTGCTCGCCGGCGAGGAACCGGACGGTCACGCCGAGCAGCCCGCGCTGCTGCTCGGGGGTGAGGCGCTGCCAGTCCTCGGCGTCCTGGGCCAGGTCGATGTCCTTCGCGTTCCACACCCCGCGCAGGGCCTTCTCGTACTTCCGGTAGATCGGGCCGGCGAGCATCTCGCGCGTGAAGTGGAACCGCTCGGCGACAGCCGGATCGAACGTGCCCTGCGCAGCGCTCACAGCGCCCTCCCTGGATCGGTGGCCTGACCGGCGCCACCATAACATAGGAAGTTAGATGTTTATCGGGGCGGCGCTGCCGGCTGCGTGCGCTTGGCCCCCGGATTCATGAGGCCCTTCGGATCGAAGGCGGCGCGCACGGCGTCCTGCAGGGCCAGCGCGCGCGGGCTCCACTGGCGGGCGAGCGCGCTGCCCTTCACGCGCCCGAGTCCGTGCTCGCCGCTGATCGTGCCGTGCCGCTCCACCACGAACGCGAAGAGATCCTCCGCGGCGGCGAGCGCCCGCTGCCGCGCCTCGGCGTCGCCGGCCGCGATCATGAACGTCGCGTGGAGATTGCCGTCTCCCGCGTGGCCCCAGGAGCAGGACTCCAGCCCGTGGCGCGCGCCGATCTCCAGCGTGGCCGCGATGGCCTCGGCGAGGTGCTCGACCGGGACGACGACGTCGTCGGACACCTTCGCCCCGCGGCGCGCGCGGACCGCGAGCGAGACGCCGTCGCGCCAGCGCCAGACCGCCTCGATGTCGCGCCGCTCTTCTGGCGCGTGCACCATGAGAGCCCCGGCGCCGAGCACCTCCAGGAGGTCGCTGCGCACCGCGGCGGCCTCGGCGGCCGTGCCGTCCGCATCGGCCAGCACGAGGAACGCGCCGTCCGGAAGCGGGCCGGCCGGGAAGGAGCCTCCGGCAGCGGCCAGCGTGCCGGCGTCGAGGTACTCAAGCGCGGCGGCCTGGATGCCGGCGCCGAGGACGGAGTCGATCGCCGCGCACCCCGCGGCCGCGTCGGCGTGGACGGCCGCGACGGGGAAGGCCGCCTCCGGCGCCGGCGTGAGCTTCAGCCACGCCGCCGTGATGAGCCCGAGCGTGCCCTCGGAGCCGACGAGGAGCGACACGAGGTCATAGCCGGCGACGTCCTTGCGGACCGGGCCGCCGATCGTCACGAGGTCGCCCGGCGGCACGACGGCCTCGATCCCCGTGACCCACGTGCGCGTCACGCCGTACTTGAACGCGTGCGGGCCGCCCGCGTTCGCGGCGAGGTTGCCGCCGAGATGCGACGACTCCGCCGCACCCGGATCGGGCGGGAAGAACAGGCCCTCCTCCCGCGCGCGCCGCTTGACCGTCGCGGTCGTGACGCCGGCTTCGGCCTCCATGCGCCACTGGGGCCCGTCGAGCGCGCGGATCCGGTTCAGGCGCTCGGTCCCGATGACGACTCCGCCCTCCGCGGGCACGGCCCCGCCGGCGAGTCCGGTGCCGCCGCCCCGCGGGACGATCGGAATGCCGCGCTCGTAGCACCACGCGACGGCCGCGGCCGCTTCCTCGGGGGTGGCCGGGGCGACCGCCGCCTGGGCCCGTCCGGCCGGCCCGGCGCTCTCGGTGGCGTCGTGCTGCCACTCGCCCGGCACGCGCTCGGGGACCGCCTCGGGGCCGAGCAGGGCCCGCAGGCCGGCTGCGGGGTCGGCCGTCACAGCGCCTGCCGGCCGTCGATCCCGTCGTCCAGCCCGTGCCAGGCGGTGATGTCCTCCTCCTCGCCCGCCAGCCAGCACAGGTAGGCCTCGGTCCCGTCCGGTCGAATCGTCGGGAAGTCCACGAGCCCGCGGTCGAGATCGCGCAGGACGATCTCGCGCTCCTGGAGCTCCAGCACGCAGGCCCGCAGCGCAACGAACGACTCGCCAACCACCTTGCCCGGGGCGCCGCCGCCGTTCGTCTGGCTCGCGGCGGCCAGCGCGGTGCGAGCCTGCTCGTCGGTCAGCCCCTCCCGCGCGGCGCGGATGGTCTCGATGAGCTCGGCGACGCGCGCGCGCAGGGCGCGCGCCTCCTCCAGGGTGTAGTGCCGCTCGTGGCGCATGCCGTCCCTGCGCGACCCTACCGCGCCGCGCGACTATGCTCCGCCCGATGGCGGTCGGTGCCTTCGTGTCCACGGGACGGTCGATCGAGTCGGCGGTCGCTCGCGTGCGCCTGGCTGAGTCGCTTGGGTACGAGTCCGTCTACGTGACCCACATCGCCGGGCGCGAGTCGCTCACCGTCCTGACGATCTACGCCGCCGCCACGGAGCGGATCCGGCTCGGCACCGGCGTCGTCCCGATCTATACCCGCACGCCGGCCACGATGGCCCAGACCGCGGCGACGATCGATGAGTTCAGCGGGGGCCGGCTCACCCTCGGGCTCGGCGTCTCGCACCGGCCGGTGGTCGAGGGCTGGCACGGCCAGACGATCGACAAGCCGGCGAGTGAGATGTGCGAGTACGCGTCGATCGTCCGGGCGATCCTGCGCGGCGAGGATCCGCCGGCAGGCGAGAAGTGGGACACCGGGTTCCACCTCGTCGGCGTCGAGCCGCGGCCTGCGCTGCCGATCTACATCGCTGCGCTTTCCCCCCGCATGCTGCGCCTGGCGGGCGAGATCGCCGACGGCGTGATCCTCTGGCTGTGCAACCCGAACTACATCCGCGACGTGGTCGTGCCCGAGGTGACGGCGGGCCGCACGCTGGCCGGCAAGCCGCTCGAGGGGTTCGACATCGTCGCCGCGGTGCCGTCGGCGCTGGTCGCAGATCCCGAGCAGGCCTTCGCCGCGCAGCGGCCCGACCTCGTTCCGTACTTCGGGCTTCCGTTCTACCGCGCCATGCTCGAGCGCTCGGGCTTCGGCGCCGACCTCGAGGCGTTCGACGCGGCTGCCGGGACCGGGGACGGCAGCGCGATGGCCGCCGCCGTGTCGGACGAGTTCCTCAGCATCCTGACCGCGGTGGGCGACGAGGCCGGCGTCCGGGCGGGCGTCCAGCGCTACCTCGACGCCGGCGCGACCTCGCCCTGCGTGGGCCCGATTCCGCGCACCGACTTCGAAGGCACGCTGCGCGCGGCCGCGCCGGCCGACCGGTAGGGCCCGCGGGGCCGGCCCGCGCGCGGGGCCGGCCCGGGTTCGCTCGGCCCCGCGCCGGAGCCGCGCCCGAGCGGCGCCGCGGGCGTCGCACGCATGAGCGCCGGCCGGGGGCCGTTCGGCCATTCTCGCGCGCCGGAACCACCGATCCGGGGGCTGAGGCGCACCGATTCGCCGCCTGAGAGCCGCCAGGCCGCTCCCCTGACCGGCCGCAGCCCAGCCAACCGAGCGCCGCGCCTACGGGCGCAGCGGCTCGGTGACCGTGAACTCCCGCGGGTCGATGAAGCTCGGGGCCGCGGTGCGGGTCCCCGTGAACTCCGCGCCGGCCCGCCACAGCCCGCTGCGGCCGGGGCGGAACCGCACGACCGCGCGACCGTTGACGGCACGCACCCGGACGGCCCGGTCGAACTGCCAGCCGAACGCCGGCTCGAACCGCTCGATGGTCACCGTGACCGGCCCGGGGACGCGCGGGAAGATCCGCACCCCGATGCTGGCGACGGCGCCGAGCGGCACCCGCGCCCGTGTGGAGATCCGCGTGCGCGTGATCGTTCGGACGACCCGCTGCATTGAGTAGGCGGCGCGCCCGTCCGAGACGACGAGGGCGTAGTAGCGGCCGCGCCCGACCACGATCGGCTGGCGATCGGCGGTGGTGAACTGGCCGACCGGGCGGCCGGCGGCGGTGACGACGATCGCCCGCACCTCCTGGTCCTTGCCCGCGCTCAGCGACAGATCGAGCTGGCTGCGGTTTCCGACGTCGAACCGATAGGTGTCGAGCGGATCGCCCGCCGGCGCGTTCACGATGCCGCGCACGGTCCGGAGGTTGCGCAGCGGGAGGCCGGGCGAGACGTCGTCGCGGCGCACGGCGCGGGCCCGGAGCCGGTAGGACTGCACGTCGGCGCCCAAGCGGCTCGCCCCGATGAGGATCGGAAAGCGCCCCGACACCGACGGCGTGAAGAACACCCAGTCGCAGTCCCGCGCGACGGGATCGGTGAAGTCGGTGGCGTCGGGAGCGAACAGCTGCACCGTCGAGCAGCCGGTGGCGGTCGTGCCGGCCGTGATCAGGTAGCTCACGCCCGCGCGCAGGCGCACGGTGAAGGCGTCGAGGGGATCCGCGAGCCGGTCGAGCGAGCCGCGCGCGCCCGCCCGCGGGAGCGGGCGGCCGGGGAAGGCGGGCGGCGGATCCGCGAGCTTGGCGTCCAGGCGGAACCCGCCGGCAGCCGACCCGAACCGCTGGCCGACCCGGATGAGGTACGTGGCGTCCTTCACGACGCCAGCGGTGAACGCCGCGTTGCCGGCGTCGTTCGTGCGCTCGCAGGCCACGGGCGTGAGCTGGGAGCGCACGCGCCGGATGACCTCGACCGTCGCGTCCTGGTCGCCGTCCATGTTCAGGCGCACCACCACCGAGCCGTCGCGCGACGCAGTGAAGGCGTACCAGACCGACCCAGAGATCCCGGCGCAGCTGGGCTGGCTCTCGAACGGCGCCTCGAGGGTCGAGTCCTGCGTGGTGCCCGTCACGCCGGCGGGCAGGGTCAGCGGCGTCGCCGCGGCGCGCAGGTCGTTCGACGGGGGCGCGGCGGCGGCGGCAGCGGGGACGAGCACGGCCAGTCCCCCGGCGACGGCGAGCGTGTGGACGGCACGGCGGACGGCGGTCATGGCGGCTCCTCGGACACGCGTTGGCACGACGACGCTATCGCACGCCAGGCCGCGACGCGCCGCCGACCATCTACCCTTCGCCCATGCCCCTCGACCCGCTCATGGACGGCCACGGGCGGCGGATCGGCGACCTGCGCCTCTCGGTCACCGACCGCTGCAACTTCCGCTGCCAGTACTGCATGCCGGCCGAGGGCCTGCCGTGGCTCGAACGGGCCGGCATCCTCACGTTCGAGGAGATCGAGCGCCTCGTCGCGCTGTTCGTCGCGCTCGGCGTCACCGATGTGCGGCTGACCGGCGGCGAGCCGCTCGTTCGGAAGGAGTTCCCCGCCCTGGCCGCCCGCCTCGCCGCCATCGACGGGCTCGAGGACCTCTCGGTGACGACGAACGGCTACCTGCTCGAGCGCGACGCGGCGGCGCTCGTGGCCGCCGGGATCACGCGCTTCAACGTCTCGATCGACTCGCTCCAGCAGGACCGCTTCTTCGACATGACCCGGCGCGACGCGCTGCCGCAAGTGCTCCGCGGCCTCGCCGCCCTTGGCGCCCACCCCGAGGCCCACCCGATCAAGATCAACGCGGTCGCGATCCGGGACTTCACCGAGGACGAGGTCATCCCGTTTGCCCGCTTCGCCCGCGAGCACCCCTACGAGGTGCGGTTCATCGAGTTCATGCCGCTCGACGCGGACCGGGACTGGGCGCCGGCCAAGGTGCTGACCGGCACCGAGATCCGGGCGGCGATCGAGGCAGTGTGGCCGCTGGAGCCGGCGCCCCGCGAGCCGAGCGCCACCGCCCAGGTGTACCGGTTCGCCGACGGGCGGGGGTCGATCGGGTTCATCAACCCGGTCTCGGAGCCGTTCTGCTCGGACTGCAACCGGATCCGGCTGACCGCGGACGGCCGGCTGCGCACCTGCCTGTTCTCGATGCGCGAGACCGACCTGCGCGGGCCGCTCCGCGCCGGCGCGAGCGACGGGGACCTGGAGGAGATCGTGCGGGCGGCGGTGTGGCGCAAGGAGCTCAAGCACCGCGTGAACGAGCCGGGCTTCGTCCAGCCGGCGCGCACGATGTCGCAGATCGGCGGCTGAGCCGCCCCCCCGGCCGCGATGCGCCGCCGTGCCCGACGACGCCGCGTGGCGCCCGCCGCGCTCCGGGGCCGGCGCCCGCTGTGTGCTGCGGCGGCCGTGACCGCCGCCGTCGCGCTGGCCGCACCGGCGGCCGCGCTCGGCCACGCGGCGTTCCTCGGCTCCTCGCCGGCACCCGGGCAGCGGGTGGAGGCGGCGCCGGGCCGCATCGTCCTGCGGTTCACCGAGCGCCTCAACGCCCGGCTCGCCGAGGGCCGCCTCGCCCGCGCCGGCGGCGGGCGGGTTCCGGCGGCGACGACGATCGACGGGTCGCGCCTCACGCTCACACCGCGCCGGGCGCTCGGCCGCGGCGCCTACCGGGTGACGTGGCGGACGGTGTCGACCGAGGACGGGCACGCGCTCGAGGGGTCCTTCTCGTTCGGCGTGCGGGCGCCCGCGGTCGGCGGGGCCGCGATCACCGAGGAGAGCCCGCTGGCCCGCGGCGGCTGGCTGCGCGCGATTGCCCGGATCGGCATGTACATCTCGCTCCTGCTCTTCAGCGGCGCGCTTCTGCTCAACGCGATCCGCCCCGGCTGGCTCGTGCCCCGCGGGCTGCGCGGCGTCCCGGATCCCGATGGCGAGCTCGACCTCGCGGCTGCCGGCTCGCGGGCCCGCAGCATCACCGGCGACCTCGGGGTCGCGGCCGCCGCGCTCGCCGCGGTCGCCGCCGTGGTGGAGGCCGCCACGGCAGCCGAGTCGCTCGCGCCCGAGGCGCTGCGCGCCTTCTTCTTCACGAGCCTGACCGGCGCGGCCCGGCTCGCGGTCGTGGGCTTCGTCCTCCTGGCCGCGTGGCTGGCCCGGCGCGCGCCCGCCGCGGCGGCGGCCTCGGTCGTGTGCGCGCTCGGCGGCGTCGTGGCCTCGGGCCACGCGAACTCGGCCCAGGACCGGGGCCTGGCCATCGTCGCCGACTGGGTGCACCTGGCCGGCGTCGCGGTGTGGATGGGCGGCGCCGCCATGCTCCTGCTCGTCTGGGGCGGGGCGCTGCGACGCGGCTCGGCGACGGCGCGGACCGCGATCGCCCGCGAGGTCCTGCCCGGGTTTGGACGAGTGGCGCTGCCCGCGTTCGCCGCGGTGGCGGTGACCGGGGCGATCAGCGCCGTGCTCCAGCTCGGATCCGCCGACGCGCTCTGGAACACCGGCTACGGCATCGTCCTGACCATCAAGATCCTCCTCGTCGCCGCGGTGGCCCTCGTGGCCTACACGCACACAGCCCGCCTGCGGCCGGCCCTGCTCGAGGCCGGGCCCGAGGCCGCCCCGGAGCTCGAGCGGCGCCACTGGCGGCTCGTGCGGTCCGAGCCGCTCCTCGCGCTCGGCGTGATCGTGGCCGTCGCGCTGCTCGCGGTGTTCCCCCTGCCTCCGAGCCAGGCCCGGCGGGCCGCGGCGGGCCGCGGATCCGGCGTGGCCTGCGATCCCTGCCCGCTGCCGCCCGTGCGCGCCGACGAACTCGGCGTCGCGGAGAGCGCCGGGCCCGTGCTCGTGGCCGCGTGGATCCGCCGAACCCCGGCCGGCCTGCGAGGAACGCTGCGGCTGCGCGACTACCGCGGCCGGCCGCCGGGCGGCGCCACGGTGGCCGTCGCCGGCGCGCTGGGCCCGCTGTCGCCCTGCGGCGCCGGCTGCCTGCGGTTCGCCACCGGGCCCGCCGACCGCCTGCGGGTGACCGTGGCCCAGGCCGGCCGCACCTTCGCGACCGCGCTCCCGGCCCAGTGGGATCCAGGCGGGTCCGCGCAGGCCCGGCAGCTCCTCATCGAGGCCCAGTCGGCGATGCGCCGGCTGCGCGGGCTGCGGGAGGCCGAGGTCGTGTCGTCAGGCCCCGGGCAGTTCGCGCGCACGGACTACCGCCTCTCCGCGCCGGACAAGCTCGCCTACGTGACCGACGGCGGCGTCGGCACGGTGATCATCGGCGACCGCCAGTGGCTGCGGCTGCCGGGCGGCAGCTGGCGGGAGTCGCCGGTGCCGGGCGGCGTCCCCTTCACGACCCGCAGCTGGTTCCGCTGGACCTCCTACGCCCAGGCCGTGCGGCTGCTCGGCCGCCGGCGCCGCGGCGGGCGCGAGGTGGCCGACCTGGCCCTCGCCGACCCGGCCACGCCGGCCTGGACCCGGCTGCGCGTGGAGCTGCCAAGCCGGCACGTGACGACAGAGCGGCTGGTCGCTACGGCACGATTCGTGCGCAACCGGTACACCGAGCTCGACGTGCCCCAGACCATCACGCCCCCATCCGCCGCTGCCAATGGCCGCTGACGCGCCCGATCCCGCGCCCGTGCCGGCCGACGGGCCGCCGGCGGACGCCGGCGCCTCGGGGGCGAAGCCCGGGCCCCTGCGGTTCGCCGGGCGGATCGTCGCCGTCGGGCTTGCCGTCCTCTTCGTGGGCCTGCTGACCTACGGCGTCCTCTCCAAGGCGCAGGACACGACGGTCGACGACAAGCTCGGGAGCAACGAGGCGGTGCCGGCCCCGGGCTTCACGCTCCCAGTCCTGACCCCGGGCGATCTCGGGCCGGCACTCACCCGGGCCGTCGCGCGGGCGACTCGCGGCGGCCGCGTCAGCCTGGCCGGGCTGCGCGGCACGCCGGTCGTGGTGAACTTCTGGGCTTCGTGGTGCATCCCCTGCCGGGACGAGGCGGCGCCGCTCGAGCGCGCCTGGCGGCGAGCCCGGCGCGACGGCGTCCTCTTCCTCGGCCTGAACATGCAGGACCTGACCGAGGACGCGCGGGCGTTCATCCGGTCGGTCGGGATGGACTACCTCACGGTGCGCGACCGCGGGAACGGGGTCGCCCGCCGCTACGGCGCCACGGGGATTCCGGAGACCTTCTTCATCGACCGCCAGGGCGAGGTCGTCGGCCACGTCGTGGGCGCCGTGAGCTACGCCCAGGCCGTGCGCGGAGCGCAGGCGGCGAAGTCCGGCACGACGATCGGGGTCCAGACCGGGGGCGCGCAGGGCACCGGGCCGTAGGGCCATGTGCCGCCGGCCGATGGGCGAGCGGCGCCGCCCCTACACGTCCTGGAAGAAGTTGATCCCCAGCGAGTCCAGCCAGTTCTGGATCTCGACGTTGATCCGGAAGAGCTCGCCGCTGTACACGAGCACGCCCATGACGATCAGCACGATGCCGGAGATGACCTGGACGGCCGCGTAGTGGCGCTTGAAGAACCCGAAGGTCCGTTCCGCGGCGCTGAACGCCACGGCGCAGAACAGGAACGGGATGGCCAGGCCGAGCGAGTAGGCGGTGAGAAGCACCGCGCTGCGGCCGGTGCCGCTCGACGTCGCCCCGAGGGCGAGGATCGCCCCGAGGGTCGGGCCGACGCAGGGAGTCCAGGCGAGGGCGAAGGCGGCGCCGGCGACGACCGGGCCGCCGCGGCCCGCCCGTTCGATCAGCCCCTGGGGCCGCCACTCCTGGTTGAGCTTGACGACGTAGACCGAGGCGATGAACAGTCCGCCCATGAGGATGATCAGCACCCCGGAGATCCGGCGCAGCGTCTCCTGGCTTTGGAACAGGAAGTCGCCGATCGCCGTGGCCGAGAGGCCGAGGAGGATGAAGATCAGCGAGAACGTCGACACGAAGACGACGCTGCGGGTCAGCACGCCGGGATCCAGCCGGCGCCGGACCGAGTCGTCGGGCCGGACCCCGGCGACCGTCGCCAGGTAGCCCGGCACGAGCGGCAGGCAGCACGGGGAGACGAAGGACACGAAGCCGGCCGCGAACGCGAGGGCGAGGTTCGGAGTGCCCGCGGCGGCCAGCACGGCAGGGGCGGCGGTCATCCGGGCTTCGCGTAGGCGCGAATGTCCTCGTCGAGCTTCGCCTCGGTGGCGTAGCCCCCCGGGTGCACGTTCACGAGCCGGCCCGACGCGTCGTAGAACGCCGTCGTCGGCCAGGCCCGGCCGCCCTTGAAGCTGCGCGCGATCGCGGTGCTCTGATCCTCGAAGCTCGGGTACGGAACCGGGTTGCGCTTCAGGAATGCGCGCGCGGCGTCGCTCGAGTCCTGCGAGTTCACGCCGAGAAAGGCCACCCGGCCCTGGTACTTCTCCGCGGCCGTGCGGAAGAACGGGAACTCGAAGCGGCACGGCCCGCACCACGACGCCCACTGGTTCACGACGACCGGCGTGCCCTTGAGCCGGGCCAGCTGGGCGTTGAACGCTGCGGTCCCGCCGCCCAGCAGGCGGCCGGCCTGTGCGTCGAGGCTCGCCGCCCCCTGCGCCGGCGCGGCCGGCTCGGACGAATCGGAGCCGCAGCCGGCGGTCCCGGCGGCCAGGGCCAGCGCGGCGGCGGCAGCGAGGAACCGGGGGCCGGCAGCGCGGCGGACAGGGAAGGCGGGCATGAGGCGACTCACAGGGTAGGAGAACGGGCGCGGGCGCCCGCCGCCGGGCGCCCGGGGCGGTCCGGGGCGCGGGGCCGGCCTCAGTCCCGCGGCGCCTGCCCGTAGTCGCCGAACGGCCCGTCGCGCTCCGCGACCGCCCGGCCGACGTCGGCCATGGCGCGGCGCGTGAAGTCGGTCCCTTCCGGAGTGTGGCGCGCGGCGCCGTCGAGCAGGGTTCCGATGAGCTGCGTCGTGCGCAGGCCCATCTGCTCGTACGCCTGATTGACCAGGAGCTTCATCATGTGGAGCTGGTTGGCCGGGAGCAGCGCCACCCGCCCGGCCAGCGCGAGTGCCGCGGCGTCGAGCTCGGCGGCCGGCACCGCCGCCGACGCCAGGCCCCACTCCGCCGCCTGCCGGCCGGTGAGCGAGTCGCCGGTCAGGAGCAGCCGCTTCGTGCGCTCGAGCCCGAGGCGGTACACCCACATCGCGGTGGTCGGGGACCCCCACACCCGCGCGGGCGGGTAGCCGATGACGGCGTCCTGCGCGCAGACGATGAGGTCCGAGCAGAGGGCAAAGTCGGTGCCGCCGCCCACGCAGAACCCGTGAACCTGGGCGATGACGGGCTTGCGCGAGCGCCACAGGCGCATGTACGTGTCGACGTAGCGCGACATCTGCTCGTAGTCGGCGATGGGGTCCCACGGCTGGCCGGCCTCCGCGGCCTCCATGACCTCCGAGCCCCACTCGATGTCATAGCCCGCGCAGAACGACCGGCCCGCCCCGCGCAGGCGCACCGCCCGGACGTCCGGGTCGGCGTCGGCGCGGTCGAGGCCCGCGTTCACGCCCGCGATCAGCTCGGGGACGATGGCGTTCAGGCGCGCCGGGCGGCTGAGGGTCAGCGTCGCCACGCCGGCCTCCGCCTCGTAGCGAACGGTGTCGGTCATGGCGGCCAGCATAGAATCCCCTTGGATGGAGGGTTCGACCGAGACGGCGCGCAGCTGGCTGCGCTGCTACCGATGCTGGTCCACCAACCTCGAGGTGCAGGTGCACTACGAGGGCATCCACCGCATCGATCCCGATACGGGCGAGCGCGCGGAGGTCGTGGACGAGCTCCAGGAGGCGGTCGTGCAGTGCCTGGAGTGCATGCACGACCAGCCGCACCTCGGGTTCGCGAACGGGCGGGTCGAGCCGGTCGAGGGGCGCTGGGAACGGATGATCGCCGGCACGCCGTGGGTTGCCTCGTGCACCGTCACGGTCCGGGCCGACGACGTCGAGGTGTGCTCGGGACCCGAAGCCGGCGATGCGCTCTCCTACGCCGCGTTCGGCGACCACGGGACGCGGGAGTTCTTCACGCACGTGCGCTTCCACAAGCACGAGGACGACCTCATCGTGGTCCACCTCCTCGTCGAGCTCTACGCGCGCTCGATCGAGGAGGCCACGCAGGTGCTCGAGGAGGCCGCCCGCGGCGCGCTGGCGATCACCTCGCTGGCCGAGGAGTCACGCCCGCCGGCCTCGTCCGAGGACGACCTGCACTAGGCACCGCGGCCGGCCGGCAACGTAGGGCCGGGCGCGCCGTATGCTCCGGCGCCATGGAGACACGACTGCTGATCGCGGGCGAGCAGGTCGCGGGCGAGGGCGCCCCGCTCGCGGTCGAGAATCCCTACACCGAGGCGACGGTCGCGACCGTCGCGCTGCCCAGTGACGAACAGGTCGACGCCGCGATCGGCGCGGCCCGGGCCGCCGCCCGCGAGTGGGAGCTCCTGCCCGCCGGCGAGCGCGGCGAGCTGCTCGCCGGGGTCGCCGCCGGCCTGAAGGAGCGCACCGACGAGCTCGCCGAGCTCATGACCCTCGAGGGGGGCAAGCCGCTCGTCGAGAACCGCGACGAGATCGGCTGGGTGGCGGCGTGCTTCGCCTACTACGCCGAGCTCGGGCGCGACAGCCGGGGCCGCGTGATCCCGTCGGTCGAGTCCTCGCAGCTCGCCATGGTGATCAAGGACCCGATGGGCGTCGTCGGCTGCATCGTTCCGTGGAACTACCCGCTGCTGCTGCTGGCCTGGAAGCTCGCGCCGGCGCTCGCGGCAGGGAACACCACCGTGTGCAAGCCCTCGGAGCTCACGCCGCTCTCGACGCTCGCGCTCGCGCCGCTGTTCGCTGACTTCCCCTCCGGCGTGGTGAACCTCCTCGCCGGCGCCGGGGACGTCGGAGCGGCGATCGTGGAGGACGAGCGCGTCGACTGCGTCGCCTTCACCGGCTCGGTCGCCACGGGCCGCCGGATCGCCACGCGCTGCGCCGAGCGCATCGCCCGCGTGAACCTCGAGCTCGGCGGCAAGGACGCCTTCATCGTGTGCGAGGACGTCGCGGCCGACATCGCCACGGCCGCGAAGGGCGGCGCGTGGGCGGCCTTCCTCAACGCCGGCCAGGTGTGCACCTCGGCCGAGCGGTTCTACGTCCACCGGTCGGTCTATGACGAGTTCGTGTCGGAGTTCGTCGCGTACACGGAGTCGCTGCGGCTCGGCGACCCGCTGGCCGCGACGACCGACATCGGCCCGATGGTCTCCGCGCCCCAGCGGGACAAGGTCGTCGCCCAGGTGGAGGCCGCAGTGGCTGGAGGCGCCGAAGTGGTCACGGGCGGGGGGCGCGGCGGCCAGGCCACCGGGCACTTCTTCGCGCCGGCCGTCGTCACGGGCGCCCCGGCCACCACCGACCTGCTCAGGGAGGAGACCTTTGGCCCGGTCGCGCCGATCGTGCCGGTCGCATCGCTCGACGAGGCGGTGGAGCTGGCCAACGGGCTGCGGTTCGGCCTGGGCGTCAACGTCTACACCCGCGACCTCGGCACGACCGTCCGCCTCCTGCGCGACCTCAAGGCCGGCACGGTCTGGTTCAACGACCCGCTGACCGACAACGACGCCGGCCCCTTCGGCGGCTTCAAGCAGTCCGGGCTCGGGCGCGAGCTCGGGCGGGAAGGCCTCGAGGCGTTCCAGGAGACCAAGCACGTCCACATCGAAAGCGAGATCGCGCCGAAGGAGTGGTGGTACCCCTACGGCGACTGACGCCGGCCGGGACGGGCCCCCGCCCCGCGAGGGCCCGGCACACGCATGGACCTCCTCTACGTCTTCCTCGCCGGCCTGGCGACCGCCCTCGCCACCGGCCTGGGCGCGATCCCCGTGTGGATGCTCGGCACCCGCACCGAGGCGCTGCGCCCGGCCCTGTGGGGCCTGACCATCGGCCTCATGACGGTCGCGTCGGTCCTGGGGCTCCTCAAGCCGGCCTTCCAGGAGGGCAGCGCGGTCGCCGTCGTGGCCGGGACCGCGGTCGGCCTGGCGTTCCTGCTCGTGACCCGGCGCTGGCTGTCACACCACGAGATCAGCGTCGACGGACACGACGGCGCCGGCGTGCGCCGCGCCGTCCTGGTGTTCGGCGTGCTCTTCGTCCACAGCCTCCCGGAGGGATTCGCGGTCGGCACGGCCTATGCCTCATCGACCGCAGGGCTCGGCCTCTACGTGATCCTGGCGATCGCGCTCCAGAACGTCCCAGAGGGCACGAGCGTGGCGATTCCGATGGAGGCCGAGGGCTTCAGCCGCAGCCGTCAGTTCTGGGCCGCCGTCGGAACGAGCCTCCCCCAGCCGGTCGGCGCCGTCGTGGCCTACCTGCTCGTCGAGCAGATCACGAGCCTGCTCCCGTTCTCCTTCGCCTTTGCCGCCGGCGCGATGCTCGCGCTCGTCGCCGTCGAGCTCGTCCCGCAGGCCTATCGGCGGGGCTCCATCGTCCCAGCCGTGCTCGGCACCGTGATCGGCGGCGCCATCATGGGCGCGCTGGCCGTGACGCTGGGCGTCTGATTCGGGGCGGCTCGGGCCGCGCCCCCGGCCACCGGGGGCGCGGTCCGGCCCTCCCCAGGCTTCAGGACCCGAGCTTGGCCTCGAGCGAGTCGAGCTGCCGGCGCACCGCGGCGGGCAGGTCGTCCCCGAACTGCCCGAGGTACTCGCGAATCTGCGGGAGCTCGGCGCGGATGCCGTCGGCGTCGACCGCCAGCAGCTCGTCGAGGGTGCCCGGGCCGAGGTCCAGGCCGTCCACGTCGAGCGCGCCGGGTGCCGGCACGAAGCCGATCGGCGTCTCCACGGCATCGGCCTCGCCGTCGCAGCGGCGGAAGATCCAGGCCAGCACGCGCGAGTTCTCGCCGAAGCCGGGCCACAGGAACTTCCCGCCGGCGTCCTTGCGGAACCAGTTGACGTAGAAGATCTTCGGGAGCCTGGCCCCCTCGCGGGCACCGATCTCCAGCCAGTGGCGCATGTGGTCGGCCATGTTGTACCCGCAGAACGGGAGCATTGCGTAGGGGTCGAAGCGCAGCTCGCCGACGGTGCCGGCCGCGGCCGCGGTCTTCTCTGAGCTCATGGTCGCGCCGAGGAACACGCCGTGCTCCCAGTCGAACGCCTCGCGCACGAGCGGCACCACCGTCGAGCGCCGCCCGCCGAACAGGAACGCGTCGATCGGCACCCCGACCGGGTCCTCCCACTCCGGGGCGATGCAGGGGCACTGCGACGCCGCAATCGTGAAGCGGGCGTTCGGGTGGGCGGCCGGGCGATCGGCGTCGGGCGTCCAGTCGTTGCCGTGCCAGTCGATCAGGTGCTCGGGCGCCTCCTTCGTCATGCCCTCCCACCAGACGTCCCCGTCATCCGTGCGCGCGCAGTTCGTGAAGATCCCGTTCTCGCGGATCGTGGCCATCGCGTTGGGGTTGGTCTGCTCGCCCGTCCCGGGCGCGACGCCGAAGAAGCCAGCCTCGGGGTTGATCGCGTACAGGCGGCCGTCCTCGTGGAACTTCATCCACGCGATGTCGTCGCCGATCGTCTCGACCGTCCAGCCGGCGAGCGTCGGGATCAGCATGGCGAGGTTGGTCTTGCCGCAGGCCGACGGGAACGCACCGGTGACGTACTTCACCTCGCCCTCGGGCGAGGTGACCTTGAGGATGAGCATGTGCTCGGCCATCCACCCCTCGTCGCGCGCCATCGCCGAGGCGATGCGCAGCGCAAAGCACTTCTTCCCGAGCAGCGCATTGCCGCCGTAGCCCGAGCCGTAGGACCAGATCTCGCGGCTCTCGGGGAAGTGCACGATGTACTTCTCCTCGCCGTTGCACGGCCACGGCACGTCGTCCTGGCCGTCGGCGAGCGGAAAGCCGACCGAGTGCACGCACGGCACGAAGGCGCCTTCGGAACCCAGGACGTCGAGCGCGCCTTGGCCCATGCGGGTCATGATCCGCATGTTCACGGCCACGTAGGCCGAGTCGGTGAGCTGGACGCCGATGTGGGCGATCTTCGACCCGAGGGGGCCCATCGAGAACGGCACGACGTACATCGTGCGCCCCTGCATCGCGCCGGAGAACAGGCCGGTGAGCTTCTCGCGCATCTCGGCCGGCTCGGTCCAGTTGTTCGTCGGGCCCGCATCCTCTTCGCGCTCGGAGCAGATGAACGTGCGGTCCTCGACGCGGGCGACGTCGCCCGGATCGGACCGGCCGAGGTACGAGTTCGGACGCTTGGCGTCGGAGAGCTTCTCGAAGGTGCCCGCGTCCACGAGGGCCTGGCAGAGGCGGTCGTACTCCTCTGCCGATCCGTCACACCAGTGGATGTCGTCTGGCTGGGTGAGGGCGGCGATCTCCTCCACCCAGGCCAGCAGCTTGGCGTTCGTGGTCGGGACGGTCGTCTGGGTCATTGGGGACGGGCTCAACTCCTCGCGGGTCTGGGTCCGGGTGGGCGGATTCTTTCAGGGGTCCCGCCACCGCGCATCGCGGTGGACTACGCCTCGGACATCAGGTGCGCCCCGCAACGGGCCCGGTCTTCCCGGCCTTCGGGGCCGGGCGCGGCCGCGTCAGGCTCCCCCGGAGGCCGGGCGCAGCGAGCCTGCATCACCGGGCAGCACCGAGAAGACCTCGACGTCGCGGCGGGTCGTCCCGAACGTGACGAACGAGCGCAGCAGCCCCTCGCGCCGGAAGCCGAGATGCTCGAGCAGGGCCTTCGACGCAGCGTTCTGCGGCTCCACATAGGCCTCGAGCCGCGCGATCTCGGGCTGCTCGAGCGCCCAGCGGCCGAGGAGCAGCGCCGCCTCGCGGGCGAGCCCGCGGCCCCGGGCGTCCGGGGCGAGCCAGTAGTAGATCGACGCCCGCCCGTCCTCGCGGCGCGTGACGCCCGCGTTGCCGGCCGCGATGTCGTCGCCGGCCGTGATGGCCAGCGACGGGCCGGGCCCCTCGGCCGTGCGGCGCCGTTGGGCCTCGATCCAGGCCCGGGCGCCGGCCCGGTCGCCCGGCGCCGGAAGGGCCCAGACGTCGGCGATGTAGGGGTCGGCGGCCGCGGCCGCCAGCAGCGCCGTGTCGCCGTCACGCCACGGCCGCAGAACCGCCCGGATCCCGTCCCCGGCGAGCCGCTCGGGCGGCTGCACGCCGGCGTCCCTCGTCCGGCCTGCCGCTAGGCGGCGGCCTCGCCGGGGTGCTTGCGCGGCACGAGCACGAGGCGCTTGAACTCGGCCACGAGCACGCCGTCCTGGTTGAGGACGCGGGTGTGGACCTTGACGGTGCCCCGGTCGGGCTTGGACCGCGACTCCTTGACCTCGAGCACCTCGGTCTCGCAGTAGAGCGTGTCCCCGTGGAACACCGGCGCGGGGTGCGAGAGCTCCTCGGTCGCGAGGTTGGCGATCGCCTTGCCCGACACGTCCGACACGCTCATCCCGAGGGCGAGCGAGTAGACCAGCGGGCCCACGACGACGTTGCGTCCCTGCTGCGACTGGCTCGCGTAGACGTCGTTGATGTGGAGCGGGTGGTGGTTCATCGTGATGAGGCAGAAGAGGTGATCGTCGGCCTCGGTCACCGTCTTGGCAGGCCAGTGCTTGTAGACGGCGCCGACCTCGAACTCCTCGAGGTAGCGGCCGTACGCGTGCGCGCCGGAGGCTTCGCGAGCTGCCTGGTCGGTCTCGACGCCGGTCGTGGTCTGGTCGGGCATGTCGGGAACGTCTCCTTCGTCGGTTCGGCGGCGAAGTCTGCCGCCTGCGGCGTTTCGGCGTCGCTCCGCCGCGATTCCGGCACGCCCCGCGCGCCCCGCGCGACGATCTCCCCGCCAGGATCGGCCCATGCTGGAATCGCCCGAACTTGACCTCCCCCGCGGTGGCGAAGCTCGGGCGATCTGGGCCGAGCCCGTGCTGGCGGATCTGGCGGGCCGGCAGCACGGCGTCGTCGCGCGCCGGCAGCTCCTGCGGCTCGGGATGACCGGGCGGATGGTCGAGCATCGGATCCTCCGCGGGCGCCTTCACCCGCTGCACCGCGGGGTCTACGCGGTCGGGCATCGCCACGTGACGGCCCGCGGGCGGTGGCTCGCGGCCGTGCTCGCCGCGGGCGCGGGGGCGGTGCTGAGCCACCGCTCTGCCGCGGCCCTGTGGGGGCTTCGTGACACCGCGGCGGCCCTGATCGACGTCACGGTGCCGCACGGCCGCGCCGCCCGGGCCGGACTCCGCCTGCACCAGATCCCGCTGGCCGATGACGAGCGAACCATCCGCGACGGGATCCCCGTGACCTCGCCGGCCCGGACGCTCTTCGACCTCGCGACCGTGCTCACCCCCCAGGCGCTCGAGCGGGCAGCGGCCCAGGCCGAGGTGCAGCGGCTGGCCGGCGCGGCCTCGCTCGCCACCCTCCTGGAGCGCCACGCCGGCCGCACCGGCGCCCCGGCGGTCCGGGCCCTCCTGGCCAGCGGCGCCATGGATGCGGGGATCACCCGCAGCATGCTCGAGGAGCGGTTCCTGGAGTTCCTCGACGCCCAGGGCCTGCCCCGGCCACAGCTGAACCGCACGCTGGCGGTCGGGCGCAGGACGATCGAGGCCGACTGCGTCTGGCCCGACCGCCGCCTGATCGTCGAGCTCGACAGCCGCGCCGTCCACGACACCGCCGCGGCCTTCGAGCGCGACCGTGAGCGCGACCGGACACTGCTGGCCGACGGCTGGCGGACCGCCCGCGTCACGTGGCGCCACGTGCACTGCGACGGGCCGGCGACCGCCCGCGACCTGCGGCGCCTGCTCGCCGTCCGGTGACGGGCACAGGCCGCGGACCCCCGAATCGCTAGCGTTCGGCGCCGCCGGACCACCTCAGCCAGACCCAGGAGACGCCCCTGATGCGCAACCCCCGCGACTTCCTCAAGCCCCTCGCGATCGGGGCCCCGGACCCCCTCACGGAGATCCCGGTCACCCCCTCGCGGATGATCCACTTCTTCGACGCCAGCAACGAGAAGATGCGGGCCAAGCTGCCCGACATGGCCGCGCAGGCCGACATCCTCCTCGGCAACCTCGAGGACGCCGTCCCGGTCGACCGCAAGGAGGCGGCGCGCGACGGCCTCGTGACCGTGGGCAAGGAGATCGACCTCGGCGGCACGGCGCTCTGGACCCGCGTCAACAGCCTCGAGAGCCCCTGGGTGCTCGACGACCTCACGACGCTCGTCACCGAGATCGGGGACCGGCTCGACGTGATCATGGTTCCCAAGGTCGAGGGCCCCTGGGACATCCACTACGTCGACCGCCTCCTCGCCCAGCTCG
Organism: Solirubrobacteraceae bacterium; assembly: GCA_046330225.1. GTDB lineage: Bacteria > Actinomycetota > Thermoleophilia > Solirubrobacterales > Solirubrobacteraceae > CANJIV01. The sequence continues at coordinate 458,988 of JAXLTD010000002.1, read as the reverse complement.
AGGCCAAGGCCGGCGTCACCCGCCCGATCCTCATCCACGCGCTGCTGGAGACCGCCCAGGGCGTCACGAACGTCGAAGACATCGCCACGGCGAGCCCCCGCATGCAAGGCATGAGCTTCGGCCCCGCCGACCTGGCCGCCTCGCGCCGGATGAAGACCACCCGCGTCGGCGGCGGCCACCCCGGGTACCGGACGATCGAGGACCCGGATCCCGAGAACCCCGAGGCGCCCCGGGCCAGCGCCCAGCAGGACCTCTGGCACTACTCCATCGCGCGCATGGTCGACGCGTGCGCCGGTGCCGGGATCCTGCCGTTCTACGGGCCGTTCGGGGACATCAAGGACGTCGAGGGCTGCGAGGCCCAGTTCCGCGCCGCGTTCCTCATGGGCTGCGTGGGCGCCTGGTCGCTGCACCCGGTCCAGATCGGCATCGCGAAGAAGGTCTTCTCGCCCGACCCCGAGGAGGTCCGCTTCGCGAAGAAGGTCCTCGAGGCGATTCCCGACGGCCGCGGCGTCCACATGATCGACGGCAAGATGCAGGACGACGCGACCTGGAAGCAGTGCAAGGTCATGGTGTCCCTCGCCGAGATGCTGTCGGAGAAGGACCCGGAGCTCAAGGCGGCCTACGGGCTGTAGGCCCCGGCTCAGGGGCGGCGCCGGGCCGCCCCTACCCCAGCGCCTTCTTGGCCCACTCGGTGTCGGTGCTCTGCCCGCTCAGGACGGTCCAGGCCCCCGCGGCCGCGGTCGGCCAGACGTGGTACTCGTTGTATGGGCTGCCCGTCACCGTGCGGTCGGCGCCGAGCGGCGGCAGGCCGTTGCCGCGGGTGATGTCCCACCAGGCCTTCATGCTCTCGTCCAGCGGGCCGGTGCCCGCGCCGATGAACGCGCTGACGAACCGCATCTCCGCGGTGCCTTCGAACCAGAGCACGTCCGGCGCCCCCGTGCCGAGGTAGGGCCGGTAGCCGCTGAACGGGCCCTTCGCCTCGTAGGTCAGGTTGAACGTGGCCGGGTCCTTCGACAGCGCGATCGACCGGCCGGACACGGCGAAGTTCTCCTGGGCGTAGACGTAGGCCTGCTTCGCGAGGTCCCAGTCCTGGCGGAACGCGGCGTAGATGACGCCGATCGCCTGGGAGTCGAGCGGCACGACGTCGTCGCCGGCTCCCTGGCGGAAGTGCCACAGCGTGCCGGGATCGCGGACGACGAGCTCGCTGTCGATGCCCTTGGCGATGGCCTCGGCGGCCTCGCGGTACTTCGCCGCACCGTCGGCGTCGCCGAGGTCGGAGAGGTGCTGGGCGAGGTTCGCGAGGAAGATGTACGCGAGCAGGTTGTGCTGCGTGGAGACCCACTTCACATCGGGGCCGCCGCGCACGAGCCCGGTCCCGTCGCGCAGGGACAGCAGGGAGTCGGCAGCCAGGCGGGCGTTGTCCAGGTAGGTCGTGTCGCCGAAGCGCTGATCGAAGTCGACGAAGGCGATGCCCGTCCACGCCACGGTGCCGGACCGGATCTGCGTCGCGGCCTCGCCGGAGGCGGCATCGAACGCGAACTCGATCGAGCCGTCCTTGCGCTGCAGCGCCGAGAGCTGGTCCAGCAGCCGGGCGGCCTGGTCGCGCTGGCCGAGGCTGGAGAACGCCGAGGCGGTCGCGGCCGAGTCGTAGGTCCAGGCCCAGTTGAGCAGGCGGTCGTAGTCGGGATCGTCGGCGGGGATGTCGAAGGACCGGATGAGCGCCAGCCCGGCCGGCACCGACGGATCGGCGGCGACGGGGATCGCCACCGTCTCGACCAGCCGGGCGCCGGTGGCGGCGGTGATCACCCGGGGCGCGGACGCCGCGCTGATCCCCTTGCCGCGGCGCGCCGCGCAGCGGGCGCGGACCCGCACGGGCCGGCGGATGCAGGGAAGCGGCTTCAGCGGCCCGACCTGGCGCGCGAGCCAGCGGGCCAGCGCCGTGCGCGGGCGGCTGCGCGGCGCGGCTCCGCGGGCCGGCCAGGCCCGGCGCACCCGTCCGCCGATGCGCTTGATCCGCGGCTTGCCCGTTCCGGAGCGCGGGGTGCGCCCCGCGGGCGTCGGCTTGGCGGTCGCGCTGGCGGCCCCGGGCGGGGCGGCAGCGGGCCCGGCGGGTGCGGGCGTCGCGGCCGGGCTGGCGCCGGTGGCGGCGGGCGACGATGTTGGGATCGCGGCAGCGGGGCCGGCCGCGGCCAGAGCCGCGATCAGGGCGAGCGGCAGCGCCCGGCGGGCCGTGCGGGGGCGGGTCATCGTGCGTCCTTGCGGGTCGGGAATCCGGCACCATCCGTGGGCCGGCACTCAGTGGGATCGGCGGGACCGGGGCAGAGCTTGAGCGCGGGCGCCCGCCGGCGGCACGGCCGCGCGCCGCGGTTCAGCGTGACCGGCCGCGCTGGCGCCGGGCGAGCTCGCGCTCGAGCCGCGCGTTCCCGGCCTCGAGCTGCGCGTGCGTGGCATCGGCCACCGAGCGGGCGCCGCTCTCGCGGTTGGCCCAGGCGTGGAGGGCGGCATGGGTCTCGCCCGTCCGGCGGGCGAGATCGGCGACGAGCCGGTGGCGGCGGTCACGGGCCTGCTCGCGCAGCACGAAGGCGGCCGGGCCGTCCGCTGCCGGGTCCGCCCCGGCGCCGGCCGGCGGCGGGTCCGCGGCCCGCGTGGCGAACTCAGGCTGGTCGGCGTCGGCGAAGAGCGCCAGCGCATCCCCCGGCTGAGTCGTCGAGCGGATCACGTCCTCGAGGTGCGCGCTGGACGACAGCGCCATGAACCCGGCGCCGGGCTCGGACCGCTCGGCCGGCGACTCGGAGAGCGCCTCCTCGAGCCCGGGCCGCAGCTCGAGCGCGTGGCGGCGCTCCTCCTCCACCTTGGCCGCGAGCGCCTTGAGCTCGGGATCAGCCGGCAGGAGCAGGAAGCTCATCTGGCGGGCCGGCGCCGGCGTCCGGCGGACGAACCGGCCGACCACCTGGCGGAAGAAGAGCTCAGTGCGGGCCGCCGTCGCGTAGACGCCGACCCGCAGGCGCGGCACGTCGACGCCTTCGGACACCATGAGCACCGAGACGAGCCACTTGGCCCGGCCCGCCGCGAACGCCTCGATCCGGGCCGAGGCGCCCGGGTCGTCGGAGGTCACGACCTCGGCCGGCTCCCCCGCGATCCGGGCGAGGCGGGCGGCGAGCGTGCGGGCGTGGGCCTTGTCGGCCGCGACGACCAGCCCGCCGGCGTCGGGGTGGCCGGCGGCGCGCACCGCCTGCAGCCGCTCCTCCGCCTCCTCGAGCACGTGGCCCATCCAGTCGCCGTCGCCGTCGAGCGCCGTCCGGAGCCGCCGCGCCGCCTCGGCCCGCGGGAGCACGACGTCGAAGCCGGCCCGCCGGCGCCGGCCGCCGGCCACCCACTCCATCTCGCCGTCGTAGGCGAGGAAGGTGATCGGCCGGCAGACCCCGTCGACGAGCGCCTCGGTGTACCCGTAGGCGTAGTCGGCCTGGCTCAGCCCGTCCGCGTCGTAGGTCACGAAGGGGATCGCCGCGTTGTCGGATCGGAACGGCGTGCCGGACAGCAGCAGCCGCAGCGGGGCGGCGGCGAACGCCGACGCCGCGCTGCGCCCCCAGGCCGCATCGTCGCCCAGGTGGTGGGGCTCGTCGGCGATGAGGAGCGTCCGGCGAGCGGCACAGGCCGCCCGATGCACCGCGGGATCGGCGGCGACCGCCTGGTAGGTGACGGCCGTGCCGTGGCGGTCGGCGGGCTCGGCCCTGTCGGCGTTCGCCCGGTTGGGGTCGAGGTCGAGGCCGATCCGGGCTGCCGCGGCCGCCCACTGGCGGCAGATGTGGGCGGTCGGCGCGACGATCGCGACCCGGCTCGCCAGCCCGGCCTGGAGGAGCGCGTGGGCAGCCCGCAGGCCGAATGTCGTCTTCCCTGCCGCCGGCGTCGCGGCGACGAGGACGTCGCCCGCCGGCCGCGCCATGACCTGCTCGAGCGCCGCCGCCTGCCAGGCCCGCAGCGGTGCTGCCGCCGGCCACGCCGGCAGGGCGGAGGATCGGCGCGGGGCGGTGGCGGCGGGCGGCACGGCGGCGGATCGTAGGGGCGGCCGCGGCGGAGCCCGAGGGTTGAGCGTCAGCGCGAAAATCCACAGGACGCCCGCCGCCGGATTCCTCTAGGGTTCCGCGCCCGGAGCCCGCCACGGCGTCCGCTCCGCCCCCGAACCGATGCGCTTCTTCGAGTACGAGTCCCGCGAGATCGTCCGCCGCGCCGGCATCCCGGTGACGAAGTTCGGCTTCGCCACGACAGCCGACGAGGCCCGGGCGATCGCCGCCGACATCGGCGGCCCGGTCGTCATCAAGTCCCAGGTCCTCACCGGCGGCCGCATGAAGGCCGGCGGGGTCCAGTTCGCCGACACGCCCGACGAGGCCGCCGGCCACGCCGAGCACGTCCTGAACCTCGAAATCTCGGGCCACATGCCCCGCGGCGTCATGGTCGACACCCGGGCCGACGTCGCCCAGGAGTACTACGCCGGCGTCGTCTGGGACGGGATCCGCAAGCAGCCGGTGATGCTCTTCTCCGACATGGGCGGCATCGACATCGAGCAGGTCGCCGAGGAGCATCCCGATCACGTCGGCCGCCGGCACGTCTCGAACCTGCTGGGCCCGCGCGACTTCGAGGCCAAGGAGTGCATCGCCTCGGTCGGGGTGACCGGCTCGGACCTCAACCGCCTCACGCCGATCCTCGCCCGCCTCGCGAAGCTCTTCGTGGAGCGCGACATGACGCTGGCCGAGATCAATCCGCTCGGGAAGCTGGCCGACGGCACGTTCGTCGCCCTCGACGCGCACATGGACATGGAAAACGAGGCCCGCGGGCGCCAGAAGGCGCTCCTGGCCGACCTCGGCGTCGGCGACGAGGAGACCCGCCAGGCCCGCGAGGCGACGCCGTTCGAGATCGCCGGCGAGGCGGTCGACGCCCAGGACCACCGCGGCGTGGCCGGCAACGTGACCGAGTTCGACGGCAACCTCGGCCTCGTCATCGGGGCCGGCGGCGGCTCGCTCACGCTCTTCGACGCGGTCCGCGCCCACGGCGGCAAGCCGGCCAACTACTGCGAGATCGGCGGGAACCCGTCGGTCCGCAAGGCCTGCGGCCTGGCCAAGCTCGTCCTCCAGAAGCCGGGCGTCGACAAGATCGCCGTGATGATGTCGATCGTCTCCAACACCCGCGTCGACATCGTCGCCCGCGGCGTGATCAAGGCCTGCCTGGAGCTCGGCTACGACCCCGCCGAGAAGATCGCGATCTTCCGCGTCCCCGGGGCGTGGGAGGACGAGGGCTTCAAGATCCTCGAGCGCTACGGCGTCGAGTACGCCGACCGCTCGGTGTCGATGCACGAGGCCGCGCGGCGAGCGGTGGAGAAGATCCCGGCGTGAGCATCCTGATCGACGCCGACACCACCTTCATCGTCCAGGGCATCACCGGGCGCGAGGCGGTGAACCTCACGCGGGAGTGCCTCGACTACGGTGCCGGGGCGAAGGTCGTCGGCGGCGTGACGCCCGGGCGCAAGGGCCGCGAGGTTCACGGCGTCCCGGTCTTCGACACCGTCGCGCAGGCCGTCGAGCACCACGGCGGCCCGATCACCGGTTCGGTCGTCACCGTCCCCCCCGCCTTCACGAAGGACGCGGTCCTCGAGGCGGTCGAGAACGGCATCGAGCTCGTCGTCATCGTCACCGAGCGCATCCCGCGCCGCGATGTCGCCGAGATGGTCGAGCTGGCGAGCCTGCGGGGCGCGCGCATCATCGGGCCCAACTGCCTCGGAATCATCGTCCCCGACGTCATCAAGATGGGCGGGATCGGCGGCCCGGCGAAGGACGCCGCCAAGGCCTACACCCCCGGGCCGGTCGGCGTGATCTCGCGCTCGGGCGGCATGACGACCGAGATGTCCTCGACCCTCACCGCGGCGGGCCTGGGCCAGTCGACCGCCGTCTCGATCGGCGGCGACGCGATCATCGGCTCGACCTACGCGGAGCTCATGCCGCTGTTCGAGGCCGACGAGCAGACCCAGGCGATCGTCATCTACACCGAGCCGGGCGGGCGCATGGAGGCCGAGCTGGCGCGGTGGGTCACCGAGCACGACTCCCGGCTGCCGATCGTGGCGTTCATGGCCGGCCGCTTCATGGACGAGATGCCCGGCATGAGCTTCGGCCACGCCGGCACGATCGTCGAGGGCAAGGAGGACACGGCCGCCGAGAAGATCGCGCGCCTCGCCGAAGCCGGGATCGTCGTGGCCGAGGAGATCTCCGAGATTCCGGGAATCGTCAAGCAGACGCTGGCCGAGCGGGGCGCTGGCGCATGAGGTCCGACGCCACGTTCATCGCGGTGGAGGTCGACGACGCGGCGGCCGCGGACGCTGCGCTGGCCGCGAAGCTCGCCGAGGTCTGCCCGGTCGACATCTTCGCCACTCAGGACGACGGCTCGGTCCGCCTCGTGGAGGAGAACCTCGACGAGTGCGTGCTGTGCCGCCTGTGCCTCGATGCCGCGCCGGACGGCGTGGTGCGGATCCTCAAGCTGTACGAGGACGGCGCGGCGCTGTAGCGCCCGATGCGCCCGCGCCGCCGCACGCTCGCCGCCGTCACGATCCTCGCCGCCGTTCTCGCCGCTGCCGCGGCCGTCTGGCTGCTCGCCATCCGCCCGCGCACCGAGCCGGTGCCGATCGGCGAGGCCGTGACGGCGTTCCGCGCCGCGCCGGCCGGCGGCGCCACCGCGGCCGGCCTGCCGCGGGCGGGCGTCTACGTCTACGCGACGACCGGGTCCGAGCAGGTCGATGCCCTCACGGGCGAGACGCACCGCTACCCGGCCCGCACGGCCGTGACCGTCGCAGGCACGGCGTGCGGATTCGTCGAGACCTGGAGCCCGATCCGGGGCCGCTCGGCGGCGGCCACGACCTGCCGGGCTGGCGGCGGGCTCGCCCAGCGCCGGCTCGTCGACCGCCACACGTTCCTCGGCGTCGCCGCGACGCGTGCCTACCGGTGCACCCCGACGTCGTGGGAGCTGCCGCCGCGGCCGCGGCCACGCCTCGCGTGGGCGGGCCGGTGCGTCTCGAAGGAGATCCGCACGGCGTCGCGCGGCCGGGTCATCGGGCTCGAGCGGGTCGTGGTCGGGGGCCGGACGGTGGCGGCGGTGCACCTGCGCACGGCCTACCGCCAGGCCGGCGAGAGCCGCGGCGGCGGCGTGCGGGACGTCTGGCGGCGCCGGCCCGACGGCCTGCTGCTGCGGGTCCGGGCCGGCGAGGAGGACGTCACCGGGTCCCCGGTCGGCGACGTCACCTACACCGAGCGGTACTCGCTCGCCCTCACGGGACTGACGCCGCGGCGCTGACCGGCCGCCCGCCCGCTAGAACCACCAGGGCGCGAGCGCGGCCTGGACGGCGGCGATCGCGGCCTCGTGCCCGGCCTCCTCGTCGGGGAGATAGGCGATGTCGTCGGTCACGCCGAGCGGCCGGCCCAGAAGGCCGTCGAGGGTCGCGTGCAGGCAGATGGCACTGTAGGTCGCCTCGTACCCGCCCTCCTGGGTGAGGATGACCCGGCCGCCGGTGTGCTCGGCGGCGAGGGCCCGGACCGCGGCGCCGAGGGCGTGGAAGCCGGCGGCCGAGAGGCACTGGCGGCCATTCGGGTCGTTCTGGCTCGCGTCCTGGCCGGCGGCGCACACGAGGGCGTCGGGGCGGTAGGCGCCGAGGATCGGCGCGACGATCTCGTCCATCACGGCGAGGTAGCCGCGGTCCCCGACGCCGCACGGCAGCGCGACGTTGACGTTGTGGCCGGCCCCCGCGCCGGCGCCGGTCTCGGCCGGCAGCCCGTCCTCGAGGTGCGTCGGCCCCCAGGAGCGGTGATCCATGTGCAGCGAGACCGTCAGGACGTCGGGGCGCTCGTAGAACCCGGTCTGCGTGCCGTTGCCGTGGTGGACGTCCCAGTCGAGGATCGCCACGCGCTCGGCCCCCCGCTCGCGGGCCCGGCACGCCGCCAGGCCGGCGTTGTTGAAGAAGCAGTAGCCGTCGATCTGCTCCGGCGCGGCGTGATGGCCGGGCGGGCGGACGAGCGCGAGCGCGGCGTCGGCGCTGCCGCCCAGCACGGCGTCGGCCGCTGCGAGCGCCGTGCCGGCGGCGGCGAGGGCCGCGTTCCACGTGCCCGGGGAGGCGAACGTGTGGCCGGACACGTGCACGATCTCGTCGAGCCCCGCGAAGGCGGCCACCCGGTCCACGTGGGCCGGGGTGTGAAAGGCGAGCAGCTCCTCGCGGTCGGCGTGGCGGCCGTGGCCCCAGCGCACGGCGGGCGCGAGCGGGCCGCGCTCCAGCGCCGAACGCAGGTTCCGCAGCCGGTCGGCGCACTCCGGGTGCGGCCGCGGGACGGCGAGCAGCCCGGACGGGCCGCTGTCGAACAGGCCGGCGCCGGTGTCGTGAGCAAGAACGTCGTCGTGCCAGAGCGCGAGGAGTTCGTCGGCCATCGGGCGATTCTCTCCGGCCGGGCGCCGCGCTGCCGGGCCGCCGGGCCCCGGCCCGCGGCGGCCGTACGCTACGGGGGTGCCCGAGCTGCCCGAAGCCGAGCGCGCGCGCCAGCAGATCGAGCGGGTGCTCGGCCGCGAGATCGTCGCCGTGGACGACCGGGACACCTACGTCTGCCGCCCGCATGCTCCCGGCGAGATCGCGGCCGCGCTCGTTGGGCGCCGCCTGGCCTCGGCGCACCGCCGCGGCAAGTTCCTGTGGGCCGAGACCGAGGACGACGGCCCGATCCTGGGCCTGCATCTCGGGATGTCGGGCCGCCTGGACGTCGACGAGCCGCCGGCGCCCCGCCACTGGGACCGCTTCGCGCTCGAGTTCGCGGGCGGCGGCCGGCTCGCGCTGCACGACCGTCGCCGGCTTGGGCGGGCGGTCCTCGAGCCCGATCACTCGCACGTCGGCCCGGATGCCGAGCACGTGTCGCGCGCCGCGTTCCGTGCCCGGATCGGCGCGGGCACCGCGCCGGTGAAGGCCCGGCTCCTCGACCAGGGCGCGATCGCGGGCGTCGGCAACCTGCTCGCCGACGAGGCCCTCTGGCAGGCGCGCATCTCGCCCCGGCGCTCCTGTGACGACATCACGACCGAGGAGCTCGACCGCCTGCGCCGCGAGCTGCGCACGGCGATCCGCCTCGCGCACCGGCACGGCGGCGTCCACACGGGCGAGTTCGTCGCCGCGCGGCGCAGCGGGCCCTGCCCGCGCTGCGGGACGCTGCTCGAGCGGGCGAAGGTCGGCGGGCGCACGACGTACTGGTGCCCGCTGGAGCAGGCCTGACCGCGGCCCGGACCGGTGCCGGCGTCAGGCCGCCAGGACGCTGCTGAGATCGAGGTTCGGCCGCGCCGGCCGGCCGAAGCCGTCCCTCGACGCGCGTTGGGGCCCATCGTCCATCCGGCCGCGCTGGGCGGCGAATTGCAGCGTTTTCACGCACGCTGGCGACACCTGCTCTACCGTGCCTGACGTGAGCGCGCCACCCCGCTCGAGCCGCCGGCAGCGGCGGGCCCGGCGGCGGCGCCGCCGGGCGGCCAGCCTGGCGGCAGTCGCCCTGCTGGCACTCGTGCTCGGCGTGGGGACAGCCACCGCCACGCAGGACCAGCCCGTGGCGGTGCAGCTCGGCATCCCGCTGCCGCTCGCCGCGGTGCCGGCCCTGCTCGTGCTGCGCCCGGCCCCGCCCCCCGCGCCGGCCGCACCCGCCGTCCCGCCGGTGTGCCGCGCCGCGGGCCCGGCCACGGTCCGCGACCACGGGACGCGGCACCGGCGCACTGTCGCCCTGACCTTCGACGACGGCCCCTGGCCGTCGACCCCGGCGATCCTGCGCATCCTGCGCCGCGAGCACGTGCACGCCACGTTCTTCGTGATCGGCCGGCAGGTGCGCGACCGCCCGGCCACCATGGCGCGGCTGCGGCGCGAGGGCCACGCGGTCGGCGACCACACCTGGTCGCACGCAGACATGGCCGCCGCCTCGGCGCGGGACGCCGCGAACGAGCTCGACTGGACCCGGAACGCCATCGCCCGCCGGACCGGAGCCCGGCCGTGCCTGTTCCGCGCCCCGTACGGGAGCACGAACGGCCGCGTGGTCGGGGCGGCCCGGCGCCGCGGCATGATCACCGTCGGGTGGGACGTGGACTCCCGCGACTACACCCGGCCGGGCACGAAGCGGATCGTGCGCACCGTGCTCGGCAGCGTCCGCCCCGGCTCGATCGTCCTCCTGCACGATGGCGGCGGTGACCGTGGCGAGACGATCGCCGCGCTCCCGAAGATCATCCGCACGCTCAAGCGCCGGAACTACCGCCTCGTCACCGTTCCGGCGCTCCTGGGCCTGCCTGCCGACGGCCAGGTCGGGCGCGCCGTGCAGGCCGCTGGCGGGCGCAACGCCCCGCTCGGCGGGAGGACCGGCGCCGGCGACGGCGAACCGCTGGCCCGGGCGGAACTGCCCGGCTCCCCGCCGGCCAGCGGCTAGACTCGGCCGCTGACGGCTCCCGGACGGCCGCCCGCTGGCATGCGACCCACGACCCGCCGCCGACATCTCCTCCGCTGCGCCGCGGCGCTCGCCGCCAGCAGCCTGGCCGCCGCGGTTCCGCCAGTCGCCGGCGCCCGCCCGCTGGCGTCCGGGCCGCCTGCCGCGGGGATGGCCAAGGTCACGAAGCCGACCTGGATCCGGGGGGTGCGGATCACCGAGTACTTCCCCGTCCCGGAGTCGTGGTTCTCGGGCCGCAAGGTCGAGGTCCGCGGCCTGTCGTCCAAGCACCGGATCGACTGGTTCTTCTCCGCGCGCGGGCTCTCCATGGAAGGAGAGGGCATCGGCCTGGACGGGCGGATCTACCACATCGACGGGCTCGGCCGGGGCGGCTGGGTGAACAAAGCCGGCCAGTCCTCCTGCGTGTGCGCGGGCGTCTACTGGCGGGCCGGCGCCTACTGGCGCAACCGGCGCGGGGGCGTCACGTTCCCGCTCGACGCCGGCGGGTGGTCGAACGGGACCGGCCTCAGCTACGTCCCGCTCTACGGCTCGAGCTTCAAGCCGGGCTCCTCCCGCAACCTCCAGTTCTACGAGTCGATCGCCGTCGACCCGTCGCTGATCCCGCTCGGCAGCCGCGTCTACATCCCGGCCTACCGGTCGAAGAACGGGACCGGCTGGTTCTGGGCCGACGACACGGGCGGCGCCATCGGCGGCCGCCACGTCGACATCTACCGGCCGCCGCCGCGGTCGCCCAACGACTACGGCAACACGACGACCGGCGCCCGGATCTACGTCGTCCCGCCCAAGGCCGGCAGCACCCGCACCCGGCGCCGGCCCGCCTCGACGCCGGCCACGACGCCGCCCGCCGTCCTGCGCTGATCCGGGTCCGGGGGGCGCCTCCGCTAGGGTCCGGCCGCGTGACCCGCCGCACCGCCATCGCCGTCGCCGCCGCCGCCGCGGTGGCCGCCACCGCCGCCGGGACGGCGGGCGCGACCAGCTTCGCCGCCCGGGAGGGCCGCGTGGCGGGCTGCAAGTCCAACGGCGACACGATCGCCTTCCACGGCCCGCGAGGCCGCCGCGTCGTGGCGCTCACGTTCGACGACGGTCCGAGCCAGTACACCGCGACGGTGCTGAGCATCCTGCGCCGGGCCAAGGTCAAGGCGACGTTCTTCGTGCTCGGGAGCCAGATCTCGACCTTCCCCAACACGATGAAGGCCGAGCTCGCCGAGGGCCATGCGATCGGCAACCACACCTGGAACCACCCGTCGGTGGCCGGCGGCGGCGGCTTTGCCTTCTCGCAACTGCGCGGCACGTCGCGGCGGATCCGCTCGGCGACGGGCTACACGCCCTGCGTCTTCCGTCCCCCCTATGGCGCGTTCTCGGGCGGCCTGATCCGCATCGCCCGGGGGCTGGGCATGAACACGGTCAACTGGGACGTCGACCCGCGCGACTGGTCGCGGCCCGGGCAGGGCGCGATCTACTCCCGGATCGTGAACGCGGTGCGGCCCGGATCGATCGTCCTCATGCACGACGGCGGCGGCCCGCGCGGCCAGACCGTCGGCGCCCTCCCGGGCATCATCGCCAACCTCAAGCGGCGCGGCTACCGGTTCGAGACCGTGCCGCAGCTGCTCGGGCTCAAGCCGGTCATCTACTACCGGTCCTAGGCGGCCCGCGCGCGTCGGCGGCTCCGCCCGGCGGCGCCCGCGCCTGCCGGCGGCGCTTCCTCGCGAATCGTCCGAACTTGACCACCCTGGGGGTGGCAGAGCTCGGGCGATTGCCCGGCGCGGGACACTTTCGGTCCCGATGCCCGCCGAGTACGACCGCCGCAGCCTCCGGATCCTCAGCATCGGGCACGGCTGCGCCGACGCGTGCCAGGGCGCGCTGCCGGCGCTCCTGCCGTTTCTCGTGGCCAGCCGCGGCTACTCGTTCGGCCAGGTCTCGGCCCTCGTGCTGGCCGGGACGATCGCGTCCTCGGTGGTCCAGCCGCTGTTCGGGATCGCCTCGGACCGGCGCTCGCTCGCCTGGCTGATGCCGGCCGGCCTCCTCGCCGGCGGGGTCGGGATCGCGGTGGCTGGCGTGCTCCCGACCTATGGGCTCGTGTTCGCCGCCGTGGTGGTGAGCGGGCTCGGGATCGCCGCCTACCACCCGGAGGGATCCCGCTACGCCGCCTATGCCTCGGGTCCGCGGCGGGCGACCGGCATGAGCGTTTTCAGCGTCGGCGGCAACATCGGATTCGCGGTCGGCCCGATCCTCGTCACGCCGGCGCTGCTCGCCCTCGGCCTGGCCGGAAGCGTCGTGCTCCTGATCCCCGCCATCGGCGCCGCCGCCCTGCTCGCCGCCAGCCTTCCGCGGCTGCACGGCTTGCGCCCCGCCGACGGGCACCGCGCGGCGACGGCCGACGCGGGACCCGACGACTGGCCGGCCTTCGGCCGCCTCGGCCTCGCGGTCACCCTGCGCTCGTTCATCTACTTCGGCCTGGTCACGTTCGTCCCGCTCTACTTCATCGGGCACCTCGGCACCTCGAAGGCGACCGGAAACACTGCGCTCGCCGCGATGCTCGCTGCCGGGGCGATCGGGACCCTGGTCGGCGGGCGCGTGGCCGACCGGGTCGGCACCCGCGCCGTCTTCGCCGGATCGATGGCGCTGGTCGGGCCGCTCCTGGTCGTGTTCCTGCTCGCCGGCGTGGCCGGCGCCTTCGCCGCCATCGCCCTGATTGGCGCGGTGACGATCTCCACCTTCAGCGTCAGCGTCGTCATCGCCCAGGACCTGCTGCCGCGCCGGCTCGGCCTGGCGTCGGGCGTGACGCTCGGCCTCTCGATCGGCCTGGGCGGGGTCGGCGCGGTGCTGCTCGGCCTGATTGCCGACGCCGAGGGGATCCGGGCCGCACTCGAGTGGCTGCTCGTCCTCCCGCCCCTCACCTGCCTGCTGGCGCTCACCTTGCCGCGCCCCGCCCGCGGGCGGGCGGGCCGGGCGGCGCCCCCGCCTGAGAGGATCCCTGCGCTGCAGCCAGAGCAGCCCTGACGCGCAACCCGAGGAGTTCCGACATGTCCCTGAACAGCTTCAGCGCCCGCGACACGCTCTCCGTCGGCGGCCGCGACCTCGAGATCTACCGGCTCGACGCGCTCCAGGCGCGCTTCGACGTCGCCCGGCTGCCGTTCAGCCTCAAGGTCCTCCTGGAGAACCTGCTGCGCTGCGAGGACGGCATCTCGGTCCGCCCGCAGGACATCGAGGCGCTCGCCGCCTGGGATGCGGCAGCGGCGCCCAGCGACGAGATCGCCTTTACGCCCGCCCGCGTCCTCATGCAGGATTTCACCGGCGTTCCCGCCGTCGTGGACCTCGCAGCCATGCGCGACGCGATGGCGGCGCTGGGCGGCGACCCCGAGAAGATCAACCCGCTCGTCCCCGCCGAACTCGTCATCGACCACTCGGTGCAGGTCGACGCCTTCGGGACGCGCGGCGCCTTCGAGCGCAACGCCGAGCTCGAGTTCGAGCGCAACCGGGAGCGCTACGCCTTCCTGCGCTGGGGCCAGGAGTCCTTTGACGGCTTCCAGGTCGTCCCGCCCGACACCGGCATCGTCCACCAGGTCAACCTCGAGTACCTGGCGCGCGTCGTGTTCGTGAACGACGCGACCGGCCAGGCCTACCCCGACACGCTCGTCGGCACCGACTCGCACACGACCATGGTCAACGGGCTCGGCGTCCTGGGCTGGGGCGTCGGCGGCATCGAGGCCGAGGCGGCGATGCTCGGGCAGGCGATGTCGATGCTCATCCCGCAGGTCGTCGGCTTCGAGCTGTCGGGGGCGCTGCCCGAGGGCGCCACCGCCACCGACCTCGTGCTGACGGTGACCGAGATCCTGCGCGGCCACGGCGTCGTCGGGAAGTTCGTCGAGTTCTTCGGCGCTGGGCTTGCCACGCTGCCGCTCGCGGACCGGGCGACGATCGGCAACATGAGCCCGGAGTTCGGCTCGACGTGCGCGATCTTCCCGATCGACTCAGAGACGCTGCGCTACCTGGAGTTCTCGGGCCGGCCGCCGGAGCTGATCGAGCTCGTGGAGGCCTACGCCCGCACGCAGGGCCTGTTCCACGACGCCGAGTCCGAGACGCCGACGTTCACGGACGTCCTGTCCCTGGACCTCGGCGACGTCGTCCCGAGCCTGGCCGGCCCGCGCCGGCCGCAGGACCGCGTGGCGCTCACGGAGGCCCAGCCGGCGTTCCGGGCCGCGCTCGCCGAGACCCTGGGCGGCGACGAGCCCGGCGGCGACGCCGTGGACGAGGCGAACGCCGAGAGCTTCCCAGCCTCTGATCCGCCCGCCGAAGGGGCGGCGGACGGCGGCGCCCGGATCGCGCCGTACGAGCGCCCGGCCGCAGTTGCGTCGCGCACGTCGGTGCCCTGCACGATGGCCGACGGCACCGAGACGCAGGTCGACCACGGCCACGTCGTGATCGCCGCGATCACGTCGTGCACGAACACGTCGAACCCGTCGGTCATGGTGGCCGCCGGCCTGCTGGCCCGCAACGCCGTCCAGCGGGGGCTCGCGGTCAAGCCGTGGGTCAAGACCTCGCTGGCCCCGGGCTCGAAGGTCGTGACCGAGTACCTGGACCGCGCCGGCCTGACCGAATACCTCGACGAGCTGAAGTTCAACCTCGTCGGCTACGGCTGCACGACCTGCATTGGCAACTCGGGGCCCCTGCCGCCGGAGGTCTCGGCCGCGATCGACGCCGGCGACCTGGCGGTCTGCTCGGTCCTGTCCGGCAACCGGAACTTCGAGGGGCGCATCAACCAGGACGTCCGGATGAACTACCTGGCCTCCCCCCCGCTCTGCGTCGCCTACGCGCTGGCCGGGACGATGGACACCGACCTCTACGCCGACCCGCTCGGGACCGATCGCCACGGCGAGCCGGTCATGCTCCGCGACATCTGGCCGTCGAGCGCCGAGGTCGCCGCCGTGGTCCAGGAGGCCGTCCGGTCCGACATGTTCCGGACCAGCTACGGCGCGGTGTTCGACGGCGACGAGCGCTGGCGCTCGCTCCCGGTGCCGACCGGGGACCGCTTCGCCTGGGACGCGACGTCGACTTACGTCCAGAACCCGCCGTACTTCGACGGGATGGGCCCGGAGCCCGAGCCGGTGGCCGACATCCTCGGCGCCCGGGTGCTCGCGGTGCTGGGCGACAGCGTCACCACCGACCACATCTCCCCCGCCGGCGCGATCAAGCCCGACTCGCCCGCCGGCCGGTTCCTCCAGGCGCAGGGCGTGGCTCCGAAGGACTTCAACTCCTACGGCTCACGGCGCGGCAACCACGAGGTGATGATGCGCGGCACGTTCGCGAACATCCGCCTGCGCAACCACCTCGGGGGTGGGCGGGCTTCTCTTCCCGAGGGCGGCGTGACGCTGCACCTCCCTTCCGGCGAGGAGCTGGCGATCTACGACGCCGCCATGCGCTACCAGGCCGAGGGGGTGCCGCTCGTCGTGCTGGCCGGCAAGGAGTACGGCTCGGGCTCCTCGCGCGACTGGGCCGCGAAGGGGACCCGGCTGCTCGGCGTCCGCGCCGTGATCGCCGAGAGCTTCGAGCGCATCCACCGCTCCAACCTCGTCGGGATGGGCGTGCTCCCGCTCCAGTTCCCGGCCGGCGAGTCGGCCGCCTCGCTCGGACTCACCGGCCGCGAGACGTTCGAGATCCTCGGCCTGGACGGCGGCGCCGCCAAGACGGTGACCGTTCAGGCCAGCGGCGTCGAGTTCCAGGCGCTGGTCCGGATCGACACGCCGAAGGAGGCGGAGTACTTCCGCCACGGCGGGATCCTGCCCTACGTGCTGCGGTCGCTGGCGGCCTGACGGAGGCGGCGGCGGCGTCTACGCCGCGGCCTGCCCCAGCCGCACGAGCCCCTCGCGGATCTCGTCGACCGGGTGGGCGGTGAACGACAGCCGCAGCGTGGCGCGGTCCGGCGGACCGGCGAAGAACGGGGTGCCCGGCACGAACGCCACGCCGGTCTCGATGGATCGCTCCAGCAACGCCGCCGCGTCGTGGCCCTCGGGCAGGCGCGCCCACACGAACATCCCGCCTGCCGGGCGATTCCACCGCGATCCGGCCGGCAGGGCGCCGGCGAGGCCGTCGACGAGGGCGTCGCGCCGCGCGCGGTACTCGTCACGGACTGCCCGCAGGCGGCCCGGCAGCCACCCGCCGCGCATGGCGATTGCCGCCGCGGCCTGGTCGACGGTCGAGGTGTGCAGGTCGGCGGCCTGCTTGGCGACGACGAGCGCGCGATGGACCGAGTCCGGCGCCCGCAGCCAGCCGACCCGCAGGCCGGGGGCGAGAACCTTCGAGAGCGAGGATGAGGCCAGAACCCGGTCCTCGGCGCCCGGGAAGGACGCGACCGGCGCCAGCGCGTCGCCCTCATAGCGCAGCTCCCGGTAGGGGTCGTCCTCGAGGATCCAGAACCCCAGCCGGGCGGCGGCCTGCGCGAGCGCCGCCCGCCGCTCCGCCGGAAGCGTCCGCCCCGTCGGGTTGTGGTAGGTGGGGATCGTGTACAGCAGCTTCGGCTGGTGCTCGGCCACGAGCGCAGGCAGGGCGTCGGGCAGCAGGCCGTCGTCGTCGCAGGGCACCGGAACGCAGCGGGCGCCGGCCATGCCGAAGCACTGGAGCGCCGCGAGGTAGGACGGCTCCTCGACGAGGACGGCGTCCCCCGGATCGAGCAGCACCGCGGCAGCGAGGGTGATCGCCTGCTGGGAGCCCGTGGTCACGAGCACCTCGTGCGGATCGGTCGGCAGCCCGCGCCGGACGAGCACCTCGGCCAGCTGGGCGCGCAGCTCGGGGTCGCCCTCGGTCGTCGAGTACTGCAGCCGCCGGCGGGCCGCCTCGCCTTCGAGCGCCTCGGCGAACGCCTCCCGCAGCTCGTCCGCCGGGAAGAGCTCCGGCGCCGGGAGGCCGCCGGCAAAGGAGATGACGCCGGGCCGCTCGGTCAGCGCGAGGATGTCCCGGACGGGCGAGCCCTCCACCCCCGCGAGCCGGGCGGCGTGCGGCGGGAGCGGAGCGGCGGCGGGGTCGCCGGGCGGAGGCATCCGGCGATGCTACGGCGTCAGCGGCCGAGCCGGCGGATCAGATCGCGGTAGGCGCCGAAGGCCGGCTTGCGGGCGTAGGTGTCGCGCAGGAGGCCGACCTGCTGGAACAGGCCCGTCGCCGCCGAGCGGTTGTCGCGGAGGTTGAACCAGCGGTAGTCGGTGACGCCGTACGTGCCGGCCGCCGCCTGCACCGCGCCGACGATCGTGCGCAGCGCGGCGGCCTGCTGGGCCTCGGTGCTGAACCCCGGCTGGGACGGATAGCCGTTCTCGGTCACCCAGATCGGGATGGAGCGCGGCAGGCCGGCGAGCGCCATGTCGCAGCGCCGCACGGTCGCCAGCGCCGCCTGGGCCGCGGCCCCGAGGCCGGGATCGCCCGCGGCCAGGCGCGGGACGAGCAGGCCGGGGTACATGTCGAGGCCCACGAACCCGAGGGCCGACCGGAGCGCCCGCCCGCCGGCCCGCAGCCCGCGGAACAGCGCCGCATCGGCGGCCGGATCGAACCGGTAGGCGTACGTGAAGCCGAACCGCAGGTCCGGCCGGCCGATCCGGACGGCCTCGCGCCGGCCCGCGACGATCCCCTGGATCAGAGCCTGCGAGGCGCCGCGAAACGCCCCGTCCGAGGTGTTCGGGCTGAGCGCCAGGTTGATCTCGTTGGTGATCGTCAGCGACACCAGGCCGCGCTCGCGCCCGAGGACGTCGACGGCCCGCCGGACGTAGCGCGTCCAGGCGGCGATGTCGCCCTCCCGCCCCGCGGGCGGGCGGTAGCGGACCTGCACCTCGGCCGCGAGCCCGTCGCGCCCGGCCTCGGCCACGCGCCGGCGAAAGCGCTGGATGCCGGCCTCCCCGTCGGCCCAGAACAGCCGGTTGAGCCGCACGATCAGGGTGCGTCCCGGCGGACGCAGCGCCCGCAGCGCCAGGCGCCGGCGGACGGGATCCTCGGGCGCGATGTCCGGCGTCTGGTTCGTTCCGGCAGTCCCCGCCGCCTCGGAGTCGATGCCGAAGCGCAGCGGGGCCGCGGCGAGGGGACGCGCCGCGCGGTAGTCCCGCTGGCAGAGCGGGTCGGCAGCGGAGCCGGACGCGGCGGCGGGAAGCGCGCCGATGGCGGCCAGCGCGCCGGCCACGGCGGCGGCGAGCGCAGCAGGGGCAGCGGACATCGGCGCCAGCGTAGAGGCCAGGCCCGCGCCCGCGTGCCGGTCGGGGCCCGCCGCGCGTCCCGGGCGGACCGTAGGCTGCGGCACTATGACGCCGCCCCTGGCCGCGTCGGCGGGCGCCGCCGATGTCCTCGTCGATCTGTTCGTCGTCCTGCTCGCCGCCAAGATCGGTGACGAGATCTTCAAGCGCATCCGGCAGCCGGCCCTGGTCGGGGAGATCCTGGCGGGAGTGATCATCGGGCCCTCGGTGCTGGGGATCGTGTCGCCGGACGAGACGCTCGAGGTCTTCGCCGAGCTCGGCGTCGTCTTCCTCCTGTTCTGGGTCGGCCTCGAGACCAAGCTGTCGGACCTCCGCGAGGTCGGCAAGCCGGCCGCGTTCACCGGCACCCTCGGGGTGATCGTCCCGTTCGCGGGCGGCCTCACCCTCGGCCTGGCGATCGGGGAGTCGACGGCGACGAGCGTGTTCCTCGCCGCGGCGCTCGTGGCCACGAGCGTCGGGATCACGTCGGCGGTCCTCATGGGCCTCGGGGCCCTGAAGACCCGGGCCGCCCGGACGATCCTGGGCGCCGCCGTGATCGACGACATCCTCGCGATGATCGTCCTGGCCGTCGCGACGGGAATCGCCGCCGGCTCGGGCGTCGATCCCACCGAGATCGTGCTCGTGACGGTGATCGCCCTGGGCTTCGTCGGATTCGTCGCCCTCGGCGGCACGCGCATCACCCAGCGCTGGCCGAAGGTCTTCGAGGCGCCGCGCTTCTCGGAGTCGCCGCTCCTGCCGGCGGTGATTCTCTGCCTCGGGCTGGCCGCCTTCGCCGCGCAGCTCGGGCTCGCGGCGATCATCGGCGCATTCCTCGCGGGGATGATCGCCGCCGAGACCAAGGAACAGACGGCGATCGAAGCCGAGGTCGCCCCCCTCTACGCGTTCTTCCCGCCGTTCTTCTTCGCCTTCATCGGGCTCGAGGTGGACCTGTCTGAGTTCACGAGCGCACACACCCTTGTCCTGCTCGCCGTCACGACCGCCCTGGCGATGGTCACGAAGTTCGCCGGCGCCTGGCTCGGGGCCCGGTCGCTCGGGCGCCGCGAGGCGGTGGTCGTGGGCACCGGCATGATTCCCCGGGGCGAGGTGGGCATCATCGTCGCCGGCATCGGCTCCTCGACCGGCGTGATCTCCGACGAGCTCTTCGCGGTCATCGTGGGGATGTCCGTGCTCACGACGCTCGTGGTCCCGCCGATCCTGCGGCGGCTGCTCGCGGCGCCGGCCGCGGCGGAGGGCTGACACCGGCTGTAGGCTCCCCGCCCCATGACCACGCCCGACGTCCTCCACCGACTCCTCACCGCTCCCGGCCCGTCTGGGTACGAAACCGCCCCCGCCCTCGTGTGGCGCGAGGCCGCCGACGCCTTCGCCGACGTCAGCGGCGACACGCTCGGCTCCTCGGTCGCCCGCGTGCCGGGCACGGCCGGCGGCCCGCTGCTGGCGATCGTCGGCCACATCGACGAGATCGGCCTCATCGTCACCCACATCGACGACGACGGCTTTCTCTACTTCACCGGCGTCGGCGGCTGGGATCCGCAGATCCTCGTGGGACAGCGGGTCGAGCTCATCACCCGCGAGGGCCCGGTGGCCGGCGTGCTCGGCAAGAAGCCGATCCATCTCCTCAAGCCCGACGACCGCAAGAAGGTCGCCGAGATCAAGGACCTCCACATCGACATCGGTGCCGCCGACGGGGACGAGGCGAAGGCCAAGGTCCGCATCGGCGACGTCGCCGTCATCTCCGGCGAGCCCGTCGAGCTGCCCAACGGGCGCGTGATCTCGCGGTCGATGGACAATCGCCTCGGCGCCTATGTCGCCTACGAGGCGGCGCGCCTGGTCGCCGAGGCCGGGGGCGCGCCCGGCGACGTGGCGGCGGTCGCCGCCGTCCAGGAGGAGATCACGTTCGGCGGGGCCTCGACCTCCGCCTACGCGCTGGCGCCCGATGTGGCGATCGTCGTCGACGTCACCCACGCCACCGACGCGCCCGGCATCGACGTGAAGGAGGTCGGCAAGCACCCGCTCGGCTCCGGCGCGGTCATCGACCGGGGCTCGACGATCAGCCCGCACGTCTTCGAGGGCCTGCACGCCGCCGCCGAGGCCGAGGAGATTCCCTTCACCGTCGAGGCGCACGCGGGCCGCACCGGCACCGACGCCGACGCGGTGCACATCAGCCGCGCCGGCATCCCGACCGGGGTCGTCTCGATCCCGCTGCGCTACATGCACTCGCCGGTCGAGATGGTCCAGCTCTCCGACGTGGAGGCCTGCGCGAAGCTCATCGCCGCCTACGCGCAGTCGCTGGACGCCGAGACGTCGTTCGAGCGGTGACCGGCGCCAGCCCGGCCCTGCTGCTCTTCGACATCGACGGCACGCTCGTCCAGCGGGCGAGCGCCGAGCACGCGGCGGCGCTGCGCGAGGCGCTCGCCGAGGTCCACGGGATCGCCGAGGCGCCGAAGGTCGAGGCCGCGGGGCGGACCGATCTCGAGATCGCCCGCGCGATGCTCCTCGCCGCCGGCCTCCCGCCCGACCGCATCGACGCGGGCGCAGGCGCAGTGCGCGACGCCACGGTCGCCGCCTACGCGCGCCGCTGCCCGCCGGACCTCAGCGGCCACGTCGTGCCCGGGATCCCGGAGGCCCTCGCCGCGCTGCAGGACTCCGCCGCGCACCGGCTTGCGCTCGTGACCGGCAACCTCGAGCCGGTGGCGCGCCTGAAGCTGCAGCGCGCCGGCGTCGGGCACTTCTTCCCGCCGGGGCAGGGCGGCTTCGGGTCCGACAGCGAGGACCGCGCCGACCTGCCCGGGATTGCCCGCCAGCGGGCGGGCGCCGACGGCGACGCCCACCCGCGCGAGCGCACGGTGGTGATCGGCGACACCCCGCGTGACATCGCCTGCGCCCGCGCCGACGGGGTCGCCGTCATCGCGGTCACCACCGGGCCGTTCGCGGCCGCCGACCTGGCCGCGGCCGACGCGGTGATCGACGGGCCCGCGGCGCTGGACGCCGCGCTCGCGGCCGTGCTGGGCTGAGACGCCGGGGCCCGCCGCCACGCCGGCGTCAGGACGCCGCGTCCAGTCGGTGCACGTCGTAGCGGGCGATCTGCGGATCGGCGGTCACGAGCGTCATCCCCTCGATTGACGCCTGGGCGATGAGCATGCGGTCGAACGGATCCGCGTGATGGGCCGGCAGCGCGCCGGCGTGCCAGGCGTGGCGCGGCGTCATCGGGAGCGGATCGAACGCCTCGCCGCCGAGCCGGTCGGGCAGGTCGTCAGGCACCACCAGCCGGCCGGCGGCGCGCTTGATCGCGATCTCCCAGGCCGAGGCCGCGCTGAACGCAACCGCGGACTCCGCCGAAGCGATCGCCGCGCGCGCCGAGGGGCCGAGCCCGGGCGCGTCGGCCAGCCACCACAGCAGCGCGTGCGTGTCGAGCAGAAGCCTCAACCGGCGCCTTCAAACGGGAGCCGCACGGCGTCGGGGAGCGGGGCGTCGAAGTCCGGGCCGATCTCGATCTGACCCGCCAGCGCCCCGGGCGAGCGCCGCGCCGAGGCGGCCACCGGGACGAGCCTGGCCACGGCCCGGCCGGATCGCGCGATCACGACCTCCTCCCCCGCCTCGACGCGGGCGAGCAGCCGCGAGAGCTGCGTCTTGGCTTCGTAGACGTTCACCTGCATCTGACCAAGTCTAGTCAGATCAAGTGATCAGGGCTAGCCTGGCTGCTCACCGCCCGGCCCGAAGCCGCCGCCACGGCGTGGGCGGCGGTCGGCACGCCCGCTGCCGGCGCCTCTGGCCCGGCCTGAAAGCGCCGGCGCTCAGCTCGCCCGGACGGTGAACGTCGCCGACACGGCACGGGCCCGGTCGCCGTCGGCATCCACCGCGGAGGCCGTCAGCCGGTACCGGCCCGGCGCCAGCGCCCGGCGGCCGATCCGGCCGCTGAACGGCACCGCGCTCGCCCCCGCGGCAGCGGCCCGCGTCAGCGCGCCGGCCCGCGCCGTCCGGACGCAGCGCTTGGCCCGCGCGAGCGCCCGCCGGGGCGCGACGCAGCGCCGGCCCGAGCGGCGCCCGGCGGCGAGCCGGTCGACGGCCAGCGTGACCCGCGCGGCCTCGGAGAGCCGGAAGCGGATCGTGGTGCCGGCGCGCGTGCGCGCCGCCGAGATCGCTGTCGCCGCCCGGCCGACCGTGAACTGGCGGCGCGAGAGGCTGAGCGCCGAGAGCACCGGTGCGCGCCGCGTCGTGACGGTCCCCCCGCCGCCGGTGCCGCCGCCGCCGGTGCCGCCGCCGCCCGTGCCGCCACCGCCGCCGCCTCCCGGCGCAGCGTGATCGGTCTCGCAGTCCGCAGCAACCGTGTCGGTGCCGCTGTCGGCGAAGAAGCCGTCGGTCCCGGTGCCGCAGGCGAGCGTGTCCGCCGCGCCGCCGCGCGCCTCGAGCTCGTCGTCGCCGCCCCCGCCGAGCAGGTCGTTCGGCAGCGCCCCGCCGGTGATCGTGTCGTTCCCGCCGGCGCCGTCGAGCGAGAGCGTCGTCGCGTCCGCAGTCAGCGTGTCGGCGAACGCCCCGCCGACTGCGCGCTCGACCGTGCCGACGAAGGTGTCGGGCTCTGCCACCGGGCCGTCGGCGCCCGGGCCGGAGAAGTCGAGGGCGACCGGGCCGGGAGCGTCGGCGTACGACACCGTGTCCGTTCCGGCCTCGCCGACGACCTGGTCAGCCCCGGCGCCCGGGGTGATCGTGTCGTTGCCGTCGCCGCCCTTGAGGAGGTCGATGGCCGGGGACCCGATGAGCGTGTCGCTGCCGCCGTTGCCCACGGCGCTCCCGCCGTTCTGGTTCGCGAGCACGATCCGGTCGTCGCCGGCGCCGCCCTCGACCCCGTCGATGGTCGCGGCCAGCGTGTCGTTCTCCCCCGGCGCGCCGTCGGTGCCCGGCGCGTCGGCGAGGTCGACCTCGACCGGCTCGCTGGCCGCGCGCGTCGCGTAGCTCGCGATGTCCACCCCGAGCTGGGCGGTGCCGGCGAGGGTGTCGGCGCCCGGGCCGCCGTCCAGCGTGCCGCCGGCCGGCCCGGCATCGAGGGTGTCGGCGCCGCCGAGCCCGTTGAGGTGATCGAACTGGGCGTTCCCCTTCAGGACGTTCGGGCCGCCGTCGCCGGTGATCGTGTCGCCGCCGGCGCCGCCCTCGACGTTCTCGGTGCTCGGATCGACGAAGTCCTTGATGCCGGCCAGGAGGTCGGGCCCCCCGCCGTCCTGGTCGGAGCCGGCGCCGGTGTCGAGCTTCACGACGACCGCCTCGAAGCTCTGGCGTTCGCTGTATGTCGCCGTGTCGGCGCCGCCATCGCCGAAGACCTGGTCGGGGCCGGCCTCGCCACGCAACGTGTCGTCCTCGGTGCCGCCGTGGAGCACGTCGGCCCCGGCGCCGCCCTTGAGGATGTCGTTCCCGCCGCCCCCGGCGATCGCGTCGTCGCCCGGCCCGCCGTCCACGCTCAGGTCGTTCTGCCCGCCGGCGTCGATGGTGTCGTTGTCGGCGCCGCCCAGGATCGCGTCGCTGCCCGACCCGCCGGTCATCGTGTCGTCCCCGGCGTCCCCAGCCATCGACGAGCCGCCGCCGGCGTCGGTGAACACGTCATCGCCGTTGCCGCCAATGAGCGTCTGGCTGCTGGCACCCCCGTTCAGCGTGTCCGCGCCGTCGGCACCGTCGACCGTGTCGGAGGATCCGGCCGTGAGGGTGTCGTCGTGGCTCGTCCCGATGACGTGGTCCGCGTTGACCGTGTCCCGCGAGCCGGACGCTCCGTCGAAGCTGCTGCCGTCGTCGCCCGTGCCCGCGCCCGTCGTGACCGTCACGGGCAGGGCCCGCCCCGCGTACGTGACCGTGCCCTGGCCGGTGAACGTGTCGCCCTCGCTGCCGCCGTCCATGGTGTCCTCGGCGTCGCCGGCGATCGTGTCGGCCCCCGCATCCCCGAACAGCAGATCGATGCCGAAGCCGCCGGTCAGGCTGTCGGTCCCGGCATTGCCGTGCAGCGTGTCGTCCCCGGCCGCCCCGTCCAACGTGTCTGTGTCGTTCCCGCCGTTGAGCGTGTCGGACTGCGTGGATCCGGTCAGCGAGTCGTTCCCGTTCCCGCCGTTCAGCGTGGCGGCGATGCGCTCCGAGCTCAGCGTGTCGTTGTCGTCGCCGCCGTTCACCGTGATGCCGGCGAGCGTGTCCATCGTGCCGGTCTGCGCGAGCGAGTCGTCCCCGGACCCGAGGCTCGCGTCGACCTGCGTCACGGGGGTCGGGCCGCACTTCACCAAGACGAGCGTCGCCTGGTCGCAGTTGGCCCCCGCGTTCAGGAGCCCGGCATCGGTGCGCACGACCGCGAAGGCGCCGGTGCCGGTCTGCTCGACGACGAGGTCCTCAGCGAACGAGGTCCCGGTGATCGTGACGGTGCCCCCCGACTGGCTCACGTCGACGCCGACGGCCTGCGCCGCCGGCGCGGTCGCGCAGGCTCCGGCGGCCGCGAGGGCCGCCGCGAGCGAGACGCGCACCCCGCGCCTCACGGGATCGCCACCTGGCTGACGGGCTCGGCCACGGTCCGCTCGGCGACCCACGGCGGCAGGTGCGCGAACGCCGCCCGCTCGCTCACCGCGTCGACCGTCCACCAGATCCGGTGGACGTCTTCTCCGCCGCTGTGCACGCCGCACGATCCGGCCGTGGCGGCGCGCCGCAGCGGGCTGTCGAACCCGCGCCAGGCCGCGTAGGCGACTCCGCACTCGACGGGGCGGTGGCTGTGGACGAGCATGTACCGCGGCATGGAACGAGTCTGCGCCCGTCACCGCAGCAGCGGTATGGGGGATCTCCCCTAACCTCGGCCTGCCGGTCCCTTCCCGTGCGTCCACTCCACGACACCAAGCTCGTCGGCCGGAGCGCCGAGATGGACGCGCTCGGGCGTGCGCTGGCGGACAGCGCCGCCGGTCCCGCCGCGGTCGCGATCCTCGGCGAGCCGGGCATCGGGAAGACGCGGCTGCTCGCCGAGCTGGGCGAGCAGGCGGACGCCGGACGCCGCCTCGTGCTCGAGGGCGCCGCGGGGCAGCTCGAGCAGGGCGTCCCGTTCGCGGCCCTGGCCGACGCGCTCGACGACTACCTCGCGTCGCTCAACCCGCGCCTGCTGGTGCCGCTCGCTCCCGATCAGCGCCACGAGCTGGCCCGCGTGTTTCCCGCGCTGGCCGAGCCGTCAAGCCCTGCCGAGCGCCCGGCCTCCCCGACCGAGCGCTTCCGCACGCACCGCGCGGTGCGCTCGCTGCTCGAGCTCCTCGCCGCCCGCCAGCCGCTCGTGCTGGTCCTCGACGACCTGCACTGGGCCGACGACGCCTCGGCCCACCTGCTCGCGGCGCTGCTGCGCCGTCCGCCGCGCGGCCCGGTCCTCCTCGGGCTCGCGCTGCGCGCGCCTCCGGACGGCCCGCTCGGCCCGGCGCTGGCCGACGCCGAGCGCGAGGGCCGGCTCGCCGCGCTCCGGCCGGCGCCGCTGGGACCCGCCGAGGCGGGCGAGCTGCTCGACCAGCTCGGCGCCGCCAACGCCGAGCGCCTGCACGCGGTGAGCGGCGGAAACCCGCTCTACCTTCGGGAGCTCGCCCGCGCCGCCGCGAGCGGAGCGCCCGACGCCCGCGGCGGCGAGCCCGCCCTCCCCGAGGTCCCCGCCGGCGTCGCCGCGGGCATCGCCCGCGAGCTGGAAGGGCTCGGCCCGGCCGCCCTGGAGTTCGTGCGCTGCGCGGCGGTCCTTGGCGATGCCTTCGAGCTCGATGTCGCCGCCGCGATGTCCGAGCTGGACGGCGCCCAGGCCGCTGCCTGCCTCGACGAGCTCGTGGCGGCCGAGCTCATCCGCCCGGGCGGCGTGCCCCGCAGCTTCCGCTTCCGCCACCCGATCGTGCGCCACGCCGTCTCCGAGCTGCACCCGGTCGGCCAGCGGCTGCAGGCGCACGCGCGCGCGGCCGACGCCCTGGCCGCCCGCGGGGCGCCGGCGGCCGCCCGGGCGCCGCACGTCGAGCTGTCCGCGGCGCCCGGCGACGCGGGCGCCGTCGCGCTGCTCACCGCGGCTGCGGCCGATTCGGCGCCGAGCGCTCCGGGCGCGGCGGCCCGCTGGTACGCCGCCGCGCTGCGGCTCGTGCCCGACGACCCGGGCCAGCGGATGTCCCTCCTCGTGCCGATGGCCCAGGCCGCGGCCGCCGCGGGGCGCCTCGTCCAGGCCCGGGCGACGCTGGAGGAGCTGCTGCCGATGCTCCCGGACGGCGACCCGGCCTTGCGCGGGCGCGTGGTGGCGAGCTGCGCCCGGATCGACCACCTCCTCGGCGATCACGGCCGGGCCGCGCGGCGCCTGCACGCGTCCCTCGCCGAGCTCGGCGACGAGCCGACGGCCGAGTCGGCCGCATTGAAGACCCAGCTCGCGGCCGACGCGTTCTTCACCGGCGACTTCGCCGGCCAGCGGACGTGGGCGCTCGCCGCCCTCGCGGACGCCGAGTCGCTCGACAGCGCCGCCGACCGTGCCGCCGCGACCGCCCTGCTCGGGTGCGCCCACTACATGGTCGGCGAGCTTGCCGACGCCCGGGCGCGCCTCGACGCCGCCGAGCAGCTCGTCGACGGGCTGGACGATCGCGCGATGGCCGCTCACCTCACCACGTTCGCCTGGGCCGGGATGTGCGAGGTCTACCTCGAGCGGTTCGGTCGCGCGCAGGCCGTGCTGGACCGGACGCTTGCGGTCGCCCAGGCCACCGGGCAGGACTTCGTCTCCGCCCTGGCCCGCGTCGGCCGCAGCCTCACGCTGAGCTGGCTCGGCCGGCTCCCCGAGGCGGCCGACGAGGCCGACGCCGCCGTCGAGAGCGCCGAGCTGCTGGGCCACGACCAGTTCCTCGTCTGGGCGCTGTGGGTGCGCGCCTGGGCCGCCCATCTCGCCGGCGACCTCGAGGCCGCCGAGCGGCTCGGACTGCGCGCCGCCGAGCTCGCCAGCGACGCGGACGATCCCGTCACCGCCCTGGCCCGCTGCCACCTGGCCGAGACGCAGCTCGAGCGCGGCGGCCCGCCGGACCGGGCCGGCGCCGACGTGGTCGCCGCGGCCGGCGGGCCCGAGCTTCCGCGGGTCGAGCGCGCCTTCCGCTCCCGCATCTACGAGCTCCTGACCCGGGCGGCACTGGGTGCCGGGGACATGGCCGCCGCCCTGCGCTGGGCGGACCAGGCCGCGGAGGCCGCCCACGGTCTGGGCCTGCCCGGTCGCACGTGCGAGGCGCGGCGGGCCGCGGCGGCCGTCGCCCTCGCGACGGGAGCGCCCGCCGACGCGAGCGCGGCAGCGCTGGACGCCGCGGCGCACGCCGACGCCGGCGGCCTGCCAATCGAGGCGGCGCGCGCGCGGATCCTGGCGGGGCGGGCGCACGCCGCCGCCGGCGACCGCGCCGCCGCCGTCGCCGCGCTCGAGCCGGCCCGCGAAGCCCTCGAGGCCTGCGGCGCGGCGCACGAGCGCGACGAGGCGGCCCGGGAGCTGCGGGCGCTCGGCCGGCGCGTGGCCCGGCGCGGGGCCGGCGGCGGCGGCAGCGGGATCGAGGCGCTGAGCGCCCGCGAGCGCGAGGTCGCCGGCCTGGTCGCCGACGGGCGCACGAACCGGGAGATCGCCGGCGCCCTGCACCTCAGCGAGAAGACCGTGGAGAACCACCTCTCCCGGATCTTCGGCAAGCTCGGGGCGACCTCGCGGCTCCAGGTCGCCACGGCGATGCAGCGGGCCGGCGGCGACGGCCCGCCGGCCTGACGCCCGCGGCGCTGAGCAGAGGTGCCGGGGCCACCGCGCCGCGCGCTACGGCTGCCGCAGGCCGGCCATCCAGGATGCGTCGCTGCGCCCGATCGAGCACCAGGTAGTCACCGGCCTGGTCGAGGCGGTGCGCGGCCGCTACGGCGAACGCCTCCGCGCCGCCTGGCTCCACGGCTCGCGCGCCCGGGGCGAGCCGCCCGGCGAGGACTCCATCGACCTGATCTTCCTGCTCGACGATCCGACGTACGACGACCAGAAGGAGGTCGTCAGCCTCGCGTTCGACGTCGGCAACGCCCTCGGCTACCCCGCGACCTACCTCTCGCCGCTCGTGCGCGAGACCGAGTGGCCGGCCAGGCGCCGCGCGATCCGCGACTTCTTCATCGCCGACGTCGACCGCGACCGAATCGTGCTCTACGAGGCGTGAGCCCGCGGTCGGACGAGTTCATGGCGGCAGCCCGCGACCAGCTCGTGGCCGACGCCGAGCGGTTCGTCGACGGGGTCGCGGTGATGCTGGGCGCCGCTGGCTGAGGCGGAGGCCTCCGTGCCAACGGAGCCGGCCCCCGGGGTTCAGCGCCTGCATGCATATTGGGTGTCCCACATGCAAACTGGTACACTTGGGCGATGAAGACGCTCCAGATCCGAAACGTCCCCGACGACGTCCACCGCGCCCTGCGCATCCGCGCAGCCGCCGCCGGCGTCTCGCTCTCGGACTACGCGCTCGGCGAGCTCGAGCGCGCCGCCGAGCGCCCGCCGGTGGCCGAGGTGCTCCAGCGCGCCGGGGCGCGCGCCGGCGGGACCCGGAACGACGCAATCGTGGCCGCCGTGCGAGCCGGGCGCGACCGAAACTAGAACGTGCTCGTCGTCGACACCTCCGCGGTGCTGGACGCGCTTGCGGCCCGCGATCCTGCCGCCGGCCTTGTCGAGCGCCTGGCCGACGACGGCGACCTGCACGGCCCTCACCTGATCGACACCGAGCTGCTCCACGCCCTGCGCCGGATGGTCGCGAGAAGCGAGATGAGCGACGAGCGCGCCGCCGATGCCCGCGCAGATTTCGCCGACCTGACCATCGTGCGCTACCCGCACGCGCCCCTCAGCGACCGCGTGTGGGAGCTGCGGGACAACCTGACCGCCTACGACGCCACCTTCGTCGCGCTCGCCGAGGCACTCGGTGTTCCGCTGATCACGTGTGACGCTGCGCTGGCGACCGCACCCGGCCACGGCGCGCGGATCGAGGTCTTCGATTCCTCGGGCTAGCCAGGCGGCCCGCACCCACATTCGCCGGAATCGCGTGCGCCACCGCGGGGGCGCGAGCCAAGATCGCCCTACGATCCGAGGTGTAAGACCCGGACCCCCGCGTGCCGCCGCGCCGCCGCGGCCAGGGCCGCGTCCTTGGTGGCGAGCGGCTCGTCGAGCGCGGCGGCAAGCGCTGCGAACAGGGCGTCGGCGGCCGTCAGGTTGGCCCGAAGCTCCCATGCGGCGCCGCGCAGCGCCAGCGATGGCGTCAGGGCGATCGGGACGTCGGCGAGATCCTCCACGGCGCCGGTCGCCCGATCGGCGCCGAGTCCGCCGCGCAGGACCGCGCGCCGCAGCACGGCCAGCGTCTCGAATACGAGCACATCGGGGGCGGCGAGCTCGCCCTCGGAACCGATGAGGCGCTGCACCTCGGGCGCGACCCCCGAGCCGAGGAGATAGTCCACGACCACCGAGGTGTCGGCAACGGTCATTCGCCGCGGTCGCGGATCTCGCGCACGATCGCCTCGCTGGGCTCATCCAGCTCAGCGGCCCCGCGCCTCCGGATCCGCTGGGCGAGCTCCTCGGGGGTGGGCCGCGCCGCCGCCCTGGCCAGCAGCGCGCGGAGGTACTCAGACATCGACTGCCCGGAGGCTGCCGACCGGGACTTGAGCGTCCGGTGGACGTCCTCGGGCACGTCGCGGATCTGGATCAGGACGCCCATGCAATCCGTATGGTTTCATGCGCGAAGCATCGCCGCAACCCGCGTCGGGCGTACTGCCCTTCCTCGTCACCCTCCTCGCCCGCTGAACGAGCGCCCGGCGGCGGCGCCGCCTCAGCCCCGCACGAGCTTCTTGTAGGTGATGCGATGCGGGCGGTCGGCCTCGGCGCCGAGCTGCTCGCGGCGGTGCTCCTCGTAGGCCTCGAAGTTGCCCTCGAACCACGCCACCTGCGAGTCGCCCTCGAAGGCCAGCACATGGGTGGCGATGCGGTCCAGGAACCAGCGGTCGTGGGAGATGATCACCGCGCACCCCGCGAAGGCGAGCAGCGCCTCCTCCAGCGCCCGCAGCGTGTCGACGTCCAGGTCGTTGGTCGGCTCGTCCAGCAGCAGCAGATTCCCCCCGGTCCGCAGCAGCTTGGCCAGATGCAGCCGGTTGCGCTCCCCGCCCGAGAGCTTCTCCACCCGCTTCTGCTGATCAGACCCCTTGAAGTTGAACCCCGCGGTGTAGGCGCGCGAGTTCATCCACTGCTCCCCCACCTGGATCTGATCGTGCCCGCCCGAGATCTCCTCCCACACCGTCTTCGAACCGTCCAGCGCGTCACGGGACTGATCGACGTACGCGAGCTCGACGGTGTCGCCGATCCGCAGCTCGCCGGCGTCAGGCTGCTCGGAGCCGGTGATCATCCGGAACAAGGTCGTCTTGCCCGCCCCGTTGGGCCCGATCACCCCCACGATCCCGCCCCGCGGCAGCGAGAACGACAGGTCCTCGATCAGCAGCCGCTCCCCGAACCCCTTGCGCAGATGCTCGGCCTGCACCACCAGGTCCCCCAGCCGCGGCCCCGCCGGAATGTGGATCTGCACCTGGTCAAGCTTGACGTTGCGATCCTCGGCCAGCAGCGCCTCATACCGGGCCAGGCGCGCCTTGGCCTTCGTCCGCCGGCCTTTCGGGTTCTGGCGCACCCACTCGAGCTCCTGGGCGATCGTGCGCTGGCGCGCCACGTCCTGCTTGGCCTCCTGCGCCAGCCGCGCCTGCTTCTGCTCCAGCCACGAGGAGTAGTTGCCCTGGAACGGAATCCCCTTGCCACGGTCCAGCTCCAGGATCCACCCCGCCACGTTGTCCAGGAAGTACCGGTCGTGGGTGACCGCGACCACCGCGCCCTTGTACTCGGCCAGGTGCTGCTCGAGCCAGGCGACCGACTCGGCGTCGAGGTGGTTGGTCGGCTCGTCCAGGAGGAGCAGGTCGGGCGCGCGCAGCAGCAGCCGGCAGAGCGCGACGCGGCGGCGCTCGCCGCCCGAGAGCGTCTCGACGTCGGCGTCGGCCGGCGGCAGGCGCAGCGCGTCCATCGCAGTGTCGAGCATCGTGTCGAGATTCCAGGCGTCGGCGGCGTCGATCTGCTCCTGGAGGCGGGCGAACTCGTCGGCGGTTTCGTCGGAGTAGTTCGCGGCCAGCTCGTTGAAGCGGTCCAGCAGGCCGCGCAGCTCCGCGACGCCGTCCTCGACGTTGCCGCGCACGTCCTTGGCCGGGTCGAGCTGGGGCTCCTGCTCGAGCAGGCCGACGGTGGCGCCGGGCGCCAGCTGCGCCTCGCCGCGGTACTCGGTGTCGACGCCGGCCATGATCCGCAGCAGCGTCGACTTGCCCGAGCCGTTGGGCCCGAGCACGCCGATCTTCGCGCCGGGGAAGAACGCCAGGGTGATGTCCTTGAGCACCTCCTTGTCCGGGGGATGGACCCGGGTGAGGCGGTGCATGGTGAAGACGTATTCGCCGGCCATCGGGCCGAGGATAGAGGCCGGCCGGTGAAGCCGGTCGCGCCGCTACCGTTCAGGCATGGCCGCACTGGCGCAGGCATCGCTGTCGAGAGCGGAGCGGGCCGCGACTGAAGAGCTCGTGGCTGCCGTCTGCGCCCGCTTCGGCGCGCGGCTGCGGGCGGTGTGGCTCTACGGCTCCCGCGCGCGGGGCGAGGCGCCCGGCGAGTGGTCCGACATCGACCTGATCCTGCTCATCGACGCTCCGACCAGCGCCGAGGCCAGCGACGTCTACGGCATGGCGATGGACGCATCGCTCGCCCACGGCCTTCCTTCGGCGCTCTTCTCCCCTCAGGTGCACGATCCGGCCTGGCCGGCCGAACGCCGGGCGATCCGCGACTTCTTCATCGCCGAGGTCGACCGGGACCGCATCGTGCTCTACCAGGCATGAGCCCCCGGTCCACCGAGTTCATGGCCGCCGCGCGCGACCAGCTCGCGGCGGCCCGTGCCGCGCTCGGTGCCTCCGCGCCGAGCGGCGCCGTGTCGAGCGCGTACTACGCGATGCTCAACGCGGCGCTGGCCGCGTTGAGCGAGCACGACGAGCACGCGCGCACCCATGCCGGGGTCTGGCATCTCTTCCACGAGCGGTTCGTGGTCACCGGCCAGTTCCCGGCGGAACTGCATCGCGAGGCCCAGCGCTCGCAAGAGGACCGCATCGGTGCCGACTACCGGGCCGTCGTCCCCGGCGTGGCGCGCGCCGCGGAGGTCGTCGAGGTCGCGGAGCGGTTCGTCGATGAGGTGGCGACGAGGTTCGGCGACCAGCCGCGAGACGATTCGGACTGACAGGCCCGGCCGGAGGCGCCGCCCGGCCGGCGGCGGTCGCGGCGGCCGCTAGCCTTGAAGGTTCATGTCTTCCGCGATCCTCGACGTCGAGCAGGCCCTCCTCCTCCTGGAGCTCGAGGCGCCGTTCACGCCGCGCGACGTCCAGCTCGCGCGCCGGCGGATGGCGAAGCGCTGGCATCCGGACATCGCGCCGCCCGGCCGCCAGCTGCAGCACGAGCGCCACCTGCAGGCGATCAACCGCGCCGCCGACCAGCTCGGGCGCCTGGCCGAGCAGTCGCGCGGCGGCAGCGTCAGCGCCAACGCGGTCAAGGCCAGCGCCGCGGCGGCCCGCCGGGCCCGCGAGGAGGAGGGCCGGCGCAACTACGAGGCCCAGGAGCGGGCCCGCGCCCAGGCCAGCGACCGGGCCGCGAACGACCCGTTCGGCGCGCGGGTCCCCGACCACTCGGTCGTGCACAGCTACGCCCGCTGCGTCGCCTACCCGGAGTGGGGCGTCGGGAACGTGACCGGGATCTACTTCAGCGGCGCCGGGGACGACGTGCAGCAGTGGGCGCGCGTGAAGTTCCAGATCGGCGTGCGCACGGTCCCCGCCGGCACGCTGCAGTTCGTGGACTTCTCGACGCCGGATCCCGCCCAGGAGCGCGTCGAGCGGTTCATGACCGCCGCCCAGCACGCGATGGCCGAAGGCGACCCGGCCCTGGCCGCCCAGCGCCTCATCTACGCGCGCGACGCCGACCCGGCCAACCCCGCGGTCCTGCGGCTCATGACGATGGCCTTCTGGCAGGCCGGCGACCTCCCCGCCGCCGCCCGCGCGGTCCGCGACTGGGGCCGCGCCGAGGACGAGGACGGCCGCGCCCCGGTGCACCGGATCGCCTCGCGGATCTACGAGGACCAGCGCTCCTTCACCCAGGCGCTCGACGAAGCCGAGCGGGTCACGTCCCTCATCCCGCGCGACGCCTCGGCCTGGCAGCGCGTCGGCCGGCTGCGCCTGCGCCGCGGCGACCGCCCCGGCGCGATCGAGGCGCTGGAGCGCTCGCGCGCGCTGGGCCCGACCGCCGAGGCCCTGCTCGACCTCGCCACCGCGCTGCACCTGGCCGGCGACCTCGGCGGCGAGGTCACCGCCTGCGAGCAGGCCACGCGCCTGGAGCCCGAGTCCGCCGCGGCGTGGTCGCGCTACGCCCACGCGCTGGCCCGCACCGACCGCATGCGCGACTGCCTCGCCGCCTGCGAGCGCGCCCTGGCGCTCGGCGACGACCCCGAGGTCCGCGACCTGCGCGACCGGGTCCAAGCCGCGGCCCCGCGGGCGCTGCCCGAGCAGAGCGCCGCCTAGCCCCGCTTCCGGACCGTCCTGCCGGAACCGTCAGGCTTGTCCGGTGCGGACAAACCGGCACCGCCGCCGCGCACGAACGTTCCCCATCCGGTAGAACGGCGCCATGACCGAGGAGGGGGTCACGCCCGCCCCGGCCGCCACGGCGGAGCGGGGACTGGAGATCGACGTGCGCCTGGCCGGCGTGCGCAAGACCTACGGCGATGTCGTCGCCGTCGATCGGGTCGACCTCGAGATCCGCCGGGGCGAGTTCTTCACGATGCTCGGCCCGTCCGGGTCGGGGAAGACCACCTGCCTGCGCATGATCGCCGGCTTCGAGCGCCCCGACGAGGGCGCGATCGAGCTCGCCGGGACCGACGTGAGCGGGCTGCCGCCCAACGAGCGCGACGTCAACACCGTCTTCCAGGACTACGCGCTCTTCCCGCACATGTCGGTCGGCGACAACATCGCCTACGGCCTCAAGGTCAAGCGGGTCGGCAGCGGCGAGCGGCGCGACCGCGTCGCCGAGGCGCTGGCGATGGTGCGCCTGGAGGGCTACGAGAAGCGCCGGCCGAGCCAGCTCTCGGGCGGGCAGCGCCAGCGGATCGCGCTGGCCCGGGCGCTCGTGAACCGGCCGCAGGTCCTCCTGCTCGACGAGCCGCTCGGGGCCCTGGACCTCAAGCTGCGCCAGCAGCTGCAGGTCGAGCTCAAGCGCATCCAGGAGGAGGTCGGGATCACGTTCATCTACGTGACCCACGACCAGGACGAGGCGCTCTCGATGAGCGACCGGATCGCCGTCATGGACGCCGGCCGCGTCATCCAGTGCGGCTCGCCCCACGAGGTCTACGACGAGCCGGATTCGAGCTTCGTCGCCGGCTTCGTCGGCGTCTCGAACCTGCTCGAGCTGCCGATCGAGTCCACGGCCGACGACACGCTGCACCTGCGCCTGGCCTCGGGCGACCTCGTTGCGGCCGACCACGCGGGCGGCGCCCGCTCGGGCCAGACCGCGATCGTGACGATCCGCCCCGAACGGATCGCGCTCGTGCCCGGCGCCGCGCCGGAGCGCGGCGACCGGACGTGCCACGCCTCGGGCGTGGTGCGCGAAAGCCTGTACGCCGGCCCCACGACCCGCTACGTGGTCGACCTGGACGGCGGCGGAGAGCTCATGGTGGTCGCCCAGAACGCGACCACGACCCACGAGGACGCGGCGGCGCTGCGCGGCCGGCCGGTCAGCCTCGTCTGGGAGCAGCGCTACACCCGCGTCATCGCAACCCAAGAGGAGGGTTCGGAATGAGGAGCATGCTGGTGGTCGCCATCGCGGCGGCCGCGCTGTTCGGCGTCACTGCCTGCGGCAGCGACAGTTCGAGCAGCGACAAGAGCACGTCGGTCACCGGGCCGGACATCACCGCCAAGGGCGAGGGGCAGCTCAACCTCGTCAACTGGGAGGGCTACGCCGACCAGTCGTTCGTCAAGCCGTTCGAGGCCCAGACCGGCTGCAAGGTCAACACGGTCAACGCCGGCACGTCCGACGAGATGTTCACGAAGTTCCGCAGCGGCGGCGGGTCGCAGTTCGACCTCGCGTCGTTCTCGGGCGACGCCTCGCTGCGCGCCATCAAGTCGGGCGCGGTGGCGCAGCTAGACACGTCGAAGCTGACGAACTTCAAGGACCTGGCCCCGCAGCTCCAGTCCCCGGACTTCAACTCCCAGAACGGGAAGCAGTACGGCATCTCGTTCATGTGGGGCGCGAACGTCCTGATCTACAACAAGGACAAGGTCAAGACGCCGCCGACCTCGTGGTCGGTCATCTACGACCCGGCGAACAAGGGCAAGATCACGGTCCCGAACAACCCGATCCAGATCGCCGACCCGGCGCTGCAGTTCTTCGGGCAGAAGGACCCGTACTCGATCGACGAGGCGACCCTGCAGAAGGTGACGGACAAGCTCAAGGCCCAGCGCCCGCTCGTCCGCAAGTACTGGGTGCTCGCCACGGACTTCGAGGCCCTGTTCAAGTCCGGCGACGCCATCTACGGCGCCGGCTGGCCGCTCATGACCAACGACCTGACGAAGGCCGGCATGAACGTCGGCGAGGTCATCCCGAAGGAGGGTGTGACGGGCTGGTCGGACTCCTGGATGCTGTCCAAGGGGGCCAAGCACCCGATCTGCGCCTACCAGTGGATGAACTACGTGACCACGCCCAAGGTGCAGAAGCAGCTCGTGGACGTGACCGGGTACAGCCCCGCCAACCTGAAGACGTGTGACGTCGTCGGGCCGGCGGAGTGCAAGGACCTGCACATCAAGGACACGAACTACTACGAGTCCATCAAGTACTGGCAGACGCCCACCCAGCCGACGAACTACCGGCAGTGGACCGACGCCTGGAACGAGGTCCTGGGCTGAGCACGAAGTCGCTCTCCCGGGCGCTCTACGCCCATCCCCGCGGCCGGCTCGGGCTCCTGCTCGGGCCGGCCGTGGTGTGGCTGTTCGTCTTCTACCTGGTCGCGCTCTTCCTCCTGCTGCTCACGTCGCTGTGGCAGCAGGACGTCTTCACCGCCGAGCTCGTCCGCAAGTGGACGCTGGACAACTACGACAAGCTCTTCACGGGGCAGGGCGGCCTGTGGCTGCGCATCTACGGCCGCACGCTGCTCCTGTCGGGGATCGTGACGCTCGTCGACATCGCGCTTGCCTTCCCGCTGGCCTGGTTCATGGCGCGCATCGCCGCGCCGAAGTGGCGGACGCTGCTGTTCCTGCTGGTCGTCGTGCCGCTGTGGTCCTCGATCCTCGTGCGGATCTTCGCCTGGCGCACGATCCTCGGCTCCCAGGGCGTGCTGAACCAGGTGCTGATCGACCTCGGCATCCTGAGCACGCCCTCCAGCGCCTTCCTCTACAACGAGAAGGCGATCGCCCTGACCTGGGCCTATGTGTGGCTGCCGTTCATGGTCCTGCCGATCTTCACCGCGCTGGAGAAGATCCCCGACTCCTTCCTCGAGGCCTCGCGCGACCTCGGCGGCAGCGCGTTCACGACCTTCCGGCGCGTCGTGCTGCCGCTCGCCTTCCCCGGGATCGTGGCCGGCTCGATCTTCGTCTTCGCGCTGAGCATGGGCGACTTCGTCGCGCCCCAGCTCGTCGGCGGCGGCGAGCAGGTGCTCGGCTCGGCGATCAAGGACCGCTTCGGCGTGGCCGCCGACTTCCCGTTCGGGGCGGCGCTGGCGACGCTGACCCTCGTGACGCTCATGGGCTTCCTGGCGCTGTCGCGGCGCACCGGCGCGATGGAGAACCTCTGATGGCGGCCTCGCGCGGCTCGAAGTGGGGGTTCGGCGCCGCCGCGGCGCTCGTCTACCTGTTCATGTACATCCCGCTCGCGCTGATCGTCCTCTACGCCTTCAACAAGACCAACATCAACTCGTGGCCGTTCCCCGGGTTCTCCACGAAGTGGTTCAGCAAGCTCGCGGACGACCAGGCGCCCAAGGACGCCGCCGTGCTCTCGATCGAGATCGCCGCGATCGCCACGG
Organism: Solirubrobacteraceae bacterium; assembly: GCA_046330225.1. Lineage (GTDB taxonomy): Bacteria > Actinomycetota > Thermoleophilia > Solirubrobacterales > Solirubrobacteraceae > CANJIV01. The sequence goes on along the minus strand of JAXLTD010000002.1, from coordinate 421,209 downwards.
TGATCGCGCTGGCCCTCGGGACGAGCCTGGCCTTCGCCTTCGCCCGCTACCGGTTCTGGGGCAAGCAGGCGATCAACTTCGCGGTGATCCTCCCGATCATCCTGCCGGGCGTGATCACCGGCGTGGCGCTCGCGTCGTTCTTCCTGTTCACGAACACCGATCTCGGCATCACCACGGTGATCATCGGCCACGTGACGTTCTGCATCGTGCTCGTCTTCAACAACGTGCTGGCCCGGCTGCGGCGGCTGCCGCCGTCCCTCGAGGAGGCCTCGCGCGACCTCGGCGCGAGCGGGTTCCAGACGTTCTGGCGGGTCACGCTGCCGTCGATCCGCACGGCGGTGATCGCCGGCGCGCTGCTGGCGTTCGCGCTCTCCTTCGACGAGATCGCCGTGACGTTCTTCCTGGCCGGCGCCGACACGCAGACGCTGCCGCTGTGGATCCTCGGCGCCTTCCGCAACGCCCAGAACCTGCCCGAGGTCAACGCAGTGGCCACGGTGATCCTCATCATCTCCCTGCCGATGATCGGCATCGCCGCCTACCTCATGCGCGACGAGGGCGCGGGGTCCCGGGTCGTCCAGGGGGAGTGAGCCGGGCCGTCAGGCCGGCGGGTGCTCGCCCTCCCAGTAGTCGACCGCGTCGGCCTGGCGGAAGAACAGGCGCAGCCCGCTGCCGTCGGGCCGGCGCTCGGCCGCGCCGACCTTGCCGGAGTCCGGGTACAGGACGATGTCGGGGTCGCCGCTCGTGCTCACGGCCAGGAAGCGCACGGGGGCGCCGCTGCGGTTGACGATCTGATGCGCCCCGGCCTCGCCGGCCGGGAACGAGACGACGTCGCCCTCCTCGAGCTCCTCCCAGCCGGCGGGCGTGCGCAGCGACGGGCGCCCCGCGAGGACGACGACGGCCTCCTCCTCGGTGAGGTGCAGGTGATAGGGGTAGGCGGCCTCGCCGGCGGGAAGCTCCCACAGGCTGAGGCCGAGCCGCTCCGCGCCGACCTGCTGGCCGATCCGCGCGCGGTGCACGCGGAAGCCGTCGCGGTCGCGCAGCTCGTCGAAGTGCGGGGTGCCGAGATTGGGGCGGGTCATGCCGGCGGGTTCGCCGCCGGCCAGCTGACCCCTGCGGCGGGCTGGCCTGCCGCTACGCCGGCACGCTGCGCTCGAGCTTGACCTCGCAGCGGTCGACGGACGCGCGGGTGCCTGGCGTCTCACCGGGATCCATCGCGCTGAACGCGGCCTCGGCCGCCGCCATGTCGGCCGCCGTGTCAAACATCTGGAGGACGACCGCCGTGCCCTGCTCGGCGTCGAACAGCACCTGCAAGCCCGTGGCGGGGACGCCGGGCGGCGGGCCGTCCGACTCCTCGATGCGGGCCACAACGGCATCGACCCGCTCCTGCGTCACGCCAGTGAACCGCACCGCACGCACGAACATCGAGACCATCTCCCCTCGTCGCTTGGCCCGAGCGTATCGGCGCCATCGTGGCGCGTTCAAGTCGGATGGTCAGAGTCGGTCCGGTCCCCCTCGTACCGTTGCCGCCCCATGCGCCTCATCGTCGCCCGCTGCGAAGTCCGCTACTCCGGCCGCCTCGACGCCGTGCTTCCGGAGGCCCTGCGGCTGATCATGGTGAAGTCCGACGGGTCGGTGATGGTCCACGCCGACACCGGGGGCTTCAAGCCCCAGAACTGGATGACCCCGCCCTGCGTGCTGGAGGAGACCGCCGAGGGCCTCGAGGTCCGCAAGCTCAAGGGCGAGGACAAGCTCGAGATCCGCATCGCCGAGGTGCTCTCCGACGTCGAGCACGACATGGGCGAGGCCGCGGCGCTGGAGAAGGACGGCGTCGAGGCCCACCTGCAGGAGGCGCTGGCCGACGCCCCGCACTGGTGCGGCGAGGGCTTCCGCCTCGTGCGGCGCGAGTGGCCGACCGACATCGGGCCGGTCGACCTCATGTGCCGCGATCCCGAGGACGAGTGGATCGCCGTGGAGATCAAGCGCATCGGCACGATCGACGCCGTCGAGCAGCTCTCCCGTTACCTCGAGCGCATCCGGCTGGACCCGGCGATGGCGGAGTGCCGCGGCGTCCTGGCCGCCCAGACGGTCAAGCCGCAGGCCCGCGTGCTGGCCGAGTCGCGCGGGATCGAGTGGGTCGAGGTCGACCTCGCCGTCGTGCGCGGCGAGCGCGAGCCGGACCTCACCCTGTTCGTCTAGCCTCCGGCGCCATGCCCGACACCGAGCCCGTCCTCACCGAGCGCCGCGGCGGCGCGCTGCTGATCACCCTCAACCGGCCCGAGGCCCGCAACGCGGTCAACGCCGCGCTGGCCGCCGGCCTCGCGGCCGCGCTCGAGGCGCTCGACGCCGACGCCGAGCTGCAGGTCGGCGTGCTCACCGGCGCCGGCGGGGCGTTCTGCGCGGGCATGGACCTCAAGGCGTTCGTGGCCGGGGAGCGGCCCTACGTCGGCGACCGCGGGTTCGCGGGAATCGCCCAGCGCAGCGCCGACAAGCCGCTCATCGCGGCGATCGAGGGCTTCGCGGTGGCCGGCGGCCTGGAGATCGCCCTCGCCTGCGACCTGCTCGTCGCGGCGCGGGGCGCCAAGCTCGGGATTCCCGAGGTCAAGCGCTCGCTCGTGGCCGCCGGCGGCGCGCTCCTGCGCCTCCCGCGCCGGATGCCCTACCACCTCGCCATGGAGCTGGCGCTCACCGGCGACCCCATCCTGGCCGAGCGCGCCCACGAGGTCGGCCTCGTCAACCGCCTGGCCGAGCCCGGTGCCGCAGTCGACGAGGCGCTCGCGCTCGCCGCGCGCATCACGCCGAACGGGCCGCTGGCGCTCGACGCCACGAAGCGGATCCTCGCGGCGCAGGCCGACTGGTCGCAGGAGGAGTTCTGGGAGCGCCAGGGCGAGATCGCCGGCCCCGTCTTCGTGTCGCAGGACGCCCGCGAGGGCGCCGTCGCCTTCGCCGAGAAGCGCGACCCGGTCTGGCAGGGCCGCTAGCGGGCACGGCGGCGGCGGCGCAGCGCGACCGAGGCGGCGGCGCGCGGCGCCGCCGCGGCCGCGATCATGTGCGCGTGACCCGCCGCCAGATCCAGCAGGTCCTCCGGGCCGACGGCACCCTCTCCGTCCTCCTTGGCCTCCTGCTGCTGGCGGGCAGCTGGGACGGCCTCTACCGCACGCTGGACCTGCCGCAGGCGCGCCCGGCGCTGTTCGTGCAGTTTGGCGGCGCGCTGCTGCTGGCCGCCGCCTGGCTGCTGTTCTACGCGGCCCGGCGGCCGGAGGCCCTGGCCCGTCCCGTCGCCGCGGCCTCGGCGATCGCCAAGGGCCTCATGGTCGTGCAGATCGGCGCCTGGCTGATCGGCGCCGACCTCGGCATCGGGACCGGCGGCACGATTCTCCTCGCGGCCCTGGCGGTCGTCCTGGCCCTGTTCGCCGCCGTCGAATCCCAGATCTACGCCGGGCCCGACGCGCGCGGGCCGGACGACCTCACCTGATCGTCCAGTTTCGGCACAGACGCCGACCGAGGGGCTACCGTGCCCGCCGTGCGCCGCCGTCTCCCCCCCTCCCTCCTGCTCGCGCTCGCCGCCGCCGGCCTCGGGCTGCTGCCGGCGACCGCCGGCGCGGCATCCAAGCCCGTCTACGTGACCGTGGCCGCCCGTGAGTGCCCGACGTACAGCGCAATCCGAGCCAACCGCGCCCGCAACAACATCCAGGAGAGCCTGCGCGACCTCGGGAAGGACACGCCCTATGCCGCCGGCCAGGCGATCGACCCCGACATCGAGCGGGCCAGCCAGCCCCTGTGCCGCCCGATCAGCGACTGGAAGTTCACGCTCGGCCGGGGGTACAAGTCCCGCGCGGTGAGCGGGCCGTGGGGCTCCCTGTCCATCGTCACGAGCCCGTTCGCCCGCGACATCACCACCCAGGACTCGGTGCCGCTGCTCGACAGCAACTCCAATCCGACCGGGCGCACGATCGACGGGGCGGTCACGTTTGCCCTGACCGCGGAGGAGGCGAACCTGGCCACGCAGGCCAACCGCCTGTGGATCCAGGGCGGCACGACCACCGACCCGATCCTGAACATCCCCTTCCCGGGCCAGTACGGGTTCGGGGCGCTGCGCTGCGCGATCGACAACCTCAACGGCGACAACGTCGAGTGGATCAGCTACCCGAACGGCGCGACCCACGTCTTCTGCTTCGCCTACTACGTCAAGCCGCCGCCCACGAGCGGGACGATCATCGTCCGCAAGGAGGTGAAGGCCCCGGCCGGGACCGACGAGACATTCGCTTTCAACGGGAACATCTCGTTCAACCCCGGCGGCGACTTCAGCCTCGCGGTGCGCAACAGCCAGCCGGCGGAGGCGACGTTCTACCGGGCCGAAGTGCCCGCCGGCGGCACGCCGTGGTCGTTCAGGGAGATCGTGCCCCCGAACTACCGCCTCGCCGACCTGCGCTGCACGAGCGCGACGCAGGACAGCACGACCACGACGAACCTCGCGTCGGCCGCGGCCTCGGTGCGCCTCGCCGCCGGCGACACGGTGCGCTGCACCTACGTCAACGCGTTCGTGCCGCCGCCCGGCGGCCTGTCGCTGCGCAAGGTGACCAAGGGCGGGATCGGAACGTTCCGCTTCGCCGTCGATCCGCTCGAGGGGAACGCCGCCACCGAGCATGCGGTGGCGACCACCACCGACGAGGACGTGGCCTTCGCCGCCCGCCCGGAGCGCCTCGACCTGCCCGCGGGCCGCTACCGCATCACCGAGGACGTGCCCGAAACCTCGGGCGGCACCTGGCGGCTCGCCTCCGTCGAATGCGACGGCACCGCGGCGGCCCCGCGGTCCGGCGGCCTCAGCGTCGACGTCACCATCGCGTCGGGCGCCGGCAAGGCCTGCACGTTCACGAACGTCTTCACCCCGAAGGGCCGCATCATCCTGCGCAAGGTCACGACGGGGGCCCTGGGCACGGCCGGCTTCGTCATCACCCCCGACGCGGATCCGTCCGTCTCCTTCGAGCAGTCGGCGACCACCACCGAGATCGGCACGCCGGCCACGGCGGCCGGGGACGACACGAACGGGATCGCCCTGGGCACGTACTCCATCCAGGAGACCCGGCCGCGCGGCGGCGCGAGCGGCGGCAGCTGGGACCTGGTGCTCGTCGAGTGCGACGGCCGGCCAGTCCCCTCCTCAGAGGGACGCATCGAGGTCCGCCTCACCGCGGCAAACCCGACGATCGACTGCACGTTCACGAACGCGTTCAGCCGCACGCCCGAGCCGCCCGTGCCGCCGCAGCCGCCCGGCCCGGACAACCCGGCGGTGCCCGAGACCCAGGTCGTGATCACGAAGAAGGCGCTGCGCACGACGGTCCGCCTCGGCGAGACCATCCCGTACCGGATCACGGTGGCCAACCGCGGAGCCGCGACCGCGGAGAACGTGATCGCCAACGAGGTGCTCCAGAAGACCGGCAAGATCGTGGCGCTCAAGGTGTCGCAGGGCCGCTGCCAGCTGGCCGGAGGGCCGATCTGCTTCCTCGGCAACATCGCGCCGGGCCGCACGGTCACGGTCACCGCCCGCGTGCGCCCCGACCGCGTGGGGAGCTACCCCAACATGGTTGTCGTGCGCACCGAGACAGTCGAGCCGCGCCTGCGCGACAACGCCGCCACGGCGCGGGTGCGCGTGCGGCCGGCCCGCGCCGCCGGCCCGAGCTTCACCGGCTGAGGCCGGGCTAGATGATCCGCAGCGGCGTGCCGATCGGCAGCCGCTGGCCGCGGGCCAGCCAGCGGATGTCGCGGTTGCGCAGGCGAATGCAGCCGTGCGAGGGACGTCCCGGGACGAGCCACGGCTCGTCGGTCCCGTGCAGGCCGACGACGCCGCCGCGCGGCCAGTCGCTCAGCCGCGAATAGGCGCTCGTGCCGAACGCGTAGGGGCCGTAGAGCGTGCGTCCCGGGACCGCGAAGCGCTCGCGGATCCAGAACCGGCCGGCCGGCGTCGGCGTGCTGCGCTTCCCGACGCCGACCGGCGCCGACCAGACGCGGCGCCCCGCGCGGTACAGCGTCGCCCGCAGCCGCCGGCGGTCGATCACGAGCGCCGCCGTCACGGTGTGGATCGGGCCAAGCGCGGCCCGCGGCACCCAGCCGGCCTGGCCGTTCGGGCGCCGCGCGATCCGCACGCGGATCCACTCCCGCCCGACGGCGTCGATGCGGCGGCGCAGGAGGAGGTAGACGTCCGGGTAGCCGTCCTCGGTGTAGTAGCGCAGGCGGGCGACCGGCCGGGCCCAGGCCGACGGCCGGGCACGGGCCAGCGCGGCGACGTCGGCGTGGGCCCAGCGCGTGACGGTGCGCTCGTCGGAGAGCACGCCGGCGGCCAGGCGCGGGCCGGACGCCGGTGCCGCCCCGGCGGGGGCAGCGGCCGCCAGCGCCGCGCCAGCCGCCAGCGCGGCCAGTGCCGCGCGCATCACTCCTCCCCCCACACCGTCACGACGAGCCGGCGGGCGCCGCCGCGGTCGCGGTGCTCGCACAGGTAGATGCCCTGCCACGTGCCCAGCGCCAGCCGGCCGCCGGCGATCGGCAGCGTCAGCGACGGGCCCATGAGCGAGGCCTTCACGTGCGCCGGCATGTCGTCGGGCCCCTCGATCGTGTGCGTCCAGTACGGGGCGTCCTCCCGGACGGCGTCGTCGAGCCAGGCGTCGAGGTCGCGGCGGACGTCGGGGCTGGCGTTCTCGTTGAGGGTGAGCGAGGCGGACGTGTGCTGGAGGAAGACTTGGGCGAGGCCGATCTGGATGGCGCCGATCTCCGGCACGGCGTCGACGACCGCCCGCGTGACGAGATGGCAGCCCCGGGGCAGCGGATCGAGCACGACCTGTCGCTGGGCCCACATGGCGGCGTGCCGAGCTAGTGGAACACGCGGGCGCCGAGCAACGTCTGGACTGCCTCGGCGAACACATCGGAGTGGAGATCGACGTCGGCCTCGGTGGTGGCCGGCGACATGAGCGCCATGTTGTGGAACGGGGTGAGCATCACGCCGCGGTTCAGCGCGAACAGGTGCATGAACCGCTCAAGCGCATGGTCCATGCCCGCCGCCGCCTCGGCACCGGTGCGCGCAACCTCCTCCACGAACAGGTACTCGGCACGGCAGCCGAGCTGGGTCACGTGCCACGGCAGCCCGGTGCGCTCGATCACGGTGCGGACGCCGTCGGTCCAGCGCGTGGCGAGCGGAATCATCCGCTCGAAGGCCTCGGGAGTCAGCACCTCGGTGAGCGTGGCGTGCATCGCCGCGAGCGACAGCGCATTGCCCGCCAGCGTGCCGCCGATGCCGCCGACGTCGACGTCCTCGAGCTCGATCCGGCGCTCGAGCTCGGTTCCCACGTCCGCGGTCATGCCATAGGTTGCGGCCGGAACGCCGCCGGCGATCGGCTTGCCGATGACCAGCATGTCGGGCTCGAGCCCGTGCGCTCGCGTGTAGCCGCCCGGCCCGGCACAGATGGTGTGGGTCTCGTCGATGATCAGCAGCGTCCGATGGCGCCGGGTGATCTCCCGCAGCGCGTCGTGGTAGCCGGGCTCCGGCAGGACGATGCCGACATTGGTCAGCGCCGGCTCGCAGAGCACGGCCGCGACGTCCCCGTGGGCCAGCTCGCGCTCGAGCCCCTCGACGTCGTTGAACTCCACGACGCGGGTCGTGGCGCTCGGGTCGACCGGCGGCCCGACGTTGCCGCGGCGCGGCACGACCGCCCCGTCCGCTCCGAGCTGGGCAAACGTCTCGTCCACCGAGCCGTGGTAGCAGTGGTTGTGGACGAGGATCTTCGGCCGCCCGGTGATGTGCCGGGCGATCCGGATCGAGAACCGGTTGGCGTCAGTCGCGGTGAGGGCGAACTGCCAGGACGGAAGGCCGAACCGCGCCACGAGGTCCTCGCCCACGCCGATCGCCGCCTCGGCCGGAAGCATCAGGGTGATCCCGTTCGCAGCCTGCGTGCCCACGGCCTCGACGGTCGGCGCCGGCGCGTGGCCCGTCATGGCGCCCGTGTCGCCGAGGCAGAGGTCGACGTACTCGATCCCGTCGACGTCGACGAATCGGGCGCCATGAGCCTCGTGGACGAAGAGCGGAAACCCGCCGGCCCACTTGAGCATCCAGTGCATTGGCACCCCGCCGAGGAGCGAGCCGCGGGCGCGCTCGAACAGCTCGCGCGAACGCGGGTGGGCCTCGACGAAGCGCCGCTCCTCGGCGGCGAACAGACCGGGCAGCCGGCTGGGGTCGTACGTCGGCACGATCGCGCCGAATCTACCAGCGCGGCGGGCGTCCGGCGAGGCTACGCCGCGGCGCGGGCCCGCGCGGCGTTCGCCGCGATCGTGTCGACGATGCGCGGCCAGGCGCCCCGCGGCAGGTCGTGGCCCATGCCCTCGATCTCGACGAGCTCAGCGCCCGGGATCGCTGCTGCCGTGGCCCGGCCGCCGGAGGGATCGATCAGCGGATCGGAGCTGCCGTGAATGACGGCCGCGGGAACCGAGACGCCGCCGAGGGCGGCGGTGCGGTCACCCGACGCGAGGATCCCGACGAGCTGGCGGGCAACCCCCAGCGGGTTGGACCCGCGCTCCAGCGACCGAGCGGCCATCGCCCGGATCTCGCCCGTGTCGGTTTCGAAGCCGGGCGACCCGATGATCGCGTGCATCGACACGGCCCAATCGGGGTAGGCCGCCGGATCGGGCGGCGGGGGCGTGAGCAGGGCCGGGAGCGCGGCCGGGCTCGGCTGCCCCACCGCCCGGTCGCCCGTCGTCGACATGATCGACGTGAGCGAGCGGACCCGCTCGGGGTGCTCGATCGCCAGCGCCTGGACGATCATCCCGCCCATCGACGCCCCGGCCAGGTGCGCGCTGTCCAGCTCGAGCGCGTCGAGCAGGCCTGCCGTGTCGGCCGCCATGTCCGAAAGGGTGTAGGCCGCCGTGCTCGTGTCCGCCCCGAACGCGGCGGCCATGACGTCGGGCACCGGCCCGCCCTCGATCCAGGTCGACCGTCCGACGTCGCGGTTGTCGAATCGCACGACCCGGAAGCCGCGCTCGCCGAGCGCTGCGCAGAGGTCGTCGGGCCAGGCGATCATCTGCATCCCCAGGCCCATCACGAGCACGAGCGGCTCGCCCGCGGGATCCCCCAGCAGTTCGTACGCAATCTCGATTCCGTTGGCGGGCGTCCTGAGCTCGGTCATGCCAGCGAGGATAGTCGAGCCATCCGCGCCGGCAGTCCCTCGCCGGAATGGCTAGCCCCGGCTACTCCAAAAACGCTAGCCGGGACTAGCCACTGCCGGGGACGACCCGCACGGCCCGCTCCTGCGCGGTGTCGGCGGGCTTGCCTGGGAGGCGGCGGAGCCCGGCGCCGGCGGCGCCGCCGGGGGCGCAGGCGGCCCGGCGCCGGTACGCTCGCGGGCGTGCTGCGTCCGGCCACGTACTCGATCGTCGCCCGCGACCCGGAGACCGGCGCGCTCGGCGTCGGGGTCCAGTCACACTGGTTCTCGGTTGGCGCCGCGGTGCCGTTCGTCCAGGCCGGCGTCGGGGCCGTCGCCACGCAGTCGGTGCCCGACCCCGCGTCGGGTCCGCGGCTGCTCGGCGCGCTCGCGGAAGGCGCGACCGCCGAGGCGGCGCTGCGCGCCGAGATCGCGGCCGACGCCGGGGCCGCCGTGCGCCAGACGGCGGTCGTGGACGCTGGCGGCCACGCCGCGGCGCACACCGGCGCCGGCTGCATTGCCGAGGCCGGCGACGTGCAGCGGCCAGGCCGCAGCTGCCAGGCGAACATGATGGCCTCCGCCGCGGTCTGGCCAGCGATGGACGCTGCGTATGCGGCTGCGCAGGGCCCCGTCGCCCGGCGGCTTCTCGCCGCGCTCGATGCCGCCGAGGCCGAGGGCGGGGACGTGCGCGGCCGGCAGTCGGCGGCCATCGTGGTCGCGCCGGCCAGCGGCGGCCGCTGGGCGCGGACGGTCGAGCTGCGGGTGGAGGACCATCCCGAGCCGCTGGCCGAGCTGCGGCGCCTGCTCGGCCTGCACGAGGCCTACGCGCTCGCTGCCGAGGGGGACGGCCTCATGGCCGCCGGCCGGCACGGCGAAGCGCGGGAGCGCTTCGAGGTGGCGGCGGCGCTCGCGCCCGAGGCGGCCGAGCTGCGGTTCTGGGCCGGCCTCGCCGTCGCCGGCTCCGGCGACCTCGAGCGCGGCGCCGCCATCGTGCGCGAGGTCGTCACGAGTCACCCGGGATTCGGCGCGCTGCTCGACCGGCTGCCGGCCGCGCTGGAGCCTGCCGCGCCCGACGTCCGCGCCGCCCTCGGCCGCGGCTAGCGCTCGCCGGGCGTCTTGCGCGGGTACATCGCGACCGGGATGCTGAGGTTCAGCGCGGTCGAGAGGATGCGGTTCTGCTCCTGGACGTGCGCCGCCGGGTACCCCTCGCCGGGGCTCGCCCGCTCCGGGCGCCCGATGTAGCCGAAGCTCAGCTCCTGGGGCAGGATCTGCATGAGGCGCGGCGACATGTGCGCCCGCGCGCCCATGTTGCGCGGCTCCTCCTGCACCCACACGACCTCCTTGAGGTTCGGATAGGTGTTCACCAGCTCGAGGATCGGGCCCTCGGGGAACGGGTAGAGCAGCTCGACCCGGCCGACGGCGACGCCGTCGTTGCCCTCGCGCTGCCCGTGGCCGACGAGGTCGTAGTAGATCTTGCCGGTGCAGAGCACGAGTCGCGTCACCTTGTCGACGTCGACCCGCGGCTCGCCGAGCACCGGGTAGAACTGCGACTCAGCCAGGTGCTGGATGCGGTTGGTGGCCTGCGGGAGCCGGAGGAGGCTCTTCGGGGTCATGATCACCAGCGGCCGCTGCTTGGCGATCCGTGCCTGGCGGCGCAGGAGGTGGAAGTACTGGGCCGGCGTCGTGAGGTTCGCGACGCGGACGTTGCCCTCGGCCGCGAGCTGGAGGAAGCGCTCGAGGCGCGCCGAGGAGTGCTCGGGGCCCGCGCCCTCGTAGCCGTGAGGGAGCAGGAGAGTCAGGCGCGTCGTCTGGCCCCACTTCGCGAGGCCCGAGATGATGAACTGGTCGATGATCACCTGCGCGCCGTTCGCAAAGTCGCCGAACTGCGCCTCCCACAGCACGAGCGCGTCGGGCGCCTCCTGGCTGTAGCCGTACTCGAAGCCCAGGCACGCCACCTCCGAGAGCGGGCTGTTGTGCAGCTCCATCGGCGCGAGCGCGCCGGGCAGGTTCTGCATGGGGCAGAACTCGCGGCCGGTCCGGGCATCGTGCAAGACCATGTGGCGCTGGCTGAACGTGCCGCGCTGCGTGTCCTGGCCGCTGAAGCGGATCGGCGTGCCCTCGGTGAGCAGGGAGGCGAAGGCCAGCGCCTCGGCATGGGCCCAGTCGATGCCGCCGTCGGCGCCGAGCGCGTCGCGGCGGCGCTCGAGCTGCTTGGCGAGCTTGGCGTTGACGCTGAAGCCGTCGGGAATCCGCAGCAGGTCGCCGTTGAGGGCCTGGAGGCGGTGCGCCGACACCGCCGTCTTGACGACCGGGCTCGGCGTGCGGTCGAGCTGGTACTGGCCGGTCTGCTGCTCGACCTCGTGCGCAGCGGCGATGCGCTCCTTCAGCTGCTGGTGCTGCTTGGTCAGCTCGGCCCAGATGGCCTGCTCGATGTCGTCGACCTCGCGCTGGGTGACGACGCTGCGCTCGACGAGGCGCTTGGCGAAGAGGTCCCGGACGCGCGGATGGCTCTTGATCCGGCTGGCCATCTCCGGCTGGGTGTAGGCGGGCTCGTCGGCCTCGTTGTGGCCGTAGCGCCGGTAGCCGATGAGGTCGATGAGCACGTCGTGGCCGAACTCCTGCCGGAAGGCAAAGGCGAGCCGCACGGCCGAGATGCACGCCTCGACCTCGTCGGCGTTCACGTGGATGATCGGGACGTCGAAGCCCTTGGCCATGTCGGAGGCCCACTGGGTCGAGCGGTCGTCCTCGGGGTCGGTCGTGAACCCGACCTGGTTGTTCTGGATGAGGTGGACGGTGCCGCCGACCTTGTAGCCGTCGAGGGCCTGGAGGTTCAGCGTCTCGGCCACGACGCCCTGGCCGGGGAACGCGGCGTCGCCGTGAAGCAGCACCGGCACGGCGGCGTTGGTGTCCTGCTGGGCGTGCGGGCCGTTCCGCGTCGTCTGGGCCGCCCGGGCCGCGCCGAGGACGACCGGGTCGACGAACTCGAGATGACTCGGGTTGGACTCCAGCCGGACCATCACGGCGTCGCCGTCGGGCAGCTGGTAGGAGCCTTGGGCGCCGTGGTGGTACTTGACGTCGCCGGTGCCGCCCTGGGGGATCGTCGTGACAGCCTCGAGCGTCGAGGCGCCTTCGAACTCCGCGAAGATCGTGTCGTAGGGGCGTCCGAGGTTGTGGGCGAGGACGTTGAGGCGGCCGCGGTGAGCCATCCCGATCACGACCTCCTTGGCCCCGTGGTGTGCCGAGAGCTGGATGACCTCGTCGAGCATGGGCACGGTCATGTCGAGGCCTTCGACCGAGAACTGCTTCTGCCCGAGGTAGGCCTTGTGCATGAACCGCTCGAACGCGTCGACCTCGGTGAGGCGCCCGAGCAGGGCCTTCTGCTCCTCCGCGCCCATCGGGTCGCGGAAGGCGCCGCTCTCGATCTTCTCCCGCAGCCACACCCGCTGGCGGTGGCTGGAGATGTGCTCGATCTCGTACGCGAGCGGGCCGCAGTAGACGTCGCGCAGGTGCGGCAGCGACTCCTCGAGCGTCTCGCCCGGCACGTACATCCGCATGATGCGCGAGGGGATCCGCCGCATGAGCTCGGGCGTGAGGTGCAGCCGCTCGGGGTCGAGTGCCGGGTCGCCCTCGGGCGCCGTGCCGAGCGGATCGAGGAGCGCGGCGTGGTGGCCGTGCATCCGGTGGGCCTTGAGGAGGGACGCCGCCGCCTGCACGGCCTGGAGAAGCTCCTCGTCGGGCTCGCCGGACGCGGCGGCGGCAGGCGGCGCGGCGGCAGGCGCGGCGGCTCGCGGCGGGCCGGGGGCGGGGCCGAGCGCCACGCCGAGCGACGCGAAGACGTCGTCGTAGAAGCCGTCCTCCCCGCGCAGCAGCGCCTCGATGCGGGCCAGGAACCGCCCGGACTCTGCCCCCTGGATGATCCGGTGGTCGTAGGTCGAGGTCATCGTCATGACCTTCTCGGCGCCGAGGCCCGCGCCGATCTCCCCGAGGCCCACGGGGTAGGCGATCGAGCCGGTGGCCACGATCGTTCCCTGCCCCGTCATGAGGCGCGGCACCGACGCCACCGTGCCGAGCCCGCCCGGGTTCGTCAGCGAGATGTTCGCGCCGACGAGGTCGTCGGCGGTGAGCGTGTTCGTGCGGGCCTTCTCGACCAGCGCGTTGTAGGCGTCGAGGAACTCGGCGAACGTGAGATCGCCAGCGCCGGCGATCACGGGCACCATCAGCGTGCGGGTCCCGTCCTTCTTCTCGACGTCGACGGCGAGGCCGAGGTTGACCTGGCCGTCGTCGACGCGCGTCGGTGTCCCGCCGTCGTCGGCGAAGTGGTGGGCCATGACCGCGAGGTCGCCGCTCGCCGCGCGGGCGATCGCGAAGGCGATCAGGTGGGTGAAGGAGACCTTCTTCCCCGCCGCCTTGAGCTCGGTGCGGCGGGCCTCGAGCGTCGTGACCGGGAGGGTGCGGAACGAGGTGGCCGTCGGAATCGAGCGGCTCTCGTCCATGTAGCGGGCGAGCATCGCCGCGGCGCCCTTGATGGGCGTAGCGGTCGCGCCGGCCGGGGTGCCCGTCCCGCCGGCGGTCGCCGCGAGCACGTCTGCCTTGGAGATCCGGCCCTGAGGCCCGCTCCCGGCCACCGCGCCGAGGTCGACCCCGAGCGCCTGCGCCGCGCGGCGCGCGACCGGAGTGGCCTTGACCCCGGCGGGCGCCGGGGCGCCGAGCGGCGCGGCCGGCGGCGGGCGGCGGCCGCCGGCGTTGCGGCGCCGTTGCCAGCGGCCGGCGTGGCGCCGCCGGGCCCGGGCGCGATGCGGGCGAGCACCTGCCCGACCGCCACGGTGTCTCCGGCGGCGGCGAGCACCTCGGTGACCGTGCCGGACACGGGCGCGGGCACCTCGGCGTCGACCTTGTCGGTGGAGATCTCGACCACGGTCTCGTCCGCTGCGACGGCGTCGCCCGGCTGCTTGTGCCACTCGAGGATGGTGCCCTCGGTCACGGACTCGCCCATCTGGGGCATCACGAGCTCGATCGGGGCGGGCGCTGCGTCGGCGGGTGCGCCATTGCCCTCCGCCGGAGTGCCGCCCGGCGCCTCGGCGGCGCCGTTCGCGTCGGCCGGGGCGCCGTTCCCGGCGGCCGGTGCAGCGCCGTCGGTCTGAATCTCCGCCAGCAGCGAGCCCACCTGCACCGTGTCCCCATCGGCGCCGTGGATGGCCACGACGGTGCCGGCCACCGGCGCCGGAACCTCGGCGTCGACCTTGTCGGTGGAGATCTCGACGAGGGTCTCGTCGGCGGCGACCGCGTCCCCGACCTGCTTGTGCCACTCGAGGATGGTGCCCTCGGTCACCGATTCCCCCATGGCGGGCATGACAACCTGGACCGTGGTATTGACCGCCATCGGGCACCACACCCTAGCGCGCCGGGGCCGCCCGCGAACCCCGGTGCCCGGCCTGCACGCCGCTATGCAGGCGTGCTCGCGGCACGGGCCCCGCCGGCCTGGCGGGCCAGGGACCGGCGCCGGGTCTCCACGATGAACCCGATGGTCCCGACGAAGGGGCCGAACCCCCCGATCACGACCACGACGACGGCGAGCCAGAACGGCAGGACGCGCCGCTGCACCGCGACGAGGCAGAGCAGCGACAGGACGATCCACAGGATCCCGTGGCACCAGCCGAGCACGGTGGTCTCGGCCGCCAGGCCGGGCACGAGCCAGGCGACGAGCAGGCCGCAGAAGATGATCGAGTTCGTGAACGACAGCGCCCGCAGGAACGGGAACGAGATCACAGCCCCGAGGCCCCGGCCGGAGACGAGCGCGGTCACGCGGCCCCCAGGAACGCCGCCATCCGCCGCAGCGGCTCGTCGCCTTCGTCCGGCCAGCGCGTGACGTCCGCCGGCCACCAGGCGTACTCGTCGTGCTCGTCGTCCATCACGACCTGCGCCCCCGGCGCGAGCCGCGCCTGGCCGACGAGCAGGGCCAGGCCGTTCGGCAGGCGCACGAGCGCCTCGACCGAGAGCGATTCGGGCGTCACCGCCCACTCCTCATCGAGTTCGCGCACGAGCGTCTCGGTCGGGTCCTCCCCCACCTCGACGGCCCCGCCGGCGCCGAGCGCCCAGCGGCCCGCCCAGGAGGCCAGCCACGGGGCCCGCCGCCCGGCCAGCCAGCGGCCCTCGCTGTCGCGGGTGACGCACAGCGCCGCGATGCTGCCTCCCGCGCCCTCGATGAGCCGCAGCGCCCAGCGGGCGGGCTGGAGCTCGAGCTCGAGGCGGCCGGCGCGAGCCCGATAGCCGGCGAGCCGGGCGCTCACACCGTCGTGGCTCGGGGATCCGCGGTCGCGCAGCGCCGCGATCGCGGCATCGGCAGCGGCCTCGCTGGCCGGGTCCGGCACGTAGAGCTCGTCGCGCCACACCGCCCGGACCTGGTCCGGCTGCCAGGGCCCGCGGGCCAGGAGCGGCGAGGCTGACGCCATGCCCCTAGGGTAGAGGCATGAGCGCCGAGTCACGCCCGCGCAAGCACTGGGGCTGGGGGTACGCCGACGAGCAGCCGAGCCACGCCGCGGTGCAGGAGGCCGCCGCCGGCATCGCCGCCCACCTCGGCTTCGGCTCTCCGGACCCGGAGCGCCCCGTCCCGCTGGAGGCGGTCGCGCTGCCCGCGCCGCGGCTGGAGCCGCCGGCCGGCCTGGCCGGCTGCTGCCGGACCGACGTGCACGCCCGGGCCACCCACGCGTACGGGAAGTCCTACCGCGACGTCGTCCGGGCCTTCCGGGGCCGCTTCGACCACCCCCCGGACGTCGTCGCGCAGCCGCGCGACGAGGACGAGGTCGAGGCGGTGCTCGCCTGGGCGGACGCCGCGAACGCCGCCGTCATCCCCTACGGCGGGGGCACGAGCGTCGTCGGCGGCGTCGAGGCCGACGTGCCGGACCGGTTCGACGGCGCGATCTCGCTCGACCTCGGTGCGCTCAGCTCGGTGCTCGAGGTGGACCCGGTCTCCCAGGCCGCGCGGATCCAGGCCGGGACGCTCGGCCCGGACCTCGAGGCCCAGCTCGGCGCGCACGGCCTCACGCTGCGCCACTTCCCCCAGTCCTTTCAGTTCTCGAGCCTCGGCGGCTGGATCGCGACCCGAGCCGGCGGCCACTTCGCCACCGTCTACACCCACATCGACGACCTCGTCGAGTCGGTGCGGGCGATCACGCCCGCCGGGACCTGGGCGTCGCGGCGGCTGCCCGGGTCCGGGGCCGGGGTCTCGCCCGACCGGATGCTCATCGGCTCGGAGGGCACCCTCGGGGTGATCACCGAAGCCTGGGTGCGCGTGCGCCCGCGCCCGGACCGCCGCCGCTCGGCCGGCGTGCGGTTCCCCACGCTGGCCGCCGGGTCCGACGCGGTCCGCGCGGTCGCGCAGGCCGGGCTCTATCCGACGAACTGCCGGCTCATCGACGCCGCCGAGGCGAAGCTCGCGGCCGGCGGGGACGGCGAGCATGCGCTCCTCGTGCTGGGCTTCGAATCGGCCGACCACGAGCCCGACGCCTGGATGGAGCGGGCGCTCGCCCTCTGCGCCGAGCACGGGGGCGCCTGGGACGAGGTCCGCGGCAGCAGCAGCGGTCGCGACGGCGCCGTCGGCGCCTGGCGCGACGCGTTCCTGCGCGCCCCCTATCTCCGCGACACGTTCGTGGCCATGGGCGTGCTGAGCGAGACCTTCGAGACGGCGATCACCTGGGACCGGTTCCCGGCGTTTCACGCGTCCGTCACGGGCGCGGTGCAGGAGGTGCTGCGCACCGCGTGCGGCGCAGGCACCGTGACCTGCCGCTTCACGCACGTCTATCCGGACGGGCCGGCGCCGTACTTCACGATCCTCGCGCCGGCGCGGCGCGGCGAGGAGCTCGAGCAGTGGGCCGCCGTGAAGGGTGCCGCGTCCGACGCGGTCATCGCCGGCGGCGGCACGATCACCCATCACCACGCCGTCGGCCGCGACCACCGGCCGTGGTACGACCTCCAGCGCCCGGACCCGTTCGCCGCCGCCTTCGCCGGGGCGAAGGCCGCCGTCGACCCGCGCGGGCTCCTGAACCCCGGCGTGCTCATCGGGCCGTGACCGCGCCGATCGCCGTGCTGGGTCCCGGCGGCGTCGGCGGGCTCGTCGCCGCCGCGCTCGCCCGGGCGGGCGAACCGGTCGTGATCGTGGCCCGCGAGGAGACCGCGGCGTCCCTGCAGCGCACGGGCCTGCACGTGCGCAGCGTCGCCCTCGGCGACTTCGCCGTGCGGCCGCGCGCGGTGACGGCCCTGTCCGAGCCGGCGTCGGCGCTGCTCGTGGCCACCAAGCACCGCGGCCTGGACGCCGCGCTCGATCGGATTGCCGCCGCGCCCGGCGTCGTCGTGCCGCTCCTGAACGGGCTCGAGCACATGGCCGGGCTGCGGGCGCGCTTCGGGGAGCGGGTCGTCGCCGGGGTGATCCGCGTGGAGTCCGACCGCCCCGCGCCCGGGGAGATCGTGCAGACCAGCCCTGGCATCCGGATCGACCTCGCCGCGCCCGCGCTCCCAGTCGCCGGCCCGCTCGACGCCCTTGCCGGGGCCCTGGAGCGCGCGGGCCTCGCCGTGCGCCGCGGCGCCCCCGAGCCGGAGGTGCTGTGGGGCAAGCTCGTGCGGCTCAACGCGCTCGCGCTCACGACGACGGCGTTCGCGGCACCCCTCGGCGCAATCCGCAGCGACCCCGCCCGGTCCGCGGACCTCGAGGCCTGCGTCCGGGAGGCCGCGGCAGCGGCCCGCGCCGAGGGCGCGCCGATCGACCCCGGCGCCGTGCTCGCGGAGCTGCGGGACGCCCACGCCGGGCTCGGCAGCTCGATGCAGCGCGACGTCGCAGCCGGGCGGCCGCCGGAGCTCGACGCGATCGCCGGGGCCGTGCTGCGCGCCGCCGCCCGCCACGGGCTGGCCGCGCCGACCGTCGCCCGGCTCGCCGGGGCGGTGGCCGCGCAGGCCGGAATCAGCCCGCCAGCCTCCGGCTGACGCGCCGCGGGCCTACGGCGTCGAGGTCGGCGACGGAGCGACGACGGGCAGGGCCTGCGTGGAGACGGCGTCGACCGCCTCGGCCTCCTGGGCCTCTTCCTCCTCCAGGTGCGACCCGTCGCACAGGACGCGGAAGTTCCCGGTCACGCCGCTGTCGGCCTGGATCACGATGCCGGGAAGGATCTCCTCGCCCTCGTCGAGCCCGAGCCGCTCGAGGTCGAACGGGCTCATCCCGATGCCCCAGGCGGTGTGCGTGGGGTTCTCGCGGTCGTGGGCGGCGATCGCCTGGGCGAAGCGCTCGAGGTTCTTGGCGATCTTGTCGACCGACATCACCGCAAGCGTAGCGGCGGGCCCCCGCGCGGCTCAAGCCGACGCGGCCCCGCCGGGACCCGGCTCGGCGGCCTCACCGCGGGCGGCCGCTGCTTGCCGGCGCCGGCAAGCAGCGCAACGCTCGCCGCCGCGCCGCCGCCGACGAGCAGGTCGGCCGCCCGCCGGCGCCCGAGGCCCGCAGCGACGAGCCCGGCGACCCGGACCGGCGTCGTGAGCCGCGCCGCCCGGGCGATCGCCGCGTCGGGCGGCGCGGCGCGGCCGAAGTAGACCGCGAGCGCGTAGCCGAATCCAGCCGCCTGCCGGGCCGCCTCCGCGCCGGCAGCCCAGCGGCCGAGCCAGCCGCGCCGCCGCGCGCCGCCCAGCGCCGCCACCGCGAAGCAGGCGTCGACGAGGCCCTCGAGGTCGCGGCCCGCCCGGGTCGGCGCGGCGGCCCGGGCGGCGTGGCCGTCGAGGACGTCGGTGAGTCCGGCCAGCGCGCAGACCGCCGCCGAGGGCGTGTCGGCGGCGACGGGCACGAGCCAGGCCCGGGCGAGGGTCAGGGCATCCGCGGCCCCGAGCGGCCGGAGCTCGCCCGCCGCCGTCTCGAGCATGCCGAGGTGCCAGTCGAGCATGAGGCCGGTGGCGGCCCACCAGGCCAGCCCCGAGCCGAGCCGCCGGCGGAACGGCTCCGCTCCGCCGGCGGCGAGCCCGAGCCACGCGGCCGTCCCGGCGGCGAGCCAGGCGGCCTCCTGCCGCGCCAGGTCCGGTCGCGCCCGGCGGATCGCGTTGGCGCGGCGCTGGGAGGCGGTGAGGAAGGCCGCCACGGCCGCCGGCGCGAACCGGCGAGCCCGCAGGCGCGCGAGCTGCGCCCGGACCCACTCCTCCCCTTCGGTGAGCGGCGGCGCGGACGCGGTTCCCTCCATCGCCGCGCAGTCTCCCGCATCGCCGCGCCCCGCTCGGGGTAACGCCCGGGCGGACCCGAGGACCGGAGCGGCATGAGCGACGAAACCTATGACGTGATCGTGATCGGGGCCGGGCCTGCCGGCGAAGTGTGCGCCGGGCGGCTGGCCGGGGAGGGCCTCGACGTGGCGATCGTCGAGCGCGAGCTCGTGGGCGGCGAGTGCTCCTACTACGCCTGCATGCCGTCGAAGGCGCTGCTGCGCCCCGGCGACCTCGCCGACGAGGTGCGCCGTGTCCCGGGCGTCGGCCTCACCGATCCGCCGCTTCAGCCCGAGGCGATCCTGCGGCGCCGCGACGAGGTCGTGCACGGCCGCGACGACGCCGCCCAGCTCCCGTGGCTCGAGGACCGCGGAGTCGCGCTGATCCGCGGCGCCGCGCGGATCGACGGCGAGCGCACCGTGGTCGCGGACGGCCGGACGCTCCGCGCCCGCCGCGCGGTCGTGCTCGCAACCGGCAGCGGTGCGGCGCTGCCGCCGATCCCGGGGCTGGCCGCCGCGCGGCCCTGGACGAACCGCGAGGCGACGTCGGCCGACGCGGTGCCGGCCCGGCTCCTGATCCTCGGCGGCGGCGTCGTCGGCGTGGAGATGGCCCAGGCGTGGTCCTCCCTGGGCGCGCAGGTCACGGTCGTCGAGGCCGCGGGCCGGCTCATCGCCCGCGAGGAGCCCTTCGCCTCCGACCAGGTCGCCGAGGCGCTGCGCGCCCGCGGCGTCGACGTGCGCCTGGCGACGAAGGCCACCGCCGTGCGCCGCGACGACCGCGGCGTCCACCTCGATCTCGAGGATGGCGCGAGCGTGAGCGGCGACGAGCTGCTCGCGGCGATCGGCCGCCGGCCCCACACTGACGAGCTCGGACTTGAGGCCGTGGGACTGGAGCCCGGCGGGACCGTGGACGTGGACGACACGCTCAGGGTGCCGGGCCGCGACTGGCTCTACGCCATCGGCGACGTGAACGGGCGGGCCCTCCTCACCCACGCTGGCAAGTACCAGGCGCGCATCGCGGCGGACACGATCCTCGGGCGCGACGCCGCCGCCACCGCCGACGGGCCCGGCTCGCCGCGGGTGGTCTTCACCGATCCCCAGGTGGCCGCGGTCGGCCACACGCTGGCCAGCGCCGAGGCGGCCGGCCTCGACGTCCGGGCCGTCGACTGCCCCACGGCTGCGGTTGCCGGCGCCAGCTTCCACGGGCGCAACGCGCCTGGCACGGCCCGGCTCGTCGTGGAGCGCGAGCGCGGCACGATCGCCGGCGCGACCTTCACAGGCCCCGACGTGGCCGAGCTGCTGCACGCCGCGACGGTCGCGATGGTCGCCGCGGTGCCCCTCTCCCAGCTCGTGCACGCGATCCCCGCCTTCCCCACCCGCAGCGAGGTCTGGCTGCGGCTCATCGAGGCCTACGAGGACTGCACGGGGGCGGCGTAGCGAAGCGCTAGGCGCCAGCCGGGAGCGCGAAGCCCGCCACGGCCCCGAAGTGCACCGCGGCGGCGGCGAGGACGAGCACGTGGAAGACCTCGTGGTACCCGAACGTGGCCGGCCGCGGATCGGGCCGGTGCGTCGCGTAGACGATCGCCCCGGCGGTGTAGAGCAGCCCCCCGGCGGCGAGCAGGAGCGTCGCCGCCAGCCCCGCGTTCGCGACGAGCTGGGGGGCCGCGGCGACGGCCACCCAGCCCAGCGAGACCGCGATGAGCGCGTTGACCCACTTCGGCGCGGTGGGCCACAGCAGGATCGTCACGATGCCCGCCAGCGCCCCGCTCCAGACGACCGCGAGGATCACGGTCGCCAGCGTCCCGTGCATCACGAGGAGCGCGAACGGCGTATACGTGCCGGCGATCAGCAGGAAGATCATCGCGTGGTCGAGCCGGCGCATCCACATGCGCGCCCGCACGGTCGCCCAGGTGCGGCGGTGGTAAAGGGCGCTGACGCCGAGCAGGCCGCAGAGGCTGACGGCGTAGATCGCGGCCGCCACGGCCGCCTTCGCCCCCGGCGCGGCGAGGATCAGCCCCAGGGCCAGGGCCAGGGAGACGAAGAAGGCCCACTGGTGCGACACGCCGCGCCAGCGCGGCTTGACTGGTGGAGGCGCCGCCGCCACGGGCCGAGTGTAGATCAGGGCGGCCGGCGCGCTAGTCCGCGCCGGCGTCGTCCGCGGCGAGCACGGCCTCGAGGGCGGCGACGACGTCGGGGTCGAACTGCGTGCCCGCGCAGCGGCGCAGCTCCTCGCGGGCCTCGGCAGGCGACCGTGCCGCCCGGTAGGGCCGGTCGCTGGTCATCGCGTCGTACGCGTCGCAGGCCAGCGTGATCCGGGCGGCGATGGGGATGTCCTCGCCGGCGAGCCCGTCGGGGTAGCCTGCCCCGTCCCAGCGCTCGTGCTCGGCCCGGACGGCCCCGGCGAGGTGCGCGAGCTCGGGGATCGATCCGACGATCCGGCTGCCGACGCCCGGGTGCTGGCGCATGAGGTCCCACTCCGCCTCGGTGAGGGCGCCGGGCTTCTGGAGCACGGCGTCGGGGATCGCCACCTTGCCCATGTCGTGCAGGAGCGCGACCTGGGCCGCGGCCTCGGCCTCGCTGCGGCCGATCCCGAGCCGGGCGGCGACCCGGCGGGCGAGGCCGACCACCGTCCGCGAGTGGCTGCCGGTGTAGCGGTCCCGCGCCTCGAGCGCCGTGACGAGCGCGTAGATGCCGGTGAGGCCTGAGCGTGCCCGGCCCTCGAGCACGCGGCGCCGATCGTGGTCCAGCTGGGCGGCGACGACCTCCGCGAGATCGGCGAGCAGGAGCTCCTCGGGCTCGCCGACGTCGTCGCGCGGGACGGCGTCGAAGCAGCAGATGGTCCCGTACGTCTCCCCATCGGCGAGCGTCACCGGCACGCCGAGGTACGCGCCGACCGTCTCGACCAGGCCCGGGATCTCCGCGAGCTCGGGGATCGCCGCCGTGTCGGGGATCACCTGGCCGACCCGCCCGGCGAGCATTCGCGCGCAGATCGCCGAATCGGGCGGGACGAGCGTGCCCGCGACGGCACCGAACGGCTCCCCGTCGCCGGCCACCGACAGGATGCGGATCCCCGACGCCTCTGCCTGCGTGAGGTAGGCGGCCGGCACCCGCAGGTGGCGGCGAGCCAGTCCGAGCACCCGCGCGACCAGCTCGTCGGTCTGGACGCGCTCGTCGTCGTCTGGCGCGGGGAGCTGCGGCGGCGCCTCGGCGTCGAGCAGCCGCAGGTCGTCGGCACGGCGCGCGAGCGTCGCCTCGGCGGCCTTGCGCTCGGAGATGTCCTCGATCTGGCTGATGAAGTAGCTCGGGTGGCCGTGGGCGCCGCGCACGAGCGTGGCGTGGACGGCGGTCCACACCGGCGTGCCGTCCCCCCGCAGGAACCGCTTCTCGATCTCGTAGCCGTCGCGCTCGCCGGCCAGCGTGGCTTCGACGAGCCGCATGCCCGGCTTGAGGTCGTCCGGGTGCGTGAGGCTTTGCGAGTCCAGCGACAGCATCTCGGCGCGCGACCGGCCGAGCATCCGGCACGCCGCATCGTTGACCTGCAGGATGCGGCCCGCCGGAGTCAGCAGCGCCATGCCGATCGGGGCGGCCTCGAACGCCGTCTCGAACCGCTCCTGCGCCGCCATGAGCTCATCCGCGGGCGGAAGGGGATGGCCGCCGCTCGCAACGGTCTGGGTCACGATCAGGCGCAGCGCCGTGAGCGCGGGCGTGAGCGACGGCGTGTTCTCGTCCGCGAAGACCTCGACGAGGAACGAGCCGGTGCCGTCCGAGGCCGCCGCCCCGATCACGCCCCGGTACCCGAGGCGCTCGAGCAGGCGCTGCTCGGCCTCGTCGCCCTCGGGGTCGCCCACCGTGGTGTGGAAGCCGGCGCTCTCTGCGATCGCGCGCGCCGTGCTCGGGTAGGCCTCGACCGGGTACGGATCGTCGACGGCGACGTCCACGACCCGGGCTCCGGAATTCGCGTCGAGCCGGCTGTCGTACCCGCGCACCGTGCGCAACTGGGTGTCGCCCGCGTCCATCCGCGAAATCGACCACCCGGCCGCGTCGAGCCGGTGCGCGAACGCTGCGGTCGTCGCCTCCAGGCGGTCGACGGTGTCGGTCCCCGCTGGGAGCTTGTCGATGATCTCGATCGCTTCGACGACGATCGCCGCACCCGGGGTCCACGGCTCCGAGCGCCGGCGGCGGGCAGGGAGCGTGCCGGCACCGGCCACCGCCTCGCCGCGGTCGAGGCAGATGCGTCCGGCCCCAAGCCGCTTCGCGGTGTACTGGGCGGCGTCGGCCCGGCGGTAGAGCTCGACCGGGGCGATCGGCTCGTCGGTGGTGGCGGCTCCCCAGGCCAGCGTGATGTCGGCAGCCGGGTCCGCGGCGACCGCCGCGGCGGTCGTCCGGGCAACGAGCTCGGCGGTTTGGAGGTCCTCGCGCTCGAGGACGATGCAGAACTCGTCGCCGCCCACCCGGGCAACGAGGGCCTCGGGGTGGCGCTCGGTGGCCTCGGCGAGCACGCGAGCGAGGCCTTTGAGGACCCGGTCGCCGGCGTCGTGGCCGGCGGCGTCGTTGAGCTCCTTGAAGCCGTCGACGTCGCACATCATCAGCGTGACCGGGGAGCCGGGAGCCGCCCCCGCAACCGCCACGGCGAGCCGGTCGTCCAGCGCGCGGCGATTCGCGAGGCCCGTGAGCGGATCCTCGAAGGCGAAGCGCTCGAGCCGGTCGAACATCTCCCCGCGATCGATCGCACCGGCCAGCAGGGCGCCGACCCCGGCGAGCAGGCGGAGATCCGCCTCGTCCAAGGCGCGCGCGACGTGCGCGGCCACCAGCCCCCAGGGCCGCTCGGCGTGCGGGACCGGGGCCACGCCGCCGGGGCCTCCGAGCGCCGCGTGCAGCTCTGCCGCCACGGGGGGCGGCGCGCCGTCGCCGACGGGGCCGTCGGCGAGGGCAGCAGCGAGCTCGGGGCCGACGTCCAGGCCGGGCGCGTCGGCCTCCGGCGGCGCTCCCGCCGCGGCGCACGGCCCGGGCCCGCCGTCCCAGCGCACGATGGCGACCCGCTCGGCATCGAGCACGACCGCGGTCTCGGCCGCGACGGCGGCGACGATCTCGTCGAGCCGGCGGGCACCGGCGGCGGCGGTCGCGACCGCCACGAGCCTGCCGAGATCGCCCGTGCCGGGCCCGGCCTGCTCGCGTGTCGTGGATTGGGGCATGCGGGGTGCGCGCCGCGCCGGCGCATCTGCTTCGTCCTGTCGGCACTTCAGCGCGCCAAGTTGAGCGAGCCGCAGCCATCCGGGCCGGATGCGAACATACGTTCGATGTACGCCGAGCTCCACGTCCACTCCGCCTACTCCTTCCTCGACGGCGCCTCGATGCCCGACGAGCTGGTGCCCGCGGCGCTGGACCTCGGGTACGAGGCCCTGGCCCTGACCGACCACGACTCGGTCTCGGGCTCGATGGAGTTCGCCCAGTCCGCCCGGGCGCTCGGCCTGCGAGCGATTCACGGCGCGGAGGTCACGCTCGACGACGGCCGGCACCTCACCCTCCTGGTGCAAGACGCGCGGGGCTGGCGCAGCCTGTGCCGCCTGCTCACGCAGGCGCACGCGCACACGCGGGCGCACGTCGACGACCCGTCGCCTGCCGCCGAGTCCCGCCCGGCGATCCCCCCTGCCGTCGCCCTCGATGCCGTCGCCGCCCACGCCGAGGGACTGGTCTGCCTGAGCGGCTGCGCCCGCCACGGCGTCCACCGCGAGCCGGAGCTGCGTCGGCTCCGCGAGGCCTTCGGCCGCGACGGCCTGCGCGTCGAGCTCCAGCGGCCGTTCCTGGCCGGCGACCGGGCCCGCAATCGGCGGCTGGCCGCCCTGGCCCGGCGGCTGGAGGTTCCCTGCGTCGCGACCGGGAACGTCCACGCGCACGCGCACGCCCGGGCGCCGCTCCAGGATGCGCTCGTCGCCGTCCGGCTGCGGGCCACGCTCGACGCCTCCGAGCCCGAGCGCCGGGGCAACCACTCCCATGTCCTCGCCGCGCCCGCCGCGATGGCGGCCCGCTTCGCCGACCATCCGGACGCGGTCGGCGAGGCCGCGGCGCTGGCCGACCGGCTGCGCTTCGACCTCTGCGAGGATCTGGGGTACCGCTACCCGGGCGCCGAGGACCGCGGCGCCGACCGCGACCTCGCCGCCTTGTGCCGCGACCGGTTCGAGGACCGCTATCCGCCAGGGCACGCCTGCCGCGGCGAGGCGCACGGGCGCCTGGAGGAGGAGCTGCGGGTCATCCGTTCCCTCGGCCTCTCGGGGTTCTTCCTCCTGCACCGCGACATGCTCGAGCTGGCCCGCGAGGTGGCGGTCGAGGTGCGCGGCCCCTCGGCGGCCCGGGCGCTCCTGCCGCCGGGGCGGGGGCGCGGCTCCTCGGTCTCCTCCATCGTCTGCTTCCTCACCGGACTCTCGCACGTCGACCCGATCGCGAACCGGCTGTTCCTCGGGCGCTTCCTCAACGAGGAGCTGACCTCGCTGCCGGACATCGACCTCGACTTCCCGCGTGACATCCGCGCTGCCCTCATCCCCCGCATCCACGAACGCTACGGCCGTGACCGCTCGGCGCTCGTCGCCGCCTTCCCCACCTACCGCGCCCGCGGAGCGATCCGGGACTTCGGGGCGGCGCTCGGCCTTCCGCCGGGCGAGATCGAGCGGGTCGCCCGCGGCTCGGAGGGCTTCTCGGCGGAGAAGGTCGGAGGCGACGTGGCTGCCGCGCTCGGCGCCCGCCGGGCTGCGCACGGCCGCTGGCCGTGGCTGGAGCGGCTGGCCGCCGAGGCCCACGGCCTGCCCCGGCACCTCTCGCAGCACTCCGGCGGGATGATCGTCTCGACCCGGCCGCTCGTCGACTGCTGCCCGATCGTCCCGGCGGCGATGTCCGGGCGCCAGATCGTCCAGTGGGACAAGGACTCCTGCGCCGACGCCGGCTTTCTGAAGATCGACCTGCTCGGCCTGGGGATGCTCTCGGCGGTCGAGCGCTGCGTCGAGTCGATCGCCCGCCGCACCGGCACGCCGATCGACCTCTCGCGAATCCCGTACGACGATGCCGCGACCTACGCCGCGATCCAGTCCGCCGAGACGACCGGCGTCTTCCAGATCGAAAGCCGGGCGCAGATGCAGTCGCTGCGGCGCACGAAGCCCGCGTCGCTGGACGACCTCACGATCCAGGTGGCGATCGTCCGCCCCGGGCCGATCCAGGGCGGCGCGGTCAACCCGTACATCGAGCGCCTCCAGCGCCTGCGCGCCGATCCGGACTACGAGGTCCCCTACGAGCACCCCTCCCTGGCGGGCCCGCTGCGCGACACCCTCGGGACGATCATCTTCCAGGATCAGGTGCTGGAGGTCGCCATCGCCTTCGCCGGGTTCAGTGCCGGCGAGGCAGAAGGCCTGCGCCGCGCGATGAGCCGCCGCCGCTCCCAGGCCGCGATCGAGGCCTATCACCGCCGGTTCGTGGAGGGCGCGATCGCCCGCGGCGCCGACGAGGCGACCGCACTGCGGGTCTTCTCGATGATCGAGGGCTTCTCGGGCTTCGGCTTTCCCAAGGCCCACGGCGCGGCGTTCGGCCTGCTCGCCTACCAGTCCACCTGGCTGCGGGTCCACCACGGCCGCGACCTGCTCTGCGCCCTGCTCAACGAGCAGCCGATGGGCTTCTACCCGCCCGATGCGCTCGTCCACGAGGCCCAGCGCCGCGGCTTCGCCGTCCTGGCCCCCGACGTGAACGCCAGCGCCGCCGAGTGCACGGTCGACGGCGAGGGACGCGTCCGGATCGGCCTCGGCTACGTCGCGGGCGTGCGGGCACAGGAGATCGCCGCCCTCGTCGCCGCGCGGGAGGAGGACGGCCCGTTCCGCACGCTCGCCGACCTCGCCGCCCGGGCCGGAGCGGGGCGGCCCTCGCTCGAGCAGCTCGCCTGGGCCGGCGCCTGCGACGGGCTCGCCGGCGGGAACCGCCGCGCCGCGCTGTGGACGCTCGGGATCACCGCGACGGCCGACCGCCTCGGCGAGGCCGGCGATCAGCTCGCCCTGGCCCTTGACGCCCCCGCCGCTCCCGCCCTGCGCGAGCTGAGCGGCTGGGAGCGCATGCTGGCCGACTACGACACGTCCGGCCTGACCGTCGGCACGCATCCGCTCGCGCTGCTGCGCCCGACGCTCCCCGCCGGCACGGCGACGAGCCGCGATCTCGAGACCCTCCCGCACCGCTCCCGGGTCCGCGTGGCGGGGATGACCGTGGCCCGCCAGCGTCCCTCCACGGCGAAGGGCATCGTCTTCATGCTGCTCGAGGACGAGCACGGGACGACGAACCTCATCGTCCCGCCCGACGTCTACGAGCGCTTCCGCGGCGTGGTCCGGACCGAGCCGCTCGTCCTCGCCGAAGGCCGCCTGGAGCGCCATGCGGCCGCCGAGGGGACGATCAACGTCCTCATCGACGCCATTCGGGCGCTCGAGGCTCCTGACGCCCCGCTCGCCGAGGTCCACGACTTCTCCCCGCTCGACGAGCTCGCTCGCGAGCGCGAGGCGGCCCGTGCCGCCGCGGGCGCCCAGGACTTTCGGGCCGTCGCACCGGCCGCGATGAGCTTCGGACACGGCCGCCGGCGCTGACGAGCCCCCTCGACGCCCCGGCTCGCGATATTGTCCGCGCCCGTGACCGTCGGTCTCTTCATCGCCTTCTGGGTCGTGCTCGGCGTCAGCCTCGTCGTGATCGCCGCCTCGGGCGGCCTGCGCGGCGCGCGGGAAACCGTCCTGCAGCGCCAGACCAAGCGCGCGCGGCGCCTGTTCGCCGGAATCTTCGCCCTGGCCTACGTCGGGCTGGGCGTGGCGATCCCGGCGGTCGTGATTGCCGACGACACCAAGGACGACGTCGACAACAAGACCGGCCAGGTCCTCACCGCCGCCCAGCTGCGGGGCCGGGAGATCTTCGGGCAGCAGTGCCAGCAGTGCCACACGCTGCGCGGCGCCAACGCGGTCGGCAAGGTCGGCCCGAATCTCGACCAGCTGCGGCCCACCAAGGCGCTCGTGCTCAACGCCGTCGCCCTCGGCCGCGTCCGGGGTGCCGGCACCATGCCCGCCCAGCTCGTCCGGGGCCAGGACGCGCAGGACGTCGCGGACTTCGTTTCCGCCGTCGCCGGGCGGGACTAGAGCGACATGGACGCGAACCGCGCCCGCGAGCTCCTCGCCGCCGAGCGGGCGCGGATCGAGCGGGCCTTGCCAGAGCTGCGCCACCAGGATGCCGGCGACCTCTCGCACACTGACCTCGCCGACGGCGCCTCGGACCTGACCGAGGACGAGCTCGACGCCGGCCTCGCCGAGCAGCTGCGCGGCGAGCTCGCCGCGGTGGAGCGGGCCGAAGCGCGCCTGGCTGCCGGGACCTTCGGGCGTTCGGTCGAGAGCGGCGAGCCGATTCCGGACGCCCGGCTCGAGGCCTACCCGACTGCCGAGCGCACGGTCGAGGAGCAGGCCCGCTTCGAACGCGGAGGCTGACTCCGCCGGCGGCGCCCGTCGCGGGAGCCTGCCGTGCTGGCGCTCACCGACATCCTCGGCGCCACGGTCACCGACACCGCCGGCGCGCCGGTCGGGCGGCTGGCTGACCTGATCGCCTCGCTGGACCGCGAGCATCCGCCCGTCACGCACCTCGTGATCCGCCGCCGCGGCGCTCCTCCGGCGGCGGTGCCGTGGGCGGACGTGACGAGCTTCGAGCCGCGCGCCGGCATCGAGGTCGCCCCGGCCGCCGAGCGGCCCGCCGCCGACGACGTCCCCGGGCTGCGCCTCCAGCGCGACGTTCTCGACGTCCAGATCGTCGACGTGGCCGGCCGCCGCGTGGCCCGCGTCGCCGACGTCGATCTCGCCCGCCAGGACGGCGGCCTGCGCGTGGCGGCGGTGGACATCGGCGCCCGGGCTGCGCTGCGGCGCCTGGGCCTCGGGCGGCTGGCCCGGCAGCGGCAGGACGCGGCCGTCGACTGGACCGCCCTCCACCTCGCCTCCGGGCGCGGGCACCGCCTGCAGCTCGAGACGCCGGCCGCGCGCGTGCACCGGCTCAGCCACAGCGAGCTCGCCGCGCTCGTGGCGCGCCTGCCGCCGGCCCGCGGCGCCGAGGTGCTGAAGGCCGTCGGCCCGCATGCTGCCGCCCGGGCCCTCGAGGCCGGCCGGCCGCGGGTCGGCGCCGAACTCGTGCGCGAGCTGGGCAGCGAGGAAGCCGGCCCGATCGTCGGCCGCATGGCCGCCGACGACGCGGTGGCCGCCCTGCGCCACCTCTCCCCGGAGCGCACCGGCCGCGTCCTCGCGCACGTGCCCGGCGAGCGGTCCGCCACGCTGCGCCGGCTGCTCGCGTATCCGCCGGCCACGGCAGGCGGGCTCATGACCCCGGACGTGCGCACGGCGGCGGCCGGGGAGGGCGCCGCCGCTATCACGGCCCGTCTCGCGGCGGACCCGCCGCCGCTCGACGGGCTGCTGACGGTGTTCGTCCTCGACCGGGACGGCCGGCTCGCCGGCGCGATCCCGCCACGGGCGCTGCTCGCCGGGGACGTCACCCCCCGGCCGACCCCCGCGGTGCCGGCCGACGCCTCGGTCGGCGCGGTGATCGACGAGTTCGCCCTCCACGACGTGCTCGCGATTCCGGTCATCGACGAGGACCGGCGGGTCCTGGGCGCGGTCGCCGTCGACGACGTGCTCGAGGAGCTCCTGGCCGAGCGGCTGCCCGGCCGGCGGCGGTTCCCGCACCTGCGCGCCCGGCGGCGGCGCCATGGCTAGGGACCGCCCCCGGCGGGCCGGCCGGCGTCGGGCGTGGCTCGTCGGCCTCGCCGCGGTCGTCGGCCCGGGGATGCTGGCCGGCCTGTCCGACGACGACCCGGCCGGCATCACGACCTACTCGATCCTCGGCGCCGACTACGGCTACACGCTGCTGTGGGTCCTGGTCCTGTCGACCGCGGCCCTCATCCTGTTCCACCAGCTTGGCGCGCGGATGGGCATCGTCACGGGCCAGGGGCTCATCGGCCTGGTCCGCGACCGCTACGGCCTGCGCCGCGCGGCAGCCGCCACGGCCGTGCTCGTGATCGCCAACGTCGGGACGATGTGCGCCGAGTTCGCCGGGATCGCGGCGGCGCTCGAGCTCGCCGGAGTGTCCCGGTACTTCAGCGTCCCCGCGGCGGCGATCGGCGTCTCGGCGCTCGTCCTGCGGGGGGGATTCCGGCGCGTCGAGCACGTCCTGCTCGCGCTGAGCGCCGTGTTCGTGTCGTACGTGATCGCCGGCTTCCTCGCGGGGCCCGACTGGGGTGCGGCGCTCCGCGGGGCCGTCGTCCCCTCCCTGCCGCTCACGCGCGACGCGCTGCTGGCGGTCACGGCCACCGTCGGGACGACGCTGGCGCCGTGGGGGCTGGCCTTCATCCAGTCCTTCGCGGTCGACAAGCGCCTGACGGTCCGCGACCTGCGCTTCGAGCGGATCGATGTCGCCGCCGGCGCCATCCTCACCGGCGTGATCGGGGCGTTCGTCGTCGTCGCCTGCGCGGCGACACTCCACGCCAGCGGGCGGTCGATCGACGACGCCCGCGACGCCGCGGTCGCCCTCGAGCCGCTGGCCGGCAGCCTGGCCGCCACGCTCTTCGGCGCCGGGCTGCTGGGGGCCGGGCTCCTCGCGGCGTCGGTGCTCCCCCTCTCGACCGCCTACTCCGTCGGAGAGCTCTTCGGTCGCGAGGCCGCCGTGGACGACCCGTTCCGCGAGGCGCCGCTCTTCTACGGGACCTTCGGGCTCGTCGTCGCGGTCGCCGCCGGGTTCGTGCTGATCCCCGGCATGCCGCTCGTGCCGGTCCTGTTCCTCAGCCAGGCGCTCAACGCGATCCTCCTCATCCCGCTCCTGTGGGCCGTGTACGGAGCCGCCCGCGACCCGGAGACGATGGGCGCCCACGTCCTCGGGCGGCGCGGGGCGATCGCGACCCTCGCGACGATCTGGCTGGTGACGGCCTCGGTCGTGGCGCTCGGAGTGCTGGCGCTTGCATGATCTGGTTCGCGGCGGGCCTCCGGCTCCCGCAGGCTGTGCCGATTCGCACGACCGCGGTACATAAAACCGCCCAATTTGCAGGAACTTCGATCGCTGGTACGATGGCCGCGAGCCCATTCCGCTGAGTCCTCGCGTAGGCTGCGAGGAGCGGGGGACCCACAGTCCCAGGGGCAAACCGCACACGCACGTGCGGGGCGCGGCTCTTTCCGCGCCAGCCCGTCAGCTAACCCCGCAAGCCGTCGAAAGAGTCCAGTGAGCGCCTCCCGCCCAACTCCCCCGCGCCCGGCCGGCGACCGCTACCGGCCCCGCTTCACGCGGGACCGCCCGGTGCTGGATCCGGATGCGTTCGAGTGGCGCGACGACGTGCGCGAGCCTGAACTGCCCGACAACCCCTTTGTCGAGGACGCCACGGATTCCGTCCCCGCCGCGCTGGCCGATGGCGGCTCCTGGGCGGAGCCGGTGCCGGCACCCGCTCCCGCCCCGGCGGTCCCAGCGGCTCCGGTCGAGCCCGCCGAGGAGGCTGCCGCCCGCTGGGACGCCGAGCTCGGAGACGAATCGCCCTTCGCCGTCGATCCCGAGACCGGCCGCCGCACCGTCACGATCACCGGGCGTCCGGAACCCGGTCGCCGTGCCCCGGTCGCCGCTTCGCCGCGCCAGGCGGCCCGCCGGGACGCCCACCGCGCCGGCGGGGCGGCCGGCGGCGCTGCGGCCCCGCGGCGGCGCTCGGGCGGCCTCGCCCGCCGGACCGGCATGAGCGGCACGAGCGCCCGCGTGGCCCAGCGGCCGGACCGGATCGCCCTCTGGGCGGTGCTGATGGCGCTCGCGCTCGTCCTCGCGGCGGCCACGACGTCCCGCGCCGACGCGCCCGCGGACTCCGGGCACGCCCCGGCCGCACTCACCGCCGCACCGCGGTAGCGCCAGCCAGCCGGCGCGGCCCCGCCCGCCGCGCGCGCCCCCGGTTCGCGAGCCAGCGCGCACGCGCCAACTGCGTGCCCCGGACTGGCCCGCCAGGCCTGGGCGTGCCGTTCCGCGCTGAACCGGGGTTTACGTTCGCGCGTAGAACGGGGAAGCACACGTCTATCCGTCGCACCAGGCCTTGCCGAAATCCGACCGCAGCGGTATGCTTACCAACCGTAAGCAATAGGGCCCCGGTGAAGTGACCGTCCGGGGCCTGTTTGCCGCCCTCCTCCCCAGTGGTGATTGCCCGATGAAGACCCAAATGAGCCGCTTCCAGATCCACGACGACCTCACGGCCCCCGAGGGCTCGGTCCCCGTCCTCAAGGGCGCGCTCGCCACCGGCGGGCAGCTCCCGAACTTCCTCGGCGTGCTGGCCGGCTCCCCGGCGGCCCTCCGCGCCTACACGCGCTACCGCGCCGAGCTGCGCCGCGGGCTCCTCGACGCCGCGACGCACGAGCGGATCGCGCTGGCCGTGGCCGAGCACTACGGCTCCGAGCCGGGAATCGCGATGCACGCCCGCACGGCGCGGGCCGCCGGGCTCGGGCTCGACGAGGTCGCGCTCGCCCGCGAGTTCGCTTCCAACGACCCCAAGGCCGCCGCGCTGCTCACCTACCTGCGGGCGATGCTCGAGCAGCGGGGCCGCGCCCCGATGCACCTCCACGAGGAGGCGCGCGAGGCCGGCTGGAGCGACGAGGAGCTCCTCGAGGCCATCGCCGCCGTCTCGCTCGAGTCCTTCACGGCCATGATCAACGTCGTCGGCGAGGTGCCGGTGGACGGATCGATCGAGGCCTCCCGGAGCCTCCAGGCCGCCTGATCGGACCCGGCCGGACGGCGAGGAGCCTGACGCGGATGTCGGCCCGGACGCACGGCGAGCGCTCGCCGCAGGCGGCCGGGCCGGCAATCTGCCCGAAGTACCACCAAGCCGTCGAGCTCATCGGCAAGCGCTGGACCGGCGCGATCGTCGGCGCCCTGTTCGACGGCCCGCGGCGCTTCTCGGAGATCGCGGCCGCCGTGCCGGAGCTGTCGGATCGGCTGCTGTCCGAGCGGATGAAGGAGCTCGAGTCGCGGGGGATCGTCGCCCGCCACGTGCACTCCGGACCGCCCGTTCGCGTCGAGTACGAGCTCACGTCGATGGGCCGCGAGCTCGAGCCGGCGCTCGCCGCGCTGAAGGCGTGGGGCCGGCGCTGGCTCGACGACGCCCACCCCGCCGGCTGACCCCGACCGCCGGGCCGCCCGGACGGGACCGCC
Organism: Solirubrobacteraceae bacterium; assembly: GCA_046330225.1. Lineage (GTDB taxonomy): Bacteria > Actinomycetota > Thermoleophilia > Solirubrobacterales > Solirubrobacteraceae > CANJIV01. The sequence continues at coordinate 387,617 of JAXLTD010000002.1, read as the reverse complement.
GGTCGGCCGGACGCCCGCGGCCGGCGCGCTAGGGTTGCCCCCGCGCCGGCGCCCCGCGCCCCGGCCGGATCCGCCCCCGCCGTTTCGGAGGACCGCCTCATGGCCGACGACCAGCCCACCACCGCCGACGACGTCAAGGCGCTCGTCGCGGACAACGACATTCGGTTCATCCGCTTCTGGTTCACCGACATCCTCGGGCAGCTGAAGTCGTTCTCGATCAACCGGGCCGAACTCGACGACGCCTTCGAAGGGGGAATGGGCTTCGACGGCTCCTCGATCACCGGCTTCAACGCGATCGAGGAGTCCGACATGATCGCCATGCCCGATCCGTCGACGTTCAAGGTGCTCCCGTGGCGCCCGACCGAGAGCGGCGTCGCGCGCATGTTCTGCGACGTCGTGACGCCCGAGCGCACGCCGTACGAGGGCGATCCTCGCCACGTCCTGCGCCGTGCGCTCCAGCGCGCCGCCGCGATGGGCTTCGACCGCTTCAACGTGGGGCCCGAGCTGGAGTACTTCTACTTCGAGGACTCCACGTCGACCAAGGTCCTGGACGAGGGCGGCTACTTCGACCTCACGACGCTGGACGCCGGCTCCGACCTGCGGCGCGAGACCGTGCTCGCCCTCGAGCAGCTCGGGATCCACGTCGAGTACACCCACCACGAGGTCGGCCCCTCCCAGCACGAGATCGACATGCGCTACGCCGACGCGCTGAAGATGGCCGACGACTGCATGACGTACCGCATCACCGTCAAGGAATACGCCATGAAGTACGGCCTGCATGCGACGTTCATGCCCAAGCCGCTGTTCGGCGAGAACGGCTCGGGGATGCACACGCACCAGTCGCTCTTCCGCGAGGGCCGCAACGCGTTCTTCGATCCGAACGACCAGTACTTCCTCTCGGATGTCGGAAAGGCGTTCATCGCCGGCCAGCTTCGCCACGCGCGCGAGATCTGCTCGATCTTCGCCCAGTGGGTGAACTCGTACAAGCGCCTGGTCCCGGGGTTCGAAGCGCCCGTCTACTGCGCCTGGTCGCGGCGCAACCGCTCGGCCCTGGTCCGCGTGCCGCTCTACCACCCCGGCAAGGAGCAGGCGACCCGGATGGAGCTGCGCTGCCCGGACCCGGCGTGCAACCCCTATCTCACCTTCGCGGTGCTCCTCCAGGCCGGCCTGGAGGGAATCGAGAAGGGCTACGAGCTGCCCGAGCCGATGGAGAAGAACCTCTACCACCTCTCCCCCGACGACCGGAAGCGGCTCGGCATCGAGCAGCTCCCCGAGACGCTCGGTGAGGCGATCGAGCTCACCTCGGAGTCCGAGCTCGTGCTGCGCACGCTCGGCGAGCACATGTTCAACCGCTACATCGAGATCAAGCGCCAGGAGTGGGAGGACTACCGCGTCCAGGTCACGCCCTGGGAGCTGGAGCGGTACTTGCCGGTGCTGTGAGCGGGCGGCCGGTGCGCGTGGCCAGCCTCGCGGCGGAGGCACGCGGCGGCGAGCTGAGCGCTAGGGCGAGGCGACCGGCTCGGGCGGGGCCTCGGCCTCTTCGGCCGTGTGGTCCTCGGGGTGGAACTCGCGGCCGCGGCGCTCGTGGGCCTTCGACAGCGTGCTCGGCCACCAGACCTTCGGGCCGATGTCGAAGACGAGGGCCGGCACGAGCACCGAGCGCACCAGGAACGTGTCGAGGAGCACGCCGAAGGCGATCACGAAGCCGATCTCGGTGAGGAACACGAGCGGGAGCACGGCGAGCACCGAGAACGTGCCGGCGAGCACGATGCCGGCGGAGGTGATCACGCCGCCCGTGACGGCCAGGCCGCGCAGCATGCCGCGCCGCGTGCCGTGCTTGAGCGCCTCCTCGCGCACCCGGGCCATGAGGAAGATGTTGTAGTCGATGCCCAGAGCCACGAGGAACACGAAGGCGAAGAGCGGCAGGGACGGGTCGCTGCCGGGGAAGCCGAAGATCACGTCGAAGACGACGGCTCCCACGCCGAGCGCAGCCGCGAAGGAGAGGATCACCGTGCCGACCAGCAGGACCGGGAGCAGCACCGCGCGCAGGAGCAGCACGAGGATGATGAACACGACGAAGAGCGCGATCGGGACGATGAGGCGGGTGTCCCGCGCCGAGGCTTGGCGCAGGTCGTATTCGATCGCCGTGGCGCCGCCCACGACCGTCGCGCTCCCGCCCGCCGCGCGGGCCGCCTTCCGAATCCCGGGGATGAGGTCGAACGCCTCGGTCGAATAGGGCTCCCGGGTCAGCGTCGCGTTCAGGAGCGTGCCCGGCGGTGCGGCCTGGGCCACGCGCACGCTGGCGATCCCCTCGGTGCGCTTCAGCGCCGCCAGCACGGCCGGCACCTTCGCGCGGTCCGGCACGATGATGTCCGTCGGCGAGTTCGCCCCGCCCGGGAAGGCCTTCGAGATGAGCTCCTGGCCCGCGACGGACTCGACCTTGTCGCGGTAGGAGTTCCCCTGGGTGAGGCCGGTCGAGAAGTTGAGGAGGCCGAGGGCGAAGATCCCGAGGATCGCGACCGCGCCGATCCAGACGCGCCGCGGACGCACCGCGACGGCCTCGCCGACCTTGCGCCAGGCGCCGTGAGTCTCGTCGGCGCCGCTGCCGCCGTAGCGCGGGATGAACGGCCAGAACGCCCAGCGGCCGGTGATCACCAGCAGGGCCGGGAGGAAGGTGAGCATCGAGAGCATCGCGACGGCGACGCCCATGGCGCCGATCGGCCCCAGGCCGGCGGTGCCGTTCACCTCGGCCAGCGTCAGGCACAGGAGCGCGGCGATGACGGTCATGCCCGAGGCGAAGATCGCCGGCCCGGCGGTGCGCAGGGCCAGCTTCAGGGCCTCGTGCTTGTCTTCGTGGCGGCGCAGCTCCTCCCGGTAGCGGGCGACGAGCAGCAGGGCATAGTCGGTGCCCGCCCCGAGGACGAGAATCGAGAGGATCGACGACGACTGTCCGTTCACCGTCACCCCGACCTCGGTGAGGAAGTAGCCGAAGGCGCGGGACGCCACCTCCGCGAAGGCGACCGCGAGCAGCGGGATGAAGAGGAAGATCGGGCTGCGATAGATGAGGATGAGCAGCACGAACACCAGCGCGAAGGCCGCGAGCAGGAGGGTGCCGTTGATGCCCTCAAAGACCTTGATCGCGTCGGCGGAGTAGCCGGCGCCGCCCGTCACCTTGACCTGCAGGCCGCCGCCGGGATCCCCGTAGGTGTCCCGCAGGTAGTTGACCGGCTTGGTGATCGTCTCGCCCTTGCCGTTCGTGGCGATCTGAACCGTGACGATCGCGCCAGACCCGTTCTTCGAGAAGATCGGCGGGCTCGGCGGGCTCGCGTCCTTCATGGCCGGCTCGGTGCGCGTGGCCTTGGCGATCGACGCCCGGTCGGAGGCAATCGTGCCCTTGTCCGCCGCCGTGAGGCCCCCGGAGCGGTAGTAGACGATGACCGCCGAGATCTTGTCGCCGCCCTGAATCTCCTTCGTCAGGTCGAGCGCCTTGGTCGACTCAGCGTCCCCGGGGAGGAACGAGGAGGACTCGTTCGACTCGGCGTCGGCGAACTTCTTCGGCAGGTTCGCGGGGCCGGAGGCGATCATCACGAAGATGAACCAGGCGGCGAAGGCCACCCACTTGGAGCGGCGGCCGGCAGCGATGGTGAAGAGGTTGCTCACGGAAGGGGTACGGACGCGGGGCGGCGAACGGACGGCAGGCGAACGGACGGCAGGATAGAGGCCGTCCGGCCCCGGTCCCGCCGGCATGGCGGGAAATGCGTGTGAGACCGGTCACGTTGGCGCGCCGCCGCGCCGGGCCGGTGCTCGAGCCGCGTCAGGTCACGCGGCGCAGCCGCGCCGCGGCGGCGAGGGCGCGGGCCCGCACCGGCTCGAGCCGCCCGGCGCCGGGCTGCTCGGCATTGGCGGCGCCCGCCCCGATCGCCAGGCGCAGCGCTGCCTCCCACGGCTCGCCCCGGTCCAGCGACGCCACGAGGCCGGCCAGGCAGGCGTCGCCCGAGCCGACCGGGTAGGGCCCGACGGCGTCGACGCCGCCGGCCCACGCCTCGCCGGCGCTGTCGATGGCGGCAAGGCCCTCGGTCCCGCAGGTCACGACGGCGGCCCGCGCGCCGCGCGCCTGCAGCTCGCGCGCCGCCGCCAGCGCCCGCTCCGGCCCCGGGGCCGTGCCGGTGAGATCGAGCACGTCCTGAGCCTCGGCGACGTTGATCTTCACGAGATCGGGCGCCGCAGCGAGCGAAGCGACGAGCCACTCGTCCCGGGCATCGACCGCGACGCGCACGCCCGCGGCGCGGGCGTCGGCGGCCAGCGTGGCGTACCCGTCCACCCCCACGCCGGGCGGAACCGAGCCCGACAGCGTCAGCCAGCGGGCCTCGGCGAGCCGGGCCCCGGCCAGCGCGCGCAGCGCTGCCCAGTCGTCCGGGGCGATCGGCTGGGGATCCTCGTAGAACTCGGTGAGCTCGCCGGCGCCGCCCGACGCGGCCACCGACGTGGACGTGCGCGACTCGCCGGCGGTCCAGACGAACTCGGCCGGCACGCCCTCGGCCGCGAGCTCCTCGGCCAGCCAGCGGCCCGCGTGGCCAGCGGCGATCCCGGCCACGCGCACGTCGGCGTTCAGCGCCCGCACCGCGCGCGCCACGTTCAGCCCCTTCCCGCCCGGCACGGTCAGCAGCCCCCGCGGCCGGTGGATCTCCCCCGGCACCAGGCGGTCGACGAGGAAGAGCCGGTCGATCGACGGCGATGGCGTCACGCAGAGGATCACGCGGCTGCCCCGGACTCGGCCAGGAGCGCCTGCAGGCCGGCGGGCTCGGTGACCGGCCGCTGGCAGGCAAACCGCTCGCAGACGTAGGCCGTCGCCCGTCCGCCGACGGCCTCCCGGCCAGCGAGGAGCTCCGGACCCCCGTCGGCGGGCCCGCCGGCCAGGACCAGGCGCGGCCGCAGCGCCCCGCGCACGACGGCGGCCAGGCGGTCGGCCCCGGGCCCGACAACGGCGACTTCACGCACCGGGCCGACGGTGAAGTCCAGCGCCTGCAGGGCGTGGCCGAACGCCTGCGGGTGGCGCGGTGCGATGTCGCGGACCAGCGCGAGGGTCCGCCGGGAATGATCCTCGTACCGGCCGTCGCCGGTCAGCGCCGCGAGCCGGAGCAGCCCGTAGGCGATGCTCGAGCTGCCCGAGGGAATCGGAGCGTCGTCGAGGTCCTTGCGACGGGCCAGCAGGGCCTCGTGGTCGGCGGCGGTCGTGAAGAAGCCGCCGCGCTGCGGGTCGGCGAAGTGCTCGATCGTGATGTCGGCGAGCTCGCGCGCAGCGGCGAACCACCGCGGCTCGAACGTCGCCTCGTACAGCGTGAGCAGCGCCTCGAGCGCGAAGGCGTGATCCTCGAGATAGCCGGCGATGTGCGCACGCCCGTCCTTCCACGTGCGCAGCAGCCGGCCGTCCGGCGTGCGCATCTCCCCCAGGAGGAAGTCCGCGGCCGCCCGCGCGGCCTCGAGCCAGTCGGGGCGCTCCAGCGCCGCCCCGGCCCGGGCCAGCGCGCCGATCGCCAGGGCGTTCCACGAAGCGATTCGCTTGTCGTCGAGGCCCGGCCGCACCCGGCTGGCCCGCGCGGCGAGGAGATCGGCCCGAACCGCGGCGAGACCCGGCGGAACCGGGCCGCGAGCCTCCAGCACGTTGGCGCCCTCGAAGTTCCCGGCCTCGGTCGCCCCGAAGTAGTCGATCGCCGCCGGGGCCCGGTGGCCGAGGACCTCGTGCAGCTCGGCCACGGTCCAGACGTAGAACCGGCCCTCGACGCCCTCCGAATCGGCATCGAGCGCCGAGAAGAAGCCGCCCTCGGGGCCGCGCATCTCCCGCAGCAGCCACTCGAGGGTCCCTTCGCAGGCGTCGCGCAGGCGGGGCGCGCCGCTCGCCAGCCAGCCCGACAGGAACGCGCCCGCCAGGAGCGCGTTGTCGTAGAGCATCTTCTCGAAGTGCGGGACGGTCCAGGTCGCATCCACGGCGTAGCGGGCAAAGCCGCCGCCGACCTGGTCGTGGATGCCCCCGGCCGCCATCGCTTCCAGGGTCCCGACGCTCATCCGGCGATCGCCGGCCGCCAGGAGGAACTCGATCACCGAAGCGGGCGGGAACTTCGGCGCGCCGCCGAAGCCGCCGTTGGCGGCGTCGTAGGCGGCCTCGAGCGAGGCGACGGCATCGCCCAGGGCGGCGGGGTCGAAGGCGTCCTGCGCGGGCGCGAGGTCGGCGGCGCCGCGCAGCCGCTCGAGGATCCGCCCGGCTCCCTGCTCGATCTCAGCGCGCCGGGTCCGCCAGGCCTCGTCGACCGACGCGAGCACCTGGCGCCAGCTCGGCATCCCCTGGCGCGGCTGGGGCGGGAAGTACGTGCCGGCGTAGAACGGCACCTGGTCCGGCGTCGCGAAGGCGTTGAGCGGCCAGCCGCCGCGTCCGGTCATCGCCTGCACGGCGTCCATGTAGATCGCGTCGACGTCGGGCCGCTCCTCACGGTCCACCTTGATGCAGACGAAGCGGTCGTTCATGAACGCGGCGGTCTCCGGGTCCTCGAAGGACTCGCGCTCCATCACGTGGCACCAGTGGCAGGCGGAGTAGCCGATCGAGATGAGCAGCGGCACGTCCCGGCGCCGGGCCTCGGCCAGCGCGGCGTCGCCCCAGGGCTGCCAGGCCACCGGGTTGTCGCGGTGCTGGAGGAGGTAGGGCGACGTTTCCTGCGCGAGGCGATTCGGCATCGGCGCAGGCTACTTGGACGCGGGCGCGGTCTCGCATAAGGTCGGCTGCCCCGACCAAAGGAGTCCGGCCCAGTGCCCCCCCACCGCGAAGCCGTCAGCGCGCTCGGCGCGCCCGCTGCCATCGGCCCCTACTCGCACGCTGTGCGCACCGGCGGCCTGCTGTTCTGCTCCGGGCAGATCCCCCTGGACGCCGAGTCCGGCGAACTCGTCGGCGCCTCCCCGGGCGAGCAGGCCCGGAAGTGCCTGGAGAACCTCGCCGCGGTCGCGGCGGCCGCCGGCGCGACGCTCGCCGACGCGGTTCGCCTCACCGTCTACATGACCGACCTCGGGGCGTTCGCCGAGGTCAACGAGGTCTACGGGGAGTTCTTCGAGGCCGAGCCGCCCGCCCGCGCCGCCGTCGGCGTCGTGGCACTGCCGAAGGGCGCCCAGGTCGAGATCGACGCAATCGTGGCCCTCACGGACTAGGCCCCGATGGCCGCCGCCCTGCCCGAGATCAGCGACGACGCCATCGCCGCGGCCCGCGAGGCCGGGGCCGGCGAGGTCCGGCGCACCCCGGTCCTCCTGTCGCGAACGGCGGCGGCGGCATCCGGCGGCCCGCTCGCCCTCAAGGCCGAGAACCTCCAGCGGACGGGGTCCTTCAAGCTGCGCGGCGCGCTGGCCAAGCTCGCGGCGCTCGGCGCCGACGCCGGCGCGGGCGTCGTGGCGGGCAGCGCCGGCAACCACGCCCAGTCGGTGGCCTATGCGGCCCGGGCGCGCGGCGTCAGGTGCGAGGTCTTCATGCCGCCCGACGCGCCGATCGCCAAGGCCGAGGCGGTCGCCGACCTCGGCGCGATCGTCCACCAGGAGGGCGCGTCGGTGTCCGAGTGCGTCGAACTCGCCAAGGCCCGCGGCGAGGCCGCCGGCATGGCGTTCGTGCACCCCTTCGACGACCTCGACGTGATCGCCGGGCAGGCCACGCTCGGCGTCGAGCTCGTGGAGCAGGTGGAGGACCTCGCGATGGTCGTCGTCCCGCTCGGCGGCGGCGGCCTGGCCTGCGGGACCGCCATCGCCGTCAAGCGGGCCCGGCCGGACTGCCGCGTCGTCGGAGTCCAGGTCGCGGGCTGCGCGCCCTACCCGGCGTCGCTGGCCGCCGGCGAGGCGCGGCCCGCCGCCAGCGCGCTCACGATCGCCGACGGCATCGCGGTGAAGCGGCCGGGCGAGCTCACCCTCCCCCTTGCCCAGGCCTGGCTCGACGAGGTCGTCGTCGTCGAGGAGGAGGACGTGGCCGACGCGATGGTGCATCTGCTCGAGCGCTCCAAGCTCGTGGTCGAGGGCGCCGGGGCGGTCGGGGTGGCCGCGCTCCGGAGCGGCCGCGTGAGCCCGGCGCCCGAGGGGCGGACGGTCGCGGTGCTGTCGGGCGGGAACGTCGACGTCGGGCTGCTCGCGGTCGTCGCCCGCCGCCACGAGACCGAGATGGGCCGCCGCCTCGTCCTCTTCACCCGCGTGCCGGACCGGCCGGGCGGGCTGGCCGCGATGCTCGACGAGGTCGCCGCGGCCGGCGGGAACGTCGTCGACGTCGATCACGTCCGCGAGGGCGTCGACCTCTCTGTCCGCGAGACCGGGATCCAGCTCGTGGTCGAGACGCGCGGCCGGGCCCACGCCGACACGCTCCTCGCGGCGCTGCGCGAGCACGGGTACGAGACCCGCGTTCTCGGGTAGGCACCGCACCGCCTGGGAAGGTTCCGGGCGGCCATGGAACCCGCAGCCATCATCGCTGCCGTCGGAGCACTGCTCGCGGCGGCGCTCGCCATGTCGCTCGTCGCCCGCCGGGTCCGCCTGCCCGCCCTGCTGCTCCTGCTCGTGCTCGGCATGGCGATCGGCTCCGACGGCGCGGACCTCATCTCCTTCAGCGACTACCGCCTCGCCCAGGACATCGGGGTGGGCGCCCTCGCGCTCATCCTCTTCGAGGGCGGCCTGACCGCGGGCTGGCGCGACATCAAGCCGGTCGCCCTGCCGGCTGGGGTGCTCGCCACCGCCGGCACGCTTCTGGCCACGCTGCTCACCGGCCTGGCCGCCCAGTGGCTCTTCGGCCTGTCGCTGCTCGAAGGGCTCCTCCTGGGAGCCATCATCTCGTCCACCGACGGCGCCGCGATCTTCTCGCTGCTGCGCGGCTCGACGCTGCGCCGGCGCCTGGCCCGCACGCTGGAGGGCGAGAGCGGCTTCAACGATCCGGTGGCCGTGCTGCTGGTGGTGGGCTTCGCCGACTGGATCCGGCTGCCGGACTACGGGGCCGGCGACCTCGTCGTCGCGTTCGCGGAGAAGCTGCTGATCGGCGGCGCGCTCGGCGCGGCCATCGGGCTCGTCGCGGTGCCGGCGCTGCGCCGCGCGCGGCTCGACTCCCCCGGGCTCTATCCGGTGGCCTCCCTTGCGGTCGCCGCGCTGGCCTTCGGCGTCCCGGAGCTCCTGCACGGGTCCGGATTCCTCGGGGTCTACGCCGCCGGCCTCGTGCTCGGGAGCGGCGCGATTCCCGCCCGGCGCACGATCACCGCGTTCCACGAGGGACTCGCGTGGGTCGCCCAGCTGGTCCTCTTCCTGACCCTCGGCCTGCTGGTCTTTCCCAGCCGCCTGGACGACGTCGCCGTCGAGGGCACGGTGCTCGCCCTCATCGCCGTCGTCGTGGCCCGTCCGGCGGCGGTCCTCCTGACCGCGTGGCCGTTCGGGTTCTCGGTCCGCGACCGCCTCGTGCTCGGCTGGGCCGGACTGCGCGGAGCCGTGCCGATCGTGTTGGCGACCTTCCCGGTGGTCGACGGCCTGGCCGGAAGCGAGGCGACGTTCAACATCGTGTTCTTCGCGGTGCTCATCTCGACGCTGCTGCAGGCGACGACCTTCGAGGCCTTTGCGAAGCGGCTCGGCGCCACGACCGCCGAGCCCGCGCTGCCGCGGCCGCTGGCCGACGCCGGGACGATCCGCCGGCTCGGAGCCGAGGTGCTCGACTATCCGGTCAAACCCGGAGACGCGATCGTCGGCGCCCGCGTGCGCGACCTGGGCCTCCCGCGCGACGGCATGGTGAGCGTGATCGTCCGCGAGGGGGAGGCGCTGCCGCCGCGCGGCTCCATGCGGGTCCTCGAGGGCGACCGGCTGCACCTCATGGTCCGCGAGGACGCCGCGCGCGACCTGCCGCAGCTCCTGGACCGCTGGGAGCGCGGCCCCGTGACCGTCCCGGAGCGGCCCCGCCCGGTTGCGCGCAGCCGCCCGCCGGTGTTCTCCGTGCGGCCGTGGCGCGACGAGGACGGCGACCCGGCGCGCCCGGCGCAGGTCGGCGACCGGCCGGTTGCCGCCGTGCTCCGCGTGCGCCGCGACCGGCCCGGGGCGCTCGTGGCGCTGGCGACCGGGGACGTGGCGGTCACCGGGCCGCTGCTCGCGTCCGGCCCGCCGCGGGCCGTCGGCGCGTGGGCGCGCCAGCGGCTGCGGGCTGCCGCCAGCGAGGGCGACCGGGCCTGGTGGGAGGAGGTGGCCGGCGAGCTGGCTGCCTGAGCCGCGCCTGCCGGCGGCCCGGCGCCGTCCCGGCCGTCAAGATCTGCCCCTCACCCGCCGATCGCCCGAGGTGACGATGCCCTTCGCCCCCAGACTCCGCCGCCGGTCCGGGCTCGCCGCCCTCGGCGCTGCGCTGGCGCTCGCCGCCCTTCCCGCGGCGGCCCAGGCCGACCTCTGGAGCGTGCAGTCGGTCACGACGGCCCCGTCCGGCCGGGTCGTGGCCGGCACCCCGTTCACCGCCCGCGTCCTCCTGTCCCGCGTGCCGGACGTCAACGGCGCCGGCCCCGTCACCGTCGACGTCTTCGCCAGCATCTTCGTGCGGCCCGCCGGACGCGTGTCGGTGGAGCCCGCCGGCGCCCTGGACTGCGCCCCCTGGGAGCTGCGCAGCAGCTCGCTGTGGCAGCTGGCGTGCAGCGTGCCGAAACCCGCCAGCCCGCCCGCCTCCGGGGTCGCGATCACGGTCCGGCTCGTCGCCGACGTCGCCGAGACGTTCGTCGTGAGCACCGCGCTGCGGGCCGAGACCGACACCGATTTCTCCGACGACAGCGGCAGCGTGGAGGTGCCGGCCGTGCTGCCGCCGCTCGTCCCGGGCCGCACCCAGCTCCTGACGCCGGTCAACGGCACGATCCTCGTGCGGCGGCCAGGCGACGCGGGCTTCCTCCCGCTCGGGCTCGCGGGCCCGATCCCGAACGGGACCGAGGTCGACGCCACCGCCGGCACGACGGACCTCACCGTGGCGGCGGCCGGCACGCGCCGGCGCGAGACCGTGCGCACGACCGCGGGGCGCTTCCGCATCCGCCAGGGCACGCGCCGGGGCGATCCCGCCGATCTCGTGCTGTCCGAGCCGCTGAGCGGCTGCCCGGCGCCGGGCGCGGCGCGCGCCGCCGCCGGCCCCACGCGCCGGACGCTCAGGACCTTTGTGCGCCGGCGCGGGCGCTTCCGCACCCGGGGCCGCTATGCGAGCGCCCTCGTGCGGGGCACCCGCTGGACGACGACCGACTCCTGCGCTGGCACGGCCATCGCCGTGCAGCAGGGCACGGTGTCGGTCTTCGACTACGGACGCCGCCGCACCGTGCTGGTGCCCGCCGGCGCCCGCTATCTCGCCACCCCCCGGCAGTCGGCGGGCGCCCAGCGGCCCTGAGCGCAGCCGGCCCGTAGCCTTCCGCCCGTGGATTCCCGCTTCACCCCCGCGCACCGCGGCGGCTCGGGCTCGCCGCTCGTGCTCATTCATGGATTCACCGACACGTGGCGGACGTGGGATCTCGTCCTGCCGGCGCTCGAGCGGTCCCACGACGTGCTCGCCCCCACGCTCCCGGGGCACGCCGGCGGGCCGCCGCTGCCCGCCGAGGTGACCGACAGCGTCCTGCCCGACGCGATCGAGCACGCGATGGACGCGGCGGGCTTCGAGATGGCCCACCTCGCCGGCAACTCGCTGGGAGGCTACGTCGCGCTCCAGCTCGCCGCCCGCGGCCGCGCCCGCTCCGTCGTGGCGTTCGCGCCGGCGGGCGGCTGGGCCGAGGGCGACCCGGCGTTCGGGCGGTCCATGCGGCACTTCACGCTCATGCAGGACCAGCTCGAGCGGGCGGCCCCGCACGCCGAGGCGATCGTCGCCTCCCCGCACGGCCGCCGGCAGGCGACCCAGGACATTGCCGTGAACTTCGAGCACATCCCCGCCGAGCTGCTCGCCCACCAGCTCCGCGGCGCCGCCGCCTGCACCGGCGCGCGGGCGATGATCGCGTTCGCCCGTCGCGAGGGCTACGGGCTGGACGCCGAGCGGATCGCCTGCCCCGTGCGGATCGTCTGGGGCACTGCCGATGCGCTCCTCGAGTGGCCATCCGCAGCCGTGCGCTACCGCCGCGACTGGCTTCCCCACGCGGACTGGGTGCAGCTCGACGGCGTCGGCCACTGCCCCCAGCTCGACGTGCCGCTGGAGGCAGCCCAGCTCATCCTGGGGTTCACGCGGGGCTGATCGGTCCCGCCACGGCCGCGCCGCCCGCCTGGCGCCGTGCCTACTGCGGCGTCGTGTAGGCCCCGCTGATGCCGCCGTCGACCAGGAACGTGGACGCGGTGACGAACGTCGACTCGTCGCTGGCCAGGAACAGCACCGCGTTGGCGATCTCGCGGGCCTCGCCGAAGCGGCCCATCGGCACGTGAACCAGGCGCCGCGCGGCCTTCTCGGGATCCTTGGCGAACAGCTCGATGAGCAGCGGCGTGGACACCGGGCCGGGACACAGCGCATTGACGCGCACGCCCCGGCGGGCGAACTCGACGCCGAGCTCGCGCGAGAGCGAGAGCACGCCGCCCTTGGAGGCCGTGTAAGAGATCTGCGACGTGGCCGCGCCCATGACCGCGACGAACGACGCCGTGTTGATCACCGAGCCGCCGCCGGCCTCGAGCAGGTGCGGGATCCCGTGCTTGCAGCAGAGGAAGACGCTCTTGAGGTTCACGTCCTGGACGCGCTGCCAGGCCTCGAGGGAGGTATCGAGCACCGAGGCGTCGTCGTCGGGCGAGATGCCGGCGTTGTTGAAGAGCACGTCGATGCGCCCGTAGGCCTCGCGGGCCTGGGCGTACATCGCAATCACCGCGTCCTCGTCCGTGACGTCGGCCTGGATGGCGAGGTCGCCGGCGGCGTCCGGGGAGAGGTCGACGCCCACGACGGTCGCGCCCTCCTCCTGGAACCGCGAAGCCGTCTCGGCGCCGATGCCGCTCGCCGTGCCCGTGATGACGCAGACCTTCCCCTCGAGACGACCCATTCCTCACTCCTCCGTTGCGTAGAAGACGCTCTTGACCTCGCTGTAGTGCTCGAGCGCGTGCGGACCCAGCTCGCGCCCGATGCCCGACTGCTTGAACCCCCCGAAGGGCCAGATCGGGCGCACCGAGTTGTTCGAGTTGATGGAGAGGACTCCCGTTTCCACGGCGCGCGCCATCCGCAGCGCCTTGGCGCCGTCGCGGGTCCACACCGATCCGGAGAGGCCATAGATCGTGTCGTTGGCGATCCGCACGGCGTCCTCCTCCGTGTCGAACGGAATCACCGCCGCAACGGGACCGAAGATCTCCTCGCGCACGGCCCGGTCGTCGAGGCCGACCGGCGACAGGACCGTGGGCGGGAACCAGTAGCCGGGCCCGGCAGGCACCGTGCCCTGGATCGCGACGGGCGCGCCGTCCGGCACGAACGAGGCGACCTCGTCCCGGTGCCCGGCGGAGATCAGGCAGCCCATCTCGGTCGCATCGTCGAGCGGGTCGCCGACCACGATCCCCTCCACGACCGGCGCCAGCGCGGCGAGGAACTCGTCGACCACGGGCCGCTGCACGAGGATGCGCGAGCGCGCGCAGCAGTCCTGGCCGGCGTTGTCGAACACGGCCCACGGAGCCGCGGCGGCAGCCTTGGCCACGTCGGCATCGGCGAACACGATGTTCGCCGACTTGCCGCCAAGCTCGAGCGTGACCCGCTTGATGGTCTGGGCCGCGCCGGCGGCGATGCTGCGGCCGACCTCCGTGGAGCCGGTGAAGGCGATCTTCGCGACCCCGGGGTGCTCGACGAGCCGCTGGCCGACGGTCCGGCCCGGCCCGACCACCACGTTGAGGACGCCCTCGGGCAGGCCGGCTTCGAGCGCGATGCGCTCCAGCTCGACCGCGGTGAGCGGCGTGAGCTCGGCGGGCTTGAGCACGACGGTGTTGCCCGCGGCCAGCGCCGGGGCGACCTTCCAGGAGGCGATCGCGAGCGGGAAGTTCCAGGGCGTGATGAGCCCGACGACCCCGAGCGGCTCGCGGAAGGTCATCGCCACCCCGCCGGCGGCGGGGATCGTGTCGCCGAGCAGGCGCTCGGGGGCGCCGGCGTAGTACCGGAACACGTCGACGACCTGTGCGATCTCGCCGCGGGCGCCGCTGATCGGCTTGCCGGCGTTGCGGGCCTCCAGGCGGGCGAGCGACTCCCGCTCGCCCTCCAGCGCCTCGCTCAGCCGGGCCAGGAGCTTCGCGCGGTCGGTCGACGAGACCGCCCGCCAGGCCGGGAAGGCGGCCTGGGCGGCAGCGACGGCGGCGTCGGCCTCCTCCGCCCCGCCGCGCGGGATCTCGGCGAGCGGCTGCTCGGTGGCGGGCTCGAGGACCGTGAGGGTGTCGGACATGGCAGGGTCGGCCGGGTGAGGGTCAGCGGGAGGAGCGGGGAACGCGCCAGCGGCCCCGTCCCGGGCGCCGAGGCAGCCGGGACGGGGGGCGGCACGTCATGCGCGGTGCCTACGGGGCCGCGGGGCCCGTTGGCGCCGCGAGCGCGGTCTGGTCAGGATCGTCGACGTTGCGGCGCGGGCCGGTGAAGGTCTTGCGCGCGCTCACGAGCCACCAGATCCCGACCACGGCGAACACGAAGCCGACCGCGATCGGCGCGTAGTTCACGGCCGAAGTGTCGAACTCATCGCGCCACGGCACGCCGGCGGGCGTGAACGGGAGCGAGAAGACGATCGTGGCGAGGACGACCTCGATGACCGCGATCGTGCACATCCACTTGTACTTCTTCCCGAGCGTCCACGGGCCCGGCTTGAACGCGTCCCCCTTGCGCAGGCGCAGGTAGATCGGGATCACGTAGGCGATGTAGAGCCCGATCACGCCGATCGCGACCACCGCGAAGAAGGCGACCGGGAAGCCGGCCTTGTTCCCCTTCAGCGCCGGGATCGTGATGATGAGCGCGACGGTGGCGCACAGCATGACCGCGTTGAACGGGATCCGCTCCTTGTTCACCTTGCTCCAGATCCGCCAGCCCGGCAGGGCGCCGTCGCGACTGAACGCGAAGCACATCCGCGAGGAGCTCGTGAGGCAGCTCATCCCGCAGAACAGCTGGCCCACGGTCGAGATGATGAGGATGAACTTGACCCAGGCGGGCCCCATCGCCGACTGGAAGACGGCGATGGACGAGCCGCCGGCCTCGGTGATGGCCTTCGGGTCGGCCGCCGCGAAGGTGATCGCCAGCAGCACGATCCAGCCGATGATCGCCGAGTAGAAGATCGACCGCCACACGCCCTTCGGCGCCGATTCGTCGGCCCGTGCGTCTCCTCGGAGATGTGGGCCGAGGCGTCGAATCCGGTGATCGTGTACTGGGTGAGCAACAGGCCGACCGGGAAGACGTAGAACCAGAACATCCCCTCGCTGAACCCGGAGTTGTTGATGGTCTTCGTGAAGACGAAATCGGCGCTCGCGTGCTTGTCCGGGACGAGCACGAGCACGACGACGATCGCGGCAACGCCGATGACGTGCCACCAGACCGAGACCGAGTTGAACACCGCCACCAAGTGCGAGGTGAAGATGTTCACGACCACGTGGAGGAGCAGGATGATCACGAACAGGACGAACGTCTCGGACAGGATGCTGCTCGTGTCCCCGAAGTTCATCCCGAATATGTCCACCCCGTAGAGCCCGAGGATCGTGTTGAGGAACGTCGCACAGGCGTAGTCGACCGAGGCGACGATGGCGATGAGGCCGGTGAGGTTGAACCAGCCGGTGAACCAGGCCCAGCCCGGCCCGCCGAGCTCAGCCGCCCACCAGTAGATGCCGCCGGCGGTCGGATAGGCGCTCACGAGCTCCGACATGCAGAAGCCGATGATCAGGATGAAGCAGCTGAGGCCAAGCCAGCCCCACGAGATGACGACCGGGCCGCCGTTGTTCCAGCCCTGGCCGTAGGTGGTGAAGCAGCCCGCCAGGATCGAGATGATCGTGAACGAGATCGCGAAGTTCTGGAACCCGCTCCACGACCGCTTCAGGTCCTGCCGGTAGCCGAGCTCGGCGAGCCGTTCCTCGTCGGTCTTCTTGACCGTGGCGTCTGTGCTGCTCATGCGCGTGCACCCCTCCTCAAGGGTGGCCGCTCACGCGGCCGTGGCCTGTTCCATCGGTCTCCCGGCCTGGTCCGCCAGGCTAAAGGTCTGCCCAGCGATCCACTGCCGCGCAGACCCTATGCCGATGCCCGGACGAATGTCAATGCGACCGGGGCCGGACCGGACCCGCGCGCCGATCCGCACCGCCGCCAGCCGCCGCCACGAGCGCCGGGATGACCGGGGAGGCCGGGTCCTCCTCGGGGTGCCAGAGCACGCCGAGGACGAAGCCGCCCGGCCGCTCGACCGCCTCCACGATCCCGTCGAGGCCGGACCAGCCGGTCGCCCGCAGCCCCGCACCCAGCCGCGCCAGCCCTTGGTGGTGGTAGCTCTTGACCTCGGCCTGCTCGGCACCCGCGGCCGCGGCGGCCAGCGAGCCCGGCTCCAGCCGCACCGGGTGCTCGGCGAACGTGCCCGGCGGGCCCTGGTGGTCGCCATGGCCGACCGCGTCGGGCAGATGCTGCTCGAGCGTCCCGCCGCAGGCCACGTTGAGGACCTGCATGCCGCGACAGACGCCGAGCAGCGGCAGGCCGGCGGCGAGCGCGGCGCGCGTGAGCGCCACGTCGAACTCGTCCCGCACGGGCGGGACCGGGTCCGTTGCCTCGTGGGCCGGCGCCCCGTAGAGGGCGGGGTCGAGATCGCTGGAGGACCCGGTGACGATCAGCCCCTGCAGCGTGGCGATGACCGCCTCCGGCGCGGCGCTGTCCGCGGGATCGGGAACGAGGATCACCGCGCGGCCCCCGGCGCGCTGGATCGCCTGGCAGTAGGCGAACGGCGTGCCCGCGGTCAGCTCGACCCACGCCCCGGACCGCATCGTCTCGAGCGACGCGGTGACCCCGATGGCGGGGCGGCTCACAGCCGCTCGAAGCCGCGGAAGAGCTCCCAGTCGGTGACCGCGGCGTCGAACTGCTCGAGCTCGACCCGGGCGTTGTTGAGGTAGTGGTCGACCACCGCGTCGCCGAACGCCGCGCGGGCAATCGGGCTGGCCGCGAACAGGTCGCGCGCGTCGCGCAGCGTGCCGGGCACGGTCGGGCGGTCGGACGTGTAGGCGCTCCCCGTCGTCGGCGGCTCGAGCTCGAGGCCCGCGTCCACGCCGTGCAGCCCCGCCGCGATCATCGCGCTGAGCGCCAGGTAGGGATTGACGTCGGCGCCCGGCAGCCGCAGCTCCAGCCGCTTCGCCGGCCCGTGGCCGACCACCCGCAGCGCGCAGGTGCGGTTGTCGTGGCCCCAGGCCACGGCCGTCGGGGCGAACGAGCCCTTTGCGAACCGCTTGTACGAGTTGATGTTCGGCGCATAGAACAGCGTCAGGTCGCTCAGCGCGGCCAGCTGCCCGGCCAGGAAGGCGTCGAAGATCTCGGGGTGCTCGGCGAAGATCGGCGTCCCGTCCTGCCCGCGCACCGACAGGTGGATGTGGCACGAGTTGCCCTCGCGCTGGTCGAACTTCGCGATGAACGTGATCGCCATCCCCTCCTGGGCGGCGATCTCCTTGGCCCCGTTCTTGTAGATCGAGTGCTCGTCGGCGGCTTGGAGCACGGGCCCGTAGAGGAAGTTGATCTCGTGCTGGCCGAAGTTGCATTCGCCCTTGGAGTTCTCGACGGTCATGCCGGCGCCGGCCATCGCGTTGCGAATGCGGCGGATGAGCGGCTCGACGCGGGCGGTGCCGAGCAGCGAGTAGTCGACGTTGTAGAGGTTGGCCGGCTCGAGGTCGCGGTAGGCCCGCTGCCAGGCGTCCTCGTAGGTGTTGCGAAAGACGATGAACTCGAGCTCGGTCCCGGCGAACGCCTCCCAGCCGCGCTCGGCCAGGCGGGCCATCTGGGCCTTGAGGATCTGGCGCGGCGACGCCGGGACGCCCGTGCCGTCGTGCCACTGGAGGTCCGCGAGGCACAGCGCGGTTCCCTCGTGCCAGGGGATCATGCGCAGCGTCCCGAGGTCGGGCGCCATCTGGAAGTCGCCGTAGCCCGTCTCCCACGAGGCCATCTCGTAGCCCTCGACGGTGTCCATGTCGACGTCCACGGCCAGCAGGTAGTTGCAGGCCTCGGCACCGTGGCTGCGCACGACGTCGAGGAAGTGCTGGGCGGTCAGGCGCTTGCCCTGGAGCCGGCCCTGCATGTCGGTGATCGCGAACAGCACCGTGTCCACGGCGCCTTCCGCAACCTGGGTCTCGAGGTCGTCGATGGTCATTGGCATGGCTCGTGAACCTAGACCCGCCGGCGCGCGGGTGTCAACGCGCCGGCGCGTTCAGGGTCACCGCGCCACGCGCGGCGGCGGGGGCGGCGCCGTGTCGGCGGCGGCCGGCATGAGGCCCTCGAGGATGTGCTCGGTGCCCTCGAGGTGCTCGCGGGCCAGGCGGGCGGCGCCCGCCCCGTCGCGCTTGCGCAGATGGCCCACCAGGCGGCGATGCTGATCGTTGGACCGCATCAGCACCTCCTCCGGGTGGGGAATGCGGGTGATGAGGTCGCTCATCCGGCCCTGGACCTCGGTCATCATCGCCACGAGCCGCGGGGAATCGGCCGCCTCGGCCAGGGCGATGTGGAACCGGATGTCGGCGCGCCGATACTCGTCGAAGTCCTCGAAATCGGCCGATTCGACCGCGGCCATGCGCTCGACCTGGGCGGCCATCGCGGCGAGGTCCTCGTCGGTGCGCCGCTCCGCGGCCAGGATCGCCGCCCCGGTCTCCACGGCCACGCGCTCGTCGAGGACGTCGCGGGCCGCCCGCCCGAGCCGCGCGGCGCCCGGAGCGCCAAACCACGGCGGCCCGGTGAGCGGGGGCTCGGCCGAGACGAACGTGCCGCCGCCGCGGCCGCGGACGGAGGCGAGCAGCCCGCTCTGCACGAGGGTCGTGATCGCCGCCCGCAGCGTCGAGCGGCTGATCGAGAGCTGGTCGGCCAGCTCTCGCTCGGGCGGCAGGCGGCTCCCCGGAGCCAGCACCCCGACACGGATCGCCGTCCCCAGCCGCGCCACCGTCTCCTCGAAGGTGCTCGGCGGGGCGACCGGCTCGAAGACCGCGGCGATCGCGGGGCTGCGCTCCATCCGGCAACGGTAACGGGATGCCGCCGGCCCGGGGCCACGCTGGACCCGGGCCGCGTGCCCTTGACATGCGCGGCCGCCCGCGCCTAGGGTCGCGAATGGACTAGACCAATGGCCGCCCGCGCCGACATCCGCGCTGCGCCCAGCGCCCGCCGCGTGCTCGGGCCGCGCTGGCGCCCCCGCCGCGGCTCCGGCGCGCTGGCTGCCCACGAGCAGATCGAGGCGCGGCTGGCCGCCCGGATCGCCGCCGGGGACCTTCCGGCCGGCACCAGGCTGCCCGCCGAGCGCGACCTCGCCGAGGCGCTCGGCGTCAGCCGGATGACGGTCCGGCAGGCGCTCGGCTCCCTGGCGGCCCGCAGCCTCATCACCCGCGGCGTGGGTCGCGGCACCTTCGTGTGCCCGCCCCGCCTCGCCCACGACCTGCGGCGCGTCGCGGGATTCACCGAGCACGTCCGCCGGGCGGGCCTGCAGCCGGGCGCGAAGGTCCGCAGCGCCGGGCGAGTCGCCGTGGCCCCGCCTGCGGTGGCCGCCGCGCTGGGCCTGGCGGCCGGCGAGCCCGCCGTGCGGATCCAGCGGATCCGCACGGGCGGCGGGATCCCGCTGGCCCTCGAGGACTCGTGGCTGCCCGCCGGCCGGCTGCCCGGGATCGAGGCCGCCGACCTCACCGGCTCCCTCTATGCGCTGCTGCGCGACCGCTACGGCCTCGCGCCGGTGCGCGCCACCGAGGCGCTCGAGCCCGCGGTCGCGAGCGCCGCCCAGGCGCGCGCGCTCGGCGTCCGCCGCGGCGCCCCCCTCATGCGAATCGAGCGGACCGCGTTCGCCGACGGCGACCTGCCGATCGAGCACGCCCACGACGTGTTTCGCGGCGAGCAGGCCCGCTTCCTCGTCGATGTCCCCCGGGAGGTCCTGTCCCATGCCTGACACTCAGATCGCCAGCCTCGTCGCGCGTCTCGAGCCCGCGCTCGGTCCCCTGTCGGGCGAGCCCGTCCCGCTGGACGGAGGCATCACGAACCGCAACTTCCGGGTGGTCCTCGGCGACGGCGAGTACGTGGTGCGAATTGCCGGCCGCGACACGAGCCTGCTCGGCATCAGCCGGACCGCCGAGCGTGACGCGACCGCCGCCGCTGCCGCCGCCGGCGTCGCCCCTGAGGTCGCCGCGTTCCTCGAGGACGCCGGGTGCCTGGTCACCCGCTTCATCCCGGGCCGTCCAGTCACGACCGCAGAGCTGGTGGACGACGGGCCGCTCGGCGAGGTGGCCGCGGCGCTGCGGGCGATCCACGGCGGCCCGGCCCTGCCGACCCGGTTCGACGCGTTCCGCCTCGTCGAGCAGTTCCGCGCCACGGCCCTGGAGCGCGGCGGCGACATTCCGGCGGCCTACGGGCGCGCACAGGCGATCGCCGGCGCGATCGAGCCGGTGCTCGTCGGGCCCGAGCACCGTCTGGTGCCCTGCCACAACGACCTGCTCACCGCGAACTTCATCCACGACGGCACCCGCGTGCGCATCGTGGACTGGGAGTACGCCGGGATGGGCGACCGCTACTTCGACCTCGCGAACCTGTCCGTCAACAACGGCTTCGACGAGGCCGCCGACGCGCGCCTGCTCGGCCTGTACTTCGAGGAGGCGCCGACCCCGCGCCGCTTCGCCTGCCTGCGGCTCATGCGGGTGATGTCGGACTTCCGCGAGGCGATGTGGGGCGTCGTGCAGACGACCGTCTCGGAACTCGACTTCGACTTCGCCGCCTACGCGGCCGAGCACTTCGCGCGGCTGGAGCAGTCCGCCGCGGACCCCCGATTCCCAACTTGGCTGGAGGACGCCCGTGGCCATTGACCGCACGCCCCCCTCCCGCGCCCGCTGCGTGATCATCGGCGGCGGCGTGGGCGGGACGAGCATCGCCTATCACCTCGCCCAGCTTGGCTTCTCCGACACGGTGCTCGTCGACCGCAAGGAGCTGACGAGCGGCTCGACCTTCCACTCCGCTGGCCTGGTCGGCCAGCTGCGCGGCTCGGTGTCGCTCACGAAGATGATGATGTACAGCGTCGAGCTCTACCGGCGGCTGGGCCAGGAGTCGGAGTTCGACCCGGGCTGGGTCGAGTGCGGCGGGATCCGCCTCGCCTCCTCTCCGGAGCGCCTGGAGGAGCTGCGCCGCCAGGCCGGCTGGGGCAAGACCTTCGGGCTCCCGCTCGAGCTCATCAGCGCCGAGGAAGCGCAGGCGATGTTCCCGCTCATGGACACCGGCGGCGTGCTCGGCGGCGCCTACCTCGCGACGGACGGCTACCTCGACCCGTCCCAGCTCACCTACGCGCTGGCCGACGGCGCGCGCCGCGGCGGCGTGCGGATCTTCACGAACACGCGCGTCACGGGGATCGACGTCCGGGACGGCCGGGTGGCCGGCGTGCGGACCGAGAAGGGGGACATCGAGGCCGAGATCGTCGTCGACGCCGGCGGCATGTACGCCGCCGAGATCGCCCGCCTGGCCGGCGTGCGCGTGCCGATCATCCCGTTCGCCCACGAGTACCTCGTGACCCAGCCGTTCCGCGAGCGCACGCCGGGCCAGCACCTCCCGACGCTGCGCGACCCCGACCTGCTCATCTACTTCCGCGAGGAAGGCGGCGGGCTCGTGATGGGCGGCTACGAGCGCCAATCGGCGCCGTGGGCGCTGACCGGGCCGGGCGGGTTCGACGCCATTCCTCAGGACTTCAACGGCCGCCTGCTCGAGGAGGAGTGGGACCGCTTCGAAGAGATCGTCGAGAACTCCAAGCGGCGCGTGCCGGCGATGGACGAGATCACGGTCACCCGGCTCATCAACGGGCCCGAGGCGTTCACACCCGACGGCGAGTTCTGCCTGGGCGAGAGCGAGGTTCGCGGCTTCTTCGTGGCCGCGGGGTTCTGCGCCCACGGCCTCGCGGGCGCCGGCGGCATCGGGAAGGTCATGGCCGAGTGGATCGCCGACGGCGAGCCGAGCCTGGACCTCTGGCACATGGACATCCGCCGCTTCGGGAGCCACTACCGCTCCCCGTCGCACACGCTGGCCCGCGCGCGCGAGGTCTACGAGACCTACTACGACATCAAGTACCCCGGGTACGAGCGCCAGGCCGGGAGGCCGCTGCGGGTCTCGCCCGTCTATGGCTGGCACCAGGCGCACGGCGCGTCCTTCGGCGAGAAGTCCGGCTGGGAGCGCGTGAACTTCTACGAGTCCAACGCCGCCGCCGGCGACGAGTCGCTGCGGCCGCGCGGGTGGGCGGGCATGCTGTGGTCGCCCGCGATCGGCGCCGAGCACGCCGGCGTGCGGGAGGCCGCCGGCCTGTTCGACGAGTCCTCGTTCGCCAAGCTCGACATCAGCGGCCCGGGCGCCGCGGCGTTTCTGGAGTCGCTGTGTGCCAACCAGGTGGCCCGGGGCGTCGGCCAGATCACCTACACGCAGATGCTCAACCGCCGCGGCGGGATCGAATGCGACTTCACCGTCACCCGCCTGGGCGATCAGGAATTCCGGATCGTCACCGGCACGGCGTTCGGCAACCACGATCTCGGCTGGCTCCGCACCCATCTGCCCGGAGACGGGAGCGTGCGCGTCACGGACGTCACGTCGCAGTACTCATGCTTCGGCCTGTGGGGGCCAAAGGCCCGCGACATCCTCGCCCCGCTCACGCCCGCCGACCTCTCGAACGCGGCCTTCCCCTACATGACGACCCGGGAGCTGACGGTCGGCGGGGTGCCGATCCGCGCGCTGCGGGTCACCTACGTCGGCGAGCTCGGCTGGGAGCTCTACTGCCCGTCGGAGTTCGGCGCCACCCTGTGGTCGGCCCTCTGGGAGGCCGGCCAGCCGCACGGGCTCGTGGCCGCCGGCTACAAGGCCATCGACACCCTGCGGCTCGAGAAGGGCTACCTCGTGTGGGGCGCCGACATCACGCCCGACGAGACCCCCGACGAGGCGGGCCTCGGCTTCGCGGTGAAGGTCGACAAGCCCGGCGGGTTCATCGGGCGCCAGGCCCTCGTCGAGGCTCGGGAGCGCGGGCCGCGGGTCAAGCTCGCCTGCCTGACTCTGGAGGATCCGCGCTCGGTGGCGCTCGGCAACGAGCCGGTCCGGATCGGCGGCGAGATCTCCGGGCGGGTGACGACCGGCGGCTACGGCTTCACGATCGGGAAATCCATCGCGTTCGCCTACCTCCCCCCCGAGCACGCCGCGCCGGGCACCGAGGTCGCCGTGGAGATCTTCGGCGAGTGGATTCCCGGCACAGTCGCGCAGGCCCCGCTCTTCGACCCGAAGGGGGAGCGGATCCGGGGGTAGGCCGCGCGCCCGCCTACGCCTGCACCGCCGCGAGCACCGCGACCCCGGCGACGATCAGCGCCACGCCCGCCACCTGCAGCCGGCGCAGGCGCTCGCCGAACAGCACGAAGGCGGCGATCGCGGCGATCGCGGCGAACTGGGACGCGATCACCGAGGTCACGGCGATGTCCTCGCGGGACCCGACCGTGAACAGGCCAAACCCCACGATCTCGCAGAGGCCCGAGGTCACGACGAGCGGGGCCGCGGGCCGGGTGAGCCGAAGCCGTCCGGCCACGGCCAGCGGGATCGCCAGCACCGCCACCCCGATGACGCGCGAGGGGAGCACGGCCCAGGTGACCGGGAGCGTCGCCCCGGCTTTCGCGGTCGCATAGAGGCTCGCGCCAAAGGCGCCGGCGGCGATCACGGCGGCGGTCACCGCCCGCGCCCCGCCGTGGGCGCTCGGAGCGTCGGGCGCCTCGGCACCGGGAGCCAGGGCGGCGAGCACCACGCCGGCCGCGATGACCGCGAGCGTGGCGCCCGCCGCCGGCGCGAGCGCCTGGCCGGCGAGCACGGCGATGAGCGCCGCCACCGCGCCTTCGGTCGAGACGATTGCGGCCACGATTCCCACCTTGCCCACCCTCAGGGCCGAGTACGTGAGGAGGATCCCGCCGAGGTTCCCCGCACCCGCGAGCAGGAGCCAGCCGCCCGACGCCGCGTCGAGGCCGTCCGGCACGCCGCCGGCCAGCGCCACGGGGACCGACACGGCGAACCCGGCCACCATCACCCAGGCCGCCGCCGACGCCCATCCAAGCATGCGCGCCGATCGGGACGAGCAGACGGTCGAGGCCGCGAAGGCAATCGCCGTCCCGAGGCCGCAGAGCAGCGGGATCACGGAGCGCCCGGGCCGCGCAGCGCGGCCCGGCGGACCTTCCCCGAGGCGGTCTTCGGCAAGGCCTCGGCAAACTCCACGATCCGCGGATACTTGTACGGCGCCGTCTCGTGCTTGACGTGGTCCTGCAGCTCGGCCGCGAGCGCGTCGCTCGGCTCGTGACCGTCGCGCAGCACGACGACCGCCCGCACGACCGCGCCGCGCTCGTCGTCGGGCGCGGCGACGACGGCGGCCTCGGCCACCGCGTCGTGCGTGACGAGCGCCGACTCGACCTCGAAGGGTCCGATGCGGTAGCCGGCGGAGATGATCACGTCGTCGGCGCGGGACTCGAAGTAGAGGTAGCCCTCCTCGTCCTGGCGCACCCGGTCGCCGGTGTGCCACGGGGCGGACCGGTCGGGGGCCGGGGCCGCCGGATCGAGATAGCGCACGAAGAACGTCGGATCGGTGGCCGGATCGAGGACCAGCTCGCCGTCCTGCACGTGCAGCCCGATCCCGGGGAGGGGGCGCCCCATCGACCCCGGGCGGGCCGGCTCCCCGGCGAGGTTGCCGGTCGTCTGCCCGGTCTCGGTCTGCCCGTAGCCGTCCCGCACGTCGACGCCGGTGGCATCGCGCCACGCGCGCAGCACCTCCGGGTTGAGCGCCTCCCCGGCGGCGACGAGCTCGCGCACCGCCGGCAGCGCGCGCAGCTCGGCACGCTTGGCGATCACGCGGTACTCCGTCGGCGCCATGCACAGGACGCTGACCCCCTCCCGCTCCAGCAGGTCGAGCCGCTCGGCCGGATCGAACCGCCCGTCGTGCAGGAGCGCGGCGGCGCCGCAGAGCCAGGGTGCCACGAAGACGTTGCGGGCCGACTTGGACCAGCCGCTCGCGGCCGTGCACCAGGCGAGGTCGCCCGGGCGCGCCCCGAACCACCGCTCGGCTTGCAGCCGCTGGCCGGGGAGGTACCGCTGCCCGTGGACGACGCCGACCGGCTCGCCCGTCGTGCCGCTCGTGAAGATCACGATCGCCGGGTCCTCGCCGGCCAGGTCCGGCGCGGGCGCCGGCTCCGCCGCGTACAGGGACTCGTCCGGGACCAGCAGGACCTCCATGTCGGGCCGGGACGCCTCGAGCTCGGCCCGGTCGCGCTCGTCGCAGAGCACGAGCGCCGGCCGCGCCGCGGCGAGCCGCAGCTCGAGATCGTGGGCGCGCAGCTGCTCGTTGCAGGGCAGGACGGCCGCGCCGAGGCGGAACGCGGCGACCATGGCGAACACCCAGTCCGGCGTCGAGCCGATGAGCGTCATGACCACGTCCCCGCGCCGCACCCCGCGCGCGGCGAGCGTCCCGGCCAGGCGGGCGCTGCGATCGGCGACCTCGCCGAAGGTCCACTCCCGCCGCGCCCCGTCGCGGGCCAGCGACACGAAGGCCAGGCGGCCGGCGGGCGCGGCGTCGACGACATCGCGAGCGAAGTTCACGGCCGGTGAGGCTAGAGGGTTCGCCGGGCCGCCCGCCGATACGATCGGCGTCCAATGGCCGTCTGGGACGCCGTCGTCTGGCTGCACGTCATCGCCATGGCCTTCTTCGTGGGCGGCCAGCTGTTCCTCGCCGCCGTGGTCGTCCCGGTCGAGCGGGCCGACCCCAGCCGGGAGCGCCTGAAGGCGATGGCCCGGCGCTTCGGCTGGGGCACGCTGATCGCCATCGCCGTGCTGCTCGCCACGGGCGCTGCGATGGCGTCGCACTTCCACCTGTGGTCCGAGCCGAAGCTGCATCTGAAGCTCGGGCTCGTGGCCGCGACCGCCGTCCTGGTGGTGTGGCACATGCGCAAGCCGACCTGGCACGCCCTGGAGGCGGCGATCTTCCTCCTGTCGCTGGCGATCGTCTGGATCGGCCTCACGCTGTGAGCGCCGGCGCCCCGGGCGCCGTCGACCGCGGTGCCAGCGGTATCCTCGAACGACCCCTCTCCCCCGCGACCTCGAACTTGGAGGCGCCTCTCATGGCCGTCGCCCCCGCCTTGAACGACAAGACCGACGAGCAGAAGGCGATCACCGACATGGTGCGCCAATTCGTCGACGAACAGATCATCCCCAACGCCGAGCACTACGACCACGAGGACGAGTTCCCCGAGCCGATCGTGGCGCAGATGCGCGAGCTCGGCCTCTTCGGCGTGACCATCCCCGAGGAGTACGGCGGGATGGGCCTGGACCTCACCACCTACTCGATGATCGTCGAGGAGCTCTCGCGCGGCTGGATCTCCATCTCGGGGATCGTGAACACCCACTTCATCGGCTCCTACCTGCTCATGAAGTTCGGCACCGACGAGCAGAAGGAGCGGTTCCTGCCGCGCATGGCGACCGGCGACCTGCGGGCCTCGTTCTCCCTGTCCGAGCCCGAGGCCGGGTCGGACGTCCAGGGAATCAAGTCGACCGCGAAGCAGCTCGACGACGGCGCGTGGGAGATCAACGGGCAGAAGATGTGGGTCACGAACGGCCTGATGTCGGGGATCTGCTTCGTGCTGGTCAAGACCGACACTGCCGCGGAGCCCGCCTACAAGGGCATGACCTGCTTCATCGCGGAGAAGGAGCCGGGCGTCCACGAGAACACGGGCGAGTGGGCCGGCTTCACCGTTCCGCCCAAGATCAAGAAGATGGGCTACAAGGGCGTCGAGTCCACCGAGCTGGTCTTCGACGGCTACCGCTGTCCCGCCGAGAACATCCTCGCCGGCGAGGCCGGCCTCGGCCAGGGCTTCGTCCAGATGATGGACGCGCTCGAGGTCGGCCGCGTCAACGTCGCCGCCCGCGGCGTGGGCATCGCCCAGCGCGCCTTGGAGCTCGCCCTGCGCTACTCCCAGGAGCGCAAGACCTTCGGCAAGCCGATCGCCCAGCACCAGGCGATCCAGTTCAAGCTCGCCGACATGGCCACCCAGGTCGATGCCGCCCGCCTCATGACCCTGCGCGCCGCCCGCCTGAAGGACGCCGGCGAGCGCTCGGACCTCGAGGCCGGCATGGCGAAGCTCTTCGCCTCGGAGGCCGGCCGCTTCTGCGT
Organism: Solirubrobacteraceae bacterium; assembly: GCA_046330225.1. Taxonomy (GTDB): domain Bacteria; phylum Actinomycetota; class Thermoleophilia; order Solirubrobacterales; family Solirubrobacteraceae; genus CANJIV01. The sequence continues at coordinate 360,324 of JAXLTD010000002.1, read as the reverse complement.
CGAGGAGTCCTTCCGGATCCACGGCGGCTACGGCTACTCGAAGGAGTACGAGATCGAGCGCCTGTACCGCGACGCCCCGCTGCTGCTCATCGGCGAGGGCACGAGCGAGATCCAGCGCATGGTCATCGGCAAGAAGCTCTTGCAGCGCCACAAGATCTAGCGGCGCGGGCGCGGACGGAACGCGGGGGTCCCGCGCCGGTCGCGCCGCGTCAGGACGTCGCGAGGTGCGACGTGCCGTCGGCGCCCGCACGGCTGCCACTACCGTGGGGGAGCACGCCCCGACGCCGACCAGGAGGCCCGCCATGACGCCCGCTGCATCCCTTCCCCCCGCCGCCGGCGTGCTCGGCAGCGGCCAGGTCGGCAAGACCCTCGCCGCCGGCCTGGCCGCCAAGGGCATCCCCGCCACCCTCGGGACGAGCCGGGCCGGCGACCCGGAGCTCGCGGCCTGGGCGCAGGAAGCGGGCGTGCGGCTGGGCTCCTTCGCCGAGGCCGCGTCCGCCGGCGACATGGTGTTCCTCGCCGTGCGCGGCGCCAGCGACGCGCTCCACGGCGTCATCGACGCCGCCGGGCCCGGCGCCTTCAACGGCAAGATCGTCGTCGACGCCACGAACCCGCTCGTCTTCGGGGACACGATGCCGCCCGGGCTCGAAGTCGGCCACACCGAATCCGCCGGGGAGCACCTGCAGCAGCGGCTGCCCGGCGCGCGAGTGGTGAAGGCGTTCAACACCGTCGGGAACACGCTCATGGTCGATCCGGACCTGCCCGGGGGCCCGCCGGACATGCTCATCGCGGGCAACGACGCCGACGCCAAGGCAGAGGTCACGGCCGTGCTCGCCGCGTTCGGCTGGCCGGCGATCGATGTCGGCGGCATCGAGCGCTCGCGCGAGCTCGAGTCGCTGTGCGTCCTGTGGGTCGCCATCGGCCTGCAGCGCGGCTCCTGGGACCACGCCTTCAAGGTCCTCGCCCGATGAGCGCGCCCAGCGCGCGGATCGCCGCCGTCAGCGGCGGGAACCGCGGCCTGGGCCTGGAGATCGTCCGGCAGCTCGCGGCGCAGGGACACCGCGTCATCATGGGCGCCCGGGACGTCGCCGCCGGCGAGGCCGCCCGGACCGGCCTCGTGAGCGCGGCGGCTCACGTCGAGGTCCGCCCGCTCGACGTGGCTGACCCGGCGAGCATCGCCGCGTTCGCGGAGTCGCTCGCCGCCGACCCCGGCGCGCTCGACAGCCTCGTGAACAACGCCGGCGTCGCCATCGACGCCGGCGTGCCGGGCGCCGACCCCGACTTCGCGGCGATGCAGCGCACGCTCGACGTCAACCTGCTCGGCGCCTGGCGGCTCACCGCCGCGCTCGTGCCGCTCCTGCGCGCGTCCGGCCACGGGCGGATCGTCAGCCTCTCGAGCGGCATGGGCCAGCTCGCCGAGATGGGATCGGGGTCGCCGGCCTACCGGGTCTCGAAGGCGGGCCTCAACGTCATGACGCGGATCCTCGCGAACGAACTCCGCGGCGACGGCGTGCTCGTCAACGCGGCGTGCCCGGGCTGGGTCAGGACCGACATGGGCGGATCCGGCGCCTCCCGGGAGGTCCCCGAGGGCGCCGACACGCCGGTCTGGCTCGCCACCCTCCCCGACGACGGCCCGACCGGCGGGTTCTTCCGCGACCGGGAGCCGATCCCCTGGTAGGGGCCGCCGCCCCTCACCGCGGCAGATTCATCCCCAGCCGCTTGGGCAGGCTGGTCACGAACGCCGTGACCGGGTCCACGTCGGCGCCCTCCTCCTCGAGGCGGTCGCGGCGCACGAACCCCGTGCGAATCGCGCTCCCGCCCAGCCAGCGGAACGGCTCGGGCGGGAACCGCTTGGGGTGGGGCTCCACGAGCGGCAGCCGCGTCACCGCATCGCGCCGGTCCAGCGCGATCGCCGCGAGGATCTGGCCGCCCAGGTAGGACGGGGCGACGCCATTGCCCGTGAAGCCGAACCCGTAGTGGACGCCGGGATCGAGGGTGCCGTACATCGGCAGGTGCTCGGGCCCGACGTCGATCGGCCCGCCCCACGCGTGGGTGATCGCGCGCCCCTGCAGCGCCGGGAAGAAGCGCACGAGCGTGGCCTTCGCGTGGGCGATCGCGTCCGGGTCGACCTCGAGCACGCCGGTCGTGCGGGCGCCGAAGCCCATGCGCCCGCCGCCCCAGCCGAGGGCGATCCGCCCGTCCCGCGTCGTGCGGAAGTAGTGCAGCAGCGTGCGCCGGTCGGTGATCCCCTCGCCGCCCGTCCATCCGCACGCTTCGAGCACGTCGGGCACGGGCTCGGTCAGGGCGATGTGGCTCGAGGCCACGCTCATGCGCCCGTGCAGGGGGCGCACCCCCAGCGCGGCGCCGCCGATCGCCAGCACCGCCTGGCGGGCGACCACCCGGCCGCCGTCGGTTTCGGCGACCGCGCCGCCAGCGCCCGCCCGCAGGCTCCGCACCCGGGAGCGCTCGTGGAGCGCTGCCCCCCGGCTGGCGAGCCGGTCCCGCAGGCCCAGCGCCAGCCGCCCGGGCTGCACCGTCGCCGCCGTCGCGACGATCGCGCCCTCGCGGAAGGCCGGCGAGTCGCAGATCGCGGCCACCTCGCCGGGCGCGACCGGGCGCAGCTCGTCCGGCTGGCCCAAGGCGGCGAGCGCGCCCGCGGTGTCCTCCCACCCGCCGTCCTGGGACGGCGACGTCGACACGTCGAGGTGCGGGCGGGCCAGGTACCAGGCATCGACGCCTTGCGCCTCGCACCACCGGCCCAGCCCGCGGACGGCGTCCTGCGACGCCTCGAGGAGCGCCTTCGCCGGTCCGTCGCCGAACGCCTCCCGGACCTCGGCCATGCGGTCGCTGAACGAGTTCGCCATCCCGCCGTTGCGCCCGCTGGGGCCGTGGCCGCAGCGCCCGGCCTCGAGCACGACGACGCGGGCCTGGGGCTCGTGCTCCAGGACGTTCCACGCCGTCCACATGCCGAGGTAGCCGCCGCCGATCACGAGGACGTCGGCATGCACGTCGCCTGCGAGCGGCGGTGACGCCGCAGCGCCGGCGCCTCCGGCCTCCTCCAGCCACCAGCCTTCGGCGGTGTGCGCGGTCATCGACGGCAGGGTAGGCAATCCCGCCCGGCGGCGGCGCGCCGGGCCTCAGGTAGTCTCGGAGCGTGGCGTCCGACGCGAAGGCCCTCATCGAGACCGCGGTCGACCGCACGGTGGCCGAGGTTCCCGCGCTGGCAAACCTCAAGCTCGTCGTGGGCCTGGAGTTCCGCGGCGGCCGCGACGTCCAGATGTTCCGCCTCGAGCTGCCGGGCCCGAAGGTGACGAAGGACATCGCTGCCGACGCGCGCGTGCGGCTGTACATGCCGCGGGCGGCGTTCAACGAGCTCGCGACCAAGGGCAACGTCAAGGCCTGGCGCCGCGCCTTCGCCACCGGCGAGGCGAAGGCGGAAGGCAACGAGCAGATCCTCCGGCTCATCGCGCAGGTGATCGAGAAGCAGGAGGAGCGCTCGCGCACGAGGAAGGTCCACCGCTGAGCTTCGCCGACGCAGGCGACGCCGACCTCGCGGCGGCCGCGTCGCTCGCAGCGACCTGGATCAGCGGCTCCAAGCCGCCGCTGCGCTCGATCGGGCCGACGCCGGAAGAGGTCGTGAGCGGGCGGCTGCGCGACGCGCTCGCCCAAGGCGGCGTCCCGCCGGACGAGCTGGCCGAGCGCGAGATCCCGGCCGGGCCGGCCTGGCGCGGCTCCGCGCCGCCGATCGACCTCTCCCGACGGGCGGCCCCGGGCGCCCCGCCGGCCTGGCTCGCCGAGCTGGAGGTCGACCGGCCCGACGAGGCGGTGTGGGCGGCGCTGCGCGCGGTCGGGGCCGCGGCCCAGTCTGCGGCGGACACCGCCGCCTACCTGCTCGTGGCCGCGACCTCGTACGACTGGCTCGTCGGCGAGTTCCACGGCTTCCTCGGCACGCCCGTCGGCGAGCGCACCATTCAGGCGCCGACGGCCGAGCTCATCCGCGGCCAGCGCGTCGGCTGGAGCGCCGCGCTCGCCGCCCACCCGAGCGTGCGGCCCGTGACCGCGCCGCGCGTCCTGGCGACGACCGTCCTCGCGGCGGTGAAGATCTGGGACGACCACGAGCTGCGCGTCGCTCGCGTCGAGATCGACGATCCCGCCGCGATCGCCTTCGACCGCGGCGGCTGGCCGTCCGGGTGAGCGCCCGCGCCGGGACGCGACCCGGCTACCCCGGGATCAGGCCCTCGCCGGTGAAGTCCTCGGTCGCCTCGGCGAACGTCGTGTCCGCCGGCGGGAGGATGACGTCGGACTCGAGCAGCTCCTCGTCGCCGAGCGCCCGGCCGTGCTCCCGCACGATCGCGAGCATCTCCTCGAACAGCGCGTGGAAGCGGTCCTCGTCGCCCGCTTCGACCGCGGCCACCGCGGAGTTGTCGAGCTCGTTGAGCTTCTGAGCGTCGCCGTCCGGCAGCTCGAACTGACCCTCGGTCGCGATCCGGACGATCATGCCTGGCCCTCCGGCTTCGGTGCGTCGTCGGCGGGTGCCGCGCCGGTCGCACCGCCCGCGTCGGAGGCCGCGCCCTCGCTGCCGGCCCCGAGCTCGCCCCCGGGCGCGGCGCCCGCGCCGAGGGAGGCCTTCATCTTCGCCAGCTCGTCGTCGACGGCGGTGCTCGACGTCAGCTGCGCGAGCTGGCGGTCGATGTCGTCGTTGGGCTCGCCGAGCTGCGTGAGGTCCTCAAACGTCCCGGCCTTCTCGAGCTCTTCGACGGCTGCCGCCCGCGCCCGCATCCCCTCGGTCTTGTCCATCGCCCGCTGCATCGCAAGCCCGACGTCGGCCATCTCCTCGCCGACGCCCGTCGCGGCCTCCGAGATCTTCACTTGGGCCTCGGCGGCCGAGTACTGGGCCTTGACGACTTCCTTCTTGGTCCGGAACGCCTCGATCTTGGCGCGCAGCTTCTTCTCGTTCTCGGTGAGCGACTCCTGCTGGCGCTCGAGCTCCGCGACCTGCTGGTCGAGGCCCTGCAGCTCGGTCTGCGCGAGCTGCTTGCGCTCCAGCGCCATGCGCGCGAGCTCCTCGTTGCCGGCCCCGAGCGCCTGGCGCGCCTGCGTATCGAGCTTGACGACCTGCTGCTCGAGCTTCTGGGACTGGAGCTGGAGGCGCTTCTTCGACGTGACGACGTCGGCGATCCCCTTCTTGACGTTCTGCAGCAGCTCGATCTGCTTCTGATAGCTGTACTCGAGGGTCTCCGAGGGATCCTCGGCCTTGTCGAGCATCTTCGAGATCTTCGCCTTCACGACGGTGGACATGCGCCCGGCGAGGCCCGCCATCTGGTCCCTCCTTCGAGGTCAATTCGGCAACGGACGCCAAGCCTAGCCGACGCGCGGCCGCGGACCGCGTGCGCCAGCGCGTCGCTCAGTACCCGGCCGGATGCCGCGCGATGAAGCTCGCCGCGTCGCGCGGCTCGGGATTCCAGCGCGGGCCGTGGCCGCCGTTGCCGGACGTGTCGAGCCGCAGGCCGGCCAGCACGACGTACGCGTGGCTGCCGTTGGCATAGGTCGTGATCCACTCGCCGCGCCCGGGGCGGCCCCAGCGGAAGAAGCCGGTCGCGTCGACGGGATACGAGTACGGGAGCAGACCGGCGGCGTGGATGACGAACGACACCGTGCCCGAGCAGTCGTATCCGCGGTCGAGCGCGAAGCTCGCGTGGCCTCCGCCATAGATGTAGGGCTTGTTCTGGAGCTTGTTCCCAGCCCAGATCGCCCGCTTGACGGCGAGCGGCGCCGCCTCCGGGGCGAAGGCGATGCCGCGGATCAGCCGCGCCCGCGTTCCGGGCACGACTGGCCTGTCCCGGGTGGACTGCGGCGCCGGCGCGCCGACGGCCATGCCGCCGGTGCCGCCCTGCGGGGCCAGCGCAGCCGGAGCGGCTCCGCCCGTGGCGGCGCCGGCCGGCCCGGCCAGCGCGAGCGCGAGGCCGGCGACGACCGCTGCGGTGGTGTGGCTTCGCACGCTGTTCGGCATCTCCCTGTCGGCCTCCGGGGTGAGCTGACGGGCTCGCGGCCGTGGCCGCTTCCGCGCGCTGTGGCGCGGATTCGCCCCACCAACAGTGGGTCCCCCGGTCCCGAAGCGCTCCTTCGGGATTCGGCGTCGGCGCCACCCTACCGAAGGCTGCAACGGATCCTGCGCCGCGACGGGTATGGTCCGCGCCGCGATGCCGGCTCTCCGCCCCAGCCTCGCGGCGCTCGCGCTGCTCGCCGCCCTGATCGCGACTGCCGGCTGCGGCAAGGGAATCAGCGGAAATGCCGAAGGCGACACGCCGGCCATCGGCAAGAAGGGCGACCAGGACCAGGCGGCCAAGTCGCTGGGCTTCCCCGGGTTCGCCACCAAGAACACGACCCGCATCGGCGGGGCCGACCCGACCGCGGACGCCGCCGGCGCCGCCCAGGCGGTCTTCACCGCGCAGTCGGCTGCGACCCGGCCGCGCGCGGTCGCCCTCGTCGACAAGGACAACTGGCAGGCCGGGATCGCGGCTTCCGTGCTCATGGCCTCCCCCCTGCGGGCGCCCACGCTGCTGACGGACGGCGGCGACGTGCCGGGTGCGACACGCGACGCGCTCAAGCAGCTCGACCCCCGGGGCGTCCGGGCCGCCAGCGGCGCCCAGGTGGTCTCGATTGCCGGCGCCGCCAAACCGGACGGCTACGAGGTGTTCTCCCTCGACAGCCCCGACGATCCCGCCGCGCAGGCCGCCGCCATCGACCAGTTCCAGTCGTCCCTGGCCGGGCGTCCAAGCGACCGCGTGATCGTCGCGTCCTCTGCCGCGCCCGCGTTTGCGATGCCGGCAGCCGGCTGGGCCGCGAAAGCCGGGGACCCGATCCTGTACGTCACGAAGTCGGGCATCCCGGCTGCGACCCAGCGGGCGCTGCGCCGCCACCAGCAGCCGAAGATCTACGTGCTCGGGCCCAGCACGGTCGTCCCCGACACCGTCCTGGCCGCCCTGCGGAAGTTCGGGGCGGTCAAGCGCATCTCGGGGCCCGATCCGGTGAGCAACGCGATCGCGTTCGCGCGCTTCCTCGACGGCGGCTTCGGGTGGGGCGTCGTCGACCCCGGCCACGGGCTCGTGTTCGCCAACGCGGGGCGGCCGCTCGACGCCACGGCCGGCGCGCCGCTCTCCTCGAGCGGGACGTACGGGCCCATCCTGCTCCTCCAGGACGCCGCCGAGCTCCCCAAGGCGCTCGAGCAGTATCTCCTCGACATCCAGCCTGGTTACGACAAGGATCCGGTGCGCGGTGTCTACAATCACGGCTGGCTGATCGGCGACGACAAGGCCATCTCGATTCCCGTGCAGGCGCGGATCGACAGCCTTCTCGACATCGTCCCGGTCGACACCGCCGCCCCCGGACAGACCCAGCAGTGAGCGAAGCCGAGCATCCCGACCGCCGCCGTGCCGACCGCGAGGTGACGGTCGAGGACGTCCGGGGCCTGACTGGCGCCTCCACTCCGCACTTCGCCCTGCAGCTCCGCGCGCGGATCGCCAAGCTCATCGCCCCCCTCCCCGCCGGGCACCCGGCCCGCCTCGAGGGCGAGCGCGAGATCGCCCGCCTCGAGCAGCTCGGCCAGCTCGGCGAGACCCGCGGCGAGGGGCGCCAGGAGGGCGAGCGCCCGCTCCCGTCCCTGCAGCTGGACGCCTGACGCTGCGCATGCCGGCCGCCGCCCCCGCTGCCCCGCTGGACCCGGTGCAGCGTGCGCTGCCGCTGCTCGAGCCGCGGGTGCGCCCCGACGGGGCGAGCCCGCTCGGGTACATCGACCTCCTCGGCGACGATCCGCCTCCCTCGACCGGCCGAACGCAGGACCTGATGCTCACGGGCATCGTCCCGGCGGTCTACGAGCGCTGGTGGCGTCCGGCACTGGGCCGCCTCGCCAAGGGCCTGCTCGGGCCCGGGATGGACGACGAGCTGCGGATCGCCCGCGGCCTGCTCGGCCTGCGGCACGGCGACGGCGTGCTCGATGTCGCCTGCGGACCCGGGAACTTCACGCGCCACTTTGCCCACGCCGTCGGGCCCGAGGGGCTTGCGGTGGGGATCGACGCCTCCCCCACGATGCTCGGCCGCGCGATCGCCGACACGGCGCAGGACAACATCGCATACGTTCGCGGCGACGCCGTCCGGCTGCCGTTTCGCGACGCGAGCTTCGACGCCGTCTGCTGCTTTGCGGCCCTGCACCTGTTCTCCGATCCGTTCGAGGCGCTGGACCACATGGTGCGGGTCCTCACCCCCGGCGGGCGGATCGCGCTCTTCACGTCGTGCCGCGCCGCCTCGCAACCGATCCGCACCTGGCAGGACGTCGTTGCCGCACCGAGCGGCATGCGGATGTTCGAGCGCGGCGAGGTCACCGACGCCTTGACGGCGCGCGGCCTGGTCGACGTGCAGCGGCGCACGTCGGGGCTCACGCAGTTCGTGGGCGCAACGCGGCCCCGCTGAGGTCAGGCCGCCAGGCGCCCCGGCGCCGCGCCGGGCTCCGGCGCGGGCGCCGGGGTTCCGAAGCCGGTGCGCGCCAGCTCGCCCCAGCCGCGGCGCCGGACCGTCCACCAGGCGCGCAGCCGGACCACCGAGATCAGCTGGCGGTAGCCGAGGTTCCCGGCGATCGCTGCCAGGATCAGGCGCCACAGGTCGCGCCAGCCCGGGTAGCGGCGAAACGCCCGCTCCTCCATGAGGATGACCACGAAGGTGAGCACGAGGCCGTACGTGAGCGCCGTCGCGGCAAACAGCACCACGAACGGGACCGAGACCATCCCGAGCGCGAACGAGAGGATCACGACCACGTAGCCAAGGAGCTCGATCGTCGGGCCGAGGAGCTCGAACAGGATGAAGTACGGCAGCGCGGCCAGGCCGATCCGCCCGTACCGCGGTCGCAGCACCATCCCGCGGTGCTTCGCCACCAGCTCGATCAGCCCGCGCTGCCAGCGGTCTCGCTGCCGCGCCAGCCCGCGCCAGGACGCCGGGCACTCGGTCCAGCAGATCGGGTCCGGGAAGAAGGTGATGCGGCACGGCCGGCCCTGCTCGCGGCGCAGCCGGTGCAGCCGCAGGACCAACTCAGCGTCCTCCCCCACCGTGCCGGCGTCGTATCCGCCGGCCGCGACGACGACGTCCCGGCGAAACAGCCCGAACGCCCCGGAGATGATGAGCAGCATGCCGGCCTTCGACCACCCGACCCGGCCGCCGAGAAACGCTTGGAGGTACTCGATGATCTGCAGGTTCGCCACGACGCTGCGCGGGGTGCGGACCTCCGCGAGGCGCCCGTCCTCGAACCTCGAGCCGTTGAGGATGCGGACGATGCCGCCCGCGGCGACCGTGTCGGGCGAGGCCTGGAACTCCCAGACGAGCCGCGACAGCGCGCCCGGATCGAGGAGGGTGTCCGCGTCGATCGCGCAGAACAGCGGGTACACGGCGTACGTGATGCCGGCGTTCAGGGCATCGGCCTTGCCCCCGTTGGCCTTGTCCACGAGGACGACGCGCGGCTCCACGGGACTGGCGTACACCGCGCGGACCGGCGCGGTCGGCAGGCGCGCCCGCGGGACCCGGTCCACCCGCACCATCCGGAACGCCGCGCGGACTGCTTCGAGCGTCCCGTCGGTCGAGCCGTCGTTGACGACGACGACCTCGAACGTGACGAACTGCGATTCGAGCAGCGCCCGGATCGACGCGACGATGGTCGCCGACTCGTTGCGCGCCGGGACGAGGATCGAAACCGGCATCGAGAGCGGCGACTCGGCGACGAAGCGGTAGTCGCGCAGAGCACGCCGGCGGACGTAGTCCTCGACCGCGCGCCAGCCGAGGACGACGAGCGCCGTGTTGATCGCCTGGAGGGCCAGCAAGTACGCGAGGAAGAAGGCGTTGACGCCGAAGACGATGTCGCGGAGCGCGCCGGTCACGGCGTCGCGCCCTGGGCGACGGCGTCGAGCTCGAGCTGCTCGCGGGCCCGGTCGCGCGCGAACGGGTCGGGGCTGGCGAGCGCACGGGTGAGCGCGGCACGGCCGGGGACGCCCAGCACGCGGAGTGCGCTGGCGGCGTTCGCGCGCACCCACCACGCGCGGTCCGCGAGGCAGCGCTCAAGGGCCGGCACCGCGCCCACGGCGCCGAGGCGGCCGAGCGACTTCGCCGCCTGGGCCCGCACCGGCCACTCCCCGTCCTCGAGCGCGCCGATCAGCGCCGGCATCGCCGCCGCCGCGCCGGCCGTGCCCAGCGCCCGGGCCGCCGACACCCGCTCCTCCTCGCCGCCCGCAGCCAGAAGCCCGAGCAGCACCGGCTCGGCCGCCGGATCGCCAGCCAAGCCGAGGGCGGCGGCAAGCGAGGCGCGGACCGGGACCTGCCGCCCGGCGTGCGCCCTCCGCACCGGGCCGGGGCCGTCCCGCGCCAGCTCGGCGATGACCGTGCCGGCCGCCCAGGGCGCGCCGAGCCGCTCGACGATCCGCTCCGGTGCGGTGTCGCCGGCAGCCAGCGCCCCGATGAGCGCGTGCGCCGCGCCAGCCGTGCCGATCTCGGCCAGCCCGCCGATCGCGGTCAGCCGCACGTCGGGATCGGGGTCGCGCACGAGCGGCGCCACCGACTCGGCGGCGGCGGGCGCCAGCCCGGGCCGCGTGATCAGCAGCGCGGCACGCCCCCGGTCCACGGCCCGGCGGGAGCGCAGGCCGCGCAGCAGCGCGTCGACGAGGCCGGCGGCCTGCGCGGCGCGGGCGACGGCGTCGCGCCGCTCGGGCCCGAGGCCGTCGCGCACCAGGCTCGCGGCGATCGCCAGGTCCACCTGCGCCGCGCCGCCCGCCGCGGCCTCGTGCGCGATGGCCTGGAGGTGGCCCGGGCCGCCGCGCACCAGCGTCGCCGCGTAGCGGCGCCGGCGCTCCGCGCCCTGCCGCTCGCGGCGATCACGCGCGCCCTTGCGCCCGGCGACGAGCGCCGTAAGCCCGAGGCAGAGCGCGCCGCTGACCGCAAGCAGGATCGTGAGCGCGTCGGTCCGGTTCACATCAATTCCGTACTCGGCAGGCCGCCCGCCGGGTTGAGGCGCCCGCGGCGCCGTCGCGACGAGCCCGCCCGCTACGCTCGCGGCCATGCGCATCGGCCTCTTCCTCGCCTACTGGCCGTGGTTCACGCCCGAGGAGCAGATGTCCCTCGCCAGCCTCGGCGACGAACTCGGCCTGGACTCCGTCTGGATCTCGGAGGCGTGGGGCCAGGATGCCGTGTCCGTGCTCGGCCGCCTCACGGGGACGACCGAGCGGATCGCCCTCGGCTCGGGGCTCATGCAGATCCCGGCCCGCCAGCCGGCAGCGACGGCCATGGCCGCGGCCAGCCTCGACGTCCTCAGCGGGGGCCGCTTCCGGCTCGGGCTCGGCGTTTCGGGGCCGCAGGTCTCCGAAGGCTGGTACGGCGTTCCGTTCGCGAAGCCGCTCGCCCGCACCCGCGAATACGTCGAGATCGTGCGCGCGGCGCTGGACCGCCGGCCGCTCGAGCATGCCGGCGCCCACTGGACCATCCCGCTCGACGCCGCCCACGGCGGGAGCGGGCTCGGGAAGCCCCTGAAGCTGCTGACCCGGCCGGTGCAGGAGCGGATCCCGATCTATCTCGGCGCGATCGGCCCGAAGTCGCTCGAGCAGGTTGGCGCGATCGCCGACGGCTGGCTGCCGTTCCTGTTCAGCCCGGAGGCGCCCGAGCTCATGATGGACCCGCTGCGCCGCGGCGTGCAGGCCGCCGGCCGGGCGCTCGACGACATCGACATCGCGCCAGTCGTCCCGCTCGCCGTGCACGAGAACCTCGCCGAGGCCCGCCACCAGGTCCGCCCCTGGCTGGCCTTCTATCTCGGGGCCATGGGGGCGAAGGAGAAGAACTTCTACGTCGACGTGGCCGACCGCTATGGCCACGGCGCCGCGGCCCGCGAATGCCAGGAGAAGATGCTCGCCGGGGACCGGGTCGGCGCGGCGATGGCGCTCACCGACGAACTGATCGACGCCGCCTGCATCTGCACCACGCCCGGCGGCCTCGACGCCCGCCTGGCCGCCTACGCCGGCGCCGGGGCGACGACGCTCGTCGCGGTTCCGTCCGGCCCGGACAAGGCCGCGGCGGTCCGGGCCCTCGCGGCTGCCGGCGCTGGCCGTGCCTGAGCGCCCCGGCCCAGGCGCGGCGTCCGGCGGCCCCGCACCCCCGGCCGGCATCGAGGGCGTCGACCTGCCGGGACCGTTCCCGGTCGGCGAGTACGCGCGGGCGCTGCGTGACCGCCTGCGCGGCTTCCGGCGGGTCCAGCTGTTCGGCGAAGTGAGCAACCTGGGGACATCCAAGGTCCAGGCCTACTTCGAGCTGCGCGACGCCGGGGGCGCGGTGCCCGTCTCGGTCTGGCGGTCCGACCTCGACCGGCTCGGACTGCCCGAGGGGGCGCTCGCCGACGGCGCCCAGGTCGTCGTCGCCGGCGGCTGCGACTACTACGGCGGCAGCGCCACGGCCTCCCCGTCCTTCAGCTTCCGGGCGACGGCGCTGCGGCCCGCCGGGGAAGGCGACCTCCTTGCCCAGATCGCCCGCCTGCGCGCGCAGCTTGCCGCCGAGGGCCTGACCGAGCCGCAGAAGCGGCTGCCGCGCCCGGCGCTCCCGCGCACCATCGGGGTGGTCACCGGGGAGCAGGGCAAGGCGCGTGGCGACGTGCTCGCGGCGCTTCAACGGCGCGGGTGGGCGGGCCGGCTGGTCTGGGCCTTCGCGCCGGTGCAGGGCGGCCAGGCGGCGCCGCGGATCGGGCAGGCCCTGCAGGACCTCGCGGCGGCGGGCGCCGAGGTGGCGATCGTGGCCCGCGGCGGCGGATCGGTTGCGGATCTCCTCGCGTTCTCGGACGAGACCCTGTGCCGCACGGTCGCGCTCCTGCCGATCCCGGTGATCGCCTCGCTCGGGCACCACGCCGACCGCACGGTCCTCGACGACGTGGCGGCTGCGAGCTGCTCGACGCCGACCCACGCGGCCGAGACGGCGGTCCCCATCGCGATCGGCGATGCCCGCGCCTCGGCCCGCGACGCCGCCCGCCAGCTGCAGGCCCACGGCCGCCGCGCCACCGCCGCACGGGCCCGCACCCTGCGCCAGCTCGCGCGGGTCCCCGCCGAGCGCGTCGAGCGCCAGCGCGCCCGCCTGCACCAGCAGCTTCGCGAGATCCGCGCGGCGGCCCGCCGGGGCCGTCACGACGCGCGGCGCCACCAGCACACGGTCGCCGTCGTGCTGGGGCGCAAGGCCGCCGCAGCGGCACTCGAGCCGCGGCGGGCCACCCTCCGGGCGCGGGCGGCGGCGCTTGCTGCCCACGATCCGGACCGCACCCTGGCCCGCGGCTACGTCCTCGCCCGCGGGCCGGCGGGCGAGGTCGTCACCACAACGGCCGGCGCCCGCGCTGCCGGCACACTGGACCTCGCCTTCCAGGACGGCAGCGTCCGGGCCGCCGTGGAGGATCCGGCGCCGTGACTGACGCCGCCGATCCGACCCCGGGCCAGCCCGATCCGGCGCCCGCCGCCGGCCCGGCTCCGGCCCGGACGTACGAGGAGGCCGAGGCCCGGATCGAAGCGATCATCCGGCGGCTCGACTCCGGCGAGGCCGGACTGCGCGAGACGCTCGATCTCGTGCGCGAGGGCCGCGAGCTCGTCGAGTTCTGTGCCGGCGAGCTGGACGCCGTCAGCCGCGGCCTCGAGGAGCTGCGCCTCGACGAGCTCGTCAAGCGGCTCGAGGGCTAGCTCGGGCCGCCCGGCCTGCGGTCGTTGCGGCAGCCTCGCCGCGTCCGTGGCGCTCTTCCACCAGGCTGACGGGGGCGAGGCCGTCCCGTCCCGGCCCTCTCCCGGACGTGCCGCCCGCCCCGCTCCCGCGCCGCCTGTCCCGCCTGCCCGCCGCACGTCCGGCCCGGCCCGGCCTGGATGTGCGCGTCGCCCGCACCCCAGCGGCCCGCCTCGCCGGACTGGCCGGGCTCGCAGAGATCCCGGAGCATGCCGGGCTGCTGCTGCCCTGCACCCGGTCGGTCCACACGTTCGGCATGTGCGTCGCCATCGATCTCGTGTGGCTCGGACCGGGGCGCATCGCCGTCCGCGTGGACGCCGCGGTGGCGCCGGGCCGCGTCCGCTCCTGCCGCCGGGCGCACGCCGTCCTCGAGCTCGCCGCCGGCGCCGCCGCCCGCCACGGCCTGCACCCTGGCGCCGCGCTCTAGGCCGTCTTGCGGCCGGCCCAGGCCCGATCGCACCCGTCATCCGCGGGCGCGGGACCGCGGAATCGACCATCTAGCATTGGCGGCCGATGGCGGCCCGCGGCGACACGTACGAGAACCCGGTGACCGGCCAGCGGCTGACCTTCCTGGCCACGACGGCCGACACCGGCGGTGCCGCGCTCGAGGTCGAGACGGCCTACCGCCCCGGCGGTGCGCGTCCGCCGCTGCACTTCCACCCCTCCCAGCAGGAGGATTTCGAGGTCCTCGAGGGCGCGGTGGAGGCCGTGGTCGACGGGGAGCGGCGGACACTGCAGGCCGGCGATGTCCTCACGGTCCCCGCCGGCACTCCGCACGCGATGTGGTGCGAGGCCGCCCCGGCACGGCTGCGCTGGCGCACGGCGCCGGCCCTCGAGACCGAGGCGTTCTTCGAGACGATCTGGGGCCTTGCCGCCGCCGGGCGCATGACGTCCCGCGGCGTCCTGCGCCTCTCGCAGATGGCACTCACCGGCCCGGAGTTCAAGGATGAGTTCCGCCTTGCGAAGCCCGCGTGGCTGACCCAGATGGCGATCTTCACGATGCTCGGGCCCGTCGCCCGCCTCCAGGGCCTCTCCGCCCGCCATGCCCCGCCGCCCGCGGCCGCGGCGCCCCGCGTTGACTGACGAGTCAGCCGAGGACGCCCCGGCGCCGCTGAGTTGGCATGATGCCGCGCCATGAACGAACGGATTGGCATCGCAGGAGCTGGGGCAATCGCAACCGGACTGGCCGTGACGGTGGCCCGCACCGACGACGTCGTGCTCTGGGCGCGGTCGGACGCCTCGGCGCAGCGCGCTCGCAAGCGCATCGACCGGATCTGCAGCAAGCCCAAGGAGACCGCCGACCCGGGCCGGGTCGCAATCGTGACGGATCCCGCGGTGCTCGCCGACGCCGGCGTGACGTTTGCGATCGAGGCCGTGGTGGAAGAGCCCGAGCCCAAGCGGGCGATTCTCGAAGCGCTCGACGGCCTGCTCACCGAAACAGCCGTGCTCGCCTCGACGACCTCCTCGCTGGCGGTGGCGCCGCTCGCCGCGGCGTCTGGCCGCCCGGACCGGTTCTGCGCCCTGCACGTCTTCAACCCCGTGCCGGCGATGGAGCTCATCGAGCTCGCCTTCCCGGCCGAGGCCTCCCAGGAGACCCGCGCCCGGGCCCACGCGCTCTCGCACGACCTCGGCAAGACTGCCGTGGAAGTGCCCGACATCCCCGGGTTCGTGGTCAACCGGCTGCTCTTCCCCTACCTGTTCTCGGCCGTGCGGCTGCTCGAGACGACGTCGCTGCTCCCCTCCGAGGTCGACGAGTGCATGACGCTGGGGGCCGGCCACCCGATGGGGCCGCTGGCGCTCCTGGACTTCGTCGGGCTCGACGTGGCGGTGGCGATCGGCGAGACGATCGGGGAGGAGATCCCCGGCACGATCCACCGCCTCGTGGCCGATGATGCGCTCGGCCGCAAGACCGACCGGGGCTTCCACGACTATCGCCAGCCCGAAACACCGGCGCCGCCCGCCGGCGCGAAGCCCCCGGAGTATTAGCTCGCCGCGATCAGCGCTTTAAGGGCGCTTGATGGTCCGTGCCGATACTGCCGGTGCGACGTACCTCATAGCCGCACCTCCTCCCAGAAGCAGATCGGCCCGCGCAAGCGGGCCGATCGGCGTTGTGAGGCCCGGCGACGGGCTTCGCACCGCTTGGGCGTGACGCCCGTCGCCTGGCCTGCTCCCCTCCAACAACCGCCGGATGCTCCAAACCGCGGTGCGGCTCGTGACATCCGAAACGATTCGGCGGCGATAGTGCCAGACGAGGCGGGCGCGCGTCAACTGCCCGCCGGGCGCGGGCGGATCCGGACGGCTTCGATCCGGTTGTCCTTGACCGACTCCACCCGGATTGAGAAGCCGGCGGCATTGACGGTGTCGCCACGCTGGGGCAGGCGGCCGAGCTCGGCGAAGACGAAGCCGCCGACCGAGTTGTAGGCGTCGGTGTCGACGGGCAGCGTGACCCCGTAGTCGTGCAGATCGGTCACCGCCACGTGGCCGCGCACGAGCCAGTCGCCGTTCGGGAGCTGGCGCACCTCGCCGCCCGCGGGATCGGTCTCGTCGTCGATCTCGCCGACGACCTCCTCGACGATGTCCTCCACCGTGACGATTCCGGCCACCCGCCCGTACTCGTCGACGACCACGGCCAGGGACGAGCGCATGCGCTGCAGGTCGGCGAGCAGGTCGTCGAGCGGCTTGGTCTCGGGCACGATCGGTGCGTCATGGACGATCGGGCCGAGGTCGGCGTGCGGGCCGACGCCCATGAGCCGCTTGGCCAGCGCGCTGACGTGCACCAGGCCGCGAACGCGGTCGCGGTCGTCCTCCTCGGTGACCACGAGGCGCGTGTGCCCGGAGCTGATGCACCGCTCCAGCGCCTGCTCGACATCCGACGAGACGTCGACGGTGACGACCGCCGGGATCGGCGTCATCACCTGGCGGGCCTCCTGCTCGTGGAGGTGGAAGACGCCGTGCAGCATCCCGGCCTCGCCGGCGTCGAGCTTGCCGCCCGAGACCGACTCGGCGATGAGCAGCTTGAGCTCCTCCGACGTGCCGGCGGCGTCGTCCTCGAAGGTGTCCGTGCGGATGCCCAGGATCTTCAGGAGCCAGTTCGAGACCGCGTTGAGGAGCATCACGAACGGCTTCAGCGCGATGCGGAACGTCCGGAGCGGCCCGGCAATCCGCCGGGCAGTGCCCTCGGCGCGCTGGATCGCCATGACCTTCGGCACCTGCTCGCCGATCGTGATGTGCAGCGCGGTCACGACGACGTAGGCGATCACGATGCTGATCGCCAGCGCCAGGCCGTGTGAGAGTCCGCCGAACAGCGGCTCGAGCAGGGAGGCGACGGCGGATTCGCCGAGGAAGCCGATCCCGATCGAGGCCAGGGTGATCCCGAGCTGCGCCGCCGAGAGGTACTCGGTGATGTCGTCGAGCTGGGCGACAGCCGTCGCGGCGCCGCGCTGGCCGTCCTTCGCCATCGCCTCGAGCTTGGACCGGCGCGAGCGAACGAGCGCGAACTCCGACGCGACGAAGAACGCGTTCAGGAGCACCAGCGCGAGCACGGCGATGAGCGCGACGGCGATCATCGCTGCCAGGGGCGGTGCGGCCCGCGAGCGCGGGCGGAGCGGGGCGAGCCGCTACTTCGAGGAAGGTCGTCGGGCATCGAGGCGACGGCGCAACCGTAGCAGGCGCCCGGGTCGCCCCCGCGGCTCCGGGGACTGCCTCAGCGGATCGACGAGATGGCCGCGGACGCCGCGAAGATCTGCGGCGGGCCGTCCCGCTCGTCCTCCCAGGCCGCGACGACCCGGCTCCCGGCCGCAGCGAGCTCGGGCCGCCAGCGGTTGGCTCCGCTGCCGCGCGGCTGATCGGCGACGGACCGGACGGCGCCAGCCGGCGCGCCCGCGGAGGACAAGCGCCGGATGAGCACGTCCCCAGGCCCCTCGCGGTGGTCCTGCCAGGCCACGAGCGCGCCGCCGGGCACCGCGACGAGCGCCGGGGCGAAGCTGTCCACCTGCGCCGCTCCGTTTCCGTCGGCCTGCCGGTTCCGGGCACCCGGGCGGCTCGCGTCGATGTCGTAGAGCGGATGGGGCCGGGTGGCCGAGCTGTCGCGCTTGCGCCAGTCGGTGAAGGCAACGAGCGGCCCGCCCGCCGTGAAGGCGCCGCGCGGGGTGTCGTCGAGCGCCTCGGTAGCCGCGGGCGCGTCGGTCACTGGCCGCTCCGGGCCCCAGGTCGCGCCCCCGTCGGCGGACTCGCGTGCCCACACCCGCCAGTCGCAGGTGTGGAAGTCGACCCACGTCGCCAGGACCCGGCGGCCGCTCACGGCGAGGTGCGGCGCCCAGGCGTTGTCGAGCTTGCGGGCGAGCTCGGCCGGCGCGGCGATGTCGAGCACGGCGCTGCCGCCGGAGGTGCGGGCGACGCGGATGTGCGCCTGCGGCAGGCCGTCGTCCTGGGACCGGGCCCGTTCGTCGACGTACGCGACCGTGGCGCGGCCGGCCTCGCCGGCGGCGATGCTCGGGCGCCACTGGGCCGCGCCGGCCGGGGCGCTCGCGTCGGACCAGGCCCGCCGGAACGTGCGGCCGCCGTCGACCGACACCGCGGCGCGCACGCGCGGGACACCGCCCGTGTGATCCTGCCAGGCCAGCCAGACCCGGCCGTCGGGCCCGGCCGCCAGGCTCGGCCAGCGCTGGTCGGCGCCCGGCCGGCCCGCCGGGGCGACGGGTGCCGACCACGTGGCACCCCCGTCGGAGGATCGAACCAGGCGGATGCGGTCGCGGCCGCTGCTGCGCTCCTCGAACGCGGCCCAGACCCGCGGTCCCCGTGCGGCCAGCGCCACGTTGCGCTGCGGGCGCCCCGACGGGGCGATCGGGCGATTGATGGCGAACGGCGTCGCTGCCCGCTTGCGCCGGGGCGCCGGGCGGAAGGCCGGCGCGCGGCCGACCTCCACGTCCTGCCACAGCACCCCCTCGGGCTGGCCGCCCTTGCATGCCCCCAGCACGTCGGCCCCGGCGCACGCGGGGCCGGTGCCGAGCGGGAGCGCGAGCAGGCCGGCAGCGCCGAGCCGCTGGCGTCGCTCGGCGAACGGCTCCCCCGGGCGCACCGGATCCCGCGCGAGCCACGGCTGGACGCGGGTCAGGCCCGGCGCCGGCGGCTGGCCGACGAGGAAGCGCGAACCCCCTGGCCGGCGCGGCTTGACGGCGAGGTGCTGCTGCGCGTCGGCCGAGAAGTCGTAGATGTTGCCCGTCAGTTCAGGCAGGACCAGTGCCCCGATCGAGGGGTGGCGCAGCAGGTCCGAGTAGCCCGCGGACTTCAGCGTGTCGGGACTCCACATGCCGGACGGGCGGACCGTGTCGTTGACGAAGAACTCAGGCTGGACGAGGACGTCGACGTGATCGGAGTCGAGCTTGGCGGTCACATCGGGCATCCACGCGTCCTTGCTCGTCACGAACCCGAGCGTCCCGACCGGCGTGCGGACGCCCCGCAGCCCGGAGACCGGGCCCGGCGCGAGGTCGAGCTGGCCCGGGAGCTCGGTCGGCGTGAGGTAGGCCTTCACCTGCTTGGAGACCAGGCGGCCGTCGGCGTCGAACACGAGCGCGAGGTTCGAGACCTTCGGCGAGGTCGCCTCGTAGGCGTAGTCGCGCTGCGGCTCGTCCGGTGCCCGCAGCTTGGCGACGAGCGCCGGGTCCTGCCGGTCGCATCGCACGCCGCCCGGCAGCGGGCGGAAGCGGGCGCGGTTCGTGCAGACCACCCGCCAGGACTGGGCCATGTTCACGCCCGCCTCGAGCTCGACGTCGTAGCGGTCGGCCAGCTCCGAGTACGTCTCGATCGCGGTGCGCCCGAACGTGTCGGTCGCCGCGAGGAAGAGCTGGCGGAGTGGCAGGCCGCGGGCCTTGAGCTCCGGATACTTCGCGTCGTAGTACGGCGTCACGTCGCCGTAGCTGCCCAGCAGGGCGATGATCGCCCCGGCGATCGAGTCCTCGGGCTTCACCTGGCGGGCGGGCGCGCCGCGCTGCCCGACGAAGGCCGCCATCAAGCCAAGGTCCTCGGGCAGCGCCACGAGATCGCGCGCCGTCGCCGCCGGGCGCCGGGGGTCCGACGGCCCGAGGAGATGCGACGCCACGTCGTCGGCACCCCGCTGGATGGGGACGCCAGGCCGCCGCTCGCGCCGGTCCATCAGCGCCAGCAGCTTGGCCCGGAACTCGGCCCGGGTCGCCAGCCAGCCCAGCGAGACCTTGGGCCCGACGGCGAACACCCGCACCTGGCGGGCGGACGCCGGAGCCGCGCCCGCGATGGCGGCGGCGGCTGCCGCGGCGGCGGCCAGGGCCGCGGCGAGGGAGCGGCGGCTCATGCGAGCCCGTCGATCGTGCCGGCGAGGGCCAGGTCAGCCGCGGTGATGCCGCCCTCAGAGTGCGTGGTGAGCGTGAGCCGGACGCGGTTCCAGCTGTGGAGGAGGATGTCGGGGTGGTGGTTTGCGGCCTCTGCCGCCGCCCCCACGCGGTTCACGAACGCGAGCGCCTCGGCGAAGTTCGCCAGCTCCCGCTCGCGCACGAGCGCGCCGCCTTCGTGGCGCCACGCCGAGCCAGCGATGCCACCGTCGATCTCCTCCTCGGTCAGCCGTGCCATATCGTGCTCTCCCCGATGCGCATCGTCAGCCTGGTCCCGTCCGCGACCGAGATCCTCTTCGCCCTCGGCGCCGGCGACGAGGTTATCGCTGTCACGCACGAGTGCGATCACCCTCCCGAGGCGCAGGAGCTGCCGGCCGCCACGCACGACCGGCTCCCGGCGGACCTCGGTCCGGCGGAGATCGACGCCGCGGTGCGCGAGCGGACCGCCGCCGGCGAGTCCATCTACGGCCTCGACGAGGAACTCCTCGCCGAGCTCGAGCCCGACCTGATCGTCACGCAGGCGCTCTGCGACGTCTGTGCCGTCAGCTTCGACGACGTGGCCGCCCTGGCCCGGCGGCTCGATCCCCAGCCCCAAGTCGTCGCGCTGGACTCGCACACGCTCGGCGAGGTGCTCGGCGATGTCGGCACCCTGGCCCGCGCCACGGGGCGCGCGGCCGCCGGGGCGGCGCTGGTCGAGGCTGCCGCGATCCGGATCGACCGGGTGCGCGAGGCGGTCAAGCACGCCGAGCGGCCGGGCGTCGCCGCGCTGGAGTGGCTCGACCCCGTGTACGTGGCGGGCCACTGGATCCCGCAGCTCATCGAGTACGCCGGCGGCCTCGACGTGCTGGGCCTCGCCGGCGAGCCGTCCGAGCCGCGGACGTGGGAGGAGGTCGCCGCGGCCGGGCCGGAGGTCGTGGTCGTGATGCCGTGCGGCTACGGCGCCGGCCGCGCGCTCGCCGAGGCCGAGGCCTTCGCCGACCGCCTCGCCGCACTCGGCGCCCGCGAGATCGCCGCCGTCGATGCCGCCGCGTACTTCTCGCGGCCCGGCCCGCGGCTCGTCGACGGCCTCGAGGTGCTCGGGCACCTGCTGCACCCCGGCCTCGTGCCCGAGCCCGAGGCCGCGACCCGCGCGCTGCCGCTGACCTAGGCGTTCGCGCCTGCGGCCGGGCGGGCGTAGCGGCCGGGCGGGTCAACGCACCGGCTGCCGCCCGTCACGCGACCGCGATCGACCCGGCCACCGCTGCCGCGGCGAGGAGCGCACAGGCCAGAAGCGGAAGCGCCATCGAGCGCTGGCGCTCGCCGACGTCCACGAGCAGGAACGCCGCAGCGATGCCCCCGAGGAGCCCGCCGACGTGGCCGCCGATCGAGATGTTCGGGAAGACGAACGTGATGAGCAGGTTGATCGCAATGAGCGCAACCAGGCCGCCTGCGAACGGGTCCATCCCCCGGGCGCGCATGGTGACCACGGCGGCGCCCATGAGCCCGAACACCGCGCCGGACGCGCCAACGGTCACGCCCGCCGGGGCCGTGAGCAGGACCCCGAAGGAGCCGCAGAGCAGCGACGTGAAGTAGATCGCCAGGAAGCGCACCTTCCCGATCGCCGGCTCCAGCAGGCGCCCGAGGAACCACAGGAAGTACATGTTGAACGCCAGGTGCAGCAGGCCGGCGTGCAGGAACCCGCTCGTCACCAGGCGCCAGTACTCGCCGCCGATCGCGATCGAGGAGTTCGAGAGCGCCCCGTCCGCGATGATCGTGCCCCCGGCGCCCTGGATCAGGCCGCCCCCGGTGGCCTCGCCCGCGATGAACGCGAGCACGTTGAGCCCGATGAGGACGTAGGTCGCGATCGGCTCGCTGCGCGCGGCGACCGTCGCCGCCGTGCGGACCTGCGTCCGGTCCCGGGAGCACTCCGGGCAGCGCATGCCCACCGGCGTGGGGGTCATGCAGTCCGGGCAGATCGGCCGGCCGCAGGACGAGCACGAGACGCGCGTCTCGCGGTCGGGGTGTCGGTAGCACGTGGCCATCGCGAGCCGTGACGTTAGTGGGTCGGGCCGGCCGCCTTCGCGCCGGGCCGCGGCGGCGCGGCGCCCTCAGGTGAGCTTTGCTGCGATGACCGGCTGCCCGCTCGGGACCCGGCTGCCGCCCTGCGGCTCGCTCGTCACAAGCACGGCCTGGGCGCCGGCGAGGCTGCCGGGCACGCTGACGGAGGCCGTGCCGGCCCGGCTGACCGTGAAGAGCGCGTCCGTGGGCACGGGGGCGCCCGCCGATGGCGCGATCCACACCTGGTAGACGCGCCCCGGGGGCGGGTTGCGCATGCCCTGGACCTCGAGCCGCGCGCCCGATGCGCTGTCGCGGGCGACCACGAGGCGCGCCCCGGCGTCCGCCCCGGCCGCGGGCCGCACGCTCGCCTGGATGGTGCGGGTGCCGGCGGGGCCGTCGTCCCCGCCGGACACCAGCACGCCGGCGCCGACCCCGATCGCCAGGACCGCGGCGGCACCGAAGGCCAGGGCGGCGGGCCGCAGGAGCCACCGCGACCGCGAGGCCTCCCGGCGCACGGCGCGGCCCGGCCGGTCGGCTTCGGGCCCGGCGGCGTGCAGGAGGTCGGCCTCGCTGCGCACGACGGCCATGATCCGATCCTTCAGCTCAGGCGGTGGCGTGACCGGCTCGACCCCCTGGGGCAGGACGTCGGCGGCGACCTGGAGGTCGGCGACGTCCTGCCGGCAGGCGGGGCAGGCGGCGACGTGCTTCGCCACGCGCTCGCGCTCCTGGTCGTCGAGCGCGCCGAGGACGAAGGCGCCGAGCGCCGCGTAGGCCTCGTCGTGCCCGGGCGTGTCCACAGGACTGGTCACGGGGCGGCCACCTCCGGGGACGGGAGGGCGGTCCGCAGCTTCTCGAGCCCGAGGCGCATCCTCCCCTTTACGGTGCCGAGCGGCATCTGGAGCATCTCGGCGATCTCGGCGTGGGTGAATCCGCCGAAGTAGGCGAGCTCGATCACCCGGCACTGCTCCTCGGGCAGGCCGTCGAGCAGCTCGCGAATCTCGCGCGCCTCGTCGCGGCGGGCGGCCTCGACGTCGGTCCGGTCGGGCGCCTCGAACCGCTCCTCGATCCCTTCGTCGCTGGCGCGGCGGCGGTCGTGCACGATGCTGCGGCGCAGGGCGTCGATCGCCCGGTGATGCACGATGCCGAGGACCCAGGTCCGAACGCTGCCCCGCGCTCGGTCGTAGCGGGCGCCGCTGCGCCAGATTGCCAGGAACGCCTCCTGGACGACCTCCTCAGCGGTGGCCCGGCGGCCGCACATCCGGTAGGCGAGCGCGAAGGCGCTGCCGGAGTGGCGGTCGTACACGAGCTCGAAGGCCCGCGGGTCGTTGCGCTGGACGAGCTGCATGAGGTCTTCATCGGCAAGCCGGGACAGGTCGGTTGGGGCAGGGAGCCGGGCCATCTCGCCTCGGTTCCTTCGGCCCAGGGGCGCCATCGGATCACTGCCCGGCTGATTCGGTCGCGATCCGCGGGCGCGAGGTCGGGAAATCAGCCATCGAGGGGAAGGCGGGCGCTACCGGTGCAGCAGCTTGCGCGCCTCGCTCGCCAGGTCCCGCGCCGTGCGCTCCATCAGGTCCCCCAGACCGTCCGGACGCTGGCGCTTCTTCCCCCGGGCGCGCACGCGCACCAGCACGAGGGCGGCGCCGGCGGCCGTGCCGACGGCGGCGGCTGCCACGGGACGCGCCCAGTTGCGCGGATCGCGCATCGCCGAGAGCTCCCACGCCTCGAGCTCGTCCTGTGCGAGCTCGGTGAGGTTGACGAGCGTGGCCTCGAGCCGGTCGCTGAGATCGGTCGGGGGCTCGACGGGCGCGAGCGCCTGGCGCAGCAGCGCCTCGAAATCGCCCGAATCGGTGGTCATCGCGTCCATGGGGTCCCGGGCCCGCTCAGCGCGTCCCGGCCTCCTTCTCCTTGACGATCTGCTCGAGCTGCTTGATCGCGCGGTGCAGCAGCACCTTGGTGGCCCCGTCGCTGCGCCCGAGCGCGCGCGCGATCTCCCGGTTGTCCATCCCGAGCGCGAAGCGCATGATGAGCGCCTCGCGGCGATCGTCCGGAAGCTCTGAGACGCCGTCCAGCACCCGCGCGAGCTCCTCCCGGCCCTCGACGAGCGACTCGGTCGTGTGCGGCGAGGTCACCACCGACGCGTCGTCCAGGTGCGACTGGGGCTTGCGAGCGCGGTCGCGGTAGTAGTTCGCGGCCAGGTTGTGCGCGATCCGGATGAGCCAGGGGCGGAGCGGCCGCCCATTTGACTCCCGCTGGGCGCGCTCGAAGTGCCGGTAGGCCTGCAGGAAGGTCTGCTCGGTCAGGTCCTCGGCGTCGTGATGGTTGCCCACCCGGTAGTACGAGTAGCTGTACACGTCGCGCAGGTGCGCCCGGTACAGGTCGGAGAACTCGCGGTCGAGCTTGGCCTTGTCCTGGTCCTGGGCGGGCGGGGCGTCCACGCATGGGAGGCTACCCGCGTCAGGCCGCTCGCACCCGGCGGGCCGGCTGGGAGGGGGTCGTGATGGTGGCGCGCCACTCGTCCGCGCCGATCCGGCCTTCGACGAGGTCGCTGAGCCCGTCGAGCGTCGGGGCCGGGACGCCGGCGTCGCGCAGCGCACCGGCGAGCAGCGGAATCGCGTCCATGCCTTCGACGGCATGCCCGAGCCGCGGACGGATCTCTCCGGCGGGCAGGCCCGTGGCCAAGAGCTCGCCGGCCTGGCGGTTCCGGCTGCCGCCGGCCATCAGCGTGGCGACGAGATCCCCGGCTCCGGCGAGGCCGGCCAGGGTCTCCGGCCGCCCGCCCTCGGCGCTGGCGTAGGCGCCGATCTCGGCGAACACCTTCCCGGCGACGGCGCCAGCCGCGTTGGGGCCGGAGGCCGCCGCCGCCGCTGCCGCGACCGCCGCGGCGTTCTTGGCGCACCCGGCGAGCTCGGCGCCGGCCACGTCGCGGGAGATCCCGGCATCCAGCCCGGCGGTGCGGAGCACGCCGGCGATCTGGCGGGCGAATCCGGCGTCCTGGGAGGCCGCGAGCACCGACGCGCCGCCGTCGAGCGCCGCCGCGGCGTGCGACGGCCCGGCGAGCACGGCGACGGCGCGCGCCGAGCACCGCTCGGCGACGTAGTCGGCGGGCCGCAACCCCCGCGGCGGCACGAGGCCCTTCGCGACGACGAGCACCCCGGCCCGCGCCGGAACCGCCGCGCCGTGCGCCGCCACGGCGGCGGGCAGGTCGCGGGCCGGAACCGCAAAGCACACGAGGTCGTGGCCGGCCAGCGAGGCGTCGTCGGCCGCGATCGGGCGCACGGCTGCCGGCAGCTCGACACCGGGGAGGTAGGCCGCGTTGACCCGGTCGCGCTCGAGCACCTCGGCCTGGGCGTGGCTGCGGCAGGCGAGGTCGACCTCGAGGCCGGCCCGGGCGAGCAGCACCGCGAGCCCGGTTCCCCAGGCGCCGGCCCCCACGACGGTGGCCCTGCGCAGCGGCGGAAGGCCGCCGAGCCACTCCCACTGGAGCATCACGCACGGCCAGATCCGGTCGGTCACCGCGGCGGCGAGCTCCTTCGACGGCTCCTGCACCCGCGGGAAGGTCAGCGCGCGGCCGGCACGGATCCGAACCTTGTGCGGCCGGATCCGGATGCCCTTGCGCACGGCCTCGGTGCCGATGACGGCGATCGGCACGACCGGCGCCCCGGATTCGAGGGCGAGCCGGCCCACGCCGCGCCGGGGCTCGGCGAGCGCGCCGGGCCGGATGCGCGTCCCCTCGGGGAAGATCACGATGCAGTCGCCGCGATCGAGGATCGCCCGCGCGGTCGCCAGCATGTCCTGGTCGGCCGCGCCCCGCCGGACTGGGAACGCCCCGAGCGAGTTGAGCAGCCAGGCCACGAAGCGGTTGCGGAAGAGCTCCTCCTTCGCGACGTAGTAGATCGGCCGGCGGGCCATCGTCCCGATGACGAAGGGGTCGAGGAAGGACCGGTGGTTTGCCGCGTAGATGACCGGCCCCTCGGCCGGCACGTGCTCGCGTCCGACCCGGGACAGGCGGAAGTAGACGTGGAAGAACGGCTGGAGGATCGCGCGCACCGTCCAGTAGACGAACGGATTGACGCCGCGCTGCCGCGCCCGGGCGTGGTGACGGTCGAGATCCATGCCGCCCCTCACAACCCCGGCGCGCAGGTCGCGTTACAGTGGGCGCCGCATGGCGATCGATCGCGCACGGACCCTGAGAGGCGCCCTCGCCGGCGCGGTCGCCGCGGGCCTTTGGGCGGCCCAGCAGCCGCTCGACAAGCGGGCCTTCGGCTCGCAGTACGACGACGTCGAGCTGCTCGGGAAGCTCGCGACGCGCGGACCGGCCTGGCCCGCGGCCGGCACGGCCATGCACGTCCACAACGGCGCCCTGTTCGGCGCCGTGTACGCGAACCTCGCTCCGCTCATGCCGATTCCGCCCTGGGCGCGGGGCCCGGTGGCAGCCCTGGCCGAGCACGTCGCCCTGTGGCCCCTCGGCCGGCTCACCGACCGCTGGCACCCGGCCCGCGAGGAGCTCGTGCCGCTCACCGGCAACCGGGCGGCCTTCGCCCAGGCGGCGTGGCGGCACCTGCTGTTCGGGCTGGTCCTCGGCGAGCTCGAGCGGCGGCTCAACCCGCCGGATCCCGAGCTGCCCGAGTACGAGGTCATGGTGTCGTCGAACGGCCACGGCAACCTCGAGCACGCCGTGACCGCCGGTCCCGCGTCCTGAGCCCGCGGGTCCTCATCACCGGCGTCTCGGGCTTCGCCGGCAGCCATCTCGCAGCCGCCTGCGCGGCCGGCGGCGACGACGTCATCGGGCTATCGCGGTCGGCGGACGCCTGGCACGACGTCGACCTGCTCGACCCCGAGGCGACCGCGGCAGCCGTGCGCGACGCCCAGCCGGAGGTCGTCTACCACCTCGCCGCGCTCGCCTCCGTGGGCCGCTCGTGGCAGGAGCCGGTCGCCGTGCTGCGAGACAACACCGCGATGGCGCTCTCCGTGCTGGAGGCGATCCGCACCGAGGCGCCGGACGCCCGCGTCATCATCGGATCCAGCGGAGAGATCTACGGCCCGCCGGCGTCGCTGCCGGTGGCCGAGGACGCCCCGCTGCGCCCCCAGAACCCCTACGCCGTGTCCAAGGCCGGTACGGACCTCCTCGGCGGCATGTACGCCGACGCGCACGGGCTGCACGTCGTCCGCGCCCGTGCGTTCAACCACGCCGGCCCCGGCCAGACCGAGCGGTTCGTCATCGGATCCTTTGCCCGACAGGTGGCCCAAGGGCTGGAGAGCGGGCGATCGGCGATTGCGCTCGTGACCGGCAACCCGGATACGCGGCGCGACTTCACCGACGTGCGCGACGTCGTGCGGGCCTACCGGCTCCTCGCTTCGGCACCGCCCGGCATCTACAACGTGGCCTCCGGATCCTCCCGCTCGGCCCGCGACCTCGTCGCCGCCTTCGAACGTGTCGCCGGCGTGATCATCGAGCCGACGGTGGACCCCGACCTCGTGCGGCCCCACGAGGTCGCCGAGATTCGCGGATCGCACGCGCGGCTGACGGATGCCACCGGCTGGGAGCCCGAGATCCCGCTCGACACGACGCTCGGCGACGCGGTCGCGTGGTGGCGTGAGCGCCTCGCGGGCGCCGCGGCCTAGCCGGGGCGGCCGGGACCGCCGTACAGTTCCGCGGGCCCGCCGGAGTAGCTCAGCTGGTAGAGCGCCTGTCTTGTAAACAGGGGGTCACGGGTTCGAGTCCCGTCTCCGGCTTGTGGCCGTCGCGACGGTCAGGATGGCGGCTCCCGCACAAGCCCGAGCGAGTCGCGCCGCTGTGGCGCCCGCTTGACGCGGGCGGCCAAACCGGCGACAGTCGACGCGCTCGGTTCCTGCTTTGCGGAGGTCGTCCATGCTGGGTCCTGTCGCCCACCGCCGGAGCCGCGCACCCGCGGCTGCCGGAGTCGCTGCCTCCCTCGCGCTCGTCGCGCTGCTCGCCTGCCCGCCGGCACAGGCGTCCACGGGCACCGTCACCGAGTTCAGCGCGGGCATCTCGGCAGGGGCCAACCCGGTCGGGATGGCCGCCGGTCCCGACGGGAACCTGTGGTTTGCTGAGCTGTCAGGCAACCGCGTCGGACGAATCACCCCCGCCGGCACGGTCACCGAATTCAGCGCCGGCATCACCGCGGGCTCGCAACCATTGGAAATCGCGGCAGGCCCGGACGGCAATCTGTGGTTCACGGAGAAGTCCGGCAACCGCATCGGGCGGATCAGTCCCGCCGGCACGGTCACCGAATTCAGCACTGGAATCGCCCTCGGCGCGCAGCTCGAGGGCATCACGGCGGGACCAGACGGGAACCTCTGGTTCACCGAGTATCTCGGCAACCGCGTGGGCCGGATCACCCCGTCCGGCACAGTCACCGAATTCAGCACCGGAATCGTCGGCAGCGCAAACCCCAGCGGAATCGCGGCGGGACCGGACGGGAACCTCTGGTTCACCGAGAGCGGCGCGGACCGCATCGGACGGATCACGCCGGCCGGCACCGTCACGGAGTTCACCACCGGCATCACCGGGGGTGCCGGGCCGTTCGAGATCGCGGCGGGACCGGACGGCAACCTGTGGTTCACCGAGCAGGCTGGCGACCGCATCGGGAGGATCACCCCCTCCGGCACCGTCACCGAATTCAGCGCCCCTCTCACTGCCGGCGCGAACCCGTTCGGGATCGCCGCCGGTCCCGACGGGAACCTGTGGTTCACCGAGCAGCTCGGCATCCGCGTCGGTCGGATCACCCCCTCGGGGGTCATCACCGAATTCAGCGCCGGCATCACCCCCGGCAGCTTCCCCAACGGGGTCGCGGCGGGACCGGACGGGAGCCTGTGGTTCGCCGAGTCCGGCGGGTCCCGGATCGGGCGGATCACGTCGGGCGTCCCGCTGCTGCTGGACCGGCCGGTGATCTCGGGGCTCGGGCAGGCCGGCCGCTCGCTGACCTGCACGGCCGGCCTGTGGTCGGCGGCCCTGCAGGGGCTGGGGCGCCTGTGGCTGCGCAACGGCGTCCCGATCGCCGGCGCTGTCGGCCAGACCTACACCGCGACGGCGGCCGACCTCGGCACGGCGCTGACCTGCCGGGTGACCCCAGCCTTCACGGCCCTCCTCACGCCGGCCAGCGCCGACAGCGACCCCGTCGCCATCGCCGCCCCGGAGACGGGACCGCCGGGGGCGCCCGGCGTCAAGGGCGACCCCGGCTCGAAGGGAGCCACCGGCGCCGCCGGCCGGCCGGGGCGTGCGGCGAAGGTCAGCTGCACGGTCCGGCGGAGCCGGAAGGCCACCCGGGTCACGTGCACGGTCAGATACGCGACGGGCACCGCGCGGCTCCGCCGCCACGGCGCCACCCTCGCCCGGGCCCGGGTGTCAGGCAGCGGTCGCCTGATCCTGCGTACCCGCGGCCGGCTCAAGCCGGGCAGCTACCAGCTCGCCATTGGCACCGTGATCCTGAAGATCCGGCTGCCCTGAGCAGCGGGCCTTCCCGCCGGGCCGATGCGGGCGAGCGCCGCTACCCTGGCCGCATGGGCGAGGACGACGGCCGAATCCGCTGCTTCGGCTCCGGCGACCCGCTCTACGCCGCTTACCACGACACCGAATGGGGCCGGCCCGTCCGCGACGAGCCGGGCCTCTTCGAGCGGCTGTGCCTCGAGGCCTTCCAGTCGGGCCTCTCGTGGCTGACGATCCTGCGCAAGCGCGCGGCGTTTCGGGCGGCGTTCGCGGGCTTCGATCCCGATGCGGTCGCGCGGTTCGGGTCCGGCGACGTCGAACGGCTGATGACCGACGCGGGCATCGTCCGCAACCGCGCGAAGATCGAGGCGGCGATCGCCAACGCCCGCGTGACCGTGGACCTGCGCGGCGATGGCGGCTTGGCTGCCCTCGTCTGGTCCCACCAGCCCGCGCCCTCCCCCGCCGCGGCGTCGCTGGCAGACCTGCCGGCCCGGACCGCCGAATCGGCCGGCCTCGCCGCGGCCCTGAAGGCCCGCGGCGCCCGCTTCGTCGGCCCGACGACGGCCTACGCCCTCATGCAGGCCTGCGGCGTCGTCAACGACCACGTCGCGGGGTGCTGGGTCCGGGACGAGGTAGAGGCCGCACGCCGCGCCTCGGTGTGAGCCGGCCGTGCTGAGAGCCTCGGACGCGGGCTGGCCGCGGGCGGAGCCAGACCGGCCTCCGGCCTGCCGCCGGGTCCGGCCGTGATCACTCCACCGCGTCGGCGACCCATTCGCCCCCGCGGCGGCCGAGCCGGATCGAGCCCGGCCCGTCGGCGGTCGTGACGCGGAAGACTGCCTGGTCGTCGTCCGTGCCCGGTTCGTCGCGAACGGCCACGAGGTCGAGGCGCTCGACCACCGCGCCGGGCCGCGCCGACGCATAGAGCTGCTGCGCCGACTCGCGCAGCGCGCCCGGCTCCCAGCCCTTGTCCTGCGCGTGGGCTGCCGCCAGGCGGCGGTTCGCCTCCTCGACGCCGGCGTCGAAGGTCGCGTCCTGCCCGCGGTTGCGCCGGGCGACCACGATCGCGCCGCCGATCGCGAACACGGCCGCGAGCCCGAGCAGCACGGCGAGAACGACGATCAGCCAGGTCGGCATAGCCAGAAGGATGGCAGAGGACCGCGGGCGCACAGGCGCCCGCTGGCCGGCCCGAGGCGCCGGCTCAGGCCGGGACCGCGCGCCCGTCGAGGTGCTGGCTGACCTTGCGCTTCACGCGCTGCAGCGCGTTGTCGACCGTCTTGGGCTCGCACCCAAGCTTGTCGCCGATCTCGTGGTAGGAGTGGCCGTCGAGGTAGAGGCCGAGCACGCTGGACTCCAGATCGGAGAGCACCGTCGACAGGCAGGCGACCAGCGCCCGCAGCTCCTCGGAGGAGATGACCTGGTTGACCGGGTCGTGGACCGTCGGGCCCGGCAGGATGTCGTCGAGCGTGGTCTCGCCATCGGCGTTGCCGGCGGGCGAGGTCGAGAACGACACCGACCGGTTCAGCGGCGTGTGCTTGTTGCGCGAGGCCGTCTTCACCGCGGTGATGATCTGGCGGGTGATGCAGAGCTCAGCGAAGTTGCGGAAGCTGGACTCGCGATCGTTGCGGTAGTCGCGCACCGCCTTGTACAGGCCGACGAGCCCCTCCTGGATGAGGTCCTCGGAGTCGCCGCCCGCAAGGAAGTAGGAGGACGCCTTCAGCCTGACGAAGCCGTAGTAGCGGCGCACGATGGCGTCGTACGCACTGCTGCTCCCCGTCTTGGCGAGGGCGATGAGGTACCCGTCATCAAGCTGACCTTCAGCTTGAGTCTTGGCTGCGAATCGTGCCATGGACTGCCCCTTTCCAGGGATTTCTTGATCCCTGAGCGTCCGTGGCGCACTCCTCCCCTGGCGCCATCCTTATCCGAGGAGAGACCAATTCTCAACCTCAGCTTAAGACTGATGGGCGCGAATCTCGCACACTTATGAAGCGCTGTCAATACCGCCTCGGCCCTGCAAGATCTCGTACAGCCAGGCAGCCGCCGTCGCCGAGACGTTGAGGGATCCGATGCGACCGCGCAGCGGGAGCGACACCAGCGCGTCGCACGCGGCGGCGACCCGCGGCCGCAGCCCCCGCCCCTCCGAGCCCAGCACTGCGACAACGCCGCCGGCGTAATCGGGCGTGTCGTAGGGGGTCGGCGCGCCAGCGTCTGCGCCGTAGCACCAGCAGCCGGCGGCCTTGGCGTCGGCGAGGAAGTCCGCGAGGTTGCGGACGCGGGCGATCGCGAGGTGCTCGACGGCGCCCGCCGATGCCTTGCAGACGGCCCCGGTGACCTCGGCAGAGCGCCGCTCGGGGATCACGAGGCCGGTGGCCCCGACCGCTTCGGCGGTGCGGCACACGGCGCCGAGGTTCTGCGGGTCCTGCACCTCGTCGAGCGCCACGATCAGCGGGTCCGGCGCCGCCAGCAGGCCCGCGGGGTCGGCGTAACGGTACGGGCCGGCCTCCGCGCACAGGCCCTGGTGCCCGTCGGACCCGCACAGCTCGGCCAGCGCCGCCGCATCGGCGGCCTCGACCCGCCGCCCGTCCAGCCACGGCGCCTTGGCGGCGCCAGGGGCAGCCCAGATCCGGCGCACCTCGCGCGGGCCGGCGAGCGCCTCGCGGACCGCATTGCGGCCGTAGACGATCACCGCGGCACGAGCTCGGAGCCCGCCGGGCCGTCCCGGACGTCCCAGCCCCGGGCCGCCAGGGCGTCACGCAGGCGGTCCGCCTCGGCGAAGTCGCGTGACGCCCGCGCGGCATCCCGCTCCGCGAGCAGCGCGAGCGCCTCGGCCTCCGGTCCTGGGCCGTCCGGAGCGTCGAGGAGGCCGTCGAGCCCGAGGACGCCGAGCATCTCGCGCAGGTCGGCGTCGCCGGTGGCCGCGCCCGCCTCGGCCCGGCGATTGGCCTCGCGGATCCAGGCGAACACCTCGCCCAGGGCTTCGGCCGTGTTGAAGTCCGCGGCCAGCGCGGCGAAGAAGGCCTCCCGGTGCCCTGCGAGCTCGGGCGGGCTCGCGCCCGGCTCGAGGCGCCGGGCCGCCTCGCGGATCCGGGCCACCCGGGCCGTCGCCTCCTCGAGGCGCTCAGCCGAGAAGGCCAGCGGCTGGCGGTAGTGGCCGCCGCAGAAGTACATGATCAGCGCGTCGCGCCCGTACTCGTCCAAGGCCCCGTGCAGCAGCCGGATGTTGCCGACCGACTTGGCCATCTTCTCGGCGCCCATCTGGACCATGCCGTTGTGCATCCAGATTCGCGTGAGCGGCACCCCGCGGGCCGCCCGCGTCTGGGCCGCCTCGTTCTCGTGGTGGGGGAAGATCAGGTCCGCGCCCCCGCCGTGAACGTCGAAGTCGACGCCGAGCAGCTTCTCGGCCATCGCGGAGCACTCGATGTGCCAGCCGGGCCGGCCTGCGCCCCAGGGTGATGGCCAGGAGGTGTCCTCCCCCGGCTTCTCGGCCTTCCACAGCGCGAAGTCGAGCGGATCCTCCTTGCGCTCGGCTCCCTCGACCCCCTCCCCCTGGTCCATCGCGTCGACGTCGCGGTGCGAGAGCTCGCCGTAGCCAGGGTAGGAACGGACCCGGAAGTACACGTCTCCGCCGGACTCGTAGGCGTGCCCGCGCTCGATCAGGGTGGAAATCAGCGCGACGATCTCGGGCATCGTCGCGGTGGCCAGCGGCTCGTGATCGGGCCGCCCGAGCCCGAGCCCGTCGGTGTCGGCGATGTAGCTCGCCGTCATCTCCTCGGCGAGCCGGGCGCTCGGAACACCCTCGGCCGCCGCCGCCGCGTAGATCTTGTCGTTCACATCGGTGACGTTGATCACGAGCGTCGTCGCGTAGCCCTCGTGCTCGAGGAACCGCTTGAACAGCGCGAAGACGACGTAGGGGCGGGCGTTCCCGACGTGGATTCGCCCGTAGACGGTCGGCCCGCAGGCGTAGATCCCGACGCGCCCGGGATCCCGCGGGGCGAGCGGGACCCGGCGGCCCGTGCGGGTGTCGTGGAGGGTGATCTCGCGCACGCCCCAACCCTAGATGAGTCGTTCGGCAGCGAGGTCCCGCCAAGGAGGCGCCGTCGCCGGTGCCTGCCGGGCCGGGAGCGATCCAGCCGCGCCCGCGGCCGCCCGGGACGGCGCCCCGTGCGCGCCGCATCGGCCCGGGCCCCGCGCTAGGGTCCCGGCCGGTGCCTGGAACGCCTCCCCGACCCGGGAGCCTCGCCGACGTCGAGGCCGCCTTCCGCACGCTGCCCGAGCGGTACCTGGGCGCGCGGCCGGGCTTTGACGCCACCTACCACCTGCGCCTGGGCGACATCGGCCACAGCTGGGAAGTCCGGGCCACCGAGCACGGCGCCCGCGTGCGCAAGGGCGTCACGCGGCGCCGGCCGGACGTCGTGATCGGGACGGGCGCCGAGACCTGGCTTGCCCTGCGGCGCGGGGACTACCCGGCCATGGAGGCGTACTCGCGCCGGGAGCTGTCCGTGCGCGGGAACCTCGATCTCGCCGTCGGCTTCGAGGGCCTCTTCCGGCTCCCGGACGGCCGGGCCCCGCTCCAGCGCGTCCACGATGTGGACACCGGGCGCCACCGCATCTCGACCCTGACGATGGGCCACGGCCCCGACGTCCTGCTCATCCACGGCCTCGGCGCCACGAAGGCCTCGTTCTTCGAGACCGCTGCCGCCCTCCGGCGCACGCACCGTGTTCACGCGATCGACCTGCCCGGCTTCGGCTCCTCGTCCAAGCCCGCCCTGGCCGGCTACGACGCCCGGTTCTTCGCGCGCGCCGTGCTGGCGCTCATGGACGAGCTGGGCATCGAGCGCGCCCACATCGTCGGGAACTCGATGGGCGGACGGGTGGCGATCGAGGTGGGCCTGCAGCGGCCCGAGCGCGTGGGGGGGCTCGCCCTCCTGGCTCCGGCCGTGGCGTTCGTGCGCCGAGACTTCCTGCCGATCGTCCGCATGGCCCGCCCGGAGCTGGGCCTGCTCCCGCACAGCTTCGGACGGTCGCGGATCGCCTCGCAGTTCTGGAGCATGTTCGCCGATCCCGGCGCGATCGATCCGTCGATCGCCGACGTGGTCGTCGACGAGTTCGAGAACGTCTACCGCTCGCCCGCGGCCCGCCTGGCCTTCCTCACCTCCGCCCGCAACATCTACCTCGACCATCCGTTCGGCACCGGCGGGTTCTACCCCCGGCTCTCGCAGCTGCAGCCGCCCGCGCTGTTCGTGTGGGGCACCCACGACCGCCTCGTGCCTCCGGCCCTCTCACGCTATGTCGCTGAATGGCTGCCGTCGGCGGAGCAGATCGTCCTCGAGGACTGCGGCCACGTGCCGCAGGTCGAGAAGGCCGAGCAGACCAACGGGCTGCTGCAGCGCTTCTTTGGCCGCGTCGACGCGCTCGGGATCGTCCCGGCCGGCCCGCGCGCGGCCTGAGCGCGCCGGCGCGCGAGCGTAGACTCCCAGGCCTGATGAGCGCGACGCGAACCGACGGCCTGGCGGCCCGCAATGGGCACGGCCCGGCGGAGGAGCCCGCGCCGAGCCGGGGCGCCGACCCCATGGCCGAGCCGGCCCGCGGCGCGGGGATCGCCGAGCGCCTCCTCGAGGCCGTGGCCCGCCGCGTGCAGGACCGGATCCCGCGGGCCGACCTCGACGAGCGCGATCCGGACTACATCCGTGAGCGCGCTCCCCAGCTGTGGCTGCTCGCGTCGCTGTGGTTCCGGGGCGAGGTCCGCGGCATGGGGAACGTGCCCGACCACGGCCCGGTGCTCCTCGTGGGCAACCACTCCGGCGGCAACCTCACCCCCGACACCGGCGTCTTCACCCTCGCCTTCACCTCGTACTTCGGCGTCGAGCGGCCCTTTTACCAGCTCGCCCACAACCTCGTGCTCTCGTTCCCGGGGCTCGGCTTCCTGCGCCGGTTCGGCACCGTCGCCGCCTCGCCGGAGAACGCCGCCACCGCCCTGAAGTCCGGAGCGGCCCTGCTCGTGTACCCGGGCGGCGACCACGAGGTGCACCGCCCCAGCTGGGAGAGCGGCCGCGTCGACTTCGACGGACGCCACGGGTTCGTGCGCCTCGCCCTCGAGCACGACGTGCCGATCGTCCCGGTCGTGTCGATCGGCGGCCAGGAGACCGCGCTCTTCCTCTCGCGCGGCATGGGGCTCTCCCGGGCGCTCGGGCTCGACCAGGCGCTGCGCCTGAAGGTCCTGCCCATCTCGATCGCCGTGCCGTGGGGCCTGAACGTCGGGGACTTCCTCGGCCATCTGCCCCTGCCAGCCAAGATCACGATCGAGGTCCTGCCCCCGATCCGCCTGCGCGAGGAGTTCGGCCCCGACCCGGACGTCGACGAGGTCTATGAGCACGTCGTCCGCCAGATGCAGGAGACCCTCGACGCGCTGGCCGCCGAGCGCCGCTGGCCGGTGATCGGATGAGGGTCGAGGCCTCGATCGAGATCTCGGCGCCGCCGGCGCTCGTCTGGGAGCACGTGGCCGACCCGGCGCACTACCTCCACTTCATGCACGGCGTGACCCGCTGGGAGGTCGCCGGCGGCCGCGCCATCGGGCTCGGAGCCCGCTACCGAATGCTCATCCAGGTCGGATCCGCCGAGGTCGGCGGCCTCATCGAGGTCGTCGAGTTCGACGAGGCGCGCGACCTGGCCTGGACCTCGGTGACTGGCATCGACCAGCGCGGCCGCTGGCGCCTGCGCGAGCGGCCCGGCGGAAAGACGAAGGTGACGCTGCGGATGTCCTACGGCATCGCGGGGTCCGGGCCGCTGGGCTGGATCGCCGAGCAGGTCGCGGCGCCGACGGTGCGCGGCCACCTGCGCCGCTCGCTCCTGCAGCTCAAGCGCCAAGTCGAGCACGAACAGCTGCGCCGCAGCGTCGCCGAGCGCCGCGAGCGCTCGCGCGCGGCCTGAGCGCGGGCGCTCCGCTTCGGCGCCGCTCAGCCGGCCGCGTCCGCCAGCGCCGCCACCGCCAGCGCCGCGGCACCCTCGCCGCGGCCGACGAATCCCATCGCCTCGCCGGTCGTCGCCTTGACGTTGACGTGGCCGGGGGCGAGGCCGAGCGCGTCCGCCAGCCGGTCCCGGATCGCCGCGCGGTGCGGCCCGATCTTCGGCGCTTCCATCAGCACGGTGGTGTCGACGTTCACGATCTCGAATCCTGCCGCGCGCACCTGCGCCCCCACGGCGCGCAGGAGCTCGATCGAGTCGGCGCCGCGCCACCGCTGGTCCGTGTCGGGAAAGTGCTCGCCGATGTCTCCAAGCCCGGCCGCGCCGAGCAGCGCGTCCATCACGGCGTGGGCCAGGACATCGGCATCGGAGTGGCCGAGGAGGCCGCGATCGGACGGGATCGTCACGCCGCCGAGCACGAGCGGGCGCCCCGCGGCGAACTGGTGGACGTCCCAGCCGATGCCGGACCGGACGCTCACACCCGCTCCGCCGGCCCGACCGGCGCCAGGCGCCGCTCGCGGCCCTCGAACACGGCCAGCTCGGTGACCCCCGCCTCCGCGAGAAGGGCGAGCGCCTCGTCGTAGCGGTACCCGACCTGCTCCGGGACGTGGGCGTCGCTGGAGAGCGCCACCGGGCAGCCAGCCTCGACGCACATCGCCAGGAAGGCCGGATCGGGATACAGCTCCCCGATCGGCTTGCGCAGGCCGGCCGTCGAGACCTCGACGGCGATGCCCGACTCGGCGATCGGGCCGATCGCCAGGTCGTAGAAGCGCCGCAGGTCGCCGTGCGGCCAGGGCCGGCTGCGCCCCCAGATCTTCACCAGATCCGGATGGGCGAGGATGTCGAAGAGCCCGCTGGCCGCAGCGGCCCCCAGCGTCTCGAAGTAGCGCTGCCAGACGACGTCGGGGTCGGCACCCGGCTCCCACACGTCCCACCCGTCGTGATCGACGGCCTGAGCGCCGAGGAAATGCACCGAGCCGACGACGTAGTCCCAGTCGCGTCCGTCGAGGAATGCCGCGATGCGGTCCTCCTTGCCCGGCAGGAAGTCCGCCTCGATCCCGAGCCGCAGGTCGGTGTCCTCGCGCACGAAGGCGCAGTAGGCGTCGACGTCGTCGAAGGCCTGCGTGGTCCACCACTCGTGGTCCCAGATGTCCAGCGACTGGACGAAGCGGTGGATGTGCTCAGCCACCCCGAGCTCGGCGATGCCCGCCGCCGTGGCGGCGGCACGGTAGCGGGCGGCGTTCTCGGACGTGAAGTAGCGGGACGGCGGCGTGTCCGGGTCATCCGGGCGCAGATGGAGGTGGTAGTCGGTGAGCATCGGTCAGGGCACGCGCCGACCGGCGAGCAGCAGCTCGGCGACCTGCAGGTCCAGTGGCGTGGTGATCTTCAGGTTCTCACGCGGTGCGGGCACGATGCGCACGGTTCCGCCCTGCCGCTCGACGAGGGAGGCGTCGTCGGTGGCGCTCGCGAGCATCCGCTCGGGCACGTCGAGGGCCCGCTCGAGCGCGGCGCGGCGGAAGACCTGCGGCGTTTGGACCGCCCACAGCTCGTCGCGCAGCAGCGTCTCGGACACGGTGCCGTCGACGGACGCGCGCTTGGTGGTGTCGATCACCGGGGCGGCGGCGATCACGCCGTCAGCACCGGAGGCCTCCAGCTCGGCCAGCGCGGCCTCGAACAGCGCCGGCTCGGCGAGCGGGCGGGCGGCGTCGTGGACGATCACGGGGTCCCCGCCCGCGGCTGCCAGGACGCCGGCGCGCACCGACTGGGCGCGGTGGGCGCCGCCCGGGACCCCGAGCGTGCCCGGCGGCGCCGCCTCGCCCGGCGGAAGCACCACGACGATCTGGGCGACCGCCGGCACGGCCCGCAGCGCCGCGAGGCTCCACTCGACCATGGGGCGGCCCGCCAGCACGACGAACGCCTTGGGCCGGGAGGCACCAAGGCGTTCGCCACTGCCGGCGGCCACGACGATCGCGACCGCCACGAGCTCTCAGTCCTAGCCGGCGGCCAGCACGGCCTCGTCGCCGGATTGGGCCAGGAGACCGTCGAGGTGCGCCTCGGCCTCCTCCTCGCCCATCTCGAGCGCGTACATCAGCTCGGAGGCCAGGATCTTCTTCGCCCGGGTGAACATCTGCTTCTCGCCGGTGGAGAGGCCCTTCTCCTGCTCGCGAATCGCGAGGTTCCGGACCACTTCGGCCAGCTCGTAGATGTCGCCGGTCTTGATCTTGTCGCGGTTGTGCTTGAACCGCCGGTTCCAGTTCTTCGGCATGTCGGACACTTCGTCCTGGAGCACGAACAGAACCTTCTTGACGGTCTCCTCGTCGATGACCCGCCGGAGGCCGGCCTTGCCGGCGTTCTCGGTCGGGACCATGACGGTCATGTCGTTGTGCAGGATCTTGATGGTGAGGTACTCGCGCTCCTCGCCGAAGATCTCCTTCGATTCCTTCTTGAGGACCTTTCCGGCTCCGTGGTGGGGATACACAACGTTGTCGCCGATCTCGAAGTGGATCACTTCCACTTCGACGACGAGGTCCTCGAGCTGCTCTTCGATGACGTCTGAGATGGTGCCCTCCATTCTCCAGGCCAGCGCGAAAGCGCGACCGTGCGCTAGGTCTGCAGGTATCGGTCCACGAGGTTGATCTCCTGCAACCGGCGAAGGCCCTCGCGGATGTCCTTCGCCCGGATCTCGCCGACGCCGTCGACCGTCTCGAGCTCGGCGTCGGTTGCCGCAAGCATCTCGTCGAGGCGCCCGAACTCGCGCACGATCTCCTGGACCACCAGCTTCGGCAGCCGCGGAATGCGGCCGAGGATGCGGTAGCCCCGGGGCGAGACGGGATAGTCCAGCGTGTTGAGCTTGCGGTCGTAGCCCAGCAGCTCCGCCAGGCGCCCGAAATCGAGCAGGTCCTGGTGGGGGAGCCGGGCAAGCTGATCGAGGACGGCGGCGTAGCCCTCCTCGGTGTCGTCGACGATGTAGTCGTGGACGAGCGCGCCCTTGTCGGCGGCGACGCCCACCATCGTCTCGTCGAGCTGCATCTCGATCAGGCGCCCTTCGGTGCCCAGCTCGACGATGTAGCGCTCGATCTCGACGGCCATGCGCGTCACCAGCTCGGCGCGCTGCAGAACCGTGAGGACGTCGTGAAGCGTGGACCCGCCCTCGAACTCCAGCGCCGTGAGCCGCGTGGAGACCTGGTCGAGGCGGGTGCGGTACTTGTCGAGGGTCGCGAGCGCCTGGTTGGCCTTGGCCAGGACGACCGGGATGTCGACGAGGATGTACTTCGCGCCGTCGACGTAGAGCGAGACGACCTCGCGGCGCTGGGAGCAGGCGATGACGAGGGCATCGGTCTGCTTGGAGACCCGCTCGGCGGTGCGGTGCCGGGTGCCGGTCTCGAGCGAGAGGATCGTCGGGTCGGGCATGAGCTGCACGTTGGCCCAGACGATCTTCGTGCAGTTGGCGTTCAGGACGATCGCGCCGTCCATCTTCGCCACCTGGTAGAGCAGCGACGGCGTGTAGTCGACGTCGAGCTTGATGCCCCCGGAGTAAAGGAAGGCCAGCTCGTCGGAATCCCCGATGACCACGAGGCCGCCGGTGCGGGCGTGAAGGATGTGATCGATGCCCTCGCGAAGCGACGTGCCGGGCGCGACCATCTCGAGCGCCTTGATGAGCCGGGGCTCCTGACGCGCTTCGAGCTCTCTGAGCTCTTCCCCGGATCGTGACGCCATGAAGCCCCATTCTAGCGGGTATTTCTTGTCCCTGGCCCCACCTTCGGCAGGCCCAGAAGCCGGGGCGGATCGCGCCGCGCCAGCTCGGAGGCGCGCGGCGGGACGGCGGGCGTCAGGCCGCTGCCCGGCGGGCGGCCGGCAGGGCCGCGGCCAATGCGGCGCGCAGGGTCGCCGCGAGGTGCACGCCGGGCCCGGGCGCCGCATCGCCAGCGGATCCGTCGGGAATCACGACCGGGCGCAGGCCGAACCGCGCCGCCTCGGCCAGGCGCCGTTCGGCGTGGCCCACCGGCCGCAGCTCGCCGGTGAGCCCGACCTCGCCGAAGCACGCCACGGGTCCCGCCCCGGCTTCCGGTCCGAGCGGGACGCCGCGGGCGGCGCTCGCGACCGCGAGGGCGACCGCAAGGTCGGCCCCTGGCTCGTCAGCCCGCAGGCCGCCGACGACGTTGACGAACACGTCCGCGTTGCCGAGGCCCACGCCGGCGTGCCGGCCGAGGACGGCGAGCACGAGGGCGAGGCGGTTGCGGTCGATCCCGTTGACGACCCGCCGAGGCGGCTCGAGCTCGGAGGGCGAGACGAGGGCCTGAACTTCGACGAGCAGCGGCCGCGACCCCTCCATCGCCGCGAGCACGGCGCTGCCCGGAGCGCCGGTGGCGGCGCCGACGAACACCGCCGACGCGTCGGGGACCTCGGCGAGGCCGGCGCCGCGCATCTCGAACACGCCCGCGTCGCTCGTGGACCCGAAGCGGTTCTTCAGCGCCCGCAGCGTGCGGTAGAGCCGCTCGCGCTCCCCGTCGAACTGCAGGACGCAGTCGACGACGTGCTCGAGCACCCGCGGGCCGGCGAGCGACCCGTCCTTCGTCACGTGCCCGACGAGGATCACCGCGATCGCGTGCGCCTTGGCGATGCGCACGAGCCGGTCGGCCGCCTCCCGCACCTGGCCCACGGATCCCGCGGCCCCGTCGAGCTGGGCGGCGTGGAGCGTCTGGACCGAATCGACGACGCAGACCTCGGGCCGCTCAGCCTCGAGCGTCGCCACCACGGTGTCGAGGTCGGTCTCCGTGACCACCGGGACGTCGAGGGCGTGCTCCCCGAGCCGCTCGGCGCGCAGCCGGATCTGGGCGGCCGACTCCTCCCCGGACACGCACAGGACGCGCCGGCCCGCGCCCGCCAGGCGGCCCAGCGCCTGCGTCGTGAGAGTCGACTTGCCGATGCCGGGAGCGCCGCCCAGCAGGATGAGCGAGCCCGGCACGATCCCGCCGCCGAGCACGCGGTCGAACTCGCCGATGCCGGTCGGAATGCGCACCGAGGCTTCGGCCTCGACGTCGGCCAGGCGCCGCGGCGCGGCGGCCCGGGCGCCAGACGGGCCGCGGCGGCTCGCGCCCGGCGCTGCCGCGGGCGCGCGCTCCTCGGCCAGGGTGTTCCAGGCCTCGCACCCGGGGCAGCGGCCGTGCCACTTGGGCTCAGCGTGACCGCACTCGGAACAGACGAAGCGGGTTGCGGGACGGGCCATCGTGCGAGCGTACGGGACGCCCCGGCGGCGCTCATGCCGCCTGCGATTTCGTCCGCTCACCGCGACTTTGGCTCCGCGGGCCGGTTGTGGCTTGGGGGTGCTGCCACGGCGGGCACGGGCTCCCCTGCCTGCCCGGCGCCGCCGGGGGGGCGTTCGCACACCATCCACCTGGGAGGACCCGCATGCGAATCAAGGCTCCATCGCCCGCAATGGCGATCGCGCTCATCGCCCTGTTCGTCGCGCTCGGCGGCACCGCTGCCGCCGCGATCGTGACCTACGCTCGGAACGCCGGGGCGGTGAACGGCAAGAAGGCGGTCTCGGCCGGCGTGCTCAACGCGACGGCCGCGGGCAAGCTCGTCGCCACCGCCCGCTCCGGCGCCAGCCGCGGCAAGATCCCGTCGCGCTACCTCGTCGTGCCGCCCGCCGTCCGGGGCGCCGGCCTGGCCAGGGCCTTCGGTCGCGGCGTCGAGGTGTTCGACAACGGGCAGAGCGCGCCGTTCGGCCTGGCGTACCTCCCGGGCATCGGCACGCTGCGCGCGACGTGCATCGACCAGAACGGCACGGCCGGCAAGGAGGATCCGGGGCTGGTGCTCGGACTCGTCAACGGCTCCGGCGCGCCGGTGAACCTCGCCCGCCGAATCGGGACGGCCGTGGACAGCACGCTCGTCCCGGCCGGGGCCGTCTACTCCGTCACCGCCGGAGGTTCGACGCAGTTCGAGTTCTCGCTGTACCAGAACGGCACCGGGGCCTCGGTCACCGGCGGAACGCGCGAGGTCGGACGCAACACGGCGAGCGCCGCGTGCATCGTGTTCGGCCAGTCGGTGCGGGTCGCCGGCTGACACGCCCCGGGCGGCGGCGGGGCAGGGTGCCCCGCCGCCGATCCGGCCAGCCCGATCAGATCACGGCTTCGCGCAGCCGCGCCGCTCGAACGCGGCGCGGCTCGTGTACTGGGACCGCGGGAAGTAGGGCCCCATCACGGCAGCCTCGGTGCCGGGCCGCGTCACCTTCTGGGGTGCCTGCGCGAACGACGGGTTCGCGACCATGAACCGCATGTACAGCGTCCCGACATGCGACCGCGCGGCGGGATCCGGGTAGTTCTCCCCGGCGCCGAACGTGAGCCACCGGTAGCCACAGGCCGGCGTGGCGTTCCGGGGCCGGTCCGCCGGGCGGCTGACCACGAGGGTGTAGCGGCGGCCGCTCCGCAGCGGGACCTGCTGGTCGTAGACGCAGTCGTAGCCGAGGCCCGT
Organism: Solirubrobacteraceae bacterium; assembly: GCA_046330225.1. GTDB lineage: Bacteria > Actinomycetota > Thermoleophilia > Solirubrobacterales > Solirubrobacteraceae > CANJIV01. The sequence goes on along the minus strand of JAXLTD010000002.1, from coordinate 317,283 downwards.
GACCGGCGAGGAGCCCGTGCAAAGCGACCAGTAGCGGACCTGGAAGGCGCCCGGCGCCCACCGCGCGGCATTCGGAAGGGTGGCGGGGAAGGTCGGCAGCTTCCCGGTCACCGTGAGGACCTTGCCGTAGTTCAGGCTCGTGGAGGTGAGCAGGTAGCGCGTGTCGGGATTGGACTGGAAGCCGCCGGTGTCCGCCGGGGGGTACAGAGCCAGCCGGCGCGCCTGGTCGGCCACGAACGCGCCGGCCACGTTGTACGCGGCATTCCAGAAGCGCTCCCACTTCGGGGGGTTGGCCGACGGGGCATTCGCGGGATCCGCAGAGCCCGCGACGAGCGCCTTCCACTGGTCGGCCGGGAACGTGGAGGTGCTCTTGTCCTTCGTGGGCTGGAGGACCTGGCAGGCAGCGGATCCGGTCAGCGTGCGCCCGTCGGCCAGGCTGAGCGTCAGCTTCGGCAGTCCGGCGCCCCCCGTGCCGTCCTTGCCTCGCGCCGGGAGATAGTTCCGGATGCTCATGCCCAGGCGGGTGGCGGGGTCGGCGGGCCCCGTGTAGATCGTGTTGCGGGCCCGGACGCTCGGAACCGCGCCGTGCACGATGCGAAGCGTGTAGTGACGCGGCCGCCGGTCGCGCCGGTTGCCGGTGATGAACGGGTTGACCGAACCGCGATCGGGCAGGATCTGCACGTCCCGGAGATGGTCGCCGGGGCCGAGCTGGCCGCCGCCGACGGACCCGAACATCGTGTACGAGAGGTACCGCTCCTCGGGATAGGTGCCGCGCAGCGTGAGGGTCGCCCCAGCGGGGAGGATGTACTGCCCGACGAAGTACGTCGAGCCGACGTCCGGGTAGAGGTTCGGCTTCTGGATCGGCAGGGCGCCCGGCAGGTTCCCGTAGTCCATGCCCTTGGGGGGCGCCCAGAAGCAGTCGTGCCCGTAGCGCGCGTTCGTCAGCTTCGCCAAGGCCGGCGGCAGGTAGCTGGTGCTCGCCACGGCCGGGGCAGTCGCCGCCGCCAGCATCGCAGCGGCCAATCCGATCGCCGCAGCGCCGCGGCGGACCGCCGGGGTCGCGAGGCGAGCTATCCGGGCGGGGCGACGAGCGGGCATCCCATCCTCCTGAATCGAACATCGCGGATTGCCGGTCCCGCGATCCTATGTGCGTGTTTACGGCCTGTCAACGCGGAAACGAGGCCCGGCGCGGACCTCGCGGGCCCAGCTGGAACCGACCCGCCGATGCGCGATACTCCGGCCCGTGGCTGCAGCCCACACGCGAAGCCGGTTGCCCCGGGAGGCCCGTCGGGAGCAGCTGGTGCGAGCGGCGGTTCCACTTCTCGCCGAGCACGGATTCGCGGAGTTCTCGCTCGAGGAGCTGGCGGACCGGGCACAGGTCACGCGCAACCTCCTCTACCACTACTTCCCGCGCGGCCGCCCGGATGTCGTCGCCGCCGTGGCCGACCGGGCCGGCAGCGACCTCACCGGCGACTGGTCGGTCGACGAGACCGTGCCCCTCCCGGAGCGCCTCGCCGCGAACCTGTCCCGGCTGGCCGAGCACGCACTCGTCCCGAGCGACGCCTGGCGCATCTACCGGCACTGCAGCACGGCCAGCGATCCCGAGGTGGCCGGCACCGTTGCCCGCTACCGGGAGATCATCATCGCGAGCATCTCCCAGAACCACCTCGGGACGCCCGATCCGCCGCCGCTGGTCCATCTCGCCCTCCAGGCCTACCTCGGATTCGCCGAGACGGCACTCGACGAGGCCCGGGCGTCCGGCGCGCCCAGCGAGCCCGTGATGCGCATCCTGCAGGACACGCTGATGAGCGTGGTTGAGACGGCGCGGTCCGCCGAACGCGAGTCCGCCGGTCGCACGGCCAAAGGGCCGTAAGCCGTCGCGCGGCGGCTCAGGCCGGCAGCTTGCCTGGGAACGGCTCGGGGGGCGGCACGCCGCCCCCCGGGCCCGTCAGGACTCGTCGGGCGGCGGCGGCTGGTCCGGCGGCTCGTCGTGACCGCCGTCCTCGGACGGGCTGGCGTCGCTGCCGCCCTCCGCCCCGACCCCCACCGGCGTGGGCGCCGGCGTCGGCTCGACGACGGTGAGCATCACGTCGCGCTCGTCGTCCTCCGGAGCGACCTCGACGACGACGGTCGAGCCGGCGGGCAGCTCGGACCGCAGCACGAAGTCGGCGAGCGGATCCTCGATGAAGCGCTGGATCGCCCGGCGAAGCGGGCGGGCGCCCATCGACGGATCCCAGCCCTTCTCGACGAGCAGGTCCTTGGCCTCCTCGCTGAGATCGAGCTGGAGCTCGCGCTCGGCCATCGACTCGCGGATGCGCAGCAGCAGCAGGTCGATGATCTGCTTGATCTCGTCCTTCTGCAGCTTGTGAAACACGATGACGTCGTCGATCCGGTTGAGGAACTCGGGCCGGAAGACCTTCTTGAGCTCGCCCATGATCCGGTTCTTCATGTCGTCGTACGTGATGCCCGTCTCGTCGTCCGAGACCGCGAAGCCCAGCGGCGTGTTGCGCGAGATCTCCTGGGCGCCGATGTTCGACGTCATGATCACGATCGCGTGGCGGAAGTCGACGGTGCGCCCCTGGGCGTCGGTCAGCCGCCCGTCCTCCAGGATCTGGAGGAGGATGTTGAACACATCCGGGTGCGCCTTCTCGATCTCGTCGAGGAGCAGCACCGAGTACGGCTTGCGCCGCACGGCCTCGGTGAGCTGGCCGCCCTCGTCATACCCGATGTAGCCGGGGGGCGATCCGACCAGGCGCGAGACGGCGTGCTTCTCCATGTACTCGGACATGTCGACGCGCACCATCGCGTCCTCGTCGCCGAACAGGAACTCGGCGAGCGTGCGGGCCAGCTCGGTCTTTCCCACGCCCGAGGGGCCGAGGAAGATGAACGAGCCCGTCGGGCGCTTCGGGTCCTTGAGTCCGGCGCGCGAGCGGCGAATCGCCTTCGAAACCACCTCGATCGCAGCGTGCTGGCCGATGACGCGCTTGTGGAGCTCGTCCTCCATCCGCATGAGCTTGGCCGTCTCGGCCTCGGTGAGCTTGAAGACCGGGATGCCGGTCCACATGGAGACGATGTCGGCGATCTCCTCTTCGCCGATCGCGGGGCGCTCGACGCCCTCGCCCGACTCCCACTGCTCCTCGAGCTCACGCTTGCGGTTCGTGAGCTGGCGCTCGGCGTCGCGGAGGTTCGCGGCCTTCTCGAACTCCTGCGCCTCGATCGCCGCCTCCTTGTCGCGGCGGGTCGTCTCGATCTCCTCTTCGAGATCGCGGTACACCGGCGGAGCCGTCATCGACTTGATCCGCATCCGGGCCGCGGCCTCATCGATGAGGTCGATCGCCTTGTCGGGCAGGAAGCGGTCGGAGATGTAGCGGTCGGCGAGCTCCGCCGCCGCGGCCAGCGCCTCGTCGGTGATGTCGACCTTGTGGTGCTGCTCGTAGCGGTCGCGCAGCCCGCGCAGGATCTGCTCGGCCTCCTCGACCGACGGCTCGTCCACGCGGATCTGCTGGAAGCGCCGCTCGAGCGCCGAGTCGCGCTCGAGGTACTTGCGGTACTCGTCGAGCGTGGTGGCGCCGATCGTCTGCAGCTCGCCGCGGGCCAGCGCCGGCTTGAGGATCGAGGCCGCGTCGATCGCGCCCTCGGCGGCGCCGGCGCCGACGAGATTGTGGAGCTCGTCGATGAACAGGATGATGTCGCCGCGCTGGGTGATCTCCTTCATCACCTTCTTCAGGCGCTCCTCGAACTCGCCGCGGTACTTCGAGCCGGCGACGAGGGCCGCGAGATCCAGCGTGTAGATCTGCTTGCCCTTCAGCAGCTCGGGCACGTCGGCCGCGATGATGCGCTGCGCGAGGCCTTCGACGACGGCGGTCTTGCCGACGCCGGGCTCGCCAATGAGCACGGGGTTGTTCTTCTGGCGGCGCGAGAGGATCTGCATGATCCGCTCGATCTCGGTCTCGCGCCCCACCACGGGGTCGAGCTTGCCGTCCGAGGCCAGCTTCGTGAGGTTGCGGCCGAACTGGTCGAGCAGCTTGGAGGACTTCTTGCCCTCGCCTTGCGCCGCGCCCTGGCCCGAGCCGCCGGAACCCTGGCTCTGGCGCCGGCCGCCGGGGCCGGACAGCATCCGGATGACCTCGTTGCGGATCTTCTCCGAGTCGGCGTCGAAGTCGAGGAGGATGCGGGCGGCGACGCCCTCGTTCTCCCGCACGAGCCCGAGGAGGATGTGCTCGGTGCCAATGTAGTTGTGGCCGAGGCTCAGCGCCTCGCGCAGCGCCAGCTCGAGCACCTTCTTCGCGCGCGGCGTGAAGGGGATCTGGCCGGAGGTGACTTCCTCGCCGGAGCCGACGATCCGCACGACCTGTGCGCGGACGCGCTCCACGGTGATGTCCAGGCTCTCGAGCACCCGCGCGGCGAGGCCCTCTTCCTCGCGGAGCAGGCCGAGCAGGATGTGCTCGGTGCCGATGTAGTTGTGCTTGAGCGTGCGAGCTTCCTCTTGGGCGAGGACGACCACCTGGCGGGCTCGCTCTGTGAATCGCTCGAACATACGGAGAAGGTCCTTCCTGCAGGCCGTGGGTCAGTTCCGCTGGCGTGGCGGGTTGGTCGAGGGGCGGTCCTGGACTGCGGTCGCGAGACGGCCCGAGTCCTCACCCTGTATTCGGCCGGACGGGCCGGATGGATGAGCAATCGGGAAACGGTCGGCGGCCATGCGGCAGTCTACCAACCGGCCTGTCGGTCCCTTTCCGGCGAAACTGACGGAAGGAGCGGGCGTCCCGGCCGGCGCGACCGCCGGGATCAGTCCCGCATCGCCGGGAAGAGCACGACCTCGCGGATCGTGCGCCGGCCCGTCAGCAGCATGACGAGGCGGTCGATCCCGATGCCGATCCCGCCGGTCGGCGGCATGCCCTGCTCGAGGGCGGCGAGATACCCCTCGTCGAACGGCTGGGCCTCCTCGTCCCCTGCCGCCGCAGCAGCGCGCTGGGATTCGAAGCGCGCCCGCTGATCGTCGGGATCGTTGAGCTCCGAGAAGCCGTTGGCGATTTCGATGCCCCCGGCGAACGCTTCGAAGCGCTCGACGAGGGTCGGATCGTCGCGCCGGCGCTTGGCGAAGGGCGAGAGCTCAACCGGATAGTCGGTGAGGAAGGTCGGGTGCACGAGATCGGGCTCGACGTGCTTGGAGACGAGCTCGTCGACGAGCTGCGGCCACGTGTCGCCGGCCGGCGCCTCCAGGCCGGCAGCCGTCATCGCCGCCGCCAGGCCGTCACGGTCGCGGTTCGCGAGGATGTCGACCCCGGTGCGCTCGCCGATCGCGTCCCGCAGGGTCGCGCGCCGCCACGGCGGCGTGAAGTCCAGCTCGCCGTCGTATCCGGCCGTGGCCGCAGCCACGGCCACGAGCGCCTCGCAGCGCGCGGCGACGTCCTGGGCGTCCGCGTAGGCCTCGTACCACTCGAGCATCGTGAACTCCGGGTTGTGCTTCGGCGACAGGCCCTCGTTGCGGAAGTCCTTGCCGAGCTCGTAGACGCGCTCGAGGCCGCCGACGATCAGGCGCTTGAGGTAGAGCTCGGTGGCGATGCGCAGGAACATGTCGCGGTGCAGCGCGTTGAAGTGCGTGGTGAACGGCCGGGCATTCGCGCCGCCGTACAGCGGCTGGAGCACCGGCGTCTCGACCTCAACGAAGCCGGCCGCGTCGAGCTCGCGGCGAATCGCTGAGATGATCCGGGCGCGGGTGACGAAGAGCGTGCGCGCCTCCGCGTTGGCGATGAGGTCGAGCTCCCGGCGGCGGAAGCGAGTCTCGACGTCGGTGAGGCCGTGATGCTTGTCGGGCGGCGGCCGCAGGGACTTCGCCAGCAGGGTTGCGTCGTGCGCGAGCAGAGACAGCTCTCCGCGGCGGGTCCGGATCGGCGCGCCGTCGATGCCGAGAAGGTCACCGAGGTCGAGTGACAGCAGACGCTCGAACGCCTCCGTCCCGAGAACGTCGACCCGGGCCATGATCTGGAGGCGGCCGGTCCGGTCGACGAGGTCCAGGAAGGCCGCCTTGCCCGAGCCGCGGCGGGCGGCGAGCCGGCCAGCGACGCGGATGCGGTCCTCGGTCTCCTCGCCGGGCGCGATCCGGTCTTCGTAGCGGTCGCGCACCGCGCCGATCGGCTCGACCCCGGAGAAGCTCGCGGGAAACGGATCGACGCCGGCCAGCCGCAGCCGGTCGAGCTTTGCCCGCCGGGCGGCGAGCAGCGCCGAGAGCTCGGGCGCCGGCTCCGTGCCCTCGGGGCCGTCGCGGTCGGGAGGTGGCGGAGGCACGGACGCGCAGGCTACTGCGCGCGCCTGCGGCGGGCGGGGTTCTGCGACAGCTTCTTAGAGCCCGACGTCGATCTTGGTGATCTTCAGCTTGCGGGCCGGGCCGCGCGGGACCTGCACGGTCACGACGTCGTTGCGCTTGCGCCCCACGAGCGCCTTGCCGACCGGCGACTCGTTCGAGAGCTTCGCGTCGGCGGGCTTGGCCTCGGCCGACCCCACGATCGTGAACTTCTGCGACTTGCCCGTCTTCTCGTCCTTGACGTGGACCACGGACCCGACCCGGACGATGTCGGTCGAGAGCTCGGACGAGTCGATCACCGTGGCGGCGCGCAGCTTGTCCTCGAGCTGGGCGATGCGCTGCTCGAGCATCGCCTGCTCGTTCTTCGCGTCGTCGTACTCGGAGTTCTCCGAGATGTCGCCGAACTCGCGCGCTTCCTTGATGCGCTGGGCCACCTCGCGGCGCTTGTCGGTCTGGAGGTGCTCGAGCTCGGCCTGGAGCTTCTCGAGGCCCTCTGGGGTGAGGATGACGTCCTTCTGCATGGTCGGTCCCTGGGTGTCGGCGCCGAAAGAAACCCCGCGCAACGGCGGGGGATTCGTGCGGCGCTGGGGTATGCGAGCGGCGGAGTATAGCGGCCGCAGCCAGCCGGACTTGGCGCGTTGGCGCGCCTGCCGGTGACCGGGCGGACTGGCCGGCTTCCTCGCGCCACGCGCCTGCGGGCGGTGTGCGCAGGCGAGGCCGGCCGCCCCCGCTCAGGCCACGACCGCGGCGCGCACGCGGCCGAGCACGGCACGGGCCTCGTCGACCGAGGCCGTCCGCTGGAGCGCGTCCTGCAGGGCGGCGCCGCCCCCGAGGCGCTCGACGTACCAGGGGTAGAACTTCCGCAGGTAGCGCGCCGCCCGCTCCGGGCCCATGTGGTCGACGGCGCAGCTCAGCACCCAGTCGAGCTCGTCCAGGATCTCGTCGGTGCCCGGCGGCGCGCTGCGCGTTCCCAGCACCTCGGCGAACAGCCACGGGTTCCCGAGCGCTCCCCGAGCCAGCATGACGGCGGCGGCGCCCGTGCGCTCGAACGCCTCGTGCACGCCCGGCGCGTCGCGCAGGCCCCCGGAGATGATCACCGGCGTGGGCGCGAGCGCCTCGACGACATCGCGTGCGAGCTCGTAGTCCGGCAGCCCCTTGTGCTGCTGGGACGCGTGGCGCGGGTGAAAGGCCAGGCTGGCGACGCCGGCTTCGTCGACGAGGCGGCGGGCGAGCGCCACGCCCTCGCGCCCGCCCGGCTTGGCGCCGGGCCGCAGCTTCACGGTCACGGGCAGGCCGGACCCCTCCCGGGCGGCCGTCGCCAGCGCCACGGCGCGGTCGGGGTCGCGCAGCAGCGCCGCGCCGGCGCCGGTCTTGCAGACCTTTGGCACCGGGCAGCCCATGTTGAGATCGACGATGTCGGCGCCGGCCGCCGCCACGGTGGCCGCGGCGGACCGCATGACCTCCGGGTCGTGGCCGAAGAGCTGAATGGCCACCGGCCCGCCCTCCCGCTCGGCAGGCTCGATCCGCAGGAGTTCGCGGCAGGTGCGCTCGTTGCCGTAGTGCACGCCGAAGCTCGACACCATCTCCGAGACGGCGAGCCCGGCCCCGTAGCGCTTGGCCTGCAGGCGCACGAACCAGTTGCCGATGCCGGCCAGCGGGGCCAGCACGACGCGGTTGGGGATCTCGATCCCCCCGAGGATCCAGGGGTCGTTCAGCGAGCGGGGCACCGCCCCATGGTACGAGCCGGCCGCCGTCAGGCGGGTGCGTTGCGCGCGTGGATGATGCGCAGGCCGTTGAGCGTCAGGAGGTCGTCGACCCGGGCGATCGCGCTGCAGAAGGGGACGATCGAGCCGGCCAGGCCGCCGGTCGCGATGGTCCGGGCCTCCGCGCCCAGCTCGGCGTGCATCCGGTGAAGGATCCCGTCGACCTGGCCGGCGAAGCCGTAGATCACGCCGGACCGGATCGCCTCGACCGTCGACTTGCCGATGAGCGCGTCCGGGGGCTCGAGGTCGATGCGGGGCAGCTTCGCGGCCCGTTCCGTGAGCGCCTGCACCGAGATCTCGACCCCGGGAGCGATGATGCCGCCGAGGTAGTCCCCCTCGGAGGACACCGCGTCGTACGTCGTGGCGGTCCCGAAGTCGACGACGATGCACGGCCCGCCGAGCTGGTCGAAGGCTGCCACGGCGTTCACGAGGCGGTCGGCGCCGAGCTCCGACGGATTGTTGATGCGGATCGCCATGCCGGTCTTCACGCCCGGCCCCACCACGACCATCGGATGCCCGAGGTAGTCGTCCGCGACCTGCGCCCACTCGGGCCCGAGCTGCGGCACGGTCGAGGAGACGACGGAGGCGCCGAGGTCCTCGAAGGCCAGTCCCCGCAGGGCCAGGAGGTTGCGCAGGGCGGCGCCGAGCTCGTCGGAGGTCGACTCGCGCACGGTGGCAAACCGCCAGTGCTCGACGAGCTCCTCCCCCCGGAACGCGCCGAGGTGGGTCTGGGTGTTGCCGACGTCGACAGCCAGGAGCATGCAGTCGATTATCCTCACCCGCCATGCCCGCAGCCAAGCTCTGGATCATTCCCGGCTCGCACCCGTGCCTCGCGGTGGCGAAGGCCCTCGAGATGAAGGGGATCGAGTTCACGACCGTCGACCTGCTTCCCGTGATGCACAAGCCGGTCATGAAGGTCCGCTTCGGCCAAGGCACCGTGCCCGGCCTCGAGCTCGAAGGCGAGCGCATCGTCGGCTCGCGCCGGATCATGGCCCGGCTCGATTCCCTCGTGCCCGAGCCGCGGCTCTACCCCGAGGATCCTGACGCGCGGGCCACGGTGGAGGCCGCGGAGGCGTGGGGGGACGAGGTGCTGCAGGCCGCGTCGCGGCGGATGATCTGGGGCCTGTTCAGCCACGCCCCGGGCGCGGTGGCCTCCTACGCCGAGGACTCGCCGCTGCCCGACGCCCTGGCCTCGGCGGTCACGCCGGCCGTCGTCGCGACCGAACGGCGCATCCACGGCGCCTCGGACGACGCGGTGCGGGCGGACTTCGCCGCGCTGCCGGCCCAGCTCGACCGCATCGACGCCTGGATCGCCGAGGGCGTGCTGGGCGGCGACCCGCCGAACGCCGCCGACCTGCAGATCGGGTCGAGCCTGGCGCTGCTGCGCAGCTTCGGCGATGTGGCGCCGCACATCGACGCCCGCCCGCTTGCGCGGCTCGCGGACCTCTTCCCGGACTACGCCGGCCACGTCCCGGCCGGGTCCCTGCCCGCAGACTGGCCGATCGCAGCGTCGGCGTAGCTCAGGACACCGCGCCGAGCGGCGGGCCCGCGACGCGCACCGCTTGGCCCTCGAGCGCGGCGAGCGCATCGGCGGCCCGGACGCCGTCGGGCGTCGCGAGCTCGGGGTCGAGCTCGAGCAGCGGCACGAGGACGAAGCGCCGGCTCGTGACCTCGCGGTGGGGCAGGCGCAGCCGGCCCGACTCGAACGTCTCGTCGCCGAGCAGCAGGACATCGACGTCGATCGGGCGCGGCCCGTGGCGGACGCCGCCGGGCTCCCGCCCGAGCTCCCGCTCGACGGCCTTGCAGGCGTCGAGCAGCCCCTCGGGATCCAGGCTGGTCCGGATCCGCACGCACGCGTTGAGGAACTCGCGCTGGTCGAGCACTTCCCCGACCGGCTCGGTCTCGTAGACCGACGAGGAGGCGAGCACCTCGACCCCGTGGCGCGGCAGCGCGGCGACGGCGTCGTTCAGGTGGGCGCGGCGGTCGCCGACGTTCGAGCCGAGGCCGAGGAAGCCGGTGCGGGCGCTCACGCCGCCGGCGGCACGCCGCCAGCCGCGGCGAGCTTGGGGCCGACCGCCTCGGCGAGCGCGATGGCGGCGCTGAGCGGGCGCACCATGACCGTGAAGTCCTCGACGAGGCCGTCCGCGCCGAATCGCAGCAGGTCGATCCCTTCGACCTCGCGGTCCCCAACGCGGGCACGGAAGACGAGGATGTGCGTCCCGTCGCCGGCCAGCTCGTCGGTATAGGCGAAGTCCTCGAAGGTCTCGAGCAGGATCCGGAACAGCAGCGCGATCGCGTCGCGGCCCTCGAACGGCTTGAACGTGACGGGGCTGTGGAGGACCGCGTCAGGGCCGAGGGCAGCCACCATCCCGGCGTGGTCCCTGCCCTCGACGGCGCGGCGGAAGTCGGCGGCAACGGTCATGGCCGGCATCCTGCCACGTCCGCCCCGCTCAGGGGCAGGTGAGCGGGGCCGGGGGCAGCCGGCGCAGGCCGATGTCGCTCACGAACGGCAGCGCGCCGGCAGCACAGGCGGTCCTGACGGACCGTGCGCTCCCCGTTCGGTCGCCCGCCGCGACGTAGTCCGTCGCCGTGACGAGCAGCCCGGCCCGGCGCCAGCGGCGCAGCGCGGCCTGGGCGGCGCGAATCTCCGCGGCGGGCTGGCGGACGTAGCGGCCGCGGCCGAACGCGTACGTCGACGTGACGTCCTCGCGGTTCCAGCCGTCCAGGACTGGCGCGAAGCGCGCGAGGATGTCCTCGCCGTTCTGAGCGAAGAGGACGCCGCCGCGGGCGTGGACCGCCGACGCGAGCGCCCGCACGAGCGCGAGCATCCCGGCCCGCTGGCGCGGGTGCGCAGCGACCATGTCGACGTTGTCCACGAACAGGCCGTCGAAGCCCTTGGCCAGCAGCCGCGGCGCGACCCGGGCGGCGATGAGGTCGCGGAACCCGCGGCGGGAGGTGTCCGCGTACCACTCGCCCCAGTCCGGCCATCGCTCGAGCCGGTACGGCCATGCGGCCGCGCTCCACGGGCGCCCGCGCTCGATCGTCCCGATGCTCAGGTAGCCGAGGACGACGGCGCCGCGGCGCCGCAGCGACGCGACGAGGCCGGACCGGGCCTCCTCGCCGTCGATGACGACGAGGCCGTAGCCGCCCAGGCGCGTCACCGCGCCGGGCCGCAGGGCGCCGTCGCCGATCGCGAACGCGAACGACGACACGCCGGCGAGCCGCGGCGCCTTCAGGATTGCCAGATTCGCGGCGGCAGCCCGGGAGTGGCCCGACGCGGGCGCACCCCCGGCGTGCCCGCTCCACGCCCACCCGGCGGCAAACGCCGCCAGCCCGGCGGCCGCGGCGCGCCTCACTGGGGCTCGCGCCACACCTCGACGGCGACCTCTTCGACCGGCAGCGGGATCGGCGGCTCGGGCTTGGCGGCCTTGACCCAGACGCGCTCGGCCCCGAACTCGTCGACCAGCCGGTCCGCGATCGCCGAGCAGAGCCGTTCGAGCGTCCGGTACGAGCGCTGCTGGGCCACGAGCGCCACGGCCTGGCAGACCGCGCCGTAGTCGATGGTGTCCTCGATCCGGTCCGTCAAGGTCGCGTCGCACTCGCCGACGTCGAGCCGCAGGTCGATCACCAGCCGCTGCCCAACCTCCTGCTCGGCCGGCGTCACGCCGTGGTGGGTGTAGAGCGACAGGCCGGCGATCTCGACGGTGACCTCGGTCTCGGCACCGGGCTCTTCGTCGTCGTCGTACTCCTCGATGTCGTCGTCCGCGTCGTCTGGGCCCATCATCCGACCGTAGCAGCCGCCACCGCAAGCGCCGCCGCCACGGGCGCGACGTCGTGGACCCGGAAGATCGCGGCGCCCCGCTCCAGGGCGATCACGTTCGTCGCGATGGTTCCCGGCAGCCGGTCACCGGGGCCGGCGCCGCCCGCCAGGGTCCCGAGGAAGGACTTGCGCGAGGTCCCGACGACGACCGGAAACCCGAGCGCGACGATCTCATCCAGGCGCCGAAGCAGCGCCAGGTTGTGGGCGACCGTCTTCCCGAAGCCGATGCCCGGGTCGACGTGAATGCGCTCCGCCGCGATCCCGGCGGCAAGCGCCGCCTCGACCCGATCGCTGAGGAAGGCGCGGACGTCGTCGACCACGTCGCCGTAGCGCGGATCGTCCTGCATCGTCCGTGGCGTGCCCAGCATGTGCATGAGGCAGCAGCCGGCGCCCCGCTCGGCCACGAGGCCGGCGAGGTCCGGGTCGCCGCGCAGCGCGGTCACGTCGTTGACGTACGACGCGCCGGCATCGAGCGCACGCGCGGCGACGGCCGCCTTCGACGTGTCGACCGAGACGCCGGCGGACGGGGCCGCCGCGACGATCCCCTCGATCACCGGAAGCACCCGCGCCATCTCCTCCTCCGCGCCGACGCCGGCGGATCCTGGCCGGGTCGACTCGCCGCCGACATCGAGGAGGCCGGCGCCCTCCTCGGCCAGGCGCAGCGCATGGGCGACCGCGCGAGGGGCGTCGAGGAAGTCACCGCCGTCGGAGAACGAATCCGGCGTCACGTTGACGACGCCCATGATCTCGAACGGCCGCGGCATGCGGGCCATCTTGCCAGCGGCGGCACGGCGGGGGCGGCGACCGCCCCCGCCGCGGAGAGCGTCAGGCGGCCGCGGCCGCCGCCGGGGCGGCGAGAAAGGCGCTGATCGCCTCCGCGACCGTCTCCGGATGGTCGAGCGACACGAACGTCTTGCCGCCAGGCACGATCACGAGCGTCGCGTCCCCGAAGGCGGCGGTGAGCCGGCGGGCGTCCTCGATCTGGAAGAAGCGGTCGGCGTCGCCCCACACCAGCAGCGCCGGCCCCGGAAACGTCCCGAGCTTCGCCGCGGCGTCGAGGGTGAACTTCGGGTCGACTGAGCGGACCAGCTTCTGGAAGTCGCGGCGAATCCCGGCATCCTTCGCGGGCTGCAGCGCCCACTCCCGCAGCAGCGCGTCGTCGACCGGCCGCTCGGTGAGCAGGCCGAAGATGCCGCGCCGCACCGGGCCGATCCGCATCGATTCGGCCAGCCCGCGCGTGCCGCCCGGGAGCCGGGACCCGAGCACCATGCCCTTGAACAGGCCCGGGGGGAAGTGCTCGAACGCGTCGCAGTTCGTCAGGACGACGCGGCCCACCCGCTCCGGGCGGGACGTGATCACGAGCTGGCAGACGGCGCCGCCGGTGTCGCTGCCGACCAGCGTGGCATCGCCGACGCCGAGGGCCTCCAGGAGGTCGGCCACGATCTGCGCCACCCCTGGGGGCGTGAGGTCGGCGTCCGGACGCATCGGGGTCCGGTGCGAGCCGAGCGGCAGGTCCGGAAGCACGCAGCGGGCCGTGCCGGCCAGGCGCTCGGCCACCCCGTCCCAGAGCCGGCCGTCGACGAGCGCGCCGTGCACGAAGACGATCGTGCGCGGGCCGCTCCCGGCCTCACGCACGCTGATGGTGCCCTGCGGGAGCTCGATGTCGCGGCGGGTGAAGGCGGTCATGCGGGGTCTCCTTGGGTTCCGACGATGAGGTCTGCGAGCATCTGTCGTGCTGCGGCTTGGCATACAGGCAGTACGTATCTAACATACAGACAGTATGAATGTCAAACCAGATCCCCCTGCCCCAAGCCCGCCGCCCCGTCCGCGGCGCAAGGCCGAGCAGTCCGAGGCCACGCGCGCCGCGCTCGTGGCTGCCGCCCGCGAGCTGTTCGCCGAACGCGGCTATGGCGCGGTCGGCACCGAGGAGATCGTGCGCGCCGCCGGGGTGACGCGCGGCGCGCTCTACCACCACTTTGGCGGGAAGGAGGACCTCTTCCGGGCCGTCTACGAGGAGGTCGAGCGCGAGCTGGTCGAGCACATCGCCACCGAAGCGATGACCGCCACCGATCCGCTGGAGGCGCTCGCCGCTGGCGCGAACGCCGTGCTCGTGGCCTGCGAGGACCCGGCCATCCAGCGCATCGCGCTGATGGACGCCCCGTCGGTCCTCGGCTGGGAGGGCTGGCGCGAGATCGGGATGCGCTACGGCCTCGGACTGGTCGAGGCGACCCTGCAGGCCGGCATCGACGCGGGCGTGCTCGCGCCCCAGCCGGTGCGCCCCCTCGCCCACCTCCTGCTCGGCGCGATCGACGAGGGCGCGATGCTCGTGGCCCGGGCCGACGACATCGCCGTCGCGCGCGCCGAGGTGAGCGCGTCGATCTCCGGCCTGCTCGAAGCCCTGCGGGTCCGGTGACGGCGGGGCCACGCCTCACGCGGCGCGGGTTCGCCCGTGCCGCTGCCGCCGGCGCAGCGGGCCTCGCCCTGCCCGCCTCGATCGCCCGCTGCGGCGGCGCGAGCGCCGCTGCCCGCGGCCGCGTGGCGGTCGTCGGCGCCGGCCTCGCCGGCCTGACGGCCGCCTATGAGCTGCACCGGGCCGGCTGGGACGTCGCCGTCTTCGAGGCGCGCCCGCGCGTCGGCGGGCGCGTGTGGACGCTCCGCTCCCCCTTCGCCCAGGGCCAGCACGCCGAGGCCGGCGGCGAGTTCATCGACACGATCCACACGTCGATGCGGCGCTACTGCCGCCAGTTCGGCCTCCCGCTCGAGGACGTTCGCATCGGCGCCGACGAGCTCGACGGCCTGGTGGACCTGGCCGGCCGGCGCGGGCTCGAGTCGGAGGTCGTGACGCCCGCGGTCCAGGCCCAGATCGACCGCTACGACGCCCGCCTGGCCGCACTCGCCGACGCGATCGACCCGCTTGATCCCGTCGCGGACGGCGCCGCGCTCGACCGCCGTACGCCAGCCGGCCTCATCGATGCCGTCGGCCTCACCGGCCTGGCCCGCGCCCTCGTGGAGCGCGACCTGCGCGACGAGTACACCGTAGATCCGGACCAGCTCTCCCTCCTGTTCGTCGCCCAGCTCGAGGCGCTGACCGCAAGCCTGCCGGACTCCGGCGTGGAGGCGTTCCGGATCGCCGGCGGCAACGACCAGCTTCCGCGCGCCTTCGCCGCGGAGCTCGGCGACGCGATCGCGCTCCGGGCGCCGGCGACGCGGATCGAGCGGACCGCCACCGGAGTCACGGTGACGGCCGGCGGCACGGCCCACCGTGCGGACTGGGCCGTCGTCGCCGCCCCGCTGCCGGCCCTCCGCTCCGTGGAGTTCGCGCCCGCGCTGCCGGCGGCCCTGCGCGCGGCGATCGAGCGCCTCCAGTACGGCGTCGGGACCAAGACGCTGCTCCAGTACCGCAGCCGCTGGTGGGAGGCCCGCGGCTACAGCGGGGACACGTACACAGACCTGACGGTCGGAACGACCTGGGAGGCGACGAACCGCCAGCGTGGCCGCGCCGGGATCCTTCTCGGGTACACGTCGGGCAGCGCCGGTGCCGAGTTCACCGCGCTGCCGCCGGCGCAGCGGATCGCCACGGCCGCCGCGGAGCTCGGCGAGCTCTACCCCGGCTCGCGCTCGCAGCTGGTGCACGCCCGGACGGCGGCCTGGCGGGACGAGCGCTACACCCGCGGGACCTACACCGCCTACGCCCCGGGCCAGGTCACGGCCTACTGGCGGGCGCTGCGCCGGCCCGTCGGGCGCGTCGTGCTCGCGGGCGAGCACACCGACGCCTTCACGAGCTACATGGAGGGCGC
Source organism: Solirubrobacteraceae bacterium (assembly GCA_046330225.1). Taxonomy (GTDB): domain Bacteria; phylum Actinomycetota; class Thermoleophilia; order Solirubrobacterales; family Solirubrobacteraceae; genus CANJIV01. Next base: position 301,602 of record JAXLTD010000002.1, on the reverse strand, counting down.
CGTGCGGTCAGGCCGGCGGGCAGCGGCGTACATCGGGCGGCGCGGCGCCTGACGCGTTCACGGCCGCGCTCCGCCGAGGCGGCGCGGCCTCGAACGAGGAGCTAGGCCGTCTCGGGCTTCTCGGGCGCGTCGAGCCCGCGGAACTCGGCCGGGCCGCCGGCCAGGCCGGGGCGCGGGAGCGGGCGCGGGGTGTCGCGCTCGGGACGGTCCGTCGGCGCCGGCGGCGCAGGCAGCTCAGGGCCGCCGGCGGGCTCGTCCGGGCCGAAGACCTCTTCCTCGGTCTTGCCGTCGAGGAGCGCCTCGAACTCCGCCTTCTCGATCGTCTCGCGCTTCACGAGGATCTCGGAGGTGGTAATCAGCGCTTCCTTGTTCTCGGTGAGGATGTCCTTGGCCTGCTGGTGGGCCGACTCGACGATGCGCCGGATCTCGTCGTCGATCTCCCGGGCGATCTCGTCGGAGTAGTCGGGCTCAGACGAGAACTCGCGGCCGAGGAACGGCTGGCCGTGGTCGTGGCCGAACACGCGAGGGCCGAGCTTCTCGGACATCCCGAAGCGCATGACCATCTGCTTCGCGGTCGCCGTGACCTTCTCGAGGTCGTTCGAGGCGCCGGTGGTGATCTCGCCGAAGATGATCTCCTCTGCCGCGCGGCCGCCGAGCGTCATCGCCATCGTGTCGGTGAGCTCGGCGCGCGTCGTGAGGAACTTGTCCTCCTGCGGCATCGAGATCGTGTACCCGAGCGCCTGGCCGCGGCCGATGATCGAGACCTTGTGGACGGGATCGGAGTTCGGAAGCGTGTGGCCGACGATCGCGTGGCCCATCTCGTGGTAGGCAGTGACGAGCCGTTCCTTCTCGCCCATGACCCGGGTCTTCTTCTCCGGACCGGCGATCACGCGCATGATGCCCTCTTCGAGCTCGTGCTGGGTGATCTCGCGCTTGCCGCTGCGGGCGGCGAGCAGCGCGGCCTCGTTGACGAGGTTGGCGAGGTCGGCGCCGGTGAATCCGGGGGTCTGCCCGGCGAGCGCGTCCACGTCGATCTCCCGCGCGAGCGGCTTGCCGCGCGTGTGGACCTCGAGGATCTTCGCGCGGCCCTTGCGGTCCGGGCGGTCGACGACGATCTGGCGGTCGAAGCGGCCCGGGCGCAGGAGCGCCGGGTCGAGGATGTCTGGGCGGTTCGTGGCGGCGATGAGGATGATGTTGTCCTTCATCTCGAAGCCGTCCATCTCGACGAGCAGCTGGTTGAGCGTCTGCTCGCGCTCGTCGTGGCCGCCGCCGAGCCCGGCGCCGCGGTGGCGGCCGACGGCGTCGATCTCGTCCATGAAGATGATGCAGGGGCTGTTCTGCTTGGCCTGCTCGAAGAGGTCGCGGACGCGGCTGGCGCCGACCCCGACGAACATCTCGACGAAGTCAGACCCCGAGATGGAGAAGAACGGCACGCCGGCCTCGCCGGCCACCGCGCGGGCGAGCAGCGTCTTGCCGGTGCCCGGGGGGCCGAACAGCAGCACGCCCTTGGGGATGCGCGCACCGAGGGCCTGGAACTTCTTCGGGTTCTCCAGGAACTCCTTGATCTCGTGGAGCTCCTCGACGGCCTCGTCCACGCCCGCGACGTCGCGGAAGGTGATCTTCGGCGAGTCGACGCTCATCCGCTTGGCCCGGGATTTCCCGAAGCTCATCACCTTCGAGCCGCCGCCTTGGACCTGGTTCATCAGGAAGATCCAGAACCCGATGAAGATCAGGAACGGCAAGACGTACGTGAGCAGGGAGAGCCACCCGTTGCTCTTGCGGCCCTCGACGTTGAAGGAGATGTCGTTGGCCTGGAGCTTGTTGACGAGCTCGTTGCCGTAGTCGTCGGGGTAGCCGACCTCGTACTTCTTCCCGTCGGTCTTGGTGACCGCGACGGTGTTGTCCTTCGTCTTCATCGTCGCGCTCTTGACCTGCCCGTCGTCGATCTGGGTCAGGAACTGCGAGAACGTCGGCTTCGGCGTCTGGTCGCCGGGCGAGATGAGCTTCTGGGCGAAGAACGCGAGCACGACCACGATGAGGATCGGGAACGCTGCGCTCTTGAAAAACCTGCTCATCGGCCACTCCGGGCGCGTCGGGCACCCTGTCGGTCGGCGGGGCGCATGGACGGCAAGCCTAGCAGGGAGGTTGCGGGGGTTCGGCAGTGCACGGAGGGCGTCACAGGGTCCTATCGGCAGGGATGGCGCCAGGGATTACGCACCGCCGCTCCCGGCCGGATGACCGCGGGGCGGATTCGGGCGCCGAGGCAGGCGCCACTAGTCCTCGCGCAGCGCCGCCACGTAGGGGAGGTTCCGGAAGCGCTCGGCGTGGTCCAGGCCGTACCCGATCGCGAACCGGTTGGCGATCTCGAACCCCACGTACCGGGTCGGGAGGTCGACCTTGCGCCGCTCGGGCTTCGTGAGGAGCGCGCAGACCTCGAGCGAGGCCGGCTCCCGCGCCCCGAGCGAGCGCAGCAGGTACTGGAGGGTCAGGCCCGAGTCGACGATGTCCTCGATGATCAGGACGTCCCGGCCCTCGATCGGGGCATCGAGATCCTTGAGGATCCGCACCACCCCGGAGGCATCGGTGGCGGACCCGTAGGACGCCACCGCCATGAAATCGACCTCGACCGGGATGTCGAGGTGCCGCATGAGATCGGCGAGGAAGAAGACGGCGCCCTTGAGGACGCAGACCATGAGCAGGTCCCGGTCCGCGTAGTCCCGCGAGATCTCCTCGGCGAGCTGGCGCACCCGGTGCTCGAGGTCATCGCGCTGGACGAGGATCTCGCCGATGTCGGGGTCGCGCACGGCGCGGGAGTGTAGTCAGCCCGCGACGGGCGCTCGCGGCCCGGGGGCACGGCCGACCTCGTCCCAGAACGCGCGGTCGTCGTCAGGGCCCCACCCGCCGGGCCCGCCGCCGTCGGGCCCGTCGCCGTCCAGCGGGCGCTCCGGACCGTCCGCGCCGGGCGCCGGCCCCTCGTCGGGCGCGCGCCCGAGCCACGCGGCGACCGACAGCGCCTCGACGCCGATTCCGACCAGCCCGGCGCTCAGCACCGGCTCGCCGGCGAGGAAGGCGGCGACGCCGCCCGCGTAGGAGGCGGCTGCCGCCGCCGCGAGCCAGCGCCAGGCCGTCTTCCGGGGACGCCGCCGGGGCGGGCGACCGAGGAACGCTGCCGCGACCGTGCCGATCAGCAGCGCGGCGAGCCCGACTCGCAGCCAGAGAGGCAGCCCGTCCATCGAGGTCCACGGTAGCGCTCCGGCACCGCAGGTCAAGCCGGCGGGCGGGCCTGGCGGGGCGGCGTGGCCTCGAGCCGCAGGACCCCGCCGCGCACCGATGCCCGGGCGCCATCGCCGAGGTCGAGGGCCGCGGGACCGGAGCGGCCGCGCAACGCGAGCACGTCCGGCAGACGGCCGGCGGCCCGCGGCGCCGGCCCGCCCGCCGCCGCCTCCGCCAAGCGGCGCAGCACGAGCCGGGCGAGCGCCGGCGGCAGGGCCGCGAGGCGGTCGAGCGCGATCTCCTCCCGTCCGTCGAGCGCGGCGTCGACGGCCGCATCGAGCACGGCCGCCTCGTCGCGCAGCAGTTCGGCGCTGCGCCCGATGTTCGCCTCGGCGGCTGCGTGGATCTCCCGCAGGGCCGGGAGGACGTCGTGGCGGATGCGAGCCCGCGCGAACCGCGGGTCGGCGTTGCTGCGGTCCTCGCGCCAGGCCAGGCCCCGCGCGGCGCAGTAGGCCGCCGTCTGCGCCCGGCTCACGGCGAGCAGCGGCCGCACGATCCGCCCGGACCGCGACGCCATGCCGAGGAGCGCGCGGCGCCCGGCCGAGGATGCGAGCCGGTACAGGACGGTCTCGGCCTGGTCGGTGGCGGTGTGCCCGGCCGCGATGTCGGCTCCGCGGCGGACCGCGATCTCGGCGGCGGCGGCGTAGCGGGCGTCGCGGGCCCAGGCCAGCAGGTTCCCGCCCGCGTCGGCGGGCCGCCGCGCCTCCCGGACCTCCAGGTCGACGCCCAGCTGCGCGCAGAGCGCCGCGCAGTGGGCGGCGTCGGCCGGCGCCTCCGGCCGCAGGCCGAAGTCGACGTGCAGCGCCGAGATCGCCTCGGGCCCGGCCAGCCGCACCCCGACGTCGAGGAGGCAGGTCGAGTCCCGCCCGCCCGACAGGAGCACGACGACGGGCCGTCCGGCGCCCAGCAGCCCGGACGCACGCGCCGCCTCGAGGACCGTCGCCTCGGGCCCGGCGGTCATGCGCCGTCCGCAGTGGCGGCGACGAACAGCTCGGTCGGGACCGAGAAGCCCTTCAGGCGCACTTCGCCAATCGGCTCGAACTCCAAGTCGCCCGACACGGCATCCACCACGGCCCGGGTGACGAGCACCTCGCCGCCGGCCGCCCGCGCGACGACCCGCGCAGCCGTGTTGACCTCGCGGCCGTAGTAGTCGCCGTCCCGGTAGAGCGTCTGGCCGAAATGGATCCCGATTCGCGGGAGCGGCCGCTCGTCCATGAGCATCTGGAAGCCGAGGGCCCAGTGCGTGAGGCGGGTCGGGTCCGACCCGACGATCATCGCCTCGTCGCCGATCGTCTTGACGACGCGCGCGTCGTCCGGAAGCGTCGCCTCGACCGCGTCGACGAAGCGCTCGACCAGGTCGACGGCCGCCTCCTCCCCCTCCTCCTCGGTCAGCCGGGTGTAGCCGGCGAGGTCGACGAAGGCGATGGCGACCCGCAGGCGCCCCAGGTCGAGCTGCTCGTTCTCCTCGTCGGACTCCATGTGGCCGATGACGTCCTGCTCGACGAAGTGCTGGAGGAAGCGCTGGTGGAGCTCGTCCATCATCGGCGACGCGAGCGGCAGGAGATCGCGGGCGAGGTCCTCCATCTCCTCGGCCATCGCGAGCCCGGGCACGCCGTCACGCATGAGCGGCTCGTGGACGTAGAGGTGGAACAGCCGCACTTCCGCGTCGGCGATCTGGGCCAGCGCCTGCCCGTACACGCGCGCGATCTGCAGGAACGCGACGAGCGGCAGTCCCGCGGCGAGCGCCGCCGCGATGTAGCGCAGCAGCTGCAGATCGTCCTCGGTGACGTGGTCCAGCGACGTGGTCGGGAACCCGAAGGCGTGGTAGAGCCGCTCGATGAGCGCCGGCTCCAGGCCGGTGACCGCCGCGGCCTCGTCACGGGTCATCCCCGCCGCCGGGGCCGGGAAGAGATCCTCGACGAAGCTGTACGCGAGCCGGCCGCTCTCGCTCGCCCGGCGGATTGCGCCGAGCGAGTGGCCGCGGCTGCGCAGGCGGGCCACGATGCGGGCGTGCGCGACCGCCCTCCCGTTCCAGGTGCCGTCGTACTGCGGAATCAGGCCGCTGCGAGCCCATCGGCGCAGCGTGGCCGGCGCCACACCGGCCTGGTGCGCCGCCTCCTGGAGCGGGATCGGCGGCCTCACAAGGCCAGGTGCGGGTACTCGTCCTCCACGAACGCGCGGTAGCGCGGGTAGATGCCCTTGGTGATCGGGATGAGCGCCAGCGCGGCCTTCACGTCGCCGCTGGACTTGATCCGCCGGCGCGCGATCGCGATCGCGATGTTCTCCTTGCCCTGGAAGTAGCGGTTCGCGATGACCGAGGTCATCGCCATCTGCACCTTCGGCTTCCAGTCGATGTCGTCCGTCCACGCCCAGACGAGGTTCGGCTCGCCCTCGCCTCCGGCCCGGACGTTGCAGACGAGGTCGACGTCGTCGAACTCGAAGCGCTGCGGGACGTCGGCGTCGCGCAGCTTGGGACCCATGTCCTCGTCCTCGCTCATCATCGTCCAGACCTGGTCCATGACCGTCCGGAACTCCTTGGCCGACGCGAATTCGGCGTCGCTTCCCATGGTCACCCTCCCTTCGGGGTCGGCTGCGTCCGGGCTTTCCGCGGCGGCGCTGTGCGGGCCGCCGTCCTCGGCGCGGCCTTCGCGCCGCCTGCCCCGGACCGTTCGAGCTTCGCCACGCGGCGTTCGAGCGCCGCGAGGTCGTCCTGCAGCGCCCGCAGCTCCTCACGGGTGGGCACCCGGAGGTCGGCGAGCGTGGCGCGCACCCGGCTGGCGGCCTGGGTGAGCTCGTCGACGAGCTCCTGCGCGCGCTCGCGCGTGACCTCCGCCTGGCCGACGGTGGCCTGGTAGGTGCGGTCCACGGCGGTGCGGACGGCGTCCGCCGCGTCAGTGCCGCGCCGGCGGTCGGTCACGAGCCAGCCCCGGCCGCCGGCCGGGGCTGCGCGCGGGCGGCGCGGCCGGCGGCGGTCATTTAGCCCTCAACGCTCAGGCGCTCCTGGGCGCGTGGCACGGGCTCGGAGCCGGCGACCGCCTTGCGGAGGCGGCCGAGCTCCTTCGCGAGCCCGTCGAGGGTCGACTCGATGCGGTCCAGGCGCTCGGCCAGGCCGCCATCGGCGCTCTCGGCGAGGTCGGCGAGGCGCTCGTCCAGGCGATCCACGCCGTCCTCGATGCCCTCGAGGCGCTGCGAGACGGACCGCAGGCGGCGGGTGAGCCGCTCGACGTCGGCGGCAGAGGGGAGGTTCAGCGCGCCCATCGCGACCTCCTGGGCTGCGCTCGCCTTCTCGCGCGCGTCGAACGCCCGCGAGATCGCGGCGCTCACCAGCGGATTCTCGAGGAGGTCCTGGGCGAGCTTCCCGATGGCCTCCTCGCCCTGGGACGTGAGGCGGGAGCGGAGGCCGTCGTCGGCTGGATCGGTCATGCGTCGTCCTTTCTGCGCACTGGCAGGAGCGGGAAGCCTGCCGAGGGCGCGACTGTACCGCACGGCGGCCTGCGTGCCGCGTGCGGCTCGCGGTGTTCGGCTCGACCGGCGGCTCTCAGCGGGAATCCGGCATGGCTCAACCTCAACTCAAGGCTGAGGTTCGTATCCGAACCGTCCGATCGGGCTCGGCGGAGCGCTCGCACGGGGCGCACGGCCCCAGCGGGGCGCCGCCCGGGGCCCGCATGCGTGATTCCAGCGGGGTCGAAGGCCCGATAACGGGTCCGCCGCCACTTTTTCTCAAGTCCGCAACACTGCAGGCCGATGCGGTCGAGAGACTCCCGCGCGTCCGGAGCGGTCGCGCGGGCGGGATTCCCCCCGGATTCGTGGAAGAACACGCTTGCACCGCATCGATCGCGCCCTGCTGACGTTCCAACCTCCGAAGCCCATTGCGCCTGCCCATCCCACCCGCTAGCGTCGCCCCCGACGCGTCCGACCGCTCATGGTAGGGTCGCGTGGCTCCCGACCTGATCGGGCGCGAGCTTCTGGGAGGAGACGCGCAGCACCCATGAACAAGCGGAAGCTGGTTACCGGCCTCGTGGCCGCTGCTGCGCTGTCACTCGGCCTCGGAGCCGGCGTGTTCCCAGCCTCCGCGGACATGGTCCAGCGGACCGTGGTCGTCAAGCTCAAGACGGGCGAGACGCAGTCGGCGACGCTCACCGCCGCCGCTGGCTCCGCGTGCGACCCGTCCGCCACCGGCCAGGCCGGCACGAACGTCGTCGCGGTGACCTGCTCGGACACGCCGATCGCAGCCCCCGCCGCGCCGCCCGCGACCGCACCGGCGTCCACGGTTCCCGCGACTACGCCGACCACGCCGACGACCACGACGCCGACGAAGCCCAAGCCGGATCCCAAGCCTCAACCCACGCCTGACCCTTCCACCGACGACGGCGGCCTCACGCTCGGCGGCAACGGGAGCACGCCGAAGATCGAGGACGCCGCGGGCGCGCGCGAGCGCGACCGCCCGCTGGAGACCACGCCGGCGCCGACCACGACGGCGACGCCGACCGGCCAGCCGACGACGACCGACCCCAACGCGTCGATCGTCGATCCGGGCGCCGTCCCGATCGGCGTGCCGAACTTCTTCATCGAGAAGTTCCGGATCCCGCCGTTCCTCCTCCCGATCTACCAGGCCGCCGGCATCCAGTACGGCGTGCCGTGGCAGGTGCTCGCCGCCATCAACGAGATCGAGACTGACTACGGTCGCAACCTCAGCGTCTCCTCCGCCGGGGCCCTCGGGTGGATGCAGTTCATGCCCTCGTCCTGGGAGACCTACGGGACCGACGCGAACGGCGACGGCAAGAAGGATCCGTACAACCCGGTCGACGCGATCTTCGCCGCGGCGCGCTACCTCAAGGCCGCCGACGCCGACACGAACCTTCGCAAGGCGATCTTCGCCTACAACCACGCCGACTGGTACGTGGATTCCGTCCTCTTGCGCGCGCGCCTGATCGGCGGCCTGCCCGCCGACCTCGTCGGAGCCCTCACCGGCCTGACCTCCGGCCGCTTCCCGGTCGCCGCCCATGCGATCTACGCCGAGAGCCCGAGCGCCAAGGACGCCAAGGGCAAGCGCGCGGTGAACGGGAACGCGGCCAACGTGGTCGAGTCGAAGGCCGGACGGACCGCGATCGACATCTTCGCGAAGCCGGGATCGCCGGTCATCGCCGTGCAGGACGGGGAGATCCGCGCCATCGGCGAGTCGGCCAAGCTCGGGCGCTACGTCGTGCTGCAGGACGTGTACGGCAACCGCTACACCTACTCGCACCTCGGCCAGGTCGCCGCGTCGTATCCGGCCCCGAAGGAGCGCGCCGTCTCGGCCTCCCAGATCCGCTCCGAGCTCAAGCTCCCCAACCCCGATCCGAAGCCGAAGGTTGCCGCGAGCGCCGGCGCCCAGCGCTCGGACGCCGCCGGCAGCCCTGATCGGCCCGCTCGCACCGACACGGCCGGCGCCCCGGGCCCCCCGACGCCTGCCGGCGCCTCGCGCGCGCGCACCACCGTGGCCAAGGAGCGGCTGTTTGCGCATCCGGCCCGCGGACACGCCTACAAGGCCGGCGGCGAGCAGCAGCTCACGGCCTACGGGAAGCCGATCGCCGGCTACGAGACCTACGACGCCTACTTCAAGCAGGTCCTCGGGCTCAACCGCAAGGACGTCGAGCTCAAGCCCCTCAAGGTCGGCGCCCAGGTCATCGGCGGGACGCTGCTTGGCCGAGTCGACAAGGTCGACACCGGCCAGGCCGCCCACGTCACCTTCCAGGTCCGCCCCGTCGGGCGCGGGGCTCCGTTCGTGGACCCGAAGCCCATCCTGGACGGCTGGAAGCTCCTCGAGTCCACCGCCGTCTACCGGGCCAAGGGCAAGAACCCCTTCGTCAACAGCTCGAAGAACCCGTCGATCGGTCAGATTCTCCTCATGTCGAAGGAGGAGCTCGAGCGCCGGGTGCTGGCCGACCCGCGCATCGACATCTACGCCTGCGGCCGGCGTGACATCCAGGCCGGCCAGATCGACCGCCGGGTGCTCGCCACCCTGGCCTTCCTCGTCGCATCGGGCCTGAACCCGACCATCTCCTCCCTCCACTGCGGCCACAGCTACCTCACGAAGGCCGGCGGCGTGTCCGAGCACTCGAGCGGCAACGCGGTCGACATCGCCGCGATCAACGGCACGCCGATCTACGGGCATCAGGGCAAGGGCTCCATCACCGACACCACGGTGCGGCGCCTGCTCACGCTTCAGGGCGTCATGAAGCCCCACCAGATCATCACGCTCTACAAGTACCCCGGGACCGACAACACGCTCGCCCTCTCGGACCACGACGATCACATCCACGTCGGCTTCTTCCCGGGCTACAGCTCCAACGGGAAGCTCGGCAAGCAGTTCAACGCCGTGCTGAAGCCGGAGCAGTGGACGAAGCTGATCGACCGCCTCGGCCAGATCGACAACCCGACGGTGCCGATCAAGCCGTCGAAGTACGCGATCCCCGACAGCGGCGGCGGCGCGCCGGGCAAGGACTGAGCCGGGCGGCCGCCGGCCGGCCGCGGCTCAGCGCAGCGCCGAGGCGAGGCAGCGACAGTGTCAGGCCCCGGCCAGGCATTCCGCTTCGCGCAGTTCGAGTTCCCCTGGCAGCTCGGGCCCGACCCCGGACGCTACGTGGTGCGTGACCCCGGCGAGGAGGACGCGAGCCACGTCCTCGTGATCGCCGCCCCCGAGGCCCCGGTACGCCGCCGGCGCCGCGCTGCCCGCCCGAAGGACGCGGGAGCTGCTGACGGCGAGCCCGCGGCGGTGGCGGTGGCCCGGGTCACGGTCATCGACGCCCGGCCCGTCGCCGGGCCCGAGGGCGGCGAGGCGTGGCTGGACGCCGCGCGCCGCGATCCCGGCCCGCGGGTGGCCGCGGCGGTCGAGACGCTCAACCGGGCGCTGCACCTCCATCGGATCGCCGCCGCCGATCCGCTGGCCGCGGAGATCGCGTCCGACCTCGCGACGGTCGTCCGGCTCGGCTATGGCACCGGCGACCAGGTCGCCGCCGGGGCGTGGACTGCCGCCGTGGTCGTCCCGCCCCCGCCGGCCGGACGCCGGCGGCGGGCGTCGGCCCTGCGGCCCGGGGAGCGGCTTGCGCAGTTCCTGGCCGGGCGCGCCGCGCCGCTGGCCTGCGAGGCGCTCGCCCTGCGGACGCGCCTCGACCTCGACCGCGGTCGCGAGCGCGAAGCGGCCCTGCAGCTGCGCGGCGCGGTGGCCGCGGCGCTCGCCGAGCTCGAGCCCGACCGCGACGTCGCGGATCTCGGTGCCCGGCGGGACGAGCTCGCGCGCCGCCAGCCGGCGGTCGAGGCCGCCGCCGCCGCAGCCGCTACCGGCCCGCTGGACGCCGAGCAGGCCGCCGCAGTTCGCGAGAGCCTCGAGCGGCTCGAGGCGGCGTTGCGAGCCCGGTCCGCCGCCGGTCTCCTCTGACCTCCGGCCGCCACGGACAGAACGCGGCAGAATCTCACCCTCGACTTTAGCGTGAGGCTGTGTCAGGCGAGCGCTGCGGCGAGTGCAGTGAGCTCCGCCTCCACGTCGCCGTCGAGCTTGACCGCGGCCTCGCGATCGAACGGCGTCGGGCCCATGGTGACGAGCGCGACCGAGCCGCCGCGCCGCAGCGTCACCTCCGGAAGCCCGGCGACGGGATGGACCTCCAGCGACGATCCCACGCACAGCAGGACATCCGCCCGCGCCGCGAGGCCTGCCGCCCGGCGCATCGCGCCCTCGTCCAGCATCTCGCCGAAGAGCACGACGTCGGGCTTGAGCGCCCGGCCGCACGTGCAGCGCGGCACGCCATCCGGGGCACGTTCGAGGCGGCTCCGCACCTCGGCGAGCGGCACCGCCTCGCCGCAGGCGAGGCACGACGCGGTGGCGATCGAACCGTGGACCTCGACGAGGTCGCGGCTGCCGGCCGCGCGGTGCAGGCAGTCGATGTTCTGCGTGATCACGGCATCGATGGCGCCGCGGGCCTCCAGCTCGACGAGCGCGGCGTGCGCCCGGTTTGGCCGCGTGCCCTCCAGCGACGCGAAGCGCTGGCCGTAGAAGGCCCAGAAGCGCTCGGGGTCACGGCGGAACACGTCGATGTGGGCGACCTCCATCGGGTCGACAGTCGCCCACAGGCCGGTGCCCGGAGTTCGGAAATCGGGGATCCCGGAGGGCACCGAGATGCCCGCGCCGGTGAGCGCGACGACCGAATCGGCGGCGCGCATGAGGCCGGCGAGCCGCTCGACGGCCGCCTCCGTCGCCGGGGAGCTCATGCGCCGGTCCAGCGCGGCGGGCGCTTGGCCAGGAACGCCGCGAACCCCTCGCGGGCGTCGGCCGTGGCGAATGCGGCGGCGAACGCCGCCTTCTCAGCGGCGATCCCCTCGTCGAGGTCCCCCCGGTGAGACGCCCGCTTGATCTGCTCGACGGCGACGGGCGCCCGGGCGGCCAACGTCCGCGCCCACGCCACGGCGGCGTCGTGCAGCTCGTGGTCGGGGATGACCCGGTGCACCAGGCCGTGCTCGAGCGCCTCCCCGGCCGAGATTGGGTCCCCGACGAGGTTCATCTCGAGCGCCTTCGCCGGCCCGACGAGGCGCGGCAGGCGCTGGGTCCCGCCGAAGCCCGGGACGATGCCGAGCGCGATCTCGGGCTGCCCGAAGCTCGCCGACTCGGCAGCCAGGCGGATGTCGCACGCCATCGCCAGCTCGCAGCCGCCGCCGAACGCGAGCCCGTTCACGGCGGCAACCGTTGCGGTCCGCGTCGAGCCGAACGCCCGGAAGAGCCCGTGCGCACGGTCCAGCAGCTCGCGGCCCGACGCCTCGTCCATTCCCGTGAACGACTTGATGTCGGCCCCTGCGCAGAACAGCACCGGATTCGCCGAGGCCACGATGAGCGCCCGGATGCCAGGATCGCGGTCGACGCGCTCCCATGCCGCGGACAGCGCGGCGATCGTCTCCGGAGAGAGCGCGTTCGCGGGCGGACTGGCCAGCCAGGCAATCGCCACCTCATCGCGGGTCTCGAGGAGCACGGGGCCGTCGTCGAAGCCGGCGTCGGGGCGGGGGTAGGGGAAGAACCCCTGGCCGGCCGACCGCCCGAGCCGTCCCTGGGCTACGAGCCGGCGCAGGATGAGCGGGGGGGCGAACGCCTCCCCCCACTCCGCCTCGGCCCGCTCCAGGGCCGCGAGGACCTCGTCGAGCCCGGCTGCATCGGCCCGGGCGAGGGGCGGCGGCACGATCCCGGCGCCGGCCATCATCCCGAGGTCGATGTCGCGCGCGCCGGCCACGCCCTCCTCGAGCACCAGGCAGGCCTCCACGAACATCTTCAGCGCCATGCGCTCCGCGAGCGCGGGCCCGTCAGCTTCCGTGCTCATAGAACCCCTTCCCGGTCTTCTTGCCCAGATCGCCGGCCGCCACGAGCTCCTGCATTCCCGCGTGAACGTGGAACCGCTCCCCGTAGGACTCGCGCAGGTGCTCGGCGACGTGCAGGACCGTGTCGAGGCCGAGCAGGTCCGTGAGCAGGAACGGCCCGATCGGCGCCGCCCCGCTCTCGGTGACCGCGCGGTCGAGCGCCTCGGCGTCCAGGCCCGACTCCTCCTGCTGGCGCCACAGCTCCGACATCCCCGCGGTGAGAATTCGGTTCACCACGAAGCCTGGATCCTCGGCGCACTGGATGGGCGTCTTGCGGATCTTCTGGGCGAAGTTCGCGGCGGCCTGGAGCGTCTCGGGCGACGTGTCCTGGCCCTCGACGATCTCGACGAGGCGGCTGCTCGAGGCCGGGAAGAAGAAGTGGATGCCGACCACCTTGTCGGGACGGCCCGTGACATCGGCCATCTCGGTAATCGACAGGCACGACGTGTTCGAGGCCAGGATGGCGTGCCCTGGCGTGGCCGCGTCGAGCTCCGCGAACACCGCCTGCTTGTCGGCCATCCGCTCCGGGACCGCCTCGATCACGAGGTCGACGTCGCCGAAGCCGGCGTACCCGGTCGTCCCGGCGATCCGGCCGGCGAGCGCATCAGCGCGCGCGGCGGCCTCGGATGCGTCGAGCCGGCCCTTCTCGACGAGCTGCGCGAGCTGGCGTTCGGTCACGTGCCGGGCCTGCGCGAGGCCCCGCGCCACCCGCTCGCCGTCGAGGTCGGCGAGCACGACGGGGATCTCGGCAGCCGCGATCGCCTGGGCGATCTCTGCGCCCATCGTGCCCGCGCCGACGACGGCGGCCTTGAAGACGAACATGCGCTGAGGATCGTCCCTTCCGGTTGCTGGAGGCCCGCCGCGAGCGGCGGCAGGCGACAGCGGCGAAGGCTAGATGATTCGCTTCGCGCCCGCCCAGCCCAGGGTGCGGGCGGCGCCAGGCCGGTCAGCCGAGGTCGGCGTCGCCGGCCAGCTCGTGCTTGAACCGCACGAGCGTCCGGCGCAGCGAGTCGGCCAGGGCGCGCCGGATGAACAGGACGTCGACGGCGGCACGCAGCAGCCCGCGGCGCTTCAGCGCGTACTCGAGGCTCAGCGCGGCCTGGGCACCGCCGCGCGCCGGCGCGAAGGCGATCGCCTGGGTGCCGAGAAGCTGGCTGTCCTCGACCTCGGCGGTCTGGCCGCCGAACGGCTCGTAGGCAACCACCCGCTCGATCACACGCCCGCGACCGTTCGGCCGCGAGTCCCAGATGAGCGTGGCCCCGGCCGCGGGCCAGCCGTCGTCGACCTTGGCGACCGTGGCGAAGCCATCGACGAAGTTCGGCCAGCGCCCGAGGTCGTACCAGAGCCGCTCGGCGGCGGCGACGTCGGCGCCCGGGAGGTCCACCCGGACGCTCACCTTCGCCATCAGGCCCCCTCCGCGCTGGCGGCCGGCGAATCGGCGAGCTCGCGGCGGATCAGCTCGACCCCGCGGGCAACCGCGTCCAGGCGCGGGGCCACCGCGGCGGCGAGCGCAGCGCGCTCGGCCTCGCCGGCGGGGGTGATCCGGTAGAAGCGGCGCGTCCGGCGCTCCGGGTGCTCCCAGGCCCCGGCGATGAGCCCCCGTTCCTCGAGCGACCGCAGCAGCGGGTACATCGTGTTCGGGTTGACCGCTACGGCCCCGGCCGTCAGCCGGGAGATCCGCTCCATCAGCTGGTTGCCGTAGGACGGCTCGCGGGCCACGAAGTGGAGCACCAGGAGCGGGAGCAGGCCGCCACGCCGCAGGTCGCCGAGCAGCGGCCCGGCCGCCCCGGGCGGGGTCTTCTCCGTTCCGACGGGGTGCAGCGCGGCGGTCTCGGCTACCGCGTCGGAGGTGCGCCGGGTCGTGGCCGCCATCCCGGCAGTATCGCGCCGCCCGCGGCGGGGCGGCGCGACCGGCCCGGATGGCGCTAGGCCGGGAGCGTCCCGGGCGGGCCGAGGATCTCGATCCCGCCCGCGGCGGCGAGCGCCGACAGGCGCTCCGGGTCGGCTCCGACCGGGGCGGGCGGCAGTCCGGCGGACGGCGCGGGCTCGCCCACGGCCGACACGAACTCGTCGAAGCCGCCCGGCGTGGCGATGGCCAGCCACCGGGCCTCGTCGCTGTCGACCCGATAGACGTGCGGGATGCCGCGCGGCGCGAGCACGGTGTCGCCGGCCCGGGCGACCGAGCAGCTGGCGCCCACGAACAGCGACAGCTCGCCAGCAAGGACGTGGAACGCCTCGTCGTCGCGGGTGTGAACGTGCAGCGGCGGCATGTCGCCGCGCGCACCGGAGAGCTCGACGATGGAGAGCCGGCCCTCGGTCTCCCGGGACGCGACCCGGACGACGGCACGGTTCGCAAGGAACCAGAGGGGCTCGGCGGCGACGGACGGAGCTGCGGTGGTGCTCATGCTGCCTCCAGCGGTCGGTAGACTCTGTTCTGGAGTTTATAACTCCGAAACGGAGTCTCTGTCAAGCCTGCCGCCACATGCGAGCCGGCGCGAAAGGAGCCGGATGCCAGCGAGCCGCCTCACCCCCTTCTCGTACGCCATCCTCGGGCTCGTCGGCCGCCACGGCGCCGGGCCCCACGACATCGTCCGGATGATGCGCCAGGGCCGGCTCTACTGGACGGCGGCCACGAGCCAGTACTACGCCGAGCCCAAGCGGCTCGAGCGCCTCGGCTTCCTGACCTCCCGCACGACACCCGGCCAGACGACCGACCGGACCCACTACGAGCTCACCGCCGCCGGGCGCACGGCGCTCGAGGCGTGGCTCGCCGAGCCCACTCCGCTGCCGAAGATCCAGAACGAGGGCACGATCCGGCTGCTCGCGGGGGACCTGGCCGACGACGCCGAGCTGGCCGCGAGCATCGCCGCCCTGCGGCCGCAGCTCGACGAGATGTCCGGGCTGATCGAGCAGGCCGAGGCGGCCGCCGCGTCGCTTCCCCACCGTGAGCGCTACCTGCGCCTCAACCATGCGCTGGCACGGGACCTGATCGAGGCACTGCGCCGCTGGACGGACCGGGTCGAGGCCGAGCTGGCCCCGGACGGCGACGGGGCCGCCGATTCGGCGGCCCCGTCGGGACGGCAGGAGTGAGCGGGGGCCTCAGGCGGAGGCGGCCGCCGGCTCCTCGACGCGGCGGGGCAGCAGCGTCTCGCGCGCGATGACCAGGCGCTGGATCTGCGAGGTGCCCTCGTAGAGCTGCATGATCTTGGCGTCGCGCATGAGCTTCTCGACCGGGTACTCCTTGATGAACCCGTAGCCGCCGTAGACCTGGACCGCGTCGGTCGCGACCTTCATCGCCGTGTCGGCGGCGAAGCGCTTGGCGTGCGACGAGGCCAGCGTGTTGCGGCGGCCCTGGTCGAGCAGCACGGCCGACTGCCAGACGAGCAGGCGGGCAGCTTCGACGTCCGTGGCCATGTCGGCGATCATGAACTGGATCGCCTGGTGCATCGCGATCGGCACGCCGAACTGGACGCGCTCCTTCGAGTAGTCGGTCGCGAACTCGAAGGCCGCCCGCGCGATGCCGGTGGCCATCGCCGCCACGCCCGGCCGGGTGCGGTCCAGCGTCATCATGGCCAGCTTGAAGCCGTGGTTCTCTTCGCCGAGGAGGTTCTCGGCGGGCACCTCGGTGTCGTTGAACGTGATGGTCGCGGTGTTCGACGCCCGCTGGCCCATCTTGTCTTCCTTCTTGTCCACCGTGACGGTGTCGTCACGGGGCACGACGAAGGCGGAGATGCCGCGGTGGCCGGCGTCCTTGTCGGTCTTCGCGTACACCGTGTAGTAGGAGGCGTACTGGCCGTTGGTGATGAAGCACTTCGAGCCGTTGATGACGTACTTGTCGCCCTTGCGGACCGCGGTCGTGCGCATGCCCGACACGTCGGATCCGGCGTCCGGCTCAGTGAGACAGAAGGAGGCGAAGATCGGCTCCTCGGTCAGCATCCCGAGGTACTTCTTCTTGATCTCCTCTGACCCGCCGATCGCGATCGGCGCGGTGGCCAGGCCGTTGCAGGACAGCGACGTGCCGATCCCGGAACAGCCCCAGCCCATCTCCTCTTCGATCAGGGTGCCCTCGAAGTAGCTGGCTCCGGGCCCGCCGTACTCCTCGGAGATGTGGGAATTCATGAGGCCGAGCTCCCAGGCCTTCTTCAGGACCGGCTCCGGCCAGGTGCCTTCCTTGTCGTACTCCCAGGCGACGGGGCGCATCTCCTTCTCGGCAAAGTCGTGCGCCATCTCCCGGAGCGCCTTCTGCTCATCGGTGAGGGTGAAATCGACCACGGTGTCGGTGCTCCTTTGGGGAAACCATCGGCGCGCGGAGCGAAGCGGGGCAGAGGCCCGGGCACAACTCAGCGCGTCCAGATTGACTGGTCAGTCAACCAAGGGTACCGGAGGCACCCGAACCGGACAATGCGGCGAAGCCGCCGAGTTCGTTGCGGTTCTTCCGGGTGCGGCCCTCGGCGCCGGATGCGCCGCCAGCGCTCGCGCCCGCGGCGTCGGTAGGCCATCATGCGGGGGGTGCAGGATGCCTTCGGGATCGTGGTGTTCGCCGTCGTGGGCGTGGGCGCGGTGATTGCGCTCATCACGTTCGCCACCTCGCCGGCGCTCTACCGCCAGATCGGACGCGGCCCGATGTCGATCAACGAGGACGGCGGCGACCGGGCGCGGCCCGCGGGCGGCGGCCTCGCACCCGGGAGCGCCGCCGAGCGCGACGCCGAGATTCGCCAGATGCTCGCGGCCAGCAACGAGCGGCGCGCCCGCCGCGGCCAGGCGCCCCTCGACGTCGAGTCCGAGCTGCGCCGCCTCACCGCCCCGAGCGTCGACCCGGCGCTCCGCGAAGAGGTCCGCACGCTCGTCGTGGCGCGCAACGAGCGCCGGGCACGGGCCGGCAGCGAGCCGCTGGACGTCGATGCCGAGGTCGCGCGCCAGCTGGCAGACCTGGCCGGCGCCTGACGCCCTGCGCAGCCCGCTCCCGGGCGGGTAAGCTGGCCCCGTGGCCAGCGAGGACGACGACGCCCGGACCTTCGAGCTCGATGAGCTCCTCGTCCGTCCGGGCACGTATTTCAACCCGCAGACCGAGGTGCTCGTCGTCGTCGACGACTCCCCCGAGCTCGACCGCGAGATCTTCAACATGGAGAAGTTCGAAGGCGCCGAGTGGGTGCTGATCTCCGACGAGCTCGCCGTCGACGACGCCCGCCGCGACGAGTTGCTCGAGCGCTTCCAGGTCCACTATCACCCGGGCGGATCGGGCTCGGTCACCGACGACGGCGACGAGCACGATGAGGACGACCTCGAGGCGGACGACCAGGAGGTCGGCCGGGACGATTGAGGCCGCTGGCCCGCGGTCAGCGCTCGGCGCGGGCGGCGAGGGCGTCGACGATCGCCGCGCTCGCCGCCACGATCCGCGCGGTGTCGAAGCCGATGCCGGCGCGCAGGTGCAGGAGCAGCTCGGCGCCGTAGGGCGCGAGCAGCGCGTGGGCCAGGCATGGCGCGTCGAGGCGCGGGTCCAGCTCGCCGATGAGCATCGCGACGTGCGCGTGGTAGGCGACGTAGGGGCCCTGCCGGTAGCGCGCGCCCGCCGTGCCGGTCTCCGCATCGGCCAGCAGCTCGAGGTGCTCGTCGAAGTGCGCCGCGAGCCCCGCGAAGAAGGCGTTGAGGCGCTCCCGCGGCGGCGCGCCCGGCCCGAGCGGCGCCGGCCCGCGCAGGAACCCCTCCTGGAACTCCACGCCGCTGCGATCCAGCAGCGCGTAGGCCAGCCCGGCGCGGTCACCGAACCCGCGATACACGGTCCCCTTCCCCACGCCGGCGGCCTCGGCAATCTGGTCCATCGACACGTTCGACACGCCGCGGCAGGCGAACAGGCTCTGGGCGGCGTCGAGCACCTTGCGCCGATTGCGCAGTGCGTCCGCGCGGGGCTGCCGCCCAAGGACCGGGAGTGGCGTGGGCCGGGAGTCGTCCACCGGGGCCCACGCTACCGCGTGCCGGGCTGGCGCGTCGGACGTCATGCGGACGCGCGCTCCCCCGCGGCGATCAGCCCGTCGAGCATCGACCCCAGCTCCTCGCGCAGCTCGGGCTCCAGCCCGCCGCCGCCGGGCCCGAAGGCCTCGTCGGCGTTCGGCACCGGGAGCTCGCGGTCGAGGACCCGCGCGCCGATCGCCTGCAGGACCTTCCGCACCTCGGCCTGCGCCCAGACCGCCCCGAACATGCCGGTGCTGGCGCCGATCACCGCCGCCGGCTTGCCCTTCAGGGGGCTGGTCGCCAGGGGCCGGGAAAGCCAGTCCAGCGCGTTCTTCAGCTGCCCGGGGATCGAGTGGTTGTACTCCGGGGTCGCGACCAGGAGGCCGTCGGCACGTCCGATCGCGGCCCGCAGGTCCAGCACCGCGGGGGGCGGAGCGCCGTCGGCGTCGGCGTCGTAGGGGGGAATCTCCCGGAGCCCGGTCCAGACGACGAGCTCGGCTCCGGGCGGCAGCAGCTGCGCCGCCGCCCGGAGAAGCTCGGCGTTGTGGGAGTCCCGGCGCAGGGAGCCGGAGATCGCCAGGACCTCCATGGCTAGGCCTGCTGGGCGAGCTCGAGCTCGACCGTGAGCGTGACGTCGTTCGCCAGCGCGAATCCGCCCTTGGGCAGCGGAGCGTTCCAGTCGAGCCCGAAGGCCGTCCGGTCGATCGTCGTCTCGAGCTCGATGCCGATCTTCTCGGTGCCGGCGATGTCGGTGTGCGGTCCGGAGATCGTGCCCGCGGCGGTGACCGGTCGGGTCGTTCCCTTGATCGTGAGGCTCCCCTCCAGCGCCAGGCGGTCGCCCTCGCGAGCGATGGAGGTCGACTCGAAGCGGATCTCGGGATGGGCGGCCCCGTCGAAGAAGTCGGGACTCTGGAGGTGGCCGGCGAGGTTCTCGTCCTTCGCGACGATGCTGCCGACCTGGACGACCCCGGTCAGCTTCGGATGGCCGTCGACCGTGGACAGCGTCGCGTCGAACGACTCGAAACGGCTGCGGAACGTGGCAACCACCATGTGCTTGACGGAGAAGCCAACGGACGAGTGGACCGGGTCGAGGACCCAGGTCCCGGCGGGAACGGTCTCGGCGGCGGTAAGCGTGGACATCGTGCCTCCTGTGGCAGTAGATGCGGACCGGCGTCCGCTTTCCTCAGGAGCGTAGCAGGCTGGCGGACTGTGGTCCGCTTTTGTCACCGATCCTGGCGCGACGCCCGCCCCGGGCGGCGAGCGCGAGCCGGTCAGGTCAGGCGAAGAGGAACGCGAGGGCCAGCACGAGGTAGGTCGCGAGGAGCTGCACGCCCTCGAACCACGTCGACTCCCCCTCGTTCGTCACGTTGATCGCGATCGTGACGGCAATGAGCACGGCTGCCAGCTCGAAGCCGTTGAACACCAGCGGCATCGGGGAGGGCCCGAGCACGAACGAGATGAGCACGAGGACCGGCGCGGCGAACAGCGCGATCTGGGCGCTCGACCCGATAGCGATGTTCACGGCGAGATCCATCTTGTCCTTCGACGCAACGAGGACCGCGACCCAGTGCTCCGCCGCGTTGCCGACGATCGCGATCACGATCACGCCGATGAAGAACTCCGAGAGCCCGATCGACGACGCGGCCTCCGAGATCGACCCGACGAGGATCTCCGACATTCCGGCCACGGCGACCCCCGCCACCCCCAGGGCGACCACGGACTTGCGGATCGACCAGACCTCGTGGCCGGTTTCGTCGTCGCTCGGCGGATTGAAGAGGTCCTTGTGGGTCCGGAGCGAGAACACGAGTCCGGCCACGTACGACAGGATCAGGACGATGGCCACGGCGAACGAGAGGTGCTCGACCGTCGGCCCGTAGTCGATGCGCTCGGCGGTCGGGCTCGGGAGCCCGCGCCCCTCGACGAGCTCGTACACCGCCGGCATGATCAGCGCCGCCGCGGCGAGCAGGAGCATCGACGCCTGGGCAGTCGCGGCGGTCCGGTTGAAGTACTGACGCTCCCGCTTGCGCCCGCCGACGACCATCGCCGCCCCGAGCACCAGGAGGATGTTCCCGAGAATCGAGCCGACCAGCGAGGCCTTCACCACCTCCTGCAGGCCGGCCCCGAGGGCGAAGAGCGCGATGATGAGCTCGGGCGCGTTCCCGAACGTCACGTTGAGCAGGCCGCCGATTCCGGGCCCGGCGCGGTCGGCCAGCTCCTCGGTCGCCCGGCCCATCAGGGCGGCGGTCGGGATGATTCCGAGCGCCGAGGCGACGAAGATCGCCACCGCGCCGGCGTGGAAGAGCTCCAGCCCGACCGCGATCGGGATGAACGGCACGAGCGCGTAGGCCCAGTTGCCGCCGCCCAGCAGGCGCCGCAGCACCCCCGGGCGCGAGTCGTCAGCAGCCGGCACGGGCGACGCGGCCTACTGGCCGCCGAGCAGCGAGGCGCACTGCTGCTGCTTGGCGATGTCCCCCTGCGCCTGCGCCAGGCACTGCTCGTACGCGCCAGCGCCGCTCGCCGCTCCGCCGGTGCCGCCGAGCCCGCCGAGGCCCTGCTGAAGCGTGCTCGTCAGGTCCGAGAGCGGCTTGGCGTTCGCCGGCGCCGCGATCTGCTGGGGCTGGTTGAGGTCGGAGAGCGTGAGGGTGAGCGCAACCGTGCCGCCGCTCGACGAGCTGCCGGCCTGGCCGGCGAGGTCGAGCGTCACGGTCAGCCGCCGCAGCGTCTTGTCGTCCGCGCCGCTGTAGACGTCGATCCGGGCCGATCGGACCGCCCGCGCGAGCCGCAGCTGCTGCGCCGGAGTGAGGCGCTGCGTGAGCTGGCGGCCCTGGCCACCCGCCGCCTGGCCGGCGCTCTGGGCGACGCGGGAGACGTCAGCCAGGAGCTTTGGGATGTTCACCTGCGCCGAGACGTGCACGGTGTCGGTCCCGCCGATGTCCTCGTTGTCCTTGGTCTCGGCGTTGCGGATCCACCGGCGCGGATCGATCCCGAGGGCCGACAGCGGCTGGGCCGGGCGGCGGGTCCGGCGCGCGGACTGCTCGTAGCCCTGCTTGAACTGGGCGAATTCGGCCGGCGAGAGCTGGTAGGCCTGGCCGCGGACGACCACGTACCCGGAGGTTCCGGTGGAGACGGCGCCGGCCTGCACCGAGCGGCCGGCGGCGGCCACCGAGAAGGCGAAGTTGAACGCCGGCAGCGACGCGGAGCCGTGGCTCTGGAATGGGCCGCTGAGCTTCACCGCGATCGGGCCGGCCTGGGCGGCGCTGCTCCGGCCCTTGATCGCAACGTTCAGATCGAGGTCGAGCTTGCCGCTCTTGACCGGCTTGCTGGCGCCGAACGTCTCGTCGAGCACCTGTGCCGGATCCTGGCTGCTGCCGCCGCCGCACGCCGCGAACGCCACGGCGAGCGCGGCGAGGAGGGCCAGGAGGATCGGCAGGCGGCGGCTGATGGGAGACACGCTACGGGGGCGGCGCAGGACGCGCTGCAACTGGCGTCGGACGGGCGGCCGGAGCGTAGCATCGGCCGAGTGCCCAGAATTCGGCGTGCGCTCCCCCTCGCCGCGGCCCTCGCCTGTGCCGCCGCCGCCGTGGCCGCGGCGCCGGCCGCCGCCGCGCCGGTCCTCGTGCTCGACGGGCCGGGCCGCGTCCACGTGCGCCAGGACCGGTTCCTGGCCCCGGACGCGCTGCCGCCGGCAATCGGGGCCCCCGTGCCGTTGCGGGCCCGGGCCGCCGGCCCGGGGGTCGCGACCGTGCTGCGGCGGCTGGCCGGCGCCGGAGCGATCGGGCCGGAGGAGCGCGCCGAACGGCTCGCGAGCTACCAGGCCGCGATCGACGCCCGGCGCCGCCTGGCCGGCACGCGCCAGCGCGAACTCGGCGCGGTCATCGCGATCACCGAGGCGCTGGCCTCCCGCGGCGAGCTCACGGCGTCGCGGCTGCCGGCGGTCTTCCTGAACCTCGATCGAAACCGCGAGTGGTGGACCGAGGGACGCCTCCTGGCCAACGGCGAGCGGGTCACCTTCAAGGGAAGCCGGCTGATCTTCCAGTACTACGCCGGACAGGGCATCCAGCTCCAGCCGCTCGCGAACTTCGGACGGGCGAACGGGCTGGCCGAGGGCGGCTACCTCCCGAACGCCGCCTCCCTGCTGGACGAGCTCATCCCGCTCGCCTCGGACCGCCGCGGTCGGCTGGCCTGGGAGTACTTCTTCAGCTTCGGGGGCGGCCGGCCGCCGTGGACGAGCGCCATGTCCCAGGGGACCGCCATCCAGGCGCTGGCCCGGGTCGGCACCAAGCTCGATGATCCCGCCTACCTCGATGTGGCGCGCCGCGCGCTGGCGATCTTCGACCTCGACGCGCCCGCCGGGGTCCGGGTCCGGACCGCCGCCGGGGCGCACTACCTCCTCTACTCCTTCGCGCCCGGCTACCGGGTGCTCAACGGCTTCCTCCAGTCCATCACCGGCCTGTACGACCTCGCCGATCTCGCCGGCGACACTCGCGCCCGTCGCCTCTTCGACGCCGGCGACCGCGAGGCCCGCCTGGAGGTGCCGAGCTACGACACCGGCGCGTGGTCGATGTACGACCGGGTCGACGAATCCAACCTCTCCTATCACCAGCTCGTGACCGGATTCCTGGGCAACCTCTGCCAGCGCACGCGGGCCGCCGTGTACTGCCGCACGGCCCGCCGGTTCGCGGCGGACCTCGTCCGGCCGCCCCGCCTCGCGGTCCTGACCGCCCGTGTGCCCGCCGGGGCCGTTGCGCTCGTGCGGTTCTCCGTCTCGAAGATCTCCTCGGTGCGCATGACGGCCGAGCGCGCCGGCAGCACGGCGGTCATCACGTCAGCGACAGTGGCGCGCGGGCGCCACGCCTACGCGTGGCGGACCCCGGCCGGCGGCGGCACCGTCACGGTGCGCCTGGCCGCGACGGACCTGGCGGGCAACCGCGGCACCGCGTCCCGCGCCGTCCGGGTCGGGTAGCGCAGCTCACCACGCCGCCCGGCCGGCCGGCCGCGCCTAGACTCGGGCGCGACCGTGATCCCCCGCACCATTCTCTACACCGGCAAGGGCGGCGTTGGAAAGACGTCCGTGGCCGCGGCGACGGCCCGGCGCTGCGCCGCCGACGGCCTGCGGACGCTTGTGCTCTCGACCGATCCGGCGCACAGCCTCGCCGACGCGGTCGAGGCCGAGCTCGGCGCCGACCCGGTGGCAATCGGCGATCGGCTGTGGGGCCAGCAGGTCCAGGCGCAGGAGCAGATGGAACGCAACTGGTCGGCCGTGCAGGCCTGGCTCGGCGGCCTGCTCGCCGAGCAGGGCGTCGGGCGGATCGCCGCGGAGGAGCTGACCGTCCCGCCGGGCGCCGACGAGCTCTTCTCCCTGCTCGAGATCAAGGAGGCTCACGCCGGCGGCGAGTTCGACGTGATCGTGGTCGACTGCGCGCCGACGGGCGAGACGCTGCGGCTGCTCTCGTTCCCGGACGTGGCCCGCTGGTGGCTCGAGAAGGTCTTCCCCTACGAGCGCCAGATCCTCGCGGCCGCGCGCCCGATCGCCCGCACCATGCTCGACGTCAGCCTGCCGGGCGAGGCGGTGTTCGCCGACGTCCGCCGTCTGGTCGAGAACCTCATCGCGATGAACGACATCCTGCGCGACCCGCTCCACGCGACGGTCCGGCTGGTCATGAACCCCGACAAGATGGTCATCGGGGAGGCGATGCGCACCTACACCTACCTGAACCTCTACGGGTTCCTGACCGACGCCGTCATCGTGAACCGCGTCTTCCCGGACGCGGTCGAGGGCACGTACTTCGGCCCGTGGCGCGAGCGCCAGCGCGAGCACCTCGAAGCCGTCGACGCCGGCTTCTCCCCGGTGCCGATCCTGCGGGCGCCGTACTTCGAGCAGGAGGTCGTGGGCCCGACGATGCTCGACCGCCTGGCCGAAGAGCTCTTCGCCGGCCGCGACGCCGCCGACGTGCTCCACGCCGACGTCGCTCGCGAGCTCATCGTGGGCGAGGACTCGGCCACGGTCCGCCTGAAGCTTCCGTTCGTGCAGCGGGCGGACATCTCGCTGAAGAAGATCGGCCTGGAGCTCGTCGTGCGGGTCGACGGCTCCAAGCGGACTATCATGCTCCCCCCTGCCCTGGCGGCCTTCCAGCCTTCTGGAGCCACGTTCGCCGACGGCGCCCTGCAGGTGATCCTCGATGCCCCCGACCGATCCGCACACGACGACGAGCGGGCCGAGTGACCGCCCCGGCGGCCCCGGCGGCGCCGACCGCCTCGACGCGATCGCGGCGCAGATCCAGGCGGCCCGCGAGGCCGCCGAGCGGCTGGCGGCGGAGGTCGGCAGTATGACCGGCAGCGGGACCGCGGGGACCGGCGAGTCCGGCGCCGGCGGCCGCGGGGAATCCCGGCGCCCTCCTCCCAGCGGCTACGCGGTGCCGGGCCACGACGGCTCGGGAGCGCCCAGCGGCGCGGAGGCCATCGCGGCAATCCTGGCGCTCCTCGAGCAGGTCAGGCACGCGATCCCGCCTGACCTTGCGCGCCAGCTGCTGGAGCTCGCCCGCGAGCTGCTCCTGCTGCTCCAGGCGCTCGTCGAGTGGGCCGTCGGGCGGCTGGAGGCACGGCGCTCGGCGCCCGTCGAGGTCCAGGACATCCCGATCTCCTAGACGCCGGAGTCCGTGTCGCCGCCGGGGCGCGCGTACAATTGCCGCCGATGCCCGCCGCCGACCCGCGCACCTGGATCCTGACCGGCTCGCCTGAGAACTACGCAGCGACGCGGGAGCACGGGTTCGCCGTCATCGGGCTGAAGGAGCGCAACCGCAACCGCGCCCTCGAGATCGAGCCCGGCGACCGGATCGTGCTCTACCTGACGAAGGTCATGGCCTTCGCCGCCTCGATCCGCGTGACCGGCGAGCTCTACGAGGACCGCACGCGGATCTGGCCGGGCAAGCCGGGCAAGGCCGACGAGTACCCGTGGCGCTTTGAGACCGAGCCCGAGCTCGTGTCCGACGAGGACCGCTGGATTCCGGCCGCCTCGCTCGTCGGCGAGCTCGAGCACATCGCGAAGTGGCCCCGCGAGCATTGGAAGCTCGCGTTCCAGGGGCAGATTCGGCCCGTGTCCGAGCACGATGCCGCGATCCTGGTCGATCGCCTGGGGGCCGCGGCCGGCGCCCCGGCATGAGCGCCGCCCCCAGCGACCGCATCCGGACGCTCCTGCTCCGGGCCGATAACGTGCTGAAGAACGCGGGGCCCGGGGTCGGGCCCGAGCGGGTCGGCCGGGCCCGCGCGGCGCTGCTCGAGGCGCAGGCGGAAGCGGCGCAGGACGGGGTGGACCCGCGGCTGCGCGAGCTGATCGAGCGCCGGCTCGCGTCGCTCGAGGCGCTCGAGGACGATGGCGGCAGCTGAGCGCCCGCCGCCCGAGGCGGCCGGGTCGAGCCAGCGGGGCCTCGCCCGGATCGTGCACGCCTGGCGGTCCCTGCCGGCCGACCGGCGGATCTGCGCGGTCCTGGCCGGCCTCCTGTTCCTCACGCTCTTCCTGCCGTGGTACTCGACGACGGCGACCACCGGACGGATCGTCAACGGGAAGTTCGTCGCCGCCACGGCGGATTCGAGCCAGAGCGGCTTCGGAGCCTTCACGTTCGTGGAGGCGGCGGTCGTGCTCGTCGTGATCGCGGTGCTGGGGCTGCTCTTCGCCCGCGCCGAGAGCGAGGGCCGCGAGTTCCACCTCCCGCTGCGCGACGGCAGCCTGATCGTGCTCGCCGGAGCGTGGGCGGCGCTGCTCATCGTCTGGCGGCTCTTCGACAAGCCGTCGCTCGGCCAGGGCGTGACGGTGGGGCTCGAATGGGGGATCTTCGTCGCGCTCGCCGTCGCCGTCGCCCTCGCGTGGGCCGGCGGCCGGGTCCGGGTTGCCGAGGGCCACGCGCCGCGGTCGCGCCGCCCGTCCGGGCCGGCCGATCCCGGAGACCTGTGGGACGAGCCGCCGCCCCCGCGCCGGCGCGGACGGCGATCCCGCGCCGCTGCGGCAGACCCCGACGCCACGAGCGTCGTGCCGGCCGAGGCCGCGGCGACGCACGTCGTGGCCGCGCCGGACGCCGCCACCGTCGCCGGCCGCGGGTCGCAGATCACCCAGGACATGCCGGCGCTGCCGGAGGAGCCGCCGGTTCCGGAGTACCGGCCTGACGGGCCGCCGCCGCCGCCCGCTCCCCCTGCCGATTCGGCACCGACGGTCCGCCAGCCGCGGGCGCCGCGGCGCCGGGACGAGCCGCCCGAGCAGCCCCGGATCCCCGGGATCGACGGGTAGCCGGCGCCGGCGCGGGCGGGCCGCCTACCCGGACTTGCCGAGGTAGGTGATGAACGGCAGCACGAGGGTGCCGAGGAAGATCAGGCCGATGCCGAGGGCCACCGTGCCCTTGGACTTCACGAGGTGGCCGGCCACGCCGACGACGAAGCCGATGACCATGAGCACGATGAACGGGGTCGGACTCGTGCCGAAGTCCGGCGTCGGATCGGGGATCCAGTTCGCGAGCACCGTGAGCAGTCGCACGGGGCCGAGCATCCCACACGACCTATGATTGCCGCCCCATGGCCGTGACCCCCGCATCCGCGCAGGACGTCGCCGACGGGCTGCGCGCGGCCGGATACCTGCCGGGCACGTCGACGGCCCTGGTCTCCTACCTCGCCGCCACCCTCGGCAAGCCGGTGCTCGTCGAGGGGCCCGCGGGCGTCGGGAAGACCGAGCTGGCCAAGGCGCTGGCCCGCTACCTGGACCGCCGCCTCGTGCGCCTGCAGTGCTACGAGGGCCTCGACGAGGCCAAGGCGCTCTACGAATGGAACTACCGCAAGCAGCTGCTGCGGATCCAGACCGAGGAGCGCGGCACCGGCTGGGAGGATGTCCAGGAGGACATCTTCTCCGAGGCCTTCCTGCTCGAGCGCCCGCTCATGACCGCGATCGCGTCGCCCGAGCCCGTCGTCCTGCTGATCGACGAGATCGACAAGACCGACCAGGAGTTCGAGGCCATGCTGCTCGAGCTGCTCTCGGACTTCCAGATCTCGATTCCCGAGCTCGGCCGGATCGACGCCCGCACCCAGCCGGTCGTCGTCCTCACCTCGAACAACTCGCGCGAGCTGACCGAGGCGCTCAAGCGCCGCTGCCTCTACCTGTGGCTCGACTACCCGGCCGCCGAGCAGGAGCTGGCGATCGTGAAGCTCCATGCGCCGGAACTGTCCGAGACCGTGGCCGCGAAGCTCGTCGAGGTGGTCAACCAGGTGCGCGCGCTGGACCTGAAGAAGCCGCCGTCGATCGCGGAGTCGATCGACTGGGCCCGGGCGCTGCTGCTGCTCGGCGCCGACGACATCGACGCCGACACCTTCCGGGAGACGATGAGCGTCATCGTCAAGCACCGGACGGACCTCGACACGGTCGCCGAACGCGTCGGCGTCAAGCTCGGCCATGGCGTCGCCGGCCAGCCCGCCGCCTAGCCGTCCCGGCGGGCCCAGCGGCGGCGCGAGCCCGCCGGCGCCCGGCCTGGCCGCGCGCCTCGTGGAGTTCGGCGACGAGCTGCGCAGCGAAGGCGTCGCCGTCGGCACGTCGGAGCTGCTCGACGCCTTCGATGCCCTCGAGCACATCGCCTGGACCGAGAAGTCCGACCTGCGCGAGGCCCTCGCCGCCACCCTGGCCAAGTCGCCCGAGGACCGCCGCGTCTTCGAGCTGGTGTTCGACCGGTTCTTCTTCCGGGCGCCCGAGTCCGCGGCGATCGAGCACGAGGTGCGCGAGGAGGGCGGCGTCGACGGCGGCGACCAGCTCGACCTCGACGCGCTGCGCGCCCAGATCGCCCAGGCCATCCGCGACGGCGACGAGAGCGCGATGGGCGACCTCGCCCGGCTGGCGATCGCGGCGTTCGGCCGCCAGGGCGAGGGCTCAGGCGTGATCGGGGTCGACGTGCAGCGCATTCGCCGGGCGCTGGGCCTGCGCTCCGAGCCCCAGCCGGAGCTGCCCCAGGACGACCCCCGGGCCGAGGGCCTGCCCCGCGACCAGCTTCGGGCCTTCGAGGCCGCCCTGCGGCGCGAGCTCGAGCGGGCCACGATCGAGCGCACGCGGCGCCTCCCGCCCTCCCGCCCGCTCAACGAGCTCGACCGCGCCCTGCCGAGCGGCCCGCTCCAGGATCTCGCCGCCGTGCATCGGATCGTGATGCAGCTCAAGCGCCGCCTGGCCACCCAGGGCCGCGAGCAGCGGGGTCGCAAGCGCCACGCCCACCTCGACATGCGCCGCACGATGCGGGCGTCGCTGCAGACCGGCGGAGTTCCCGTGCAGCTGCGCTTTCGCCCGCAGCGCCCGCGCCGGCCCGAGATCTACGTTCTCTGCGACGTCTCGACGAGCGTCACGAGCGCGAGCGTCTTCTTCCTCTCGGTCCTGCACGCCCTGCACGACTCGTTCCGCAAGCTGCGCTCCTTCGTGTTCATCGAGCGGATCTCCGAGGTGACCGAGATCTTCGAGAAGGAGCGCAACTTCAAGGCGGTCAGCGAGGCGATCGGCCGCGACGCGGGGGTCGCCGACATCTCGGGCTACACCGACTACGGGCGCGTGTGGGAGGAGTTCCTCGCCGAGGTCGTCGAGGACCTGCACCCGCGCGCGACCGTGATCGTGCTCGGCGACGCCCGGACGAACGGCCGCGACCCGCGCGCCGACGCCTTCGCCCAGATCTCCGCTCGCGCCGGGCGCACGTTCTGGCTCAACCCCGAGCCGCGGCTGTACTGGAACTACGGCGACTCGGTCATCGCCGCCTACGAGCAGCACTGCTCGGCCTTCGAGTGCTGGACCACGCGCCAGCTCGAGGACTTCGTGAAGGCGCTGGCCGCACCGGACCCGGCCTGGCGCTGACGAACGCCCACGCCTCCCGGGTCTTGCCCGTCGGCGTGAAGGCGACATAGGCTCGACCCCATGGCACCCGGACCATCGGCGAAACGCGCGCGTTTCCCCGCCCAGCACGACGGCACGCTCTACCTCGCCGAGGGAGGCCAGGAGACCGAAGCGATGTACCGCCACGGCCACGAGCTGCCCGAGTTCGCGTTGTTCGCCCTGCTCGACGACGACGCCGCACGTCGCGACATCGAGGCGATGTACCGCAGCTACCTGGACGTCGCCGCCGAACACGGCTTCGTGGCGCTGATGGGTGGGCTCGACTATCGCGCGAGTCCCGATTGGGCAGGCAAGATCGGGTATTCGCCCGGGCAGCTGGAGGATGTCCAGCTCCGATGCATCGAGCTGCTGCGCGACGTGGCGCGGCCCTACGCGGGACGCGTGCCCGGCGTCCTTTACGCAGGCATCGTCGGACCGCAAGGAGACGCCTATCAGCTCGATCGCACGATCACCGCCGAGGGGGCCGAGGCGTACCACGCCGTCCAGATCGCCTCGCTCGCGAAGGCAGAGGTCGATCTGGTCGAGGCGATGACGTTCAACAACGTGCCCGAGGCCGTCGGGGTCGCCCGCGCCGCCGCTCGGGCCGGGCTCCCTCTCGGGATCCTGTTCACGCTGGACGAGACCGCCCGCCTCGCCTCGGGCCCGACCCTGCGTGAGGCCATCGAGGCCGTAGATGCCCAGACCGGGGAGGATCGACCCGACTTCTACGGCATCAACTGCTCGCACCCGCTGGAGTTCCTGCCTGCGCTCGAACCGGGCGACTGGACGCACCGGATCCGCGCCGTGCGCCCGAACGCCGCGCTCATGGACAAGGTCTCGCTGTGCCGCATCGGACATCTCGAAGAGGGCGATCCGCGAGAGCTCGGTCTCCTCCTGGCGACCCTCGCCCGCCGCTTCCCCCACATCGACATCTGGGGCGGATGCTGCGGCACCTGGGACAAGCACCTCGGCGAGATCGCTCGCGAGGTCCGCGCGGCCCGGGCGGCGCCGTAGCGGCACCCACCGGCTCCGGCGCCGCCCGATCGATGCGTCCGGGGCCGGCGCAGCGCCGCGGATCTGCGGCTGCTGTCGCACGGGATCTTCCGGCCCTGAGGCCCGGCCTCAGCCGAACAGGCTCGCACTGCCCGGCTGATAGGGGTACTTGGCCTTCAGCTCGTCAGTGAGGCGCACGCCGAGGCCGGGGCCGGCCGGGGGCAGGCAGTGCCCGTCGGCGATCGGCAGCGGCTCGATGAACATCTCGTCTTCGAGCGGGTTGTTCATCACCGGCCGCTCGAGCCAGATGCAGTTGGGCTGCGTGAACGCGAGGTGGTAGTTGGCCGCGATGGTCGGGGCGGAGCCCCAGACGTGCATGGCGACCTGCGTGTGCCGCGCCGCCGCCGCCTCGCACGCCCGGCGGGCCTCGCCGATCCCGCCGATGATCGTGGCATCGGGCTGGGCGATGTCGAAGGCGCCAGCTCGCAGCCACTGCTCGAACGTCGAGAACGTGGTGATTCCCTCGCCGCCGGTGATCGGGATCGAGGTCATCTGGCGCAGCTCGGCGTACGGAGCGGGGTCGAACGGGGGCAGGAACTCCTCGGCCCAGCCCAGATCGTGCGGCTCGAGCATCTCGAGCATCCGAACGATCTGCTTGAGCGACCAGGGCTGCAGGTTGAAGTTCTGCACCGCGTCCATCGCCAGCATGCGATCGGGTCCGAGCGCCTCCCGAACCGCGGCGACGCGCTCGCATTCGACCTCGGGCTGATACTTGAAGAGGTTGGCCCGCATCTTGAAGCCGTGGAAGCCCTGGTCGCGAACCCGCCGCGCCTGGTCCTGCAGCTGGGGGATGCTCAGGTGCGGCACTCCGCCGGACGCATACATGGGAAGCCGTTCGTGAACCGCCCCCCCGAGCAGCTCGTGAACCGGCGCCCCGCGGTACTGGCCGAGCGCATCCCACATGGCGCACTCGATCGCTCCGAGCACCATCACCGTCGGCCCGCTGCGTCCGGCGTAGCTCGAGACCCAGTAACAGTCGCGATAGGCCTTGTTCGGGTTCGTGATGTCGCGTCCGAGCAGGAACGGCTTGAAGAACTCGGTGATCTGGACCGAGAGCTCGGGGAAGTACACCCCGGAGTAGGTCTCGCCGAGGCCGACGACGCCTT
The DNA here is from genome assembly GCA_046330225.1 of Solirubrobacteraceae bacterium. Lineage (GTDB taxonomy): Bacteria > Actinomycetota > Thermoleophilia > Solirubrobacterales > Solirubrobacteraceae > CANJIV01. The sequence goes on along the minus strand of JAXLTD010000002.1, from coordinate 269,973 downwards.
CGTCCGTGTGCACCTCCACGAAGCAGGCGCAGCGCTTGTCGATGTGGGCGCCTTCGACGCCATATGGGGTGGTGAGCAGGACGGCCTGCACGTCGGTGATCAGCATGCTGGGGCCCCCGGGGTGGCTTGTACGTCCGCAGAGGAACCTATGCGAACGCAGAACGGCAGGGCGCGCAGGCGGCCTTTCTCGCGCCCGGCCAACCGCAGCGTCCTTCCCGCCCGCCGCGTCCGCGGCCTGCGAGCACCGCCGGTTCGACGCGGGCGGTCACGACGGTGAAGGTCGTTCCGCTCCTTGCGCTGATTTGGCCCGGCGACGGAGGCTGACTCGGGCGACGCCGCCAGGCTAGCGGCGGTCGGCGACCGCCGCGAGGATCCCGAGGCCCACGAGCAGGCCTCCGGTGGCCCGCCGCTGCATCCGCCAGGCCCGGGTGTGGGCAGCCAGCCGGCGGCCGATCGGCCCGGCCGCACAGGCCACGATGATGTCCGCGCCGGTGTTGAGGAGGACGCTCGCAGTCCCGAGCACCACGATCTGCAGTCCAACCGGCCCATTCTCCGGCTGACAGAACTGCGGGAGGAACGTGAGGAAGAAGAGGGCGGTCTTGGGATTCAGCGCCTCGGTCAGGACGCCCTGCCGGAACGCGTGGCGATCGGATCCGGCTACGGCGGACACGGACGGCGGCGGCTCGGTCGCCGACCGCCAGGCCGAGATGCCCAGCCACACGAGATAGGCGGCGCCGGCGTACTTCGCGACCGCGAAGGCGGTCGCCGAGGCCGCGATCAGGGCTGACAGGCCCGCGGCGGCTGCGACGACCTGCAGGCCGCCGCCCACGCCCGTGCCGAGCGCCGATCGCAGCCCAACCTCCCGGCCCCCGCCGAGACTGCGGGCGAGCACGTAGAGCATCCCCGGGCCGGGAATCGCGGCGAGCACGACAGCGGCGAGCACGAACGCCGTGAGATGGCTGAGGTCGGGCATCGGAGTGCCGCCGGCTACGGCGCCGGGCCTTCGGGGAAGTGGCAGCGCACCGGCTTGCCCTTGCCGCGGCGGTAGGGAAGCTCCACGTGGACGGGATCGCTCGCCGGGGGGCCGCAGAGGCCGGCGGAGCGCGCGGCCTGCTGGAAGCGGCGCAGGTCGCGCCCGCGCTTGGGCGGGAATTCGACCGTGAGGTCGGCGGCGTTGCGCGAGGAGTGTCGCGACTGGACCGCCGGGCCGCCGCGCGCCCGGCCCTGCGTGTCCCGGAAGCCGCCGCCGGCGCCCTGGGCGGGACACTGGGCGAAGCCGCTGGCGCGCAGCTGGGCGCAGACCTGGTCGAAGGTCCGCTGGTCGCTGGCGCCGCGCCGATCGGCGATGCCGCGCCAGCGGTCGCGCAGCGCGTCCTGCTCGTCTGCCGATCGGAAGCCGCTGTTGAACCGGTAGCAGGCCCGCAGGGCGTCCAGGCGCTTGTAGAGCTTCGTCAGCGCCGCCTTCATCTCCGAGCTCAGGCCGGCGTAGCCGGGGCCGGTCTTGACGCGCGTGATGCACGTCGGCTCGATCTCGAGCTGGCCGCGCCACGTCAGCGACTGCTGGCAGTTCGAGCCGTCGCAGGCTCCGAGGGTCCACGGCGCGATCGGCCCGCTCAGCGGAATGACGAACTTCGGCGTGTCGGAGGTCCCGAGGTCCCGCAGGCGGGAAAGGGGAACCTTCACGGTCGCGACCAGGGCTCCGGTCGGGCTCACGTCCCGCCCCCGTTCGGGCCCGAGGCCGCAGCACGCGTTGCTCCGGCCCAGCGTCGAGAAGTTCGTTAGCCGGGCGTTCGGGCCGACCTGGTTGGCGGCCTCGGCCTGGAGCGTCACGGCCTGGCCGGTGATCCCGGCCCACAGGTACGTGCCCAGCGGGTTGGGCCGGCCGAAGTCGTCGGTGTCGATGAGGGCGCCGGCCTCGGTCTTGCAGGGATCCTCGTAGGTCCAGGTGCCGCTCACGTGCCGGTTCTCGCCAACGCCGTTCGTCGCGCTGATGTTGATGGGCGTCCGCTGCGCGAGGTTGACGTAGGCGTCTTCGTAGGTCGTGTCCCACCGGAACGTCGCGGACCGCGACCGGCGGCCCGTGCGGAAGGTGCCGTCGTCGGTGTAGCACGAGGCGTCGGCGCTGCTCGCGTACGTTGCCGATCCCGTGTAGGACACGGTCAGCGGGATGATCGTTGCGGCGCCCGCCGGTGCCGCGCCCGCCCCGAGCACGGCCGCGGCAAGCAGGGAGATGGCGAGTCGGCCGGGCATCGCCGGAGCCTATCCGGCGACGCCCGCCCCCGGGCTAGAATGGACGGACTGCCAACCCAGGGCGGTCTGGCCGGGAGGGCTGGCCGGGACAGCGCCCCGGGGCAGGTCCGCTCTGCCCGGCTGACCCTCTCAACCTGTGGGGCGATGCCCTCCAAGGGAGTGACACCGCTGATCGACGCGCCGCCGACGGCTCCGGGGCCGAAGCCGACCGCCGTTCCGGACGCCGGCATCGGGCTCGACGGTGTGACCCGGACCTACCGGACTGGCCGCGGCCAGGTTCCCGCGCTCGACGGTGTGACCCTGCAGGTCGCTCCCGGCGAGGTGTGCGCGGTCGTCGGGCCCAGCGGCTGCGGGAAGTCCACGCTGCTGGAGCTCGTGTGCGGGCTGCAAGCCCCCGACGCCGGGACCGTGCACGCCGGACCCGCGGCGCTCATGTTCCAGCGCGACCTGCTCCTGCCGTGGCGCACCGCCCTGGACAACGCCGCCCTTCCGCTGCGGATCGCCGGCGTCGGCGCGGTTGCCGCGCGCGAGCAGGCCCGCCCCCTGTTTGCCGAGCTCGGACTCGCGGGCTTCGAGCAGGCCCGGCCGCGCGAGCTGTCCGGCGGGATGCGCCAGCGGGTGGCGTTCGTGCGGACGCTGCTGGCTGGCCGGCCGGTGCTCGCCCTGGATGAGCCCTTCGCCGCCCTGGACGCGCTCACGCGGGCCGAGGCCCAGTCGTGGCTGGCCGGCGCCCTGGGCCGGGAGCCCCGGACGGTGCTCCTGGTCACGCACGACGTCGAGGAGGCGGCCGTCCTGGGCGACCGGGTCGTCGTCCTCTCCCCCCGGCCCGGCCGGGTCGTCGCCGACATCGCCGTCCCGGTGCCGCGCCCGCGCCACCGGACCGATCCCGGCATCGTCGGGGTGCGGGAGCAGGCGCTGGGCGCGCTGGGAGCGGGCGCGTGACGCCGCCGGCGAGGGGCCGGTCTCGCGCCGGTGCCGTTCTCCTCCCCGCCGCCCTCGTCGTCGTGCTGCTCGGCGCCTGGGAGGCCTACGCCCGCGCCGGCGGCATCGACAGCTTCATCCTGCCCGCCCCCACCGAGATCGGCCAGGCCCTGTGGGAGGACCGCGGCCTGCTCTGGGGCCAGTTCCGCGTGACCGCGGGCGAGATCCTGCTCGGCGTGACCGCGGCGATCGCCCTCGGGCTCGCCTGCGCGGTGGCCATCCACCTGTCCGGGCTCTTGCGCCGCGCCGCCTACCCGCTGCTCGTCGCGTCCCAGACCGTCCCGATCGTGATCGTCGCGCCGCTGCTCGTGGCGTGGCTCGGCTACGACCTGCTCCCCAAGCTGGCCATCGTGGCGCTCGTGTGCTTCTTCCCGGTGACGGTCGCTGCGCTCGACGGGCTCGCGGCCGTCGAGCCCGAGCAGCGCACGCTCATGCGCAGCCTGCACGCCTCGCGCTGGCAGGCGCTGCGGTTCGTCGAGCTTCCGGCTGCCGTGCCGGCGGTGTTCACCGGGGCCCGGATCGCCGTGGTCGTCGCCGTGGTCGGCGCCGTGCTGGCGGAGCAGGCCGGCTCGAGCGAGGGCCTCGGCCACCTGATCACGCAGGCGATTCCGCAGTTCGAGACCGCCCAGGCCTACGCGGCGGTCGCGGTCCTGTCAGCCTTCGCCATCCTGCTGTTCGCTGCCATCACCGCGCTGGAACGCGCCCTGCTCCCCTGGGCCGCCGGCCCCCGACAAGGACCCGCCACGTGACACGCCTCCTCCTCGCCGCCGTCCTGACCGTCTCGCTCGCCGCCGCGGCAGCCGGCTGCGGCAGCAAGCGCGACGAGACCGGCACGCCGGCCGTCGCCCCCTTGACGGTCGCGCTGGACTTCCTCCCGAACGCCGACCACGTCGGCCTCTACGCCGCGATCGCGGATGGCGAGTTCCGCCGGGTGGGGCTCGACGTGCGACCGCAGACGCCGCCCGACCCCGCCGCCCCGCTCGACCTGCTCGCCGCAGGGAAGGTCGACCTGGCCATCTCGTATGAGCCCGAAGTGCTGCTGGCCCGCGACCGCGGCCAGCGGCTCGTGAGCGTCGGGGCCATCGTCCAGAGGCCGCTGACCTCGATCATCGCCCTCCCCCAGGCGAGGATCCTCAAGCCGGCCGACCTCTCGGGGACGACCGTCGGGACCGCCGGGATCCCCTACCAGGCGGGATTCCTCAAGGCGATCGTCGATGCCGCCGGCCGCGACGCGCAGTCGGTCCGCGAGGTCAATGTCGGCTTCGACCTGGTTCCGGCCATGCTCACGAAGCGCGTCCGGGCCACGCTCGGCGGGTTCTGGAACTACGAGGGGGTGCAGCTCAAGCTCCAGCGGCGGCGGCCGACGATCATTCCCGTGGACCGGGCCGGCGTGCCCACCTACGACGAGCTCGTCGTCGTGGCCCGACAGGACGACCTCTCGAAGGGCGCGCCGCGGGTGCGCCGGTTCCTGCGGGCGCTCACCCGGGGCTACGAGGCTGCCCGCACGAACCCGGTGAAGGCGACCGGCCAGCTCGTGCAGGCCAACCCGACGCTCAGCCGCCGGCTCCAGCTCGCCAGCGTCAAGGCGACCCTGCCGGCCTTCTTCCCGGCGAGCTCGTCGAAGCCCTTCGGATGGCAGGAGCCGGCGCTGTGGGACCGCTTCGGCGCCTGGATGCTCCGCAACCGGCTGCTCAAGCGCGACCCCAACGCCGGCGCGGCGCTGACGAACGAGTTCCTGCCCGGCCAGGGCATCTAGGCGGCCCGCCGGGACGGCAGGGCTAGGCGGCCCGGGCCGCGCCCGCGGGAAAGGCGCCGCGGGCCCAGCCCGCGAGCAGGTGCTCGGCGGCCAGGCCGGCCCAGGGATCGAAGCGCGCATAGAACGCGCGGACCGCGTCCTCGGTGGCCCGGGCCCCCGGGCGCCCAGTGGTGAGGCGGCCGACGAGCTTGAGGTGTGCCAGGTCGCCGGCCGGAACGATGTCGAGGCGCCCCTGGCCGTGCAGCGCGAGGACCTCGACGGTCCAGGGCCCGATCCCGCTGATGGCCCGCAGCCGCCGCCAGCCCGGCCCCGGGTCGGCGGCGCGAAGGTCGACCCGCCCCGTCGCGACCTCTCGGGCCGCGCGAATCAGCGCCCGCGCGCGCGCCGCGGCCAAGCCGCAGCGTTCAAGCTCGGCCGGCGCCAAGCCGGCCACGGTGCTCGCTGCCGGCAGGTCCCGCAGGCCAAGCTCGGGGCCGCGCCGGCCGTGCCGGCCGACGATTGCGCGCTGGATCTCCGCGGCCCGGCCCGACTCGATGAGCTGCTCGGTGACGGCCCAGGCCAGCGCCTCGAACGGCTCGGGCCGGCGGTGGACGCGCAGCGCGGGGTCGCGCCGCACGAGCGGCCCGAGCAGCGGATCGAAGCGGAACCGCTCGTAGAACGGCGCGAGGTCGTCGTCGACGCCGAGGGCGAAGCGCCAGCGGGCGATCCCCTCCTCGGCGCGCTCCCGAGTGTCGGCCCGGGCGGCCAGCCGCACCGAGTCGCGTGCCGTCACCGCGCCGACGACGACCGGCACGCCGTCGACGTGGAGCAGCCGGCGGATGGCCGGGCCGCGGACGCGCGCCACGCCGTCGAAGCCGGCCCGGGGGCGGCGGTAGGGCCAGGGCGGGCGAGCCTCGACGTCGACGCGAACGGCGCCGAGCCCGGCCACGTCAGCCGCGGTCGACGAGGTGAACGTCGACGAGGAAGGAGCGGCTGGCGAGGACCTGCACCGCGTCGCCCTTGCCGCCCTTGCGGCGCCGGCGCGACGGGAGGGCCTTGCGGGCCGAGCGCCGGCGGGCGAGGGCCACGGTCGCGGCGCCCGCGACGAGGCCGGTCGCGGCGAGCGCTGCTGCCTGGACGACCGGCGTCGGACCGGCGGGCGCCGGGGCGACGGCGCGGACCTCGTGCAGGACCGGCAGGCGATCGGGCTCGGACGAGACGGGGACCTCGGCAGCCTTGGCGGGCTCAGCGCTCACGGCGCAGGAGTCTACCCGCCGCTCACGACTGCGCGGGCGGGGCGGACGGTTCGGCCGCCTCCGGGCCGGCCGGAGCCGCCACCGGGGCGTCGATCCGCGGGAGCATCGCCTCATAGAACCGATACCGGCGCAGGACCTTGCCGCCCATCGCCTCCATCCCGCGGTTCATCGCGCGGTTCGTCTCGAGGATCCACCCCATCTCGCCGCCCTTCTGCGGGGTGACGTCGGTCGAGTCGTAGTGCATCTGGTAGAGCTTGGCCGCCACGCCGGTGTGCTGGTACTCCTTCTTGACGCCGAGCGCGAAGACGCGCACGCGGTCGATCTTGCGCCGCCAGTACAGCGCCTTGATCCAGCCGAACGGGAGCAGGCGGCCGTTGAGGTGCTTGAGGACCTGGTTGTAGTCGGGCAGGGTCAGGGCCGCCCCGACGACCTCGCCGGTGTCCTTGCGCTCGGCGATCATCGCCCAGTGCTCGTCGAGGATCGGCTTGAGGTCCTTGGCGTAGGCGCGCACCTCGTCGTCGGTGAGCGGCACGAAGCCCCAGTTTCGCTCCCAGGCGGCGTTGTAGACCTCGAGGAAGCGCTCGACCTCGGCCTGGATGTCCTTCTTCTTCATGTACCGGCAGACGATCCCGTGCTTGGACTCGACCTGGTCGGCCAGCTCCCACAGGACGGGCATCACGGAGTCGCGGCCGCCCTCGAGGTTCCAGAGCTCCCACATCTGGACGTCCATCGCCTTGGTGAACCCGGCCCGTTCGAGCAGCGCCGGGTAGTAGCGGTGCGTCCACGGGGTGAGGATCGACGGCGCGTACTCGAACCCGTCGACGAGCAGGCCGCACTCGTCGTTGGTCGTGAAGTTCATCGGGCCGACCATCCGGTCGCGGTCGCGCTCGGTCAGCCAAGCCTTCGCAGTGCCGAGCAGCGCGTCGGCCGCCTCCTGGTCGTCCTCGCACTCGAAGAAGCCGAAGAGCCCCCAGTCGTTGCCCTGGAACTCGTTGAAGTTCCGGTCGGTGTGCGCGCTGATCCGGCCGACGAGCCGGCCGTCCCGGAAGGCGAGGAAATACTCGGCCTCGGCGTGCTCGAAGAACGGGTTGCGGTCGCGGTCCAGATGGCGGCGCAGCTCGGAGATGAGGGGCGGCACCCACATCTCCTCGTTGGCGTAGAGTGTCCAGGGGAGCTTGATGAACGCATCGAGCTCCTTCTTCGTCGCGACCGTCCGGATCTCCACAGGCACGGCGCGGCACTGTATATGCCGACCACCGTCGACGTCTTCGCCAAGGTCCGCGGCCACGACCGGGCCGAGCAGCTCGCCGCCGCGCGGGCCGCCGACGTGCTGCCGTACTTCCGGCAGCTCGAGTCGCCCGCCGCGCCGGTCGTCGAGATGGAGGGCGCCGAGCGGATCATGCTCGGGTCCAACAACTACCTGGGCCTGACCGGGGACCCGCGGGTCATGGAGGGCGCGCGGGCCGCGCTCGAGCGCTTCGGCACCGGGCTCACCGGCTCGCGGCTGCTCAACGGCACCATCGACCTGCACCTCCAGCTCGAGACCGAGCTGGCGGCGTTCATGGGGACCGAGGACGCGATCGTCTTCACCACCGGCCACCAGGCCAATATCGGGTGCCTCGGGACGATCCTCGCGCCGGGCGACACCGTGGTCGCCGACTCCGGCGACCACGCCTCGATCCTCGACGGCTGCGTGCTCTCGCGAGCCAAGCTGCGCGCCTTCCGCCACAACCGCCTCGACAAGCTGGAGCGGACGCTCGAGAAGGCGGCCGGCGACGGCGGCGGCATCCTCGTCGTGGTCGACGGCGTCTTCTCGATGGAGGGCGACGTGGCCCCGCTCCCCGAAATCACCGACCTCTGCTCCCGCTTCGGCGCGCGCCTGATGGTCGACGAGGCCCACGGCGTCGGGACGCTCGGCGCCCGCGGCGCCGGCGCCAGCGAGCTCTTCGGCGTCGAGGACCGCGTCGACCTCCGGATGGGGACATTCTCGAAGTCCCTGGCCTCCTGCGGCGGATTCATCGCCGGCCCCGAGGAGGTCATCGAGTACCTGCGGATCGCCTCGCGTCCGTTCCTCTTCACTGCCGCCGCCGTGCCCGCCGCGGTCGGGGCGGCGCTGGCCGCGCTGCGGATCCTCAGGTCGGACGAGGGCCCGGCCCTCACGGCCCGGCTCCAGGACAACGCCCGCTACCTCAACCGCGGGCTGCACGACCTCGGGTTCCACGTGGTCGACCCGACGCGGCTCGCCGACGGCACCGACGTCGTCACGCCGATCGTGCCGGTGCTGGTCGCCGACGACTGGAAGGCCGTCCTGCTCTGGCGGGCCCTCTACGACCACGGGGTCTACGTCAACGTGGCGATCCACCCCGCGGTGCCGCCGGGCGGCGCGCTGCTGCGCACGAGCGTGATGGCTACGCACGACACCGCAGTGCTGGACCGGGCGCTCGAGGCGTTCGCGACGGTCAAGCGGGAGTTCGAGGCCGAGCACGGCCCGCTGCCATCCGCGGCCTGACGCCGTCCGCCGCCCGCCCCCCGCCGGCCCGCCGGCCCGCCCCCCGCCGGCCCGCCGGCCCGCCCCCCTGCCGGCCCGCCGGCCGTGACGCGGCGGGGAGACTCTTGAATCTCTTTCCGCGATTCAGGTTTCGTCTGTTTCGAATTAACCGCTCTGTGCGGAGGATCTGGACAGACGTCCATTGACCCCCTCAGCGCCGGTCTCGTAGTCTGCGCCCCGCAGTGGCGCCCGGTCGTTCTCGCCGGGCGCGGGGGTCTCGAAAACGGCTGGTCCGCAGTCCCGAGGGAGGGACGCGCGTGGGTGCGTGCGGAGCGGCCAGAGACCCCTGCGCGCAGCGAGATCGGCGGCGCCGAGGTGCCAAAACAACGAGGTGTTCGCCACAGACGGCGAGCAGGGAGGACAGATGAGCGCGACCGCGACGATCGCCGCTGCTCCGCAGCAGCACATGCGGGCCCTGGAGCTGGCCAACCGTGTCCGGCTCGCCCGGGCGGAGCTGAAGCGGCGAATCGCCGACGGCGAGCTGACGGCGGCGGAGGTGATCGCCTCCTGCCCCTGGGAGGCCGAGAGCATGGCCGTCGCCGATCTGCTGGCCAGCCAGCGGCGCTGGGGACGCACCCGGTGCCGGAAGTTCCTGGCCTCCATCCCCATGTCGGAGACGAAGACGATTGGCTCGATGACCGAGCGCCAGCGGCGAACGCTGGCCGCGCTCCTCGAAGCCAAGGCTGCCCCGGCAGACGTTGCCGGGTTCCCGATCGCCCGCGTGGCATGAGGCAGGCCGGCGCCGGCCCCTGAGCGGGGCCGGCGCCGGGCCAGGCCACGCGGGGCGACGCGACCCGCGCGGCGCGGAAGCCGCGATCCGCGGGTGCTCTCCGCAGCGACCGATCCGCACCGGCCCCACTTCCGCCCGCGATCGCTCCCGGCCCCGCGATCGCTCCGGCCCCGCCAGCCGTTCTCGCGCACACCAGCCACCGAACCGGTGGCGGAGGCGCACAGGTTCGCCGAGGGAACAGCCCGCCAGCCGTTCTCGCGCACACCAGCCACCGAACCGGTGGCAGAGGCGCACAAGTTCGGTCCGATGCCGACCGCCGGACCGCTGCCCGCACCGACCCCGCCGCGGCCTAGGCCGGCGGGCCGGCCGATCCCGGCGGGCCGGCCGATCCCGCCGGGCCCGGGGCGGCGCCCCGCCCGAATCCCGGACCGATCGTCGCGATCTCGAGAATGTGCCCGTCGGGATCGCGGAGGTAGACGGACCGCATCGCGCCGCGGTCATACACGTCGGTGCACTCGATGCCGCGGCTGCGCAGATAGTCCCGCCAGGCGACCTGCTCCTCGTCGGACCCGACCGACAGGGCGATGTGGTGCGTCGACCCGGTGCCGACCGTCCCGGGCGGCAGCGACGGGTACTCGAGGAACGACAGGAGCGTCCCCGGCGTTCCTTCGGCGTCCCCGAAGTAGAAGTGCCGGGTCCCGGGGTCGTCGTCGTTCGTGGCCTCCGAGACGAGCGCGAGGCCGAGGAGGTCGCGGTAGAACGCCGTGGTGCGGTTCAGGTCGCGGCAGATGAGCGTGACGTGGTGCAGCCCGCGCAGTTGCATCCGGCGCTGGCCGGCGGGATCGGCCTCCGTCATCGGAACCCCAGGCCGCCGGACCGGCGGCGGAAGACCTCGCGCAGGGCGAAGAACGCGGCCGCGAAGACCGCCGCGCCGACGGGCAGCATCACGACCTGCGGCAGCTTGGCGAAGAACATGCCCGCGAGCGCGATCACGGTGATCGTGCCGGCGAGCACGGTCGAGTGGGAGCGAAAGCCCGCGAGGTGCTCGCGGATCGACAGCTCGAGGCCGGCGAGGCTCCCAAGCGCGGCAGCGCAGACCACGAGGATCTTCCCTTCCCGCCCCCAGATCACGAACCCGAGGATCCCGAGGACGAGGGCCAGGAAGACGCTGAGCTCCGCGAGCGGGAACGAGCCCCACGGTGCCGGCGGGGGCTCGCCGTGGCCCGGACGGCGGCGGGCGGGCCGGGCCGGCTTCGGGGCGGTCGGCGGCGGCGCGGGGGAAGCCGATCCCCGGCGGGGATCAGCGGCTGCGGCGCGCTGGCGGCTGCGTCGGCCCACGTGGTCGGGAAGCGGTGGCGAGAGGAGGTCGGTGGCGGGGCGGCGGCCGGGTGGCCGCGACCCCCACGGTAACGGACAGCCGGAGGAGAGCTTCACGCGCCACCAGCCCAGGAGCATGCCGAGCAGGCCCCACCGGGGGCGCACGTGCCAGTGCTTGCAGCCGCGCTCGCCGATGTCGGCGTTCGACACCCGGACCCACTTGTGGCGCTCGGGCTCGACAAGCATCTCCTCGATCAGCAGGCGGCTCGCCGCCTCGGCGTCGGCCCGCTCGGCGAGCACGCCGCGGGCGTCCTGGAGCCGGCCGGCCAGCTCGTCGCGGATCTCCTCGAGCTCGGCCAAGCCCAGAAGCCGGGGCCCGCCGAACGAGGCCACGCGGGCGTCGATCGCGACGCGCGGGAAGGCCTCGGCGACAGCGGCGGCGAGGTCGCGCTCGAGCCGGGCGATCTGGCCCCGCAGCGCCCGGCGGGCCGCGCGCTCATCGGTCTCGACGCCGGCGGGCGCGGCGTGCGGACGGGCGGTGGTGTGGTCGGCGACGGCGGACATCGCACCTCTCCAGGCCGGGGCGAGTCTACCAGTGGCGGTGGCGGCCAGCCAGCCCTCGGCACCCGCTGCCAGGCCGCCCGGCGCCGGCCTCAGCGCCCGGGTGCCAGGCCCGGATCCAGCAGCTCGGCGGCGCACCACAGCGCCTCCTCGGCGTGGATGTCGGGCACGCCCGGCACGGCGACCGCGTAGAGCAGGGCCTGCCGGGTGGCCTTGGTCACGCCGTGGCCGGCCGCCGGCGGCCCGAAGAGCTCGGCGACCGGCCCGGCCGCGTCCGCGACAACGAGCCGGCCTGCCGCCAGCGGGGGCGCCTCGGACCCGCGGCGCCCAAGCCGCTCGCCGGCCGCGGAGGCCCGGATCCCGAGCGCGCCGTCAGCCTGCTCGCCGTCCAGGGCGCGCACGGGCACGCCGGTCTCCACGAGCGCGACCGTCAGCGCGTCGTCCAGGAGCCCGCGGGACCGGAACTCGCCGTGCACCAGCCGCTGAAGGACGGCCGCCTCCGCCGGAGTCCGTGTCGCGTCGGGGTCCAGGCCGACCTGCCGGAAGAAGGCGCGGTAGGCAAGCGGGATCGGCTGCTGGCGCTGCACGATCGCCTGATCGCCCCGGACCCGGCTCGAGAGGGCGCGCAGCCGCTCGCGCACGTCGCGCGGGCTCCGGCCTGCGGCGCCGGCCGCCGACACCACAACGGTCCGCAGGCGCAAGCCCGGGAACTCCTCGGCGACGTCGGGCGCGACCCAGCCGGGCTGCGCCGCGCCGGGCACGGTCACGGCTGCCTCCGGGCGGCAGCGGCCCGCTCCAGTGCCCCCATGCGCCGGTCCAGCGCCGCGGCGCCCAGCGTGCCGGTCACGGTGGCCCGCACCGCGCGGCCGGGGTAGGCGAAGGTCAGCGTCGGGCAGCCGCCGACGCCATAGAGATTCGCCACCGCCCCGTCGCGGTCATAGCCGACGGGGAAGCGCCAGCCCCGGTCCCGGATCTCGGTCCGCAGGGCCGCCCGGTCCCCGCGCACGAACACCGCGGCGACCGCCACGCCGGGATGGCGCCGCCGCACGCGCTCGAGCGTGTCGAGCTGACGGGCGCAGGCCTTGCCGGCCCGGTCGAAGGCGAAGGCGAGCACGACCGGCCGCCGGGCGGCCAGCGCGCAGACGTTCAGGACCCGGGGATCGCGCACCGAGCAGGCCGGCACCCGCCCCGCCGCCCCCTGGCCGGCCTTCGTGGCGACGTTCGCGTCGCCATCCAGGCCGCTGAGGGCGAGCGGCACGGCGAACGGCGGCATCCGCGCGCCGGCCGGAAGCCCGCGCACGCCCGGGGCGTCGGTGCTCAGCGTGTTGAGCGTGATGTAGGCGAGCGCCAGCGCGCCCGCCAGGCCGACCACCCAGCCATACCGCCGGCCGGGCGGGGCAGGGCCCGCCGGCTCCGGGGGCGCCGGCGCGGGCGAGGACGAGCCCGGCGCTGAGCTCACGCCGCCGCACGCGGCCGGCGCAGCCGCAGCCGCCGGGCCAGGCCGGGGGCCGCGTCCGGGCTCGGCTCCGCGGCGCGGCGCTCGGCGAGCGCCAGGACCGCGGGCAGGACGAGCATCACGCCGGCCAGGGAGACGGCGAGGTCGACGACGGTCACGAGGCCGAAGTCGCGCAGCATCCGGATGTCCGACAGGGCGAGCACGGCGAATCCGGCGATCGCCGTGGCGCCCGAGGCCAGGACGGCCCGGCCGGTCGACGCGTAGGTCCGCTGCAGCGCCTCGGCGAGCGAGCGGCCGCCGGTGCGCTCCTGCCGGCAGCGCTCGGACAGCAGCACGCTGAACTCCGTGGTGATCGCCACGACGAGCGCCCCGAGGGTCACCGACATCGGATTGAGCGGGATGCGCGTCAGGAACAGGACCAGAGCCGACCAGCCCGTCGCCATCGCGATCGGCGCGAGCGGCACGAGCGCGCGCCGCGGATCCCGGAAGACGGCGAGCAGCACCAGGGCCACGAGCGCGAGGCTGGCGAGGAGCGCAAGCGCCCGGCGCCACGGCGAGGACACCTTCGCGTTGGCGTCGGCGGTCAGGACCGGCAGGCCGGAGACGGTGGCCCGCACCCCCGGAGGCGGGTGCAGCCGCCGGCGCATCTCGTCGAACACGCGCTGCTGCTCGTCCAGCGGGGCCAGCCGCACGCCGAAGGCGAGCGTCGCCGTGCGCCGGTCCGGCGTGATGACGGCCTGGGAGAAGTACGGCGGGACGGCGTCGAGCAGGGCCCGGATGCGGCCGCGCGTCTGGACCTGAGCGGGCACGCGGAACAGGTCCGGCAGGGAGAGCGCCGGGCACAGCGCCGCGCGGCCGCAGCCGCGGTCGGGCGAGTAGCCGTAGTGGCGCAGCAGCGCCTTCTCGTAGCCGGTCATCCAGCGCACGACCCGCGGCTGGGTCAGGTCGTCGGCCTCGACGAGCACGTCGGCCTCGCCGTAGACGCCGGTGCTGCGCTGCAGCGCCGCGATGTCGCGCTGGGCCCGCAGGTCCTGGGGCACGAGCGCCTGCACGTCCGAGACGACCTTCGCCTGGGTGTCGAGCGCCAGGCCGACGGCGGCCAGCGCGGCGGCGATCGCGACGACGCGCCCGGGCCGCGCGAGGGACAGCGCCAGGGCCCGCGACCACACGGCGGCGATCCGCGTCCCGGCGGCCCGGCCGCCGCGCCCCGCCGCTCGCGCCGCCCGGCCCGGCGCGCCGCCGAGGAGCCCGCTCGCCCCCCGCGCGGCGTCGCCGGCCAGGTCGCCGGCGCCACGCAGCGACGCGCCGATCCCCGCGGCGGCGCGCCCGAGCGGCCCTGGCACTGGCGTGCCCCCGGCGGCCAGGACGAGGAGCGCGAAGCCGGCCGTGGCCGCAACGGCGAACGCGACGGCCACGCCGACCACGAGCAGCGCGCCGAAGCCTCGGATCATGGGGATCGGCGAGAGCAGCAGCACGAGGAAGCCCGCCGCCGTCGCCAGGCAGGCGGTGCCGATCGTCGGACCGGACCGCCGGGCCGCTGCGGCGGCGGACGCCGCCGGGTCCTGCCCCTCCCTCCGCGCCTCGTCGAAGCGCGACTGGAACTGGATCGCGTAGTCCACCCCGAGCCCGATGAGGATCGGCAGCACCGCGATCGACGCCATCGTGAGCGAGAGGCCGGCAACGGCCATGCCGCCGAACACCAGGGAGACAGCGGCAAGCGATGCGCCGAGCGGCACGAGCCGGGTCCGCGGCCGCGCGGTCCGGAACGCCAGGAGCAGCACCGCGGCCATGACGGCCAGGGCCCCGGCCAGCAGGACGAGGATGGCCGAGGAGATCGCATCGGTGAGGTCGCTCACGAGCACGGGAACGCCGGTGACCGTGTAGGTCCCCGCCGTCAGCTTGAACGCGGGCAGGCCCACGGCCTGGCGGACCAGCCCGATGGCGCGCCGGCGGCCGGCATCGCCGAGGCCGGGCCGCAGCCGGACCTGCACGAGCGCGCTGCGCGAGTTGGGGAAGAGGTAGGCGAAGCGGGCCTTCGGCACGCTCGCACCCCGCTTGGGATCGAACACCACCGTCGAGACGAACGCCGGATCGTCCAGCCGCGGCAGCGAGCGGATGCCGTACTGCAGGGCGAGGCGCAGCGAGTCGCGCAGGAACTGGGCCTGCACGAGCCGCCGGGCCTCCGCGGCCAGCCGGGCCTGGTCGGCCGGACTGCGCCCCTGGGCCTTGGCGATCTCGCGCGCGGCGCGCCCCGCCTCCGCCTCGCGGGCCTTCGAGCGCTGCTGCTGGGCGGCGAACTCGGTCTGGATCTGGCGCGCGGCCTCGTTGATGAAGGTCCCTGGCCCGTACACGACCTGCACCGGCTTGGTCCGCGCGAGCGCCGCGCACGGCCCGCGCGGGCCGCCAGGGAAGGTCGCGCCGCGGGGGGCGTTCCCGGACAGGCAGCCCTCGAGGGCCAGCAGGCGCCCGAGGTCGGCGGTGAGCATGAGTCGCGGGAGCGATTCGCGCACGAGCACGAGGATCGCGTCGTCCCCGAAGCGCTGGTGCGCGCGCTCGGTGGCCGCGAACGCCGGGCTGCTGCGGTCCACGAACGTGCCCGGGTCGGCGGCGGGCCGCAAGGTGAGGACGGCGAGCACCGCGCCTGCGAGCGCCAGCGCCGCCACCGCCGCCACGACCGGCAGCGGCCGGCGCACGGCGGCGCCGACGATCCGCTCGAACGCGCTCTTCACCCTCACGCCGGCTCAGGCTAGCGGCCCGCCCGCTGACCGGCGCCGCCGGTCAGGGGGAGATCGCGCCTTCGGCGTAGACGTGCTGGTACTGCGTCAGCTCGGGGATGGCCCCCAGCGACGGGAACTTCGCCTGCTGCACGCACGGCGGGGCGGGCTGCTGGCCGGGGTTGCCCTCCTGCCCATAGGTGAAGTCGAGGTTGAGCTTGTACGCCTCGGGCGTGAGCAGGCCCGGCACGGGGCCGACGATCTGCGGATCGGTTCCGCCGGTGCACTGGCGGGTCTCGTAGCTCTGCAGGCCCTTGGCCAGCTGGTCGCTGGCCCGCGGCAGGGCGTAGGGCGAGGTCCGGTTCGACGGCAGCCGGTTCGGGAACTCGGCGAGCGTCTCGGGGTTCACCGGCTGGGTCGTGCGCAGGTAGTGGACGAAGCCCGGGGCATTCGGCGGCGCGTCGGCGGCCTGGGTCGCCGCCGTGGCGTTCGCGAAGAAGGCCGTGAGCTCGGGCACGAAGTACGTCAGGCCTTCGAGCGGCGCGTTGAGGCTGCGCAGGAACGGGTCGAGCTGGCCCAGAAGCGGCTCGAGGTCGCGCAGCGTCTGCGACGCCGCCGGGAAGCCCTTGACCGAGGCGTCGATCGTCGGGCCCAGGCCCGCGAAGAGCGACTTGAGCTGCGGCGCCAGCTTCTGCACCGCGATGAACGTGGGCGACATCTGCAGCGCCGCCGGGCGCAGCTGCGTGACGAGCGGGTCGGTGTTGATCGCGAAGGCCTCGAGCTGCTTGAGCGTCAGCG
This sequence comes from Solirubrobacteraceae bacterium, assembly GCA_046330225.1. Lineage (GTDB taxonomy): Bacteria > Actinomycetota > Thermoleophilia > Solirubrobacterales > Solirubrobacteraceae > CANJIV01. Next base: position 253,627 of record JAXLTD010000002.1, on the reverse strand, counting down.
TGCTCTCCTTCTCGAAGGTCGGGAGCGCCACGAACGTCGCCGCGAGCTCCGCGTTGCGCTTCGCCGTCGTCCCGAACACGATGTTCGTGTTGCGGATCAGGCTGGCGAGCTGGCCCTGCCGGGCGCCCAGGGCACCGAACACGACGCCGGTGTTCTTCACGAGGCGCTGGACGGCCGCCTGCTGGCTGTTGAGCACCTTGAGAAGCGTGGTCGTGTCCTCGGAGAACGGCGCGAGCGTGCCGAAGGCGTCGTTGATGTCCTGCCCGCGCTCGTTGACGGCGAGGTACTGCTGCTGCATCCAGGACTGGAACGCGGCCCGGGTCTTGGCGTCAAACGCCCGGAAGATCTCGTCCAGCTCGACGGTCGGCGCCACCCGGCTGGTCTGGATCGCCCCGCCCTCGGGAATCTTTGGATTGGTTTCCGTGCCGGGGGTCAGCTCGACGTAGGTCTCGCCGAGCAGCGTCTTCTGGCGGAGGATCGCCCGCACGTCGTTCGGCAGCGGCGCGTAGCGCTCGTCGATCTCCATCGTGACCTTCGAGCGGCCGCCCGAATCGAGCTTGATCGTCTTGACCTTGCCCACCGGGACCCCGGAGATCCGCACGTCGGCCTCCTGCGCGAGCTGGCCAGCCTCGTTGAAGGACGCGGTGACGCGGTAGCCCTTGGGCTCGAACGGGATCGGCCCGCCGAAGGCCAGCCACAGGTACAGGAGCAGCCCGAAGCAGGAGAGCGCGAAGGCGACCATTACGAACAGCCGGCCGAGGGTCGGAGCTTGCTTTTGCACCTAGCGTCCTCTCCTCGAGCTCGTCGCGGCCGTCGGAGCCGACGCGGTCGTGGACGATCCGCCGCCCTCGGTCGCGCCGCCGGATCCCGAGCCGGCGGTGCCGCTGCCGTCCGTCGCGGCGCCGCCGTCCGCCGGGGCGCCACCGCTCGGCGCCGGGGCCGACTTCGGGGCCCGGGACTTCGCCGGCGGGGCCGGCGTGAGCGCGGGCGCCTGGTCGAGCGTCGTCGTGCCGTCGGGCGCGGCCTGGGCCCCCGACGGCGCGGCCGCCGAGGCCTTGGCCTTGGCCTTCGCCGCGGACGACGTCGGCGCGGGCGGGCAGAGCGGCGAGCCGATCGCCAGGTTCGTGTTGGTGATGATGTTCTGGAGGTTCGGGTTGACCTGGCCGACCTGCGGAAGGATGTTGAGGGTCTCGCAGGTCGCGACGACCAGGCCGCGGCGGATGACACCGTGCGCGTCCTGGAAGTTGAAGATCGACGCCCCGGCGTGATTCGCCCAGGGCACGAAGAACAGGAAGCCCTCCTTCGAGCCGGGCGGGTTGTAGGCGAGCTCGTTGAGGGTCGTGTTGAGCACGCTGAGCGCGCTCGTGAGGTTGGGGGCCAGCTCGGCGAGATCCTGGGTGACCGGCTTGAGCCGCTTCACGATGGGCGTGACGGAGGTCGAGAACGGCCCGAGCTGGTTCTTGAAGACCGGGACCGTGTCGCGCAGGAACGGCTGGGTGGCCAGCAGCGACGGCCCGAGCGCCCGGGCGCCGGGCCGCAGCCGCTGCAGCGCCGGCCCGAGCTGGCGGGCGAGCGTGTCGACCTTGCCGAGCGCGTCGTTGGTGGCCTGCAGGCTCCCCGGGAGCAGCTGCAGGCTGGCCCGGATGTTCTGGTCCTGGGCGGCGAAGGCCCGGAAGACGGCCGCCGAGTTGTCGACGAGCTGCGAGATCTGGTTGTCCTTCGTCGACAGCGCCGTCGAGAGCTTCTGGAAGTTGCTGACGACGCGCTGCAGGTTGCGGTTGCGCTGCGCCAGGAGCTGGTTGATCTGGAGGATGTCCCGCGCCGTGGGCTCGAAGCGCCGCAGCGTCGACGAGAGCGTCTTGCCGTTGCCCTTCAGGCCCTCCCCCGCGCCGCCGAGCAGGAGCTTGAGGTAGTCGCGGGTGTCGACGTCGAGGCTGGCCAGGAACTGGTCGGGGTTGACGTCGGGCAGCGTGTTGGCGATCGGCAGCGTCGAGTTCTCCTTGACGAAGGGCGCCGGCGCCGAGCCGGGCTTCATCTCGATCACCATGTCCTTGAGCCCGGTCTTCGGGCGCAGGAGCAGCTGGGCGTTGGTCCGGATGTCCTTGCCCTGGTCGGGGTCGATGGTCATCGTCACGACCGCGCGCCCGTTCACGAGGTTCACCTCGGTGATCTCGCCGACCTTCACGCCGGCGATGTCCACGGCCTGGCCCTGGCCCGGCGCGACGGCCTGGGCGGTCTGGAACTCCGCCTTGAGCGTGAAGACGTCGGTGCCGACGAGCGGCACCCAGCCGGGGAGCGTGAAGCCCTGGTTCGTGAGGATGTAGGAGGCCACGAACGCAGCGAGCACGATGAGGACGACGATCGCCGTGAAGTCCTTCCAGCGCTTCTTGATGGCTTGCTTCATGGCGTCTCACCGCCGGACTCGCGGACGGCGCCGGGCGCCTGCACGCGGAACGGATTCAGGCGCCCGAAGAGCTGCTGGGCCACGGACCCGTCGCTGTCCCCGGAGGCGGACCCGCCGCTGCCGGCGCTGGAAGCCGCCTTCTCCGCGGTCGCCGTGTCCGCCGCCCGCGCCGAGGCGCTCGCGCTCTTGCCCTGCGACCCGTCGGCCGGGCCGGGGCCGGCCTGGGGCCCGTTGACGTTCGGCAGCGCCTGCGTGTAGCAGGGCTGGCTCGAAACGTAGGCCGGCTTGCTGGACGGCTTGCGCGGGCTGGTCCCGAGGGGCGGCGCGACCGCCTTGCCCAGGAGCCGCTGGCCGGAGTAGTTCGACACGCCGGTCTCGACCGTCCGGTCGCCGCCGCCGACGTTCAGCCGGACGTACGTGCCGTTGCCGTCGAAGTTCTGCCCCTCGCCGGCGAGCCCGGCCAGCGAGTAGAGGAACTCCTTGTAGTTCTTGACGCCCGTCGTTGCCGCGCCGTCGTTGACGACGATGTCGCCGGTCGGCAGCAGGACGCGGGAGGCGCAGAGCGCCAGCTTGTTGGCCTGGGGCAGCAGGTCGAGCTGGGCGCCCGTGAAGGAGGCGAGCGCCGCGGTGGCCGGCTGGAGCTGCTTCACGAGCCCGCCGAGCTGCTGGTCCGAGACGAGCTTGCGGGTCTGGGCGATCCACGGCAGCGCGGCGTCGATCGTCGACGGCGTCGCCTTGACGCCCGGCAGGATCTCGATCGCGAAGGCGCGAGTGGGCGGGAACGCGGCGTTGAGGCTGTCGAGCGCGCGGTTGGTGGTCTGCAGCGTCGGGCCGAGGAGCCGGATGCTCTCCCGCAGGCTGTTCTGCTGGTCCGCGAAGGCCCCGAGCGTCGTGTTGAAGCTCGACACGAAGCTCGTGAGCTGCGCCTCGTCGCGCGACACGGCGCCAGCGACCTGGCCGAAGGAGTCGACGAGCTTGGAGAGGTCGTTCGGCGCCTCGCCGAGGAGCGCCTGGTTGACGAGCGCCGTCGACTTGAACGCGTCGGCGCTGTAGTTGAGGGCGCCGTTGAGCGCCTGAGCGCCGGTCTTGCCCTGGACGGACGGGTCCTGCCCGACGTCGTCCTGCGCCGTCGGCTGGTAGGTCAGCCCCGTGCCGTAGCCCTCGAGCGTGTTCTGCAGGGAGACGCGCGTGTCGGCCTGCAGCGCCGTGAGGACCTCGTCGAGCTGAACCGGCGTCGCCGTCTGCGTGATCGGGATGGTGTAACCGTCGTCGACGGTCGAGGCCTGCGGGGTGCCGGGCTCGAGATCGACGAAGAAGTTGCCCTCGAGGAAGATCCGCGGCCGGATCTTCAGCTCGGCGTCCTTGTGGATCGGCAGGCCCGTGTCGTCCAGCTCCATCGTCACGACGGCGGCGTCCGACGAGCCCTGGCCTTGCACGTCGACGACCTTGCCGACGTTGACCCCGGCGATGCGGACCGGCGAGCCGGTGCGAATCGACACGGCCGACTCCACCACCGCCTTGAGCCGGAACCCATGCGTGAACGGGATGTGCTTCGCGAAGCCGAAGTACGTCCCGATCAGAAGCACGATGAGGACGATCAGCCCGACCTTGAACGGCGCGGGGCCGGTCCGATCCTTGCGCAGGGCGCGCGGCTTCTTCGCGGACGGGCTCACGGCTTCGTGGCCTCAGTCGTGGCCGGGCTGCGCACCGGCGGGTTCGACAGGACGGTCTTGCCGACAACGAACTTCTCGTTGCCGGCGGCGCAGACCTTGCCCTGGCCCGGGGCGGCCGTCTTCGGGTACGGAGTGGTGTGCAGGTGGTTCTTCTCGCTCGGGCCGTTGGCCGGGGCCGAGGCCGGGCTGCCCTCGTTGTTGGGGCCGCGCGGCGCCGGAATGATGATGAACCGCTGCCACGTGCCGATCGAGTCGCCCTCGGACAGCAGGCTCGCCGTGTTCCGGAAGAAGAGCGACACGTAGTTGCAGACGGTCTGGGTCGGCGTGAGGGCCGAGACCGTCGGATCCAGGAAGTTCATCGTCTGGGCCAGGCGCTTGATCCCGATCGGGACCACCGGGTTGTTGCTGAACGACTTGATCGTGTCGCTGAGCGCGCCGAGGCGGTCGTTGAACGCTGGCGACTTCTCGAGCACCGGCACCCCGAGCGTGAGCGCGTCGGCGAGGTCGGGCGCCGCGGCGGCCAGCGCCTTGACGCCCGGCTGCAGGTCCCGGAAGAGCGCAGTCGAGTTCGCCAGGAAGGCCCGCTGGATCGGGAACGACTGGATCGCGGCGTCCAGGGCGGGCGGCCCGCCGGTAATCGAGTCCTGGATGTAGGGCCGGGCCACCGAGGCGAGCGCGCCGAACGTGATGTCGAGGTTCACGAAGGCGCTCGCCTGCTGTTCGGCCACCGGGGCCACCTGCCCGGCGACGTTCCCGAGCTGCTTGAAGAAGTTGTCCAGCCGCGTGTCCTTCGCCGCCAGGTTCCGCATCACCGGCTCGAGGTTCGAGAGCAGGTTCGGGAGGTTGGAGATGGTCACGTTGAGGTCGGCGCCGCGGCCGGCGAACGCGTTGCCGAACTCGTCGACGTTGCCCTGGATGCCGCGCCGCGTCGGCTCGTCGAACGTGTTGAACACCTGGTCGATCTCGACCGGGATCGGCGTGGCCTGCTGGAGCGGAATCGTCGCGCCGTCGGGGAAGCCGCCGCTGGACGGGTTGCCCTTCGTGATCTCGACGTACTTGAGGCCAAGCGCCGACCGGGGCCGGATCAGGACCGTCGAATCCTTCGGCAGCGGCTTGACCGACGTCTGCATCTTCAGGGTCAGGACCGCGGTGACCGAGCCGTCGCTGTGCTTCTGCGGCGCGATCGTGGTCACCGTCCCGACGCGCGTCCCGGCGATGCGCACGTCGTTGCCCTTCACGAGGTTCGCCGCGTCCGGAACCTCGGCCTGCAACTGGTAGGTCGGGACGAACGGGAGGCCCTCGTTCGCGTTGTAGGCCAGGAACACGGCCACGATCACGACGAGCGTCGTGGCGGCGCCGATGAGCACCGGGTTCGCGGCAATCGAGGATGCGCGCCGGCGCCTCACTTGTCCGCCCCCAGGAGGTAGTCCACGACGCCGGCGTTCGGGTCCGGCGCCTTCGTGGCCCGGCCCGCCGACTTGCGCTGCGGCGTGGCCGCGCTCGGCGCCGGGGCGGCGCCGCCCAGGGCGCCGCCGAGCGCACCGGGGAGCGTCACGGTGGGCAGGCGGAGCTTCGCGTCGGCCTGGCGCTGCTCGGGCGTGTTCGGCGACGTCGACGAGTTCGCGGCCTGGTCGAGCACCGCCTGCGGATCGGCGCCGCGCAGCACCTTGGAGGTGTCGGAGAGATTCGGGTCGTTCAGCGGGTCGCCGGTGGAGGCCGAGCTCGCGGACGCGTCGCCGAAGTTCGCCGAGCAGCTCGGGACCGGCGCCGTGTTGTAGTCCGAGCAGAGGTTGGCGATCAGGCCGACCCGGAGGTAGTGGCCGAACTGGTCGAAGCCGTTCACGGCGGTCGCCGTGTAGAAGAGGAAGTCCAGCAGGCGCCGCGTGCCGCCGGTCTTCTGCAGGCTGGCCGTCAGGCTGTTGAGGTCCTTCGAGACGCCGACGCCGTTCTTGGTGAAGGCGGCGAGGTCCGTGATGACCGGGCTGAGCGCCTCGAGTGCCGGCTGCACCTTGCTCACGCTGACGTTGCCCAGGCTCTGGAGGGCAGGGAGCCCGGCGGCGCTGAACGGCCCGAGCTGCTCGATGACGGTGTTGATGTCGGGCGCGGCGCGGTTGAGATCGGTGAAGACCGGCGTGGCCGTCCGGGCGAGCTCGCCGAGGCGCACCATGGTCGGCCGCAGCTCACGCAGGAACGTCGGCAGCTTCGCGAAGTTCTCCTCGAGCGCCGCGCTCTTCTCGGCGGTCGCCTGGGCGGTCGTGTTCGCCTGCACGATGAAGTCGGCCACGCGATTGCGCTCGCGGGCCAGGGGCGCGAGCACGGTGTCCGAGTCCCGCGCGAGGTTCGCGAGGATCGTGTTCTGCTTCGCCAGGATGGCGAGGACCTCGTCGGTCTGCTGGAGCGCCGGGTTGGACCGTTTGATGGCCTCCCCGAGGTCGGCCCCCCGGCCGGCGACGGCGGTGCCGAACTCGCCGAGCAGGATCGAGAAGCGCTCGGCGTACGGCTTGCGCCAGATGTTGCTGATGAGGTCGATGTCGACCGGCGTGGTCGTCTGCGTGACGGGGAGCAGGTGCTGCCCCTTGTCGGGCCCGGACGCGATCTCCGGCAGGGGCGGCGCCTCGGGCTGGCCCGGGGCGCGGGGGTCGGTCAGCGTGCACTCGACGAACTTCTCGCCGATGAGCGACTGGGGGCGGATGATGCAGCGCGCATCGTTGCGGAAGTCCTGGAAGCCGCTGTCGGTGATGTCGAGCGTGATCGCGGCCTTCTTGTCGTCGGTGACCGAGACGTCGCTGATCTTGCCGACGTTCACGCCCGCCACGCGCACGTCCTCGCCGGGAATCGCGAACGAGGCGCTGTCGAAGATCGCGCGCACCTCGTACCCGCCGCCGTCGCCCGCGCCGGTGCCCGCGACGGCCAGCCAGGCCGCGGCCGCGAGGACGGCGGTGATGGCCGCGACGCGCCTCATGGCCCCGGCGGCATGATCGAGGGGTCGCAGTTGTTCTCGCTCAGGCCGCCGCTGTTGAGGAACGGCGCCGAGCCGTCGGCCGGGGCGGCGCTGACGCCGCCGGGGCAGCGCCGGACGTTGCCCTTGCTGACCGCGTTGAACCGGTCGGACGGGGGAATCGGGGTCAGCGTCGACCCGGTGCGGGCGAAGTTCAGGAAGATCGGCTGGACCCGGGCGTAGTGGCCGTTGGCGTCGTAGTAGGACGAGGGCTGGCCGAAGTCCCGGAACCACCCGACGAGCTCCGGGGTGTAGGGGCGCGCGGTGTCGATGACCGGCTGGCTCTTCTTCAGGGCAGTGATCGAGTTCTTCGTCGCCGGGCCGGACAGGTTCGCGACCTTCGGGAACGCGACGGTCGCGTCGTAGAGATCGTTGAAGTTCCCCGGCTGGCGCACGAGCTTCGACAGCTGGGCGATGACCGGCGTGGACTCCACGACGAGCGGGCGCAGCTGCTTGAAGAACTTCGCCAGGTTCACGGTCGCCGGCTTGGACGCGTTCACGAGGACGGTGACGTCGTCGAGCGTGGCGCGCAGGTTCACGAACGTCGTGTTCGCCTTGCGGAGCGTCCCGGGCAGGAGCGAGAGCGCCTGGTCGAACGACGTGTTCTCGTCGGCGATGGCGCCGAGCGTCGCGTTGCCGTTCGACACGAGGCTCGTCAGGTCGCTGCTGCGCTCCGACAGCGTGCTCACGAGGCGCGAGGACTCGACGAGGAAGTTCGTGAGCGCGGGCTGGTCCTTGATCAGCTGCTGGACGACCGCATTCGTCGTCGAGAGCGCCGGGGCGAAGTACTTGGCCGAGGCGTTGGCCTGCGACGACTTCCCGGCGTACCAGGTGGACGAGCCCTGGACGACCTGCTGCAGGGCGTAGCGCGTCTGGGGGTTCAGGGTGTTGAAGAGCTGGTCGAGGTCGACGATGGAGGTCGTCTTGTCGGCCTGCAGCGTCGAGCCGCTCGGGAGCTCGTCGGCGTTGTTCGGGCCCGGGGTCAGGGCGATGTAGCGGTTGGCGATGCCCGAGAGGGACGTCGCCCGGACGATCGCCGTGGTGCCCTGGTGCAGCGGCGCGTACGGCTCCTCCACCGAGACCTTGATCAGGGCCTCGTTGTTGTTGCCGAGCTCGATCGAGTCGATGCTCCCCACCCGCCGGCCGCCGATCTGCACGTCGTCGCCGTTGACGAGCTGGCCGGCGTTGATGAGCCGGATCGTGTACGTCGTCGTGTTCCCGTTGCCGAGCAGGATGACCGCGAGGACGATCACCGCGAGCACGAGCGCGCCCAGCGCGGCGCCGCGGGCCACCGACATGGCGCCCTCCGATCGCGCGATCCCCCTCCTCGGCGTCCTTGGCGAACTCACCGCGCGGCGATCCTCCTCGATCCGCCGGCGTGAGTGTCCATTCTCACTCTCGAGTTCAAGGTTAGGGTTACTCCATCCCGAGCGGGCCTTCGGAGGCGCCGGACAGGAACTGGCGCACAAAGGCGTTGTCGGAGTTGAAGAGCTCGTCGGCGGGGCCGGACTCGACGATCCGGCCGCGCCAGAGCACGGCGATGTACTCGGCCACTCGCCGCGCGCTGGCGATGTCGTGGGTGATCACGACGTAGGCGCCGCCGTTCTCGGCGTGCACCTCCTGGATGAGCTCGCACAGGAGGGCGGTCCGCACCGGGTCCAGGCCCGAATCCGGCTCGTCGAAGAGCACGATGTCGGGGTCGAGCACCAGCGCGCGGGCGAAGCCGGCGCGCTTGCGCATGCCGCCGGACAGCTCGTTGGGCATCTTGTTGCCCGACTCCGCCAGGCCAACCTCGCGCAGGCGCCGGTCGACGATGTCGTGCACCTCCTCCTCCCCCTTGTCCGTGTGCTGGCGCAGGGGGAACGCGACGTTGTCGTAGAGGTTCATCGAGCCGAACAGGGCGCCGTCCTGGAACAGGACGCCGAACTTCTTGCGCATCTCGAACAGTTCGTCGTCCTCGAGATTCGGGACGGACTGCTCGTGGACGAGGACGTCGCCGTCGTCGGGATACAGCAGCCCGACCATGTGCTTGATGCAGACCGACTTGCCGGTGCCCGACGGCCCGAGGATCATCGAGACCTTGCCTTCGGGCAGGCCCATGTTCAGGCCGCGCAGGATGTGGTTGCGGCCGAAGCTCTTGTAGACGTCGATGAACTCGATCGCGTCCTCGACGCCGGTGGGGCGCTTGAGGCCCGTGTGCCAGCGGTACTCGTCGTCCTCCGGGCCGGGCGGGGCCGGCTCGGAGATCACCGCCGCGCCAGCGGCGGCCGCCGCAGCAGGAGCCGGCGCGCCGTCGGCCTCCGTGGGGGCGGCGGCGGGGGCGCCGTCGGCCTCGGTCGGCGCGTCGCCCGGCGCCTCCGGCTCGGGCGCGGGCTCGTCGGCCAGCGTGTCGCCGGCCTCAGCCTGCACCTCGGCGGCGGTTTCCTTCTCCTCCGCGGCGCGGGCTTCCGCCTCGTCGCCGCGCCCGATCACGGGCTCGTCATGCGGCTCGTTGCCGGGAGATTCCATGGTCAGCCTCCGATTGGTGCGCGGGGATTGGCGCCCCAGAACACCTGCGTTCCGAGCATCCCGACGAGATGGACGAGGACGAGGTTGAGCACCATCGATTTGGCCGTCGCGGTCCCCACCCCGACGGGGCCTCCCCCCGCCGTGTAGCCGTAGTAGCAGCCGACGAGCACGATCACTGTGGCCATGCACATGCCCTTGATCACGCTGTACAAGAGGTCAGGCGGGTTCTGGAACTGCCAGAAGATGAGGAAGAACCCCCCGGAGGAGACCTCGCCTATCTGCTCGACCACCGCCAGGTACGACGCGAAGAACCCGGCCCCGATGGCGGCCAGGTACATGAACGGGAGCACCATCCAGGCGGCGAGCAGCCGGGTGGCGCAGAGGAAGAGCATCGAGTCGATGCCCATGACCTCGAGCGCGTCGATCTCGTCCGAGATCCGCATCGAGCCGAGCTCGGCCACGATCCCGGTCCCCACCTTCGCGGCCATCATGTAGCCGAACGCGTAGGGCACGAGCTCGCGCAGGTCGCACCAGGCCGAGAACACGCCGGCGTAGGCGGGAGCGCCCACCGACCGGTTGAAGTAGGCCCCCTCGATGCCGCACTGGAGCCCGATGATGAAGACGAGGCCCCAGATGACCAGGGTCGACGACAGGATCAGGATGCCCGACTGGCGCAGGGCCTCGCCGAAGAACTTCAGGACGCGGAGCCCGTAGACGTCGCGCAGGATCCGGCCGCAGAACTTGGAGATCTCCCCGAAGGTGGAAATCCACTCGCGCGGGAGCCCGAGCCAGCCGGTCGGCATCTACTTGATCACCGTGATCTCGGGATGGGTGGCCAGCAGCGTCTGCGTGAACACGTAGTTGAACGCGAAGACGCCCATGAAGGCCACGACGACCGCCTGGTTGACGGCCCGGCCCACGCCTTCGGCGCCGCCGGAGGCCGTCATGCCCTTGTAACAGCAGACGATCGCGATGATCGCACCGAACATGGTGCATTTCAGGACCGACCCCCAGAGGTCCGTGGTCGAGGCGTTGGTGAAGAAGGTCGCCCAGAACGGGCCGAGCGGCGCGTTGTTGACGAGCGTCGCGATGATGCCGCCGAAGACCCCGAAGATCACGGCGTAGATGTCGAAGAGGCCGGTGACGAGCATGAGCGCCAGGAACCGCGGCACGACGAGGTTCTTCACCGGGTCCACGCCGAGCACCTGCAGCGCGTCGAGCTCCTCGCGGATCTTGCGGGCGCCGAGGTCCGCCGTGATGGCCGTGCCGGCCACGCCGGCGAGCACGATCGCGGTCACCGTCGGGGCAAACTCGCGGATCGAGGCGAGCACGAAGAACCCGCCGAGGCGGTCGATCGCGCCGAAGAGGACGAGGAAGTTCGCCGCCTGCAATCCCGGGGCGCCGTAGCCGAAGGCCACGGTCGAGATCAGCAGGGGGAACCAGCACAGCCGGATCGCGAAGAGGAACTGCGAGACGAACTCGCCGCCGTAGGGGTAGGGCGGCCGCAGGGCAGACACGATGGTCTTGCCCGTCAGGATCATCATGTCCCCGACCTGCTCGAGCAGGTTCTTCGTTGGAAGAAACGCGCGGTCGGCGACGCTGCGAACCATCAATCCACCTCCCTCATCCCATGGATGCAGAGCCTCTCCAGCCCCTGTCGGCGGATCGTATGGCACCGGGCAGACCTTTGCCAATCAGCGGGGGCGGCGGGCGCGCCATCGCCCCGGAGCGGCCGCCCGGGCCCGTGGTAAGGTCGGCCGCAATGAGGGCGAGCGGGTGGAGGGTCCGGTCTGTCGTCGCGGCTGCCGTCGCCGGCATCGCGCTCGCCGCGACCGGCTGCGGCAGCAGCTCCACCGACGCCACCGAGCCGGCCGGCACGTACCAGGTCGAGATCGTGAAGGTCGACTTCCCGGCCCAGCAGCGCCTCGCCGAAGCCGCCAAGTTCGTGCTCGCCGTCAAGAACACCGGCGACAAGGACGTCCCGAACGTCGCGGTGACCATCCGCAACGGCGATCCGCAGGCGCCCGCCGAGGCCTTCGGCGAGCAGATCGAGCAGGCCGGCGTCGCCGACCCGTCCCGCCCGATCTGGGTCGTCGACCAGGGGCCGCGGAACGGCGACACCGCGTACGTGAACACGTGGACGCTCGGAAAGCTCCGGCCTGGAGCGACGCGGACCTTCGTCTGGCAGGTCACCGCGGTGCGGCCGGGCACGCACGAGGTGACCTGGCGGGTCGGCGCCGGCGTGAACGGCCAGGCGAAGGCCGAGCTGGCCAGCGGCCGGCCGCCCGCCGGCTCGATGACGGTGAAGATCAGCCAGGTCGTGCCGAAGTCCACGGTTGGCTCGGGGGGGCAGGTCTACAAGCAGATCCCCGGGCCCGACGGAACCACGGTCACGGAGGAAGGCTAGGCGCGAGGGCCCCCGCGCCCTCGCCGCAGGCGGTCGCCGCCGCGCGACAGCCGGGATCCCGATCCCGTCCCACGCACCCACCCAAGGAGAACCACAGATGCAACTCGGCATGATCGGACTGGGCCGCATGGGCGCCAACATGGTGCGGCGCCTCATGCGCGCCGGCCACGAGTGCGTCGTCTATGACGTCACGCCCGACAGCGTCGCCGCGCTGGCCAAGGAAGGGGCGACCGGCGCCTCGTCGCTGCAGGACTTCGTCGACAAGCTCCAGGCACCGCGGAACGTGTGGCTGATGGTGCCCGCCGGGGTGGTCGATCAGACGCTCGACCAGCTCGTGCCGCTGCTCGCGGCCGACGACACGGTGATCGACGGCGGCAACTCCTACTACCACGACGACATCGCCCGATCCGAGCGGCTGGCCACGGACAGCATCCACTACGTCGACTGCGGAACCAGCGGCGGCGTCTGGGGCCTGGACCGCGGCTACTGCCTGATGATCGGCGGGGACGACCGCGCCGTGGAGCGCCTGGATCCGATCTTCTCGACCCTTGCCCCGGGCGTCGAGTCCGCCGAGCGCAGCCCCGGCCGCGAGGGCGAGCCGGCCCAGTCCGAGCACGGCTACCTCCACTGCGGGCCCAGCGGCGCCGGCCACTTCGTGAAGATGGTCCACAACGGGATCGAGTACGGCGTGATGGCGGCCTACGCCGAGGGCCTGAACATCCTCAAGCACGCCAACGTCGGAAAGTCTCAACGTGAAGTTGACGCTGAGACCACGCCGTTGCGCCACCCGGAGCTGTACCAGTACGACCTCGACCTGCCCGAGGTGGCCGAGGTCTGGCGCCGCGGCAGCGTGATCGGCTCCTGGCTGCTCGACCTCACGGCGATCGCGCTGCACCGCAGCCCGTCGCTCGACGATTTCGGCGGCCGGGTCTCGGACTCCGGGGAGGGCCGCTGGACGATCACGGCGGCGATCGACGAGTCCGTGCCCGCGCCGGTGCTGACCGCCGCGCTCTACGAGCGGTTCGCCTCGCGCGGCGAGGCCGATTTCGCCAACAAGATCATGTCGGCGCAGCGCTTCGAGTTCGGCGGCCACCACGAGAAGCCCGCAGGCGGCGCGTCGTGAGCGCACGTCCGCCGCGGGCCGACGCGCTGGTCTTCTTCGGCGCCACCGGCGACCTGGCCTCCAAGCAGATCTTCCCCGCCTTGCAGGTCCTGTCCAAGCGCGGGGAGCTGAGCATGCCGGTCATCGGCGTCGCCAAGGCCGGCTGGACCCGCGACCAGCTGCTCGATCGGGCGCGCGACAGCCTCGAGCACCACGGCGGCGTCGACGAGGACGCGTTCGCCACGCTGGCGAAGAACCTGGAGTACATCGACGGCGACTACGGCGACGCGGCGACGTTCACGGCCCTGCGCGGCAAGCTCGGCGACGCCAAGCTCCCGGTGCACTACCTGGCGATCCCGCCGAGCCTGTTCGGCACCGTGGTCCAGGCACTCCAGGACTCGGGCTGCGCGGACGGCGCGCGGATCGTCGTCGAGAAGCCCTTCGGGCACGACCTTGCCTCGGCGCAGGCGCTCAACGCCACGATCCACAGCGTGTTCCCGGAGCCGTCGGTCTTTCGGATCGACCACTACCTCGGCAAGGAGTCGGTCGAGAACATCGCCTTCTTCCGCTTCGCCAACGCGATCCTCGACCCGGTGTGGAACCGCCACCACGTGCGCAGCGTCCAGATCACGATGGCCGAGGACTTCGGCGTGTCGGACCGGGGCAGCTTCTACGACGAGACCGGCACGATCCGCGACGTGGTCCAGAACCACCTGCTCCAGGTCGCCGCGCTGCTCGGCATGGAGGCCCCGTCCCGGGACGATCCCGACGCCATGCGCGACATGAAGTCGATCCTCATGAAGTCGATCCGCCCCCTGAGCCCCGAGGAGGTCGTGCGCGGCCAGTACGAGGGCTACCGCGACGTCGACGGCGTTGCCCCCGCCTCGAAGGTCGAGACCTTCGTGGCGCTGCGGCTCCACGTCGACACGTGGCGGTGGGCCGGCGTCCCGTTCCTCATCCGCGCCGGGAAGTGCCTGCCGACGACGTGCACCGAGGTCATGGTCACCTTCCGGCGGCCGCCCGCGGTCGCCTTCGGGCCCAAGTCGATCACCGAGCCCAACCGGCTGCGGCTGCGGCTGAGCCCGGAGATCGTCATCTCGCTCGTCGCGCTGGCGAAGATCCCCGGCGAGGGCATGGTCGGCGAGGAGGTCGACCTGACCGCACGCCACCAGCACGGGACCGAGGACCCGCCCTACGTGCGGCTGCTCGGCGACGCGATCGACGGGGACCAAGGTCTCTTCTCCCGCGAGGACACGGTCGAGGCTGCCTGGCGGGTCGTCGAGCCGATCCTCGGCGTCGACGCCACGCCGGCCCATCCCTACGCGCCCGGCACCTGGGGGCCCGAGGGCGCCCAGCAGCTCGCCGAGAGCGTCGGCGGCTGGTCGGACCCCGCCCCCGCCACCTGAATCCACGAACCGAACGGACGGCACCAGCCATGGCCGAAGACATCCAGATCGCCGGAACCCCCTACCTCGGCAAGCTCCGCAACCCGCTCGCCGTGATCGGCCTGACGATCATCACCCTCGGGATCTACGGAATCGTCTGGTACTACAAGGTCAACAAGGAGCTGGCCGACATCGGCGAGGCGCGCGGCACCGCGCAGCTCGGCACGAGTCCCGTCACCTCCCTGCTCGCAGTCCTCATCGGCTGGATCGTGATCATTCCGCCGTTCGTCTCGGTCTACGGGACGTGCAACCGGCTGCACCGGGCCGGCAAGCTCGTCGGGCCCGGCGAGGGGATCGTGCCAATTCTCCTCTGGCTCCTATGGATCATCCCCTTCGGCTGGTTCTTCGCGGCCTACTTCATGCAGAACGAGCTCAACGGCGTGCTCCAGGCCCAGGCGCAGGGCGGCGCCCCAGCGGGCGCGATCCCGGCGGCCTCCGCCAGCCCCGCGGCCGCCGCGGCCCCAGGACCCGCCGCACCGGTCGATCCGATCGCTCCGGCGGCGGCGAGCGGCTCGCCGCTCGCCGGGACTGACGCGCCCGCCGGCGGCCACGCGCCGCACGAGCCGGCTGCCGAGGCGCCGGCTCAGTTCGACAGCCCGCTGGCCAGCGAGCACGGCGGCGCCTTCTCCGCCGGCGAGTCCGGCGCCAGCGCTGCGGACGTCGGCGGCGCCAGCAGCGACTCCGGCGGCGGGGACTCCGGCTCCTCGGGCGGGGACTCCGGCGGGGGCGGCGACTCGGGAGGCGGGGGCGGCGACTCGGGAGGC
The DNA here is from genome assembly GCA_046330225.1 of Solirubrobacteraceae bacterium. Taxonomy (GTDB): domain Bacteria; phylum Actinomycetota; class Thermoleophilia; order Solirubrobacterales; family Solirubrobacteraceae; genus CANJIV01. The sequence continues at coordinate 238,326 of JAXLTD010000002.1, read as the reverse complement.
GGGGGCGGCGACTCGGGAGGCGGGGGCGGCGACTCGGGAGGCGGGGGCGGCGGCGGCGACTGAGCCGCGACCGCCCGCTACTTCGGCAGCCGCGGGGCGATGATCCGGTAGGCCTTGAGGCCGAGCCCGAGGCGCTCGCGGTCCTCGGACTGCATCGGGTCCAGGCCCGTGAGCTCCCGGACCCGGTCCAGCCGGTAGGCGACCGTGTGGCGGTGGGCGTAGATCGCCGCCGCCGTCGCGTTCATGTTGCAGTTGTGCTCGAAGTAGGCCTCGAGCGTGCCCGCCAGGTCGGTCGCGTACTGGTCGTCGTAGCGCACGAGCGGGCCGACGGTGTCCTCGAAGAAGCTGCGCACCTCCTCCGGGTGGGAGGCCAGCACCCGGAAGAGCAGGCGGTAGGTCCCGGTCCCGATGTCCTGCGCGATCGGCGCATCGGACTGGCGCAGGACGTCGAGGACCAGCTCGGACTCCTGCAGGGCCCGGGCCAGCTCCGCGGGATCGGCGTAGAACGAGGACAGCCCGACCGTCCCGTGGCGTTGCAGGCGCTCGGCCAGGGTGCGCGCTGCCGCGAGCGTCGCGGCGGGCGCACCGTCCCCCTCCCCGACCGCCGGCAGGACGGCGTACACGCGGCCGTCGATGTGCTGCGCCAGCGCGCCGCCGTGCTCGCCGCCGATCGTGGCGACGACGTGCCGTGGCCGCTCGGTCGTCAGCTGCGCACAGAGCACGATCGCCCCGCGGGTGACGTCGCACCCGAGCCGGCCGGCCCGCCGGACGACGTCGGCGGCCTCGAGGTCGGGGCGGTCGCGCAGGTCCTCGAGCAGCGAGCCGCGCAGGTTCTGTTCGACCTCCTCCCGCGCCTCCTGGATGGCGACCTCGGTCAGCGAGGCCACGGCCGCGAGGTGGAGGAACTCGGCCGCCTCGGGGCCCGGCGCGCCGCCGAGCAGGAGCACGGCGCCGACGGTCTCGTCGCCGGCGGTGATGGGGACCTCGGCGGCGACCGAGGCCGGCACCTCGGCCGGCCGGTCCTTGGCCCGGTCGGACACGTACCGCCGCAGCGCGGCGGCACCGCGCTCGGGCCCGCCGGGGCCGGCCTGCACTGCGACGTCCAGGCGCGGGATCACGATGGCGACGGCACCCTGCACGGCCTGCGCGGCCAGCGCCGCGACGCGCTCGAGGCCGTCGCCGGTGAACACGGCGTCGACCATCTGCAGGTGCACCGACCGCAGCCGCGCGACGAGCGGTGCGCCGTCGTCGGGGCCCTCGGGCACGGGACGGGCCGGCATGGCGGGAATCGGTCCTCCTCAGGCTCGGGTGGATACGAGTTCACCGGCGGGCGGCGGCCCGAAGGCACGCCGCCCGCATCGGTGACTGGCGGTGCTGCCGGACCTACGCCGTCGCTGCCGCGGCGGCGTCCGGGTGGGCCTGGAGCGTCTCCTCTCCGGTCTCCCCGGTGCGGATCCGGTAGGACTCCTCGACCGGCAGGACGAAGACCTTCCCGTCCCCGACCGCGCCGGTCCGGCCGTGCTTGAGGATCGTGTCCACGATCGTCTGCACGTCCTTGTCCGACACGACGCACTCCAGCTTGATCTTCGGACGCAGGTAGTTGGTCACCTCCGTCCCCCGGTAGTGCTCCGTGATCCCCTTCTGGCGGCCGGACCCCTTCACCTCGGTGATCGAGATGGAGGGGAACCCCAGGTTGAGGAGCTCGGTGCGGATCGGCTCGAAGGCCTCGTGCCGCGTGTACGCCACGACCATCTTCATGCCGTTGCCTCCTGGCTCGTCGCCACCGGGGCGGCCTTCGCGGCCCCCGCGCCCGCAGGCGCGTAGCCGACCAGCTCCGGGGCAGGGATGAACTGCTCGGGATAGCCGTACATCCCGTGCTCGCTGATGTCCAGGCCGGCCTCTTCCTCGGCCTCGGTGACGCGCAGGCCGTAGGTCTTCTTGATGACCCAGAACACCGCGAAGCTCGCCGAGAACACGAACGTGAACGCGGCGGCCACGCCCAGCGCCTGGGCGCCGAGCTGCGAGAACGAGCCGGTGTAGAACAGCCCGCCCTCGCCGACCGCGTTGTACGCGGCCAGCCGCGGCGCCGTGAAGAGGCCGCAGGCCAGGGTGCCCCAGATGCCGGCCACGCCGTGCGCCGACAGGGCGCCGACGGGGTCGTCGATCCTCTTGTCGATCGCGTAGACGCTGAGCACGACGATGACGCCGGCCACGGCGCCGATGATCGGCGCCGCCCACAGCTCGACGTAGCCCGAGGGCGCCGTGATGGCGACCAGGGCGGCGATTGCGCCGTTGCCGACCATGCCGATGTCGACCGTCTTGGTCTTCAGCCACACGGTCAGCGCCGCGAAGACCACGCCGGCGGCAGCCGCGAGCTGGGTGACCACGACGACCTCGCCGAAGCGCCCGTCCAGCGCGCCGAGCGTCGAGCCCGGGTTGAACCCGAACCAGCCCAGCCACAGGATCAGGATGCCCAGGCCGAAGAGCGGCATGTTGTGCCCCGGGATCGCCCGCGGCTTGCCGTCCGGCCCGTACTTCCCCTTGCGCGGCCCGAGCAGGAGGAGCACCGCCAGGGCGCCGGAGGCGCCGATCAGGTGGACCACCGTCGAGCCGGCGAAGTCCTGCATGCCGACGTTCACCTGCAGCCAGCCGCCGCCGAAGATCCAGTGCGCCCCGATGGGGTACAGGATTCCCGCGAAGACGATGGCGTAGATGATGTAGACGCCGAACTTGATGCGCTCGAGCGTCGTGCCCCAGACGATCGCCAGCGACACGGCGCAGAACACGAACTGGAAGAACCAGAGCTCTTCCACCGTGATGTTCGCGACGCCGCCGTTGATGGCGAGCAGCGGGAAGTTCTTCCCGGCCTCGACCCCGGCGACGAAGAAGCCGCTCGTGCCGATGATGTCGTTCCCCGCCCCGAAGGCGAAGGCGAAGCCGCAGGCCCAGAACATCAGGGCCGCGATCGCGAAGTTCACGAGGATCTTCGCCACGACGGTGCCGGCGTTCTTGCCGCGCGAGAACCCGATCTCCAGGAACGCGAAGCCCGCCTGCATGAACATCACGAGCACGCCCGCGACGATCACCCAGACGCCGTTGATTCCGACGGCCAGGGCCAGGTCAGCGTTCTTCTTGTCAGTCAGGGATTCCAGCGTGCTGCCGTCGCCGAACGCGAGCGGCGGCACGATGAACAGCACCAGCATCATGCAGGCGGTGGCCGCCAGCAGGAGCCTTGGGCGCCGGCGGCCGGATCCGGCCAGCCACGTGCGTCTCATGCTTCCTCCTCAGTCGAATACATGGCCAGGAGTGTCGGACCGGCGCTGGGAACGGTCTTTAGCCACCTGTCGAAAGATCGGCGGGGCGATCTCGCCACTCGGTCGATCGCCCCGCGGCGGCGGCGAGTTCGCGCCAGAGGAAGTTCCCGGAAACTCCGGGAATCCGACCGCGTGGCGAAACGATCGGCCCGGGCTTTGGCCACGTGGACAATGCCGGTGGGCGCCCGAACCCCTACCGTTGCCGCTCTACGCACCGCGACCACGATGTCGCCTGCCGCGCTGCGGGGCGCCGGCCAGCCCGCGTGGCTGACCGCCGACCACCCGGGCGCGCGGGCGTGAGGAGGATCCCCCGCACGATGTCCACGACGTCCCGATCCCGTCAGCAGAACGTCCTGGCGGCTCAGTGGAGCCCCAACGGCGAGTCCCTGGGCGCCCAGGACCTGACCGTCCCGTCCAACCAGGTCTTCGGCTCCAACGTCTTCAGCCCGGCCGTCCAGCGCCAGCGGCTGCCGCGCGCCGTGTACCAGAAGCTCCAGGACACGCTGGCCAAGGGCCAGCCGCTCGACACCTCCCTGGCCGACCAGATCGCCTCGGCGATGAAGGACTGGGCGATGGAGAAGGGCGCGACCCACTTCACGCACTGGTTCCAGCCGCTCACCGGCTCGACCGCGGAGAAGCACGACTCGTTCTACATGCCGACCGGCGAGGGCACGGCGCTGGCCGAGTTCTCCGGCAAGGAGCTCATCCAGGGCGAGCCGGACGCCTCGAGCTTCCCGACCGGCGGCATCCGGGCCACCTTCGAGGCCCGCGGCTACACCGCGTGGGACCCGACGAGCCCGGCCTTCATCCTCGAGAACCCCAACGGGGCGCTGCTGTGCATCCCGACGGCGTTCGCGTCCTGGACCGGCGAGGCGCTCGACACGAAGATCCCGCTGCTGCGCTCGATGGACGCGCTCTCGCGCTCGGCTGTGCGGGCCCTGCGCCTCCTCGGCGACGAGGAGTCCAGCCGCGTGTTCACCACCGTCGGCGCCGAGCAGGAGTACTTCCTCATCGACGAGCAGTACTACTACGAGCGCCCGGACCTCATCACGACCGGCCGGACCCTGTTCGGGGCCAAGCCGGCCAAGGGCCACGAGCTCGACGACCACTACTTCGGCTCGATCCCCGAGCGCGTGCTGGCCTGCATGCTCGAGGTCGAGCTCGAGCTGGCCAAGCTCGGCGTGCCGATCAAGACCCGCCACAACGAGGTCGCGCCGGCCCAGTACGAGATCGCGCCGGTGTTCGAGAACTCCAACGTGGGCGCCGATCACCAGCACCTCACGATGCAGACGCTTCAGAACGTCGCGCGCCGCTACGGCCTCACGTGCCTGCTGCACGAGAAGCCGTTTGCGGGCGTGAACGGCTCCGGCAAGCACAACAACTGGTCGATGGGCACCGACACCGGCCACAACCTCATGGATCCGGGCGACACGCCGGCGGAGAACCTGAACTTCCTGTTCTTCGCCACCGCGGTCATCAAGGCCGTCAATGAGCACCAGGCGCTCCTGCGGGCCTCGATCGCGAGCGCCGGCCAGGACCATCGCCTCGGCGCCAACGAGGCGCCGCCGGCGATCATCTCGATCTTTCTCGGCGGGGAGCTCGAGACAGTCTTCGGGGCGATCGAGGCCGGCGAGGGCGTCGCCGCCGAGCCGCAGTCCTACCTTGGGCTCGGCACGCCGGTGCTGCCGCCGCTGCCGATGCACGGCGGCGACCGCAACCGCACCTCGCCGTTCGCGTTCACCGGCAACAAGTTCGAGTTCCGTGCGCTGGGGTCCAACCAGTCGCTCGGCCTCCCGAACACGGTGCTGAACACGATCGCCGCCGACGCGATCGACGACCTCGCCGACGCGCTGGAGAGCAAGATCCAGCACGGCGCCACGGTGCAGGAGGCGGTGCTCGCGGTCGTCAAGGACGCCTACGCCGCCAACAAGCAGGTCGTCTTCTCGGGCGACGGCTACTCCGAGGAGTGGCACGAGGAGGCCGCCAAGCGGGGGCTGGAGAACCTCCCGACTACGCCCGACGCGCTCCCGTCGCTCATCAGCGAGCAGACGGTCGCCGCGTTCGCCAAGTACGACGTGCTCTCCGAGCGCGAGCTGCACTCCCGCTACGACGTGCTCGTCGAGCAGTACATCATCACGGTGAACATCGAGGCCGAGACTGCGGCCACCATCGCCCGGACCCTGCTGTTCCCGGCGGCGGCCCGCTACATCGACATCCTCGACGAGGCCGACCTCGACGAGGCCAAGGACGAGCTGCACGGCCTGGCGTCGAAGTTCTACACCGCCATCCGGGCCCTGGAGGCGGTCAACGCCACCCACGAGGGCGAGGACGGCTCGCTCGACCACGCCACGTACCTGCGGGACACCGTCCTGCCGGCGATGATCGGGGTCCGCGAGATCGCCGACCAGCTCGAGAAGATCGTTCCCGACGACCTCTGGCCCCTCCCGAAATATTCGGAGATCCTGTTCATCAAGTAAGTGCCGGCGGACAGCTGCCGCATGCCACACGGGCCCCGCTGCAGCGGGGCCCGTGTCGTTGCGGGCGGGGGGCGGTTCACCCGGTGGCGTGTGCTGCTCCGCGCCGCCGGAAAGCCTTCACTGTCAGAACGCGAGTTTCTGACTTCGCCGCCGCCGGCAGATCCAGTTGCGCTGAACATCCCTGCAGGAGACGGGATTTCATGTCGGCGCGCCCGTCCCTGAGCCTGCAGACCCCGGGCAGGCCGGACGGCATGGAGCCGAACCCAGTCCGCAGCTCGTGGCCCCGAAGTGAACTGCCCGAATGTGACAGTGAACGCGCTTCAGCAGTTCGGCCAGGCGCCGCCGCCGGTGCGCTTCAGCAGTATCCACGCCCGGTAGTCCTGCTCGGCCTCAGAAGCCTTGGCCGGATCACCGGAGCCGCCGACCGACTGCCACGTGCTCGGAAGGAACTGGTACTTGCCGCGGTAGGTCCCGCCTGGCGACAGCGCCCGCGGATTGCCGCCGGACTCGCACTGGGCGATGCGCTCGAGCCGCGCCCGGACCGACGCCGGGATCCGCCAGGCGGCGCGGGAGCGGCCCGAGTGCACGCCGAAGCCGAGCGCGCGCTTGGTCGCCGGCCCGACGATGCCGTCGGGCTCGAGGCCGTGGCGGCGCTGGAAGCGCTTCACGGCGGCCTCCGTGGCCGGGCCGAAGGCTCCGTCGGCGGGGATCCCCAGCCGCCGCTGCAGCGCCTTGACGTCGAGCCCGTGGTCACCCGTGCTCAGGATCTCGGCGGCCCGGGCGACCGGCGCCGGGCGGGGCGGGGACGCCGGCCCCGCTGTCGCCGGCGTCGCGCCGCCGGCCCCCGCCCACGCGGCCAGCGCGACGGCGGCTGCCGCCCGCCGGGAGCGGGCAGCGCGGAGAGAGTCGGATGGGAGACGCGTCCGAAGCACGAAGCCGCGGAGCAAAGCAGACTCCCGGTCGCCAAGCTGAGATCCACGCAAAATGCGACAAATCTTGCATCAACACATAGTCTTAGGTTGAGGTTGATGGTATGAAACCCGCGCATTTTGCGAGCTTTTCAGACCAATACCTCTGTCTCAACTTGAGCGTTAGATTTGCCACTTTGGACCCGGATCAGGCGCGATGGCGCCTCGCGGGCCGCCTGCGCCCCAACCTTGCCACGGTCGTGTCAAGGTTGGGGCGCGCGCTGCTAGCATCAATGCGGTGCCGCGCGACTACCTCGAAGCCGTCCGCTCCGGCGTCGTCGTGTTCGACGGCGGAATGGGCGCCACGCTCGAACAGTTCGAGCTGACCCAGGCCGACTACGGCGGGCTGGAGGGCAAGTGCCACGAGGCGCTCGTCCTGAATCGCCCAGACGTGATCGAGGGCGTTCACGCCTCGATGCTGGAGGCCGGCGCCTTGGTCGTGGAGACCGACTCTTTCCAGGGCTCGCGCATCAAGCTGGACGAGTGGGGCCTGGGCGAGCACACGCTCGAGATCAACACCCAAGCCGCGCAGATCGCCCGCCGCGCCGCCGGCGACGGCCGCTTCGTCGCGGGCTCGATCGGCCCGACGGGCTTCCTCCCCGCCTCCGACGACCCCACGCTGGGCGGGATCAGCTTCCGCGAACTCGTGACCGTGTTCGAGGAGCAGGCCCGGGGGCTCCTGCTCGGCGGCGCCGACCTCCTGATCATCGAGACCGCCCAGGACATCCTGGAGGTCAAGGCCGCGATCTTCGGCGCCCGGGAGGCCTTCGCAGCCACCGGCCGCACCGTGCCGATCCAGGCCTCGGTTTCGCTGCTGCCCAACGGCGGCAAGATGCTGCTCGGCACCGACATCTCAGCCGTGCTGGCCACCCTGGAGGCGCTGAACGTCGACGTGATCGGCCTGAACTGCTCGACCGGCCCCGAGGACATGCGCGACGCGATCCGCTTCCTCGGGGAGACCGCGGCGGTGCCGGTCCACTGCATCCCCAACGCCGGCCTGCCCCGCCAGGGCCCGGACGGCGAGACGATCTTCCCCGAGCAGCCCGAGCCCTTGGCCGCGGCGCTCGGCGAGTTCGTCGAGCGCTACGGCGTCTCGATCGTCGGCGGCTGCTGCGGCACGACGCCCGCTCACATCGCGGCAATCGCCGAGCGGGTGGCCGGGCACGTGCCCCCGCCCCGCCCGGCGCCGCGCCCCGCCCACGTCTCGTCGATGATCGCCGCGACGCCGCTCGTCCAGTCCCCCGCCCCCACGCTCGTGGGCGAGCGGGTCAACAGCCAGGGGTCGCGCAAGGCCAAGGAGCTGCTGCTGGCCGACGACTACGACGGCCTCGTGCAGATCGCCGAGGACCAGGTCGAAGGGGGCGCCCACGTCCTCGACGTCTGCGTCGCGCTGACCGAGCGCCAGGACGAGGACGGCCAGATGCGCCAGGTAGTCGAGCGGATCTCGCTCACCCAGCCGGCCCCGATCCAGGTCGACTCGACCGAGCCCGACGTGATCCAGGCCGCCCTGGAGCAGATCCCGGGCCGGGCGATCGTCAACTCGGTCAACCTCGAGGCGGGCCGGGACAAGCTCGATGTCGTCGCGCCGCTCGCCGTCGCCCACGGCGCCGCGCTCATCGCGCTGACGATCGACGAGGTCGGGATGGCCAAGACCGCCGAGCGCAAGGTCGAAGTCGCCAAGCGGCTGCGCGACCTGGCTTGCGGCGAGCACGGACTGGACCCGGAGCTGCTCATCTTCGACGCCCTCACGTTCACCCTCACGACCGGCGACGAGGAGTGGCGCCCGTCGGCGGTCGAGACGATCGAAGGCATCCGGCGGATCAAGGCCGAGCTGCCCGGGGTCAAGACCTCGCTGGGCGTCTCGAACGTGTCCTTCGGGGTCTCCCCCGGCGCCCGCGCCGTCCTGAACTCGGTCTTCCTGCACCACTGCGTCGAGGCCGGCCTGGACCTCGCGATGGTCAACCCGAACCACATCACGCCCTACGGCGAGATCCCCCAGCTCGAGCGCGACTTGGCCGACGATCTGGTCTTCAACCGCCGCGAGGACGCGCTGGAGCGCTTCATCGGCCACTTCGAGTCCAAGGGCGAGGAGGCCGAGCAGGAGGCCGCCGACCCGACCGCGGGCATGGAGCCCGAGGAGGCCCTGCACTTCCACATCCTGCGGCGCAAGAAGGAGGGCGTGGAGGCCTGGATCGACGCGAGCGTCGAGAAGATCGGGGCCGTCCCCACGCTCAACGAGGTCCTCCTGCCCGCGATGAAGGAGGTCGGCGACAAGTTCGGCGCCGGCGAGCTGATCCTCCCCTTCGTGCTGCAGTCCGCCGAGGTGATGAAGCGCGCGGTCGCGCGGCTCGAGAACTACTTGGAGCGCATCGAGGGCTACACGAAGGGCACCGTCGTGATTGCGACCGTGTTCGGCGACGTGCACGACATCGGCAAGTCGCTCGTGAACACGATCCTGACGAACAACGGCTATACGGTCGTCGACCTCGGCAAGCAGGTGCCGGTCCAGACGATCATCGAGGCGGCCAAGGAGCACGAGGCGACCGCCATCGGCCTGAGCGCCCTGCTCGTGTCGACCTCGAAGCAGATGCCCGCCTGCGTGGAGGAACTGCACCAGCAGGGCCTCGAGTTCCCCGTGCTCATCGGCGGCGCGGCGATCAACCGCGATTTCGGCCGGCGAATCCTCTACCCCGGCGGCAAGGACTCCGACGACGTCTACGCACCCGGCGTCTTCTACTGCAAGGACGCCTTCGCCGGCCTGGCCGTGATGGACCAGCTCGTCGAGCCCGCGGCCCGCGCGGCGCTGATCGAGACGATCCGGTCCGAGGCGCGCACCCTGCGCGAGAAGCCGGCGGTGATCGACGACGCCCCGCCGGTCACCGACGCCAGCGTCCGCAGCGCCGCGCGCACCGACGTCCCGGTGCCCGAGCCGCCGTTCTGGGGCGTGCGCGAGATTCCCGTCCCGCTCGACGAGGTCTTCGACCACTTGGACCTCCACGTGCTCTTCAAGCTCCACTGGGGGGGCCGTGGCGTGAAGGGCGCCGAGTGGGACCGCCTCGTGGCGGAGGAGTTCCGCCCGCGCCTGGAGCGGATGTGGGCGGAGCAGGACTACCTGCACCCGCGGGCCAAGCTCGGCTACTTTCCCTGCGCCAGCGACGGCAACGAGCTGGTGATCTTCGATCCGGAGGATCCCGAGCGCGAGATCGAGCGGCTCGTGTTCCCCCGCCAGCCGCGCCATGACCGGATCTGCCTGGCCGACTTCTACCGGCCGCTCGAGAGCGGCGAGCGCGACGTCTGCGCGCTGCAGGTCGTGACGGCCGGCGACGAGGTCACCGAGCTGATGGCCAGGCTCGAGCAGGAGGGCGAGTTCGCCGAACAGCTCTACACCCACGGCCTGGGCGTCCAGACCGCCGAGGGCATGGCCGAGTGGCTGCATCACCGCGCGCGGACCGACCTCGGCATCCCCGCTGACCAGGGCCGCCGCTACTCCTGGGGCTACCCGGCCTGCCCCGAGCAGTCCGAGCACGAGAAGGTCTTCCGCCTGCTCGACGCCCCCTCGATCGGGATGCGGCTCTCCGGCGGCTACGCGGTCGAGCCCGAGCAGTCGACCGTCGCGATCGTCGCCCACCACCCCCAGGCCGTCTACTTCGGCATGAAGTCCGGCTTCCTGCCGGAGGACCGCGCGCCCGACGAGATCATCATCGGCTCGGACCGCTCCGGCGCCGTGCCCGACGAGGACCCGGACGACGGCGCCGTGCAAGCCGAAGACGCGCCGAAGACCGCGTCGGCGTAGCTACAGGATTCGCCCGCCGCTGACGATCGTGGTCGGCGCGCTCTCGGCCGTCCCGGTGCCGAGCACGTTCCGGGCCGTGACCGCGCACGTGACCTTCGAGCCGGCCAGGCCGGCGTCGATCCGCCACTGGCGGCCCGTCGCCCCGCCGATCGCCGTGCCGTTCAGCCGCCACTGGTAGCTGAAGGGGTTGGCCAGGCCCGCCTCGTCCCAGGCCCCGGGGTTGCAGGTCAGGGTGTTGCCGGCGCGCGGCGCGACGAACTCGGAGGCGAGGCTGAGCGTCGGAATCGAGGTGTTGCGCGGCACGATGCCGACGATCGGGTCGCTGCCGGCCGCATTGGCGCTCGCACTCCCGCCCCGGTTCGTGCCGGTGACCCGGCAGGTCACCGACTGGCGCTCGTCGGCCGTGGTCGTGGTGTAGGCCTGTCCGGTGGCGCCCGGGATCGGCGTCGCCGCGCCGCGGTAGGGGCCGCGGAGCCACTCGTAGGTGAATGTCGCGTCGCCGCCGAGATACCAGTCCCCGCGCTCGCACCGCTGCACCTCGCCCACGGCGCCCTTGCCTGACTGCGTGGGCGGACCGTAGTTCTGCGGCGGCCCGAGCTGGCAGTACCACGCCATGGTCAGGGTGCGGCTCACGTCCAGCGACCAGTTCGTGAGCGACCAGTCGCCGAACGCCTCGCCCCACGACCACCAGCCGTTGGTCGGGTCCAGCGCTGTGGTGAAGCCGGGCCACGGGTTCGTCGGATCCCCTCGGTACACGTAGGGCGGCGGGCAGGACCGCTGGTAGGGCCGGTAGAACAGCCACTCTCCCGGGGCGACGCACCTGCGCTCGGTGATCTTCACCGTCGTCGGGTTCAGCTGCGTGCTGTCCGCGCCGGGACAGCTCGCGCTGGCGCGCGCCCGCACCGACGCCGGGAGCGCCGACGGCGACGCGCGGCCGGCCACGACGCCGCCGACCGCCACCACGGCGCGCGCCGTGCGCGGCAGGCCGTGGCAGCGCGACCGTCCGCGGAGCGTGAAGACGCCGCTGCGCACGCCCGCCGTGAGGCCGCGGGTCGTGCAGGATCCCTTGCCGCGCGGCGTCGTTTGGATGAACACCTTCGGGGCGACGGTGCCGGGCGGCACGTCGGCCCGCACCACGAAGCTGCCAGCGCCGTTGCGGATCTTCACGCTCTTGATGAGCGGCGCGCCGAAGGCCAGCCGGACCCTCGTGGCCGCGGCGACCTTCCCGCACCGAATCCGCAGACGTGCGTCGCCCGTCTTGCGTTCCGCCAGCGTGTCCTGGGTCACCTCGTAGCCGAAGCTGGCGAGGCGGCAGTCCGCGCCGGCAGGCAGGACGCGGTAGCGGACGAGCGGCGGGCGCGTGCCCGTCGTGTGCGGCACGCTGACTGTGAACGCGTTCGTGCCCGCGTAGAGCGGCGCCTCGCGGATCGTCGCCGCCGACGATCCGGCGGGCGCCGCCAGCAGCGCCAGTGCCGCGGCGGCAGCCGCGGCCGCCAGCCGGCCCGACGTCCGTGTGAGGTCCAGCGCAGCCATCCGGCGCCAAGCTACCGGACGCGTCAAGCGTCCGCGCTCGCGCGGCTACGCGTCAGCGTCGGCCAGAGCGGACGTCCCGCCGCGACGCGACGAATCGTGCCAGTACGACCGTCGCTGCATCTCGACCCGCCCAGCGAGATCGTCAGCCTCCGCGCCCTCGCGGCTCGGCTCGCCGTCGTGACCGGAAGCGAGGAACGCGTCGAGGAGGACGCGGTTCAGGGCCTCGGCTTCGTCGTCCGCGAGCCATCGCGTGTTCACCGCGTCACGGGCGATGGCGAGCAACTCTGGTGCCTCCCGCTCGATGACGGCAACGAGCCGCTGATGCTCCCGCGACGTGAGCGGCGCTGGCAGGGACTCCATGCCTGAGCATCCTGCCCGGCCTGGCGCAGCCGGCGCGAGCCCCGAGCCCGGGGGGCGCGGCCCCTCTGGCCGCGTCGCCCGGGCGCTGCCGGCGACGCCGGTCCTGCCGCGAGCCCGCGGAACGACCGGCGCGAAGCGGGAACCAGCCCCGGCGCGCCGTTCGGCGGCCGGTCAGCCGCGACGGCCGACCGCCCGGGGCCGCGAGGGGCGGATCCGGCAGGGTCCCCGAAGAGCCGTTCCCTGCCCGGCCGCCCCTTGCGGACGCGGGCGACCGACGGGGCCGGCGGTACGCCCGCCGAGCGGACCGCGCGGCGCGGCGCGCGCTACGGCGTCTCGGCCTCGGCCGCAAGCGCCTCGCGCGGCTCGGCGCGGTGGCCCAGGCGGACGGGCGTCGCGTGCATCGCGCGCAGGCGCACGTCCTTCCAGGACACGCCTTCCTTCACGAGCGCCGGCATGCCCATGATCAGGGCGGTCGCGACCTCGACGGCCTGGAGGATGATCCCGTAGCCGAGCGCGTCGGCGGACTTCACGCCGTAGGCGCCGCTGAGCACCGCGACGCACGCGGCCTGAAAGACGCCGAGGTTCGACGGCGTGGCCGGCAGCACCGCCGTGATGTTCACGGCGAAGAGCACCGCGGCGGCCGCGCCGATGCCGGCCTGGTGCTCGAGCCCAAGGGCCACGAGCAGGACGTAGCAGGACATCCATTGGATCGTCCACGCCGTGAGCTGCGCCACGGTCGCGAGCGCGCCGCGCTTGGGATCGCGGAACACCCGCAGGCCCTGGCGGACCTTGCGCATGGCCGAGCGGGCCTGCGCGAGCCACGTCGCGAGGCGCTTGGACCGCGACGGCGCCCCGGTGCGCAGGAGCGCCGGCAGCGCGAGCACGGCGACGAGCAGCACGACGGGAACGATCGTGGCCACCATCAGCGCGCCCTCGTGGCCGCGGAACAGGCCGATCGTGCTGAACATGACGATCCCCAGGAGCACCAGGGCGAGGATGTTCAGCAGCGTCTGGGACACGAGCGTGCCGAGCACGACCGGCAGCGACTCGCGCGGGCGGCCCACCCGTCGCGCGACGATGAACGCGCGCGACGGCTCGCCGAGGCGGGCCGGCAGCGTGGCCGACATGAGCACGCCGATGAAGGTGCCCTGCAGGGCGTCGCGCCGGCGCACGATGGCGTCCGGCAGCGCGGCGACGAGGATCTCGTACCAGGCGAAGCCGCGGACGACCATCGACAGGCACATGAGCGCCAGGCCAGCCAGCACCCAGACCGGGCTGGAGTCCACGAGCGTCGTGAGGATGTTGTCGACGCCGATTCGCTGCAGCGCGACGGCGGAGAGCGCCAGGCCGCCGAGGGCGCCGAGCGCGACCGCCCCGCGCCGCACCGCCGTCGGCACGCGGCGCTTGGGCGCCGGAAGCGGCGGCTCGAGGCTGCGCAGGCCGGTTTCGGGCGGAGCGTCGATTCCGTCGGCGGGCGCCAGGCCGGCGCGGAGCGCCAGGCGGGCCCGGCGGCCCTCCGGACGGACGGAGGCCAGCTCGATCGCGTCCCCGTAGGCCTCGAGGACCTCGGCGGCAACCTGCGGCCAGGCGAACCGCTGGGCGCGCTCCCGCGCACGGGTGGCGAGCCGGCTCCGCCGGTGCGGGTCCAGCCAGAGGTCGCGCAGCGCCTCGGCCAGCTCGCGGGCATCGCCGCGCGGCACGAGGATGCCCTCGTGCCCGTTGCGGGCGACGTCGCGGTAGCCGGCGATGTCGGAGGCGACGACCGGCGTGCCGGCGGCGAAGGCCTCCGTGAGCACCATCCCGAAGCTCTCCCCGCCCAGTGACGGCGCCGCGAGGACGTCGGCGTCGCGCAGGACCGCGTGCTTCTCGGCGTCGGAGACCTTGCCCAGGACGACGATGTCGCGGGCATCGAGCAGGAGCGGCTCGACCTCCTCGGGCGTGGCGCCCACGATGCGCAGCGTGGCGGGGACGTGTTCGCGCAGCGCCTCGAACGCCCGCAGGAGCACGGGCAGGCCCTTGCGCTCGACCGCCTGCCCGACGAACGCCACGTTGAGGCGCCCGTCGTCGCGGAAGCGCGCCGGGTCCGTGGGAGGGGCGAGGTCGACGCCGTTGGGGATGACGCGGTACTCGCCGCCGTAGAACCGCCGCCCGGTCCAGGCCGCGGCGTCCGAGACGGCGACGCGCACGTGGAGGTGGTTCATGATCCGCCGCGCGCCGGCCAGGTTGGCGACGGCAGCGCTGCCGCGGTTCTCGGAGTAGCAGTGGAAGGTGCCGACGATCGGGAGCCCCGGGCGCAGGCAGGCGTCCCAGCCGAGCATCGGGGCGTTGGGCTCGTGCACGTGGACGACGTCGTAGCCGCCGGTCCGAAGCTCGCGGCGCATGCCGGTCAAGGCGTCGGGGTACACCGAGACGTTGGAGACCGCGCCGTTGGCCGGGAACCCGATGGTCCGGCCGAGCGGCACGACGTAGTCGGGAATCGGCCGCGGCGCCGGGGTCGCGCCACGGTGCAGCCAGCGGGCACGCCGGTCGTCGGGATCGTGCGGGGCGAGGACGCGAACCTCGTGTCCCGTTTCCAGGAACCGGCCCGCCAGGGCCTCGATGTGCCGGGTCACGCCGCCCGGATAGGTCCACGAATACGGCGAGACGAGGGCGATCTTCATCGGGCGCCTGCCGGCTCGGTCGGCTCGGACGCCGGGCCGTCGGATTCCGCGGCACCGTTCGCGGCAGAAGCCGCCGGCTCGGGCGCGGGAGCCTCGCCGCCAGCCTCGGGCTCCGGCGGGCCCGGCTCGCGGCCGCCGCCCTCGGGCGGCGGCGGCTCGACGGCGTCGCCCATCAGGCCGCCGCGCAGCTTCTCGCCGCCGGCGGCGGCGGCCAGGCGCGGGTCGCCCTGGACGTAGGCGGTCACGGCGCCGAGCGCGAAGCAGCCGACGACGAAGAGCAGCGCGCCGGAGTCGTTTGCAAACGAGCCCGCGATGCAGGCCGCGAGGCTCCCGACGATTGCCGCCTTCCAGACCGGGTCGCCATGGATCGGCGCCAGCAGCCACTTGCGGTTGCGGTATCCGAAGAGGATCGCCAGGGCGCCGGCCAGGGCGATGAACGGCATGCGGCCGCGCAGGCTCGACGTCACCGCCAGCTCGCTGCGGCGGTAGAGCGTCTCGAAGATGCTCGTGCCGCTCTCGTTGTTGATCACGTTGCGCACGAAGTGGCTGTTGCCGCCGGTGACGAGATCGAGCCCGGCGAGCAGGCCCACCGCGAGCACCGGCGTGACGACGACGAGCGCGACGCGCTGCCACGTGAGCTTGCCCGGCAGGAGCATGAGCACGATCACGACGGTCCCGACGCCGACCGTGATGACGCCGCCCACGTCGGCTCCGAGGCGGCCCCAGCCGATCATGATCGCCAGCGCGAAGCCGCAGGCGCCGAAGATCGCGGCGAGCTTCTTCGATTTCTCCCGCCCGCTGAAGTACGCGGCCAGCCCGATGAAGAGCAGCACGGGCAGGGCCGCCTCCATCTCGTTGCCGATCCCGTAGAACCGGGATCCGAAGCGGGGATTGGGCCCGAGCAGCGACCGCACGATGAACTCGGAATCGTTCGCCAAGTCGATCAGCGTGGCGGCCAGCCCGAACACCATCGGGACCACCGGCCCTCGCGGCCAGGGCACCAATCGGTCAGTCGCGATCGCCGCGAGGAAGCAGCCGCCCGCGAGCAGCGCCATCTCGGTGTAGGCCCGGTAGGGCATGAGCACCGCAGGCAGGAGGACCATGAAGGGGATCCACAGGAACGCCAGCGCCCCGATCCGCAGCGACCGGCGACGCATGCGGTGGAAGCCGCCGATGATGCCGAGGAAGAGGAAGACGGCCAGCCAGGCCAGCACCATGCCCTGCAGCGCCGGGATCCGCCGCTTGCCGATGCCGGTGAATCGCTCCTTGAGCTTGCGGATCGCATCGACGTCGACCGTCTTGCCCGAATTCACGATCGGCTCGCCCACGACATCCTTGGACACCGGGAGGCCGAGCCAGTCCAGCACGGTGGGCGTGATGTCGATGCCGGCGACGATGCCGTCGCGACGGGTGGTGGCGGACGTCAGCAGGCTGCGCTTCCCCGGCAGGCCGGCGATGCCCATCGGGAGGAGCTGGGGGCCCTTCAGCTTCGGCGGCGTCTGCATCACGATGAGCAGTTCGTCCGGCGTGCGCGCGCGGATGAGCTGGTCGAGCTGCCGGCCGCCGAGCCGCTTGGGCGGCAGGCCGGCGACGACGAAGCGCTTGCGCTGCAGCGCCGCCTGCGCTCGGTCCGCCACGGTCTCCGGCGAGCCGATCGAGACGTAGCTGATGTTCCCGCCGCGGTCAGCCGCGACGAAGGCCTCGTAGTTCTTCGTGCGGCTGGGCGTGTACCCGATGTAGGCCGCCCCGCCGGGAATCGCGCTGGCCAGGAGGCCCGGCTTGATGGGCGCCGGCGCGGACTTGGCCCGGCGCACCGTGTCCGCCCACGCGTCGATCGTGCCGCGCGAGCCCGTCTGGACGAGCTTCATCGTGAACGGCTCGCGCGTGTCGTACGTCGAGGCCGACGTGCGCGTTCCCTGGGTCATATCGAGCAGCGCCTGGGTGAACGTGTAGGTGCTCTGGGTCGCGCTCGACACGCCGATCGACAGGGCAGGGCGGTTGCCGAGCCGGGTGAGGACCACGTCGCTGCTCGACGCCTTCTTGGGGGCCTCGACACCGTTCTTGATCGGGACGACCGTCTTCACCCGGTCGCGCGCGGGCAGGAAGACGAGCAGCACGCGCTTGGCGCTGCTGGCAGACGAAGGTGCTGCGGCGGCGGCGGCGGACGTGGAAAGGCCCGCTGGGATGGCCGCGAGCGCGCACACCAGGGCGATGAGCCCGGGCCGGAGCATCACCGACACTATAGTTGGACGCCGTCGGGAGCAGGTCACCACCCTCGACCAACACCGTCCATGCCCGAACGTCACTTCGTCAAGTACACCTTCCTGAAGATCGACCCCGCCTGGCGTCGCCTCGACGAGGCCGAGCGCAGCGAGCACAAGCGGGAGTTCATGGCGGCCTGTGAGGACTTCGCCGACGGCCACCTCCTGCGGGCCTTTTCGACCGTGGGAACCCGCGGCGACTGCGACCTGATGCTGATGTCCCAGGCCGTCAACCTCGACCGGATCCACGAGTTCCACGTGATCCTGGCCCAGAGCGGCCTCATGTCGTGGGCCACGATCCCCTACTCGTACCTGGCGATGACGAAGCCGAGCGAGTACTCCGACGAAACGCGGCTCGAGGTGCGGCCGGGCCATTCGAAGTACCTGTTCGTCTACCCGTTCGTCAAGACGCGCGAGTGGTACGGCAAGCCCGCGGACGAGCGCTGGGAGATCATGCAGGAGCACATTCGGGTCGGGAAGGAGTACCCCTCCATCGACCTGAACACGAGCTACTCGTTCGGCCTCGACGACCAGGAGTTCGTGGTCGCCTTCGAGACCGACACGCCCGGTGACTTCCTCGACCTCGTGCAGCGGCTGCGGACGACGGAGGCGAGCGCCTACACAAAGGTCGACACGCCCACGTTCACCTGCATCGCGACGTCGGTGGAGCGGGCCCTTGGGGCGCTCGACGGCGCCGCGCTCGCGCTGCCGTCCTGAACCCCGGCCGGCAGCTGCCTCCCGCGGGCGGTCAGACGGCCGAGACCTCTTCCTCGTCCGCGACTCGGAACGAGGAGCCGCAGCCGCAGGCCGCGACGACGTTCGGGTTGTTCACCTGGAAGCCGGCACCCTGCAGGCTCTCCACGTAGTCGACCTCGGCGCCCTTGACGTACGGCGCGCTCTGGGGATCGACGAGCAGGCGGATGCCGTGGCTCTCGACGATCTCGTCGCCGTCGCGCTCCTCGTCGAAGGCGAGGTGGTACTGGAACCCGGAGCAGCCGCCGCCGCGCACGCCGACGCGCAGCCCGGCAGTGGCGACCGCCTGCTCGGACTGGGAGGCGAGGAACTCCCGAACCTTCTCGGCACCCTTGTCGGTGAGCGTGATCATCGCGGCGGTCTCCCGGAGTCTCTGGAACGGTCGGGCGGCCCGCTGGCCGCCTCACTTCAGGAAGTGTAGCGAGGCCGGGCCCGGCCGCTACCCTACGAGGCCATGCCGAGCCCCGAGGACATCCGCGAGCGCATCGAACGCGCGATCCCCGGCGCGCGGGCGGAGGTCGAGGACCTCACCGGCGGCGGAGATCACTTCCGCGCCACGGTCGTCGCCGCGGAGTTCGCCGGCATGAACCGCATCGAACAGCACCGCCGCGTCTACGCCGTGTTCGGCGCCGAGATCGGCGGCCCGATCCACGCCCTGTCGCTTCAGACCCGGGCCGAGTGAGAGCGAGACGACGTGACCGAACCGACGACCATCCGCGAGGCGATCCAGTCTGCCATCGACGAGCATGAGGTCATCCTCTTCATGAAGGGCAATCCGGAGCAGCCGGCCTGCGGGTTCTCGGCCCGCACCGTCGCGGCGCTCCAGGCGCTGGGCGCACCCTTCGCCGCTGTCGACATCCTGCCCGACCCCCGCATCCGCCAGGAGCTCTCGGCGATCTCGAACTGGCCGACGATTCCCCAGCTCTTCGTGAAGGGGGAGCTCGTCGGCGGCTGCGACATCGTCACCGAGATGTTCGAGTCCGGTGAGCTCGCCGAGGTGCTCGGCGTGCCCGACGCGGCC
Organism: Solirubrobacteraceae bacterium; assembly: GCA_046330225.1. GTDB lineage: Bacteria > Actinomycetota > Thermoleophilia > Solirubrobacterales > Solirubrobacteraceae > CANJIV01. Next base: position 219,186 of record JAXLTD010000002.1, on the reverse strand, counting down.
GAGGCCGAAGCCCCCGCCCCCGGCGCTCCCGCGCCGATGGGCATCGAGAACCGGCTGGGCTGACCTCGGTGCAGCCGCTGGCCTGGGACGGAGCGCGCCTGCGCGCCCTGGACCAGACGCGGCTGCCCCACTCGGAAGCCTGGCTCGACCTGGCTGACGCCGAGTCGGTCGCGGTCGCGATCGGCCGCCTCGCCATTCGCGGGGCCCCGATGATCGGCGTGGCGGCGGCCTACGGCGTGGCCATGGATGTCGCCGCGCAGCCCGGCCTCGGCGCGCTCGAGCGGGCCGCCGACCGCCTGATCGCGACGCGGCCCACCGCCGCGAACCTCGCCTGGGCCGTCGGGCGGGTCCGAGGGGCCGCGGCGGCCGCCGGCCCCGCCGCGATGGCCGCCGCCGCCCGATCGGAGGCGGAGCGCATCGACGCCGAGAACACCGCCGCCACCGAGGCGATCGCCGTCGCGGGCGCCGACGAGCTTCGCGGCGCCCGCCGGATCCTCACGCACTGCAACACCGGGCCGCTCGCCTGCGGCGGGCGCGGCACCGCCCTGGGCGCGATCGGCGAGCTCGCGCGCCGCCACCGCGGCGTGACGGTGCTCGCGTGCGAGGCGCGCCCGCTGCTGCAAGGCGCGCGCCTCACCGTCTGGGAGCTCGGCCGGCTCGGCCTCGCCCACGAGCTGCTCGCCGACGCGGCGGCGCCCGGCCTCATTGCCCGCGGCGAGGTCGACGCGGTCGTGACCGGCCTGGACCGGGCGGTCGCGAACGGCGATGTCGCCAACAAGGTCGGCACCTACGGGCTGGCGCTGGCCGCCCAGGCGGCCAGCGTGCCTTTCGTCGTCGCCGGGCCGTGCTCCTCGATCGACCCTGGCACCGCCCGCGGCGCAGACATCGTGATCGAGGAGCGCGACGCTGACGAAGTGCGCACGGCCGCCGGAGCGCTGCTCACCGTGCCTGGCACGCCCTGCCGCAATCCCGCCTTCGACGTCACGCCCGCGGCGCTCGTGACGGCGCTCGTGACCGAGCGCGGCATCGCCCGGCCCGTGAACGCGGCAACCGTGGCCGCGCTGGCGCGATGAGGGTCGCCCGGTCCGTCACCCCCGGCCGGGTGCAGATCGAGACGGCGCCCGACCCCGTCCCGGGCGCGGGCGACGTCGTGGCGCGCGTGCTGGCCTGCGGCGTGTGCAAGACCGACGTCCTCGAGTGGTACGTGGCCCGGAAGGTGCCGGCGGTGCTGGGGCACGAGCTCGCCGCGGAGGTGACCGCCGTCGGCGCGGACGTCTCGGAGATCGGACCCGGCGACCGCGTGGTGGTGCACCACCACGCCCCGTGCGGCGAGTGCCGCCGGTGCCAGCGCGGGCGCGAGACGCTCTGCGAGCGGTTCCGGGCGACCGCGCTGGATCCGGGCGGCTTCGCGGAGCGCGTGCGCATTCCGGCGGCACTGGTGCCCGAGCTCCTGCCGTGCCCGGGGCTCGACCCGGTGGCCGCGACCTTCGTCGAGCCGCTCGCCTGCGTCCTGCGGTCTCAGGACCGGGCGGGGCTGCGCGCCGGCGACTCCCTGCTCGTGGCCGGCGCGGGCGCGAACGGGCTCCTGCAGGTGGCAGCCGCGCGGGCCCGCGGCGTGGAGGCCGTGTGGGTCCGCGAGCCGCAGGAGGAGCGGCTGGCCCGCGCCGCGGCCTGGGGCGCCGAACGCCACGGCAACGAGGCAGTCGATGTCGCGATCGTCTGCACGCCGTCGGGCGCGGCCATCGGCGACGCCGCGCGCGCGCTCGCTCCCGGCGGCACCCTGTGCCTCTACGCCCCGCCCGAGCCGGGCTCCCCGCTGCCGGTCGACGGCGGCGACGTGTTCCTGCGCGAGATCGCGGTGACGGCGAGCTACTCGGCGGCGGCCGCCGACATGCGCGCGGCGCTCGCGCTCATCTCCAGCGGCCGGATCGACCCGCTGCCGCTCGTGAGCCACCGGCTCGCCCTCGACGAGACGGGCCTGGCCTTCGACCTCGCCCGGCGCGGGGAGGCGCTGAAGGCCGTGGTGATCCCGTGAGGGCGGCGCGCCTGCACGGCCCCGGGGACCTGCGGGTCGAGGAGGTCCCGGACCCGGTGCCGGGCCCAGGCCGGCCCGTGATCGTGCGCGTGGAGGCGGCGACGGCCTGCGGCACCGATCGCAAGGCGCTCGAGCACGGGCACCGGATCCTTGGCCCCTACCCGTGCGCCTTCGGCCACGAGACGGCGGGCGTGCGGACGGACACGGGCGCGCGCGTGCTGGTCTCGGACTCGGTGGCGTGCGGGGCCTGCGGGCCGTGCCGGGCCGGCCGGCCGCAGATCTGCCGCGACCCGGACTGGATCGTCGGCGGCTTTGCGGAGGCCATCGCCGCGCCCGACGCGGCGCTGCATCCGGTGCCGGACGGCCTGGCGCCCGCCGGCGCAGCGATGGCCGAGCCGCTGGCTGCAGCGGTGCACGCGCTCCGGCGGGCCGGGCCGCTGCCCGGCCGCGCCGGGGTCCTCGGCGGCGGAACCATCGGGCTCATGCTCGCCCGGCTGCTCGTGCTGTCCGGCTGCGAGGCGGTCGTCGCCGACCGGCACCCGGAGCGCCAGGCCCAGGCGCGCGGACTCGGCGCCGAGGCCGGTCCCGTGGCCGGGCTCCCGCTCGTCTTCGAGGCGGCCGGCCGGCCGGCGGCGTGGTCCGAAGCCGTGCGCTCGGCCGCGCCGGGCGGCACCGTCGTGCTCGTCGGCGGCTGCCCTGGCGGCGGCGAGGTCGGGCTGCCCGGCGACGCCCTGCACTACGACGAGGTCGACGTGCGAGGGGCGTTTCACCACGCGCCCGGCGAGGTCGACGAGGCGCTGGCGCTCCTCGCGTCGGGGGGCGTGCCCTGGGAAGCCGTGGCCGCGCCGCCAGTCGGCCTGGACGGGCTGCGCGCGGCACTCGACGCGATGGCGGGCGGCCCGGCGCTCAAGCCGGTGGTCGAGCCGTGGCGCTGACGCCGGCGCCGGCTTCGGCCTCGGCGGCGCCGCTCCGGCCCTCTGCGTCGAGCCATTCGAGGTGCTCGACGATTCGGCGGCTGTCGCAGATCGCCTCGCCGTCGAGGACGAGGACGGGGACGTGCCGCTGGCCGGTCAGGGCCTCGATCTCCGGCCGCCCGGAACGGCGCAGCGGCACGCGCACGACGTCGTGGGCGATGCCGCGGCGCTCGAGGGCGCGGGCCACGCGGCCGCACGGGCACAGCACGTCCGTCGGGGTCGGGCAGCGGTAGAGCGTCGCCATCAGCCGGCGAGCCAGGAGACGGCGCCGGTGGCCTGGCGCGCGGCGTACCCCGCGACGCGGAACGGCAGGGGCTGGCGGGCGCCGGGCGGCGCCAGCCGGTCGCCGCTGCGCTCGCGGTGCCAGGCGATCGTCGCCTCGAGGGTCTCCTCGTGCGGGCGCGCGGTCCAGCCGAGCTCGCGCTTGGCCTTCGTCGCGCGGTAGGCCCACCACTGGCCCGCCGCCCGGACCTCGTCGGGCGTGGCCACGAGCGGGCCCGGCAGGGCCTGGCTCGCCTCGGCGAGCGCCACCGCGACCGGGAGCGGGAGCTTCAGCGCCGGCGGCTCGACGCCCGAGAGGCGGCCGAGGTCCGCGAAGAGCCGGTCCATCGTGAAGTTGCGCCCGGCCAGGATGTAGCGCTCGCCCGGCATGCCCTCTTCGTCGGCCAGGACGTGGCCGCGGGCGACGTCGCGCACGTCGACGATGTTCAGCGCGCCGTCGACGTAGGCCGGGATCGCGCGTGCCAGCATCCGGCGGACGAGAATCGTGGACGACCCGCGAACGTCGCCCGGGCCGAAGACGTGGGACGGGTTGACGATCACGAGCGGCAGGCCGTGAGCGGCGATGCGGAATGCGACGACCTCGGCCTCGCGCTTGGAGTCGACGTAGGGCAGCCCGAGGCGCGCCCCGCTGTAGGCCTGCGTCTCGTCCGCCGTGGAGCCGCGCGGTGCCGGGCCGATCGCCGCGACCGACGACGTGTAGACCGCGCGCTGCACGCCGGCGCGCAGCGCCTCCTCCAGCACGACGCGCGTCGTCGTGACGTTCGCGGCGTACATCCGGGGCCGGCCGCCGCGCAGCGAGGTGTCGCCGGCCGTGTGCACGACGCGCTCCACCCCGCGCATGGCCCGCCGCACCGCGCGCCGGTCGGTCAGGTCGGCCCGGACCCGCTCGACCTCGAGCCCCTCCAGGTTCTCGACGTTCGACGTCGCGCGCACGGTCACGCGCACGGCGTCTCCGCGCTCGACGAGCGCCCGGGCGACGTGCGAGCCGATCAGCCCCGTGGCGCCGGTGACGAGGGTCATTCCCATGCTCGCCAGTGTAGGCGCCGCAGGCAGTACGCCTGGCGCACCGGCGCGATGGTAGGGTCGCTCCCGATGGCCGAGGTCGCGATCGTCACGGACACGACCCACTACCTGCCGCGCGCGCTGGCCGACGACCTCGGCCTGCGGCAGGTGAGTCTGTACGTCAACTGGGACGGACGCACGGACCGCGAGGCCGACCTCCCGGGGTTCGACGGCTACTACCAGCACCTCCGCACCGCCGAGGACCTGCCGACGACGTCGCAGCCGTCGATCGGGGACTTCCTCGAGGCCTACGAGCCCTTGCTGGCCGAGGGCCGCGACATCGTCTCGATCCACCTCTCGGCCGGCATCTCCGGCACGTGCGAATCGGCGCGCCAGGCCAAGGCCAAGCTCGAGGAGCAGGGCGCCGGCGGCGAGCGAATCACGGTGGTCGACTCGCAGACGGCCTGCGCCGGCCTCGCCGCGGTCTGCATGGCCGCGGTCGCCGCCGCCCGCAGCGGCGCCGGGCGGGAGGACGTCGCCGCCCGCGCCGAGGCGGCGCGCGACGCCCAGCGCGTCTGGTTCTGCATCGACACGATGGAGTATCTGCGCCGCGGCGGGCGCGTCGGAGCCGCACGGGCCTGGCTCGGCACGACGCTCCAGATCAAGCCGATCCTGTCGCTGGAGACGGAGATCCTCCCCGTGGAGCGGGTGCGAACCTCGAAGCGCGCCTTCGAGCGGATGACCGAGTACCTCCGCTCGCGCCACGCGGACGGCGCCGACGCCTGGATCGTCCAGCACATCCAGGCGATCGATCAGGCCGAGGCGATGGTGGAGCGAGGCCGCGAGATCTTCGGTTCAGAGCCGCTGTTCGTGTCCGAGATCGGACCGGTGATCGGCACGCACACGGGCCCGGGGCTGCTCGGCATCGGCGGGATCCCGCCGGCCTTGCTGCAGGCCTAGGCGCGTCCGCGCAGCTACCGGCGGCGGCGCGCGAACACGCCGCCGAGCGCGGCCAGGCCGCCCCCGAGCACGAAGCCGGCGACCGCGGCGCCGACGAGAACCTCGCGCTTGTGCCGGGCCACGTGTGAGCGCCAGTCGGTGGCGCGCGTCACCTCGCCCTGCAGGCGGCCAAGGGCACCCGCGAGCTCGGCCCGGTTCGCTTCGATCGAGGCGCGGATCTCGGCAGGGGTGCGGGTGGCGGCGGGGCCCGCGCTGGGCGGCGGCGGCGTTGGCATCAGGCGGTCCCCTTTCCGTTGGTGTCGGGCGTCGCCGGCGCGTCCGGCGCGCGGACGGGGGCCGGCGCCGTGGCAGGCGCGGCGCCGGCGGCCGGCGCGGCAGGGGTCCCGGTTCCCGCAGCGGGCGTTCCGGACCCGGAGCCGTCGCCCGGCACGAAGCTCTCGACCGTCGCGCGGATCTCCCTCGCCTCGGCGATGGCCATGTCGGGCGTGGGCGGCGCGCCGCGCTTCAGTGCACGCTGCGCGATGAAGCCTGCAAGGCCGCCGAGGATGAACAACCCGCCCGCAACGATGAGGAATCCCCAGAACACGTCGTTGAAGAACAGCGCGTAGAGGAGCCACGCGATCGCCTCGAGCAGGAAGAGCAGGCCAACCGCGATGAAGGTGCCGGCGGCCACGCCGACTGCCGTGCCCTTCGCCAGGCTGGTGGCCTTCTCCTGGACCTCGGCCTTGGCGAGCTCGATCTCCTCGCGGACGAGCAGCGTCGCGCGATTCGCGACGTCGTTGACCGCCGCGGCAAAGTCGTTCGGGGGCTGGAGGTCAGCGGGAGGCAAGGCGGCGGAGCAGGAAGGCGATCACGAGGCCGCCGGCAAACGCGGCGCCGATCAGGACCTCGGGCCGGTCGGCGAGGCCAGGACTGGCGGGCGCCGGCGGCGCGAAGGACGGGGTCGGCTCGGGGCCGCTGGCGGGAGCCGGCCCGGTCCCCGTTGCCTCGGGCTCGGGCGTTGCGGGCTCGGGCTCGGGCGTCGCGGGCTCGGGCTCAGGCGCGGCGGGCTCCGGCTCAGGCGCGGCGGGCTCCGGCTCAGGCGCGGCGGGCTCGGGCTCAGGCGCGGCGGCCTCCGGCTCAGGCGCGGCGGGCTCGGGCTCGGGCGCGGCGGCCTCCGGCTCAGGCTCGGGCGTCGCGGGCTCGGGCTGGATCTCGGTGGCCGTCTCCGCTGCCGGCTCGGCCGGCGGGTCCACCGGCGTGCCGAGGGTTGGCTGCGCCGCGGGCTCGGCCGCCGCCGGCGACTCGGCGGTCGCCTGGCCGTCGGGCTCGGCGGGCGTTCCCTCGTCGGGGTTCAGCGGGGGCGGAATCGGCGGTCGATCGTTCATTCTGGAGGCTCCTCACCGAACACTCGAACCCAGATGAGCTCGGCGATCTTGCGGGCGGTGATGGCGGACAGGGCGCCCACCCCGGCGAGCAGGCCGGACCACATGAGGCGCTTGACGAGTTCGTTGTCCATCGTGGCGGCGGAGTAAACCACGTTCACCCGGCCGGCCGCGATTCGCGCACGGCCAGGCCGTCGCAGATCACGTCCGCCACCATGCGCTTGGCGTCGTCGCAGTCTGCATCGCTGCGCGGGAGCACCCCGAAGATCCAGCCGGTCAGGACCTGCTCGATTGCGCCGTAGAACGCCATCGCAGCGAACTGCGGGGTGACGCGCGCGTCGAACTCCCCATCGCGCTGCGCGCGCTCGGCGATCGCGGCAATCCCGTCGTAGGCCTCGCGGATCTTGTCGAAGTGACGGCGGCCGAAGGTCGTCGCCGCCCGGGTCACCTCGACGATGATGACCTGCATGAGCTCGGGATCGTGGCGGTAGGACTCGAAGATGAACCCGGCGATCTCCTCGAGCTTGTCCCGCGCCGGGATTTCCCGCTCGTCGACCTCCGCGATGTGCGCGAGCATGACGTCCCAGCGCTCGAGGAACAGGGTGTCGAGCACGGCCTCTTTGGAGTCGAAGTAGTGGTAGACGAGGCCGTACGCGACGTCGGCCTCGTCGGCGATGTCCGACACACGGCAGCCGTGGAACCCCTGGCGGGCGAACACGCGGACCGCCGCGTCGAGGATCTGGCGCCGCTTGGCCTCGGCCCCGCGAGCGCCCGTCCCGCCGTTGCGCCGCGCCGCCATCAGGCGCCCGCCTCCGCGGGCCAGCCGTAGGCCTCGGGGCGGCGATGGTCCAGGGCGGGAATGCGGCGCCGCACCGCCTCGACGCTGCCGAGGTCCAGGTCGGCCACGATCACGCCCTCGGCATCGGGGGCCTGTGCGAGCACGATCCCCCACGGGTCGACGATCATCGAGCGGCCCCCCGACGTCATCGCCGGGGTGTGCCGGCCGAACTGGTTCGCCGCGACGAGGAAGCACTGCTCCTCGATCGCTCGGGCCCGCACGAGGACCTCCCAGTGGTCGCGGGTCGTGGCGAGGGTGAAGGCGGAGACGAGGCTGATGACCGTCGCGCCGCGCAGCGCGAGCACGCGGTAGAGCTCGGGGAAGCGCAGGTCGTAGCAGATGGTCAGGCCCAGCCCGGTGCCGTCGGCGAGCCGGCTGGCCACGATCTCCGCTCCGGGCGCCTCGGTCGCCGATTCGCGGTACTCGACGCCGGCCACCTCGACGTCGAAGAGGTGCAGCTTGCGGTAGGCGCCCCGCACATCGCCGTCGGGTCCGACGTGCACCGAGGTGTTCCGGGCGCGGCTCTCCCCGGGCACGGCCTCGACGAACGACCCGGCCACGAGGTCGATTCCCAGCTCGCGCGCAACGGCGCGCGCCCATCCGACGGTGGGCCCGTCGAACGGCTCGGCGGCTGCCGCGATCACGTCCGTGTCGCCCATCGCCGTCCACTTCTCGGGCAGGACCACGAGCTCGGCGCCGCGGGCAGCGGCCGCGCGCACGAGCCGGTCGGCCGTCTCCCGGTTTCGCGCCGTATCCTCGGTGGCGTTGAGCTGGACCGCAGCGGCCCGCATGGCGTGACGTCTCCCCCGCTCGAAGTGGATTGACCGGTCAGTCAGATCCCCCACGCGCCAAGGATAGCCCGGAGAATGCCCGCCACGACCCCCGACCTCCCCTACCGCGGCCCGACCGCCGGCCGTCCCGGCGGCCTCCCGCTGCCCCCGGGGCGCATGCCGCTCCTGCGGGGCGGGCGGATGCTGAAACGCTGGCGGTACGTGGGCGCGTACGGGCCGGAGCTGATGGTCTGCGTAGCCAGCGTGCAGATCGGCCCTGCCCGCCAGGCCTTCTGGGCGGTCTGGGACCGCGAGGCCGAGGAGCTCCACGAACGGACCCTGATGCGGTCCGGCCCGGTGCGGCTGGCCCCCGGGAAGGTGAGCGTGCGCGACCGGGGCGTCGAGATCGAGCTCGCGTTCGACGAGGGCCCGGCGATCGAGGTCGTCAGCGCGCACGGGTCCCAGTACGCCTGGACGCGCAAGCAGGCGCCGGTTCGCCTGCGGGGCACGGTCGATCTCGGCGGGACCCTGCACCTCATCGACCAGCCGGGCATCGTGGACGACAGCGCCGGCTACCACGCGCGCCACACCGTCTGGCAGTGGTCGGCCGGGGTTGGCATCGGCGCCGACGGCAGCAGCCTGGCCTGGAACCTCGTCGCGGGCCTGCACGACGCCCCCGCCGGGAGCGAGCGCACCGTCTGGGTCGACGGCGTGCCGCACGAGGTCGGCCCGGCGGACTTCGCCGCCGACCTCTCGTCGGTCACATTCGGCGGCGGCGAGCGCCTCGCCTTCGCGCAGGAGTCGATGCGGGCCCGGCGCGACAACCGCCTCGTCGTGGTCAGCGACTACGCCCAGCCGTTCGGAACCTTCACGGGCGAGCTCCCGGAGGGCATTCGGGTCGCCGAGGGCTACGGCGTGATGGAACGCCACGACGTGCGCTGGTGAGGATTCCGGTCGACGAAAGCGGCGCCATGCGCACCTTTCGTCGACTGGAACCGCCGTCTCGCGCCCAGAACGGGGCGGCGGCGCCTACGCCCGGCGCTGGCGGCGCAGCTCGGCGAGCAGGAGCTTGGAGTGCAGGGCGCCGATCAGCTCCCGGAGGGGCTCGGCGCCCGCCGCGATGATCTCGGCGGCACGGTCGACCTCGACCTCGCCGGCGAGCCTGGCCAGCAGCGTGCCGACCTCTTCCTCGACCAGGGGCTGGAGCGCGTCGCGGTAGCGCAGCGTGTCGTAGACCGTGAACCCGATCGACTCCTCGTACCCCCCGGCGCGGAACCGGCCGATCGCCTCGATGATCTTCACGTCGTCGGGGTCGTAGCCGCGGGCGGTCGGGCTGAGGATCCCCAGCTCCTCCAGCCGGTCCAGGACGTTGCCGGGAATCTCGTACTCCGTGCGGACCGCCGCGCGCGAGACGCGGCCGCCCTCGCGGGCGCCGATCGCGCGTTCGAGAATGCGATCCTCGAGCTCGACGAGCGCCGCGGCGCGATCAGGGTCCTCCGCGAGCATCCGCTTGATCAGGCGCAGCGGCATGAAGCGCTCTTCCTGCAGGCGCTTGATCAGGCGGATGCGCTCGACGAACTCCGGCGGGTAGTAGGCCATGTTGCGGGAGGTGCGCACCGGCTCGGGGAGGAGCCCTTCCCGGAGGTAGTGCTTGATCGTGCCCGCGCTGACGCCCGACTCCTGCGCCAGCTCGGACATCTTGAGGAGCCCGTCGTGGTTCATCCGGAGAGGAAGGATCCCCGGGCACCGCCGTCCGGCGGGCCGGCCACGGCGCCGGTGTCCGTCAGCGCCGCGATCTCGTCGGGCGTGAGGCCGGCCTCAGCCAGCACCTCGCCGGTGTGCTCCCCCAGGCCCGGGCCCGGGGCCCGCACCGCACCCGGCGTGCGGGACAGCTTCACCGGCACCCCGAGCTGCCGCACCGGGCGGCCGGCACCGGGCTGCGGAATCTCCACGACCATCTCGCGCGCCCGCACGAGCTCGGAGTTCAGCGCCTCGTCGAGCTCGAGCACGGGCTCCAGGCAGCAGTCGTGCGCCGATGCGAACGCGCGCCACTCCTCGCGCGTGCGCCCCGCGAAGATCGCCTCGACGGCCGCGTGCGCCTCGGTGCCGGGACGGTCGAACTGGTGCTCGAGGAGGTCCTCGCGATCGACGCCGCGGCACCAGGCCGCCCAGAACTTCGGCTCCAGCGCGCCGAGCGTGACCCAGCCGTCGGCGCACGCGTACGGGCGGTAGCAGATGACGGCGCCGGCGAGGAGCGGATCGCCCCGCCGCGGCACGGCGCCGTCGCAGAAGTAGGAGCCCGCCACCATCGCCAGCCACGACAGCGAGCCGTCGGCCATCGACACGTCGACGGACTGCCCCTCCCCGCTGCGGTCGCGCTCGCGCAGCGCGGCCAGGATTCCGAAGGCGGCCATGAGCGCCCCGCCCCCGATGTCGGCGATCTGCCCGGCGGCCTGGACCGGCGGCCCGCCCCGCTCGCCCGTCAGTCCGAGCAGGCCGACCAGGCCGAGGTAGTTCATGTCGTGCCCGGAGCGGTCGCGGTTCGGGCCGTCCTGCCCGTACCCGCTGATCGCGCAGTAGACGAGGCCCGGGTTCTCCGCGCGCAGCCGGTCGTAGCCGACTCCGAGCCGGTCGAGCACGCCGGGGCGGAACGACTCCAGCACGACGTCGGCGGTCCGGGCCAGCCGCAGGAACGCGTCGCGCCCGCCGTCGGACTTGAGGTCGATCCGCAGGGAGCGCTTGTTGCGGTTCAGCGACAGGAACAGCGCCGACTTCGCGCTGTCCTGCACGCCCTCGTAGTACGGCGGCGACCAGCGGGCGTAGTCGCCCATCCCGGTGTCCTCGACCTTGATCACGTCGGCGCCGAAGTCGGCCAGCATCAGGGAGCAGAACGGGCCCGGCAGCAGCCGGCTGAGATCGAGGACGCGAATCCCCTCGAGCGGCAGGCCGCTCATGCGCCCGCCTCGGCGCTGGCGTGCCTGGGCGTCCCGAGCCGCTCCCGCGCCTCGGCCACGGTGGCCACGCGGCGGCCGGTGTCCTGCGCCAGCTGCGCGGCCTTCGCGACGAGGTCGCCGTTGGACCGGGCCATGTCCCCGTTCGGGAGATAGAAGTTGTCCTCGAGCCCCACGCGGATGTTCCCGCCAAGGGTCAGGGCCGCGGCGACGAGGCGCCACTGATCGCGGGAGATGCCGATGACGCCCCAGTTGTTCGGCCCGTCGGGGCCCCCCGGAATCTGCTCGGACATGTGCGCGAGGTTGCGGGCGTTCGGCCGGATCCCGCCGGTGACGCCCATGACGCAGGAGATCTGGAGGGGCTCCGCGAGCAGGCCCATGTCCAGGAGCGGGTCGAGGTTGGCGATGTGGCCCGCGTCGAAGCACTCGTGCTCGGGCCGGATCCCGAGCTCGCGCATCGGCTCGAGCAGCGCCCGAATCGTGTCGAAGCTGTTCTCGAAGACCGTTGCGAAAACGAAGTCGTGACGCCGCGGCGAGTACTTCGCGTAGTTCATGGAGCCCATGTTCAGGGCCGCCACGTCCGGGCGCAGCTCGCGCAGGTAGGCGACGCGGGTCTCGATCGGCACGCCGATGGCGCCGGTCGAGTAGTTGATGATCACGTCGTCGACCTCGGACCGGATCGCCTCGGTGATCGCGCGGAAGTCCTCGATCTCGTACGACGGCACCCCCTCCGGCGTGCGGGCGTGGATGTGGATCATCGCGCCGCCTGCGTCGACGATCCGCCGTGCCTCCGCGGCATACTCCGCCGGCGTGTAGGGGATCGCCGGGCACTGCTCGCGGTTGGCGATCGCGCCGCTGATGGCGCAGGTGATGATCACGGGGTCTTCGACGCTCACGCTCTGCTCCGAGTAAGAAGTGGGAAGTGCTACTTCCCACAGTGACGGATCCGGGCTCCGCGCGTCAAGCGGGCCGGTGATCCAGGGTGCATCCCCGTGCGAAGACCCAGCCACTTCCGCAAACGAAAGGGGCTGCGCACATGAGCAACGTCGACACCGTCCAGGAGATCTACGCCGCGTTCGGGCGCGGCGACGTGCCCGCGATCCTCGAGCACCTGTCGGACGACGTCGTCGTGGACGGCTGGGAGGACAACCGCGCCCAGGCCGCCGGCGTGCCCTGGATGGCCGAGCGTCACGGCCACGCCGGCATGGTCGAGTTCATCACCGTCGTCGGCGGCGTCGGCGTCCGGGACCTGGAGGTCATCTCCCTGATGGACGGCGGCGACCGCGTCGCCGCCGAGGTCGTGATCGAGACCGAGCGCTACCGGGACGAGGAGATCGTCGTGTTCTGGTTCGACCCGGCCGGAAAGGTCACCCGCCTGCGCCACTACATCGACACGGCCAAGCACATCGCCGCCGCCACGGGCGCCGCAGCCGGCGCCGCGGCCTGAGGCGAGCCACGGAGTCCGGGGCGCCGGGTTGACAGCCGCCGCTCGCGCGCGTCACGCTGGCGCCATGCCCGAGGACCGCACCCCGGCCGAGGAGCAGGCCGACGAGGAGATCGCCCGCCTGCACGACGAGCGCCGGCGCCAGCGCCGCATCGAGCTCGAAGGCGAGATCGTCGAGGACCAGCTCGCCGCGCGCCGCGCCGCCGCCGACGCCGAGGCCTCCGAGCGGGACCTCGAGGCGCGCCTGCACGACCTCGAGGACAAGGCGGCGGCGACCCGCCGCGCCGAGGACGACGAGTACCGCCGCGAGCACTGGGGCCACGGACGGCCTGAGGGCGGCGGCGACGCCGCCTGACGCTGGCCGCGCCGCGCCGCCCGGCTCACGCGTGGCTCAGCGGGCCAGCGCGGCGCAGACCGCGTCCTCCTCGGCGGCCCGCAGCACCCGCCAGATCCGCACGGCGGTCTTCTGGGTGGCCTGGGTGTTCATCGCGACCTGGATCGAACGCCGGCCGTCCACCGTCGCCGCGAAGAACTGCGTGTACCCCGGTGTGTTGCCGGTGTGGCCGTACACGGTGCCGCAGCGGGTGCGGTAGCGGAACACGGCGAGGCCCGCGCTGTTGGCGCCGGGGCCCGGCGGCTCGGACGTTCCTGCGCGAAATCGGAACTGCTGCCGCTGGACGGCGCGGGGGAACAGCCGGGCGCCGACGTAGCCGCGCGCGAACGCGTTCATGTCGGCCGGCGTCGACACGATGCCGCCCGACGCCCACGAATACGACTGCGAGATCCCTTCGGTGACATCGTCCGCGCGCGGCGGCTGGAGGGCGTAGCCGTGGATGAACGGCCGGGGCATGCGGTAGCTGGAGGGCAGCGAGGTTCCGCGCAGCCCGAGCGGGCCGGTCACCCGCTCGCGCAGCAGCCGCTCGTAGCTGCGACCGGTGGCTGCCTCGGCCATGAGCGCAACGATGATGTTGTCGGTGTTCGAGTAGCGATAGCGACTCCCGGGCGTGAACTCGAGCGGCGCGGTGCGCACGAACGTCCACAGGCGGCCCGAGTCGAAGGTGCGGCGCAGGTTGGCGCGCACGTAGTCCAAGAAGGCAGGCGCCTGCGAGAAATCCGGCACGCCGCTGGTGTGACCCAGGAGCTGGGCGAGGGTGACCGGCCCCCACTGGCGAGGCAGCCGGGGCAGGCGCCGGGCGATCGTGTCGGCGAGTCGCAGGCGCCCGGCGGCGACGAGGGAAAGGGCGACCGCGCCGCTGTAGGCCTTAGCGGTGCTGGCGATCCGCATGCGGTCGTGCGCCTGGATCTTCCGCCGCGTGATCACGTCGGCGACGCCGGCCGTATGGAACGTCGTCTCGCCGCCGCGCTGGACGGTCGCCTCGGCGCCGGGAGGCCCCAGCGCGACGAGGCGGTCGAGCGCGCGGTCGAGCGCGGCGTCCGCGCGCTCTGTCGCCGTCGACGCCGCGGCGGGGGACGCGAGGGCGAGGGCGGCAGTTGTCGTCAGCAGCAGCAGGCGGAGCATCGCAGCGGTCCTCGCGATCGGGGGAAAGCGGCCGAGGCCGGACGCCGGCGGCCAGAGTAGACGGCGGCCCTGCCGCGGTGCGGCGGTCGTGCCTGTCTCAGCGCAAGAGCGGCGCGACCGTGTCGGCCAGCAGGGCAGTGAGCCGCCCGGCCTCGCCGTCGTCCTCCGGGAGATCGAAGGCGGTGATCTCGATGCCGAGGATCCAGCGTCCGGCCTTCACCGCCGCGAGCAGGCCGGCCAGCGCCGCGACGCTCAGCCCGCCGGGCGCGGGCACCGGGGTCGCTGGCATGACCTGCGGATCGAGCACGTCGATGTCGAGGTGGATGAACACCGGATCCTCGCCGAGCGCCGGCACGACCCCATCGATCTCGTCCGGCCCGAGCACGGTCGCCCCGCTCGCCGCGAGCAGGTCACGCTCGCCGGAATCGAGGTCGCGAACGCCGGCGAGCACGACGTTCGCGGGATCGGTCGTGCCGTCGAACCCCGTCGACCAGGCGCCGCAGGCGCCGGCCAGGCACATGCCCCCGAGGTAGCCGCTGCCCGAGGTGGCCGGCGTGTTGTAGTCGCCGTGGGCGTCGAGCCACAGGATCTTCGCGTTGCCCCGGGCCTGCGCGACCGCCGGCAGCGTGCCGACGGCGATCGAGCAGTCGCCCGCGGCCAGCACGAACGGCTGTGCATCGGCAAGCCGATGCAGCACGAGGTCGCGGACGTCGTGCAGCAGCGGGCGTGCGTCGCGCAGGTCCTCGTCGTAGCGGGCCGCGCGCGGCTCGCCGAAGCTGCCCAGGCGCACGGGCGCGTCCCCCAGCCGGTCGCCGAGCGCCTCCGCGAGCGCCTCGGCGCCCCGCGACGGCCCGGCGCTCGTGTCGGCGGTCCGGCCGCGGACGGCGTACGTCGGGACGTGGACGATCGTCATCGCCCGGTCCAGACCGGGTCGCGCTTCTCGAAGAACGCCTTCACGCCCTCCTGGATGTCTTCGGTCGAGAAGGCGATCGTGAGCTGCGCGTGCAGGAACTCGAGGGCGTCCTCGAATGCCATGTCCTGCTGGCGGTGCATCGCGTCCTTGCCCAGGCGCATGAGCACCGGCGACTTCGAGGCGAGCTTCTCGGCCCAGGCGGCCACTGCGGCCTCGAACTCGTCGCCGGACACGACCCGGTTGACGATCCCGATCCGCTCGGCCTCCTCGGCGCTGATCTGCTCCCCGAGGAGCAGGAGCTCGTTGGTCTTCTTGCGGCCGACGTTGCGGTAGATGAGCGCCATGATCATGAAAGGGAAGACGCCGACGTTGATCTCGGGTGTCCCGAAGCGCACGCCTTCCCGGGCCACGATGAGGTCGCAGGCCAGCGCGATCCCGAGCGCGCCGGCGAGCACGTGGCCGTTGGCCGCGCAGATGGACGGCTTGCCCAGGCCCCCCAGCGCCTGGAAGACCGCCGGGAACCGCTCCGTTCCCCAGTGCTTGTGGACGAGCGGAACCTCGGCGGCGAAGCCGGCCAGGTTCCCTCCGGAGGAGAACACCTTCTCGTGCGTCGACGTGAGCACGACGCAGCGCACCGCGTCGTCGGCCTCCGCAGCGGCGAGCGCGGCCAGGAGGTCATCGAGGAGGTCGTTCGAGAGCGCGTTGCGCGTCTCGGGCTGGTCGAGGGCGATCGTGGCGACGCCGGATGCGGCGACGTCGTAGCGGATGGTGGCGTAGTCAGGCACGAGGCAGTCCGTTCGGGGGCGGGCAGTCGGGCGCCGAACGTACCGCAGCGGGCGCGCGCGCGGAGCTCAGCGGGGCTCGACCCGGACGGTGCCGGTGTTCGTCCAGCCGAACGCTCCCTGCTTGACACCGCCGGCGACCCGGCGGGTGCCGCCCTCGCCCGGAACGGTGAACCGCTCCGGCGCGACGCCCACGATCGCCGGCCCGGGCTGGCCGGCGACCGTGGCGCTGCCCCCGCCCCCGGGAAAGCGGCACGTGATCGTGAACGTCGATGCGAACCCCTTGGGCGGCACCCAGTCCGTGACGGTGACGCGCTCGTCGCCGGCGGCCTCGATCTCGACGGTCCAGCGCTCGAGGCTCGCCGGCGAGCCGTACGTGCAGCCCGCGATCCGGGAGGCGGCCGTCAGGCCCGTGAAGCCGGCCGTGGCGACGCCCCGCCACCGATCCGCCTCGCCGACGCGGCGCGCGACGACGGTGGCCGCGAGCGTCCCCGTCGCCGTGTGCGTCGCGAAGGCGGCGGTCCCCGCGATCCGCACGGTCACGGCGAAGGCGTCGGGCAGCCCGCCCGAGCCGATGCTGCCGCGCGCCCGGCCCCGCTCAGAGAGCCCGGTGATGCCGACCGACGGCTCGCCGGCGGCACTGGCGACCGGCGATCCGGGCCGATGGCGCCGCTTGGCAGGCATCTTGACCTGCACCTTCGCCGGCTTGCCCGGCGTCGTGGTGATCTGCTGCGGCGTGACCTCGGCGCCGCCGGACGGCTGCAGCGTGAGGTTCGAGTCGACAGGCTTGCCGGTGATCCGGCTGATGACCTGGATCGTCACCGTGGCCGTCGAGCCCTTCTTCACGTTGGGCTTCGACGGCTTGGCCTCGAGGCAGCTCGCCTCCCGGTTGAACACATTCTCGGCGTCCTGCACGAACTTCAGGCCCTCGCGCTGGGCGTAGGCGATCGCCGCGGCGGCCATCTTGTCGCCGCCGGCACGGGTGCCGCCGTTCAGCGTCACCTGCGACGGGAGGACGACCGCCTGCTCGGCGGAGCTGGACCGCGGCTTGATGCCGGAGGACTTCCCGCTGAAGCTGTACTTCCCGCCAGCCGCGTCCGCGCCCGAGATCGTCACCTCGACGTCGTAGCTCGTGAGCCGGGCGGCGCGATCGACCCGCCCCGTGATCGTGAAGAACACGAGGAACCGCTCGGTCGCCGTCTTCCCGCCAACGGTCGCGGCGCGCGACCCGGCGAGCGTGCCGCTCGCCTTGACGATGCCGGCCTCGGTCGGGCAGAAGACCTTTGCGACCGGCTCGGTCGCCGACTCGAACTCGTACGTGTCGCCGCCGACCGTGAGGCTGCCCTTCGTCTTGGTCTTGGCCGACCCGGTGTCGTCGCCGAAGGCGCCCTTGATGCGCTCCCAGCTCACGTCTCCCTTGACGATCGCGTCGATAGGCCCCGGGAGCTGCAGGCCCAGATCCTCGGCCTGCGCCGCCCGGGAGCGCGGCACCGCGGCAGCGATGCCGCGGGCACGCACGGCCGCCCGGCCGGCGCGCACGAGCGCGTCCTCCCAGGCGCCGTACTCGGCCGCCCGCGCGCCGAGCTGCGCGGCGATCGAGCGGGCCCCCGCCTGCAGGGGCTTCAGGCTGCGGGAGGCCTGGCCCAGGGCGACGACGAGCAGGTCCGTCCGGCGCGGCAGGCCGCGGGTGACCGTCGCGAGCCGGACGCACCGCGCCCGCCGGCCCCGCACGACGCGGACCCGGCCGCGCCGGCACCGGCGCGGGCCGGCCGTGCGCACCGCCGCCGTGCCGGGCTGCCCGCGCACCTGGCCCGGCGCCGGGGCGGCGGAGCCCGCCGTCGGGCCGGACGGTGCCGCGTACGCGGCACCGTCCAGGGCGGCAAGGCACGCGGCGGCGGCGAACAGCACGGGGGCGGCGCGGCGGATCGTCACGACTCAGACGATGCCGGACCGGGCAGATCGATCGGGCAATCCGGGGGGCGGCAACGCGCCAACCGCGGCGTGGGCGCGTGATGTCATGCCGGCTGCCCCGTCTGCCGATAGAGTGCCCGAACGTGCCCAATCGTTCGGGACGGACCGGACGAGCGGGGGACCCAAGGCCGCAGGCAGGTTCTGCGGCGTGGGGCGAATCGGGTGCATCGCCGCATCCGTAGCGCTCAGATCAGCGCGAGCCCGTCAGCTCACCTCGTCGGCACACGAACCGAATACCGGATGTGACCATGACCGCTCCACGCACCCTCCTGGGCGCTGCCTGCGCCGCCGCTGCCCTGGCCCTCGCGCCGGCCGCCGCATCGGCCGTCTCCTGGCCCGGCGCCGCCGGCGCCGCGCCGGCCGATGCCGCCTACGCGGCAGAGATGGTCGGCGCGATCAACCGGCTGCGCGCGCGCCACGGCCTCGGCGCCCTTGCCGCGTCGGTCCCCCTGGCCCGGGGGGCCGGCGCCCACTCCCGCAGCATGGTCCGGTACGGCTACATCGGGCACGCCCGCAAGATCCGCCCGGCGGGGTTCCGCCTCGCGGGCGAGATCATCGAATGGCACGACGCGCCGCGGGCCCGGGTTGCCCTCGCGCTGCGAATGTGGATGCACTCGGCGACGCACCGCCGCCTGCTGCTCGACGGACGCTTCCGCTACGTCGGAGCCGGCACGGCGACGGGCCGGCATTGGCGGATCTGGACCGTCCGCTTCGGCGCCAAGTAGCCGCCGACCGCATCGATTCCGGTCGTCCCGGGTTCGAGCAGGTGACCACCTTTTCGATCCACGGGAGGATCATTCAGCATGTCAACCGCGATTCGTCGCACACTTCCGCTGCTCGCCCTCGCCGCATTCCTGGCGGCCCTCGTGGCGGCACCGGCTCAGGCCAAGGTCGTCCGGCTCACGGGCGAGACCACGGCGCTGACCCTCAACGACACCGCCACCGGCGCCCTGTCGGCCAACAGCATCGTCGCCGCGCCCCTGGCGCCCGCGACCGCTGATGGCGCGACGTTCACCTTCCCCATCACCGGCGGCCGCGTCGGAACGAAGAACCTCTACGGCGTCGTGCTGCACCGCGGCGGCATCAAGTTCACGAAGGACGGCAAGACCGCGGTCCTGCGCCGCTTCGTGATCGTGAACCGCCCGAAGGGGACCTACCTCGACGGCCTCGTGCTCGTCCGCACCCGGGTCGTGCACCGAGCTGCCGGCCGGGCCCGCGTCCGGTTCGTCCAGGTCTACCGCGCCGCCCGCCTGCTGAAGCTCAGCAACCTGGCGCGCGCCGATGCCAACGGCAAGGTCGTCGTCACCGCCGATGCCGCGCTCACGCCGGCCGCGGCGAAGTACCTCAACCGCCGCCTCGGCGTCACCGTCTTCACGGACGGCGTGACGGTCGGGACGGCCAAGGTCACCGCGACCGTCGCCTCCTAGGCCCGCGCGCGGTCCATGCTGAACGAGCGGGCGGCCCCTCGGGGCCGCCCGTTTGCGTTCCGGGGGCAGGCGCCGTTGCGGTCGGCGCCGGCGCGGGCTAGCAGAAAGTAGGAAGTCCTACTGTTTACTTTCCGCCGCCGCTTCGCTAGCGTCCGGACGGCCGACCCCGACGAAGGAGCCCCCACCGTGGCCGCCACCGAGACCAGCGTCCTCAAGCCCGACTTCCAGGCCCAGCGCACGCACTTCATCTTCACCGACGAGCACGAGCAGCTGCGGGAGTCGATCCGCCGCTTCGTCGTCAAGGAGCTGCAGCCGCACGCGGAGGAGTGGGAGGAGACGACGTTCCCGGACTCGGTCTTTCACCGGATGGGCGAGCTCGGCTTCCTCGGCCTCGACAAGCCCGAGCAGTACGGGGGCCAGGGCGGGGACTACTACACCTCCCTCGTGCTGGCCGAGGAGGTCGTCCACGCCCACTCGGGCGGCCTGGCGATGGGGGTGGCCGTGCACACCGACATGGCCATGCCGCCGATCCTCGCCTTCGGCACCGAGGAGCAGAAGCAGGAGTGGGTCGTTCCGGCGATCAAGGGCCAGAAGATCCTCTGCCTGGGGATCACCGAGCCCGACGCCGGGTCCGACGTCGCCGGGATCAAGACCCGCGCCGTCCGCGACGGCGACGAATACGTCATCAACGGCTCGAAGACGTACATCACGAACGGCCACCGCGCCGACGTGATCGTGCTGGTGACGAAGACCGACCCGGACGCCGGCTACGACGGGTTCACGCTCTTCCTCGTCCCGATGGACGCGCCGGGCGTCGTGCGCGAGAAGCGCCTCGAGAAGCTCGGGATGCACGCCTCCGACACGGCCCTGCTCGCCTTCCAGGACGTGCGGGTGCCGGCGTCAGCCGTCCTCGGCCAGGTCGGCAAGGGCTTCTACCACATCATGTGGGAGCTCCAGGGCGAGCGCCTGATCGGTGCCGCCGGCTGCGTCGCGGGCGCCCAGAACGTCTTCGAGAAGACCCTCCAGTACGCCAAGGAGCGCCATGCCTTCGGCCGTCCGATCGGCAACTTCCAGGTGATCCGCCACAAGTTCGCCGAGATGGCGACCCAGATCGAAACGGCCCGCCAGCTCGTCTACACGACCGCCTGGCGGTTCCAGAACGGCGAGTACCCGGTCCGCGAGATCTCGATGGCCAAGCTCCATGCCGCCCGCGTCGCCTGCGACGTCGCCGACGAGTGCATCCAGATCCACGGCGGCGCCGGCTACATGAAGGAGTACGGCGTCGAGCGCGTCTGGCGCGACATGCGGCTCAACCGGATCGGCGCCGGGACCGACGAGGTCATGCTCGACGTGATCGGGCGCTCATACGGCGTCTGAGCCGGCCGGCGCAGCAGCCGCGGCGGTAGGGTCGCTCTCCCCGACTCTGGAGCTGCGATGAGCGACGACTTCGCCACCACGATCGCCGCGGCCTACGCTGCGCAGGGCCCGGCGATCACGCTCGGCCACGGCGTGCACGGCGGCGCCGTGGCCAACGACGCGCCCGTGCAGGTCCCGCTCGCGATGATGAACCGCCACGGCCTCGTGGCCGGCGCGACGGGCACCGGCAAGACCAAGACGCTCCAGGGGATGGCCGAGCAGCTCTCGGCCGCCGGCGTGCCGGTGGTGATCGCCGACATCAAGGGCGACGTGTCGGGCCTCGCGGCCCCCGGCGAGGCCGGCGGCCCCGCCGAGAAGCGCATGGCCGACCTCGGCCTGCCGTTCACGCCGGCGTCCTTCCCCGTCGAGTTCCTGTCGCTCGGAGGCATCGGGCCGGGGATCCCCGTGCGGGCGACCGTCTCGGACTTCGGCCCGCAGCTGCTCGCCAAGGTCCTCGAGGCCAACGAGACCCAGGAGCAGAGCCTGGAGCTCGTCTTTCACTACGCGGACTCCAAGGGCCTGCCGCTGCTGGACCTCTCGGACCTGCGGGCGCTCCTCACCTTTCTGGACAGCGACGAGGGCACGGCCGAGCTCAAGGGGATCGGCGGCGTCTCGTCGGCGACGGTCGGCGTGCTGCTGCGGGCCCTCGTCGGGCTCGAGACCGGCGGCGGAACCGAGTTCTTCGGCGAGCCCCAGCTCGACATCGCCGACCTCATGCGGACGGCCCCGGACGGGCGCGGGATCGTGTCGTGCCTCGAGCTCGCCGCGGTGCAGGACAAGCCCCGGCTCTTCTCGACGGCGCTCATGTGGCTCATCGCCGAGCTGTTCGAGGGGCTGCCCGAGGCCGGCGACCTGCCCAAGCCCAAGCTCGTCTTCTTCTTCGACGAGGCCCACCTGCTGTTCGACGGGGCGTCGAAGGCGTTCCGGCAGAGCGTCGAGCAGACCGTGCGGCTCATCCGGTCCAAGGGCGTCGGCGTCTTCTTCGTGACCCAGACGCCGAAGGACGTGCCCGCCGACGTCCTCGGCCAGCTCGGCAACCGCATCCAGCACGCGCTGCGGGCCTTCACGCCCGACGACGCCAAGGCGCTCAAGGCCACGGTGTCGACCTTCCCGAAGTCGGAGTTCTACGACCTCTCGGAGCTGCTGACGTCGATGGGCATCGGCGAGGCCGCCGTCACGATCCTCGACGAGAAAGGCGTGCCGACGCCGGTCGTCCACACCCGGATGGTCGCGCCCGCGTCGCGCATGGCCCCGGCCGACGACATCGACGGCGCGGCGAAGGCCTCGCCGCTTGAGGCGAAGTACGGCACGCGGGTCGACGCCCAGAGCGCGCGCGAACTGCTCGCCGCGCGGGTTGCCGCCGCCGCCGCGCCGGCCGCCGGGGCCGAGCCCGGCGCGGGCGCGCCGGATGCCCGGGAGGCGCCGGTGCTCAGCGGAGACGTGGCCGCTGGCACGACCGGCGGCACCGCCGAGGCGATCGGCGGCTTCTTGAACTCGCGCGAAGGCAAGTCGCTGCAGCGCGAAGTCGTCCGCGGGGTCTTCGGCCTGCTCAAGAAGCTGTGAGCGCCCGGCTCGGCTCAGCCGCTCGGCGTGACGTCGGCGACCGTGCCCAGGGCGTCGGCGGCCAGGACCCGGCCCCGGGTGCGCGCGATGCCGGTGATCTCGGCGTAGGTGTCGGACTCGAACGGCGCGAGCCAGGCGCGGGCCGCCAGGTCGAAGGCGTGCACGCAATCGCACGGCCGGCCGGCAGACCCGGGCACCGTCTCGCGGTGCTCGGCCCAGACCGCCTGGCCGGCGTCGAAGCCGGGGGAGCTGAGGGCCCGGCCCGACCCGGCCGGCGCCCGGGCGAGCACGCGGCGGGCCGCATGGACGCCGGGCGGGCCCGGCGTCAGGAGCACGATGGCGGTGCCGCGGGCGTCGCGCCAGCGCAGCACGATGCGGCCCCCGGCGGCATCCAGATGGGTGGCCCGGCCGCTCGACCTCGGCCCGCCGGCGAGCGGGAGCAGGCGCCCGCCGGCCGTCCCGGTCACCACGATGTCCGAGTCGCGGAACCGGGCGACCGCCACAACGCGCCGGCCGTCACGCGCGGGCCAGCGCAGCCCCGCGCCCTGGAGGCCGCGCACCTCGAGCGGTCGCTCGACGCCCGCCGCCCCGGTCCGCGCCGCGAACCGGAACTCGAACGGGCGGCCGCCGCGCGAGTAGGTGGCGACCGGCCGCCCGCGGGCGTCGGCACCGAGGTCGACGTCGAACGGGCCGCCCGCCCGCGGCGCGACCGCCACCGGGCGCACCGCGCCGCCGGCCAGCGTCACCAGCCGCCAGCGGCTGCCGCGCTGCTGGCTCCACACGAAGCGCCCGTCGCGGGCGCTCAGAACCGTGGGCGCCCCGGTCTGATCGACGACGACCGCCGCCGCGACCGGAGCGGCCAGCGGGCCGGCCGCGGCCGCCAGCAGTCCGGCACCGATCGCAAGTGGGCGCAGCACGCGCGAAGCGTACGAGACCGCGCCGCCGCGCCATGAGCCGTCCCCTCGAGCAGATCCGGGCCTACTACGAAGCCCTGAACACGGGCGACGCCGACGCGGTCGCGGCCTGCTTCTGCGACGACGCGGTCCACTACTACACGCGTCTGGGCCCCCACACCGGCGCCCGGGAGATCGCCGAGCACGCCGCCCTGGGCGTGCAGCACCTCGAGGCGCGCTGGGCGCTCGAGCACGGCATCGAGCAGGGCGACGAGGCCTGCATCGAGTGGACGATGACCTGGCGCGACCCGAAGTCCGGCGCCCGCCGGCTGGACCGCGGCACTGAGTGGTTCCGCTGTCGCGACGGCCGGATCGCCGAGGTGCGCGCCTATCACCACGGCGGCCCGAAGAACCCCAGCGGGGACCTGCTCGGCTTCGACCACGCCGGACGCGGCCACACGACCCTCGGCGATTCCGACTGACGCAAAGGACTGGACAGCGCATGGCAGCCGACCTGCAGGCCAAGGGCCTCCCCCGCGCCGCCGCCCGGCGGCTCATCCCCCCGTTCACCGAGGAGCACGACGACCTCCGCGCCGGGATCCGGCGGTTCGTGGCCACGGAGCTGCGCCCGCACGCCGAGGCGTGGGAGGCGGCGCGGTGGTTCCCGAACGACGTCTTCACCCGGATGGCCGAGCTCGGCTACCTCGGGCTGAAGTACCCGGAGGCCTACGGGGGCGAGGGCGGGGACTACGTGGCCGACGCGGTCCTGACCGAGGAGCTGGGCCGCTGCGGCTCGGGTGGCCTGGCGGCCGGCATCGGCGCCCACATCGGGATCGCGACGCCGCCCGTCTACAAGTTCGGGACCGAAGACCAGAAGCAGCGCTACCTCGTGCCGGCCATCCGGGGCGAGAAGATCGCCGCGCTGGCGATCACCGAGCCCGACGCCGGCTCGGACGTGGCGGGCATCCGGACCCGGGCCCGGCGGGTGGACGGCGGGTTCGTCGTGAACGGATCGAAGATGTTCATCACGAACGGGGTGCGGGCCGACTACTACGTCACCGCGGTCAAGACGACCGAGGAGGGCGGGCACCGCGGCATCTCGTTCCTGATCATCGACCGCGGCGAGGGCGTCACGGCGAGCCCGATCGAGAAGCTCGGCTGGCACGCCTCCGACACCGCGCTCATCGCCTTCGACGACGTCGCCGTGCCGGAGGAGAACCTCCTGGGCGAGGAGCACCAGGGCTTCTACCTGATCATGGCCAACTTCCAGTGGGAGCGGCTCCTCATGGCGCTCGGCGCCGTCGCGGGAATGGAAGCGGCGTTCGAGCAGACCCTCGCGTTCGCGAAGGAGCGCCGGGCCTTCGGGAAGCCGATCGGCTCCCACCAGGCGATCCGCCACGCGCTCGCCGAGATCGCGCTCACCATCGAGGCCGGGCGCGATCTGACCTACCACGCGCTGCGGCTGTTCGTGGCCGGCCAGGACGCCGTGCAGGAGGTCACGATGGCCAAGCTCGCGACGCAGCGGGCCGCCTTCGACGTCATGGACTCCTGCCTGCAGATTCACGGCGGCGCGGGCTACATGGAGGAGTACGGGATCGAGCGCGCCGCCCGCGACGCGCGGCTGGGCCCCATCGGCGGCGGGACCGACGAGGTCATGCGGGAGATCCTCGGCAAGACGCTGGGCCTGTAGCCGTCGAGAACGCCGCGCCCCCGATCCGGTAGAACGACGCCGTGCACGAGATCGCCGCCTTCCTCGCCGAGCACGCCCCGTTCGATGCGCTGGAGCGCGAGGCGCTCGACGGCCTCGCCGCGACGGCGGAGATCGAGTACATGGCCGCGGGCACCGTCGTGCTCCCGCAGGGCGCGCCGCCGGTCGACTGCGTCTGGGTCGTGCGGCGCGGCGCGCTGGAGCTGCTCGACCACGGCCGCCTCCTGGACCTCGCGGGTCCGGGCGAGCTCGTCGGCCACGCCTCGATGCTCTCCGGGCTCCCGACGGGGTTCGCGGTGCGGGCGAGCGAGGACACGCTCTGCTACCGGTTCCCGGCGGCGGCCGCCACGCCGCTGCTCACGCGACCCGAGGCCCTGCCGTTCGTCGCGAGGTCGCTCCTGGCGCGCGCACGCGACACCGCGCCGGCCACGGTCGGGACCGACCCGCTCGAGCGGCCCGTCGCGGACCTGATCCGGTCCGAGCTCGTGCGGTCGCGCCCGGACGAGACCGTGCGCACCGTGGCCCGGCGCATGACCGCGGCCGGCGTGTCGGCGGCCGTGATCGAGGCCGACGGCCTCGTCGGCATTCTCACGGACCGCGACCTGCGCACCCGCGTCGTCGCCGGGGACGTCTCGGGGGACGACGCCGTGGCCGCCGCGATGACTCGCGACGCGCACGTCGTGACGGCCACGCGACCGGGCACGGAGGCCGTCGTGGAGATGCTGGAGCGCGGGGTGCGCCACCTCCCGGTGGTCTCGAACACCGGCGAGGTGCTCGGGATCGTCGACGACAGCGACCTCATGGCCGCCGAGACCCACACGCCCTTCCAGATCCGCCGCGCCATCGGGCGGTCGCAGACGCCGGAGGAGCTCGCCACGGTGGCCCAGACGCTGCGCCCGACGGTCGTCGCCCTCCACGAGGCCGGCGTGGCCCCCGAGCGGATCGGCACGATCATCTCGGTCGTCACCGACGCGCTCACGCGGCGGCTGATCGAGCTCGACCTCATCGCCCACGGCGATCCCGGCGCGCCGTTCGACTGGCTCGCGCTCGGGAGCCTCGCCCGCCGGGAAGGCGTCCCGTCCTCCGACGTCGACAGCGCCCTGGTCTGGCACGGCGACGACGCCGATCCGGCACTGCAGGCCGCGATGCTCGGCTTCGCCGGGCGGGTCATGGACGGCCTCGAGGCGTGCGGGCTGCCGGGCTGCGAGCACGGGGCGGTCGCGTCCAAGCGGCTCTTCGCCCGGTCCCAGGCGGCGTGGAACGACGCCGTGGCCTCCTGGCTGGACGATCCGACCCAGGAGAAGGCGCTCATCCTCGTGTCGCTGGTCGTCGACGGGCGCTACGTGTGGGCGGCCTCCGACGGCTCGCCCCGCATCGACGCCCTGCGCCCGGCACGCGAGCGGCCCGCCCTGCTGAAGCTCGTCGCGCGGTTCGCCCTCCAGCACCGGCCGCCCACCGGCTTCCTGCGCGACATCGTCGTCGAGCACTCGGGCGAGCACGCGGGCCGGCTCGACCTCAAGGCGGGCGGCGCGCTCCCGATCACCGACCTCGCCCGCTGGGCGGGGCTGGCCGCCGGGGTGACGAGCGCCTCGACCCGCGAGCGCCTCCGCGCGGCGGGCGCCGCCGGCACGCTGCCGCCCGAGGACGCCCGCACGCTCGAGGAGGCCTTCGATCTCGTGTTCGGGCTGCGCCTGGACCACCAGGTCGCGCAGCTGCGCCAGGGCGACGAGCCCGACGACTTCATCGACCCGACGGCCCTGAACCCGCTGGCGCGCGGCTACCTCAAGGAGGCCTTCCGGGCGGTCGCATCGGTCCAGAAGCGCGTCGCCGGCGAGCTTGGCCTGCGGCCGTGGTGAGCCTGCGCCGCCGGCGTCCCGCCGGGCCGGGCGCCGCGGCCTACGAGCGCGCGCTCGCGCCGCCCAGCTCCACGCCCTGGCGGCAGGCCGCGTTCTGCGTCGTGGACCTCGAGACGACCGGCCTGCGCCCCGGGGAGGACGAGATCATCTCGATCGGCGCCGTGCCGATCGAGGCCGGGCGCATCCGGGCGGCCCGCCAGCTCTACCGCCTCGCCCGTCCCGAACGCGACCTGCCGGCGGCCTCGATCGAGATTCACGGAATCCGGCCGTCCGACCTGGCCGACGCGCCGCCCCTGGCCGAGGGGCTCGACGCGCTCGCCGGCCTGCTCGCCGGGCGGGTGCTCGTGGCCCACGCGATCTGGGTCGAGCGGGGGTTTCTGGCCCCGGCCTTCAAGACCATCGGGACGAGGCTGCGCGGCCCGATGGCGGACACGAGCGCCCTGGGCCAGCTCTGGCTGCACGAGCGGGACGGGCGGGCGCCGGGCATGCTGTCGCTCACCACGCTGGCGACGGCGCTGGGCCTCCCGGTCCACCGCCCCCACCACGCGCTCGGGGACGCGCTCACGACGGCGCAGGCGTTCCTCGCGCTCGCCACGCACCTCGACGTCTCCGACCCGCAGACCGTGGGCAGCCTCGCCCGCGGCGCCCAGCGGCTGGCCAGCCTGCAAGTCTTCCATCCCCACGGATAGCCGCGGCGGCCGGCGGCGGGCCGGGCCGGCGCTGGTCTGCGGGCGCGGCACATAGAGTCCGCGGCCGTGAGCATTCTCGGCGCCATCCTCCTGGTCCTTGCGGCCGACGTGATCGCGGTCACGGTCATGCTCCTGGTCCGGCGCCGCTCGCCCGAAGGCCACTTCCGCGACTCGCAGAAGGCGGCAGCCGTCTTCACTGTGATCGGGACCGCCTTTGCCGTGCTGCTGGCCTTCGTGTTCCTCCTGGCCTTCCAGAGCTACCTCAAGGGCCGGGACTCTGCGGGCCAGGAGGCGGTGGCCGTCACGACGCTGTTCTCCCTGGCCCAGCAGATCGACGTGCCGAGGGACCGGGTTCTCGAGGGCGAGCTCGTCTGCTACGCCCGGGCCGTCATCGCCGAGTGGCCCCGGATGCGCGAGCAGCAGGAGAGCGAGGCCGTGGTCGGCGAGGTCGACGCGCTCGAGCGGGCCTTCTCCCGGGTGCGCATCACGAGCCCGGCCTCGGACAACGCCCACGCGAAATGGTTCGACGCGATGCAGGAGCGCGAGACCGGCCGGCGCGGCCGGCTCGTCGAGGCCGCCCCGTTCGTCCCGCCGCTCGTGTGGATCGTCCTCGCGCTCTCGGGCCTCTTCGTCATCGTCTTCACCATCTTCTTCGCCGACCGGCGGGAGGAGCGGTGGTCCCAGGTGCTGCTCATCGTCTCCGTGACGACGGTCGTCGTGTCGAGCATCGCGGTCGTGCGCTTCCTGGACAGCCCCTACGACGACCATCCGGGATCGATCCGCCCGGCCGCCATGGAGTCGGCGCTGGCCGGAATCGAGCAGGAGCTGATCTTCGACGGGATCTCCGTGCCTGAGCGGTGCGACCGCCGCGGGGTCCCGCGACCGTCCTGACCGCCGCCGGGCCGGGCGACCGCGGGCCGCGTTGCGCGGCTATAACCCCGTCCGCACCCAACGAATGGAGACGGAGACCATGGGAGTTCTGGACGACAAGGTGGCCATCGTCACCGGCAGCGCCCGCGGCATCGGGCGGGCGACCGCCGAGCTGCTCTCGGAGCAAGGCGCGAAGGTCGTGATCAACGACCTCGACGGCGACGTCGCGCAGCAGACCGCCTCCGAGATCGCGGGCGAGACCGTGGTCTTCGCAGGCGACCTCACGAAGCCGGGCGCCGAGGACGGGCTCATCGCGGCCGCCATCGACGCCTGGGGCAAGATCGACATCATCGTGAACAACGCGGGCTACACGCTCGACGCGCCGATCCACAAGATGAGCGACGAGGCGTTCCAGCGGATGCTCGACATCCACACGATCGTGCCGTTCCGCGTGCTGCGGGCCGCCGCGCCGCACCTGCGCGAGCCGGCCAAGCAGGAGCGCGACGAGGGCCGCGAGGTCTTCCGGAAGATCGTGAACGTCTCGTCGATCTCGGGCACGATGGGCAACGCCGGGCAGGCGAACTACTCCTCCGGCAAGGCCGGCGTCGTCGGCCTCACCAAGACGCTGGCCAAGGAGTGGGGCCAGTTCAAGATCAACGTGAACGCCGTGGCCTTCGGCTACATCGAGACCCGCCTGACGGCCTCGAAGGACGAGGCCAACGTGATGGAGATCGACGGCGAGAAGGTCCAGCTGGGGATTCCCGACCAGCTCCGGGGGATGGCCTCGATGCTCATCCCGCTCGGCCGCCCCGGCACGCCCGAGGAAGCGGCCGGCGGCGTGTTCTTCCTCTGCTCGCCGTGGAGCAACTACGTCCACGGCCAAGTGCTGAACATCACCGGCGGCCAGTTCACCGGGATGACGACCTAGCGCGTCCGCGGGCCGCGCCCGAACGCGAGTGAGGTTCGGCCGCCCCAGGCGGCCGAACCTCGGCCTCGCGCCGGATGGACGTCGCTCGATGGCCCTGGCGCCCCGGCGGTCCGGTCCCGTGGCGGGGCCGCCTAGACTCCCTGCGTGGCCTTCAGCCGCGGCATCGACGGATCCGACGCGCTTCCCGGCCCGCCCGGGGAGCGCGCCGCCGACGTCCGGCTCGAGCGCCGCCGCGGCCACGCCGCCCGCCTGGCCGGCGGCACGCTCGCCTGCCCGCGCTGCGACGCCCCCGTGGCGCCGGGTCCGGGAACCCTCGCGCCCGCCGACGGGCTCGGGTGCCCCTTCTGCCGCCACGCCGGTGCCGTCCGGGACTTCCTGTCGCTGGCGGCGCCCGTCCGCCCGGCCCGCGTCGAGGTCCGGGTCGTGCTGCGGGCGGCGCGGCGCACGGCCCGCCCGTCGGCCACGAGCGTGACGGGTCGGGACGGCCGGCGCGCGGCCCCGCGCCGAGCCGCCTGAGCGCCGGCCCGCGACCGCCACGGCCGGGCGCTCAGGCCGGCCGGCGCGACGCGAGCACGACCCGGGCGCCCCCGGCCGGGATCATCGTGACGTTGCGGTGGCGCAGCCGCTCGGGGGCGGGATCCGGCCCGGCGAGGTCGGTCCGCTCCGCGACCGCCCGCAGCACGACCCGCTGCTCGGCCATCGCCAGCGTCGCCCCGAGGCAGCGGCGCGTCCCGCCGCCGAACGGGATCCAGGTGTAGGTCCCGGGCTTGCGCCCGAGGAACCGCTCGGGCCGGAACGCGAACGGGTCCGGGTAGACGTCGTCGCGGTGATGCAGCAGCAGGATGCTCACGAGGACCGGGGTGCCGGCCGGCACGCGCCACGGCCCGAGATCCCAAGGCACCGCCACCCGCCGGCCCACGATCGGGACGACTGGGCGGACCCGCATCGCCTCGTGGATCGTGGCGTCGACGTACTCGCTGCCGCCGCCGGCCCGGACCTCCTCGCGCAGCCGCTCGTAGGCCGCCGGGGTGCGGACCAGGCGCTCGAACGCCCAGGCCAGGGAGTTCGCGGTGGTCTCGTGCCCGGCGAGCACGAGGGTCAGCAGCTCGTCGCGCAGCTCCTGGTCGGTGAGGGGCGCCCCCGCCTCGTCGCGGGCGTCGAGCAGCAGCGAGAGGATGTCGGTGCGGCCGGCGCTGCCGGCGGCCCGGCGGGCGGCGATCACCGCGAAGACGTGACGGTCGAGGTGGCGCAGGAGCAGCGCGACGATTCCAACCGGCTCCTCGCGGCCGACGTTCATGAGCTCGGCGGCCTGCGCGCCCGGGCGCGTCGAGAGCCCGACGACCCGGCGCACGGCCCGCCGCAGCCCGTGCTCGGGCGAGCCGGGCTGCGGGCGCCCCTGCACCCCGAAGATCCCGGCCATGATCACGTCGAGGGTGATCGCCTGCATCCGGGGCGCAAGCGCGAACGGCCGGCTGGCGGGCCAGCGGTCGATCTCGCGGTGGGCCGCCTCGGCGATCATCTCGGCGTAGCGCGCGACAGCGTCGCCGTGGAAGGGCGGCAGCAGGAGCCTGCGCTGGCGCAGGTGCCGCTCGCCGTTGGCGGTCAGGACCGAGCGCGGCCCCACGATCGGGCGCAGCGGCGACTCCGCCGTCAGCGACGGAACGAGCGCCGGGTCGGCGGTGAAGAGCGAGCGGGCGTGGTCCGGATGGCTCGTCACGACGACGGCGCCGTCCACGGCCCCGCGCATCC
This sequence comes from Solirubrobacteraceae bacterium, assembly GCA_046330225.1. Classification (GTDB taxonomy): domain Bacteria; phylum Actinomycetota; class Thermoleophilia; order Solirubrobacterales; family Solirubrobacteraceae; genus CANJIV01. Next base: position 188,282 of record JAXLTD010000002.1, on the reverse strand, counting down.
GGAAGACCTCGCCGAGCTCGCGCCGGGCTCGGAACACGAACGCCGCCTGGCGCACGTTGAACCGGACGACCTGCACGGGCGCCGGGAGGCGAACCGCGGGCGGAAGGGCCGCGGGCCGCCCGTCCGCCGGGGCGGGGCCGGCCGGGGAGGCCGGGGCCGTGCCGGCCAGGGCGGGAGCTTCGGCGAGGGGCGGGGCCGGCGGCACGTCGGGCTGGGCGAGGGCTGGCATCGGGACTCCTATTGAACTTGGTTCAATGCCAGTAAAGCAGGTGAGCGCGCGGCCTTCCACCCGCTACCCTCGCCCGCGGTGAGCGGATCCCACGACGGCCACGCCCACGCCGGGCACACCCACGGTGTCAGCGCCGACGCCGACCGGACGAAGCTCTGGATCGCCTTCGCCCTGATCGTCGGCTTCATGGCCTTCGAGGTCGCGGCTGGCATCCTCGCCTCCTCGCTCGCGCTGATCTCCGACGCCGCCCACATGCTCACCGACGCGGTGGCCATCGCGCTGTCGATCGCCGCGATCCGCCTTGCGGCCCGGCCGCCGCGCGGCCGCTTCACCTACGGGTTCAAGCGGGCCGAGATCCTCAGCGCGCAGATCAACGGCGCGGTCCTCCTCGCGCTCGCGCTCGTGCTCGCCTACGAGGGCGTGCGGCGCCTGTTCGAGCCGCCCGACGTCCGCGGCGGCATCGTGCTCGCGGTGGCCCTGGTCGGGATCGCCGTCAACCTCGCCGCCGTCCGAGTGCTCGCCGCCGCCAACCGGCAGAGCCTCAACGTCGAGGGCAGCTTCCAGCACCTCCTCACCGACCTGTTCGCCTTCATCGGGACCGCCATCGCCGGCGCGGTCGTTCTGCTCACCGGGTTCGACCAGGCCGATGCGATCGCTTCCCTCGCGGTCGCGGGGCTCATGCTGCGCTCGGCGTGGAGCCTGCTCGCGGCCTCGGCGCACATCATGCTCGAGGGCGCCCCCGCCGGGATGGATCCCGACGAGATCGGCCACGCCCTGGCGGCCACGCGCGGCGTCGTGGAGGTCCACGACCTCCACGTCTGGGAGGTCACCTCCGGCTTTCCGGCGCTCTCGGCCCACGTGCTCGTCGCCGACGGCGCCGACTGCCACGGCACGCGCGAGGCGCTCGCGGCCCTGGTCCACGAGCGGTTCGGCATCGACCACTCGACGCTCCAGGTCGAGCACGCCCGCCCGGCGCTGCTGGACATCGAGGGGTCGGCCGCGGGCGCCGGGGACGCCGGCGGGCCGGGGTCCGGGCACCCCTGACTGCCCCGCGCGCTATCCGGCTCCGGCGACCGCGCCGGGACGCCGGCGGGCCTGCCACCGGCGGCGGGCGAGATCCGCTCCGAGCACGACCGCCGGGAAGACGGCGAGGATCGCCAGCTCGTCGGGGCCGAGCGGTCGCGTCCCGACGAGGTCCTGGAGCGGCGGGAGGTAGATCAATGCCGCAGCGAACGCGAGCTCGAACGCGATGCCCCACAGGAGCAGGGGTTCGAGCGCAGCCCGACGCTGCGCAGCGACGCCCGGTCGGTCCGGCAGGCGATCGCCGTGCCGACCTGGCAGGCCGTGATCCCGGCGAAGCTCATCGTCACCGCGGTGAGCCCGGCGTCGTGGAGCGGCGTGCCGGCGCCGGTCGGTCGCCCCAGGACCACCCGGCAGGCAGGAGGACGTAGAAGAAGCCGCCCAGGACCAGCGCCGCCTCGGTCATCCCGAGCCACAGCCAGGCCCGGACCAGCATCGGCCGGTCGATGATCCCCCGCTCCCGCGGGCGCGGCGGCCGCCGCATGATCCCCGGCTCGGCCGGCTCGCGGCCGAGCGCGAGCGCCGGCAGCGTCTCGGTCCCGAGGTCGATCGCCAGGATCAGGAGCGCGGTGATCGGCAGGGGCATGGCTCCGCCGGCCAGGGCGAACAGCAGGAAGGGGACGGCCTCGGGCATCGCGTGGGCGAAGATGTAGGTGACGAACTTCCGCACGTTGTCGTAGACCGTGCGGCCCTCCTCCACGGCGGCGACGATGGAGGCGAAGTCGTCGTCGGTGAGCACCATCGTCGCGGCCTCGCGGGCCACATCGGTCCCGGACATCCCCATCGCCACGCCGATGTCGGCGCGGCGCAGCGCGGGGGCGTCGTTCACGCCGTCGCCGGTCATCGCCACCGTCCGGCCCTGGGCGCGGAGGGCGTCGACGATGCGCAGCTTCGTCTCGGGGTTGGAGCGCGCGACGATCAGCCCGTTCGGCGCCGCGAGCGTCTCGCCGAGCTCCGACTCGCTCATCCCGTCGAGCTCCGGGCCGGCGACCACGCGCGTGCCGCCCGGGGCGACGATCCCCACCTGGGTGGCCACCGCCGCGGCGGTGGCGCCGAAGTCGCCGGTCACCACCATGATCTCGATCCCGGCGCTCTGGCAGCGGGCGACGGCGGCAGGCACCTCCGGGCGCGGCGGGTCCTCGAGCGCGGCCAGGCCGAGAAAGACCAGCCTGGATTCGACGAGGTCGCGGTCGTCGCCCTCCTGGCCGGCCTCCCCGTCGGGCACGCGGCGCTCCGCGAACCCGAGCACGCGGAGCCCGTCGCGCGCGTAGGCGTCGACCGCGGCGGCCGCCGCGCGCCGGTCGTCCGGCCCGAGCGGGCGGTCGCCGGCGGCGCCGCGAACGGCGTCGCAGCGGTCCAGCAGCTCCACGGGCGCGCCCTTGGCGTGAACCCAGATCGAGCCGTCCGGCTCGACGTCGACGGTCGTCATGCGCTTGCGGCGCGCGTCGAATGGCAGCAGGCGCCGGCGCCGGAGGTCGCGCTGCTCCTGGGCTGCCAGCGCGTCCTCCCCAGGACGTGCGCGGCCACGAGGAGCGCGCTCTCGCTCGGGTCGCCGCCCCGGTCCCAGCGGTCAGCGGTAGGCGGGCCGCGCGTTGTTGCACCGCACCGCCGTGCGCAGCAGCCGCGGAAGGGCTCGCGGCCCGCGAGCCTGGCGCCCTCGTCGATCGCCGCCGCCTCGCCGTCGGCCCGCAGCGCCGCCGCGCGCATCCGGCCTTCGGTGAGCGTGCCGGTCTTGTCCGTGCAGATCACGTCGGTGCTGCCGAGGGTCTCGACCGCAGTCAGGCGCTTCACCAGCGCGCGGCGCCGCGCCATGCGGCGCACCCCGACGGCGAGCGCGAGCGTGATCGTCGGCAGCAGTCCCTCCGGCACGTTCGCGACGAGCGAGGCCGATGGCGAAGGCGATCGCATCGTCGGACGGAAGCCCGGCCATGGCCGTCCCGACCACGAAGAAGGCTGCCCCCGCCCCTACGGCGATCGCGGCGATCAGGCGGGCCGCCTGGTTGACCTGGCGCTGGAGCGGGCTGACCTCGGCCTCGACCCGCTGCGAAAGGGCCGCGATGCGCCCGAGCTGGGTCTGCATGCCGGTCGCGTAGACGACGCCCACGGCCTCGCCGCCCGTGCACAGGGTCCCGCCGAACACGAGGTCCTCGGCCTCGAGCACCGAGCCGGGAGCCGCCGGCTCGGCTCGTTCCGGGGATCGGGCGACTGGCGAGGACTCCCCCGTCAGGGGCGACATGTCGACCTCCAAGGACCCGCTGATCAGGCGGCAGTCGAGACGGGCGGTCGCCCTCGGCGAGCAGCAGCACGTCGCCGGGCACGAGCGCGAAGCGCGTCGATGTCCGCAGCCGCGCCGTCCCGCCGGACCCGCGCCTGCGGCGGCGGGAACTCCCGCAGCGCCTCGGTGGCCCGCTCGGCCTGCAGTTCCTGCGCGAACGCGAAGACCGCGTTGAGGGCGATGACCACCACGATCGCGACCGCCAGGACCTCGAGCCCGCCAGCCACCGAGAGCGCCGCGGCAGCCACAGCAGCAGCGCGAGCGGGTGCACGAACTGGCGGTAGAAGCTCCCGCAGCCGGCCCCGGAGGCCCGGCGCCGGATCTCGTTGGGCCCGTGCTGTTCCAGGCGCCGGGCGGCCTCCTGGGCGCCCAGGCCCTCGGGCCGGGTGCCGAGATGCGAGAGGAGGAGGTCGATCCGCTCTTCTGGATCGACGACTGCCTCGGGCCCGGCCGCTGCATCCGCCTGCACAGGCCCGGAGAGTAGACGCGGACGGGCGGGGCCGCCCGGCCGGCTCAGCCGGCGCCGAGCACGAGCGCGGTGCCGGAGAAGTAGTCCCCGGCCTCCGAGGCGAGGTAGGCGGCGAGGTCGGCGATCTCCGCCTCGGCGGTCCCGTCCCCGGGGAGGATCGCGGTGACCCGCACCTGGTGGCGCGACCACTCGACCGAGAGCGTGCGCGCGAGGTTCTCCAGCGCCGCCCGGGCCGGCCCGGCCTGAGGCCGGCGTCCGGGGCCGGAGCGATCAGAACGGCCTTCCCCGCGCCCTGCGGGATCAGCGCCTCGGTCGCCACCGTGCGCACGATTCCCCAGGTCCCGTCGGCTGCCGCCCGCAGCGCGCCGAGCGGATCGGCAGCGTCCGCGAACGCGGCCGTAGCGCATCAACGACGAGCACCGCCGGGCCGCCGGCGCGCGCCGCCGCGAGGCCGGCGGCGCCGAGCGCCTCGTCGCCCGCCGCAGCCGCCGGCGGCGCGAGCTCGGTGACCTCCGCCCCGAGAGCCGCGCAGCGCTCCGCGCGCGGCGCGTAGCGCCGCCGGCGCCGGCGCTGGCGAGCAGCCGGACGCCGTCGAGCAGGCCGTCGCGAAGGGCGAGCGGGTGGGCCGGGGCGTGCATCGGTGTCCAAGCCTAGTGGCGGCGGCTACCCTCGGGCCGCCATGGCGATGTCGATCGAACCCTCCCCGCTCGCCCTGCCGCTGCCGGGCGGCCAGTCCGGGGCGTTCGTCACGCTGCAGACCGCTCCTCGGCGGCGAGATCCTGTGCCCGCCCGGGCTGCTGAGCCGAGCGCCAGGGCGCTTTCCGAGGCTGCGGACCCTGCGCTCGAAGCGCGACACCTGGTCCTACATCCCGGTGCCGGCCTTCCTGGTCGAGCACCCCGGCGCCGGCCTCGTGCTCATCGACACCGCCCTGCATCACAGCGTGGCGGTCGAACCGAAGGAGAGCTTCGGGTCGCTCCTCGCCAGTTCTACACCTTCCGCATGGAGCCCGAGCAGGCCCTGCCGGCCCAGCTGCGGGCCCTGGGCCGCTCCCCGGCAGAGGTCGGCACCGTCGTCATGACCCACCTCCACAACGACCACGCCAGCGGGGTCGCCGAGTTCCCGGACGCGACGTTCGTGGTCGATGCCGCCGAGTGGGCGGCGGCGACGACCCTTCCCCCCACCCGCAACGGCTACGTGCGGCGCCAGTTCGACTACGCCTTCGACTGGCGCACCGTGGACTACGACGCACCCGACGTCGACTCCTTCGCAAGCTTTGCCCGGACCGTCGACCTGTTCGGCGACGGCTCGGTTCGGCTGCTCTCCACTCCGGGGCACACCGCCGGGCACCAGTCGGTGCTGCTGCGCCTCGCCGGGCGCGAGGCCCTGCTGACCGGGGACGCCGCCTACCTGCGCGCGAGCCTGGACGGGACCGCCGAGCCCCTGCTGGCGCACGACCGCCACCGCTACGAACGCTCGCTCAAGGAGATCCGCCGCTACCTCGGAACGACGCCCGGCGCGCTGGTGATCACCGGCCACGACGCCGAGCTGTGGGCCGGCCTGGACCCGGCGTACTAGGCGCGAGCGCGCGGCGACCCGCCGGTAGAGTCCGCAGCTCGCGATGACTCCAGCCCTCGCCTCCATCTTCACCGACCTCTGGAACGAGCAGCTCGTCAGCAACAACCGCCAGGGACTCTTCATGGTCCTCGTCGGCTTCGTCGGGTCGTTCGGGTTCATCCGGATGAGCGCGCGGATCATGCGCAGCCCGCGCATCTCGTGGTGGCCCGGCAGCGTGATCTCCGACAGCGGCGTGCACCTGCACCACCTCGTCTGGGGAATCGTCACGATGATGGCGGCCGGGACCCTGGCGATCACGGTCTGGGACAGCCCGTGGTGGGAGATCTCCTGCCTGCTGTTCGGCATCGGCATCGGGCTGACGATCGACGAGTTCGCGCTGTGGGTCCACCTCGACGACGTCTACTGGTCGACCGAGGGGCGCTCGTCGATCGACGCGACCGTCGTCGCGGCCGCCGCGATGGGGCTCGTGCTCCTGGGCGCCGACCCATTCGCCGGCGTCTCGTTCCGCGGGAGCTTCGAGGAGGTCGCCGCGACGATCGCGGTGCTCGTGCTCTGGCTCCTCTGCGTCGGGATCTGCTTCGCCAAGAAGCGCATGATGCACGGCGTCGTGGGGTTCTTCATCATCCCGATCGCGATCTACGGGGCCTGCCGGATCGGGAAGCCCAGCTCGATGTGGGCGCGGCGGTTCTACGGCGAGCGGCGCCCCCGCAAGCAGATCAAGGCGCAGGAGCGGTTCCGGCCCGGCCGCCGGACCGAGCGGTTCAAGGAGGGCTTCCGCGACGCGGTCGGCGGCACCCCGACCGAGGTCTACGAGGCCAAGCTCGCCGCCCGCGCGTCCGAGCACCAGGCCACCACCGACGCGGCCGCCGAGGTCCGGGCGCGGGCCGAGAGCGTCACCGGCGCCGAGACGGCCGAGGCCGAGCGGCGCGAAGCCTCCTCGTCCCCGCGCTGAGGCGCTGCCTCAGGCGGGCGTGGCGGCGCCCTGGCGGCGCTCGGCGCGCCGGGCGGCGCGGACCTTCTGGGCCATCCCGCGCCGGCCGTGCTCCTCCAGGCCGGCGTAGAGCCGCTTGATCTCCCCGAAGATCTCGTTTGCCACTTCCTGCTGCTGGCCCTTGTCCGGGTCGGGGACCTGCTCGTAGCGCAGCGCCTCGCCGTACTGCACCGTGACCTTCGGGAACTGCAGGCGCTTCCAGTTGCGGACCTTCGCCGAGCCGTAGATCGCCACCGGGACGATCGTGGCACCGGACTCGAGCGCGAGCTTGCCGATGCCGCGCTTGGGCTTCGGGGCCAGGTCGCCGGAGCGCGAGCGGCCGCCCTCGCAGTACATGACGATCGTCCCCCCCTTGGCGAGCACGGTGTGGGCCGTGATGAAGGCCTCCTGGTCGTCGTGCCCGCGCCGCACGGGGAAGACCCCGCCGTGGGTGTAGATGAACTGGATGGGCCGGGTGAAGAGCTGCGACTTCGCCATGAAGTGGACCCGGCGCCGCACGAACACGGCCACGAAGAAGTGGTCCATGAACGAGAAGTGGTTCGGGGCGATGATCACCGGCCCCTCCTGCGGCACGTTGTCCGAGGCGATGCACCGCGCCCGGAAGATCACGAAGAGGATCGGCGTGAGCACCATCCGCACGACCTCGTACATCCAGTCGGCGCCCTTCGTCCGCGTGCGCTCGTGGAAGCGGTCGAAGTGCTCCTTGGGACGCGGGTCCTTGTAGACCTGCGCCTTCATTTCCACGAGTTCGGGTTTGTGCTCCGCCACGGCTGGTCTCTGCTACTCCGGGGTGAAAGCGAGGTTACCCGGAATCGGGCCGCGCCCACTCGCCGGCCCGGGCCAGCGCGCGGTGCCAGCCGGACACGGCGGCGTCACGCTGCGCCGGTGCCATCCGGGGCTCGTAGCGGGTGCGCTCGCTCCAGCCGTCGCGCACCTGCTGGAGCGTCATGAGACCCGCCCCGACGCCCGCGAGCAGCGCGGCGCCCAGCCCGGTCGTCTCCGCGATCTCGGGCACGACCACCGGCACCCCGAGCACGTCGGCCTGGAACTGCATGAGCCAGCGGTTTGCGACGGCCCCGCCGTCGGCCTTGAGCTCCGTCAGGGCGGCGCCGGTCGCCGCCTCCATCGCCCGGACGGCGTCGAGCGTCTGGAAGGCGATCCCCTCGAGCGCGGCACGGGCGAGATGCGCCCGGGTCGACCCGCGAGTGAGCCCGACGATGGTCCCGCGGGCGTAGGGGTCCCAGTGCGGCGAGCCCAGGCCGGTGAGGGCCGGGACGAAGTAGACGCCCTCGTTGGAGTCCAGCGAGGCGGCGAGCGCCTCGGTGTCGCTGGCGCGCTCGATGATCCCCAGCCCGTCACGCAGCCATTGGATCGCCGCGCCGGTCACGAAGATCGAGGCCTCGGTGGCGTACGTCGTGCGCTCGCCGATGCGCCACGCCACGGTCGAGAGCAGGCCCGGGACGGGCGGCGGGGGCGTGCTGCCGGCGTTGAGCAGCACGAACGAGCCCGTGCCGTAGGTGTTCTTCCCCTCCCCCGGCTCCAGGCAGGCCTGGCCGAACAGCGCGGCCTGCTGGTCGCCGGCCACGCCGGCCACCGGCACGCCGTCGTGGCCGGGCAGCGCTCCGCCGCGCGTCAGCGCGATCACGCCGGCGCTCGCCCGGACCTCGGGCAGCGCCCGCGCCCGCACGCCGAACAGGCCGCACAGCTCCGGCGACCACGCGCCGGTGCGCAGATCGAAGAGCAGCGTGCGCGAGGCGTTCGACGCGTCGGTCGCGTGCGCGCCGGTGAGCTGGAAGATCAGCCAGCTGTCGACCGTCCCGAAGACCGCCGTGCCGTCCTCGGCCCGCTCGGCCAGGCCGTCGACGTTGCGCAGCAGCCACTCGATCTTCGTGCCCGAGAAGTACGGGTCCAGGACCAGGCCGGTCGCGTCGCGGACGAGCGGCTCGTGCCCGGCGGCGCGCAGCTCGTCGCAGCGCTGCGCCGTGCGGCGGTCCTGCCAGACGAGCGCCCGGTGCAGCGGCTCGCCGGTCGCCGGGTCCCAGGCCACGACGGTCTCGCGCTGGTTGGTGATGCCGATCGCGCGGAGGTCGCCGGCCTGCGCTCCCGCGCCGGCGAGCGCCTCGGCCATGACCTCCTGCGAGGCCTCCCAGATCTCGGCCGCGTCGTGCTCGACCCAGCCGGGCTGCGGGAAGTGCTGGGTGAACTCGCGGGAGGCGCGGCCGAGCAGGTTCGCATCCGTGTCGAAGACCAGCGCCGTGGAGCCGGTCGTGCCCTGGTCGATCGCGAGGATCACGTGCGCCAGCGTATCCGCGGCGCGGGCCGCGGGCGATCAGCGATACAGGCGGTCGCGCGCGATCAGCGTGCGCGGGGATGCGCCGAGGCGCCGGCCCCTGGCGTCGCGGGCGACGAGCTGGAACCACGCCAGGCCGGTCGGCCCGAGGTCGACCGAGGCTCCCGCGATCCGGCCGTTCCAGGCCGCTGTCCGCAGCCCGGCCCGCTGCCACCCGAGGCTCGCCTCGCCGACCCGCTGCGGCTGCCCAGCCCCGTTGGAGGTCCAGACCGCGATCCCGACGCGGACGCGGCGGGCGGCCAGGAACCGAACGGTCGTCCGGCCGATCGGGCCGGCGCGATTCTCGGCGAGGTCCGTCGAGGCGGCAGGGCATGCGACCGCCGGCGCGGCAAACCGGGCGCGCAGGCGGGCGAAGAAGAAGATTCCGGCGTCTCCCGGGCCGGCGCCGGCCGCCGCGAGGCCTCCACCCCCCGCGTCCGTGGCCAGCGCCTGCGGCCCGCCGGAGGGCGTCACGACGCACGCCCGCCCGCCGCCGAAGGTGCCGTCGTAGGCGCCGGTCGAGCGCAGGCGGGCGAACAGGAACCGAACGTCCTGGTAGGGGGCGCCCGCTCCGAGCAGCAGCCGTCCGTCGCGAAGCACGTGCAGGGCGGAGGCGTGCGCCGGCTGGGGGAAGGGGATCCGGCTGTAGCCGCCGGTTCCGAAGGCGCGATCCACGGCGCCGGTGAGGCGCAGGCGCACGACACCGGTCGCGGACTCCCGCGCCCACCAGCCGCGGCTGGTGTCGCCGATCCTCCGGGGCGCCAGGCGCCGCCACTGGGTCACGGCCAGGACGATCCGCCCGCCCGAGGCCGTCGCCGCGCCGACGGTGGTGTCGAGCGTCCCGAGCGGGGTGAACGTCGCGACGCCGCCGCTGCCGAACGATGGATCAAGGGATCCGTCGGAGCGCAGGGCTGCCACGAAGGCGACGCTGCGATTCAGTCCCGCGGAGATCGCGCTGCCGGCGACGAGCGCGCCGCCTCCGGACCGCGGAACCACGGCGGCGATCGTGGCCGGGAACAGCCATCCCGCGTCGGCCTGCGAGTACCCGACGGCCTCGAGGCCCGGGAGCGCCACCGTCGCGGCACCCCCGGTGCCGAAGGCCGGGTCGGGCGTTCCCGTGGCGTCGAGGCGGGCAACACCGATGCGGGCGGGCACCCGAGTGCCGGACGCCGAGTTCGCGGCGGGCCCGGCAGCGACGATCCGTCCGGTGCCGTCGGCGGCCACGGCGGTCGCGGCGATGCCGGCGAGCGCGGGAACCGCGCGGGCCCCGCCCATGCCGAATGCAAGGTCCCGCGCCCCGGACGCCGTGTGCCGCACGACCGCGAAGGTGCTCTCGCCGGTGGCGCCGTCGACGAAGCCGCCGGCGCTCAAGATCCTGCCGTCGGGACTCCGCAGCGCTGCCGACGGCGCGTAGCTTCCGCCGAGGTCGGCGAAACCGGCAGCCGGGAAGCCGGCGGTGCGGCGCCCGGTTGCCCCGTAGCGGCGGAGATCGAGGCTCGGGGTGCCGCCTTCGACGATCCCGAGGCCGAGCACGACGGACGCCCCGCCGGGGAGCAGCCAGGCCCCCGCGATGCTCGCCAAGTCACCGTCCGTGGCGGTCTCCAGGGTCCCGTGCCGGCCCCACGACGGATCCAGGGGCCCGACGGGCAGCGCGGAGGCGGCGGCGGGCACGAGCGCCAGCGCGGCCGCGCCCGCTGCCACGGCGAGCAGCCCGCGGGCGAGGCGCACCCGGCGCAGTCCCCGCGGGCGGGCAATGTGGCGCATACGCGCTCAACCGTAGCGCGATCGTCCGCCAGCGGTCGGCCCCTGCGGCGCGCACGCCGCCCTGCGGCGCGCACGCCGGCCCGCGGACCGTTCCCCAGGCGGCGGAGCTGTCGTGAACTCCGCCGCCCGGGCCCCCACGGTCCGCGGGCCGGGCGCTACGCCACGGCGGGCGGGGTCAGCGCCGCCTCCCCGCTCCGGAGCCGGGTCGAGCGCCGGGAGGGGAGGCTTCCGCCGGACGGGCGGGCCGCTGGGTCAGGGCGGCGCGCCCGGTGCCGCACGAGCGCCACCAATCGGATCCGATCCGTCGCAGGAGGAGACGACCGGGGAGAGGCTGGTGGCGGATTCGTGAGCATGCCGCCACGGTACGCGCGGCCGCCGCGGGCGCCTATCGACATCTGGTCGGGAATTCACCCCGCGCAGTTCGCCCGGAGGTCGAACTCCCTGCTAGCGCCGGAGATAGACGCCGATGAAGTCGCGCAGCTGGCGCGCGCGGTGCAGGAAGCCCCGCAGCGTCTTGCCGGTCGCCCGGTGGGCCAGCGGCAGCTCGACCTCGCGCACCCGCAGCCCGGCCCGCGCCGCGTCGATGTTCATCGCGGTCTCCATCCCGTAGTTCGGGGCGAACGGCAGGACCGCGCGCAGGGCCGCGACCGTGAGGACCCGCTGCCCGGAGATCGGGGCCGTCAGCTCCAGGCCGCCCTTGCGGCGGGTGGCCCACCGGGAGAAGTTCACGGCGAACCCGAACCCGCCGCCGACCTTGCGGGCGAAGATCGCGATCGTCACGTCGGCCTCGCCGTTCCGGACGGGCACCGCCAGGGCGGGGAGGTCCCGGGCCGTCTCGGCGAGATCCCCGTCGCAGAGCAGGATCAGCGGCGGCGGGCCGGTGCCCTCGCCGTCGATCAGCGCGAGCGCCCGCTCGGCCGCCAGCGTGGCGATGCCGCCCTTGCCGATCGTGCGCTCGCTGCGCACGACCTCGGCGCCGGCCGCGCGGGCCACGTCGGCGCCGCCGTCGGTGGAGCCATCGTCGGCGACGATCACCCGGCTGCCGGGGAACGCCTCGGCCAGGGCGGCCAGGGTCGCCGGCAGGCGGTCGGCCTCCTGGTGGGCGGTGACGATGGCGAGCGTGTCGAAGGGCATGGGCGGCCGCCGGGTGGCGTCGGCGGGGGCGGCTATTGTGCCGGTCGCCGTCGGTCCACCGCGTTCAGGAGGCATCCGTTGTCCGAAGTCGAGGCCCACATCACCGGCACGGTGTGGAAGATCGAGGTCAAGGTCGGCGATGCCGTGGCCGAGGGCGACACCGTCGTCATCCTCGAGTCCATGAAGATGGAGATGCCCGTCGAGGCCGAGGACGGCGGCACCGTGGCCGAGATCCTCTGCGAGGAGGGCCAGTCGGTCAACGAGGGCGATCCCCTCGTCGTGCTGGCGGACTGACCCGCGGCGGCGGGTCGCGACCGCATGATCTAGCCTGCCGCCGGTGACCGCTGCCGCCGAGTACGCCGACGGGCGCCTGCTGCTGGACCGGCCCGACGGCGCCGTGGCGCGGCTCACGATCGCAAACCCCGCCAAGCGCAACGCCCTGGACCAGGGCATCCTCGACGGGATCTCCGCGGCCCTCGCGTCGCTGCAGGGCACCGAGGTGCGCTGCGTCGTCATCACGGGGTCCGAGCGCATGTTCTCGGCGGGCTACGACATCGGCGACATCCCCGAGGACGTCTTCGCCGAGGAGGCCGAGAAGCTCGTCGCCCACCCCTTCGCCGCGGCGATCGACGCCGTCGAGGCGTTCCCGTTCCCGACCGTGGCGGCGCTGAACGGCCACGCGATCGGCGGCGGCCTGGAGCTCGCCCTGTCCTGCGACCTGCGCCTGGCGGCCAGCGGGACCGTGGTCGGCATGCCGCCGGCCAAGCTCGGGCTCGTGTACTCCCACACGGGGCTGCGCAAGTTCCTCGACGCGATCGGCGCGCCGCGCACGCGCGAGCTGTTCCTCACCGGGCGCACGATACCCGCCGAGGAGGCGCTGGCCTGGGGCCTCGTGAACGCCGTGGTCGCGCCCCACGAGCTCCCGGGCACGGCGCTGGACTGGGCGCTCGAGATCGCCGGGAACGCCCCGCTCTCGCTGCAGGGCAACAAGCGCGTGATCCGCGAGCTGCTCGCGGCCGAGGGCCGCCTCGACCCGGACGTCGAGGCCGAAGTCGTGGCCCTGCGCCACGCCTGCTTCGGCTCCGCGGACTTCCGCGAGGGCGTCCGGGCCTTCGCCGAGAAGCGCGCGCCGCGCTGGCAGGGCCGCTGAGCGCCGCGGCGGCCCGCGCTGCGTGAACTAGACTCGCCCGGCCATGCCCGCCGAGCTGCTCGTCCTCGTGAAGCACGACTGCGAGACGTGCGACACGGTCCTGCCGGCCCTCGACGCCGCCGCGGCGGCCGGGGCGCCGATCCGGATCGTGTCGCAGTCCGACGCCGCGCAGACCGCCGCGCAGGCGCAGCGCCTCGGCCTCCACGCGCCCCCGGGCCTCGACGCGGACCTCGAGCTCTCCGCCCGCTTTGACCCCGACGCGGTCCCCGCGGCGATCCTGCTCGGCGACGACGGCTCCGAGCGCGACCGCGTCGAGGGGCTGCAGCGGGCGCGCCTGGCTGCGGTCGCCGCCGCCGCCGGCGCGGCGCTTGACCTTGTCGGCCTGCCCGAGCAGCGTCCGGGCTGCGCCAGCCTGACGCGCGACCCCGCCGTGGCCGCCCGGCTGGCCGCGCGTGCCGCCCGCCGGGACGGACGGATCCGCGCCCGCGAGGTCACGCTCGGCGCGCTCGAAGACCCCGTCGAGGCCCTGCACGACCGGGGGGTGACCGACGGACTGCCCGTCGTCCCCCCCACCCCCGAGCGCGTGGTGGCCATGCTCGAGCACACCCGCCGCGACCCCCAGGACCTCGTCGGGATCGTCCCGCCCTACGGCGGCGAGGCCACCGTCGAGAAGGTCGCGATCAACGCCGTCCTGGCGGGCTGCCCGCCCGACGCGCTGCCGGTCGTGCTCGCGGCCGTGGAGGCCGCCTGCACCGAGGAGTTCGCCTGGCACGGGCTCATCGCGACGACGCATCCGGCGGGGCCCACGGTGATCGTCTCGGGCCCGTACGCCGAGCAGATCGGGATGAACGCGTCCGGCAACTGCCTCGGCCAGGGCAACCGGGCCAACAGCACGATCGGACGCGCCCTGCAGCTGGTCGGGCGCAACCTCGGCGGCGGGATCCCCCAGCGGGAGGACCGCGCGGCGCACGGCCAGGCCGGCAAGGTGGCCTCCTGCTTCGCCGAGCGCCTCGACGCGACCTGCCCGTGGGTGCCGCTCGCCGTCGACCAGGGGCTCGCGCCCGGGGAGACCGGAGTCACCGTGATGGCCACCGAGGCCCCGCGCATCCTCGTCGACCAGCTCGCGCGCGACCCCGAGGGCCTGTGCGCGAGCCTCGCGCCGGCGCTCGAGTCGGTCGCCCATCCCAAGCAGCGCCTGGCCTGGGACGCGCTGCTGCTCGTCGGGCCCGAGCACGGGCGGATCTTCGCGGAGGCCGGCTGGGACCGCGCCCGGGTGCGCGCGCGGCTGCACGAGCTCACGCACTCCCCCGCGGGCGACCTCGTCCGCGGCGCCAGCGGCTCGCCGGAGGGCATCGACCCCAAGTGGGTCTCGGACCCGGCGATGCCGGTCGCGAAGTTCGCGGCGGCCGAGCGGATCCTGCTCGCCTACGCCGGCGGGGACGCGGGCCTCTTCAGCATGGTCTTCGGGAGCTGGGCGGCGGGCGAGATCGGCTCGGCGCCGGTGACGCGCAGCGTGGAGCCGTGGCGATGAGCGACGATCCGCGCGGCCTCGTCGTCCTGGATCCGACCGCTGAGCGCGAGGCGGCCGAGCGCCCGCTGGCGGCGCGGCTGCCGGCCGGCCAGCCGGCCCGCATCGCCCTGCTGGACATCCGCAAGCCCCGCGGGGACGTCTTCCTCGACGAGCTCGAGGCGCTGCTGCGGGCCCAGGGCCACGACGTGGTGCGGACCGCCAAGCCGACCTTCACGAAGCCGGCCCCGGCCGACCTGCGCCGCGAGATCGCGCAGCAGTGCGACGCGGTCATCGAGGCGCTCGCCGACTGAGGATCCTGCGTGTCCTGCGGTCTGCGGGACGTCGTCGAGTTCGAGCAGCTGGGCCGGCCGGCGGTGCTCGTCGCCTCGAGCGCCTTCGCCGACGCGGCCGGGCGGCAGGCCGAGCTGCTGGGCGCGCCCGGGCTGGCCCGCCGGTTCGTCGAGCACCCCGTGCAGGACCGCACGGACGACGAGCTGCGCGCGATGGCCCGCGGCATCGCCGGCGCGCTGGGCGACGCCCTGATGGCCTGACCGCACGCCCGCGCCGCGGGTCCGCGCGCCCGCCGGCGCACACCGGCCCGCGCGCGGCCGCCCGGCCGATCCCCTACCCTCCGCCCGCCATGCGCATCGCCCCGCAGCCCGCATGAGCACCGAGGCCGCTCCCGCGCCGAAGACCCCCGACGTCGCGACCCAGAGCCTCGCCCGGCCGACCGCCGTGATGGCGGTCGGCACGGCGCTGTCCCGCATCACCGGCCTCGGCCGCACGGTCGCGATGGCCTTCGCGCTCGGGGTCTCGGAGTCGCGCCTCGCTGACTCCTACAACCTCGCCAACACGCTGCCCAACGTCATCTACGAGCTGATCCTCGGCGGCGTCCTCACGAGCGTGTTCATCCCGCTCATCATCCAGGAGCTGCGCACGAAGGAGCACGAGGACGCCTGGCGCTCGGTCTCGGCGCTCGTGAGCACATCGCTGGTCGTGCTGGCCGGCTGCACCCTGCTCGTGCTCGTCAGCGCCCCGGTGGTCGTCGACGTCTTCACCCAGAAGACCAGCGGCGCCGTGCAGGCCGAGCAGCGCGAGCTGGCCACGTCGTTCCTGCGGATGTTCTCGCCCCAGATCTTCCTCTACGGCTTCGCGGCGATTGCCGCGGGCCTCCTGAACGCCCACGGCCGCTTCGCACTGCCGATGTTCGCGCCCATCGTGAACAACCTCGTGGTCATTGCAACGTTCCTGACGTTCTCGGTGATCGTGGCCGGCACGCCGACCGACGCTTCGGTCAACGACCACCCCGGCCAGCAGCTCCTGCTCGGCCTCGGCACGACGGCCGGCGTGCTGGCGATGACGCTGATGTACCTCCCGGCGCTGCGCCGGCTCCCGGGGCGGATCCGCATGCGCGTGGACTTCCGTCACCCGATGGTCCGCCGGCTCGCCGTGCTGTCGGCCTGGACGATCGCCTACGTCGTCACGAACACGCTGGGGTTCGCGGTGAGCTTCTACCTCGCGAACGGGGTGCAGGGCGGGGTGACGGCCTACGTCACGGCCTTCGCGTTCTTCCAGCTCCCCATCGGGATCGCCGCGGTGTCGATCATGACGGCGCTCGTCCCGCGGATGTCCGCCCGCCACACCGACGGCGACGAGGCCGGCTTCCGCGACGCCCTGTCCCAGGGCTTCCGGACCACCGCCCTGCTCCTCCTGCCGGCCACCGCCGCCCTCATCGTGCTGGCCAAGCCGATGATCCAGGTGCTGCTCGAGCACGGCGTGGTGCGCTCCGACAGCGTGGATCTCGTCTCGCGGGTGCTCGTCTTCTTCGCGATCGGGCTGGTGCCCTTCGCGACCTACCAGCTCCTCATGCGGTCCTTCTATACGCGCCAGGATGCCCGCACCCCGGCGCTGGTCAACGTGGCCGAGAACGTCGCCACGGTCGCGCTGGATTTCGCCCTGTTCCCGCTGATGAAGATCGAAGGCCTGGCCCTGGCGCATACCCTGGGCTACGTGATCGGCTGCGTGGTCGGCGGAACCGTGCTCGTGCGGCGAGTGGGCGCCCTGGACTGGGGACGCATCGCCCGCGAGTTCGCCAAGGCGCTGGCGGCAGCGTGCGTGGCGGGGGCCGTGATGCTCGGGGTCGTCGCCGCCGGGGACGCCGCGCTGGCCGCGGGCGAGCTGCGGGCCCTGGCGGAGCTGGTGGTCGGCGGGGTCGCCGGCATCGGCGCGTTCGTGCTCGCCGCCCGGCTCCTGCGGGCCGAGGACCTGTCGGTGTTCCTGCGGCTCCTCCCGGGGCGCGGATGAGCGGCCTGGTCACCGTCTATCCGCCGCTCGAGCCCGCCGCGGCGCTGCGCCGCCCGGCGGCCCCCGCCTTCCCCTTCGACCATCCGGGAACCGCGCTCACGCACCTGGGCCGCGGCGCCGCGTGGCTGGCGCTCAAGGCGCTGGGGCTCGGGCCCGGCACCCGCATCGCGATGCCCGCCTACCACTGCGGCTCGGAGGTCGAGGCCGCCCGGCTGGCCGGCTGCGACGTGCGGTTCTACCGCCTCGGACCGGACCTGGCCGTCGACGCCGAGGACCTCGAGCGCAAGGCCCGCAAGGCCGACGCCGTCTACCTGATCTCGAACTTCGGGTTCCCGATGCCCGCCGCGCCCGCGGATGTCCTGGTGATCGAGGACGCGGCGCACGGCCTGTTCTCTGCTGCTCCGGATGGGGTTCCGCTCGGCGGCCACGGCGACGCCGCGGTCTTCTGCCCGCGCAAGTCGCTGGGCGTGCCGGACGGCGGCGCGGTCCTGGTCCGCCGCGGCGCGCCGCCCCGGCCCGCCGGCCGCCCTCCGTGGCAGCCCATGGCCCGCTCGGCGCTGTCGCTCGCGGCGACCCGGGCGGCGCTGGCGTCGGCGGCCCCCGTGCGCGACGCGGCCACGCGGCTGATCGCCGGCGCCAGCCGGGGCGATGCCGCGGCGCGCGAGGGCACGCTGACCGAGACGGTGATCGGCGAGTGGGACCTCGAGGTGGCCGACATGGAGGCCGCCGCCGCCGGGCCGTCCCGCCTGACCGAGCTGCTCGTGGCCCGGGCCGACCCGGCCGAGCTCGCCGAGCGGCGCCGCAGCCACTACACGGTGCTCGCCGCCGAGCTGGCCGATCACACGCTGGCCCCGTTTCGCTCGCTGCCCGACGGGACGGTGCCGCTCTACTTCCCCCTGCTCGTCCCGGACCGGCCGGCCGCGATGCGCACGCTGCTCGAGCACGGCGTCCGCGCGCTCGAGGTCTGGCCCGTCCCCCATCCGCTGCTCAACCGCGAGAAGCATCCGGAGCTCGAGACGGCCCGCCGCGGGCTCGTCGCGCTGCCGGTCCACCAGTCGCTGCGGCCCGAGCACCTGGCGATGGTGCTGGGGGCGGCGAAGGCGGCGCTGGCGTAGGGCGGTTGGCGGGGCGAGACGGTGGTCCACCCGACCGGTCCGAAGCCGCACGCGAATCACCTGGGGAGCGGCCCGCGGCGGCCTTGCTGCTCCAAGCCGTCACCGTCGGACGGGAGATCCTGGCGAAGATTGAGCCACTCGCGGCAGACGGACATTCCGATCCAGATAGGCGACCCATACGGTGAATTACCTGGATAGGAACCCGGAGGGGTGTCCTCGTGGGTGGCCCGCCCGGCCCTCCGCACGGGCGGCGCTCCCGCCGACCCGCCCCTGCGGGTGACGCGTCTGCAGCCCGGCACGCCGCCGGGGCACCCCGCCGCCGCGGAGCCGTTTCATCCCGCGGCGGCGACCGCCGCGGCCCTGCCCTGGCAGTCGTAGAGGGCCTGGGCGCCGCCCGGCCCGCCGCCGCCCGGCCCGCCGCCGGCGGCCCCGGACGTGCCGCCGTAGGCCGAGCTCGAGACCCGCGTGCAGGCCTTGGCCACCGCCGCCGAGGCGCCGTTGCCGGTCCGCCCCGGGAAGGAGCCGCCGACGAGGAAGTACCGGACCTTGCCGGCGGCGATGAGCTTCGCCGCGCCGTCGGCGCTCAGGGCCGGATCGTCCCCGTTGAACCCGCCCATCGACCCGGCGTTCACGCCCTCGAGGATCAGCGGCGAGGCGCTCATCGAGCTCTGGGCGAGCACGTCCCAGGTCGTTCCGGAGGTGCGGTGCGCCTTGAGGTAGCGCCCGAGCGCCGTCGCGGTGCCGGTCGCGGCGCTGCCGCTGAACGGGCCGCCGGCCTGCGCCGCACCTGCCGCCGGGAACGTGCCGCTGCCCGCGTGGTCCCACACGGTGGCCGAGTAGGCCGCCGGCGCGACGAGGAGCAGGCCGAGCGCCGCCGCCACCGCCCAGCCGGCCAGCCGGCGCCGGAGCGCCATCGCGAGCGCCGCGACGGCCACGCCGCCAACCAGGACCGGCACGAACCAGGTCAGGAAGTCCTCGCGCTGGAGCAGGACCACCTGGACCGCGGCGGCGGCCGCGAACCCGGCGATCGGCACGGCGACGCGCCAGCCGCCGCGGCGGGCCAGCACCGCCATCGCCGCGGCTCCAGCCCCGACGAGCGCGGCGGCCGGAGGCCCGAGCGCGGAGACGTAGTACGGGTGCACGATGCCCTTCGAGAAGGAGAGGATCACCGCCTCGGCGAGGAACCAGCCGCCGAAGACGACCAGGGCGGCGAGCTTCGGGTCGCGGCGGCGGCGCGTGAGCGTCAAGCCGATCGCCGCGATCCCGGCGGCCGCGAGCGCAAGGATCCAGCCGCCCTGGGACCCGAGCGAGGATCCAAACAGGCGCAGCGCGCCGGTCGGGCCGCCGAAGACGGCGCTGCCGGGCCCGCCGCCACCCGGGCCGCCGCCGGCGCCGGGCCGGAAGCCGCCGCCTGCCCCGCCGACGCCGGGCGGAGGCCCGCCGGCCGCGCCCATGCCCGGCGGCATCCCGCCCGCCGCGCCAGCGCCCGGCGGCGGCCCGCCCGGGAAGGCGCCGGCCCCGGCCGGAGGCGTGAACGAGCCGCCCGCCGCGCCGCCGGGCGGGACCACGCCCGCGGCCCGCCGCCGGACGGACGGGCGCCGCCGCCCCCGCCGATCTGGCCGGGGCCGCCGAACTGCCCGCCGACCCGGCCGACGCCGTTGTAGTTCAGCGCGAGATCCAGCGCGGAGTTCGTCGAGCTGCTGCCGACCCACGGCCGGCTCGCAGCCGGGGTGAGATCGACCGCGGCCAGCCAGGCCAGCGAGACCGCCGCCATCGCCACGCCGGCAACGACGAGATTGCGCAGCCGCAGCCACACCCCGCCCGGGGCGCACACGAGGTAGGCCAGGGCGATCCCGGGCACCACGAGGTACGCGGCCAGCATCTTGGTGTTGAAGGCCAGGCCGACGAGCACCGCGCACCACAGCAGGCTGCGCAGCCGCCCGTTCTCGATCGCGGTCAGCGCCGCGCCGGCGGCCAGCACCATCAGGAGGACGAGCAGCGCGTCGGGGTTGTTGTCCCGCGACACGGCGACGAGCGAGGGGAACACGGCCAGCGCTGCCGCCGCCGCGATCCCGGCCCAGGCGCCGAAGCGCTTGGCCACGATGACGTAGAGCGCGATCACCGACAGCACGCCGCAGATCGCCTCGGGCAGGAGCAGGCTCAGCGAGGAGAAGCCGAACACCTTCGCGCTGGCCGCCTGCAGCCAGAGCGCGAGCGGCGGCTTGTCGACGGTGACCAGGCCGCCGGCGTCAAACGACACGTAGAAGAAGCTGTGCCACGAGGTGAGCATCGACTTGACCGCGGCGGCGTAGTACTCGTTCCCCCAGCCGTTCTGGGACAGCTCGTTGGCGTTCAGGAGCGCCGACACCGCAACGACCGCCGCGAGCGCGACGTGGCGAGGTGCGATGCGCCCGGCGAGCGCCCGCCCGCGCGCGGCAGCGCCGCGGCCCGGCGCGGCGGGCAGCGAGAGGTCCCGCGCGCTCATGCGCCCGCCGCCCTCGGCGTCGCCGTGGGCGCGGGCGCCGCGGCGAGCCGCCCGCCGCCGGCCCAGAACGTGCGCCGCACCCGGGCGAGGCCGCGGAGGTCGTCCGCCACGGTGGAGGGGATGTCGACCCGGGTGTCGAGGTCCTCGATCCAGTCGACCGGGACCTCGAAGATCCGCATGCCGTTGTGCTCGGCCAGCAGCAGCAGCTCGGTGTCGAAGAACCACGCCTCGTCGCGCACGAGCGGGACGAGCCGGCGGGCGACGTCGCCCCGCAGGGCCTTGAACCCGCACTGCGCGTCGCTGAAGCCGTTGCGGAAGAGGGCCCGCACGATCAGGTTGTAGCCGCGCGAGAGCAGCTCGCGGCGCCACTGGCGCTGCACGCGCGAGCCCCGCTGCAGCCGCGTGCCGATCGCGACCTCGCTGTGGCCGGACAGGAGCGGCGCGACGAGCGGCAGCAGGCTGTCGAGGTTCGTGGAGAGGTCGACGTCCATGTAGGCGACGACGTCGGCCTCGCTGGCCAGCCACGCCTCCCGGAGCGCCCGGCCGCGCCCCTTGCGCTCCAGGTGCCGGACGCGGACGCCCGGGCGGCGGGCGGCGATCGCCTCGGCCACCAGGCGGGTGCCGTCGGTGGAGGCGTTGTCGGCGACCGTGATCCGCCAGGAGAGCGGGAACCGCGCGTCGAGATGGTCGGCCAGGACAGCGATGTTGGCCTCCAGGACCGCGGCCTCGTTGTGGACGGGCACGACGACATCCAGGGCTGGCGTGACGCCGGGCTGCAGCGGGGTCACGCCGACACCGCCGAGCTGTGGTCGCGGAACACGTAGGCCCGCATGAGGACGAAGCGCACCGCGGTGGCGGCGAGGCCGGCCGCCACGGCCGCGGCGGTGTCGAGCAGTCCGCGGGGGTGGCCGAGCAGGCCCAGCAGCCCGGCCAGCACCACCGTCGAGGCGCCCAGCCCGAGCAGGTAGGCGGCCACGTAGCCGGCGAACTGGCGGGCCAGCGGGCCGGCAGCCGCCCGGAACGTCAGGGTCCGGTTCGCGGCGAAGTTGATGCCCATCGTCGCCAGCAGAGCCGTGCCGTTGGCCGCCAGCGGGCCCATCCCGGCGCCGCGCAGGGCGGCGTACAGGACGGCGAACGCCGCGGTGCAGGCGATCCCGATCAGGACGAAGGACCGCAGCTCGGCCGGCAGGCGGCGCGGGGCGGGCGCGGAGGGGGAGGCGATGGGCATGGGCCGCATCTCACCGCCGCCCGGTGAGGCGCGGATCAGCCGTGTGTAAGCGGCACGAAAGCCCGCGCCCGCAACGTCGCTAGACCCGGCGCACGAGCACGACCGGCGTGCGCTCGTCCTCGTTGCCCGCCGGGTTGTCGGCCAGCGCCGCGGCCAGCCACTCGCGGTCGACGCCCGCCGAGGCGCCGACGACCCAGGCGCCCGTGAGGTGGTTGGCGTCCACCACGGCGGCCGGGCTGCCCACGGCGGCGGCGAGCCGCTCGGCGAGGCCATCGGGGTCGGAGGGGCCCGGGAGGAGGTGGTGGTCGTAGGGCGCGACCGCCGCGGCGACGTCGTCGATCATCGCCGTCTGGGGCCCGGCGACCCGGTAGAACCAGCCGCGCCGGCGGGCCAGCTTGCCGGCGGCGCCCGCGACCGCGCCGGCGATCACCCGGCCGCGCCCGGCGACCATGATCGCCCCCTCCATCCCCTCCGGGCTGTGCAGCGGGCCGATCGCCCCGACGTAGCGGCACAGGCGCTCGGCCAGCGGCGAGGGCTCGACGAGCTCGAGCGACACGACGCGGCCCTGCCCGTTGGCCGCCGGGCTCTCGGCCAGCACGACGACGTCCCCGGGCTCGCGGACGTCCCGCGTGGCCTCCTCGATGAGCGCCACCATGTCGGTGCGGGCGTTGATGTACGGCGTGCGGACCGGGATCCGGCGCACCCCGGCCGCCGCCTCGTCGACCGGCGGGATGCTCGGCGGCGGGGTCTCCACGGTCTCGCCGAGCGCCGCGAGGCGCTCGCGCAGCGGCGCGTTGCGCAGGTAGATCTCGGCCCCGCGCCGGTAGATCTCGCGCGCCTCGTCCTGCGCGCCCAGGTCGCGCAGCAGGTCGCCGAAGGTGAGGTAGTCCGAGGCGTAGACGATGTACTGGTCGGCGCGCGGGAGGTCGATGAGCTCGCGGAACCAGCGGCGCGCCCGCTCGCGGTCGCCGCGCGCCAGCGCCTGCTGCGAGAGCCGCTTGAGGGTGTGGCGGCGCAGTCGGGGATGCTCCGCATGGGCCTCGAGCAGGACTTCGGCCCGCTCGATCTCCCCCGCCGCGGCCAGCTCGTCGGCGATGCTCAGGACGTACCAGAACTGGTGCGGGAGCTTGGCGTGGGCGGCCTCGAGGACCTCCGCGGCCTGGGCGTGCTCGCCGCGGCGGGCCAGCAGCTCCGCCAGCGCCGCCGACGCGAGGCGCGTGTCGCCGGCCGGCGCGGCCAGGGCGCGGCGCGCCGCGGCATCGGCCGCCGCCTCGTCACGGTGCTGGATGAGCAGCAGCCACGCGGCCACCGAGAGGCCGAGGCCGTCGGTGTCGGAGATGCGCTCGGGCGGCCCGAGGAGCGCCAGGGCGCGCTCGGGATCGCGCAGCCAGAGCGCGGCGGCGCGGCGGGACCGGCTGGGCGTGGGCGCGGGCGAGTCGGGCATGGGGCGGCGGCGCCGGATGGTCGCAGATCCCGGGCACCCGCCACGGGGCCGGACGGCCCTGGACCGTCCGGCTCGCTGCCTATCGTCCGCGCCGCATCCCACTAGGAGGAATCGCGCGACCCATGCCGCCGCTCATCAGCCGTGAGGAGGCCCTGCGCCTCGGGGACATCGAGGATCACGCCGAGATCGAGGCGCTCGTCGAGCGGGCCTGGCAGGCCCGGGTCGAGCGGTTCGGCGACGCCACCGACCTGTGCTCGCTGGTCAACGCGAAGTCCGGCGGTTGCGCCGAGGACTGCGGGTTCTGCGCCCAGTCGCGCTTCGCCGAGGCCGAGACGCCGCTGCACGCGATGATGGAGCCCGAGCAGCTGCTCGAGCACGCCAAGGCCGCGCAGGCCGCGGGCGCGCACCGCTTCTGCATGGTCACCCAGGGCCAGGGCCTGTCCAAGCGCGACTTCGAGAAGGTGCTGGAGGGCGCGCGGCTCGTCGCCCAGGAGACGAACCTCAAGCGCTGCGCCTCGATCGGGCACCTCAGCCCGGCCCGGGCGCAGGCCCTCAAGGAGGCCGGGATCCAGCGCGTCCACCACAACGTCGAGACCGCCGAGTCCTACTACCCGGAGGTCTCCACCACGGTCCGCTACGAGGGCCGGCTGCGCACGATCGACGCCGTCCGGGAGGCCGGGCTGGAGACCTGCGTCGGCGGGATCCTCAACCTCGGGGAGAGCCGGGAGCAGCGCGTCGAGATGGCCTTCGAGCTCGCCACGATCGACCCGACGAGCGTGCCGATCAACCTCCTGAACCCCCGCCCGGGCACGAAGTTCGGCGACCGCGAGTTCATCGACCCGTGGGAGGCCGTGAAGTGGGTCGCGATCTTCCGGCTCATCCTGCCGGGCGCGCTCTTCCGCCTCTGCGGCGGCCGGGTGGAGAATCTCGGCGACCTCCAGCCGCTCGCCGTCAAGGCGGGGCTCAACGGCGTGATGATGGGGAACTTCCTCACCACCCTCGGCTCGGCGCCCGAGGAGGACCGGGCGCTGTTCACCGACCTGGGGCTCAACGTCGCGGCCCAGCCCGACAACGGCGCCAACCCGCGCCCGGACAACCGCTCGGGCTGGCTCGAGGGCGAGACGCCGGTCGGCGCCTTCCTCGACGCGGCCACCCCCGCGGGCGAGGTCGACCTCGAGGTGCGGCTGTGGGACCCCGCCTCCCAGCTGCGCTTCGCCCGCAAGGCCGCGGTGCCGCCCAGGCCGGACGGCGCCCCGAACGCCTGGCGCGAGCGCGAGCCGGCGGCGTCCTGAGGCGCTGGCGATGAGCGAGATCGAGGACCGCCTGGACGAGCTCAAGGAGCTCGGGCTCTACCGCCGGATGCGGATGGTGTCGGGCCCGCAGGGGCCGCGGATCGTCCTCGACGGCCAGCCGGTCCTGCTGCTGTGCTCGAACAACTACCTCGGGCTCGCCGACCACCCGAGCGTCCGGGAGGCCGCGGCGGACGCGGCGATGCGCTGGGGCGTGGGGGCCGGCGCGTCGCGGCTCGTGTCGGGCACGATGACGATCCACCGCCGCCTCGAGGAGCGGCTCGCCGAGTTCGAGGGCCGCGAGGCGTGCGTCCTCTTCGGGTCGGGCTATCTCGCGAACGTCGGCGTCGTCTCGGCGCTCGCCCAGCCGGGCGGGATGGTCTTCTCCGACGCCCTGAACCACGCCTCGATCATCGACGGCTGCCGGCTCGCCCGGGCCGAGACGTTCGTGTACGACCACTGCGACCTCGACCACCTCGCCTGGGGCCTGCAGCGGCTCGAGGACGGCCAGGGGGCGGTGATCGTCACCGACGGGGTCTTCTCGATGGACGGCGACGTGGCGCCGCTGGCCGAGCTGGTGGCGCTTGCGCATGAGTTCGACGCGCGCCTCGTGGTCGACGAAGCCCACGGGACCGGCGCGGTCGGCCCCGGCGGCCGCGGCGCCTGCGCCGACGCCGGGATCGAAAGGGAAGTCGACGTGATCGTCGGCACGCTCGGGAAGTCGCTGGGCTCCTACGGCGCCTACGCCGCCTGCGACGACGCGATGGCCGCCTACCTCGTCAACACCGCCCGCCCGCTGATCTTCTCGACCGCCCCGCCGCCGCCCGCGGTCGCCGGCGCGCTGGCCGCGCTCGAGCTCCTGGCCGCGGAGCCGCGCCGGGCCGAGAAGCTGCAGGCCAACGCGCTCGCGCTGCGGGAGGCGCTGGCGGCGGACGGCTGGGACGTCTCGGGGTCCGACACGCAGATCGTTCCGCTCATCGTCGGCGACGCCGCCCTGGCCGTGCGCGTGTGCGAGGCGGCGCTCGGCCGCGGAGTGTTCGCCCAGGCGATCCGGCCGCCGACGGTGCCCGCCGGCACCTCGCGCCTGCGCCTGGCGGTGATGGCCTCGCACACGAAGGCCGAGCTGCGCGAGGCGGCCAAGGCCATCGGCGCCGCCGCCCGTGCCTGCGGATTCCAGCCCGGCGCAGCCGGCGTGCCCGCCGCGCCGGCGGCGGCCGAGCCGCGCCGCAGCGTCGCGGCCCCCGAGGCCCCGGCCCCCGCGGGCGTCTTCGACGGCGAAGCGTTCGAGCGCGCCGCGTAGGCGCCGGACCGGCTGCGCGTGCGCGGCGTCTTCGTCACCGGCACCGACACCGGGGCCGGCAAGACCGTGGTCGCTGCGGCGCTGGCGGCCGCGCTGGCGGCCGGCGGCGAGCGGGTCGCGGCGTTCAAGCCGGCGGTGACCGGGCTGGACGAGCCCGCCGACCCGGACTGGCCGCGCGACCACGAGCTGCTGGCCGCCGCCGCGGGCGGGCTCGAGCCGGGCCGCGTCGCGCCGCGCACCTTCGGCCCGCCGGTCTCGCCGCACCTCGCCGCCGAGCTGGCCGGCCGGCCGCTGGACCCGGCCGCGCTCGTGGCGGCGGCCCGCGCCGCCGCCGCCGAGGCCGGCCTGCTCGTGGCCGAGGGGGTCGGCGGCCTCCTGGTCCCGCTCACGCCCGGCTACACCGTCCGCGACCTCGCCGTCGACCTCGCCCTGCCGGTGGTCATCGCCGCCCGCCCGGGCCTCGGGACGATCAGCCACTCGCTGCTCACCCTCGAGGCCGCCCGCGCCGCCGGCCTGGAGGTGCGGGCGGTCGTGATGACCCCGTGGCCGGACGAGCCCTCGCCGATGGAGCGCTCCAACCGCGAGACGGTCGCCCGGCTCGGCGCGGTCACGGTGCTCGGGCTGCCCCCGATCGCCCGCGGCGAGCCGGCGCTGCTCGCGGCGGCCGGGGCGGGGCTGGCGCCCGCTGCGCTCGTCGGGCCTCGCCGGGCGGCGGTTTGACCGCGCACGCGTGGTCGCCACGTGGCGAAGGCGCCGTGAGCAGCGAGAGTGCGATTGGCACCGGCTGAGCGCCATCCGGAATGGCACACCGGCCCCTCCATTGCGGGGCCTATCGCGGACGGGCGATGCGGACGACGGATGTGAGGCCGCCGCTGTGTCCGGCGTACATGGCCGCCGTGGCAACCTCGGGCTGGTAGAGGTAGCGGCGAAGGCCGCGCGGGATCGTCGGGCGGACGGTCCCTCGCGTTCCCGCAACGCTGAACGTCTCGCCGTAGGGCCCAGCCGGCTCCCCGTACACGTACACGGTCACACGAACTCGGTCGGGGCGACACGCGGGCGGCAGGTCGGGGAGCGTCCAGGTGATCGCGACTTGGTAGTCGCCCTCGAGCCGGGCGGCGAGCCCAGGCTTTGGCGGGACTGTCCGGGGCCCGCCGTCGGCGCGCTGCACGCAGCCGGACGGTCGCGGGTTCACGACGTAGGAGCGAGGGGGTGGGCCGACGCCGATCACGCCGCCGCTTGGAGTGGTGATGGTACGCGGGCGCCTCCCGATCGGAGGGCGCCTCGGCGGGCTCAGCCGCGCAGGCGCGTCCGCGCCTCGCGTGACATCTCCACCGCTTGCCGCGGACCTCGCCTGGGTGCCGGCTGTCTCTGCCGACCGAGGGCTTAGTGATGTGCCCTCGGTGCCAGCGTCGACGATTGCCACGGCAGCGCCAGCTGCGCAGAGCGCGCCCCCCAGCACGAGAAGGAGGGTCCGGCGACTCACCCGCTCACTCGCACGCGCCGCTCAGATGATCCGGATCCCAGTTTGGCTGCATCGCCGGACTGCGGGGGCTGGGGAAGTCGGGAGGTGTGCTGACGTTCGCAGATGCACCCCAGAACCCTGGCCACCGCAGCCAGGCCGGTCCGTCGTCGTCGATCGGGATCACGGTTGGATCCAGATCGTTGATCGTTGAGTTGCCGAAGTGCTCGTCGTCCACTGGAGTGCCATGTATTCCCGTCGTCCCAGCGGTTCCGTAGGACGCATGTGACCCGAGGGCCACGTAGACCTTGGGTCTCAGCGGTGTGTAGTGATCGACCTCGTTCCACTGGCACCGCGAGGAATAGTCGTGGCGGGCGTACTCCACGCGTGACGGGTTGCCGTCCGCGCCGAGCTCAAGCTGAACCAGCTCCCAGTCTCCCTCGTGGAGATCGTTGATGAACGCCTCGTACCGGTTGTAGTAGTAGAAGATCCAGTACTGCAGGAAGAGGACTCCCGCCGAGTTGTGCGTGGCACGACCAAACACCGTCGTGCCAAGTCCTCCCGTTCGCTCCAAGGCGTCGGCCTCTCGGTACACAGCCGCGCTCCCACCGTCGGCGTCGATGTAGTCCTGGGGCTTTGCTGCGCCATCTGAGTGCTGTGGATCGGTGACCGGATACTGCGGCCCGAGATTCGCGAGCGTCAGGCGCCAGACCGGCAGTCCATCAATGCGAAAGTCAGAAGGCGCCCCAGCCTTGGCGATGGTGGCTTGGGTAGGCTCGACGACCGGCGTCTTGAGCGTGTTCGCATGGTCGGCGTCCCACTGGCCCTGAGCGTCGGGCTTCCAGTGCTCGACGAACGCTTGAGCGTGCAGCGAACGGAACTCCTCGCCCTCGGAGTAGAAGAGCGCTGGGACGTGCTGCTGGAGCTCGGCCTGGTAATCGATCGTCTCGAGTTTGAGGTAACCGTCGCGGGGGGCGCCAAAGCGCTGGCGGGTCCAGGGCAGGGCGTAGTACCAGCCGTCCGGGACCGTGGTGCCGGGTGGGCCGGCGTAGCCGGTCCATTGGCATAGGAAGTTGGCGGGCGGGTCAGGCCAGAACCAGGGCGCCTCGGCCACGCCGGCGTCGCGGACGCCCAGGTTGAAGATGTTGTCGTCCAGGCACAGCGGCTGGGAGACGTCGTGGCGTTCGCCGGCCTTGGCCGAGACCGACCAGGGCAGCGCGCCCTGGGTGACCATCCACCCGGTCGGCATCGAGGGATGAAACCGCACCGGGTCTGAGGCGTCGTTCAGGCACGCGGGCTGGCGGTCGTCCAGGCCCTGCTGGTGATACATGCGGTAGCTGGGGCCGCCAT
Source organism: Solirubrobacteraceae bacterium (assembly GCA_046330225.1). Lineage (GTDB taxonomy): Bacteria > Actinomycetota > Thermoleophilia > Solirubrobacterales > Solirubrobacteraceae > CANJIV01. Next base: position 159,801 of record JAXLTD010000002.1, on the reverse strand, counting down.
AGATCCCGCCGGCAATCTCCGGCGGCCCGGTGCACGAGGACGGCCCCGGGTTGACCGTCGGGGCGTTGTGGGCCCAGGTGGTCTGGCGCACGAACCGGCAGCCGCCCTCCCACCCGAGCCGGAAGATGTACCCGCGCCCGGCCCGCAGCGTGGTCGGGGCGATCTGGAAGGTCATGCGCCCGGGCTCCTCGGGCGGGGGCACCATCTGCGGGCTGTAGGCGATCTGCGAATGGTCGTCCCACAGATCCCCGCTCGGGGCCTCGCGCACATACAGCCGCAGCGGCGCCGCCTGCTCGCACGCCGGATCCTTGGCGAAATCCCCCAGCGTCACCGTCGTGACCACCTTCGTCGCCGGCATCCGCTGGACGAAGAACACATCCGCCGGGCCGCCCCCGAGATCCAGGCGCTCCACGGCCGGATCATCCGACGGCGCGATCACCAGCGGCGCCACCGACCCGCTCGCGGCCCCCGACACGGTCGTCTCGGCCCGCGCACCCGCGGGCCACAACGCCGCACAGACCGCTGCCGCGGCAACGCCACCAACCCTGCTTCGCCAAGGCATCTCAGGCTCCCAACTACGGCGTGATGCCGCGCACGGTGCCCAACGGCTCACGCAGGACCTCGACATCGTGTTCGACCCGGCACCCGAGAACGCCCGGCGTCTCGCCCGGCACTCACCGATCTCGGTGCCCAGATTGTCGGCCCGAATGGGCGCGTCGCCCTCGGCCGGGGCGGGGCTGGACCCGGCGGGTTTGGCGGCGGAGCCGCCAGCCCGTTCTCGCGCGCGCTGACCACCGAATCGGTGGCTCGCGCGCACAAGATCGGCCGCCGGCGCCCCGATCCACGTTCTCGTGCGCCTGGACCACCGAACCGGTGGCTCAAACGCACGAGATCGGAGCGCGCGCCGTCTACGCCGCCCGCCGCCCGCCCCGGCCGGCCAGCCACTGTGCCTCGGCGAGCCCGAGCGGGGTGGCCGGCGCGTCGCCGGCGAAGTACTCGGACGCGAGCTTCGACCAGTCCGCGCCGGCCCGCAGCTCGCCGAGCACGCTGAAGATCATGCCCTCCATCCGCCGCATGAGCAGCGCCTGGGGCGGGATCGTCTGGCGGCGCATCTGGTCGAAGTACGGCGAGCGCGGGGAGCCGCCGGCGTCGAGCAGCTCCATGACGTACTCGGGCGACAGCCGCCGGAAGCCCGGCTGGAAGTACCACTCGCCGGCCAGGGCGAGCTGGTCGAACACCCGCTGGGGCTCGAACGTCTCGGGGTCGGGGAGGTAGCCGAGCTCGGACAGGCCGCGGTGCACGCCCGCCGCGTCACCCGCCGTGACGGCCCGGGCGATCTCCCGCTCGGCTTCCAGATAGGTCTCGTCGATCTTGCGCGTGAGGCCGAAGTCCAGGAAGCAGACCTTGCCGTCCGGGCAGAGCAGGAGGTTGCCCGGGTGCGGGTCGCCGCAGCACAGGCGCCGGCGCCCGAGCAGGCCGAAGAAGAAGCGGAACATCGTCTCCCCCACGCGGTCGCGCGTGGCCTCGTCGCGCTGCTTGATCTGCTCGAACCGCTCGCCGTGCACGTACTCGGTCACGAGCACGCGGCGCGTGGAGAGCGCAGTGTCCACCGCCGGGACCTTGACGAACGGGTGGCCGCGAAAGGCGCGCTCGACCTCGCGGTGGCGCTGGGCCTCGAGCTCGTAGTCGAGCTCTTCGGAGATGCGCTCGCGCAGCTCGCCGGCCACCACCTTGACGTCGAGCCCCGGGGCCAGGCGCTTGACGAGCGGCAGGAGCACGCCGAGGTTGCGCAGGTCGGTCTCCACCGCCTCGGCGATGCCCGGGTACTGGACCTTGACGGCGACGTCGCGCCCGTCGAGCGTCGTGGCCCGGTGGACCTGCCCGATCGAGGCCGCCGCGAACGCCTCCTCGTCGAAGGAGGAGAACGTCTCGGAGATCTTCCCGCCGAGCTCGCGCTCGATGAGCTTGCGCATCCGCGAGAACGGCTGGGGCGGAGCCTCGTCGCGCAGTGTGGCCAGCTTCTCCTTGAAGCGCTCGCGCTCGCCTTCGGGGATGGCCGAGAAGTCCACGGTCGACAGGACCTGGCCGATCTTCATGGCCGCGCCCTTCATCGTCCCGAGCTGGTCGACGATCTGCTCGGCCAGCGCCGCGGTGCGGTCGTCCATGGCCTCCTGAGCCCGCTCGTCGCTGCGCGCCAGGTTCGCCGCCCGCGTGCCGGCCCAGCGCAGGCTCTGGCCGGCGGTGAGGCCGGCGATCCGGGCCGTGCGGCCGAGGCGGCTGGTCGGAACCTTGGGCGGCGGGGATCCGCCGGGAGGAGCGTCGGTGGAGGCGGGCACGTCAGGGATACGCCCCCCAGGGCCCGCAGGATCGTCGGCGGGCGGCGGCGGCTCGGGCGGAGTCATCGGCTCCCCGCCGCGTACCGGACGATCGAGGTGTCGGTCAGCCATTCGACCGGGGCGACGTCGTCGGTGTAGACCCGCCCGCCCGGCAGGCTCGGCCGCAGCCGCGCCGCCGACGCCAGCGCCACGGGCCGCAGGGCCGGCGGCAGGCCGGGCGCCGCCCGGCGGACGTTGGCGGCCGAGAGCCCGGCGCCGCCGACCAGGAGCGTGTTCGTCGGCTCGACCGGGTCGCGCAGCACGTCGGGGAACACCGAGCGCATGGTCGCGCCCAGCACGCGCTCGAGGCGGTCGGTCCCCTCGGGCTCGCCGACGTTGACGATCACCGTCCCGCCCGGGTTCAGGCGGTCGCGCACGAGCGTGAAGAATTCCCTGGTGGCGAGGTAGAACGGGATGTAGGGCTGGCGGTAGGCGTCGACGAAGATCGCGTCGTACCGCCGCCGGCTGGCCTGCAGGAACGGGCGCGCATCCTCGGTGATCGTCCGCAGCCGGGAACCCCGGAGGCCGAACCAGCGGCGCCCGATCTCGGTCAGCTTCCCGTCGATCTCGACCGCGTCGACCGCGGTGCGCGGGTAGAAGTGCCCGTAGGCCCGGGCCGTGGTCCCCCCGGCGTTCCCCAGGATCGCCACCGACCGCGGCGGCGCGGTTCGGCCCGCGGCGAACGGCAGGACGAGGAACGGATCCCAGTAGTTGTCCGTGAGGTAGCGGCCCGGGCGCCAGACCGAGTGGACGGCCACGCCCTCGTTGAGCTCGAGCACCCGCTCGCCGTCGTGGTCCTGGAGCACCTGGACGAACTGGTAGGGCGTCTCGGTCTCGTAGAGCACGCGCCGCCCGTCCTCCCCCGCCCGCACCGTGCCGACGGGGATGGCCAGCAGCGCGGCGACGGCGATCGGCGCGAGCGCGAACCGCCGGGCCAGGCCGACGACTGCGACGGTGACGAGCGCCAGCGCGAAGACCAGGAACGTGCGGCGGGTCCCGATGAGCGGGATGAGCGCCAGCGCGGCGAGGAAGACGCCGACGAGCGACCCGACCGTCGAGATCGCGTACAGCCGGCCCGAGATGCGGCCGGACTCCTCCACCGAGGCCACGCTCAGGCGGATCGCGTAGGGCGCGACCGTGCCGAGCAGCAGGACCGGGACGGCCACGAGCGCGAGCACGGCGAGCAGGGAGCCGATGAAGGCGCCGGCGCTGATCGTGTCCAGCGCCTTGACGGCCAGGCGCAGCAGCGGGTTGGCGACGAACGGGACGATCGCCAGCAGGACGCCGGCCGCCAGCACGATGCGGCACAGGCCGCGCATCGTCGGGTCGCGGTCGGCGAGCCGCCCGCCGAGCCAGTAGCCGGCGCTCAGCGCCACGAGCACGGTGGCGATCGTGTTCGCCCAGATGATCGTCGAGGCGCCGAAGAACGGTGCGAGGAGCCGCGCCGCGGCGATCTCGGCGCCGAGCGAGGCGGCGCCGACGACGAAGACGACGGCCTCGATCGGGGGCCGGTGGCGCGGGGCAGTCACCGGCGGAGGGTAGCCCGCAGGCCGGGGCGGGCGATCACCCCGGCACGCCGCCGCGGCCCGGAGCGGTTCCGTCCTGCGCGCCTTCTACGTTCGGGGCATGAACCCGCGTGAGCTCGCCGCGCTGGACCAGCAGGTCCTCTGGCACCCTTTCACCCAGCAGCAGGGCTGGTCGGAGGAGCCCCCGCTCATCATCGAGCGCGCCGAGGGGACGACGCTCTACGACACGGAGGGCAACGCCTACATCGACGGCGTCTCGTCGCTGTGGTGCAACGTGCACGGCCACCAGCACCCCGACATCGACGCAGCGGTCCGGGACCAGCTCGGCCGGGTCGCGCACAGCACGATGCTCGGCCTCTCCCACCCCGGCGCGATCGAGCTCGCCGCCCGGCTGCTCCAGCTTGCGCCGCAGCCCGCTGGCGACCCCGGGCGCGCGCCCCTCTCCCGCGTCTTCTACTCCGACAGCGGCTCCACCGCCGTCGAGGTCGCCCTGAAGATGGCGTTCCAGTGGTGGGCGCACCGGGGCGAGCGCCAGCGCACGGGCTTCATCTGCCTGACCAACGCCTACCACGGCGACACGATCGGGTCGGTCTCGGTCGGCGGGATCGAGCTCTTCCACTCGCTGTACCGGCCGCTCCTGTTCGACGCCTGGCAGGCCCCGGCGGGCAACGCCGAGGCGCTCGCCGAGTTGCTGGAGGCTCATGCGGGCGAGGTGGCGGCGGTCGTCCTGGAGCCCCTCGTGCAGGGCGCCGCCGGGATGCTCCTCCAGCCGCCTGGCTACCTGCGCCGGGTGCGGGAGCTGTGCGACGAGCACGGCGTGCTGCTGATCTGCGACGAGGTCGCGACCGGCTTCGGGCGCACGGGGCGCATGTTCGCCTGCGAGCACGAGGGCGTCGTCCCCGACCTCCTCTGCCTGGCCAAGGGCATCACCGGGGGCTACCTGCCGCTGGCCGCGACGCTGGCCACCGAGGCGATCTACGAGGGCTTCCTGGGCGCGTTCAGCGAATTCAAGACCTTCTTCCACGGCCACACGTACACCGGCAACCCGCTCGCCTGCGCGGCGGCGCTCGCGACGCTCGACGTCTTCGAGCGCGAGGGCACGCTGGCGGCGCTCGCGCCAAAGATCGAGCGCCTGGCCGCCGCCCTGGATCGGGAGGTCGCCCCCCTCGCGGCCGTCTCGGAGATCCGCCGCTGCGGCTTCATGGTGGGCATCGAGCTCGAAGGCCGCCCCCTCGAGGAGCGGATCGGCCACCGGGTCGCGCTCGCGGCCCGCGAGCGCGGGGCGATCATCCGCCCGCTCGGGGACGTCGTCGTGCTCATGCCGCCGCTGGCGATCAGCGACGCGGACCTGGACCGGCTGGTCGCCGCAACGGCCGGGGCTATCGCCGCGGCGACGGCAGCGCCGCTCGCGCGCGCCGCGTAGAGCCGCCGAGCTGGCGCGCAGCAGCCCGCGCCGCCAGCAGGCCCGTGGCAGCGAGGAATCCGGCGACCGCGGCGCCGCCGGCGACGAGCGCCGTCCGGCGCTCCGGGGCGTGGCCGGACGCTTCGATCGGCTGGTAGCGGGCGCCGTCGGGCCCGACCTCGATGAAGCCGGCGGGCCGTGCCCGCAGGGAGCCGCCGCCCCCGCCGCCGTCCCCGCCTTCCTCGCCCGGCCCGGTCCCGGATCCGAAGCCGAACCCGCCCGACACGCGCACCGAGGCGACCGGCACGACCGCGCGATCGCCGACGCGGACCGGCTTGCCGTAGACGAGCTTGGAGCCGCTCAGGCGCTGGGCGAGCTTGGGGAGCGCGTCGGGGTCGACGCGCCGCATCGGCAGGCGGCTGCCCTTCTTGCTCATCGGGCTGCCGCTCCCGCCGTCATCCGGCGTACGGGGTGAAGTCGCGCTTGCGGGCGCCGCACACGGGGCAGAACCAGTCGTCGGGAACGTCCGCGAAATCCGTGCCGGGCGCCACGCCGCCGTCGGGGTCGCCCTCCGCCGGGTCGTAGATGTAGCCGCAGGACTCGCAGATCCACTGCTGAAGCGTCTGAGTCTCGGTCATGGGCGATAGCGTACCCCGCCACGATGGATGTCGACCGCGAGACCGCAGCCCAGACCGGGGAGGAGCTCAACCTCGGGGCCGAGGTCGTGCCGCGCCAGGCGGCCACGGTGATCGTGCTCCGCGGCGGCAGCGAGGGCCTCGAGATCCTGCTCGTCAAGCGCAACCCGGCGGCGCGGTTCATGGGCGGCGCCTGGGTCTTCCCTGGCGGCGCCGTCGATGCCCACGAGGGCGAAGGCGATCTGGCGCACCGTGCGGCCGGTGTCCGCGAGCTCGAGGAGGAGGCCGGGATCGGCGGCGTCGATCCATCCGCGCTGGTGAAGTTCTCGCGCTGGATCACCCCGGCCGAGGTCAAGGTCCGCTTCGACACGCACTTCTTCCTCGCCACGGCGCCGCCCGGCGCCGAGGCACGCCCCGACGGCCACGAGTGCGTCGACGCGGCCTGGCGCGAGCCGGCCGATGCCCTCGCCGCGCACGAGCGGGGCGAGATCCTGCTCGTCTTCCCGACGATCAAGCACCTCGAGCAGCTCGCGACGTTTCCCTCGGCCGACGCCCTCCTCGCCCACGCCGCCGCGCAGGAGATCGTGCCGGTCCAGCCCCGCGTCGTCGTCAGCGGCGAGTCAGCCCGGATCGTGCTGCCGGGCGAGCCCGGCTACGACGGCTGACCGGCGCGCCGCTGCCCGGCGGTGCGCCACCATGGGGCAGGGTCGCGGCTGCCGGTCGCGAACGAATCGGGTGCGGTCACCGCAACTTGCACCCTGGACGCACGTTCCTTCTCATCCATGCCCTCACCGATCCGCCGCATCCTCATCGTCGTCGCCGCCGCCCTCGCGCTGGGCGCCGCGCCCGCATTCGCCGACGCGCTCGTCGGCACGCCAGGCCCCGACGTCCTGCCGGGCACGCCTGGGCCCGACCAGATCTTCGGCGAGGACGGCAGCGACCGGATCGACGGCCGGGCGGGCAACGACTACCTCGAGGCGGGCCCAGGCGACGACCTCGTGCTCGGCGGCGACGGCGTCGATCTCGCCATCGGGGGCACCGGCTCAGACCGGATCACCCTCGATGCCGGCGCCGACATCGCCTACGCGGGGCCGGGAGCCGACACCGTCCTGGGCGGGACGGGCGCCGACCAGATCTTTGCCCAGCCCGGCGACGACAAGGTCTTCGGCGACGCCGGCGACGACAGCATCTACGCCGGCACGGGCGCCGACCAGGTGCAGGGCGGCGCCGGCAGCGACCAGCTCTACGGCGATGGCGACGGGAGCTCCTTCGCCGGCGGCGCCGGCGATGACCGCATCTTCGCCCGCGGGATGTCAGCGACCCTGGCCGGCGGGCCGGGGGCCGACCTCCTGGTGGCCAGCGCCGGGAACGACATCCTGCGGGGCGGAGCCGGGCGCGACACGATCAGCGCGGGCGACGGCAGCGATCAGATCGACGCCCGCGACGGCGTCCGCGACCTCGTGCAGTGCGGCGGGGGCTTCGACACCGTCCGCGCGGACCCGCAGGACCAGCTGACCGGCTGCGAGCGCGTCACGCGCGCCTGAACGCGGGCGTCAGCTCGCCAGGCAGGCGACGCGCCCGGCCGTGCGGACAGCCTTGACCCGCACCCGGAACCGGGCGCGGACCGGCGCGCCGCCCCGCCGGCTCACGACGACCTGCACGGTCGTGACGCCGACCCGGAAGCGCCCGGCCGCCACGGTCGCCGCGAACGGCCGGCGGCGCGCCGTGCCGGCCTGGCGGCCGCGGACCGTCCAGCGCGCCCGCGTCCAGCGGCGCTGCGGCACCGCGGCACCGCGCACGCGCACCGCCGCCGTGAGGCGCAGGCGCGCTCCGGCCCGGCCGGGCGCGCGGCGCAGCACGAGCGTGCCGCGGACGGTCCGGGTGCGGGCCGTGATGCGGCGGACGGTGCGCGGCCCGAGCGAGATCGTCGCGCACGCGGTTCCGGCCGGCACCGGCCCGGAGGGCGTCGTCGCAACGGTCGGCTGCCCGGTCCCCGGGATCCCCTCCCCGGCGAACGTGAAGGCCACGGATGCCACCTTGCCCTGAGCGCCATTGTCGTCGGCGAGCGTCGCGGTGATGCGGTAGGCCGCCCGCCCGTTCGACGCGACGGCCGCCGGATCGCGCGCCCCCGCCTGCGGGTCCGCGGGCAGCGCCGACAGCGGGCCCGAGAAGACGGGCGGGCCGGACGGGACGAAGCCGGCGCACGAGCCGAGCGGCACGCCGGCGAGGGCCGGACCCCGCTCGACCACCACGCCGAGGTAGGGCGCCAGGCCCGAGCCGGCCACGGTCCCGCCGAGCGCGATGCGGGCGTCGAGGCGTCCCTGGTTGGCGATCGTGATGCAGCGGGTGACTGCATCGCCGGGCCGCATCCCGTCGACGCGGAAGAGCGGGAGGCCGCCGTCGTCGTCGACCAGGCGGACATCGGGCACGGACTGGGCGCCGGTGCCGAGCGGCAGGACTCCCGCGGCAGCGAGGGCCGCGCCCCCGCCGAGCAGCGCGGCGAGCAGGCCGGCGGCGACCGCGGGCGCGAGGCGCCGCCGGGCGGCAGGCGGGCGGCGGGCGGCGGGCGGATCGGGCAGGTCGGGCGGCATCGGTCGGGCAAGCAGTCGCGCGGGCCCGTGCGGGCCCGCCAGTTGCGCATCGGCAGGCGACCGGGTAGGACTAAAGCCGTGGCGGCCTCATCCCAGCCGGGCCTCACCGTTGCGGTCACCGGTCCGACCGGCGAGATCGGCGTTCCCTTCGTCCGGGCGCTCGAGCGCTCGCGCGGCATCGGCCGGATCCTCGGCATGGCCCGGCGGCCCTTCGATCCTGGGGCCCACGGGTTCAAGCGCACCGAGTACCGGCGCGGCGACGTCCTGGACCGCGGCAGCGTCGAGGGCCTCGTGGCGGAGGCCGACGTCGTCGTCCACCTCGCCTTCATCATCATGGGCAGCGCCGACGAGAGCCACGCGATCAACCTCGAGGGCTCGCGCAACGTCTTCGAGGCCGCGATCGGCGCTGGAGTGCAGCGGCTCGTGTACGCCTCCTCGGTGGCGGCGTACGGCTTCCACGGCGACAGCCCGGAGCGGATCACCGAGGACGTGCCGCCGCGCGGGACCGAGGCGTTCTACTACTCGGCGCAGAAGGCCGAGGTGGAGGGGCTGCTCTCCGACCTGCTGGCCGGATCGTCCACCGATGCCTACGTGTTCCGCCCGTGCATCGTGGCCGGCCCGAACGGGCTGCTGCTCGTCCGCAACATCCCCTACGTGCAGATCGCCGGCAAGCTCCCGGGCGCCGTGCGCCGCCTCTTCGACGTCCTCCCCATCCTCAAGCCGGTGATCCCCGACCCCGGCGTCCCGTTCCAGCTCGTGCACCACGACGACGTCGCGACGGCGATGCGCGCGGCGGTCCTCGGCCGAGGCGAGCCCGGCGTCTACAACCTCGCTGCCGGCGACGTCCTGCACATGAAGGACCTCGCCGCGGCGCTCGGCTGGTACTCGATTCCGGTCCCGGAGCTGGGCGTTGACGCCGCCGCCGAGCTGGCCGACCGGCTGCCCTTCCTCCCGCCGGAGGCGGCCTGGCTCAACGCCTTCCGCGCCCCGGTGATCATGGACACGTCCAAGGCCCGCCGCCAGCTGGGCTGGCGGCCGCGGCATTCGAGCCGCGACACCCTCGCCGAGATGGTCGCGACGGCGCGCGAGGAGCTGCCCGGCCTAGCCTGACTCGAGCAGGTCGGTCCGTCCCGCCGCCTCGAGGCGCTCGCGGTACGCCGGCCCGACGAGCCGCAGCGTCGGGATCAGGGCGAGCACCTTGGCGACCGGACCCTCCGTGCGAATCTGCCCCCGGGCCATCGCCACCGTGGCGTTCACCGTGCCGAGGAGCAGGCGGTGCAGGACGACAGCCGGCATCGCCAGGACGACGTCGGGCTCGATGCCGGTCGGGCCGCAGGCGACCGGGTCGCCCGGACGATCGCGCAGCTGCACGGTGATGAGCGCGTCGGGATCGGTCAGGCGGAACTGGGCGGTCACGTCCGTCCGGGCCAGGCGGCCGGCCTGCTCGCGGTCGGCGGCCAGAGCCGTGAAGAGGCCGCCGATGACCTCGCAGGCCTCGTCGGCGCTCGCGAAGGGCGACGCGGCGCCGGACGACGTGGGGCTGCGGGAGAGATCGGCCATCCGGTGAAGGGGCCCGCGGAAAGCAGGCGGGGACGGCCACGAGCCTAACCACGCACGGGCCCGGATGCGGACCGCCTGGCGTCCGGACGGATTCGAAGCTCGCTGAGCTGGAGCGAAACATCCGGGGCAGCCCGCCGTTACCATCCCCGAAGGAGCCATCGTGGAAGCCTCCGCACTGCACGCCCCGCCGCGCGTCGCCCGGATTTCTCTGAGCGCGCCGCTGCTGCGCCTGCGCTCCGACGAGCAGCTCATCGCGCTCTTCCGCGGGGGCAACGAGGAAGCGTTCTCGGTCATGCACGACCGCTACCGCCCGCGGATCTTCGCCTACGCCAGGCAGATGCTCTCGGGGTCGCGGCAGGACGCCGAGGACGCCGTCCAGGACGTGTTCGTCCGCGCCTACGGCGCGCTGCGGGCCGATGACCGCCCGATCGTCCTGCGGGCCTGGCTGTACCGGGTGGCCCACAACCGCTGCATCGACGCCATGCGGCGTCCGTCGCCGGCCCCGGCCGACGTGTTCGACGTCCAGCGCGGGCCGATCCAGGACCCCCTGGCGGTCGCCGAACGCCGGGAGGACCTGCGCCAGCTCGTCCACGACGTCCGCGCGCTGCCGTCCCAGCAGCGCTCGGCCCTGCTGATGCGCGAACTCGAGGGCCTCTCCTACGACGAGCTCGCTGCCGCGCTCGGCACCACGGTGCCCGCCGTCAAGTCCCTGCTCGTCCGGGCCCGGGTCGGGCTCGCCGCCACGGCGGAGGCCCGCGACGCCAGCTGCGCCGACATTCGCGCCGACCTCGCCCTGGCCCACGGCCGCGGCGTGCGCGCCACCGGGCGCGCCTGGCGCCACGTGCGCGAGTGCCAGGGCTGTCGCGAGTTCCGCCAGGAGCTGCGGTCGGTCGAGAAGCGCTTCGCCGCCCTTGCTCCCGTCGCCCTCACCGGCCCGCTGGCCCTCCTGGCGAAGCTGACGGGCGGGGCCTCGGGCGGCGGCGCCACCGCAGGCTCCGGTGCCGCAGGCTCCACGGCGGCGTGCGGATCCGCTGCTGCCGGGGCGGGCGCCGCCGGCCCGACGGCGGCCGCGCTGGCCTTGGCCGCCGCGTCCGGCGGGGCAGCTGCCGGCGGCGCGGCGGCGGGGTCAGGTGCGGTCGGCGCGCTGGCGGGCGGCGCGGCCGGCTCCGGCGCCGCCGCGGCCGGCGGACCGGCCGTCGGGAGCAGCACGTCGATCCTCGGCGGCGCCTCCATCTTCACCGCCGGCAAGGTCGCCGCGGTCGTCGCCTCCGTCGTCGTCACCGGCGCCGCCGGCGTGGCGGTCGAGCGGCGACTCGAGGCCGGCGCGCCGCCCCGGCCCGCGGCCCTCACGGCCCCGGCGGAGCCCGCAGCCGCTGAGCCCGCGCCGCAGCCGCACGACGCGCCGATCATCGACGCCGCCACAGCCGGCCCGGCGACCGCCGGCCCGGCCGATCCGGTCCAGGCCTCGGGCGGCGCCGTCGCCGCCCCCGGCACCGAGCCGTCACTGCCCGTCGAGCCCACCGGCGGCCTCGCCGCGCCGTCCGATCCCACGGTCGCCGTCCCCGCCGGCGAGGGTCCGCCCCCGCCGCCCGACGCCACCGAGCCCGATCCTCAGGCGACGCCGTCCGAGCCGCCGTCGGAGCCGGCCGCCAGCCAGCCGGTGGTGAACCCCGGCTCTGCGGTTCCCGGCGAGACGGCCCCGGACCAGCCCGCTCCGTAAACGCCCTCGTCGTCAGGCGGACGCCGCGGCTGGCTGCGCCGGCGCGTCGTCCGGGGCCGGGCCGATGCGCTGCACCCGGACCGGGATGCCGTTGAGGAACGCCATGCCGGCCAGCGGCTCGAGGTCTTCGGGCTCGGCGCTGGCCAGGAGGTTCACGTTGACCCCGCCGGCGGCGTTGGCCACCGTCCAGCCGCCGCGGTGCCCCCACCCGTGCGGGAGCGCGACCGTGCCGGGCGTCATCTCGTCCGTGATGGCCGCCCCCACCTCGAGCGCGCCGGCCTTCGAGGCCAGCCGCACCCGGTCGCCGTCCTCGATCCCGAGCCCGTCCGCGTCAGCCGGGCTGATCCGCAAGTCCTGAGTCCGCCCGCCGCGCATGAGCAGCGGGGCGTTGTGCATCCAGGAGTTGTGCGACCGCAGCTCGCGGAGGCCGATGAGGCGCAGCGGGAAGTCCGGGTCGGCACCGTTGGCAGCCCCGAGGCGCGCCAGCTCGGCCAGGATCGCCGCGGGATCGAGGTGCACGCGGCCGTCCGGGTGGCGCAGCTTGTCCGGCAGCACGCCCGTGGCGATGTGCGGGTCCGTGACGATGCCGTGCGGGGCGGCGCGCAGCTTGCCGAGGTTCAGGCCCGAGCGGCGCAGCCCGAACCAGTCCCCCTTGGGGCCCGTGCGGATGAGCAGGGACAGGAGCTGCTGGGGACGGAGCCGGATCCCGGCGGCGCCGAGCCGGCGCAGCGGCTCGGTGGGCGCCGGCTGGACGCCGATGCGCTGCGCGATCGCCTCGATGACCTCCCACTCCTCGCGCGCCTCGCCGGCAGGCGCCACGACGGGCTCGGTGTACTGGACGAACGGGGTCGTGTAGAAGCCCAGGAACGCGAGCGGCAGGTCCTCGCGCTCGAGCCAGGTTGTCGACGGGAGGACGTAGTCGGCGTGCTGGTTGGTCTCGTTCACGTAGAAGTCGAGCGAGACGCAGAGGTCGAGCTGCTCCAGCGCGGACTCGAGGGCGTCGCCGTCCGGCACCGACAGCACCGGGTTGCCCGCGGACACGAAGAGCGCCCGGATCTGGCGCTCCCCGGGCGTCGTGATCTCCCGCGGGATCAGCGAGGCCGGCAGCGCGCCGATCACGTCGGGGAAGCCGCCGAAGCGGGCGGTGGTCTTGCCGTACGAATCCAGTCCCGCCGCCTCGCCGATGTCGTCCAGGGCGATCGCCGGCTTGCCGAAGACCGCGCCGCCGGGCCGGTCGAGGTTGCCGGTGACCGCGTTGAGGGCATCGATGAGGAAGGCGACCAGCGTCCCGAAGCGGCCGAGGCAGGAGCCGGTGCGGCCGTAGACGGCGGCGCCGTCGGCCGCGGCGAGATCGCGGGCCAGGGCGCGCACGGCCTCGGCTGGCACGCCCGTCCGCTCGGCGGTCGCCTCGGGCGGGTGCTCGGCCGCCGCGAGCTCCAGCGCGCGGGCGCCGACGGTCTGGCGCAGCCCCGCGGGGTCGGCGAGGCCTTCGGAGAAGACGACGTGCAGCAGCGAGAGCAGCAGCCACGCGTCGGTGTCCGGCGTGACCGGCACGTGCTCGAACTGGCGGGCCGTCTCGGTGTGCCGCGGATCCACGACCACCACCCGGCCGCCGCGCCCGACGATGGCGTGGAGCTGGTCCTTCACCCGCGGAGCGGTGAGCACGCTGCCGTGCGAGACGAGCGGGTTGGCCCCGATCACGAGCAGGAAGGAGGTGCGCTTCAGGTCCGGGATCGGGACGACGAGCGGGGAGCCGTACAGCAGCGCGCTGGCGGCGAAGCGGTTCGAGACGTCCTGGGAGGAGGCGGTGTAGTAGTGGGGCGTCCCGAGGCCGTCGAGGAAGCCCTTGACCCACAGCGGGTGCGCGTAGGAGAACGCGCCCGGGTTGCCCATGTACCACCCCACCGACGCCGGGCCGTGCTCCCCGATGATCGCGCGCAGGCGGCCGCCGATGTCGTCCAGTGCCTCGTCCCAGCCGACCGGATCGAACCCGCTCCCGTCGGCGCGGCGCTTGAGCGGGCGGGTGACGCGATCCGGATCGTTGTGCACGTCGAGCATCGCGATGCCCTTGGGGCAGGCATACCCCTGCGAGAGCGGGTGGTTGCGGTCGGGCCGCAGCTTCGTGACGCGGCCGTCGTCGACCGTGGCCACCATCCCGCAGTGCGCCTCGCAGATCCGGCAGAACGTGATTCGCTGCTCGGTGGCCATCCCTCGCCCGCAGCGTACCCCAGGCGCGGCCGGCTGGCCAGCCGCTTCGCCGTAGACTCGGGGCGTGGCCCAGGACAACTTTCTGCACATGACGCCCGAGCTCCACGAGTACGTCGTGGCGCACGGCACCCGTGAGGACGAGGCGCTGCGGCGCGTGCGGATCACCACCGACGAGCTCGGCGACATCGCGATCATGCAGATCGCCCCCGACCAGGGTGCGTTCCTCACGATCCTGGCCCGCGCGATCGGCGCCCGGCGGGCCCTCGAGGTCGGCACGTTCACCGGCTACAGCGCGATCTGCCTCGCCCGCGGCGTCGGCGACGGCGGCTCCCTGCTGTGCTGCGAGCTCTCGGACGACTTCGCGGATGCCGCCCGTGCGAACCTCGAGGCCGCCGGGGTCGGCGACCGCGTGGAGATCCGGGTCGGCCCGGCGCTCGACACGCTGCGGGCGCTGCCGGCCGAGCCGGCCTTCGACCTCGCGTTCGTCGACGCCGACAAGCCCGGCTACGCGGCCTACTTCGAGGAGATCCTCCCGCGGCTGCGCCCGGGCGGCCTGATCCTGTTCGACAACACGCTCCTGTCGGGCGCCGTCCTGCACCCGGCCGGCAATGCGAGCGCCCAGGCGCTGCACGAGCTCAATCTCGCCCTCGACGTGGACGAGCGGGTGGACCTCGTCCTGCTGCCGTTCGGGGACGGGCTCACGATGCTCCGCAAGCGCTGAGCGGCATCCGTCACGGGCCGGGGCCGCCGGCGGCCTCGGCCACGAGCAGCTCCATCAGGAGGCCGTCGCGCCACTGCCCGTCCGGGCCGCGCTCGTACTGGCGCAGCACGCCGACCGGGCGAAAGCCGGCGGCCTCGTAGGCGCGGATCGCCCGGGCGTTGTCCGCCGCCGGATCGATGGTGATCCGATGGTGGCCGCGGCGGCCCAGCCAGCCGATCGCGGCCCGCAGGGCCTCGGGCCCGAGGCCGCGACCCTGGAACGCCGGTGCGAGCACGATGTCGAGGCCCGCGTGGCGGTAGACGGGATCGTCCTCCTCGCTGAAGGCGAGCCAGCCCGCGAGCTCCCCGTCGCAGTCGATGGCGAACGCCGCGCCGTCGTTGGCCAGCTCCGGCCGCTCGTCGGGCACGGGCGGACCCCACCACTCGCGCACGCCCGGGGCGCGGAGCAGCGCCGCGAGCGCCGCCAGATCCGCCTCGGTGAGCGGGCGGAGCGTGAGCCGCGGCGTCCGCAGGACCGGAACGCTGGCCGTGCTCACCGCCGCGGGACGTCAGCCGGCAGGCGCCCTTCGTCGGCCAGCTTGTCGAGGTGGGCGTGCAGGGTCAGCGTGGCCGCCGGGCGCAGCGCCGCCGGCGCGTCGCTCCAGGCGTCGTCGAGCAGATCCCGGTGGGCGCGCAGGCCCCGGGCGAGCGCGTCGACCAGCCGCTCCTCGCGGCCCAGCCGGTGCGCGACGTACTCGTCGAGCTTGGCCGCAGGGTCGGCGACCGGCGGCCCGTGCCCGGGGTAGATGGCCTCGAGCGGGAGCGCGCGCAGCCGGGCCAGCGCCGCCAGATACCCGGCCAGCGCGCCGGGGTCGGGAGTGATGAACACGCTCCCCTCCCCCAGCACCGCGTCTCCGGTGAACGCCGCCCCGCCGGCCAGGAAGGCGAGGTGGTCGGTCGCGTGGCCCGGAGTGGCGATCGCCACGAGCGGCCCGAACGCCGTGCCGTCACTGAGCTTGACGGTCGCGCCGTCCCAGTTCGCGGCGGCGACGGGCGGCGAGCCAGCCAGCTCGGCGAGCGCCGCCACTCCCGCGGTGTGGTCGGCGTGGCCGTGCGTAAGGGCGATCCCGCCGGCTCCCCCGCGCCGGGCCGCCTCGGCGGCGACCGCCGCGAGGTGCTCGTCATCGGCCGGGCCCGGATCGATGATCCAGGCCGGATCGCGGCCGACGACCCAGGTGTTCGTCCCGCTCAGCGTGAACGGCCCTGGGTTCGGGGCCCGCAGCAGGGCGACGTCGTGGCGGTGAAACGCGCTCGCGCTCACCGCCGGCCTCAGCGGGCGACGAGCCGGTAAACGGCCCCGGTCTGGGACACGACGTAGACCCGGCCGCGCCCGTCCTCGCCGAACGAGGTCGGCTGCGGGACCGAGAGCCCGACCGCACGGTCCCCGGTGCCCCGGCCCTTCGCCAGCCGGATGGAGCGCAGCTTGCCGGCGCAGTAGTCGGCGTAGACATAGCGGCCGGCCAGCCCGGGCAGGCCCGGATCGCGGACGACGTAGCCGCCGGTGATCGAGCAGCCGGGGCCGTGCGTGTAGGTGTGCACCGGGGGCACCGCGCCCGGCGCCGACTCGCCGCCCGTGTAGCGACGGTTGCCCTCGAAGACCCGCCAGCCGAAGTTCGCGCCGCGGCCGGTCCCCTTCGGCATGAAGTCGATCTCCTCGACCTGGTCCTGGCCGACGTCGCCGATCGTGAGGTCCCCGGTCGTGCGGTCGAAGGAGAACCGCCACGGGTTGCGCAGCCCGTAGGCGTAGATCTCGTCGCGGCCGGCCCGGCCGACGAACGGATTGCTCGCCGGGATCCGGTACGGGCGGCCCGCCGGATCGATGCGCAGGATCTTGCCGAGCTGGGTGTCGAGGTTCTGGCCATTGCCGCGCGCGCCGTGCTGGTCGCCCGCCCCGCCGCCGTCGCCGAACCCGATGTAGAGCAGGCCGTCGGGACCGAATTGGAGCTGGCCGCCGTTGTGGTTGGCCTCGGGCTGGCTCTGGGAGAGCACGAGCCGCCGAGATGAGCGCACCGCCCGCGCCGGATTCGAGGAGCGCCGGAACTCGACGATCCGCGACGTCCCGCCCTTGTCCGTGTAGTCGACGTAGAACTTCCCGCTGCGGGCGTAGTCGGGCGCAAAGGCCATGGAGAGCAGGCCCTGCTCGCCGCAGCAGCCGACGTCCGAGGAGATGTCGAGGAACGTGCCGGCCGGCTTGCCGTCCGTGAGCACCTTGATGCGTCCGGGCTGCTCGACGACGAACACGCGTCGCCGGTCCCCGGGCGGTGCGGTCACGTACACCGGCTGGTCGAACTGGCCGCCCACGCGCCGCAGGCCCACGCCGGTCGCCGCCGGGCGGGCCGCCGGGGCGGTGGCCGTCGCCGTCGCCGGCGGCGGTGCCGGGGCGGCCGTGACGACGGCGCTGGACGTGGTCGCGGAATCGCCCGCTCCGCAGGCGGCCACCGAGGCGGCAGCGAGAACGGGCAGGAAGAGAAGTCGGCGGCGCATGTCCAGGAGGATGCCACGCGGCGGCGCCCGGCCCGCCGGCCGGTCGCCCGCACGACCGAAACGGCGCATCGGCACGTGACGGCCGCTCCCCCGCGGACAAAGCGATCCCGGCCCCATCTGGACTCCGGCGCGCCGACGCGCGAGGATGGAGGCACGACAACGTGGGAGAGGCCGGCACCCCCCCGGCTCGGAGAAGGAGAGGAACGATGGCGACAGCCACCAGGCAGCTGGAGAACTTCATCGGCGGCAAGCGCGTCGCTCCGTCCGGCGGCGACGCGCACGACGTCAAGAACCCGGCGACCGGCGAGACGATCGCCACCATGGGCATCTCGGGGCAGGCCGACGTCGACGCCGCCGTGGAGGCCGCGACCGCCGCCTTCGCCGAGTGGAGCCAGGCCACGCCCTCGGAGCGCTCGCGCGCACTGCTGCGCATCGCCGACGAGCTCGAGGAGCGCGGCGAGGAGCTCTCGCGCCTCGAGTCCGAGAACGCCGGCAAGCCGCTCGCGCTGACCATCAGCGAGGAGATCCCGCCGGCCGCCGACCAGATCCGCTTCTTCGCCGGCGCCGCCCGCATGCTCGAAGGGCGCGCGACGGGCGAGTACATGGCGGGCCACACGTCCTCGATCCGCCGCGAGCCGGTCGGCGTCGTGGGCCAGATCACGCCGTGGAACTACCCGTTCATGATGGCCGTCTGGAAGTTCGCGCCGGCGCTGGCGGCCGGCTGCACCTGCGTGCTCAAGCCGTCCGAGAACACCCCGGTCACCACGCTGTGGCTCGCCGAGATGATGCAGCAGCACCTGCCGGAGGGCGCGTTCAACGTGGTGCTCGGCAAGGGCGAGACCGGCGAGGCGCTCGTGCGCCATCCGGACATCTCGATGGTCTCGCTCACCGGGTCGGTGCGGGCGGGCAAGGCCGTCGCGGCGGCCGCGTCCGACACCCTCAAGCGCGTGCACCTGGAGCTCGGCGGCAAGGCGCCGGTCATCGTCTTCGACGACGCCGACATCGAGGCTGCCGCCGAGGGCATCGCCGGCGCCGGCTACTTCAACGCCGGCCAGGACTGCACGGCGGCCACGCGCGTGCTGGCGGGACCGGGCGTGCACGACGCCTTCGTCGAGGCCCTCACCGAGCAGGCGAAGGGCACGGTCGTCGGCAACCCGCTCGACGAGAACACGTACCTCGGGCCGGTCATCAGCGAGGTCCAGCGCGACCGCGTCGAGGGCTTCCTCGACCGGGCGCCCGGCCACGCGACGGTGACGGCCGGCGGCGAGCGGGCGGGCGACAACGGCGGCTACTTCTTCAAGCCGACGGTGGTCGACGGCCTGCGCCAGGACGACGAGATGATCCAGTCAGAGATCTTCGGGCCGGTCATCACCGTCCAGCAGTTCAGCGACGAGGCCGAGGCGCTCGCCTGGGCCAACGGCGTGAAGTACGGGCTGGCCTCCAGCGTGTGGACCAAGGACCACGGCCGGGCGATGCGCATGGCCAAGGGCCTGGACTTCGGCTGCGTGTGGATCAACACCCACATCCCGATCGTGGCCGAGATGCCCCACGGCGGCTTCAAGGAGTCGGGGTACGGCAAGGACCTGTCGCTGTACGGCTTCGATGACTACACGCGCATCAAGCACGTGATGTCCAACATCGAGGCGTAAGCCTCGCTAGACGGGCCGGTCGGCCGCCGGCCCGCCACCCACGCCGCGGGCGGCGCTTTCGAGCGCCGCCCGCGCGCTGCCGCGACGGCGTAAGGGACTGTTCATGGCAACGCGCGCCGCCGCCGGGAGACTGCACAGGCGTCCCCGAACCGAGGAGTCCTCGTGTCTCGCCGCCGTCTCGCCGTCGTCGCCTCCGCCCTCGCCAGCGCCGCCAGCCTCGGGGCGATCGCCGCCCCCGGGGCCACGGCCGGCGCCCCGACCGTCAAGGCCGCTGGATCCTCCTACGGCACGATCCTCGTCGACGGCAGGGGCCGGACGCTGTACCTCTTCACGCGCGACGGGCGCGGGCCCAGCCGGTGCGCCGGCGCCTGCGCGCGGGCCTGGCCGCCGCTGATCGTGCGCGGGACGCCTGTCGCCGGGCCGGGAGCGGCGGCGGGCCGGCTCGGCACCGTGCGGCGCCGCGATGGCCGGCTCCAGGCCACCTACGGCGGCACGCCCCTCTACCGCTATGTCGGCGACCGGCGCGCCGGTCAGATCCTCTGCCAGGACGTCGTGGAGTTCGGCGGGCGCTGGCTGATCCTGCGCCCGTCGGGCCGGGCGGTGCGGTAGGCGCGGCGACGCGGTACCGTCCCGCGCCGTGCCCCCGCCGATCGTCTGGACCCCCTCGCCCGAGCGGATCGAGCACGCCGCGCTCACGCGCTACCAGCGCTGGCTCGCCGCCGAGCGCGGCGTGGCGACCTCCTCCTACGACGAGCTGTGGCGCTGGTCGGTCGGCGACCTCGACGCGTTCTGGCAGAGCATCGCCGACTTCTTCTCGGTGGACTTCGCCGCGCCGCCGTCGGCGGCCCTCGGCGACCGCGCGATGCCCGGCGCCGAGTGGTTCCCGGGCGCGGCGCTGAACTACGCGGCCCACATCTTCCGCGGGCGCGACGGCGGCGCAGTGGCGATCCGCCACGCCTCCGAGCTGCGGCCCCTGGGCGAGTGGACCTGGGCGCAGCTGGGCGCCCGCACCGCGGCGATCGCGGCCGGGCTGCGGGCCCAGGGCGTCGGTCGCGGCGATCGCGTGGTCGCCTACCTCCCGAACCTGCCCGAAACCGTGGCCGCGTTCCTCGCCTGCGCCTCGATCGGCGCGATCTGGTCCAGCGCGGCGCCGGAATTCGGCGCGCGGTCGGTGATCGACCGCTTCGCCCAGATCGAGCCGACGGTCCTGCTCGCCGTCGACGGCTACCGCTACGGCGGCAAGGACTTCGACCGCCGCGAGATCGTGGCCGGACTCCAGGCCGAGCTGCCGACGGTCGAGCGCACCGTCGTCCTGCCCTACCTGCACGCGAACCCGGACCTCGGCGGCCTCCGCGACGCGATCGGCTGGGCCGAGCTCGAGGCCGCCGGCGCCGGGGCGCAGCTCGCCTTCGAGCCGGTGCCCTTCGGCCACCCGCTCTGGGTCCTCTACAGCTCGGGCACGACGGGCCTGCCCAAGCCGATCGTCCAGGGCCACGGGGGCATCCTCCTCGAGCAGCTCAAGAAGATGCACCTGCACCTCGACGCCCAGGCCGGCGACCGGGTGTTCTGGTTCAGCACCACCGGCTGGATGATGTGGAACTTCCTCGTCGGCGTCCTGCTCACGCCGGCCTCGATCGTCCTCTACGACGGCAGTCCGGGCCATCCGGACCTCGGCGCGCTCTGGCAGCTCGCCGCCGACGCCGGGATCACGACGTTCGGCACGAGCGCCGCCTTCATCGCCTCGTGCCTGAAGGCGGGCGTGCGGCCCGCCGCTGGGCGGGACCTCTCGGCGCTCGCCGCGGTCGGCTCCACCGGATCGCCGCTCTCCCCCGAGGGCTTCCAGTGGGTGGCCGACGAGCTCGGGTCCGACACCTGGCTCTTCTCCACGAGCGGCGGCACCGATGTCTGCACCGCGTTCGTCGGCGGCGTTCCCACGCTCCCCGTCTACCGCGGGGAGCTGCAGGCGCGCTCGCTGGGCTGCGCGGTCGAGGCCTGGGACGAGGAGGGCCGGCCGCTCGTCGACGCGGTCGGGGAGCTGGTCATCACCGAGCCGATGCCCTCGATGCCGCTGTACTTCTGGGGGGACGACGACGGCGCGCGCTACCGCTCCAGCTATTTCGACATCTACCCGGGCGTGTGGCGCCACGGCGACTGGATCGAGATCACCAGCCGCGGCACCGCCGTGATCTACGGGCGCTCGGACTCGACCATCAACCGCGGCGGCGTGCGCATGGGCACGAGCGAGATCTACCGCGCCGTCCTCGCCGAGCCCGCGGTCGCCGACGCGCTGGTGGTCGACCTGCCGCGCAGCGGCTTCGACGAGGGGTGGATGCCCCTGTTCGTCGTCCTGGACCCGGGGGCTGAGCTCACCGACGATCTGGCGGCGGCGATCAAGCGCCGGATCCGGTCCGACTGCTCACCCCGGCACGTCCCGAACGAGATCCGCCAGATCGCCGAGGTGCCACGGACCCTGTCCGGCAAGGTGCTCGAGGTCCCGGTCAAGCGGATCCTCATGGGCACGCCGCCCGACCAGGCCGCGAGCCGCGAGAGCCTGGCCAATCCCGCCGCGCTGGACCCGTTCGTCGATCTCGCCGCCGAACTTTCCGCCGGGACCGCGTGAGCGCAGCACCTGCGCCCATCGAGCTGGAGGCCGGCGGGCGGACCATCGGCGGCCTGCAGCTGGGCGCGGGGCCGCCCCTCGTGCTCCTCAACGGCCTGGCCGCCACCCACGCCGACTGGGATCCCGCCTTTGTGGCCGCGCTGGCCGAGTCCTGGACGGTCGTCGCGCTCGACCACCGCGGCATGGGAGCCAGCAGCGACGACGGCGCACCATTCACGATCGAGGACCTGGCCGCGGACGTCGCCACGGCGACCGACGGGCTCGGCCTCGGTCCCGCCGCCGTCGCGGGCTGGTCCATGGGCGGATTCGTGGCGCTCGCCCTCGCTGCGGCCCGGCCCGGCCTGGTCACGAGCCTGGCCCTGCTCGGCACGGCGACCGGCGGCGGGGAGCCCTCCCCGCCCGGCGTGTTGGAGACGATCACCGACCTCGAGCCGCCTCCGCGCGAGCAGGCCGCCAGGCTGCTGGCGCTGCTCTTCCCCGCTCCGGTCGCGGCGCAGATCGATGCCGAGTTCGGCGACCTCGTCGCTGACGCTCGGGCCGGGCTCGACGCCGGCGTGCTGGCCCGCCAGCGCCAGGCCATCCTCGCCTGGCAAGCTGGCGGACTGGCCGGCCGCCTCGGCGAGATTCGCGCACCGGCGCTCGTGGCCTGCGGCACGGCGGACGCCGTCATTCCGCCGGCGAATGCGCTCACGCTCGCGGCGGGGCTCGACGGGTCGTGGCTGGTCCGCTTCCGGGACGCCGGCCACGCCTTCATGGCGCAGGTGCCAGCCGCTATTGCGTCGCTCGTGACGCTCCACGCCGCAGCTGCGCCGAACTGAGGCATGCCCGGCCGCTCTGGCGGGTAGGCACCGTTCGTGATCACGACTGCGCTGACCCGGCGGCTCGAGCTCCGCCACCCGATCGTCTGCGCTCCGATGGGCGGCGTGGCCGGAGGGCGCCTGGCCGCGGCGGTCTCGGCCGCGGGCGGACTGGGCATGCTCGGCGTCGGCAGCCGGACCCCGGCGGACTGGATCGCGCGCGAAGCGGCGACCGCACGCGGCGGGGGCCCGTTCGGCATCGGGCTGCTCGTGTGGCGGCTGCTCGACGAGCCCGAGCTGCTCGACGCCGCCGTGGCGGAGCGGCCCGACGCCATTGCACTGTCCTTCGGCGACCCGGCGCCCTGGGCCGGGACGGCGAAGGCCGCCGGTGCGGTCGTCATGGCCCAGGCACAGGATGTCTCCTCGGTCCAGCGGGCGCTCGACGCCGGGGCGGACGTCATCGTCGCGCAGGGCACCGAGGCCGGCGGGCACACCGGCCACGTCGCCACGCTCCCCCTGCTTCAGGCGGCGGCACCGCTGGCCGAGCTGGCGGGCACGCCGCTGGTGGGCGCCGGCGGGATCGGAACCGGCGCGGGCATCGCTGCCGTGCTGGCCGCCGGAGCCGCCGGAGCGTGGGTTGGCACCCGGTTCGCCGCCACCGCGGAGGCGCTCGGCAGCCCCCGCGCCAAGGCGCGAATCCTCGCCGCTGAGTCGGGCGAGACGGTGCACACGCGCGCCTACGATCTTGCCGCCGGCCTCGGATGGCCGGCCGAATACCCCGGTCGCGCCCTGCGCAGCGAGTTCACCGACCGCTGGCACGGCCGGGAGGCGGAGCTCGCCAAAGATCCCGCAACCGCGGCCGCCGAGCTGGCGCCCGCGAAGGGCGGGCCGGACCCGCGGCCGGTCTACGCCGGGATGGCCGCCGGTCTCGTGGACGATCTCCCGGCGGCTGGCAACCTCGTCGCCCGGCTGGCGGCCGATGCCGAAACGGCTTTGCGGCGGGCGGCGGCGCAGCTTCGCTAGCGGTCGCGCCTGAGGGCCTTCAGCCGCGCGACCGGCGGAACCGGCCGCTGCGTGCCCAGGACGAGACATCGAGCAGCAGGCCGAGCGCGACGACGATCCACCCGCCGGTCGACGGGCCGTCGCGGGCCGGCTGGTAGACGAGCACCCACGCGACCGTGGTGTACGGCAGCAGGACGAGGCCGAGCAGCGGCGGGATCCACGATTCGAACGCTCGGGTCACGAGGTCCGTGAACAGCCAGACGGCCACGAGCGTGACCCGCGGGGCGATCGCGGCGAAGATCAGGAGGAAGCAGCCCATGCCCCGATCATGCCGGAACGGCGGCGCGGGGGGCCTGTGGGCCTGCGGACCGCGAGGGCCTGGCCGGCCGCAGCGATCCTTGACTTAAGTATTTACTTCCGTATACTTCCACCTTGTAAGCAAGGGAACCAGCACAAGGAGATGCCATGACTTCCCAAGACAGCACCCCCACCACCGAGGCGCCCGCCGCCGAGGAGCGCGAGATCACCGTCTCCGTCCCCGCCGACCGGGTCCCCGAGTTCTACGCCTTCTACGCCCGCTTCCTGGCCGGCCGGGGCCGCCGGCGCGGACCGCGCGGGCACGGCCGCCACGGACACGGCCGCTGCCGCACTCGCGGCGAGCAGTCCGCCCCGCCGGCCGCCGAGGCCCGCGAGGCGTAGGACGCCCCTGATGGCCGACAAGACCATCACCGTCGACGTGCCCGAGGAACGGGTGGCCGAGTTCTACGCCTGGTTCGCCCAGTTCCTCGCCGCCGACACCGGCACCTGGCCGCCGCGCCGCGGGCGCGGCGGCCTCGGCCCGCCGCACGGGCCCCCGCGCGGGGACCGCTCGCCCTGGACCGAGGCTGACACCGAGCCTGCCGCCTGGCTGTACGGACGGCTCTCGGAGCCGGCCCGCCAGCTCTTCGACCTGCTCATCGAAACGCCCGGCGAGCCCGTCGGCGGCAACGACCTCGCCGCGCGCCTGGGCCTCGACAAGGGCGCGCACGGCCTCGCCGGCATCCTCGCGTGGCCCGGGCGCTGGTGCCGCAAGCTCGGCCGCGAGTTCCCGATCACCACCGCGGCCCGCGACGACGGCGGCACCGACTATTCGATGGCCCCCGAGACCGCCGCGGTCTTCGCCGCGGCCCGCACGGCCGCGCCCGCGGCGCGGAGCCATCGCGCCGGCCCCCCGGGCCGGCAGGGCCGCCACGGCCGCCGCGGCTGAGCGGGCCACACCCGCACGGCCCTACCGCGCCCGTTGCGTCGCCACGACGCAGGCGAGCACGACGAGCGCGGCGGCCACCGTCGCCGCCGAGACCGCCTCGCCGAGCAGAAGCGCCGCCCACCCGAGCGTGAGCACGGGCTGAGCGAGCTGGATCTGGCCGATCCGCGCCACGCCGCCGCGGGCCAGCCCCGCGTACCAGGCGAAGAACCCGAGCCACATCGACACGACCGCCACGTACGCGAAGCCGAACCACGCATCGCCGCCCGCGTGCAGCCCGCCGGCGGCCGCAGCAGCCGTGACCGGCACGGTGACCGGCAGCGCGACGACGAGCGCCCAGCAGATCGTCCGCGCCCCGCCGAGGTCGCGCGCGAGCCGGCCGCCCTCGGCGTAGCCGAGCCCGCCGAGCGCCACGGCAGCGAGGAGGTAGCCGTCCGAGAGCTGGAACCCGCCCGCGCCAGCGGTGGCCGCGAAGACGATGACCGCAGCCATCCCCGCCAGCGCGGCCAGCCAGAACCGGGCCGAGTGGCGCTCCCCGCCGCGGGCCACCGCCCACAGTGCGGTCGCCACGGGCAGCACGCCGATCACGACCGCGCCGTGCGCGCTCGTGCGGTCCTCCAGCGCCAGGGAGGTGAAGATCGGGAACCCGACGACGACGCCGAGCGCCACGATCGCCAGGGACCGAAGCTGAGCCCGGGTCGGCCGGGGGGCGCGCACGGCGACGAGCAGAGCGGCGGAGAGGCCGCCGGCGGCGGCGGCGCGGCCGAAGGCCACGAACCACGGGTTCAGGTCGGCGACGGCCAGGCGCGTCGCCGGGAGCGAGAACGAGAACCCGACGACACCGAGCAGGCCGAACGCGATGGCGGCGGCCGGCGCGCGCGCGGCGCGGCCGGGGAGGCCGGCGGGCGACGCCTCAACCGCCACGGCTGCTGATTCCGAGGCCACAGTGACGCGACCCTAGCGGCCGCCTGGCGCCGCGCCCACCAGGCCAAGCCAGGATTGACCTGGGCGGCGCCGCCGGATCCACGCGCACAGCTTCTCTCCGTGGCGCCCGTCGGGCACGCCGACGACCTGCGCATCGGCGACGCCGGGGGGGCGATTGATCGCCTCCGCGGCCTCGAAGGGCGGATCCCCGTGACGGCCGGGAGGGGGTCTGCGCCGCCGGAGCAGCCTCGCTGCGCCGAGGCGTAACGCTCGGCCACGGCGCGGGACGCAGAGGCCATGCCCATCCCCGCTTCGATCCAAGCCTTCATCGACCACCTCAACGCGACCGCGCCGGCGAGCTACGACGACCTGCGCGCCGTCGTCTTCAACGGAACCCTCAAGCGGTCGCCCGAGCCGAGCCACACCGACGGCCTGCTCGCGATCGCCTGGGGCATCCTCGAGACGGCCGGAGTCCAGGTCGACGAGGTGCGCACAGTCGATCACGACATCCCGCCGGGCGTCTGGCCGGACATGCGCGAGCACGGCTACGACGCCGACGACTTCCCCGCCATCTACCGCGAGCTCGTCGAGCCGGCCGACATCATCATCATCGCCGGCCCGATCTGGCTGGGCGATCAGAGCTCGCAGACGCGCAAGATCATCGAGCGGCTCTACGCGTACTCCGGCGACACGAACGAGCAGGGCCAGTGGTCCTACTACGGCAAGGTCGGCGGCGCGATCACCACAGGCAACGAGGACGGCGGCAAGCACGTGAGCGCGCAGGTGCTCTACGCGCTGCAGCACATCGGCGTGACGGTGCCGCCCCAGACCGACGCCTACTGGAACGGCGAGGCCGGCCCTGGCCCGTCGTATCTCGACGGCGACGCGGGCGGGCAGCGCAACGCCTGGACGACCCGCAACACGGTCTTCATGGCCTGGAACCTCCTGCACGCCGCGCGCCGGCTCAAGGACGCCGGCGGCATTCCGGCGCACGGAACGGCGGCCACCGACTGGGACCTCTCGGACCCGGACCACCCGAACCCCGAGTATCGGCGCTAGCTCGCGGCCCGCTCCCGCTCAGGCGAAGCGGGCCGCCAGGTCCTCCAGGGTCTCGCGCCGCACGGCCAGCGTCGCCTCGCCGCGCTCGGCGAGCACGACGGCCGGCCGCGGCGTGGCGTTGTAGTTGTTGGCCATCGTGAACGTGTAGGCGCCGGTGACGGGCACGGCGAGCAGGTCGCCGGGCCGGGGGTCGTCGAGCGGAATCGCCTGGCCGAGCGTGTCGCCCTCCTCGCAGTGGTGGCCGACGAGGCGGCACGGCTCCTGGCCGCCGGGCCGGTCGGCGTGGACCGCGTCGAAGGCGACGCCGTAGATCGGCTCCAGGTTGTCGCTCAGGCCGCCGTCGACAGCAACGACCGGCGCGCCGTAGCGCTTCACGGTGACGACCCGGTAGAGCGTGACGGCGGCGGGACCGACCAGGGACCGGCCCGGCTCGGCGATCACCGTCCGCGCCGCCGGGGCGTGATCGGCGATCGCGGCGCCGAGCTCGGCCGCCCACGCCTCGGGCGTCGGCGCTTCGTCGCCGCGCCGGTAGGCGATCCCGAGCCCGCCGCCGACGTCGACCACCGGCTGGGGGCCGAGCGCGGCGAGGGCCTCGACGCCCGCGGTGAAGGTCGAGAGGTCGAGGATCTGGGACCCGAGGTGGACGTGGACGCCCTGCAGGTCGGTGGCGGCCGAGGCCCGCAGGCGCTCGAACATCGCCGGCGCCGCGGCGAGCGGCACTCCGAACTTCGTGCCCAGGTGGCCGGTCTGCATCGCCGGATGGGTCGCCGCGGCGACGTCCGGCACGATCCGCACGAGCACCGGCTGCGCCCGCGCCCCGAGGCGCTCGAGCCGGTCGGCATCGTCGGGACCGTCGATGACGATCAGGCCGGCGCCGGCCTCGAGGGCCGCGGCCAGGTCAGCGTTGCGCTTGGCGTTCCCGTGCAGCACGAGGTCGCGGCCGGCGAAGCCGCCGGCCCGGGCCATGGCCACCTCGCCGGCGGACGCGACGTCGCAGCGCAGCCCCTCGGCAGCCAGGACGGCAAGGACAGGCGGGCAGGGGCACGCCTTGGACGCAAACGCCACCGCGGCCTCGCGCCCCGGCAGCGCGGACGCCAGTGCCGCCCGGAACCGGCGGGCGCGCGCCCGCAGCGCGCCGGTGTCGTAGGCCAGCAGCGGCGTGCCGAACTCGGCCGCGAGCTCGCCGGCGTCGCAGCCGCCGATCAGCAGCCCTCCCTCGGCGCCGCGCGCCGTCCCGGGCGGGAAGCGGGCGAGGCCGGGCTCGGCGGCGGCAGCCGCGGGCGCGTCGGTCATCGGGCGACCATATCCCGCTTGACCTGCGCCGTCCGGTCGCGGAGGCTTCGCCCGTGCACTCGGGGGGAGCAGGCCGGCCGGGAACGCCGCGATCGCGGATCGCCGCGGCCGCCGCCTGCCTGGCCGCGGGCCTCCTGCTCGCCGGCGCCGCCGGCGCATCCGCAGCGCCGAGGACGCTGCGGGTGATGACGTTCAACATCTGGTACGGCGGCGACCAGGTCGCATTCGGCCAGGTCGCCCGGGCGATCCGGGCCGCCCATCCCGACGTCGTCGGGATCCAAGAGGCCGACGGCAACCTGCGCCGCATCGCCAACGCGGTCGGGTTCCCCTACGTCGACGAGCGCCGCTACCTCATCTCGCGCTTCCCGCTGTTCGACTCGGGGATCGGGGTCAAGACCGGCCGCGAGCGGGTCCCGTACTCGATCAACGGGCAGGACCCGCAGCACCTCCACGCCTGGGTGCTGGTCGGCCCCCGCCAGGCCGTGGCGATGGCGAACACCCACCTGACGAGCGACCCGTACGGCCCAGAGGCCGTGCGCGACGGGACGACGCCGGCCAAGCTCCTCACGCTGGAGAACGAGACCCGCGTGCCGGAGGTCCGGCCGTTCGCCGCGGCCCTCGGCCCGCTGGCCCGCCGCAACGTCCCGGTCTTCTTCACCGGAGACTTCAACTCCCCATCACATCTGGACTGGACGCCCGCCGCGGTCGCCGCACGGCCGGAGCTGAAGTTCCCGTTCGCCTGGCCGGCCTCGAAGGCGATCGCCGACGCCGGCCTGCGCGACTCCTTCCGGACCGTGCACCCCGACCCGGTCGCCACCCCGGGGCTGACCTGGACCCCGGGCCGGCCGTATCCCTACGTCCCGGCCAAGGAGACGAAGGACCGCATCGACTTCGTCTGGGGCGGCGGTGCGGCCACGCCGGTCTCGAGCGAGATCGTCGGCGAGCCCGGCAATCCGGCGGTCGCGATCCCGATCGACCCGTACCCGTCCGACCACCGGGCCGTCGTGTCGGAGTTCCGCGTCGAGCCGGCCGTGCCGCCCGCGCTCGTGGCCACCGACCGCCCGTCGGTGACCGTTGGCAGCCCGCTCGTGGTCCGCTTCAGCGTCCCGTCCAGCGGCGACTGGCAGGTCGCGCTCGTGCCGCGCGGCGCCGGCGCCAGCCGGGCGCTCGTGTCGGCGGGCACGACCGCCGGGCCCGGCGGATACGCCGACCGCCCGTCGGTCAAGCTCGGGACCTTGGGGATGCAGCCCGGGGAGTACGACGCGCTGCTGCTCGACGCCAAGGGCCGGGCGCTGGCTCGCGACCGCTTCACCGTGCTCGCGCGCGGCGCCCGCCCGTCCGTGTCGGTGACGAAGGGCACGGTCCGCCCGGGCGAGCCGATCGGCGTGCGCTGGCGCAACGCGCCCGGGTGGCGCGACGACTGGGTCGCGGTCGCCAAGGCGGGCACGCCCGACGTCTTCGACTACATCGGCTACGTCTACACGGGAGCCCGCATCGCCGGAGCCGAGACCTTCACCACCAACGATCTCGGGAAGCTCGCGAAGGGCCGCTATGTCGTGCGGCTCCTCCGCGACGACCACTACGACGTGCTCGCGCAGGCGCGGTTCACCGTTCGCTAGCCGTCCGCTCCCGCGTCCGGCTCGAGCCGGTCGCCGAGCCGCACGGCACCCGGACGCGTGACGAGCGCGCCGACCGCCAGGCAGCCCTCGCGCTCGCGCGCAATCGTGCGCAGGACCTCGAGGTTGCGCTCGACGCCGTCCGGCTGGGCGCGCGTGGTCATCACGCACCGCGGGATGCGGATGCTCACCGTCAGCGCGGCGCTGCCGAGCGTCACGGCCGACCCGACCAGGTCGTCCTCGCCGCTGCCTTCCAGCAGCACGTTGGCCCGGAACCGCCGGCGGTCCCACGTTCCGACGGTCTCCGTCGACACGAGCGAGACGCGCGCGATCCCCATGTCGTGGAACGCCCCGTCCGCTCCCTCGAACGCCGCCCACTCGCTCGTGGGCTCCCGCTCGAAGTCCACAACGTTCTCGTACCGCCGATCCGGGGTTGCCGCCGCTGAGCGCAGTGTGACGGGACGCCCGAGCCAGGCCGAGAGGGCGGCGTCGTCGGTCGCGGTGCTGCCGTCGGGCAGGGTGATCTCCACGCCGCCGTCCTCCCGCAGCCGGCCGGAGGCGAACAGCAGCTCGGGCACCCGCCGCGCCGTGAGCCCGAAGCCGGTGCCGACGTCGTAGATCGCAAAGCGGCGGTCGCCCTCCAGCCCCCCTTCGCCGATCTCGGCCGTGTCGAGCCGCTCGCCTTGCAGCGATTTGACGGGGTAGCGCCAGAGCTCGGCGACGCGCATCGCGGCGACCGTAGCCCGGCAGCGGCGCCCGGGCAAGGGCTGGTGTCGCGGCGCCGCGCAGCGTGACGGCCGCTCCGGCAGCGGCACGGCTACAGTCCCGCCCATGACCGCCACCGAGAAGCCCTACGTCGAGATCCCCGCCGATCAGCCGCCCTCGTACCAGCTCGAACTCGAGGACCTCGCCGTCGGCGAGGGCGAGGAGGCGGTCGCAGGGAACATCGTCGAGGTCCACTACGTCGGTGTCTCCTGGGCCACCGGCGACCAGTTCGACGCCTCCTGGGACCGGGGCGACACCTTCAAATTCGCCCTCGGCAAGGGCCAGGTCATTCCCGGCTGGGACCAGGGTGTCGCCGGCATGAAGGTCGGCGGCCGGCGCCGGATCACGATCCCGCCGCAGCTCGCGTACGGAAAGCGTGGCGCCGGCGGCGTCATCGGCCCGGACGAGACGCTGGTGTTCGTGGTTGACCTCGTCGGCGTGCGCTGATCCCCGCGCTGCCCGCCCGGCTTCCCGACGACTCGCCATGGCCGAACGCCAGGACCTCGAATTCACCTACTCGCAGATCGACCGGCTCTTCCGGCTGAGCCTGGGGGAGATGGCGGACTTCAGCGGCGCGAAGTACGACGGCGACTTCAGCCTGACGCTGGAGGAGGCCCAGCGCCGCAAGCACGAGTACGTGGCCGCGCAGATCGGGATCGACCCAGGGCGCCGTGTGCTCGACCTCGGCTGCGGCTGGGGGCCGCTCCTGAACTTCATCCGCCAGCGCGGCGCCACCGGCCTCGGGGTCACGCTGTCCTCGGCCCAGGCGGCCGCCTGCCAGCGCAACGGCCTCGACGCCCGCCTCAGCGACGCGCGGGCCGTCACCCGAGACACGTTCGGGCCCTTCGACGCCGTGGCGAGCCTGGGCGCCTTCGAGCACTTCTGCTCCGAGGAGGAGCACCGCGCGGGGCGCCAGGAGGAGGTCTACCGCGACCTCTTCGGCCACATCGCCGGCCTCCTGCCCGCTGGCGGCCGCTGCTACATCCAGACCATGGTCTTCGGGCGCAACATGATCCCGCTGGACGAGGTCGACATCCACGCCCCCCGGGATTCGGACTCGTGGTACGTCGCGCTCATGCGCCAGCAGTTCCCCGGCTCCTTCCTCCCCTACGGCTCCGAGCAGGTCATCCGCAGCGCCGAGCCGCACTTCCGGCTCGTCGAGAGCCAGAGCGGCCGCCTGGACTACATCGAGACCATCTCCCAGTGGCGCGCCCGCTTCGCCGAGCCGAGCTTCCGCAAGGCGCTCGTGAAGGCGCGCCTGATCCCGAAATGGCTCACGAGCCCCGAGTTCCGCCTCGCCTTCACGTCGGGCGTGAGCGCCAATACGGTCTGCTTCGAGCGCGAACTGCTGGACCATTTCCGGATCACGTTCGAGAAGGCCTGACCTCGGCCGCCGTGCCCGTGCCACGGCCCCGTCACGCCGCTTCAGGGCCGTTCGAGGCAGAACGTCAATGGTGCGCGGACCGGAGCCCGCGCACCAGAAGCAAATCGGGGCGCCGAGATTTGAACTCGGGACCTCACCGACCCGAACGGTGCGCGCTACCAGGCTGCGCCACGCCCCGAAGGGCCTGAGTATCCCACAGGTCCAGCAGGCGGCGGCGCGCGGCCGCGGCCCGCGGCGGCCGGGCGCCGCGCCGCCTCAGCCCGCGACGGCCTTGTAGTACCGCACCGCCAGCCCGGTCACGAGCGTCTGGAAGCACTCCTCCATCGAGCGGTCCTCGCGCGCGGCGTACCGCGCCAGCCCCTCGTCCTCGATCGCGCTGGCCTCGGCGATCACGTCGTCGACCAGCTCGGGGTGGCGGTCGCAGAAGAACGCTCCCATGGAGTAGAGGTTCGTCTCCATGAGGGACTCGAGGAACGGATCGCGCTCCGGCTGCGCAGGCAGGGCCACGGCGGCGACTGTAGCGTTCGCGCGGAACGCCATGGCCGATCGCGACGAGATCATCGGATTCCTCGACGACCTGCTCGACGCTGGCGGCTTCGACGACTACGGCCCCAACGGGCTCCAGGTGCCGGGCGCCGCCGCGGTGACGACGGTGGCGACGGGCGTGAGCGCCCACCTCGAGCTCTTCGCGGCGGCGCACGCCGCGGGAGCCGAGCTGGTCCTCGCCCACCACGGCCTGTTCTGGGAGTTCCACCCCCGCGCGCTGTCGCCGCAGATGGCGGAGCGGCTGAAGCTCCTGATCGCCAACGGCATCTCCCTGGCCGCCTACCACCTGCCCCTCGACGCCCATCCGGAGGTCGGGAACAACGCCCTGATCGCCGACGGGCTCGGCTGCGCCTCGCGCGAGCCGTTCGCCGAGCACCGCGGCCGGACGATCGGGTTCGCCGGCCGATTCCCGGACGAGGGCATCCCCGCGGACGAGCTCGTGGCGCGGGTGGCCGGGCTCACGGGCCGCCAGCCGCTGGTCCAGGGGCGCGGGCCGGCGCAGGTGCGAACCATCGGGATCGTGTCCGGCGGCGCCGCCAGCGACGTCCACACGGCGATCGCGGCCGGGCTCGACGCGTTCCTGACCGGCGAGCCGGCCGAGCACGCGATGGCCGACGCCACTGAGGGGGGCATCCACTTCCTCGCCGCCGGCCACTACGCCACGGAGACGTTCGGCATCCGGCGGCTCGGCGACCTCGTGGCCGAGCGATTCGGCGTGCGGCACGTCGCGCTGGACATCCCGAATCCGGTCTAGGGCCCTCCGGGACCCCGGCGCGGGCCCGTCCGATTTCCCGCTCGGAGCGTCCATTTTCGTTGAGCTCGTCCGCCCGACGGGCTATAAGTTCGCCTAGGAACAAACCGACAGGAGGGGTCTCTCGCCCATGCCCAACCACCTGACGCCCACCGAGCTGGCCCGCGAGGCCGGGCTCGACCGCCGCGAAGTCATCAGCAAGTGCATGGAATTGGGCGTTCCGATCTTCCAGGGCCGCATCGACAAGACCTTGTTCCTCTCCAACCTCCAGGCCGAGTCCCCGCTCACCGAGCAGGCCGTCAAGGTCTGACCGGCTCCCGCGCGCGCATTCGGCGCGCGCGACCGCATCGTCCCGTGGCAGGAACCGCGCCGGATGCGCGGAAATCCACGCATGTCGCACAGGTCCCCGCGTCCTGGCCGGGCTGCCCGGGCCGGGGCGCTCCCCCCGACGTGACGAGGAGCGGTGCAGATGGCGACTGACGAGACAGCGGGCACCGTTCCGGCGGCAGCCGCCGGCCCCAAGGGCCGCAGCGTCCGGTTCTGGGTCCTGGCCATCGGCGCAGTCACATTCCTGGCCGGGCTGCTCTTCGGCTACGACCAGGGCGTCATCTCGGGCGCGCTCAAGCTCGTCAAGCAGGACCTCGACATTGGGACGTTCGCCAGCGAGATCATCACGTCCTGGGTCACCCTCGGCGCGCTCGCGGGCGCGCTGGTTGCCGGCGTCCTGGCCGACCGCATCGGCCGGCGCAAGGTCCTCGTGGCGGCGGGCGTGCTCTTCATCCTCGGCGCGGTGGTCGAGGCCGTCGCCGACAGCGCCGCGGTCCTCACCGTCGGCCGGGTGATCACGGGCATCGGTGTCGGGTTCGCCTCGACGATCGCCCCCCTCTACGCCGCCGAGATGGCCCCGCAGAAGTGGCGCGGGCGGATGGTGTCCAGCTACCAGCTCGCGATCACGTTCGGGATCTTCGTCGCCTACCTCGTCGACGACGCGCTGACCGAGAGCGGCGCCTGGCGGACGATGTTCCTCCTGGCCGTCGTGCCGGGCGCGCTCCTGATGATCGGCGTGTTCCTCGTCCCCGAGTCGGCCCGCTGGCTCGCGAAGATGGGCCGCAAGACGGAGGCACGCGACGCGCTCGCCCACGTGACGCCGCCGGACAAGGTCGACGCGGAACTCGCCGCAGTCGAGGCCCAGATCGCGACCGAGGCGGAAGGCGGCGAGGCGAGCTGGCGCGAGGTGTTCAGCCCGCGGATGCGCAAGGCGCTGGTCGTCGGCGTCGGCCTCTCGATCTTCCAGCAGATCACCGGGATCAACGCGATCATCTACTACGCGAACGAGATCTTCGACCGCGCTGGCCTCACGAGCACCAATCAGCAGACGACGGCGACGCTCTACTGCGTGGGCCTGGTCAACGTGCTCGCCACGTTCATCGCCGTGGCGTACGTCGACCGCTTCGGGCGCCGGCCGCTGCTGTTCGCCGGGCTCGTGGGCATGTTCGTCTCATTGACCGCGGTGGGCATCGGCTTCGCCACGACCGGCACGACCGACACCGGCGCCGGCGCGTCGCTGGCGGGCATCGTCACGATGGTCGCGCTCGTCGTGTTCATCGCGTCCTTCGCGTTTTCGCTGGGCCCCGTCGTCTGGACGATCATCTCCGAGATCTTCCCCAGCCGGGTCCGCGGCCGGGCCGTCTCGCTGGCCACCGCGGTGAACTGGGGCGCCGCGTTCCTCGTCACGCAGTTCTTCCTCACCGTCGTGAACGAGATCGGCGAAGCCGCGACGTTCTTCGTGCTCGCGCTCATGTGCGTGTTCGCCTACATCTTCGTCTGGCGCTACGTCCCCGAGACGCGCGGCCGGTCCCTGGAGGAGATCCAGGAGCAGTGGGCGCGCGACGAGCCGGCGTCCGAGTGGGAGGACACGGCGCCGGTGTTCCACGCGCACGACTGATCCGTTTGGCCCCGCTCCCGTAGAATCGCCCGCGGGCGCGTGCCCGCGGGGCTCGACGACGCAACAACGGAGGGGGAATCATGGAAGCAGCCAGCGCACCGGCCGGAGGCTCGACCGGATCCAAGACGATTGCCGACCTGCTGCTGCTGGCGGCCAAGAAGCACGCGGACACGCCGGCGCTGCAGCAGAAGGTCGGTGACGACTGGGTTTCGGTGACCTACGCGGAGGTCGGCGAGATCGTCTCGGAGATCGGCCGCGGGCTGATCGCACTGGACATCCACTCCGGCGAACGAGTCTGCATCCTCTGCAACACGCGCCCGGAGTGGTCCTACGTCGACTTCGCGATCTCGACGGCGGGGGCCGTCGTCGTGCCCATCTACCCCACGAACTCGCCCGAGGAGTGCGAGTGGGTCGCCGGCAACTCCGAGGCCGTCGCGATCGTCTGCGAGGACGCCGCGCAGGTGGCCAAGATCGTCGAGGTCCGCGACCGCCTTCCCAGCCTGCGCACGATCGTCGTGATCGACCCCGCCGGCGACGTGGCCGACGCGATCCCCCTCGACGAGGTCCGCGAGCGGGGCCGCGCGCGCGAGGAGCTCGAGCTCGAGGCCCGGGCCGCGGCGATCACGCCCGACGACCCCTTCACCTTCATCTACACCTCCGGCACGACCGGCCCCCCGAAGGGCTGCGTCCTCACGCACGGCAACTACCGCAGCGTGCTGAACATGTGCGAGACGCTCGAGGTCCTCAACGAGGGCGAGGCCACGTACCTGTTCCTCCCCCTTGCCCACGCCTTTGCGCTCCTGATCCAGCTCCTCTCCTACGACCTCGGCGGCACGATCAGCTACTGGACCGGCGACCCCCAGAAGATCATCCCCGAGCTCATGGAGACCAAGCCGACGTACTTCCCGTCGGTGCCGCGCATCTTCGAGAAGCTCTACACGCTCGCCTCGACGCAGATCCTGGCGACGTTCAAGGAGCGCTACGGCGACGACGCCCAGCAGCACTTCGAGGCGATGGTCGACGTCGGCGTCCAGGCCCGCGATCACCTCGTGGCCGGCGAGCACGTGCCGCCGGAGCTCGAGAAGCCCTTCCGCGAGGCCGACACCGCCGTCTTCGAGAACGTGCGCAACCTGTTCGGCGGCCAGCTGCGCCAGGCCGTGACCGGCGCCGCGCCGATCGCCCCCGAGATCCTGCGGTTCTTCTACGCCGCCGGCGTGCCGGTGCTCGAGGGCTATGGGATGACCGAGACCGCGACGGTCGCCACGTATTCGACGATCGAGCACCACAAGTTCGGCACCGTGGGCCGGGCGCTGCCCGGCTGCGAGGTCAAGATCGCCGACGACGGCGAGATCCTGATCAAGGGCGCCAACATCTTCCAGGGCTACTACAAGAACGACGACGCGAGCTTCGGCGCCGTCGAGGACGGCTGGCTTCACACCGGCGACCTCGGTTCGGTCGACGACGAGGGCTACGTCAAGATCACCGGCCGCAAGAAGGACATCATCATCACGGCCGGCGGGAAGAACCTCACGCCGGCGAACCTCGAGAACGACCTCAAGCAGAGCCGCTGGATCTCCCAGGCCGTCATGTACGGCGACCGGCGTCCCTACCCCGTCGCGCTCGTCACGCTCGACCCCGAGGAGATCGTGCAGTTCGCCCGCGAGAACGGGCTGCCCGAGGACATCCCGTCGCTGGCGAACGAGCCGAAGGTCCACGCGCTCGTGCAGGAGGTGCTCGACAAGGCCAACGAGAAGTACGCGCAGGTCGAGCAGGTCAAGAAGTTCGCCATCCTCGACCACGACCTCTCGCAGGAGACGGGCGAGCTGACCCCGACGCTGAAGGTCAAGCGCAACGTGGTCAACGAGAAGTACGAGTCGATCTTCGACGGCCTGTACAGCTCGTGACCGGGCGGGCGCAGCCCGCCAGCTCGTGAAGACCGATCCGACCGACAACGGCGGCCTCTTCGTCGGGCGCCGCCCCGGCACCCGGCCCGTGAAGTACCGGGCCCTGCCCGAGCACGCCGGCGAGCGCCGGCGGCGCGCCGACACGTGGCTGGCCCGCGGGATCGTGGCCCTCGAAGTCCTCATCAACCTCACGTTCTGGGGGCCGCTGCCGGTGGCCTGGCTGTGGATCGCCTCGCAGGTCCAGTACCTCACCGACAGCATCGGCGCCGCGCTCGCCGTCGGGTTCGCGGGCCTGCTCGCCAGCCTCCTGCTCGGGCTGGTCGTCCTCAAGCGGCTCGACGCCGCCTGGATCCTGGTGCGGCGGGCGGCCGGGTTCGACCAGCGCACCGGGATGCTCGGGCGGATCTTCGTCGTGACCTGCGGCGTGGGCACCGTCCTCTTCACGATCTATCTCATCTTCATCCACGGCCTCGGGCCGAGCCTGGCCCCGACGGTCTAGCCGCAGCGCGATGGGGCTCCTCGACTACTACAAGCAGTTCGAGGGCATGTCCGACGACGAGGTGTCCGAACAGCTGCGCGCCCGCGCCGAGGAGCGCCGCCGGCTCGCCCTGGCCAAGGTGGAGCCCCTCGATCTCGCCCGCACCACCTGGCACGAGATGCCGCATCCGGAGGTCGTCTCGGCGGTCACCTACGCGACCCGGCGCGGGATCAACCGCGCCCCCCAGGCCGGCGCGGCGGAACTGCGCGAGGCGCTCGGCCGCCGGACCGGGCTCGAGCCCGACCGGGTCGCGGTGGGGGCCGGCGCCTCCGGCCTCCTCGACGCGGCCGCCGCCGCCCTGCTGGCTCCCGGCGACGAGCTCCTCACGGTCTGGCCGGGCTATCCGCTGCACCCCGCGCTCGCGGCCCGTCACGGCGCGACCCCCGTCGCGGTCCCCGCGCTGGACCCGGACGCGCTCCTGGCCGCCGTCACGCCGCGCACCCGCCTGCTCCTCGTCGCCAGCCCGTCCGATCCGACCGGCGCGCGCCTCTCCGCCGACGACCTCGGCCGCCTGGCCGGCGCCCTGCCGGAGCACGTGACGCCGGTGATCGACGAGGCGCTCGTGGACTTCGTCGACGCCGAGGACCCCGACGCGACGCTGGCCCTGCTCGACGACCACCCCCGGCTCGTCCTCGTGCGCACGCTGTCGAAGGCCTACGGCCTCGCCGGCCTGCGGGCCGGCTGGGCGCTCGGCGGCGAGCAGACGCCGCCGCTGCTGGCGCGGATGATGCCGCCCGGCGGGCTGGCCGACCCCGTGGCCGCCGGGATGCTCGAGGCGCTGCGGGTGTGCGGGCCGCAGGTGGCCGCCCGCCGCGCCCAAGTCGCCGCGGAACGCCGCCGGATCCTCGACGCCCTCCACGACCTGCCGGCGGACGCCCCGCCGAGCCAGACGAACTCGCTGTGGCTCGGCGCTGCCGGGCTGACCGCCCCCGAGCTGGCCGCCCGCCTCGGCCGCAGCGGCGTCATCGTCGCCCAGGGCGGCGACCTCGGCGACGACACGCGCGTGCGGGTCACAGTGCAGAGCGGGCCGGCGACCGACCGCCTGCTCGACGCCCTGCGCCAGGCCCTCGGGTAGCCGCCGGCCGCCCCGTCAGCTGGGCTCTTGCGCGGACTGGCGCAGGAGGGTGCCGGTCGTCTGCTCGAGGATCTTGCGCCAGGCGCGCGTGCGCTCCCGCTCGGCGGAGAAGTGCTTGACGACCTTCCGGACCCGGGTGGCGGAGATCTCGATGCCGTGGCGGCCGGAGATCTCCTTGAAGTGGTCGTAGTCCTGGGCGAGCTTCATCGTGACCGACTGGAAGCCGTGGCGGGCGATGTCGACCCGGGCCGCGAAGTTCATCACCGACGTCGTGAACATGAGCTCGTCGTTGGGCTCGGGCTCGATCAGCACGATGTCCACGCCGGGATAGCGGGACTCCCACTGGCGGGCCAGCTCGTGCAGCCGCTGGTAGGCCAGCAGCTTGAACGTCTGGTACCCGATCTGGGCAAAGCCCATGTCCGAAACCCGGCGGGGCCGGGAGCCGGTGAGGGTGCTGACGGTCTTGCTGAAATCGTTGACGTAGGGCACGAGCGGGTTGACGACGATGACGAACTTGGCGCCCGCCTCGACGGCGATGTCGACGTTCGTCGTCGAGACGATCCCGCCGTCGACGAGCTCGCGGCCCTTCACCTCGACCGGGCTGTAGACCATCGGCAGCGCGGTCGACGCCCGCACCGCGGTGGAGATCGGGACGTCATCCCATTCGTCCGCCCCGAACACGATCCGCTCGCATGTGTCGAGGTCGGTGGCGGCGAGGTACAGCTCGTTCTCGAGCAGGCGGAAGTCGTCGCAACGATCGGGGTCGGACAGGACGGTCCGGACGTAGTCCTCGATGCCCGAGCCCGTGTAGAGGCCGTTCGGGAGCACCTCGGCCAAGCCGACCGCGATGTCCATGAGCGAGTGCTGGCTCAGGTTGCCGAGGATGGTG
The DNA here is from genome assembly GCA_046330225.1 of Solirubrobacteraceae bacterium. GTDB lineage: Bacteria > Actinomycetota > Thermoleophilia > Solirubrobacterales > Solirubrobacteraceae > CANJIV01. Next base: position 120,541 of record JAXLTD010000002.1, on the reverse strand, counting down.
CGCGCGACCTTCGCGCCGCGGACGGGCATCCGGAGCGCGGAGGCCAGGAACTCCAGGGCGTTTGGCCGCAGCAGCTGCCCGAGGTCGACGTCACGGAAGGGCGACGGCGCCTGGCGGTTGACGACCCGCATCATCTCCTCGGGGGTGACGCCGTTGGCCGTCAGCGCCGCGACGAACGACCCGGCGCTCGTCCCCACGTAGACGTCGAACTGGTTGACGGTCCGGTTGACGGAGAGGAGGTCCAGCGCGCGCAGCGCGCCGATCTCGTACACGCCCCCGGTGAAGCCCCCGCCGCCGAGGACGAGGGCCGTCTTGGACCGCCGCCGGCGCCGCGACGCGGTCCGGCCTGACGAAGGACGGTCCTTGTCCTGGGCTTCGAGCTTGACGACCTTGCCCATCGGAAGGCCATTGTACGGTGCGGATCGGTGAAAAGGTGCGACCTCCGGCCCAATCCCGGGCGCCGGCCGCACCATTCCCCCGCCCGGCGTGTTTCCATGTGGCGACCGTGGTGCGCGCATCCTCAGCCGGGGCCGTCCTCGTGACGGCCCTTCTTGCCTTCGCCCCGTCCGCCTCCGCCCTGTCGGAAGGCGGCCTGCGGGCGCGCCTCGGCGCGGCCCTCGGGCCGGCCGGCAGCGCCTCGGGCGCGTACGTGCTGGACCTCTCGACCCGCCGATCGCTGTGGGCGCGCCGTCCCGATCGCCGCCTGATTCCCGCCTCGGTCAACAAGCTCGGCACGACGGCGACCGCCCTGGAGCGCTACGGCCCGGACGGGACGATCCCGACGCAGGTGCTCGGCACCGGGTCGCTCGGCGACGACGGCACCTACCGCGGCACGCTCTACCTGCGCGGCGAAGGCGATCCGACGTTCGGGTCGGACTCCTTCACCCGCAGCGCCTACGGCGGGGGCGGCACGACCGGCGACCTGGCGCGCCAGCTCGACCGGCTCGGCGTCAAGAAGGTCCGCGGGCGCGTCCTGGGCGACGAGTCGTTCTTCGACTCGCGGCGCGGGGTGCCGGACTCCGGCTACGCCCCGTCGATCTACATCGGCCCGCTCAGCGCGCTGGACTGGAATCGCGGCCTCGGCGGCGGCGGGTTCCAGAACCGCCCGCCCGTCTACGCTGCCGCGCGGCTGATCGACGCCCTCCGCGCACAGGGAATCTCCGTCTCCGGCACCCCCGGGGCTGGGACAGCGCCCGACGGCGCCGACCAGCTCGCCGAGACCGAGTCGCTGCCGATCGGGACGATCATCCGGCTCACGAACCACCCGTCGGACAACTTCCTCGCCGAGATGCTCCTCAAGGGCCTGGGCGCCCGCTTCGGCAGCGCCGGCTCGACGGCGGCGGGCGCTGCGGTCGTGCGCGCCCAGCTGGCCCGGTGGGGCGCCCGGCCCACGATCGTTGACGGGTCGGGGCTGGGCCGCGGCAACCGGACCACGGCGCGCAACGTCGTCCGCACCCTCGACGGCATGGCCTCGAGCCCGAACGCAAAGGTGTTCCGCGACTCGCTGCCCGTGGCCGGGCGCAGCGGGACCCTGGCCGGACGGATGAACGGCACGGTGGCCCAGGACCGCTGCCAGGCCAAGACCGGGACGCTGTCGAACGTCTCGGCGCTCGCGGGGTACTGCCGCACCGCCAACGGCCACACCGTCGCCTTTGCGGTGATCATGGACTTCGTCTCGGTGGGCGGCGCCCGCTCGCTGCAAGACCGCATGGCCATCGCGCTCGCCGCCTCGCGGCCGGCCGGTGCCGCCAAGCGGATCGCCACGCGGCCCGCGCCGAGCGCCACGACGCCCTCGGCCCCCGCCACGCCGGGCGGCGGCCTCACCGCACCGTAAGACGGTCAGCCGTCGAGCAGCGCGGCCAGGCCGTCCTCGTCGAGCACCTCGACGCCGAGCCGCTGGGCCTTCTCGAGCTTGGAGCCGGGGCTCTCGCCGGCCACGACGAAGTCGGTCTTCTTCGAAACCGACGAGGTCACGCGCCCGCCGGCGGCCAGGACGCGCTCGGTCGCCTGCTCGCGGGTCAGCGTCGGCAGCGTGCCGGTCAGAACGAGGGTCTTCCCCGCCAGCGGCCCCTCCCCCGGCGGCGGCCCCTCCTGCTCCAGCTGCACTCCGGCGCCGCGCAGCCGGGAGATGAGGCCGGCCATCGTCTCGTCCCGCAGCTCCTCAGCGATCGCGTCGGCGAGGATCGGGCCGATCCCCGGCGTCTGCGCGATCTCCTCGGGCGCCGCCGCCATCAGCGCGTCGATCGACCGGAACCGCGCAGCCAGATTGCGGGCGTTGACCTCGCCGATCCCGTCGATGCCGAGCCCGAACAGCACCTTGGCAAAGGGCCGGGCCTTCGACGCCTCGATGGCCGCGACAAGGTTGCGGGCCGAGATCTCGGCGAATCCCTCGAGGCCCTCGAGCTGCTCCGCGGTGAGGCCGTAGAGATCGGCCGCATCGCGGATCAGCCCGTGCGACAGGAGCAGCGTGACGCGCTCGTCGCCGAGGCCCTCGATGTCCATCGCCCCGCGGTGCACGAAGTGGCGCACGGCCTGCCACTGCTGGCCCGGGCAGCCGGCGCGGTTGGGACAGATCGTGAACACCGCGTCGTCGGGCTTGACCGTCGCGGTCCCGCAGGCCGGGCAGCGAGCCGGCGGCGCCGGCGGCGCCGATCGCCCCGCCCGCTCAGCGGCGTGGGGCGCCGGGGAGACGACCTGCGGAATCACGTCCCCGGCCCGCAGGACGATGACCTCGTCCCCGGGGCGGACGTCCTTGCGGGCCAGGTCCTCCTCGTTGTGCAGCGTGGCGAGCTTCACGGTCACGCCCCCGACCACCACGGGCTCCAGGACCGCGAAGGGCACGAGGTGCCCGGTTCTGCCCACGTTCCACTTCACGTCCTGCAGCACCGTCGTCGCGGTCGTGGGCGCGAACTTCCAGGCGATCGCGGCGCGCGGCTCGCGCCCGACGACGCCCAGGCGCCGCTGCAGCTCGTGGTCGTCGACCTTGATGACGACGCCGTCGATCTCGTAGTCGAGCTGGCCGCGCCGCTGCTCCCACCACCGGCAGCGTTCCACGACGGCGTCCACGTCGGACAGCCGGGCCACATCGGCGTTCACCTTGAAGCCGTGCGCGCGCAGCCACTCGAGGGCCTCCCAGTGCGAGGCGAACTCGATCCCCTCGGCGGCCCCGACCCCGTAGCACCACATCGAGAGCGGCCGCGAGGCGGCCAGCGCCGGATCGAGCTGCCGAATCGAGCCCGCCGCCGAGTTGCGGGGGTTCATGAACGTGGGCTCGCCGGCGGCGGCACGGCGCTCGTTCAGGGCGGCGAAGGCCGCGATCGGGAGGTAGACCTCGCCCCGGACCTCGATGAGCGGCGGGGCGTCCTCGATGCGGAGCGGCACAGCCCGGATCGTCCGCACGTTCTGGGTGATGTCCTCCCCCACCGTGCCATCGCCGCGTGTCGCCCCCCGCACGAGCACGCCGTCGCGGTACACGAGCGACATCGCCAGTCCGTCGATCTTCGGCTCGGCGACGAACGTGAACGGCGGGTCCTCGATCCCCTCGCGAGCCAGGAACGCCCGCATCCGGTCCACCCAGGCCCGCAGCTCCTCCTCGGAGCGGGCGTTCGCGAGCGAGAGCATCGGCTGGAGGTGCTCGGCCGGCTCGAACCGATCCAGGGGAGCGGCGCCGACCCGCTGGGTGGGCGAATCCGGGGTGACGAGCCCGGGGTGCTCGGCCTCCAGCTCCCGCAGCTCGTCGAGGCGGGCGTCGTAGACCTCGTCGCCGACGACCGGGTCGTCCAGGACGTAGTAGGCGTGGTTGTAGGCGTCGAGCTCCGCGCGCAGCTCGGCGGCCCGCGCGGCGGCCTTCGCCGCCCCGGTCACTCGAGCCCCTGGGCCGCCGGAGTCAGCAGGCGGGCGAGGTCCCAGGCCCGCAGCGCATCCATGCCCGCCCGGTCCGTCAAGTCGAAGTGAATCGGCGTCACGGCGATCCGCCCGGCCGCGATCGCCGCGAGGTCGGTGCCGGGCTCGTCGTGGTAGCCGGGATCGTCGCCATAGATCAGGTAGCGCCGCCGGTCGTCCCCGTCGTCGTCGACGAGCGTCAGCTCGTCGCGGTAGATCCGCTTGCCGAGGCTGGCGACCTCGACTCCGCCGGGCTCGCCAGCGGGCACGTTGACGTTCAGCAGGGTGCCCTCGGGCAGCGGGACGGTCTCGAGCTCCTGCACCACCCGCGCCACGAAGGCCGCCCCGATGTCGAAGTCGAACTCGCGGCCGAGCCGGAAGTCCAGCTCGCGGGCCACCGACTGCTGGGAGACCGCGATCGCGGGCAGGCCGAGGACCACCCCTTCCAGCGCGGCGGCGACCGTGCCCGAGTAGGTGATGTCGTCGCCGAGGTTCGAGCCGTGGTTGATCCCGGCGACCACGAGGTCGGCCTCGAAGCCGTCGATCAGCCCGAGCCGGGCGAACCGCACGCAGTCGACCGGCGTCCCGTCCGTCGCGAAACCCGACGTGCCGTCCTCGAATCCGATCTCCTGAACCGAGAGCGGGCGCCGCGTGGTGATCGACCGGGCCGTGGCCGAGCGGTTCGAATCGGGCGCGATGACCGCCAGCTCGATGCCGGGGACGGCCGCGAGCGCCCGGCGCAGAGCCTGCAGGCCCTTGGCGCCGATGCCGTCGTCGTTGGTGAGGAGGACCTTCACGGGGTGGTCAGGATGGTAGTCGGGGCGGACGGCCCGGCCCTGACGGGCTGTCCGCCGGATAGCGGACCGACTCGAGGCACAGTCCGTGCGCTGCGGCGGTCGGCCCGGCCTCGGACCGGGGCCGTCCGCCGAGCAGCGCGACGAAGCCCTCCAGGGTGCGCCGCCCGCTCGCGACTTCGAGCATCGTGCCGACGAGGATGCGGTTCATGTGGCGCATGAAGGCGTCGGCCTCGATCCAGAACTCGAGCACGTCGCCGTGCTCGGCCCAGCGGGCGGCCACCACGTCGCGCTCGAACCGGCGGTGCTGCGTGTCGGTCGGGGTGAAGGCCGTGAAGTCGTGGGTCCCGGCCAGCGCGGCGGCGCAGGCGTGCAGCGCCTCGCGATCGACCCGGTGCGGCCACCACAGCGCCCGACCCGCCTCGAACGGGGAGCGCTCGCGCCGGGCCAGCACCCGGTAGCGGTACGTGCGGCTGACGGCGTCACGGCGCGCGTCGAAGCCGGGCCGCGCCGCCGTGCAGGATCGCACCGCGATCTCGGGCGGCAGGAGCGCATTGAGCGAGCGGGCCGAGGCCGGCTCGCCCGTGTAGGAGGCGACCTGGCCGCGCGCGTGAACGCCGCGGTCGGTCCGGCCGGCCACGGTCAGGAGCACGTCGTCGCGGCGCAGCACGGTGGCGAGCGCCGCCTCGAGCTCGTCTCGGACCGAGCGTTGGCCCCGCTGGCGGGCCCAGCCGGCGAACGGGCCGCCGTCGTACTCCAGGTCGAGCCGGGCGGTCGGTTGCGGGTCGTTCACGTGGGGGTTACCTTGGGCAGCTACGGTGGGTGCTTCGTCACGACGTCCCGAGGAGGGCACGCATGGAGACTGGAATCATCACCGCAGAGATGGGCGCGGAGGTCCGGCGCGACGCGCTGGCCGAGCTGCGCAACCACGCCGACGCCGCGCAGGCCGCCGCCCACACGAAGTCCGAGGCCGAGCGGGCCGACGAGATCTCGGCGCTGGCCGACGACGTCGCGCGCATCGAGGCCCAGGGCCGCTGACCCGCGGGCCCGGCGTTCAGACGAGCTCGATGTAGACCATCTCGGTGCTGTCCGAGCGCCGAGGGCCCAGCTTGAGGATGCGGGTGTAGCCGCCCGGCCGGTCCGCGTAGCGCGGCGCGACCTCCTCGAACAGCTTGTAGACCGAGAACTTGTCCTGCCCGAGCGCGGCCAGGGCCTGGCGCCGCGCGTGCAGGTCGCCGCGCTTGGCCAGGGTGATCAGCTTCTCGACCTCCGGCTTGACCGCCTTGGCCTTCGCCTCGGAGGTCTTGATCCGCTCGTGATCGATCAGCTCCTTGCAGAGGTTGCGCAGGAGCGCCTTGCGATGCGCGGCGTCGCGGCTGAGCTTGTGGCGGGTCTTCTGGTGGCGCATGGTTCTCTCCGCAGGATCCTACGGACCCGTCAGTCCTGGCGCAGGTTCAGGCCCCGCGCCGAGAGCGTCTCCACGACCTCGTCGATGGACTTCTTGCCGAAGTTCGGGATCGCCCCGAGCTCGGCCTCCGTCTTGCCGATGAGGTCGCCCACCGTCTGGATCCCCGCCCGCTTGAGGCAGTTGTAGGACCGGACGCCCAGCTCGAGCTCCTCGATGAGGATGTCGTACTCCTCGCCCTGCGGAGCTGCGCCCGCGCCGACGACCGCGCCGGCGATCAGGACGTCGCCGCTGCCGGCGCCGAGCGCCGGAGGAATCTCGCCGTCCGTGAAGATCTTCAGGTGGCTCATGAGGATCTCGGCGGCCTCGCGGAGCGCGCCCTGCGGGTCGATCGAGCCGTCGGTCTCGATGTCGAGCGTGAGCTTGTCGTAGTCCGTGCGCTGGCCGACGCGGGCCGGCTCGACGGCGTAGGCCACACGGCGGACCGGCGAGAAGATCGAGTCGATCGGGATGACGCCGATCGGCTGGTCGGGCGTCTTGTTGTCCTCGGCGGGGCGGTAGCCGCGGCCGCGCCCGATCGTGAGGTACAGCTCGAGCTTCGTCTTCTTCTCGAGCGTGGCGATGTGCGCGTCGGGGTTGAGGATCTCGACGCCCGAGGGCAGGTCGATGTCCTTGGCGGTGATATCGCCGGGCCCGGTCACGACGAGCGGCGCCTCGACCTCGGTCGCGTCGGAGTGCATCTTGCAGACGACGCCCTTGAGGTTCAGGACGATGTCGGTCACGTCCTCCTTGACGCCCTTGATCGTCGAGAACTCGTGGGCGACGCCTTCGATGCGGACGCTCGTGACGGCCGCGCCGCGCAGCGAGGAGAGCAGGACCCGGCGCAGCGAGTTGCCGAACGTGTAGCCGAAGCCGCGCTCCAGCGGCTCGACCGTGAACGAGCCACGGTTGTCCTCGACGTGTTCGGCGGTGATCTGGGGGACTTGGAAGTCGAGCATCGGGGTCCTCATGTCGTGATTCAAGGCTGCCCGCCGTACGGGCGGCGCGGGTGCGCCGCCGACGAGCGGCGGCGCGGCGTCGGGCGTCTACTTGGAGTAGAGCTCGACGATGAGCTGCTCCTGCACCGGGGCGGTGATCTCCTTGCGCTCCGGCTTGCGCAGGACCTTGGCGGTCAGCGAGTCGTGATCGGCCTGCAGCCAGGCCGGCACCTGCGCGGTGAGTTCGGTGGCATCGCGGATGAGCGATTCGGCAGGCGTGCCTGCCTTGACCGAGATGACGTCGCCCGGGCGCACCTGATAGCTCGGGATGTCCACCCGGCGGCCGTTGACGGCCCAGTGGCCGTGGCGGATGAGCTGGCGGGCCTGGCGGCGCGAGGCGGCAAAGCCGAGCCGGACGAGCACGTTGTCGAAGCGGCGCTCGAGGAGGTTGAGCAGGTTCTCGCCCGTGATGCCCTCCTGGCGGCTCGCCTTGGCGTAGTAGGTCCGGAACTGCTTCTCGAGCACGCCGTAGTAGCGGCGCGCCTTCTGCTTCTCACGCAGCTGCACCCGGTACTCGCTCTGCTTCTGGCGGCCACGGCCGTGATCGCCGGGCGGGTAGGCCCGGCGCTCGACGCCGCACTTGTCCGTCAGGCAGCGCTCGCCCTTGAGGAAGAGCTTCTGGCCCTCGCGGCGGCACAGCTTGCACTGGGCTCCGGTGTCGCGGGCCATCAGATGACCGATCCTTCGCTCGCGTGCCCTCGAGGGCGCGGAGCGTCGAGCTGGTCAAGGACGCAGGCCGAAGGCATGGGCGAGGGCGAGGGCGCAGATCCAGCGACGGCGATCTGTGTCATTCGGGGGTGCGTGGGTGGAGGATTGGTCATCTCTTAGACGCGCCTCCGCTTGCGGGGACGGCAGCCGTTGTGGGCCTGCGGGGTCACGTCCTTGACCTGCGTCACCTCGAGGCCGGCGGCCTGGAGGGAGCGAATGGCGGTCTCGCGGCCGGAGCCGGGGCCCTTCACGAAGACCTCCACCTTCTGGAGGCCCTGCTCGATGCCCTTGCGGGCGGCCGCGTCGGCCGTGACCTGCGCCGCGAAGGGCGTCGACTTGCGGGAGCCCTTGAAGCCGGCGCCGCCGGCGGACTCCCAGGCGATGACGTTCCCCTCCTTGTCTGTGAGGGAGACGATCGTGTTGTTGAAGCTCGTCTTGATGTGCGCCTGGCCGACGGGGATGTTCTTCTTGACCTTGCGGCGGCCGCGCTGGGGGCGTCGTGGTGCGGGCATCTACTTCTTCGTCGCCTTCTTCTTGCCAGCGACCTGCATGCGCTTGGGGCCCTTGCGGGTGCGGGCGTTGGTCTTGGTGCGCTGGCCCCGGACGGGCATTCCGCGCCGGTGGCGCAGCCCGCGGTAGCAGCCGATCTCCATCAGGCGCTTGACGTTCTGCGAGCGCTCGCGGCGCAGGTCGCCTTCGACCATGACGTCGCGCTCGATCGCATCGCGCAGCTTCACGACCTCGTCGTCGGTCAGGTCGCGCACGTACGTGTTCGGATCGATGCCGGCCTGCTCGAGGAGGCGGTTCGCCGTCGGGCGGCCGATGCCGTAGATGTAGGTGAGTCCGATCTCGACCCGCTTGTTCAGCGGGATGTTGATGCCGGCGATCCGGGCCATGAAGTCCTAGCTCACCCCTGCCGCTGCTTGTGACGGGGGTTCTGGCAGATCACGAGGACCGCGCCGTGGCGGCGGATGATCTTGCACTTCTCGCACATCGGCTTGACCGACGGTCGTACCTTCATGGTCCCTTTCGGATCGTTTCCAACGACGTGGCTCTGGCTGCCGGTGCGGCTTCCGCTACCCCGTCGTGGCCTGCCTCGCGCGCGAGAAAGCTGGCTCGGAGCGCGACCCGGGATGGTAGCAAAACCAGGCTCACCGGCTCACGCTGCCGCCTGGCTGGAATCCAGATGCCACGGCGTGCAGATCCGGGGCCCCTCGGCGGTGATCGCGATCGTGAACTCGAAGTGGGCGGCGAGGGATCCGTCGGCGGTGTAGATGGCCCAGTGGTCGTCGCCCATGCGCACCGCGTGGCGGCCCGCCGTGACCATCGGCTCGACGGCCAGGACCATGCCCTCCTCGAGGAGCGGGCCGGTGCCGGGCTCGCCGAAGTTGGGGATCTGCGGATCTTCGTGCATCTGGCGCCCGATGCCGTGCCCGACGAGCGACCGCACGACCGCGAAGCCTTCGGCTTCGACGTGCTCCTGCACCGCGTGCGAGACATCCCCGAGCCGGTTCCCGGCGATGCAGTGGTCGACCGCGGCGAACAGGGAGCCCTCGGTGGCCCGCATCAGTCGGGTGGCGACCGGCGAGACCGGCCCGACCGGGAACGTGCGGGCGGCATCGGCCACCCAGCCGTCGAGGACCACGCCGATGTCCACGGAGATGATGTCGCCGCGCGACAGCGCGAACGGGCCGGGAATGCCGTGCACCACCATCGAGTTCGGAGAGGCGCAGATCGAGCCCGGGAAGCCGCGGTAGCCCTTGAAGGCCGGCTCGGCGCCCTGCGAGCGAATGTAGGCCTCGGCGGCCGCGTCGAGATCGGCCGTTGTGACCCCGGGCCGGATCTTCGACTGCAGCAGCGCCATCGTGCGGCTGTGGATCGCGCCGGCGGCGGCGATCTTCTCGATCTCCTCCGGCGTCTTCTTGATGATCATGGCTAGAGGGTCTCTTCCAGGCGCAGCGTGGCGAGCGCGGCGCGGATGTGGTCGTGCACCTCGGTAGGCGACCCGGCGCCGTCGAAGCGCCGAAGCAGGCCCTGGCGCTCGTAGTAGTCGATGAGCGGCGCCGTCTGGGCGTGGTAGACCTCGAGGCGGCGGCGGACCGTCTCGGGCTTGTCGTCGTCGCGCTGGATGAGGTCGGAGCCGTCGACGTCGCAGACGCCCTCGACCTCGGGCGGGTCGAAATCGACGTGGTAGACCCGTCCGGAGCTCAGGCTCACGCGGCGGCCCGAGATGCGCCGCACGACCTCGTCGTCGGAGGCATCGATGAGGAGCGCGGCAGAGAGCGCCCGCCCGAGCCGCTGCAACTCGGTGGCCAGGGCGTCGGCCTGCGCGGTCGTGCGGGGGAAGCCGTCGAGGATGAACCCGTCCTTGGACTCCTCGCCCTGGAGCTCGGCCTCGATCATCGAGATGATCACGTCGTCGGGCACGAGATCGCCGGCGTCCATGAAGCGCTTGGCCTCCACGCCCAGCGGCGTCCCCTGCTTGACGTTCTCGCGGAGCATGTCCCCTGTGGCGATGTAGGCGAGGCCGAAGTCGTCGATCAGGCGCGCCGCCTGGGTGCCCTTCCCCGCCCCGGGCGGGCCGAGCAGGATGAGGTTGAGCTCGCTCATTTCAGGAAGCCCTCGTAGTTGCGCATCATGAGCTGGGCCTCGAGCTGCTTCATCGTGTCGAGCGCGACGCCGATCACGATGAGCAGCGACGTGCCGCCGAAGAAGAAGTTCGCGCTGGTCTGGTTGATGAGGATCGTCGGCAGGGCCGCGACCGCAGCCAGGTAGAGCGCCCCGGGGAACGTCAGCCGGGCGAGCACGCGGTCGAGGAACTCGGCCGTTGGCCGGCCGGGTCTCACCCCTGGGATGAACCCCCCGTGCTTCTTGAGGTTGTCCGCCTGGTCCACCGGGTTGAACGTCACCGCGGTGTAGAAGTAGGTGAACAGGATGATGAAGATCGACTCGCCCACGATGTAGGGCCAGTCGTTGGGGGAGAAGAAGGCGGAGAGGTCGTTGGCCCACGGCGTGTTGATCAGCTGGCCGACCGTGGGCGGGAACGCCATGATCGAGGCCGCGAAGATGACCGGGATGACGCCCGCCATGTTCACGCGCAGCGGGAGGTAGGTCTGCCCGCCCTCGGTCATCCGCCGGCCGATGACCCGCTTGGCGTACTGCACCGGGATCCGGCGCTGGCCCTCTTGCACGAAGACGATCGCCGCGATGACCGCGAGGGCCACGAACGGCATCATCACCTTGAAGACCGGGTCCGGATTGGTCCACCAGGACTGCACGCCGTTGGGCAGCCGCGCGACGATGCTGGCGAAGATCATCAGCGAGATGCCGTTCCCGATGCCGCGCTGCGTGATGAGCTCGCCCATCCACATGAGCAGCACGCAGCCGGCGGTCAGGCAGATGACGATGAGGAACACCCTGGGGAACGTGAGGTTCTCGACGACGTTCTGGCCGGCGCTGGTCCCGAACGACTGGAAGAGAAAGACGTAGCCGATGGCCTGGGCCGCGGCGAGGAAGACCGTGAGGTAGCGCGTGTACTGCGTGATCTTCTGCTGCCCCACCTCGCCCTCCTTCGAGAGCTTCTCGAGGGAGGGCACGACCACGGTCATCAGCTGCAGGATGATCGAGGCCGTGATGTAGGGCATGATCCCCAGCGCGAAGATCGCGACCCGCTGCAGGCCGCCGCCGGAGAACAGGTTCAGGAACCCGAGGATGTTCGAGCCTGAGAAGTTCTTCTGGATGTCCGCGACGGCCTGGGTGTTGATCCCCGGCACCGGAATGTGGGACCCGAACCGGTAGAGCGCGAGCACCAGGGCGGTGAACGCGAGCTTCTTGCGGATCTCCGGGACGGTGAAGGCGTTGAGGATCGTGGCGAGCACGGGGCCTCAGTGCCTACGAATCGATGGGCTCGCAGGTGCCCCCGGCGGCCTCGATGCCGGCCCGGGCAGCAGCGCTGAAGCCGTGGGCGCGGACCGTCAGCGCCTTGGAGATCTCGCCGCGGGCGAGAATCTTGACCGGCACGTCCTTGCGCGTGGCCAGGCCGCGCTCGCTGAGCGTGTCCGGCGTGACCTCGTCGCCTGCCTCGAACCGGTCCTCGAGGTCGGCGAGGTTCACGGGCTGCGTGTGCGTCCGGAACGGCTCGAACGGCATCGACTTCTTCATGTGCGGGCCGCGCAGCTTGCGCATCCGCATGTGGATCGGCATCTGCCCGCCCTCGAAGCGGGCCCGCTTCTTCGCGCCCGAGCGCGCGCCGGCGCCCTTCTGGCCGCGGCCGGACGTCTTGCCGGTGCCCGAGCCGTCGCCGCGGCCCACGCGCTTGCGCGGCTTGCGGCTGCCGGGGCTGGGCTTGAGCGTGTGGAGCCCGACGCGCTCGTCGCTCATGCGTCGTCGACCTCCACGAGGTGCCGGACGGCGTGCACCATGCCGCGAACCTGGGGGGTGTCCTTCTGCTCGACGGTGTGGCCGATGCGGCGCAGGCCGAGCGACCGCAGCGTGTCGAGCTGGCGCTGGTTGGCGCCGTTGCGGGAGCGCCGCTGGGTGATCCGCAGCGTGCTCATGCGGGCGCGGCCTCCTCGGCCTCCTCGGCCGCGGCGGGCTCGGCCGGCTCCCCGGCGGGCGCGTCGGCGGCCCCGGAGGTCTCGCTGCGCGAGAGCCCGAGGACCTGGTCGATCGAGAGCCCGCGCAGCTCGGCGATCTCCTCGGGCGTGCGCAGGCCCTGCAGGCCGGCGACCGTCGCCTTCACGAGGTTGATCGGGTTCTGCGAGCCGAGGCTCTTGGAGAGGATGTCGCTGATCCCGGCCAGCTCGAGCACGGCGCGCACGCCGCCGCCGGCGATGACGCCGGTGCCCGGCGAGGCGGGCTTGAGGAACACGCGGCCCGAGCCGAAGACGCCGGTGGTCTGGTGAGTGATCGTGGAGCCGTGCTTGGGGACGCGGAAGAGGTTCTTCTTCGCCCGCTCGACGGCCTTCTGGATCGCCACGGGCACCTCGTTGGCCTTGCCGTAGCCGACCCCGACCACGCTGCGCTCGTCGCCGACGACGACGAGCGCCGTGAACGAAAAGCGCCGGCCGCCCTTGACGACCTTGGCGACACGGTTGATCTCGACGACGCGCTCTTGGAGGTCGAGCCCGGCGGAGCTGATGGATCGGTCCTGAGGCATGAAGTGAGTGAGGGTAGCGGGTGGGCCTAGAGGGAGAGGCCGCCCTCGCGGGCGCCGTCGGCGAGCGCCTTGACGCGCCCGTGGTAGCGGTAGCCGCCGCGATCGAACACCGCGGCCTCGATGCCGGCGGCCTTCGCGCGCTGCGCGATGAGCTCGCCGGCCTTGGCGGCCTGCTCCATCCGGCCAAGGGTGCGGAGGTCTGCCTCGGTCCAGTTGACGGCGGCGAGCGTGCGGCCCTGGTCGTCGTCGATGAGCTGGGCGGAGATCCCGCGGTTGGAGCGGAACACGGAGATGCGCGGGCGCTCGGCGGTGCCGCGCACCTTCGCGCGCACCCGGCGGCGGCGCTTGAGGCGGCGGGCCTGCGGCGTGGTGACGGTCATGCGCGCTTGCCCACCTTCCTGGCGACGTACTCGCCTTCGTAGCGGATGCCCTTGCCCTTGTACGGCTCGGGCGGCCGCTGCTTGCGGATGTTCGCGGCGGTCTCGCCGACGAGCTGCTTCGAGATGCCCCGGACAATGATCCGGGTCGGGATCGGCACCTCGAACTCGATGCCGTCCGGCGCCGGGATCGGCACCGGATGCGAGTAGCCGAGCGCCAGCTCGAGGTCCTTGCCCTTGAGCTGGGCCCGGTAGCCGACGCCCTGGATCTCCAGCGTCTTGGCGTAGCCGTTCGTCACGCCCTCGACCATGTTCGCCACCAGGGAGCGGGTCAGGCCGTGCAGGGCCCGGTGCTCGCCGCGGTCGGTCGGCCGGGTCACGACGAGCTCGGCCTCCTCCTGGGCGACGGTGATGTCGCGGTGGATGCGCTCGCTCAGCTCGCCCTTCGGGCCCGTCACGCTCACGAGCTCAGGCTCGATCGCCACGGTCACGCCGTCGGGCACGGGGATGGGCTTGCGGCCGATGCGCGACATCACCAGACCTCCGCGACGACCTCGCCGCCGACGCCGGCCTTGCGGGCGTCGTGGCCGGTCATCACGCCGTGGGACGTCGAGATGATCGCCGTGCCCATGCCGCCGAGCACCTTGGGGATGTGGCGGGCGTCGACGTAGGTCCGCTGGCCCGGACGGGAGACCCGGCGCAGGCCGCTGATCACCGACTCGCGGGACTCGGTGTAGCGCAGGCGGACGCGGATCTGCTCGCGCGGGCGCCCCGCCTCGGGCGGCACGATCTCGAAGGCATCGATGTAGCCCTGCTCCTTGAGGATCCGCACGATCTCCTTCCCGAGCTTCGACGCCGGAATGGCGGCGGACTCGTGGGAGGCAGCGATCGCGTTGCGGATGCGCGTCAGGAGGTCGGCGACTGGGTCGGTCATGGACATGCGGTGTGGGCTCCTACCAGCTGGACTTCGTCATGCCGGGGATTTCGCCGTTGTGCGCGAGCTCGCGCAGGCAGATTCGGCAGACGCCGAACTTGCGGTAGACGGCGCGCGACCGGCCGCAGCGGCGGCAGCGCGTGTATCCGCGGCTCTTGAACTTGGGGATGCGCGATTGGCGGACGCGCTGGGAGGTCTTCGCCATGGTCAGTCGTTCCCTTCGGCGTCGTCGGATGGGGTCGTGGCGGCCTCGGCCTCGGGCTCAGCGGGCGCCTCAGGCTCGGCGGGCGCCTCGGCCTCAGCCGGCGCCTCGGCCTCAGCCGGCGCCTCGGCCTCAGCCTCCGGCTCGACCGGCGTCTCGGCCTCAGCCTCGGCGGGCGCCTCAGCGTCGGCCTCGGCGGGCGCCGCGGCCTCGGCCTTCGGCTGGGCCGCCGCGGCCGGCGTCTCGCGGCCAGCGAACGGCATCCCGAGCGCCTCGAGCAAGGCGTAGGCCTCCTCGTCGCTGTGCGCCGACGTGGTGATCGTCACGTCGAGGCCGCGCACCTGGTCGATGGCGTCGTAGTCGATCTCGGGAAAGATGATCTGCTCGCGGACTCCCATCGAGTAGTTGCCGCGCCCGTCGAACGCCCGCGGGTTGAGGCCCCGGAAGTCGCGGATCCGAGGGATCGCGATCGACATGAGGCGGTCGAGGAACTCGTAGGAGCGCTCGCCGCGAAGCGTCACGGACAGGCCCACGGGCTGGCCCTCGCGGAGCTTGAAGGCGGCGATGGACTTGCGGGCGCGCCGCACGTTGGGGCGCTGCCCGGCGATCGTCGCGAGCTGCTCCGTCGCGGCCTCGAGCATCTTCGAGTCCTGCTTGGCCTCGCCAACGCCCATGTTGAGCGTCACCTTCTGCACGCGCGGGGCCTGCATCGGCGTGGAGTAGCCGAAACGCTCGATGAGCGCCGGGCGGATCTCTTCTTCGTAGCGGGTCTTGAGGCGAGCCATGGTGAAGTTCGTTCCTGGTCAGTCCAGCCGGGTGCCGCTGCGCTTGGCGACCCGGTAGCGCTTGCCGTCCTCGCGCTCGATGCCGATGCGCGTGGGCTTCTTGTCCTTGGGGTCGATCAGCATCACGTTGGAGACGTGAATCGGCCCTTCCTTCTCGATCACGCCGCCGACCGACTCGGCCCGCTGGGCGCCGGGCACCTGGCGCGGCCGCTCGTGGCGCTTGATCATGTTGAGGCCCTCGACGTAGACGCGGCTCTTCTCAGCGTCGACCCGCAGCACCTTGCCGGTCTTGCCGCGGTCCTTGCCGCTCTTGACGATGACCTCGTCGTCGCGTCGGATCTTGATCCCCATCACAGCACCTCCGGGGCGAGCGAGACGATCTTCATGAAGTTGCGATCGCGCAGCTCGCGGGCGACGGGCCCGAAGATGCGCGTGCCGCGCGGGTTGTTCTGTGCGTCGATGAGCACGGCGGCGTTCTCGTCGAAGGCGATGTATGTCCCGTCCTCGCGCCCGAACTCCTTGCGCGTGCGCACCACGACCGCCGTGACGACCTCGCCCTTCTTGACCGAGCCCTGCGGGCTGGCCTGCTTGACCGTCGCGACGATCACGTCGCCCACGCCCGCGTAGCGGCGGCGCGAGCCGCCCCGCACGCGGATGCAGAGGATCTCCCGGGCGCCGGTGTTGTCGGCCACCTTGAGGCGGGTCTCGTTCTGGATCACTTCGCCCGCTCCAGGACCTCGACCAGGCGCCAGCGCTTCAGCCGCGACATCGGGCGGCACTCGATCACGGTGACCGTGTCGCCGGCGTGCGCCTCGTTGCGCTCGTCGTGGACGTGCAGCGTGCTGCTCGAGCGCACGATCTTCTCGTAGCGGCGGTGGCGGCGGGCCGAGTCGACGCGAACGGTGATGGTCTTGTCGGCCTTGTCGGAGACGACGATGCCCTGGCGCTGCTTCGGGCGCCCGGCCGGGCGCTCGACGGTCGGCGCCGCGGGCGCGGCGCCGGCGCTCGACGCCGCCGCCTTGGCCTTCGCGCGGGACTTGGCCCGCCAGGCGCTGCGCTCCTTGGCCTTGGCGGCGCGGAGCTCCGCGCGCGCAGCGGCGCGCTCGGCGGGGTCGCGCGGCGGACGGGCCTCCCCGGAATGCCGCGAGCGGGCACGCTTGCGCGCCTCCTTGGGATGGAGGGCGGGCTCGGCCTCCGCAGCGGGCTCGGCCTCGGCCGTTTCAGGCGCCGCGTTCGCGGCCGCCTCCGGGGCGTCGTCGGTCGCGGCCTCGGGGGCCTCGGCCTGCACCGGCTCGGTCTCCTCGTTGGTGGTCTCGTCGGCCATTTAGGCGCTCAACTCTCGTTCCAGGTCGATCCCGCGCTGGCGGGCGATCGTCAGGGCCCGCGCGAGATCGCGCTTGGCCCCGCGCAGCCGCGCGGTGTTCTCGAGCTCCCCCGTCGCGTGCTGGAAGCGCAGGCCAAACAGCTCCTGCCGTGTCGTGCGCACGTGCTCGACGAGGACGTCATTGGTCATGTCGTGGACTTCTTTGGGCTTCATCGGATCGGCTCAGTCTTCTCGCAGAACGACCTTGGTCTTGACCGGGAGCTTGTGCCCGGCGAGGCGCATGGCCTCGCGGGCCAGCGGCTCCGGGACGCCGGCCAGCTCGAACATCACGCGGCCGGGCTTGACGACGGCCACCCAGCCCTCGGGCGAGCCCTTGCCGGAGCCCATGCGGGTCTCGGCGGGCTTCTTGGTCACCGGCTTGTCCGGATAGATGTTGATCCAGACCTTCCCGCCGCGCTTGATCTTGCGGGTCATCGCAATACGGGCAGCCTCGATCTGGCGGTTGGTGATCCAGCCCGCCTCGAGGGTCTTGAGCCCGTACTCGCCGAACTGCACCCGGGTGCCGCCGCGCGACAGCCCGGCCCGGCGCCCGCGGTGCTGCTTGCGGTGCTTGACGCGCTTGGGAGACAGCATCAGCGCGCACCTCCGCCGCCACCGCCGCGGGGGCCTCCGCCGCCGCCGCGGGGGCCGCCGCCGCCTCCGCCGCGCGCGGGCCGCCGCGACCGGGGCCGCCCGGCCCGCCGCCGCGCCCGCCGCGACCGCCTTGGCCGCCCGGCCCGCCGGGCCCGCGACCGCGGCCACGGCCGCCTCCGCCGCCCCCGGCTCCGCCGTCACGGCCGCGCCCGCGGCGTCGCCCCGGCCGCGCCCGCGGCCGTCACGGCCGTCGCGCGTCCCGGGTGCGCCGGCGGGAGCCGGCGCGTCGAGCTCGGTGAGGTCGGAGCCGGCGTAGCCCTCGGGCATGATCTCGCCCTTGTTGATCCAGCACTTGACGCCGATGCGGCCCTGCGTGGTGCGGGCCTCGTAGAAGCCGTAGTCGATGTCGGCGCGCAAGGTGTGCAGCGGCACGCGGCCGTCCGAGTAGCCCTCGGTCCGCGCCATCTCGGCACCGCCGAGCCGACCGGAGACCTGGACCTTCACGCCCTTGGCGCCCGAGCGCATTGCCGACGTGAGCGCACGCTTCATCGCGCGGCGGAACGCCACGCGGTTCTGGAGCTGCTCGGCGATGGACTGCGCGACGAGCTTCGCGTCGAGCTCGGGACGCTTGATCTCGAGGATGTTGACCCGGATCTGCTTGGCGGTGATCTGGTGCAGGTCGCGGCGCAGCGCATCGACCTCGCTGCCGGACTTGCCGATCACGATGCCCGGCCGCGCGGTGTGGATGTTGATCTCCACCTCGTTGGCGTCCTTGCGGATCGTGATGTCGGACAGCCCGGCATGTGCGAGCTTGCCGATGATGTGCTCGCGGATGCGGCGGTCCTCGTCGAGGTAGTCCGCGAAGTGCTTCTCGCTGAACCAGTTGGACTTCCAGTCGTGGATGTAGCCCACGCGGAGGCCCTCGGGATTGACTTTCTGACCCATAGGTGTCCGCTACCCCTTCGGCGTGAGCGTGATCGTCAGGTGGCTGGTGCGCTTGCGGATCTTGGTCGCGCGGCCCATCGCGCGCGGCTGGAAGCGCTTGAGCGTGGGGCCCTCGTCGGCAAAGACGTCCTTGACGCGCAGGTCGTCCCCGAGCAGCTCGTGGTTGTGCTCGGCATTTGCGACCGCGGATTCGAGGAGCTTCTGCCAGTCGCGGGCGACGGCGCGCGGCGCGTGGGCGAGGATCGCGCGGGCCTCGGCGACGTCCTTGCCGCGAATGTGATCGCAGACCAGGCGCGCCTTGCGGGCCGAGCTGCGCACGTACTTGGCGTGCGCGCGGACGACCGGCGGCGGCCCGTCGGCGGCCGCGGCAGCGCGGGCCGGCTTCGGCTCCTCGGCCGGGGCCTCGTCCTTCGGCTTCGCCGCCCGCCGGCGGCGGGGCTTGCGCGTCTCCTCGGCCTCGGCGGCAGGCGCGGCCTCGGCGTCGCCGGCCTCGGCGTCAGGGGCGTCGTCGGCCTTCGCCGTCGGCTCGTCGGCCTTCGCCTCGGCAGCGGCCGGCGCAGCCTTGGGCTTGGCGGCCCGGCGGCGCGGCGCCTTCGTCTCCGGCTCCTCGCCGGTCTCGATGTCCTTGGCCTCGTCGCTCATCGCATCTTTCCGGAGGCGGTGTGGCCGCGATAGCGGCGCGTCGGGGCGAACTCGCCGAGCTTGTGGCCGACCATCGACTCGCTCACGAACACGGGCACGTGCTTCTGGCCGTCGTGCACGGCGATGGTGTGACCGACGAGCTCAGGGAAGATCGTCGAGGCGCGCGACCAGGTCTTGACCATCTGCTTCTCGCCGGCGGCGTTCATCGCCTCGACGCGCGCCAGCAGGCGCTCCTCGATCCACGGCCCCTTCTTGCTCGAACGCGACATCTAGCGCCTCTTCCCCCGCCGCCGGCCGCGGACGATGTACCTGTCGGATTGCTTGCCCTTCTTGCGCGTGCGGTAGCCGAGCGTCGGGACGCCCCACGGCGTGACCGGATGGCGGCCGGGCGTCGTGGAGCCCTCGCCGCCGCCGTGCGGGTGGTCGACCGGGTTCATCGCGGTGCCGCGCGTCTGCGGGCGCACGCCCATGTGGCGCTTGCGGCCCGCCTTGCCGATCTTCACGTTCTGGTGGTCGGAGTTGCCGATCGCGCCGACCGTGGCGCGGCACTCCGAGCGCACGAGGCGCATCTCGCCGGACGGCAGGCGCAGCGTCGCCATCGTGCCCTCCTTCGCCATGAGCTGGATGGCCGTGCCGGCCGCCCGGCCCATCTGGCCGCCCCGGCCCGGCTGGAGCTCCACGTTGTGGACCACGGTGCCGATCGGCATCGCGGCGAGCGGGAGGCAGTTGCCGACCGT
This sequence comes from Solirubrobacteraceae bacterium, assembly GCA_046330225.1. Taxonomy (GTDB): domain Bacteria; phylum Actinomycetota; class Thermoleophilia; order Solirubrobacterales; family Solirubrobacteraceae; genus CANJIV01. Next base: position 100,978 of record JAXLTD010000002.1, on the reverse strand, counting down.
GATCTCGGAGCCGGGGCCGGACTGCACGGTGGCCCCGACCTGGAGCCGGGCCGGCGCCAGGATGTAGGCCTTCTCGCCGTCGGCGTAGTGCAGCAGCGCGATGTACGAGGACCGGTTCGGGTCGTACTCGATGGCGGCGACCTTCGCCGGGATCCCGTCCTTGCGGCGCTTGAAGTCGATCTTGCGGTACAGGCGCTTGGCCCCGCCGCCGCGGTGGCGCGAGGTCTTGCGGCCGTAGCTGTTGCGCCCGCCGGACTTCTTGAGGCCCTCCACGAGAGTCTTCTCCGGCTCGGACTTCGTGATCTCGGCGAAGTCCGGGTACGTGACGAACCGGCGGCCGGGGCTCGTGGGCTTGGGCTTGCGAATCGGCATGGCTCAGGATCCCCCTGCCTCGAGGCCCTGGAAGATCGGGATCTCGTCGCCGGGGCCGACCTGGACGACGGCCTTCTTCCAGGTGCGCGTGCGGCCCGCGGTCAGGCCGCGGCGCTTGGGCTTGGACTTGACCGACAACGTGCGGACATCGACGACCTTCACGTCGAAGAGCGCCTCGACGGCCTGGCGGATCTGCGTCTTGTGGGCATCCGGATGGACGCGGAACGTGTACTTGCCCAGCGTCGCGAGGACGTAGGTCTTCTCGGACACGACCGGGCGGATGATCACCTGGGAGTGGTCCATCAGGCGGCGGCCTCCTCGGCGGGCGCGCGCGCGCCCGTGGCACGGGCGACGAGCTCGGGCAGGGCGGCCTCGGACACGACGAGCGTCGCGGCGCCGATCAGGTCGACGATGCCGGTGGACGCGTCGTCGCGGACGTCGGTGCGGGCCAGGTTTCGGAACGACTTGCGGGCGTCGCCCTCGTCGGCGCCGAGCACCACGAGCGTCGGGCCGGGCTGGTCCCACGAGGCCAGGGCGTCGGCCGCCTGGCGGGTCGACGGGGCCGCGAACGCCCCGGCGGGCAGGATCGCCAGCGAGCCGCGCTGGGCGTGCAGCGACAGGGCGCTGCGGAGCGCGGCGCGGCGGGCCTTGCGGTTGACCTTGAACGTGTAGTGGCGGGGGCTGGGGCCGAACACGGTGCCGCCGCCGGTCCAGATCGGCGAGCGGCTCGAGCCGGCCCGGGCGCGGCCCGTGCCCTTCTGGCGCCACGGCTTGGCGCCGCCGCCGCGGACCTTGCCGCGGGTCTTGGTCGACGCGGTGCCCTGGCGGCGGGCGTTGCGATCCGCGCGGACGCATTCGTGCACGAGGCCCTCGTTGAACGGGGCGGCGAAGACGGCGTCGTCGAGCTGCACGGTGCCGTCCTGGCCGAGGTAGGGAGCGCTAGCCATCGGTCCGCACCTCCACGATGCCCTGCTTGGGTCCGGGCACGGCGCCGCGGACGAGCAGGAGGTTCTGGTCGGGAATGACCTCGACGACCTCGAGGCCCTTCTGGGTCGCGCGCTTGCCGCCCATCCGGCCGGGACCGCGGACGCCCTTGAAGACGCGGGAGGGCGTGGCAGAGGCGCCGATCGAGCCGGGCGCCCGAACGTTGTGGGAGCCGTGCGACGCCGGGCCGCGATGAAAGTTGTGGCGCTTGATCGTGCCCTGGAAGCCCTTGCCCTTGGCGACGCCGGACACCTTGACCTTGTCGCCGGGTGCGAACGCCTCGGCCGTGACCTCGTCGCCAACCTTCAGCTCGCCCGCCTCGTCGCGGAACTCCACGAGGTGGCGGAGCGGCGGCGCGCCGGCCTTCTTGAGATGCCCGAGCTCAGGCTTGCTGAGGTGCTTCTCCTTCGCGGCGCCGAAGCCGAGCTGCACGGCGTCGTAGCCGTCGCGGTCGTGCGAGCGGATCGCGGTGACGGGGCACGGCCCGGCCTCGAGCACGGTCACGCGCTCGACGCGTCCGTCGTCGAGGAACCGCTGGGTCATGCCGAGCTTGCGGGCGAGGATGGCGGCCATGGGTCTAGGAGGCGAGCCGGATCTCGATGTCGACGCCCGCGGGAAGGTGGTCGAGGCGCTGGAGCGAGTCGACCGTCTTGGGCGTGGGCTGGTGGATGTCGATCAGGCGCTTGTGCGTGCGGATCTCGAAGTGCTCGCGCGAGTCCTTGTCCTTGAACGGCGAGCGGATCACGCAGTAGACGTTCTTCTCGGTCGGCAGGGGAACCGGCCCCGACACCGTCGCGCCGGTGCGCGCCGCCGTCTCCACGATCTCCTTCGCGGCCGTCTCGATCGCGGAGGTGTCGTAGGACTTGAGGCGGATCCTGATCTTGTTCTGGGGCAGTGATGCCACGGTGTCGGTTTCGCTTCCTGGTTCCTTGCGTGCCGAGGGCGGGCCTCCGGGACTTCTAGGGCCCGCCCCTTGTCGTATCGGTCGTCGTCTTGGGTCCGGCGCGGCCCGCGGAGGGGCCGGGCCGGGGTGCTGCTCGCTACTCGATGATCTCGGTGACCACGCCCGAGCCGACCGTGCGGCCGCCCTCGCGAATCGCGAAGCGCAGGCCCTGGTCCATGGCGATGGGCTGGATCAGTTCGATCTCCATCTGGACGTTGTCACCCGGCATCACCATCTCGGTCCCCTCGGGGAGCTGGGCGACGCCGGTCACGTCCGTGGTCCGGAAGTAGAACTGCGGGCGATAGCCCGTGAAGAACGGGGTGTGACGGCCGCCCTCTTCCTTCTTGAGGACGTACACCTCGGACTTGAACTTCGTGTGCGGGGTGATCGAGCCGGGCTTGCAGAGCACCTGGCCGCGCTCGATCTCCTCGCGCTTGGTGCCGCGGAGCAGGCAGCCGACGTTGTCGCCGGCCTGGCCCTCGTCGAGGATCTTGCGGAACATCTCGACGCCGGTGACGACCGTCTTCGTCGTGTCCTTGATGCCGACGATCTCGACCTCGTCGCCCGTGTGGACGATGCCCTGCTCGATGCGGCCGGTCGCGACGGTGCCGCGGCCCGTGATCGAGAAGACGTCCTCGACCGGCATCAGGAAGGGACGGTCGAGCGGGCGCTCGGGCTCCGGGATGTAGGAGTCCAGCGCCTCGGCGAGCTCGACGATCTTCTCCTTGTAGGCGTCGTCGCCCTCGAGGGCCTTCAGGGCGGAGCCCTGGATGACCGGGACGTCGTCACCGGGGAAGTCGTACTCGCTGAGCAGCTCGCGGACCTCGACCTCGACGAGCTCGAGGAGCTCCTCGTCGTCGACCATGTCGACCTTGTTGAGGAACACGACGATGTACGGCACGCCGACCTGGCGCGCGAGGAGGATGTGCTCGCGGGTCTGCGGCATCGGGCCGTCGGCCGCCGAGACCACGAGGATCGCGCCGTCCATCTGCGCGGCGCCCGTGATCATGTTCTTGATGTAGTCGGCGTGGCCCGGACAGTCCACGTGGGCGTAGTGCCGGTTCTCAGTCTGGTACTCGACGTGCGACGTGGCGATGGTGATCCCGCGCTCCTTCTCCTCGGGCGCGTTGTCGATCTCCTCGAAGCTCTTGGCCTCGCCCCCCATCTTCTCGGCGAGCACGTTCGTGATCGCCGCGGTCAGCGTGGTCTTGCCGTGGTCGATGTGACCGATGGTGCCGACGTTGACGTGCGGCTTGTCGCGCTCGAACTTCTCCTTCGCCACTTTGTGTTGCTCCTTTGAGAATCGGGGTGAGGGCTGGGCGTCGTCCCGCGCGAGCGGTTCGGTCCGGCCAACCCGAGAAAGTTAGCTGTTTTCTGGGTCTCGCGGCGGTGCGGCCGCCCGGCAGATGGTCGGAGCGGCGCTCATGCGGGCACCGGGGCTCCCTGTCGATGCTCGACGATCTTCTCGGCGATGTTCGGCGGCACCTCTTCGTACCGCTCGAACTGCATCGTGTACGTCGCGCGGCCCTGGGTCGTGGACCGCAGGTCCGTCGCGTAGCCGAACATCTCGGCCAGCGGCACGTGGCCCTTGACCGCCTGGGCGTTGCCGCGCGGCTCCATGCCGTCGACCCGCCCGCGCCGGCGGTTGAGGTCGCCGATCACGTCGCCCATGAAATCCTCGGGCGTGACGACCTCGATGCTGAAGATCGGCTCGAGCAGGACGGGCTTGGCCCGCTTGGCCGCCTCGCGCAGGGCGAGGGACCCGGCAACCTTGAACGCGATCTCGGACGAGTCGACGTCGTGGTACTTGCCGTCGACGAGCGTGACGCGGACGTCCACCATCGGGTAGCCGGCCCGCGGCCCGTTCTCGAGCGCCTCTTCGACGCCCTTCTCGACGGCCGGGATGAACTCGGACGGAATCGCGCCGCCCTTGATCTTGTTCACGAAGTCAAAGCCCTCGCCCGGCGCCGGCTCGATGTTGATGTTCACGACGCCGTACTGGCCCGAGCCGCCGGTCTGGCGGACGAACTTGCCCTCGACCTTGTCGGCGGTGCCACGAACCGTCTCGCGGTAGGAGACCTGCGGCCGGCCGACGTTCGCCTCGACCTTGAACTCCCGCAGCATGCGGTCGACCAGCACCTCGAGGTGCAGCTCGCCCATGCCGGAGATCTCGGTCTGGCCGGTCTCGTCGTTCGTGCGGACCTGGAACGTCGGGTCTTCCTCGGCGAGCCGGCCGAGCGCGACGGACATCTTCTCCTGGTCGGCCTTCGTCTTCGGCTCGATGGCGACCTTGATGACCGGCTCGGGGAACTCGATCGTCTCGAGCTTGATCGGCGCGTCGGGCGCAGCAAGCGTGTCGCCGGTGACGACCTGCTTGATTCCGACGCCGGCGGCGATGTCGCCGGCGCGGACCTCGCCGACCTCCTCGCGATGGTTCGCGTGCATCATGAGGATGCGCCCGATCCGCTCGGTGCGGCCGGTGGAGACGTTCAGGACGCGCGATCCGGCCTCGAGCTTGCCGGAGTAGACGCGGAAGTAGGTGAGCTTGCCGACGTAGGGGTCGGCCATGATCTTGAAGGCGAGGGCGGCGAACGGCGTGTCGTCCGAGGCGGGGCGGCTGGCCTCGCGGCCTTCGTCGTCGCCCTTGACCGGCTCGATGCCCTCGACCGCCGGCACGTCGAGCGGCGACGGGAGGTAATCGATGACTGCATCCAGCAGCGGCTGCACGCCCTTGTTCTTGAAGGACGAGCCGCAGAGGACCGGCGTCATCTTGATCTCGAGCGTGGCCTTGCGGATGGCCTGCTTGAGGCGCTCCTCGGAGATCTCGGCCTCCTCGAGGATGAGCTCGACGAGCCCGTCGTCGTAGTGGGAGACCTCCTCGAGCAGGTGCTCGCGCGCGGCGGCCGCAGCATCGGCGAGCTCGGCGGGGATGTCGGCGTCCTGCACCTCGGTGCCGAGATCGTCGGCGTAGAGGACCGCCCGGTTCGACACGAGGTCGACGATCCCGCGGAAGTCCCCCTCGGCGCCGATCGGAATCTGGATCGGAACCGGGTGGGCGCCGAGCCGGTCGATCATCGTCTGGACGCCCTGCTCGAAGTCCGCGCCGATGCGGTCCATCTTGTTGATGTAGGCGATGCGCGGCACGCCGTACTTGTCGGCCTGGCGCCAGACCGTCTCGGACTGCGGCTCGACGCCGGCCACCGAGTCGAAGAGCGCGATCGCGCCGTCGAGGACGCGCAGCGACCGCTCGACCTCGACGGTGAAGTCCACGTGGCCCGGCGTGTCGATGATGTTGATGCGGTGGTCCGCCCACTCGCACGTCGTCGCCGCGGAGGTGATGGTGATGCCGCGCTCCTGCTCCTGCTCCATCCAGTCCATCGTCGCGGCGCCCTCGTGGACCTCACCCATCTTGTGGGTGCGGCCGGTGTAGTAGAGGATGCGCTCGGTCGTCGTGGTCTTGCCCGCGTCGATGTGGGCCATGATCCCGATGTTCCGGGTCTTCTCGAGTGGGAAGGTGCGTGCCATGGATCAGGTGGAGGAAGGTGGGCGAAGCGGAAGGGAGCGGACTGCGGGCAAAGAAAAGGGGCCCCGTGGACCCCATGCGTGAGCCGGCTGTCCGGGGGTCCGTCGGGCTATGTGGTCGGGGTCACCATCAGTGTGGGGAACGACCTCGGCACGGGGGCTGGCGCAGCGATGTGCGCTGAGGCCTCCGGGCCGACCGCGCAGGATAGCAGAGGACCTGCCGCCAGACGCCGGGGCATCGGGCCCCTCGCCGGCGCGTTCGCCGCCGTTGCGCTGGCCGGCGCGGGCCTGATGATCGCGGGCGAGTTCCAGACGCTCTTCGCGGTGCGGGCCGGCGGGATCGACGTGTCGAGCACCCAGGCTGGCGGCCACCACGGCTACGCCCTGATCGTCCTCGGGTTCGGCGCGATCCTCCTCGGGGTCGTCGCGGCCGGCACCGGGGGCCGCGCCGCCGCGGTCGCCCTGCTCGCGATCGGCCTCATCGGCTGCGGCGTCGTCCTCGCGATCGACCTCCCGGACGCGACCGAGTCCGGCGTGCTCAGCGGGACCCTCGCCCCGGCCTCCGCCTCGCCGCAGCTCGGGCTGTGGCTCGGCCTCGGCGGCTCGGCTCTCGTGGCCGCGGCGGGCGCCGGGCTGCTCTGGGCCGGCGGCCGGCGGTAGCCCGCCCGACGACCGCGAGCGGAAACGATGGGCCGTGCGGGCTGGGCGGCCACCCGGTCATCCGCCGCGAACCTGCGCGCGTCAGCCACCGAATCGGTGGCCCAGGCGCACGAGAACGGCGGCGGGCCCGGCCGGCAGCGAACCTGCGCGCGTCAGCCACCGAATCGGTGGCCCAGGCGCACGAGAACGGCGGCGGGCCCGGCCGGCAGCGAATCGCTGTCCGCTGCCCGCCGCCCCGGCCGAATCGATGCCCGCCGCTGGCGAGCTGGCGAGGCGATCGGCGCCGCTGCCCAGGACCCAGGGGGTGGCACGTGCTCCGCACGGCCAGCCCCGCAGACGCCGCCAGCGGCGCCGAGCGTCCGTCAGATCACCAGCGGTAGTGCGCGAAGGCCTTGTTGGCCTGCGCCATGCGGTAGATGTCGTCCTTGCGCTTGTATGCGCCGCCCTGCTGGGACTGCGCGTCGAGCAGCTCGTTCGCCAGGCGCTGGGCCATGGTCTTCTCGCGGCGCGCGCGAGCGAACTGGACGAGCCAGCGGACCGCGAGCGTGCGCGCGCGGCGCTGGGGCACTTCGACCGGCACCTGGTAGGTGGCGCCGCCGACGCGGCGGGACCGGACCTCGAGGACCGGAGTGAGGGCCTTGATCGACTCCTCGAGCGCCTCGACCGGATCCTTTCCGGACTTCTCGCTCAGGATCGCGAGGGCGTCGTAGACGATGTGCTCGGCAGTCGACTTCTTGCCGTCGAGCATCACCTTGTTGATGACCTGCTGGACGAGCTTCGAGCGGTGAATCGCATCCGGGTCGACCGGGCGGGGCTGGGCAGCGTTGCGGCGCATGGCTACTTGGACTTCACGCCGTACTGCGAGCGGGCCTTCTTGCGGTCGCTGACGCCGGCAGCGTCAAGCGTCCCGCGCACGACCTTGTAGCGAACGCCCGGCAGGTCCTTGACGCGGCCGCCGCGGACGAGGACGACCGAGTGCTCCTGGAGGTTGTGACCCTCGCCCGGGATGTAGGCGGTGATCTCCATCTGGTTCGTGAGGCGGACGCGGGCCACCTTGCGCAGCGCGGAGTTCGGCTTCTTGGGCGTGACGGTGTACACGCGGGTGCACACGCCGCGCCGCTGAGGCGCCGCGACCTTCTGCTTGCGACCCTTTCCGGACTTGAGGCCCGGGGTCGCGAGCTTTTTCTGCGGAGCCTTGCGGCCCTTGCGTACGAGCTGGCTGGTAGTCGGCATCGGGTCGGCGATGGTAGCAGCGACGGCGCTGCGGGCATGCCGCGGGGCCGGACGGCCCCGCGGCAGCGGGGACTACGCCGCAGCGACGAGCTCCTCGAGCGCCACTTCGGGCGCCGTGTACTCGAGCCCCTGGTCGGCCGCCACGGGCTCGTAGGTGACCTTGCCGGCGGCGACGTTGAGGCCCTTGAGGAACCCCGGATCGGCGCCGAGCGCGTCGTGCACGCCCTTCGATGCGAGCTTGATGACGTAGGGCATCGTGGCGTTCGTGAGGGCGTAGGTGCTCGTGATCGGGACGGCGCCGGGCATGTTCGCCACGCAGTAGTGCGTGATGCCGTCGACCTCGTAGGTCGGGTCGGTGTGGGTCGTGGGGCGCGAGGTCTCGAAGCAGCCGCCCTGATCGATGGACACGTCGACCAGCACGGCGTTGGGCTTCATCAGCTTGAGCTGCTCGCGGGTGATCACGTGCGGAGCCTTGCCGCCCTTGACCAGCACCGCGCCGATGACCATGTCGGCCTCCGGCAGACGCTGCTCGATCTCCAGCGTGGAGGCGAAGCACGTCGACGCCAGCCCGTTGAGCTCGATCTCGAGCGCCCGGAGCCGGTCGATGTTGCGATCGAAGACGTAGGTCTCGGCCTGCATGCCGAGCGCGATGATCGCCGCGTTGGTGCCCACGACCCCGCCGCCGATCACCAGCACCTTGCCGGCGGCCACGCCCGGCACGCCGCCCAGGAGGATGCCCCGGCCGCCCAGCGGCTTCTCGAGCATGAACGCGCCGGCCTGCGTGGCGATCTTGCCGGCCACCTCGCTCATGGGCGCGAGCAGCGGAAGCCGGCCTTCGCGGTCCTCGACCGTCTCGTAGGCGATGCACGTCGCACCCGACGCCATGAGGCCTGCGGTCAGCTCGGCGTCGGGAGCGAGGTGCAGGTATGTGAAGAGCAGGTGCCGCGGCTCGAGCCGCGCGACCTCCTCGGGCTGAGGCTCCTTGACCTTGACGATCATCGCGGCCTCGGCAAACACCGCGTCGGCGTCGGGCAGCACCCGCGCCCCCTGCGCCTCGTAGTCGCTGTCGGCGATCGCCGAGCCCACGCCGGCACCGGCCTGCACGACGACCTCGTGCCCGGCATCGTGCAGCTCGCGCACGCCCGCGGGCGTGAGCGCGACGCGGTACTCGTCCTTCTTGATCTCCGTCGGTACGCCGACCTTCATGTGACCTCGCTGTGGGTTGGGGGACTCGGATGCCGGGCCGTCGCGGTCATGCGACGAGCTCCCGGCCCCGCAGGGCAAGCCAGAACTCGATTCGGTCCCGGGCACTGGACAGGTCGCGCCCGGTCAGCTCCTCGACCTTGCGGATCCGGTAGCGCAGGGTGTGGCGGTGGCAGTAGAGCTGGCGCGCCGCCCGCTCCCATTGGCCGTTGCATTCGATGAAGGCCTCGAGCGAGCGCATGAGCTCGCCCCCGTAGTGGCCGTCACCGCTCTCGATCGGACCGAGAATCGAGTCGCAGAACAGCCGCAGCGCCTCGCCGTCCTGAAGCGACAAGAGCAGCTGGAACGACCCGAGGTCGCGGAACGTGGCCAGCGGGGCCGGGCCGGCCCCGTGTCCGTTGCCGTTGGCGTGGCCGTTGCCTGCCGCCTCGCCGGCGAGGCCGAACGTCCGGGCCTCCAGCGCACAGCGGGCCTCGTGGAAGGCGCGCCGCGCCTCGCCTGCCGGCGCCGCCCGCCCCACGCCCATCGGCACGGGCCGGCCGACGCCGGCGGAGGTCCGCCGCTGCACCTGGGCGGCGAGGGCGAAGAGCTCATCGTCCTCGGCACCCGGGAGGAGCGCGCAGACGAGCCGGTCGTGGCTGGCGACGAGCCCGTCGACCGCCTCGTCCCGGAGCGCGTCGCCGAGCGCCGACTCGCAGGCCTCCGCCCCGCCCCGCGGCGGAGCGGCGACGAGCGCCCCGGCCCGGCTGCCGATCCCGAACGGCGCGAGCCGCCGGACGAGCTCCTCGCCGGCCAGCGCCCCGGAGATGGCGTTGGACAGCACGTCCCCGGCCAGGCGGCGCTCGGTGTCCTCGGCGACGCGGCGGCGCAGCAGCTCGAGGGCGACGATCGTCACCGCCTGGTGCAGGGTGAGGCGGTCGAACTCGTCCAGGCCGCCGCTGTCCTTGGCGGCGACGATCCAGGCGCGGGGGGCGCCCGCTTCGCGGCTTGACTCGCGGTCGCCCCAGACCGGCAGGGCGAGGGAGCGGCCGGCCAGCTCCGGCGCCGCGGGCACGAAGATCCGCGGCTCGCCCTCCCGCGTGCGCTCGCCGATCTCGCGGCGAACCGCGGCGACGGCTTCCGCCGGGAGCTCGCGGCGGAACACGCGGCGAGCCAGCGGCTCGCCGCGCCCGTCGAGGACGAGCACCGCCCCGCCGACCAGCGTGGCGAGCGTGCCTGCGACGGCGTCGAGGCCCCGTTCGGACAGGACGATGCGCTCGAGCCGCTCGTGGGCGGCGATCGCCCGCTGCAGGACGGCGTACTGCTCGTTGACCAGCCGGGCGAAGGCCCGCTCCGTGAGCGCGATGAACGGCAGCTCGTACGGCACCTCGATGATGGCGAAGTCCCGCTCGGTCGCCGCCTCGAGCAGCGCCGCGGGCACCGTGTCGTGGCCGAAGCCGGTGCCGAAGCCCAGGCCGGCCAGCTGATGGTCCGCCAGCCGGTCGAGGTAGGCGCGCTGCTCAGCGGCCGTCCCGAGCTGGAGGCCGGTCGTGAGCAGGAGCTCGCCGCCGGAGAGAAACGGCGTCGGATCCTCCAGTTCGGAGATGTGGACCCAGCGCACGGGCGCATCGAGGCTCGCCTCCCCGGTGAGGAGGCGAACGTCGAGGTCGCCCAGCAGCTCGCGGACGGTGAGCACGGACGTCCTCGGCGATCAGTGCTCGATGACGTGCATCCGCTCGGACGCGAGCTCGAGCACCGGGCGCAGGACGCCCTCGATCTCGTCGAACTGCTCGCGGCCGGCGATGAGCGGCGGGGCGAGCTGGATCACCGGGTCGCCCCGGTCATCCGCGCGGCAGATGAGCCCGCGCTTGAAGAGCTCGCTCGACAGCAGGCCCCGGAGCAGCACCTCGGCCTCGGCGTCGTTGAAGCTCTGCTTGGTGTCCTTGTCCTTGACGAGCTCGATGGCCTGGAAGTAGCCGACGCCGCGCACGTCGCCGACGATCGGGATGTCGCGCAGCGACTCGAGCATGTCGCGGAAGTAGCCCTCGTTGGCGCGGACGTTCTCGAGGATGTTCTCTGACTCGAACACGTCGAGGTTCGCCATGGCGACCGCCGAGGCCATCGGGTGCCCGCCGAACGTGAAGCCGTGGATGAAGGAGTTGCTGCCCTCCATGAACGGCTCGGCGATCCGATCCGAGGCGATGAGCGCGCCCATCGAGGCGTACGAGCTCGTGAGCCCCTTCGCCGTCGTGATGATGTCCGGCTGGTAGTCGAACCGCTGGGCGCCGAAGTACTCCCCGAGCCGGCCCCAGGAGCAGATGACCTCGTCGGAGATCATGATCACGTCGTACTCGTCGCAGATCTCGCGGATCCGCTGGAAGTAGCCGGGCGGCGGCGGGAAGCACCCGCCCGCGTTCTGCACGGGCTCCATGATCACGGCGGCGACGGTCTCGGGACCCTCGAACTCGATCCGCTCCTTGACCGCCTCGGCGAGGTCGGCCTCCGTCATGCCGTAGGGCATCCGGTAGGGGTTCGTGTTCGGAACGTGGCAGCCGCCGGGAGTCAGCGGCTCGAAGGGCTCGCGCAGCCCCGTGATGCCGGTCGCGCTGAGCGCGCCCATCGTCGTCCCGTGGTAGGCGATGCTGCGCGCGATGAGCTTCGTCTTCGTCGGGTGCCCGGTGAGCTTGTGGTACTGCCGGGAGAGCTTGATGGCCGACTCGACCGACTCGCCGCCGCCGCTCGTGAAGAACACGCGGTTGAGGTCTCCGGGAGCGAGCGAGGCGATCCGGGCGGCGAGCTCGATGCAGCGGGGATGCGCGTAGGACCAGTTCGTGACGAAGCCGAGCTCCTTCGCCTGGTCGGCGCCGGCCTGCGCGACGTCGTGACGCCCGTGGCCGATGTTGACGCAGAAGAGCGCCGAAAGGCCGTCCAGGTACTTGTTCCCGTGCTCATCCCAGAGGTAGCAGCCGTCGCCCTTGACGATGATCGGGATCTCGTGGTCGTGGTACGCACCCATGCGGGTGAAGTGCATCCACAGGTGCCGCTTGGCCAGCTCTTGGAGCGACGACGTCGCGGTTGCGTGCTCGATGGTCGCCATTGACCCTGCCCTTCCCTTGCGTCGATGTGGGGCGGCCCGTCCCTCCCCGGGTGCGCCGATTCGTACAAAGGTAGCCGGGGGCTCGCGGCAGATGCAACTTCCTGATCGGATAACGGATGCCGGCGCGACCCGCCGGAGCGGACAAGCGGGCGGGCGGGCTCAGCGAGGGCGCTACGCCGCCTGGCGCACGGCGCGCACGGGCGCCGGGGCCAGGACGGCAGCAGCGAGGACCATCAGGAACGCGGCAATCTGGAGGATGATGCCCAGCGGATTCCCCGGCAGCGGATCGCCGAAGACCAGGATCCCGCCGGCGATGCAGGAGACCGAGGCGGCGGCGCCCGTGACGGTGATGACCGGGACGGCCTCGCCGTCCTGCAGCCCGCGGGCCGAGGCGTAGAACGCCGCGACGGATGCGAGCACGGTGAGGACGAGCCAGGGCGACAGGAGGCCGATCGCGCCGTGGTCAGCGACGAGGCCGGTCAGCGCCTTGATGGCGACGTCGGAGACGCCGAACAGGACGCCGGCGGACGCGCCGAGCATGATCCCGTGGTGCTCGGATGGGCCGCCGAGACGCGGACCAAGCACGAGGAGCGCGCCGAGCAGGATCAGGCCGCCCTCGAACGCGATCATCGCGGTCGACGAGAACGCCGCGCTGTCGTGGTGCGCGACCGCGGGCGCGGTGATGGCGAGGAGTGCGAGTCCGGCGCCGGTCAGGGCGACCCCGCCCCACTGGCGCGGGCCGACCTCGAGGCCGAAGAACCGCTCGGCCATGACGGCGAGCAGCACGACGCCACCGGAGAGGACGGCCTGGACGATCGACATCGGCGCGAGCGCGAGCGCGGCGACATGGAGCAGCCACGCCCCGAGGGCGACCGCCATGCCGAGCGCGAAGAAGCGCGAGCCGAACAGGCCGCGGGCCGCCTTGAGGGGCCGGCGGATGTCCACCGCGGGCGCTGCGCAGGCGCCGCGGTGCTTGTACAGGAACGCGAGATTGGTCGCGACCGCGCACAGGAGCGCAAGGAGAATTCCAAGGTGGAGACTCATAGAGGAAGATGCCGTCGGAGGGAACCGGGAGCAAGAGGGACGTCGGCAGCGACGGTGCTGATGCCGCTGTGCTCCCGTTCGAACGCCGACAGGTGTTCTATCAACCTAGCGCACCTGCCCGGCGCGCGTCGCGTAACAGATGTGACAAGAAAATGCCTGCAAATTCATCAAAACCGATCCTCATGGTGGATGTCGACGGGGTGATCTCTCTCTACGGGTTCGCGCCCGGCGCCCGACCGGCCGGCTCGTTCCTGGCGGTCGACGGCATTCCGCACTTCCTTTCGGCCGTTGCCGGTGACCACCTGCGCGACTTGGCGCCGACGTTCGACCTGGTCTGGTGCACGGGCTGGGAGGAGCGGGCCGGCGAGTATCTGCCCCACGTACTCGGCCTGAGCCGGGAGATCCCGCATCTGCCGCTGGCGGGCGGGGCGGGAATGGCGAGCAAGCGGGCCGCGATCGACGCCTTTGCCCCGCCGGACCGTCCGCTCGCCTGGATCGATGACTCGCACACGTCGGCCTGCACCGCCTGGGCGGCCGACCGCGGCGGGCCGACGCTGCTGGTGACGACGGCGCCGCCGACCGGCCTGACCGGCGCCGAAGCCGCCACGCTCTCCGCGTGGGCCGCCTCGCTCGGCGGCGCCTGACCGCCGCTCTCAGCTTCGTCTCAGCCTCGAGGCGTCATCATCGCGCCGTGCGAGTGCTGCTCGTGGAGGATGACGTGCGCCTGGCCGCCGCGGTGCTGCGCGGCCTGCGCGCCGCCGCCGTCGTGGCCGATCACGCCCCGACCGCCGCCGACGCGGCGTGGATGGCCCGGGCGGCGCCCCTCGACGCCGTCGTCCTGGACCTCACGCTGCCCGACGGCGACGGCGTGGACCTGTGCCGCCGCCTCCGGGACGAGGGTGTCGCCGTGCCGATCCTCATGCTTACGGCCCGGGACGCCGTCGGGGACCGCGTCCGCGGCCTGGACGCCGGAGCCGACGACTACCTCACCAAGCCGTTCTCGCTCGACGAGCTGATGGCCCGGCTGCGCGCGCTCGCCCGCCGCGGAACCGTGGAGCCCGCCACGGTGCTGCGGGCGGGCGGCCTGGCTCTGGATCCGGCGTCCCGGACCGTGACACGCGACGGCGTCGCGATCGACCTCTCGGCCCGCGAGCTCGCGCTTCTCGAGGCCTTTCTGCGCCGCCCGGGCACCGTGATGTCCCAGTCCGAGCTGCTCGAGGCCGCCTGGGACCTGGGATACGAGGCCCGCTCGAACGTCGTGGAGGTCTACGTCCGCTACCTCAGGGAGAAGATCGACCGCCCGTTCGGCGTGCAGTCGATCGAGACCGTGCGGGGGCTCGGGTACCGGCTCCGGGCCGACGGCGGCGCATGAGCCGGATTCCCATCCGCCTGCGGCTGACCGCGGCGTTCGCCGCGGCGATGATCCTCGTGCTCGCCGGAGCCGGCCTCTTCGTCTCGCTGCGCCTGCGGGCCGACCTCGACGAGAAGCTCGGCGCGGACCTGCAGCTGCGCGCCCGCGCCGCGGCCGCCGCGGCCGGTGCCGGCACGCCGCGGCTGGAGGCCAGCGCGGCGCTCGCAGAGCGAGACGAGAGCCTTGCGCAGATCCTCTCGCCGGCCGGCACGGTGATCGCCGCGGCAGGCGCGCCCCGCGCAGCCGCGCTCACGCCGGCCGAGGCTCGGCGGGCCACCCGGGCGCCGGTGACCGTCGAGCGGCAGGTCGACGGGATCGATGCGCCCGTCCGCATCCTCGCGGTGCCGGCGGCTGACGGCCGGCGCGTTGCCGTCGCCGGCCAGTCGCTGGATGACCGCAACGATTCGCTCGCCAACGTCCGGCGCTCGTTCCTCGTCGGCGGAGCGCTGGCCGTGGTGCTCGCGTCGGCGATCGGCTTCGCGCTGGCGTCGGCGAGCTTCGCGCCCGTCGAGGCGATGCGGCGCCGCGCCGCCGCCGTGTCGCTGCGCGGCGCCGCCGAGGAGCTGCCGCTGCCCGCAGCGCGCGACGAGATCCGGCGCCTCGGGGAGACGCTGAATGCGATGCTGGCGCGCCTGCGGGCGTCGTTTGACCGCGAGCGCCGGTTCGTCGCCGATGCCAGCCACGAGCTGCGCACGCCGATCACGGTCATCAAGGCGGAGATCGAGAACGCCCAGCGCGACCCTGGGCTCGGAGCGCCGGCGCGCGAGGCGCTCGCGGCGGCCAGCGCGGAGAGCGACCACCTGGCCCAGCTTGCCGAGGATCTGCTCGTCCTGGCCCGTGCCCAGGACGGCGAGCTGCCCGTCCGGGCCGAGCCCGTGCCGCTCGGGCCGCTGCTCGAGGGCGTGGCCGGCCGCTATCGGCGCCGCGCGGCCGGCGCCGGCCGCAAGATCGCCGTGCAGGCCCCGGCCGGCCTCACCGCCTGGGCCGACCCGCTCCGCCTCCGGCAGGCCGTGAACAACCTCGTCGACAACGCGCTGCGCCACGGCGACGGCGACGTGGCCGTGCGCGCCCGCCCGGAGCGCGGCGGGGTGGCGCTGCTGGTCGCCGACGGCGGCCCGGGCTTCGACCCGGCAACCGCGGCGCGGGCCTTTGAGCGCTTCGCCCGCGGCGACGCGGCACGCGGCGACCGCGGATCGGGCCTTGGCCTGGCGATCGTGCGCACCATCGCGCAGGCGCACGGCGGCACCGCGCAGATCGGCCCCGGCCCGGGCGGCGCGGTCGAGCTCTGGCTGCCGGGCCCGCCGGGCGCCTGACCTCCCTCAGCCCGGTCTCAGGCTCGGCTCCTACGGTCGCTGGCACATCCCGTCAGCAACCGGAAGGAGCACCGCATGACCCGCAGGACGAAGGCCGTCATCGCCGCGGCCGCTGCCGTTGGCGCCCTCGGCGCCGGAGGCGCGGCCGTCGCGGCCGCCACGGGCGGCGAAGACGGCGGGCCCGACGAGCGCATCACGGGCCCGGCTGCCAGCCAGGCGCGCGCTGCCGCGCTCGAGAAGGTCCCGGGCGGAACCGCCGAGGGCGTCGAGCGCGCCGACGACGGCCGCACCGGCTACGAGGTCGAGGTGAAGGCCAGGGACGGCAAGGCCCTGGAGATCCTCGTCGGCCCGCAGTTCCAGGTCACGTCCATTCGCGCGGACGACTGACCGCCCTGGAGCCCCCGGCGCCCGCCGGGGGCTCCCCCACCCCTCTCCCTCGAAGGAGGCTCCATGCGACATCCCCTCGTCTCGATCACGGCGGCACTCGCCGCCACCGCCTGCGCCGCGTGCGGCGGCGCGGCCGCGCCGGCGGGCGCCCGCCCGCTGCCGACCGGGAGCGAGCCTGTGACGCTCGACCCCGCGGAGTTCACCACCCGGATCGACAACCCCTACCTCCCGCTGCGGCCCGGGAGCCGCTGGGTCTACCGCGAGACGGCGCCGGGGGCGGTCCCTCAGCGGGTCGTCGTCACGGTGACCCGCCAGACCGCCACGATCGCCGGCATCACGGCGCGCGTCGTGCGCGACGTGGCCACCGAGCGGGGCCGGGTCGTCGAGAGCACCCGCGACTGGTACGCCCAGGACCGCGAAGGCAACGTCTGGTACCTGGGCGAGGCCACGACCGAGTACGGCCCGGGCCGGGCTCCCTCGACCGCCGGCTCGTGGCGAACCGGCGTCGGCGGCGCCCAGGCCGGGATCGCCATGCCGGCCCGGCCGCGCGCCGGCCTCGCCTACCGGCAGGAGTACCTCGCCCGCGAAGCCGAGGACCGGGCGCAGGTCGTGAGCAGCCGCGAGCAGGCCCAGGTCCCGGCGGGGCACTACGCCCCAGCGCTTCTGACCCGCGAGACCACGCCGCTGACGCCGCGATCGCTCGAGTACAAGCTCTACGCAAAGGGCGTGGGCGTCGTGCTCGCCCTCGGCGTCTCCGGCAGCAGCAGCCGTGAGGAGCTCGTCTCGTTCCGCCCCGGCCGCTGAACGGCGACGGGCCGGGCGCGCCCGGCGCCCGGCCCGTCGGCCCGATTCGGTGTCCTGTTACTCGGACTCGCCGCCGGTGTCCGGCACGTCGAGCGACGCGAGCTCCTCGGCGAAGCCCTCGCTCGACCCCAGCGCCTCCAGGTCGGACAGCTCGCGGTCGAACGCGGGCCCGAAGCCGGGCAGGCCCTCGCTCGCGTCGAGGCCGAGCTCGGCCGCGATGTCGTCCTGGTCGAGCAGCCCGACGTCGTCGGCCCGCGGGAGCGGCTCGGCGGGCTCGATCTCGATGCGCCGGTAGCGCTTGAGGCCGGTCGCCGCCGGGATGAGCTTGCCGATGATCACGTTCTCCTTCAGGCCGTTCAGGCGGTCGACCTTGCCCTCGAGGGCGGCGTCCGTGAGGACCTTGGTCGTTTCCTGGAACGAGGCCGCCGACAGGAACGAGTCCGTGTTCAGCGAGGCCTTCGTGATCCCGAGCACGATCGGCTCGAACTGCGCCGTCTCGCCCTTGGCGCCCTGCACCTCGGCGTTGATCCGCTCCATGTCGTAGCGGTCGACGAACTGGCCGGGCAGGAGGTCGGTGTCGCCCTTCTGGTCGACCCGGACCTTCTTGAGCATCTGGCGGACGATGAGCTCGATGTGCTTGTCGTCGATGTCGACGCCCTGGGACTTGTAGACCTTCTGAACCTCCTCGACGAAGTAGAGCTCCGTCGCGGTGCGGCCCCGGACCTCGAGCAGCTCATGCGGGTAGAGCGACCCCTCGTTGAGCTGCGCGCCCTTCTCGACCTTCTGTCCCTGCTCGACGAAGAGGCGGGTGCGCACCGGGAAGGTGTGCTTGTGCTCCTCGCCGGCGGCGTCGGTGATCAGGACGCTGAGCGCCTTCTCGGTGCGGTCGACCGAGATCGTCCCGTCCTCCTTGGCCATCTGGGCGAGGCCCTTGGGCTTGCGGGCCTCGAACAGCTCCACGACCCGGGGCAGGCCGTGCGTGATGTCCGCGCCGGCGACGCCGCCGGTGTGGAAGGTCCGCATCGTGAGCTGCGTGCCCGGCTCGCCGATCGACTGGGCGGCGATGATGCCCACCGCGTCGCCGATCTGGGCGAGCGCGCCGGAGGCCAGCGAGCGCCCGTAGCACGCCTGGCACACGCCGGTCGCCGCGCGGCACTTCAGCACCGAGCGGACCGGCACCTCGGCGTGCTCGCCGCCCTTGAGGTCGGCCTCGGCCAGCTCGGCGAGGTCGGCACGGCCGATCTCGGCACCGGCCTCGACGATCACGCGGCCGCGCTTCGTCGCGATGTCCGCGGCGGCCACGCGCCCGACGAGCCCGTCGTTCGGGGTCCCGTCCGACTTGCGGACGGGCCGCTCGATGTGCTCCTCGGTGCCGCAGTCGGCCTCGCGGATGATCACGTCCTGCGCGACGTCGACCAGGCGCCGGGTGAGGTAGCCCGAGTCGGCGGTGCGCAGCGCGGTGTCGGCCAGGCCCTTGCGGGCGCCGTGGGTCGAGATGAAGTACTCGAGGACCGACAGGCCTTCCTTGAAGTTGGCCTTGATCGGGCGCTCGATGATCTCGCCCTTCGGGTTCGCCATCAGGCCGCGCATGCCGGCCAGCTGGCGGATCTGCTTGAAGGAGCCGCGGGCACCCGAGTTGGCCATCATGAAGATGGGGTTCAGGGTGTCGAGGTTCTCCTGCATCGCCTCGCCGACGACGTCAGTGGCCTCGTTCCAGAGGTCGGTCACCTCGCGGTGGCGCTCCTCCTGGGTGATGAGGCCCATGTCGTACTGGTCGTCCACCTCGGCGACCCGCTCCTCGAAGCCCTTGAGGATCGCGTCCTTGGTCGGCGGGATCACGACGTCGTTCTTCGAGATCGTGATGCCGGCCTGGGTCGCGTACTTGAAGCCGAGCTCCTTGAACGCGTCGAGCACGAGGGCGATCGCCGAGGCGCCGTACTTCTGGACGAGGTCGTCCACCAGCGCAACCGTGTCGCGCTTGCGCATCGAGCGGTTGACGAACTGATAGGTCGACGGGTCGAACCCGTCGCCCATCGCCTCCTCGAGGGCGCGCTCGATCCGGTCGTTGTAGATGATCCGGCCGACCGTCGTGAGCACGTGGCCGCCCTCGCGGCCCGCCGGCCGGTACTCGGCCAGGTCGTGCAGCTTGACGGTCCGCGACTCGTAGGAGATCTCGGCCTCCTGCGCCGTGCGGAACACGTGCGGACGGTCGCCGTTCCGGGCCGCCTTGGCGGCCGTGAGCTTCTCCTGCGTCGCCTCGAGCTCGGTCTCGTCGGGCCCGTACGTCAGGTAGTAGGCGCCGAGGATCATGTCCTGGGCCGGCGTCGCGAGCGGCTGCCCGTGGGCCGGGGACAGGATGTTGTTGGAGGAGAGCATGAGGATCCGCGCCTCCGCCTGGGCTTCGGCCGAGAGCGGGAGGTGGACCGCCATCTGGTCGCCGTCGAAGTCCGCGTTGAACGCGTGGCAGACCAGCGGGTGGACCTGGATGGCCTTGCCCTCCACGAGGATCGGCTCGAACGCCTGGATGCCCAGGCGGTGGAGCGTCGGCGCGCGGTTCAGCAGCACCGGGTGCTCGTGGATGACCTCCTCGAGCACGTCCCAGACCTCCGGGATCATCGAGTCGACCATCTTCTTGGCCGCCTTGATGTTCTGCGCGGACTTGCGCTCGACGAGGCGGGCCATGATGAACGGCTTGAACAGCTCGAGCGCCATGAGCTTCGGCAGCCCGCACTGGTGCAGCTTCAGCGAGGGGCCGGCCACGATGACCGAGCGGCCCGAGTAGTCGACGCGCTTGCCGAGCAGGTTCTGGCGGAACCGGCCCTGCTTGCCCTTGAGCATGTCCGAGAGCGACTTGAGCGGGCGATTGCCCGGGCCCGTGACGGGCCGGCCGCGGCGGCCGTTGTCGAACAGCGCGTCGACGGCCTCCTGCAGCATGCGCTTCTCGTTGTTGACGATGATCTCCGGCGCGCCGAGGTCGAGCAGCCGCTTGAGGCGGTTGTTGCGATTGATGACGCGGCGGTAGAGGTCGTTGAGGTCCGAGGTCGCGAAGCGCCCGCCGTCGAGCTGGACCATCGGCCGCAGCTCCGGCGGGATCACCGGGACGGCCTCGAGGATCATCATGTCCGGGCGGTTCCCCGAGTGGATGAAGGCCGAGACGACCTTCAGCCGCTTGACCGCGCGGGCCTGCTTCTGGCCCTTCGCCGTCTTGATGATCTCCTCGAGCTCCTCGCGCTCGGCGTCGAGGTCGACCTGCTCGAGCAGGTCGCGCACGGACTCGGCGCCCATGCCGCCGCGGAAGTACTCGCCCCAGCCGTACGGGGAGCCGAACCGCTCCTTGAGCTCGCGGAAGAGCGTCTCGTCGGTGACGACGTCCTTCGGCTTCATCGTGGAGAAGAGCTCCCAGACCTCGCGCAGGCGCTCGGCGGCGTCCTCGATATAGGCCTCGGTGTCGGCGATGTCGGACTCGAAGGACTTGCGCAGCTCCTTGAGCTGCTTGTCGCGCTCCTCGTCCGAGAGCTTCTTGATGTTGAGGTCCAGCGCGTCGGCCCAGAGGTGGTCCTCGTCGGAGAAGCCGGCCTGCGTGCCGGTCTCCAGGTGCGCCTCGCGGCGCGCGAGCGAGTCCTTGAGCTCCTTGACGCGGTCGTCGCGCTCCTGCGCGTACTCGTCGAGCGTCGCGTTCACGCGGCCCTCGAGCTCGGCGGTGTCCTTCGCGCGCGCCTCGTCGTCCACCCACGTGACGATCGAAGCGGCGAAGTACAGGACCTTCTCGAGCTCCTTGGGCGCCATGTCGAGCAGGTAGCCGATCCGGCTCGGGACGCCCTTGAAGAACCAGATGTGGCTCACCGGGGCCGCGAGGTCGATGTGGCCCATCCGCTCGCGGCGGACCTTGGAGCGGGTGACCTCGACGCCGCAGCGCTCGCAGACGATGCCCTTGTAGCGGACCCGCTTGTACTTGCCGCAGTAGCACTCCCAGTCCTTCGTCGGACCGAAGATGCGCTCGCAGAACAGGCCGTCCTTCTCAGGCTTGAGCGTGCGGTAGTTGATGGTCTCGGGCTTGGCGACCTCGCCGGAGCTCCAGGAGCGGATCTGCTTCGAGGAGGCGAGGCCGATCTCGATGGCGTCGAAGTTGTTGATGTCGATCATTCAGGTCCTCGGTTCGTGCGTGGGGCGGTCGGGCAGCGGCGGGAGGCCCGGCCGGCCGAAGCCGGCGCGGGCGGTGCCGCTATCCGTCGCCTTCCTCGGCCAGTGCCTCCAGGTCGATCTCCGCGTCGGGGAGGACCGGGTCGGGCTCGCCGTCGGCCTCGGCCTCGACCTCCGCCTCGGTCTCCACGCCCTCGACGGCCTCGTCGGCCGCGCCGCCGTTGGTGGCACGCACCCCCGAGAGGTCGATGCCCAGCTCCTCGGCAGCGCGCAGGAGGTCGTCGTCTTCCTCTCGCAGCTCGGCCCGCTGGCCCTCCTCGGAGACGACGTTGACGTCGAGCGCCAGCGACTGCATCTCCTTGAGCAGGACCTTGAACGACTCGGGAATGCTCGGCTCGGCGATGTTCTCGCCCTTGACGATCGCCTCGTAGGCCTTCACGCGGCCGACCGTGTCGTCGGACTTGATCGTGAGCATTTCCTGGAGCGTGTAGGCGGCGCCATAGGCCTCCAGCGCCCACACCTCCATCTCGCCGAACCGCTGGCCGCCGAACTGCGCCTTGCCGCCCAGCGGCTGCTGGGTGACGAGCGAGTAGGGGCCGGTGGACCGCGCGTGGATCTTGTCGTCCACGAGGTGCAGCAGCTTCAGGATGTACATGTAGCCGACCGTCACCTGCTCCTCGAACGGCTCGCCGGAACGGCCGCTGTAGAGGGTGACCTTGCCCGTCGCACGCTCGCCCGGGCGCCGGGACTTGTCGATGTCCATCTTGATCGCGCCGGTGTGCTCGTCCTGCCAGCGCACGAGCGCCTCGTCGACGTCCTCGACGGTCGCGCCGTCGAACACCGGCGTGGCCACGTAGACCTTGCCGCTGTTCTTGTTGCTCCCGTTGCCGGCGTGGGCCTGCTTGTAGGCCTCGGTGCCGTCGTCGTACCAGCCGTTCGCCGCCGCCCAGCCCAGGTGCGTCTCCAGGATCTGGCCGAGGTTCATGCGGCTCGGGACGCCGAGCGGGTTGAGGATGACGTCGACCGGCGTGCCGTCCTCGAGGAACGGCATGTCCTCCTCGTCGACGATCTTCGAGATCACGCCCTTGTTCCCGTGGCGGCCGGCGAGCTTGTCGCCCTCGGCGATCTTGCGCTTCTTGGCCACGAACACGCGGACGAGGTCGTTGACCCCGGGCGGCAGGTCGTCGCCGGCGTCGCGCGAGAACGTCATGACGTCGATCACGACGCCGCCCTCGCCGTGGGGCACCTTGAGCGAGGTGTCCCGCACCTCCCGCGCCTTCTCCTTGAAGATCGCGCGGATGAGCTTCTCCTCGGCGGTGAGCTCGGTCTCGCCCTTCGGCGTGACCTTGCCGACCAGGAGGTCGCCGGACTGGACCTCGGCGCCGACGCGGACGATGCCGCGGTCGTCGAGGTTGCGCAGCGACTCCTCCGAGCGGTTCGGGATGTCGCGGGTGATCTCCTCGTCGCCCAGCTTCGTCGTGCGGGCGTCGACCTCGTACTCCTCGATGTGGATCGAGGTGAGCTCGTCGTCCTTGACGAGCCGCCGCGACAGGATGATCGCGTCCTCGAAGTTGTAGCCCTCCCAGGACATGAAGGCGACCAGCAGGTTCTTGCCGAGTGCCATCTCGCCCGAGTCGGTCGAGGCGCCGTCCGCGAGGACCGCGCCTTCGCCCACCGCGGCCCCGGTCACCACGCGAGGCTGCTGGTGGATCAGCGTGCCCTGGTTCGAGCGGCGGTACTTCTGGAGCACGTACTCGTCGCGCTCGCCGTCGCGGGTCTCGACGACGATCTCCTCGGCGTCGACGTAGGCGACCGTGCCGGCCCGGCGGGCCAGCACGACGTCGCCGGTGTCGAGCGCGGCCCGGCGCTCCATGCCCGTGCCGATCAGCGGCGCGTCGCTCGTGAGGAGCGGGACCGCCTGGCGCTGCATGTTCGAGCCCATGAGGGCGCGGTTGGCGTCGTCGTGCTCGAGGAACGGGATCATCGCCGTCGCGACCGACCAGATCTGCTCGGGCGAGACGTCCATGAGGTCGACGTCCTTCGGTGTTGCCGTCACGTACTGGCCGGCCTGGGTCCGGCACACGATTTCCGGCCCCTTGAGCTTGCCCGTCTTGGGGTCGACCGGCGTGTTGGCCTGCGCGATGAGCTGCTCTTCCTCCTCGGTGGCGTCGAGGTGGACGATCTTCTCGGTGACCTTGCCGTCGTCGATCACGCGATACGGCGTGGTGACGAAGCCGAACTCGGAGACCTGCGCGAACGACGAGAGTGAGCCGATCAGGCCGATGTTCGGCCCCTCCGGCGTCTCGATCGGGCACATGCGCCCGTAGTGGGTGGGGTGCACGTCGCGCACCTCGATGGGAGCGCGCTCGCGGGTCAGGCCGCCCGCGCCGAGCGCGCTGAGGCGCCGGCGGTGCGTCAGGCCGGCCAGCGAGTTCGTCTGGTCCATGAACTGCGAGAGCTGCGAGGACCCGAAGAACTCCTTCAGCGCGGCGACGACGGGACGGATGTTCACGATCGTCTGCGGCGTGATCGTGTCGGCGTCCTCGGTGGTGAGCCGCTCGCGCACGACGCGCTCCATCCGGTACAGGCCGACGCGGAACGCCTCCTGGATGAGCTCGCCCACGGTCCGCAGCCGGCGGTTGCCGAAGTGCTCGTACTCGTCGAGATGCTCGGCGACGTTCTCGCGGGGCATGACGACGGCCTCGGCGGCGAAGTCCTTGATCTCCTCCTCGGGGTGCTCGGGCATCCCGAGGATCCGCGGGAGGGCCACGAGCTCCTTGACCAGCGCGATGATGTCGTCCTGCGTCAGCGTGCGGGTGTCGAGATCGATGTCGAGCCCGAGGCGCGAGTTGAGCTTGTACCGCCCGACCCGCGTGAGGTCGTAGCGCTTGGGGTCGAAGAAGAGCTGGTTCAGCAGCGACTTCGCGTTGTCCACGCTCGGCGGCTCGCCGGGGCGCTGCTTCTTGAACAGCTCGACGAGGGCGCGGTCCTGGTTGTGGGTCCGCTCCTCCTCCTCGAACGCCACGAGGCGCTCCTGCAGGCCGGCGACGTCGCCCTGGAGCTTCTCGGCCTCTGCCTTGGCCTCGTCGCCGAGGCTGCCCTTCTTCACGGCCCAGTCGAGCCGGTCCTTGATCCGCGAGATCGCCTCGGCGAGACCCACCTCGCCCTCGGCGGCGGCGGGCGCCGGGTACTTCTCCGAGATCGCGGCCACGGCGGCCTCGAGCCCGGGGAGCTCGTCCGCGAACCGCGGCAGGGGCAGCTCGTCGTACGGATCCGAGTCGATCGTGTTGCGGATGTAGAGCGAGTCGTCGAAGAGCGACCGGATCTCCTCGTCGGTCACGTACCCCATCGCGCGCAGCAGGACCGTGATCGGGAGCTTGCGCTTGCGGTCGATGCGGACGAAGACCTTGCCCTTCTTGTCGATCTCCAGCTCGAGCCAGGACCCGCGGGCGGGCATGAGGTTCGCAATGAAGACCTGCTTCTCCGGATCCTTCGGATCCATGAGGTAGGCGCCGGGGGAGCGCACGAGCTGCGTCACGACGACGCGCTCGGTGCCGTTGATGATGAACGTGCCCCAGTCCGTCATCCACGGGAAGTCGCCCATGAACACTTCCTGCTGGCGGATCTCTCCGGTCTCGCGGTTGATGAACGAGACCTCGATCTTCAGCGGGCGCGCGTAGGTGAGGTCCTTCTCGCGGCACTCGTCGATCGGGGCGACGGGCTCGTCGAAGACGAACTCGCCGAACTCCACGGCAAGGTTGCCGGTGTAGTCCTCGATGGGCGAGATGTCGTTGATGGTCTCGCGCAGTCCGCCGGATTCAGCATCGGTCAGCCACGCGAACGAGCGCCGCTGGATATCGATGAGATGGGGGACGTCGAGAACCTTGTCCAGGCGCGCGAACGTGCGGCGCGACCGGGGGGCGGCATCGGTAGAAGCCAAGACGGCGACTCCTCGGAACGGTCGAGAGGGCAGGGCGCGCGAGGCGGGAAGACGCGCGGCCATCGAAAATAGCACACGGCCAAGCTGACCCTGTGCGCAGGGCGACCGGCGCCTCACGGACCCCGCCCGGAGATCTCGCGTATGTGGCGCGAGCCTCGCCGATGGGCGGCTTCGACTATTGGCCGATCGCCGCGCAGTGTAGCGGCCAATCCGCGGCCCGGCTACCCGCGGGCGTTCGGGCCCGTGAGCGGCCGGAGCGCGGGATAGAGCGCGGCGTAGCGGGCGTGCCCGGCGGCGTAGGCCTCGGCCCAGGCCGGATCGGGATCGGCGCCGGGGCGCGTGCGGACGCACGCTGCGACCGCAGCGGCCACATCTGGGAAGACGCCGCCGGCCACGCCGCCGAGCAGCGCGGCGCCGTAGGCGGCACCCTCCTCGACCGCCGCGCGTTCGAGCGGGATGCCGAGGACCGAGGCGAGGATCGCCAGCCACAGGTCGCTGCGGGCGCCCCCGCCGGAGACCCGGCCGGCGTCGGCCGCAACGCCGAGGCCACGGACGAGATCGAGGGAGTCGCGCAGCCCGTAGGCCACGCCCTCGAGCACGGCGCGCACGAGCGCCCCGCGGTCGTGTCCGAGCGCCAGGCCCACGAAGGCGCCGCGCGCGTCCGGATCGGCGACCGGCGTGCGCTCGCCCGACAGGTACGGGAGGAACTGGAGCCCGTCGGTGCCGGGCGCCCACGCCGCCGCCTCGGCGACCAGGCGGTCGAAGCCGGCGCCCGGCGCGGCGGTGTCGCGGAGCCAGCGCAGCGATCCGGCGGCCGACAGCATCACCCCCATGGCGTGCCAGCCGCCAGGCACCGCGTGGCAGAAGGCGTGGACCCGCGCCTGCGGGTCGGCCCGGAAGGCGGGCAGCGCCGAGAAGACGACGCCCGAGGTCCCGAGCACGATCGACGCCGGACCGGGGCCGGCGATCCCGACGCCGAGCGCCCCGGCCGCCTGGTCGCCCCCGCCGGCGGCGACCGGGATGCCGTCGGCCGTCGCGCCGGAGACCGCCGGCGACTCCAGCGCCGGCGGGAGCCAGGCCTCCGGCACCTCGAGCGCCGCGAGCACCTCGTCGCTCCAGGCCCGGCGGGCCACGTCGAACACGAGCGTGCCGGAGGCGTCCGAGACGTCGGTGGCGTGCTCGCCGGTCAGCCGCAGGCGGACGTAGTCCTTGGGCAGCAGGATGCGGGCGATCCGGGCGTGGACGTCGGGCTCATGCTCGCGCAGCCACAGCAGCTTCGGGGCCGTGAATCCCGCCAGGGCCCGATTGCCCGTGCGCGCGATGAGGCGGCCCAGGCCGATCCGCTCCTCGATCTGCTGGCACTGCGGGCCGGTGCGCTGGTCGTTCCAGAGGATCGCCGGCCGCAGCACGCGATCGGCGGCGTCGAGCGCCACGAGCCCGTGCATCTGGCCGCTGAGCCCGATCCCGGCGATGCCGGGCACGTCGAGGGCGGCCAGCGCCGCCTGTGCTGCCTGCCACCAGTCCTCGGGGTCCTGCTCGGCCCAGCCCGGGCGCGGCGTCGACAGCCGGTAGCTCTCCTCGCGGACCGCGAGCACCGCCCCGGCCGGGTCGATCGCGATCGCCTTGACGCCAGAGGTCCCGACATCGAGCCCGACGAGGGCCGTCACGCGCCAAGCGCCGCGTAGACCAGCTCGTACGCCGCCACCGCATCCTTTCGCTGCTGGGCCTCGCGCAGGGCAGGCTCGTCGATCTTCGCGGCGACGCCGTCGATGAACCGCCACTGCAGGACGCTGCGTCGCACCGCCGCGACCTGATCCTCGGTGTACGGGTACAGGTCGAACCCGA
Source organism: Solirubrobacteraceae bacterium (assembly GCA_046330225.1). Lineage (GTDB taxonomy): Bacteria > Actinomycetota > Thermoleophilia > Solirubrobacterales > Solirubrobacteraceae > CANJIV01. The sequence continues at coordinate 74,101 of JAXLTD010000002.1, read as the reverse complement.
GGCGCTCGCCGGCGGCGCCGTAGTTCGCGCGCCGCAGCTCCAGGGCAAGCTCGAGCGTCTCCATGAACGCGGTCGCCCCGACCATGTTGTCGTCGTCGAAGGTCCCCCAGCCGGAGTTCCCGTGCTGGTGGCCGAGCAGGCCCTCGGCGGCGAGCAGGGCCACGTACTCGCCGAGGTTCTCCCCGTTCATGATCAGGTGCTGCCAGTCCATGTTGACCTTGATGTTGTCGATCCCCTGGGTGCGCAGCGTGTGGATCACGTGCAGCGTCATGCCGACGTTGCCCATGAAGATCTTCATGGCCGGCTCGGAGTTCTTGTGCTCGAGGAGCAGCGTCGTTCCGTGCTCGGCGCAGCGCTGGGCGGCCTGGCCGATCCCATCGATCAGCCGGGCCCAGCTCTCCGCGTAGGCGGTCTGGAACGGGTAGTTGTAGCCCTCGATCCCCGGCCAGCAAATGAGCTTGGCCCCGATCGAGCCGGCGAAGTCGGCGGCGGCGAGCGTGAGCCGAAGCGCTTCGGTCCGCGTGTCGGCGTCAGGGGACGTGAGGCCGCCCTTGCCGAAGCGCGGATCGAGGTGCAGGCCGGTCGCGATCGCGTAGACGTCATGGCCGCCCAGCTCGTCGCGGACGTCCTCGAGGTTGACCTCCGAGAGTTCGGCGGGGTAGTGGAACTCGTAGCCGTCCATGAGGTCGCCCAGGCCGGCGACGGCCCGCCGGACCTTCTCGGCGGTCGACTCGACGCCGTGCTCGGGCTGGTAGCCCCCAGGCACGAACCGGGTGATCATCGGGCCGAGCGCCCAGATGCCGACGCTCGTCTTCAGCTGCTGGCTCATGTGCCCTCCTGGAACGGCGTTGGGTGCGGTGGGTGGTGGTGGCCGCGCCGCCGGGCCGGCCTCGCCGAGGCGGCTACAGTGGCCCCGTGGACGCGGCAGCCATCGGCGTGGGGATGCTCGGGACCGCCTTCATGGGAAAGGCGCACTCGCTGGCCTACCGGACGATTCCAGCGGTGGCGCCGGACCTCGCGCTGCGTCCTGAGCTCGTGGCGATCGCCGGCCGCGACCCCGCGCGCACCGCCGCGGCCGCGGCGCGCTACGGGTACGCCCGCGCAGCCCCCGGCTGGGAGCACCTCGTGGCCGACCCGGCCATCGGGCTGTTCGACAACGGCGGCCCGAACGACCTGCACGCCGCCCCGACCATCGCGGCGGCCGAGGCCGGCAAGCACGTCGTCTGCGAAAAGCCTCTCGGGCGCGACGCCGACGAGAGCCTGGAGATCTGGCGCCGCGTCGCGGCGACCGGGGTCGTCCACATGTGCGCCTTCAACTACCGGTTCGTGCCAGCGGTGCGGCTGGCGCGGGACATGATCGCCGCCGGCGAGCTGGGCGCGCTGCGCCACGTCCGGATCCGCTACCTGCAGTCCTGGGGCGCCGACCCCGCCACGCACGATCGGTGGCGCTTCGACCCGGCGGTCGCGGGATCGGGGGCGCTCGGGGACCTCGCCTCGCACGCCGTGGACCTGGTGCGGTTTCTCGCGGGCGAGCCCGCGGCCGTCTCGGCGGCGGCCCGCACGTTCCGTCCGACAGACGGGCGGCCCGCCGTCGACGACGCCGTCGCGGCGGTCCTCGAGCTCGAGGGCGGCGCGATCGGCACGCTCGAAGCGACTCGGTTCGCGACGGGGCGCATCAACCAGCTCGGGTGGGAGATCAACGGCGACCGGGGCACGCTGGCCTTCAACCTCGAGCGCCTGAACGAGCTCGAGGTCTTCGAGGCCGGCTCGCGCGGCTTTCGCACCGTCGTCGTGTCGGAACCCGGCGATCCCCACTGGGACCTGTGGTGGCCGCCCGGCCACGGGATCGGCTGGGACCACACCTTCGTCCACGAGCTCCTGCACTTGCTCCGCGCGATCGCCGGTGAGACTCCGGTGGCGCCGCTCGGCGCGACGTTCGAGGACGGCTACCGCGCCGCCGCGGTGTGCGACGCGATCCGGCGCTCGGCCGACACCGGCGTCCGCGAGCCGGTCACCTACGCTTCGGCCTGACGGCCGGCGCACGGCGCAGCGAGACGGCCCGCTCACAGCACGACCGGGACGCCCGCGTCCGCGGAGCGGTAGAGGGCCTCGATCGTCCGGGCCTGGCCCAGGGCATCGGCCCGGCCGAGGCGGGGCGCGGCCCCGTCGAGGATCGCCGCCGCCAGGTCGTCGAGCTCGTGGCTGTAGGGGTTGCCCGCGTTCGCGGCGACGAGCTCGGTCGCGCCGGCCCGGCGCACCTCGATGCCGGGGCTGCGGCCGTGCCAGGGGTCGTCGAGGAAGAGGCTCCCGTCGCTGCCGATGATCTCGAGCTCGTCACGGCCCGGGAGGGTGAAGCCGCAGTCGAACTGGGCCACGACATCGCCCGGGAAGTGCAGCGTCCCAGCGAACCGCACGTCGACGCCCCTGCCCCCGATCACTTGCTCGCCGAACACGCGGAGCGGCTCGCCCGCGGCCAGCCGGGCCCCGCTGACGCAGTAGCAGCCGACGTCCATGAGGGCTCCGCCGTCCAGCTCGGGCGCAAGCCGCACGTCGGCGGGATCGGTCAGCGGGAAGCTGAACACCGCGCGCACGTGTGCAACCGGGCCGACCGCGCCCTCGGACACGAGGCGCGCCAGCGCGCGGGCCTGAGGGTGATGGCGCCACATGAACGCCTCCGAGAGGACGCGGCCGGCGGCATCGGCGGCGTCGAAGGCCGCCTCAACCTGGTCCGGGCGGCGCGACATCGGCTTCTCGCACAGGACGTGCTTGCCCGCCTGAAGCGCGGCAATGGACCACTCCACGTGCATCGAGTTCGGCAGCGAGACATAGACGGCATCGACCTCGGGATCCGCGAGGAGAGCCTCGTAGCTCCCGTGCGCCCGGGGGATGCCGTGTGCCCGGGCGCAGGCGTCCGCGCGCGCCTGGTCGCGCGAGGCCACGGCGACGATCTCGCTGCGGGTCGAGGCGGCGGCGCCGGCGATGAGCTTCGTGTTGATCCGAGCCGTCGACAGCAGCCCCCACCTCACCCCCACGAGTCCTCCCCCATGGGCCGGAAGCTCGCGGTGAGGAGACGGTGCGAGCGAGGCCGGGTGAGCGCGAAGAGGACGACCTCGGCCACCTCGTCGGCGCTCATCATCGTCTCGAGCTCGGGCATGTCCGGCGTGCGCCCGTGCCCCATCGCGAAGTCGGTCGCGATCCCGCCCGGCGAGATGTTCGTGCACCGCACCCCGGCGGGCATCAGCTCGTGGTCCAGCGCCCGGATGAAGCCGACCTGGCCGAACTTCGAAGCTGAGTAGATCGCCTCCCCCGGGAGCCCGCGCAGGCCGGCCACCGAGGCGACGACGACGAGGTCGCCCGCGCCCGAGGCCCGCAGGTGCGGGATCGCCGCGTGAGCGGCATAGAGCGTGCCCTTGAGGTTCACGTCGATCACGCGATCGATCTCCTCGATCGCGAGGTCGGCGAAGTCGCCGTAGATCCCGATCCCGGCGTTCGCGACGAGAATGTCGAGACGGCCGTGCGCCGCCACGGTGGCGTCGACGAGCGCCTGGACCTGGCCTGCGTCGGTCACGTCGCAGGGTGGCGCCACCGCCCCGGCGATGCCGAGATCGCCGCCGCCTCGCGAGGCGAGGCCCAGGCGCACTCCGGCCGAGTGGAGCTGGCGAGCCACGGCCGCGCCGAGGCCGCGGCTGGCGCCGGTGATGATCGCGACCTTGCCGTCGAGCTGAGTCATGTGGATGCCTTCGGGTCGGGGATGCCGGCCCCGGGAGCGTGCGCTCGCGCCCCCGGGGCCGCCGGGTCGTCCTTGCTAGGCCCTGCCGGTCGCGGCGCTGCGCCTGCGGGCGAGCGAGTCGACCGTCACCGCCGCGAGGAGCACGAGGCCAGTGACGATGAACTTCGTGCCAGCCGAGACGTTCAGCAGCCCGAGGCCGTTGTCGATCATCGCGATCACGATCGCACCGAGCACGGCGCTCTTCACGGTGCCGCGCCCGCCGAACAGGCTCGTGCCGCCGATGACCGCCGCGGCGATCGAGTACAGCAGGATCGAGCCGCCGCCGGCGTTCGTGTCCACCGAGCTCAGCCGCGAGGCCAGGATGATCCCGCCCATGGCCGCCATGAACCCGGAGATGCCGAACACGGCGATCCGGATCCAGTCGATCCGGATGCCGGCTCGGCGCGAGGCCTCGACATTGCCGCCGACCGCGTAGATGTGGCGGCCGAAGCGCGTGCGCTCGGCGATGTACGTCCAGAACACGAGCAGCGCCAGCAGGAGGATCGCGACGTACGGAACGCCGCGGTTCTGGTTGGCCACGTAGACGACGGCCGCCGCGGCGAGGGCGAGCCCGCCGACCCGCAGCGCGATGATCGAGGCCGGCGCGTGCGGGAGGCCGGCCTTGGCGCGCCGGCGCGCCGCCAATATCTGGATCAGGGCGTAGAGCGCCACCGCGCCCTCGAGCACGAGCCAGGCCGTCCCGTGCGGCAGGAAGTCGTTCGCGATGCCGTTCACGAACGCGTTCTGGATCGTGACGGTGCCGGCGTCGCCGATCAGCAGCAGCACGACGCCGTTCCACGCCAGCAGTCCCGCGAGGGTCACGACGAACGACGGAATCCCGACCTTGGCGAACAGGGTGCCCTGAATGAGGCCGATCGTCAGGCCGGCCGAGAGGCCGAGGATGATCGCGACCGGCGTCGAGACCTCGTTGCCGTCGGGCTGGAGCAGCAGCGCCACGATGACGCCGCCGACTCCGCTGACGAAGCCGACCGACAGGTCGATCTCGCCGAGCAGCAGCACGAACACGATGCCCATGCCGATGACCGCGAACGGCGCGAGCTGGCCGAGCAGGTTCACGAAGTTCCCGGCGGTGAGGAACTGGTCGTTGCGGTACTGGAAGTAGATGGCGATCGCGATGATTCCGAAGACGATCGGGAGGCTTCCGAGATCGCCGCCGCGGACGTTGCTCCACCAGCGGCTGACGAACCCCGCCAGGGTCGTGGGCTCGTCGATCTCGGCGGACTCGGGCACGCCATGCTCGGCGGCCTGGACTTCGGGGGGCGGCGCGGCTTCGGTGCTCATGCGGAGTCCCCCTGCTGGCCAGGCACCTTGGTGAGCGTGCCGGCGGTGATGGCTTCCACGACCTGCGTTTGCGTGACCTTCGACCGCTCGAGCTCGGCGATGCTCCGGCCAAGCCGCAGGACGGTGATGCGGTCCGCGACCTCGAAGACGTCGTGGAGGTTGTGCGAGATGATGACCACCCCGAGCCCCTGATCGCCGAGGCGCTTGACCAAGTCGAGCACCTGGCGGGTCTGGGCGAGGCCGAGCGCGGCGGTCGGCTCGTCCAGGATGACCAGCTTGGAGTTCCACATGACGGCCTTGGCCACCGCCACCGACTGGCGTTGGCCCCCGGACAGGCTGGCGACCTGCTGCCGCACCGAGCGCACCGTCGTGACGGACAGGCTCGTGAGCGTCTCGCGCGCGCGGCGCTCCATCTCGGACTCGTTGAGCGACCGGAGCCGCGTCAGGGTCTCGCGCCCGAGGAACATGTTCTGGACGATGTCGAGGTTGTCGCACAGGGCGAGGTCCTGGTAGACGACCTCGATCCCGAGCGCCGACGCGTCCTTGGGTCCGTGGATGCTCACCGGATAGCCCTCGAAGAAGATCTCGCCGCCGTCGGCGGGATGAATGCCGGCCACGCACTTGATCAGGGTCGACTTGCCCGCGCCGTTGTCCCCGACCAGCGCCATGACCTCGCCGGGGTTGACCCGGAAGTCGACCTCGTCGAGCGCCGTGACGGCTCCGAACCGCTTCGACACCCCCTTGAGCTCCAGCATCGGCTCGCTCACCCCTGCTCCTTTCCCCAGAAGCCCGGCGGGAGGGGCGCCGGCAGCGGCGCCCCTCCCGGTGACGGGCGGTTGATCGCTACAGCCCGGCCTTGGTGCACAAGGCCGCGTACTGGCCCTGGCAGATCTCGGCCCGGGTCAGGAACTGGTCGTCGATGATCTGCTTGCCCTGCGTCTTGATGTTCTGCGCGTTGACCGCGACCGGCGTCAGGAGCACCGACGGCACCTTCTTCGTGCCGTTGTCGGTGGTCGCCGTCGTCGCCGGCGGCGTCGTGCCCTTCGCCAGCGCGATCGCCAGGGCGGCGGCCGCGTCGGCTTCCTTCTTGACGGCCTTGTAGACCGTCATGCACTGGTAGCCGGACAGGATGTTCTGGATGCCCTGCGCGGTGGCGTCCTGCCCCGTCACGGGGATCTTGGCCAGCTTGCGCGCCTTGATCGCCGAGATGGCCGCGTTCCCGAGGCCATCGTTGGCGGCGAGCACGCCCTGGATGTTGTTGCTGGTCTTCTGCAGCATCTGCTCGAAGATCGTCAGCGCCTGCTGGTTGTCCCAGTCGGGCACGGACTGATCCGGACCCTTCTTCAGGGTGCCGTCCTTGTACAGCGGATCCAGAACCGAGTTGTAGCCCTGCGCGAACAGGGTGGCGTTGTTGTCCGTCGGCGAGCCGTTCAGCGTCGCGACGGTGCCGCCCTTGACGTTCTTCATGCAGTCGGCCAGGCCCTGGCCCTGCAGCTTGCCGACCTTCGTGTTGTCGAAGGAGACGTAGTAGTCGGAGTTGCCCTTCAGCGTGAGGCGGTCGTAGTCGATGACCTTGACGCCCTGCTTGTTGGCGTTGGCGATGATCGCCGAGCCGGAGCCGCTGTCGAGGTTGACCAGGAGCAGGACCTTCGCCCCGTTGGTGATCGCCTGCTCAGCCTGGGTGCGCTGCGCCGCAGCGTCGCCCTCGGCGTTGACGATCGTCGCCTTCACGCCGGCCTTGTCGAAGGCCTGCTGCAGGAACTTGCGGTCCTGGTTCTCCCAGCGGGAGGAGGACTTCGAGTCCGGCAGCAGGACGGCGACCTGGGTCTTGCCGCCGCTGCTGGAGCCGGTGCTGTCGTTGTTGCTGTCGGACGACCCGCAGGCCGCGACGCCGAGCCCGCCGGCGACCGCGACGGCGGCGACGGCGGCGATTGGCTTGAACCTCATGTGGATGATTCCCCTCCTCGTGGCGGCAGCGCCGCCATTTCCTGGATACCTGCCCCGTACGGGGCCCCGTGACACCCGCCCGGCGGGCGGCGGCCAACGGTGGTGAGTGAGCGCCGGCCTGCTGGTGCCGGCCGGCTAGGCGAGCCTAGGTGACGACCACCCCCCTCCGCTGCTCCTCATCCCGCCGCCTCCGCGACCGACGCCAGCCGCGAGGACAGCGCCCCGCCCGACTCCCCGGCGGCGAACGCGAGCGCGCCCATCACGCCCGCCCGCTCGCCGAGCTCGCCCGGCACCACGGCGGCCTCGGCGGCCGCCGGGATGGCGTACCGCCGCAGGGAGTCGCGGACCGGGTCGAGGAGCAGGTCGCCGGCGGCGCTCAGCTCGCCGCCCACGATCACCCGCTCGGGGTTCAGGACGTTGCAGACGTTGGCCGCGGCGACGCCGATGTGGCGGCCGGCATCCTCGATCACGCGCCGGACACCGGAGTCGCCGTCGGCGGCAAGGCTGAGCATGTCCGGAACGGAGAGCGGGCCGTGGGTCCGGCGCAGGAGGTCGGCCAGGCCCGGTCCGGCGGCGAAGGTCTCCAGGCAGCCGCGATTGCCGCAGCGGCAGACGTCGCCGTTCTCGTCGATGAGCACGTGGCCGATCTCGCCCGCGGTCCCGCGCACGCCGCGGTGCAGCCGCCCGTTGATGATCACGCCTGCGCCGATGCCCGCGGACACCATGATGTAGACGACGTCGGCGACATCGCGGCCGGCGCCGCTGGATGCCTCGGCCAGCGCCTCGAGGTTCGCGTCGTTCTCGACGTACACGGGCACGCCCAGGCGCGCGGCCATGTCCTCGCCGGCCCGGACGCCGTCCCAGCCCGGGAGGATCGCGTGGGACCCGACGGTGCCCGTGCGCCGGTCGATCGGCCCGGGGATGCCGAGCCCAGCGCCGAGCACGCGCTCGCGCGGGACGCCAGCCTCCAGCAGCGCCCGGTGGACGAGGTGCTCGGCCACGGCCAGGCCCTCGGTCGCCGACTGCCCGACGTTCATGCGCCGAACGTCCTCGGCCATGATCCGCTGGCCGAGGTCGGCCACTGCGACGCGCACGCGGTCGTGGCTGAAGGCGATGCCGACCGTGGCCCCGGCGGAGCGGTCCAGCGACAGGAGCACCGGCGGCCGCCCGCCCTGCGACCCGGCGCTGGCGTCCGCATCGGCCCGCTCGACCACGAGCCCGCGGGCCTGCAGGTCGGCCACGATCGTCGAAACGGTCGACCGCGACAGGCCGGTCGTGCGCGCGATCTCGGCACGGCTGGCGACTCCGGCGCTGCGCAGCGCGTCGAGCACGCGGCGGCGGTTGTGCTCGCGCAGCGACTCCAGCGATCCCAGTGACCCGATCCTCTCCGACCCCACGGGCCGACCCTCCCTGATTCGGGATGGGTTTGTCAAGGGTCCGGCAGAACTCTCTCGAAATCGCCGCGTTCGAGCGGCGAGATTCGGACATACCTCGCCGCCGCCAACTCGGCGGCCGCACGCACCGGCCCGTCAGCGGTCCAGGTCGGCCAGGACCGCCTCGAGCACGCCGGCTCCGCACGCCGCGGTGGTGACCGCCGCGTTCGGCGTGGCCGCCGCCGCCTCGCCGAGCCGCGGGTCGCGCTCGGCGCCGTTCGCGACGATCCAGCACGCCCCGACCTCCGCGGCAACGGCGAGGTCCTCCCAGCCGTCCCCCACGGCGATGCAAGCCTCGGGCGCCAGGCCGTGCCGCTCCCGGTGCGCGGCGACGCCGGCGGCCTTCGTCGCCCAGGCGGGCCCGAGCATGTAGCCGCGGTCGCGTGCCCCGGGGCCGGCCTGCGAGGCGCCGTTGTCGACGATCCGCAGGCCGCCGTGGCCGGCGCGCGCGAGGAGCTCGCGTGCCGCCGCGACGTCGACGTGGCCGCGGAGCGGATGGATGACCTCGTGGTGCTCCAGGAAGGACCGGTCGTAGTCCAGCCGCGCGCCGAGCTCGCGGCGCAGCAGGCCGGGCACGCCCGCGTCGGCGATCTCGTCGAACGGCGTGCGCCCATCCCTGACCGCCCCAGGGGGCGCGAGCGACCGGTCCTCGCCGGCGGCCACGAGCCCGCCGCCGGCCTCGTACACGAAGCTGCCGATGCCGAGCAGCCGCGCGGTCATGGCCAGGATCGCCCGCGGCCGGCCGGACACGAGGACGACCTCGGCGCCCGCCGCGGCGCAGGCTGCGAGCGCCCGGGCGCTGTCCGGGGAGAAGCCGCCGTCCGCGTCGCGGAGCAGCGAGCCGCCAGCCCCGGTGAGCGTGTGGTCGACGTCGAGGTAGACGCAGCGGACCGGCATCCGGCCTGACGGTACCCGGGAACCGGTCCGGAATTGCAGCGGCCCGGCGGTCGCGAGGACCGCCGGGCCGCGAAACGACCGTGGCGCGGGGCTACTTGACCTCGACGCCCGCGCCGGCCTCTTCGAGGTCGGCCTTCAGCTTCTCGGCCTCCTCCTTGTCGACGCCCTCCTTGACCGGCTTGGGGGCCTCGTCGACGAGGGCCTTGGCCTCCTTCAGGCCCAGGCCGGTCGCCGCGCGGACGACCTTGATGACCTGGATCTTCTTGTCGCCGGCGCCGGTCAGGATCACGTCGAAGGAGGACTTCTCCTCCTCCGCGGCCCCGCCGTCGCCGCCGCCGGCTGCCGCCGGCGCCGCGGCCGCGACGGCCGTCGCCGACACGCCGAACTCCTCCTCGAGCGCCTTGATGCGCTCGGACAGCTCGAGCACCGAAATGCCCTTCAGCTCGTCGATCCACTCCTGGGTGGTGGTCATGCGTCCTCCTTCGCCTCCGCGGCGTCGTGGTCATCGGCGGCCGCGGGGGCGTCCGCCTCGTTCGCTTGGTCAGGTTCTGGGCCGGTGGCCTCGGCGTCTGGCGACGCTTCGGCTGCGGGCTCCGTTTCGGGCTCAGCCGCGGCCTCGGGCGCGGCTTCGGCCTCGGGGCCAGCCTCGGCCTCGGGCGCAGCTTCAGCCTCCGGCTCCGCGGCCTCGGGCTCGGGCGCGGCCTCCGGCTCGGCGGCCTCGGCCTCCGCCGGCGCCTCGCCGGTCACGAGGCCCTGCTCGGCGATCTGCGCGAGCTGGATCGCCAGGCCGGCGATGAGCGCGTTCAGGCCGCGCACGAGGCCGGTGAGCGGCGCCGCCACGGTGCCCACGAGCTGGGCGTGGAGCACCTCGCGGGCGGGCAGCCGGGCGATCGCCACGATCTGATCGACCGACAGCGTCTCGCCGTTCATCGTCCCGCCCTTGAACTCGAGCAGGTCGTTGGCCCGGCGGAAGTCGTTGAGCGCCTTGGCCGCCAGGGCGGCGTCGCCGCGGACGAAGGTCAGCGCGGTCGGCCCCTCGAGGAGCTCGCGCAGCGCGTCAGCGCCCGCCTGGTCCGCAGCCCGCTCGGTCAGCGAGTTCTTCACGATCCGGAAGCTCGCGTCGGCCTCGCGCAGCTTCGTGCGCAGCTCGGCGGCCTGCGGCACGGAGATGCCCCGGTAGTCGACGGCGAAGACGGCCTCGGCGCCCTCGATGTCCGCGGCGATCTCCTGCACCACCGCGGCCTTCTGGTCTCGATTCATCGGCGTCCTCTCTCGCTGCGTTTCATCGTGGGAAGTTCTCGTGGAACGAGCAACGCCCGCGTGCGGCGGGCGTCGAAGAGGCCGGACGTCGGGTCCGGGGCGTCTCGCGCTCCGCCTGCCTCGGGCTTCCCGCGCCGTGCGCGTGCCGAGGGTCTCGGGCAGGGCTGCTCTGTCCGCCTACGCCGCTGCCGGCGCCTCCTCGGGCGCCCCCGCGATGTCGCGGGTGCGCGACGGGTCGACCTTCACGCCAGGGCCCATGGTCGCGGCCAGCGTGATCGAGCGCAGGTACTTGCCCTTCGCCGCGGCGGGCTTGGCCCGCACGAGCTCCTCGATCACCGCGGCGTAATTCTCAAGCAGCGCCCGGGGCTCGAAGCTCGCCTTGCCGATCACCAGGTGGACGATCGCGCTGCGGTCGGTCCGGTACTCGACCTTGCCGGACTTCGACTCCTCGACGGCCTTGCGCACGTCCATCGTGACCGTGCCGACCTTCGGGTTGGGCATCTTGCCCTGCGGGCCGAGGATGCGGCCGAGGCGCCCGACCACCGGCATCATGTCCGGCGTGGCGATCGCCACGTCGAAGTCGGTGAAACCGTCCTCCACGCGCTTGGCGAGGTCGTCGCCGCCGACGACGTCGGCGCCGGCTTCCTCGGCCTCGCGCGCCTTGTCGCCCTGGGCGAAGACCGCGATCGTGACGTCCTTGCCCAGCCCGTTCGGCAGCGCGATCGTGCCGCGCAGCTGCTCGTCGGCGTGGCGGACGTTGAGCCCGGTGCGCACGTGGAGCTCAACGGACTCGTCGAACTTCGTCTTGCGCAGCGACTTGAGGAGCTCGATCGCCTCGGCGGGCTCGTACTCGCGCTCGCGGTCGACCTGCGCCTTGGCTTCGCGGTAGCCGCGTCCGTGGCGGGGCATCAGCCGACCTCCACGCCCATCGAGCGGGCGGTGCCGGCGATGATCTTCGCGGCTTGGTCGACGTCGTGCGCGTTGAGGTCGGCGAGCTTCTTCTCGGCGATCTCGCGGACCTGGGCCTGGCTGATCTTCCCGACCTTCTCGCGGTGCGGCTCGCCGGAGCCCTTCTCGATGCCGGCGGCCTGCTTGATGAGAACCGCGGCGGGCGGCGTCTTGGTGATGAAGGTGAAGGAGCGGTCCTCGTAGACCGTGATGACCACCGGGATGACGGTGCCGGAGTCCTGCTGGGTCTGGGCGTTGAACGCCTTGCAGAACTCCATGATGTTGATCCCGTGCTGGCCCAGCGCAGGGCCGACCGGCGGCGCCGGGCTGGCCTGGCCGCCGACGGCCTGGAGCTTGATGGTGGTGAGGACCTTCTTCGCCATGGGGACGGTGAGGGTAGCGAGGAGCGCGCCGCGGCGACGCGCTCAGATCTTCTTGACCTGGTCGAAGCCCACCTCGACCGGCGTTTCGCGGCCGAAGATGGAGACGAGGACCTTGAGCTTGGCGGCGTCGTCGTTGATCTCGGAGATCTCACCCGAGAAGTCCGACAGCGGGCCGGAGACGACCTTGACCGACTCGCCGATCGAGAACTGCGCCTTGGTCCGCGGCCGCTCGGCGGTCTCGCGGTGCAGGAGGCGGTCGACCTCGGCCTGGGTGAGCGGCACCGGCTCGTTGGACGCGCCGACGAAGCCGGTCACGCCCGGGGTGCCCTTCACCAGGGTCCAGGAGTCGTCGTTGAGCTCCATGTTCACCAGCACGTAGCCGGGCATGGTGCGCTTCTCGACGGTGACCTTCTGGTTCTCCTTCATCTCCGAGACGGTCTCGGTCGGGACGACGACCTGCTTCACCGCGCGCTGCTGACCGAGCGAGACGACGCGGTGCTCGAGGTTCTGCTTGACCTTGTTCTCGTGCCCGGAATAAGTGTTGACGACATACCAGCGGAACATGCGTTTCAGGACGTCCTGTGCACTAGAGGATGAGATTGACGAGCCGGGAGAAGATCGCGTCCATGAGGCCGAGGTAGCCGCCGGCGATCACGACGAACACCAGCACCACGGCGGTGGCCTGCGCGACCTGCTTGCGGTCCGGCCACTGGACGCGCTGCAGCTCTGCCCAGCACGCCTTGAGGAAGTTGACGAGCTTGTTGCCGTCCCGGCGGACCTCGGTGGACGCCTTCCCGTGCTTCTCGGGCTTGGCGTCGATCGGGCCCTCGTCGGGGATGTTCTCGAGCTCGTCCGGGAAGACCCGGCCCTTGGACTCGTCCGTCGGCGCGAGCTCGTCCTTGAGCGGCGAGGGGACGTTGCCCTCCTCGAGGACGATCTTGGCCTCCTCGGCCGGCCCGGAGGCATCGGCGACGGGGTCGGGCGGCTCGAGCGTCGAACGCGACTGCGGGAAGAGCGGGTCCTCGGACTGGGCGTGGACCGGGATGCCGGCCTCGTCGTCGGCGGCGGCCTGCGCCGCGACGTCGGGCTCGTCCGCGGCGGGCGCGTCGAGCTCAGGCTCGTCGGCGGGCGGCGTGCCGGGCGCAGGGTCGGCCGGGCGCTTCGCCCCCGGCTGGCGGCTGCGCTGGCGCTGCTTCGCTCGCTTGCGGTCCCGGGCCATGCGTCACCCGACCGCGGTCAGCGGGTCTCCTTGTGGGCCGTGTGCGACCGGCACCACTTGCAGTACTTGCGCAGCTCGATCCGGTCCGGATTGTTGCGCTTGCTCTTGTTGGTTTGGTAGTTGCGCCGCTTGCAGTCCTCGCACGCGAGGGTGACAGCGATGCGCACGTCTCCGCGGGCCATGGCAGAAGATCCCCGAGGTGGTTCGTGAACGGATGGGCGCAGGCTGGCGCTAGGCGCCGGTGAGCGCGGGACGCGTGAGTCTAGCGCGGGCGGGCTGTCCGGCGCCGCGCGGCAGGCGGTAGCGTCAGGCGCGATGCCGCGCTCCGCCCCGCCCCGCCGCCGCCCATGACCTGGGTTCCGCCCGGCTTCGCCCCGCCCGCGCCGCCCGCGGCTGACGAGTTCGCGCTCGCCCCGCTGGGGCCCGAGCACAACCGCTCCGACCATGCGGCGTGGTCCTCGAGCATCACCCACATCCGGGCGACGCCCGGGTTCCGGCCCGACCTGTGGGATGGGGATCCCTGGCCGGTCCCGATGTCGCTCGAAGACAACCGGGCCGACCTCGTCCGGCACCGCGCCGAGTTCGACCGCGGCGAGGCGTTCGCCTACACGGTGCTCGATCCGGCCGCCGGCGACGTCATCGGCTGCGTCTACGTCGAGCCGGACCCGTCCGGCGCCGCGGAGGCCCGGGCGCGGTCGTGGGTCCGGGCCGACCACGCGGCGCTCGACGGCCCGCTGTTCGCGACCGTCGACGCCTGGCTGCGGTCGGACTGGCCGCTGCGCTCGGTCCGCTGGCCCGGGCGGGAGGCGGCCCCGCCCGGAGCCGAAGCTGAGGTTCGGCCGGCCGGGGCGGCACGAACGCGACCTCGCCGGCTCGGGGGCGGCGCGCAGCTCGTCGCGTTCGTCGGCAGCCGGGATCTCGCGGCTGCCGATGCGTTCTACGCCGGCGTGCTTGGCCTGGAGCGCACCGAGGCCACCGCGCTCGCGAACAGCTACGACGCCGGCGGGACGGCGCTGCGCGTCACCCGGGTCGACGCGGTCGCCGCGACGCCGTACACGGTGCTGGGCTGGAGCGTTCCCGACATCGGCGCCACGGTGGCGGACCTGGCCTCGGCCGGGGTTGTGTTCACGCGCTACGGCGGGCTCGAGCAGGACGAGGCCGGCATCTGGACGGCGCCGAGCGGCGCGCGCGTCGCGTGGTTCGCCGACCCGGACGGCAACACGCTTTCGGTGACGGAATACCCCTAGGAGGCTGCGTCCACGGGCGGGGCGTGTTCTCGACCGTCCCCCTCGCGACGCGGCACGACTCCGGCTGCCTACGCCCGCGCGCTGGCCGCCGGGTCCAGCCGCGTCATCTGGACCGAGGCGTCGAACTCGGCGGCGGACTGGCCGCGGAAGACGCCCTTGACCGGCGGGATGTCCGGGTAGTGGCGGCCGTGGCCGATCTTGACGTGCTGCTCCCCGACGAGGCCGCGGTTCGTCGGGTCGGCGCCGACCCAGACTGGCTCTCCGCGGCCGTCGTGGCCTGGCAGCAGCGCCTCGAGCCAGGCATGCGTGTCGACCTCGACCGAGTCCGAGCCGCCGTCCTCGGGCGCCGCGAACAGGTAGCCGGAGACGTAGCGGGCGGCGATGCCCTGGCGGCGCAGGAGCGCGAGGCCGAGGTGGACGAAGTCCTGGCAGACGCCGGCGCCGGCGTCGAGCAGGTCGGCGATCGTCGAGCCCACGTACGTGACGCCGGCCCGGTACTCGAACCGGTCGGGGATGAGCTCGGCCAGGAGCAGGAGCGTCGACAGCGGCGACTTGGCCCGCAGGACGGCGAGGAGGTCGTCGAGCGAGCCGTCGTCGGGCACGTCGTCGGTGAGCAGGAGGTACTCCCCGCCGGCCTCGCGGTAGGTCGCGGAGGCCAGCGCCTCCCACGGCGCCTGAGGCGGCGCGGGCGGCGGGGCGGTCACGACGCGCGCGCGCACGTCGATCGTCAGGTGGTCGTGCGGGCGGGCGATGCCGAACTCGGTCACCTCGGTGCCGAAGTAGTCGGCGTGGCGGCTCTGGCGCGTCTCGGGGTCGACGCGGACGAGGAACTCGTCGCAGCGCTGCGTGCTCGTCGTGGCCGGCTTGACCCGCAGCGCGTTGAGGTTGTCGGTCACCGGGCTGGCGTAGCGGTACTGGGTGAGGTAGCGGATCTGGAAGTTCATGCGACGACGAGCCTCTCGGGGGCGGCGGCGCCCGCGAAGTAGCGGTCGGCCACGTCCCGGTCCACGAGCGCGAGCTCGTGCTGGACGAAGCCGAACGTGCGGGCCAGGCCCCGGCCTCCCCCGTGCGCGCGCGCCCGAAACTCGAGATCGGCGGTGAGCCGGGCCAGGCGCAGCACCGGCGGCGACGAGCGCGGGGAGATGTCGGCCGCGGCCAGGGAGCCGTGCAGCGCCTCGACGTTCGCCGCGACCGAGTTCGGGTACTCGCGGTCGAAGAGCAGGAAGCGGGCCACCGGGACGGCGTCGGCCGGGCCGGCCACGCCGCGCCGGAAGGCCTGGAAGCCGCCGACCGCGTGCAGCAGCGCCAGCGCCTGGCCGTCGCGCAGCGGCGCGCGCTCGCCGTCGTCCTCGGCCTCCCCCGGCGGCAGCGCGACGCGCAGGATGCGCAGGACCATGTCGGCCGACTCGGCCTGGCCGCCCGCGCAGAGGAAGGCGTGCGCCTCGTCGCGCAGCATCGTGCGGTCGGCCAGCCCCCACACCAGCGCGCAGCGCTGCTTGATGAGCTGGTAGGTCGACCACGGGCCGGCCCGCAGCCCGGCGGTCAAGTCGCGGCCCTGGAGCTCGAGTGCGAACCCGTTGACCGCCTCCCACATCTCGGTCGAGATCACGTCGCGCAGCGTGCGCGCGCCCTCGCGGGCGCGCTCGACGCACGCGACCACCGAGGCGGGCTGGCGGCGGTCGAGGGTGAGCAGCCGCAGGACGTCGTCGCGGGCCGCGGGGCCGCGCGGCGCGTCGGGCTCGTCCTCCCCGTCCGGGAGATCGGCGCTCATGATGGCCAGGAGCGAGTCCCAGGAGAGCGTCACGCCCGCCGGATCGTCGGGCTGGCCCTGGAGGTCAGCGTGAAAGACGCCGTCGAGCAGCCGCGCGGTGTGGTCGGCCCGGGCGAGGTCGCGGCCGAGCCAGAAGAGGCCGTGGGCGATCCGCGCGAGCATCAGGCGCCGCCCCGCCCCTGCTGCTGCTGCTGCGACTGCCCGTGCCAGTGGCCGCCGTAGCGGAGGTCCGGCAGCGAGGGCGGCTCGAGCAGGTCCGGCGGGGCGGGGCGCCCGTCCGGGCCGGCCTCGTCGAGGATCCAGGTGTCCTTCGAGCCCCCGCCCTGCGAGGAGTTGACGATCATCGAGCCCTCCTCCAGCGCCACGCGGGTCAGCCCGCCGGGGACGATCCGGATCGTCTCCCCGAAGACCGCGAAGGGGCGCAGGTCGACGTGGCGGGGCGCCAGCGTGCCGTCCGGCGCGGCGGTGGGGACCGTCGAGAGCGACACGAGCTCCTGGGCGATCCAGCGCTCGGGATGGGCCTCGATCGCCGCGGCCTGGGCCGACATCTGCGCCTCGGTCGCGTGCGGGCCGATGAACACGCCCTTGCCGCCCGACTCCGCCGTCGGCTTCACCACGATCTCGCCGAGGCGCGCAAGGACCGCCTCGCGCTGCTCGCGGTCGTCGAGGAGGTAGGTCGGGACGTTCTCGAGGATCGGCTCCTCCCCCAGGTAGAACCGGATCATCGCCGGGACGTAGGCGTAGGTCGCCTTGTCGTCGGCGACGCCGGTGCCGAGCGCGTTGGCGATGGCGACGGTGCCGGCGCGGTAGGCGCGCACGAGGCCCGGGACCCCGAGCATCGAGTCCGGGCGGAACTCGAGCGGATCGATGAAGTCGTCGTCGAGGCGGCGGTAGATCGTGTGCACGCGGGCCAGTCCGCTCGTCGTGCGCATGTAGCAGGCGTCGTCGCGGACGACGAGGTCCGAGGCCTCGACGAGCTCCACCCCCATCTGGCGGGCGAGGAACGTGTGCTCGAAGTAGGCGCTGTTCGCCGGGCCGGGCGTCCAGACCACGACCGTCGGCGCGTCGTCGCCGCCGGGCGCGACGGCCTTCAGCGCCGCCAGGAGCAGCGCCGGGTAGTCGTCGACCGGGCGCACCCGGTAGCCGGCGAAGAGCTGCGGGACCAGGCGGGTCATCGCGACGCGGTTCTCCAGCACGTAGGAGATGCCAGAGGGCGTGCGCACGTTGTCCTCAAGCACCCGCCACGTGCCGGTGCGGTCGCGGACGAGGTCGCACCCCGAGACGTGGCAGTAGACGCCGCCGGGCGGGCGGATCCCGTGGGCGGCGCGGGCGAAGCTCGGCCGGCTCACGACGTGCGCCCACGGCACGATGCCCTCGCGGACGATCTCGCGCGCGTGGTAGACGTCGTCGATGAAGTGGTTCAGGGCGCGGATGCGCTGGGCGAGGCCCCGCTTGAGGCCGGTCCACTCCGCCGCCGGGATGATCCGCGGGACGAGGTCCAGCGGCCAGGCCCGGTCGCGCGGGCCCTCGCTGGAGGACAGCTCGAAGGTGATCCCCTGCTGCGTGAGCATCGCGTCACGCCGGCGGCCGGCGGCCGCCAGCCCGTCGGGGCCGATGCGGTGCAGGCCCTCGGCGACCCCGGCCGCGTGGGGCCGCGGCACCCCCGGGCCAGCGAAGAGCTCGTCGTAGGCGTCCGCCGCCGGCCGGTAGTCGGGGAGACGGCGGACGCTGGCGGGGTCGGGCACGGAGCGCATTCTTCCGGGCCGGCGTCTGCGGGGCCACTACCCTCCGGCGGGCGCCGCCCTGCCGGCGCCCGCCGATGGCCGCCACGTCGACATCCGGCCCGCTGGCGCGGGCGCGCGCCCGGGCCGCCGAGCGGCCGGCGCTGTGGGCGTTCCTGCGCCTGTTCGCACTGTCGGCCTTCGTGTTCCTCGCGATCGGCGCGGTGCTGCCGGCGCTGCCGCCGTACGTGAAGGAGGAGCTGGGCGCCGGCGACGTCGCGGTCGGGATCGTCATCGGGGCCTTCGCGGTGAGCGGCGTGGTGACCCGGCCGCTGGCCGGCCGCCTCGCCGACGCCCGCGGGCGCCGGCTCGTGGCCACCGGCGGGGCGCTGGCCGCCGCGGCGGCGGGCGCGATGTACTTCATTCCCGCCGGCGTCCCGGGCCTGGTCCTGGCCCGGCTCGTCCTCGGGATCGCCGACGGCGCCGTCTTCGTCGCCGGCATCACCTGGGTCGTGGACCTCGCCCCCGTCGCCCGGCGCGGCCAGTGGATCGGCTGGTTCGGGCTGTCGATCTGGGCCTCCTTCAGCCTCGGGCCGCTCATCGGCGAGGGGCTGCTGCGGATCGGCGGCTATGGCTGGGTCTGGGCCTTCGCCGCCGTGAGCCCGCTCGTGAGCGCCGCCATCTCGCGGACCCTGGGCCCGGGGCTGCCGTCGTCGGCCCCGGCCCGAGGCAGCGCCCTGCTCCCGCGCGAGGCGATGCGGCCCGGGGCGGCGCTCGGCCTCGCCCAGCTCGGATTCGTGGCGATGGCCGGCTTCTCGGTGCTCCTCCTGCGCCACCAGGGCGTCGACGGCGGCGCGGCCATCTTCACCGCGTTCGCCGCGGCGGTCGTCGGCGCCCGCCTCGTGTTCGGCCGGCTCCCCGACCGCCTCGGCCCGCAGCGCACCGCCATCGCCGCCGGCGCCGGCGAGGCCGCCGGGCTGGCCCTCATCGGCTTCGCGCACGGCCTGCCGGCGGCGATCGCCGGGGCCCTCGTGATGGGCACCGGATTCTCGATCCTCTACCCGTCGCTCGCGCTCATGGTCGTGGACCGCGTGCCGGAGGACCGCCATGGCGCGGCGCTCGGGACGTTCACCGCCTTCGTCGACGTCGGCGTCGGGATCGGCGGACCGCTGATCGGCGCCGCCGCGGCCCTGGGCGGCTACCCCTGGGCGTTCTGGGCCGCGGCCGCCGGCTCGGCGCTCGCCGCGCTCGTGGTCCTCCCCGGCGCGCACCGCGCCAGTGTCCGGCGGGCCGCGCGGGTGGATGCCGGGCTGCCGCCGCCCGGCTGACCGCGGCACGGGCGCCGGATGTGCGGAACGTGCGGGATTCCTGGACGGATGTCCGCCGCCGGGCCGGCGGGGTCTCCCTTCCACCCGACGCCGCCGCCGTATACGGTCGGGCCATGCCACGGACCCGACCTCGCCGGCGCTGGCCCTGGGCCGCGATCGCCGCCGCCTCCGCCGCCACTGCCAACCGCCTGGCCCGCCGCTCGGCGGTCGCGCAGCTCGAACGCGGCGAGGCCGTCCGCGAGCTCGCCACGACCGAGGCCCGCTTCCGCTCCCTCTCGCTGGCCGCGGCCCCGATCACCTGGAGCGTCGACGCCGGCGGCCGCGTCCTGGATGCCCCGGCGTGGCGGGAGCTCACCGGCCAGGCGCCCGGCGACGAGCGCGGCGAGGGCTGGCTCGACGCGGTCCACCCCGAGGACCGCGATGACTGCGCTGCCGCCTGGGCCGCGGCGGTGGCGGCAACCGGCACGTTCGAGGCATCGCTCCGCCTCGACGGCGAGGCCGGGCCGCGCGAGCTGGAGCTCCGCGCCGTCCCGGTCGTCGGCGAGCACGGCGCCGCGAGCGAATGGATCGGCACCGCGACCGACGTCACCGCGCGGCGCGCCGCCGAGCGGGCCCGCGACGAGGCCGCCGAGCGCGCGAGCGCGCTCGAAACCGCCCACGCGGCCGCCGTCGCCCGGGCCGCGGCGCTCGAGGCCGCCCGCGACGACGCTGCCGCCCGGGCCGCCGAGCTCGAGGCGGCCCGCGAGGCGGAGGATCCGCGCGCCGAGGCGCTGGAGGCCGAGCGCGACGAGGCGCGCGCCGAGGCGGATGCGCTGGCCGCCGAGCGCGACGACGCCGCCGGGCGGGCCGAGGCGCTCGAAGCCGAGCGCGACGACGCGCGCGCCCGGGCCGAGGCGCTGGCCGGCGAGCTCGACGAGGCCCGCCGCGCCGCCGCGGAGGCGCTCGCATCCGCCGCGGCCAGCGGCGCGGCCGCCCAGGCCGCGAGCCGCAGCCTCGCCGAGCCGCCGTCGATGCCCGAGGTTCCCGGCGTCAGCCTCAGCGCCGCCCGGGTGCTCGCGGACGAGCCGACCGGAGCCTGGAGCGACGCCTTCATGGCCTCGGACCGCCACCTCGCCCTCGCAGTCGGCGAGATCGCGGGCGGCGGAGCCGAGGCCGTCGGCCGCGGCGCCCAGCTCGCTGCCGCGCTGCGGGCCTACGCGCTCGACGGCCACGGCCCGGGCGATGCCGTGGCCCGGCTGAACGCGGTCGCCGCCACCCTCTCCCCCGGCGCGCCCGCCTCGCTGCTCTACGCCACGCTGGACCTCCACACCGGCACGCTGCGCTTCGTCATCGCCGGCACGCCCGCCGGGGTGCTGCTCGCGCCCGGCCGCCCCGCCGAGGCCCTCGTCGCCGAGCCCACGCCGCCCGTCGGGGACGCCGCCGGCGCGCTCGTCCACGAGGGGCGCCTGGCCATGCCGCGCGGCGCCTCGATCCTGCTCGCCGCTGGGCTGCCGGCCGACGACGCCGAGGGCGACCCGCTCGCCGCCGCGCTGACCAGCGCCCCGCTGGCCGCGCGCGCCGCGCTGGACCACGTCGCGGGCGCGCTGTTCGCCGACGGCACGCCGCCGGCCGATGCGGCCCTGCTGCTCCTGCAGGCGGCGAGCCCGGAGGATCTCGAAGTGCCCGACGGGAGCGAAGGCCCGGTCGTCGCGGCGCGCCGCTCGGAGGCACAGCCCGAGATCCGCGCACAGGACACCCGGGACGACGCGAAGTCGCTCGAGGCCGGGTAGGCCGCCCAGGCCGCCCACGAGGGGGGCGAACCGGGCCGGGCCCCGGTACCCTCCCGGCCGTGTCAGGCCAGCCCGCGTCCGCCGAAGGGCCCATCCGCGTCGCAATCGTTGGCGCGGGGCCATCCGGGTTCTACGCCGCCGGCGCCCTCCTGAAGGCCGACGCCGGCCGTGAGATCGACGTCGACCTCTACGACCGGCTGCCGGTGCCGTTCGGCCTGGTCCGCTTCGGCGTCGCCCCCGACCACCCGAAGATCAAGACCGTCACGCGGGTGTTCGAGAAGACCGCGGCCCACCCGCGCTTTCGCTTCCTCGGCAACGTCCACATCGGCCGCGACGTGTCCCGGGAGGACCTCCGCGACCACTACCACGCCGTCATCTACGCGGTCGGTGCCGAGACGGACCGGCGCCTCGGCGTCCCCGGCGAGGACCTCCGCGGCAGCCACCCGGCCACCGAGTTCGTCGCCTGGTACAACGGCCACCCCGAGCATCACGACCGCAGCTTCCCGCTCCATGCGAGCCGGGTCGCGGTGATCGGGAACGGCAACGTCGCGATCGACTGCGCCCGCATGCTCGCCCTGCACCGGGACGAGCTGCGGGTCACCGACACCGCCGACCATGCGATCGCCGCCTTCGAGACCGCCGAGGTCGACGAGGTCCTGCTCATCGGCCGCCGCGGGCCGGCCCAGGCCGCCTTCACGAATCCGGAGCTGCTCGAGCTCGGCGAGCTCGCCGACGCCGACGTCATCGTCGACCCGGCCGACCTCGAGCTCGACCCGCTCAGCGCGGCCTGGCTGGAGTCCGACGCCGCGGACATGACGGCGCGCCGCAACGTCGAGATCCTGCGCGAGTACGCCGCCCGCGCCCCGCAAGGGCGGCGCGTGCGGATCGTGTTCAGGTTCTGCCGCTCCCCCGTGGAGATCGTGGGGCGCGAGGAGGGCGTCGAGGCGCTCGTCCTCGAGCGCAACGAGCTCGTGGACGACGGCGGCCGCATCGCCGCGCGCCCCACCGGCGAGCGCGAGACGATCGAGGTCAACATGGTGCTGCGGTCGGTCGGCTACCGCGGCATCCCGCTCCCCGGCGTCCCGTTCGACGAGGAGCGCGGCGTGATCCCGAACGAGCGCGGGCGGGTCACCTCGGGCGGCGCGGCCGTTCCCGGCGAGTACGTCGTCGGCTGGATCAAGCGCGGCCCCAGCGGCGTGATCGGCACGAACAAGAAGGACGCCCAGGAGACCGTGGCGGCCGTGCTCGAGGACATCGCGGCCGGCGCGATCCACCAGCCCGCGATGCCCGGCCCCGAGGACGTCGTCGCGCGGGTGCGCGCAGCCGGAGCCGACATCGTGATGTGGGAGGACTGGCAGGCGATCGACGCCCACGAGGCCGCGCTGGGCGAGCCGCACGGACGCCCGCGCGTCAAGCTGCGGACCGTCGAGGAGCTACTCGAGGCCCGGGGCCGCGGCCCTGGCGCCTGAACGCCGGCGGCGTCCGGGCCGGCGCACGCCGCCCCGCGCGCCAGTAGGGTCCCCGGCATGCCCCGGGTCCTGACCGTCGCCCTCGCCGCGGCCTGCGCAGCCGCCGCCTTTGCGCCAGGCGCTGCCCAGGCGCGCGTCGTGCACGGCACGACGGTCGCCTCGGCGGCGGGCTTCGTCGGCGGCCGCTACGACGTCGGCGGCGGCAAGACCGTGAGCATCGTCGCCTCCGACCGCCTGCCCGACCCGCGGGCCGAGGCCCGCACGTGGGCGGCGTTCTTCAAGGGCCTCGTCCACGGCTCCGAAATCGCCCGCATCCGCGTGCGCGTGATGCCGGTGAGCGAGATGTCCAGCTACTGCGGCGCCGGCGCCGACGGCTGCTACGACGGCGAGACCCAGCAGCTCGTGATCCCGCCGACCTCCTACGACAACGCCCGCCTGGTCGCCGCCCACGAGTACGGCCACCACCTGGCCAACAACCGCCGCAACCCGCCGTGGCAGGCGGTGGACTGGGGCACCAAGCGGTGGGCCAGCTACGAGAACGTCTGCGCCCGCACGCGGGCTGGCACCGCGTTCCCCGGCAACGAGGATCAGGAGTACGGCCGCAACCCCGGCGAGGCGTTCGCCGAGTCCTTCGCCGTGCTCAACGGCTTTGGCTGGGAGGGCGACATCTACTCCAACACCTTCCGTCCCGACGCCCGCGCGCTGGCGCTCATCCGCCAGGACGTGCTGTCCCCCTACTCGGGGCCGGCCGTCACGACGCGCACCGGGCGCCTCAGTCGCGCCGAGACGTCCGACACCTACGCGATCCCCACGCCGCTGGACGGGCTCCTCACCGTGACCGCCGCGGGCCGCGGCTCGCTCGACGTGGACCTCAGCCTGTTCTCCAACGCCGGACGCCGGCTCGCGCGCTCGGCGACCGACTCGCACACCGAGACCGTGAAGTACACGGTCTGCGGCGCGCGCCGCGAGAAGGCCAGCGTCGTGCGCTACGCCAGCAGCGGCACCTACGGCCTGCGGATCTCGCGACCGTAGCCGGCCGGCTCCCGCTGCGGCCCTCGCCCGTCCCCCGGCGGCTGCCCTACGCCGTCGCCCGGCCCGCGGCCCGGCCCGGCTGCGCGGACCCGAGGAAGCCGTCGAACATCCGTGCGCCGAGCGCGATCCACTGCGGCAGGTGCGCGGCGACCTCTCGGCGGGCGGCCTCGGCCGAGAATCCCGGCGCATCGGGATCGTCCTCGCCGCTGGCGAACCAGCTCTCGAGGATGGGCGCGGTCACCTCCGGGTGAAACTGGACGCCCCAGGCCTGGC
This sequence comes from Solirubrobacteraceae bacterium, assembly GCA_046330225.1. Taxonomy (GTDB): domain Bacteria; phylum Actinomycetota; class Thermoleophilia; order Solirubrobacterales; family Solirubrobacteraceae; genus CANJIV01. The sequence continues at coordinate 50,333 of JAXLTD010000002.1, read as the reverse complement.
CGCGCCGGAACGCCTGCGGGCAGGCCTCGCTGGCGGCCAGCAGCTCCCCGCCGGGCGGCACGCCGAAGGCGTAGGCGTGCCACTGGTAGGCGACGAAGCGCTGAGGCATCGGCCCCAGCACGGGGTCGCCGGCCGCCTCAGGCTCCAGATCGACGTCGTACCACCCGATCTCGGCGCTCGGGGACCGCGCCACGCCGCCGCCGAGCGCCTCGGCGATCATCTGCGCGCCGAGGCAGATTCCCAGCTGGGGCACGTCGGCCGCGTCCCACTCGGCGATCAGCTCCAGCTCCCGCCGCAGGTACGGCAGCTCGCCGGCGTCCTTGACGTTCACGGCCCCGCCGAGGATGACGACGGCGCCGTACGCGCCCGGATCGCGGGGCGGCCCGGCCTCCTCGGGCGCATGCCACTCCTCGACCGTCCAGCCTGCAGCCTCCGCCACGCCGGCCAGGTGGCCGGGGCCGCTGTCGCGCTGGTGGACGATGGCCAGGAGCGCCGGAGTGTTCTCGTCGCGTCGCACGGGCGTAGGGTGCCAGATCGCGGCCCAGCCGCGCCAGCGCCGAAAGGCGGAATTCGTTCAGCCGCCGGCGCCCTCGAAGTGCGCGAGCACCGCAGCCACCTGCTCGGGGCCGGTCTCCGGGTGCAGGATGCAGATCCGCACGGCGTAGCGGCCGCCGAGGCGGGTCGAGGACACGAAGACCTCGCCGCCGGCCTCCAGCGAGGCGACGAGCTCGGCGTTGAGGCGGTCGAGCTGCGCCTCGTCGTCGACGCCGGCCGGGCGCAGGCGGAAGGCGACGATCCCCAGCCGCGCCGGCGACAGGAGCTCGAGCTGCGGCGAGGCCTCGATGCGCCGCTCGGCCTCGATGGCCAGGTCGAGAGCCGTGTCGATCGCGGCGGTGAACGCGTCGAGCCCGAAGGTCCGCAGCGACAGCCACACCTTGAGGCCCCGGCAGGCGCGGGTGAGCTGGAGCCCGCGGTCGGAGAAGTTGACCTCCTCGTCGCCGGCGGCGACCTCGGCGAGGTAGTCGGGCACGATCTCGAACGCCCGGCGCAGGAGCGCGCCGTCGCGCACGAGCACCGCGCCGCACTCGATCGGCTGAAAGAGCCACTTGTGCGGGTCGAGCGTGACCGAGTCGGCCGCCTCGATGCCCGCCAGCGCCGCCGCCCCGCGGGGCGCGAGCGCGGCGAAGCCGCCGTAGGCAGCGTCGGCATGCAGCCACGCGCCGTGCCGGCGGCAGGCCGCCGCGATCTCCGCCAGCGGATCGACCGCGCCGGTGTTTGTCGTTCCCGCGTTCGCGACGGCGATGAGCGGCCGCCGCCCCGCCGCGGCATCGGCGTCCATCGCCGCCGCGAGCCGCTCCGGGTCCAGGCGCTGATCGGCCTCGGCCGGCAGCTCCCGGATCTGGTCCGGCCCGAAGCCCAGCAGCCGGAACGCCCGGGCGACGGACGAGTGGGTCTGGTCGGAGGCGTAGACGACCGTGCCGGCAATGCCGGTGCCGGCGAGCGTCTCGCGAGCACAGGCCAGGGCGGTGAGGTTGGCGGCCGAGCCGCCGCCGACCAGGATCCCCGCCGCCGCGGGCGGATACCCGATCCACTCCGCGAACCATTCCAGCACCACGAGCTCGAGCCGGCTCGGCCCCGGGCTGCTCATCCACCAGGTCGCCTCGAGGCCGAGGGCGACGGCCAGGAAGTCCCCCAGGACGCCAGGCCACGTCGTGGCCGCCGGAATGAATCCCATGTACCCCGGCACGTCGTAGACGGCCCGGTACGGCAGCACGTCGCGCCGGAGCTCCTCGAGGAGATCGTCGAAGGCCGCCGGTCCGTCGGGCAGCGCCCCGGGGATGCGCTCGCGCATCTCGCCGGGCGTCGCGCGGCGCACCATCGGGCGCGGCTCGTCCAGGACGTCGAGAACGAAGTCGACGGCGGCGTGCGCCTGGCGGCGCATCTCCTCGCGGTCGGTCCAGAGCGGGCCGGGCATGCGGCGAGTCTATGTGCGGCGCCGAGCCCACGGCCGCCCTCGGCTGGCGGTCAGGGGGCGAGCGCGGCCACCGCTGCGTGCAGCAGCACCGTCGACGCCGTGTAGTCGAGCGCCGGCTCGCTCGTCACGTAGTCCGAGACCTTGTCCTCGTAGACGCCCGCCGGCCCGTCGACGCCGGCGACCGGCTGCGCCGGTCGGGCAGGGTCGTCGCGATCCGGTAGCCGGCGCCAGCAGCAGGCACGCGCGGCGGGCCACGCGCGCACCACCGCCCCGGCACCGACGATCGCGACCTCGACGCGGGCGGAGTCGCCGTCCGGGTCGCCAGCGGCCGCGGATGCTCCGCAGGGTGCGCCCGGCACGGCGCGGCGGGCCGGCGGTCATCCCGCTGTCGGGCCCGGCCGTTCCCGGGGATGAGCACGGTCGCCGTCGCGGGCGCGCCGAGCGCGCCGCCGTCCGGGGCGCTCAGCACCACCGAGAAGCGCTCGTCGCCCTCGGCGGCGGTGTCCTTCGCGATCGGCACCGTGACGGCTTTGGCCGTCTCGCCGGGCGCAAACGTCACCGTGGCGCTGGACGCGGCGAAGTCCCGCCCCGCGCTGGCGGTTCCGCCGACCGTCGCGACGCGGACGTGCGACGTCACCCCGGCCGCCCCGGACCGAACCACGGTGAGCGTCGCTCTCCCACCTTCGGCGGCGGTGACCCTGGCCGCCGAGAACGCCAGGGTCCCGGCCGCCTGCACGGCGCGGCAGGCCGAGAACTCCGACGTCCCTTCGGGCCCGGTCGCCGTGGCCGTGAGCTGCTGGCCGGGCGCCGAGGCGAGCGGAAGGGAGGCTTCGAACGCCGCGTTCCCGGGTCATCGGCGGTGACGGTCGCGCTGCCGAGCGGCGTCGCGCCCTCGCCGAAACCCGCGGGATCGCAAGCCGGGCTGGCGGCGAAGCGCAGCGTCAGCGTGCGACCGGGGGCCGTCGCGACGGCGCCGCGCACGATCGTGGCACCGCCAACGGCGACCGCAGCGCTGAGGTCGGGGAAGTTCTGCCGACCGGTGTCGGCGTCGCCGGGATCGTTGGGCGTGAGGCCGACCGGATCGAGGTCGATGCCAAGGCCGCCATTGGCGAGCACCGAGTTCTCCGCCACAACGACGCCCGTCTTCCCGACTCGGATGCCTGCGCCGAGGTTGAAGGCGACGTGTTGCCCGCGCTGCCGGGTCCGCCGACGGATGCGCCCGGCTGGTCGATGTCGATGCCCTCCGCCCCGTTCGGGACCGCGCCCGCCCCGGTCGCGTTCGTGCCGACGAGGTTGCCCTGCACCCGGCCCGGCCCGACGTTGCCCAGGATGATCCCGGTGTCGAGGTTCCCGGAGATGAGGTTCCCCTCGCCCGGGTTCGCGCCGCCGACGAGCGTCGTCGACTCGGCAGCGATGCCGCTGACGTTCGGCAGCGCCGCGGTCCCCGCCGCGTTCGTCCCGATCCGATTGCCCTGGATCACCGTGTTGGCGGACGGCGTGTTCTCCACGTCGATCCCGTTGCCGAGGTTCCCCGAGATCAGGTTGCCGGCTCCTGAGACGGAGCCGCCGATCGTGGTGTTCGGCGAGCTGTTGACCGAGACGCCGTTGCCGTCGTTCGGGCGGAGCCGGTCGCCCGCCGTGTTCGTGCCGATGCGGTTGCCGTCGACGTCGTTGCCGCTCGCGCCGCTGACGATCTCGATGCCGTCTCGCCCGTTGCCGGAAATCGTGTTCCCCTCGCCGGCCCCGCTGCCGCCGATGTGGTTCCCGGGGGCTCCGTCGATGAGGACGCCGCGGCCGGCATTGCCGGCGAGGGCGTCGAAGCTCGTCACGCCGACGAAGTTGCCCTGGAGCCGGTTGGCGCTTGCCCCGGCGCCCGTGATGCGCACGCCGGCGCCGGCGCTGTTCGCGATCACGTTGCCCTCACCGGTGCCGATGCCGCCGATGACGTTGGACGGGCTCGCCAGGTCGATGGCGTCGCCGCCGTTGCCGTTGGCCGCCGGCACCTGCGGGTCGAATCCGATGCTGTTCCCGACGATCGTGGCGGAGCCGCTGGTCGCGTCGGCGTGAATGGCGTCTCCGAGGTTGCCGACGATCGTGTTCCCCAGCGGGAACGCGAATCCCACCCCGATCTGCGCCGTGCTCGCGCCGTTGAGGAGCGAGATGCCGTTGCCAGCGTTGCCGAAGCCCGTGGCGCCCGCCGGGTCGGTGCCGATTCGCGACGAGCGGACCGTCACGGCGGTCGCGCCCGAGATGCGGATCCCGTCCCGGGTGAAATGGCTGATTGCGACACCCTCGATCACGCTGTTCGACGCTCCGAAGCCGCTGAAGCTGAGCCCGTCGGCCCCTGCGCCGGCCACGCCGCCGTCGATCGCGACCGGAGGCGCCGCCGAGATCGTGGTCCGGCCGGTGATCGGCGGCAGCGCCAGCGTGGGACTGATCGACGTCACGCCGCTGAAGACGATGGTGTCGGCTCCCGAGCTCAGATTCGCGGCGCCGATGGCCTGGCGCAGCGAGCAGGACGGTGCGGCGCACGTCGTGCCCGTCGTGTCACCCGCCACCGTCACGGTGAAGGTCGCCGCTGACGCCGCCGCCGGAAGCCCGCCCAGCAGCGCCGCGGCAGCCGCGGCGAAGGCCAGGCCCGACCGCACTCCCCGATTCCCCATGTGCGGCATCAGACAGGGTCCGCCGCCACAGGTCAAACGTCAGATCGCCGCCCCGCCCATGTGCGACCGCCGCCTCGAAGGCGCTGGCCTCGCGCGGGGCTACCGGCGGCAGCGTTTCGCGCGCCGGCGCGTCGCGCCGGCGCGCGCGGGCCAGGCCCGCCCGCTCCGCATCCCCATCGGGATGCCGCCGAGGAGGATCAGGACGGCCGCGATGATGCCGACGACGGCGGGCAGGCCCAGCGCCGTCAGCAGGATGTAGGCGACGGCGGCCACGAGGCACGTGATGATGATTCCGACCATGGGGAGAGCTCCTGGATTGTGGGACGTTCGCGCGTCCGGTGGGGGCGATGGGTGCGGTCCGGACGTGCCCTGGACCGGTGGCGGGCAAACGTCCGCGGCGCGTCCCGTCCGGCCCCTGACCTGCCGGGTTCGGCGGCTCGGGACACCAGGGCAGGCACCGGGGACCGAACGAGAAAGGGACGTGCCCATGTCAGCCATCGAAGAATCCGTCGACGTCGAGGTCCCGGTGCGGACCGCGTATGACCAGTGGACGCAGTTCGAGGAGTTCCCGCGCTTCATGGAAGGCGTCGAGGACGTCCGCCAGATCTCCGACACCGAGACCCATTGGCGCACGCGGGTCGCCGGCATCGAGCGCGAGTTCGACGCCCGGATCACCGAGCAGCGGCCAGACGAGCGCATCGCTTGGCGCAGCACTGCCGGCGTCCAGCAGGCCGGGGTGGTCACCTTCCACCGTCTCGAGGCCGACCGCACCCGGATCATGCTCCAGCTCGAGATCGAGCCCGCGGGCGCGATCGAGAAGGCCGGCGACGCGCTCGGCCTGGCCCGGCGGCGCGTCGGCGGCGACCTTCAGCGCTTCAAGGAGCTGATCGAAGCGCGCGGCAGCGAGTCTGGCGCCTGGCGCGGCACCGTCGGCGGCGCGGACATGATGCCCCGCTAGCGGCCGCTGCCCTGCAGCGCCGCCCCGGCCCGGTTCAGCCCGGGCCGGGACCCAGGGCGGCCGCCGGGTCGGCGACCACGTCGAGCTCGTCCCCGACGCGCGTGAGCTCAAACAGCCGGGTCACGGGCGGCCGGTCGGCCACGACCACCAGGCGCACGCCTGACTCCAGGGCGAGCCGGTGGCTGGCCAGCAATGCCCGGAGCCCTGAGGAGTCCATGAACGTGACCGCCGTGAGGTCGACGGTCACGGCCCCGCCCTGCGGGCAGCGGGCGCTGGCGGCGGTCACGGCCGCGTGCAGCTCCGGGGCGGTCGCGATGTCCACCTCCCCGCGCACGGCAATCGAAATCCCCCGCTGCCCGTGCGATTCCTCCGCGATGGAGAACTCCGTCACGCCGTCAGCCTAGCGACCACGATCGCGACGTCGTCCTGCGGCGCGCCGCCGGCCGCCAGGAGATCGGACTCGACGCGGGCCAGCATGTCGGCGGCGGGCGATCCGGCGGCCCGCGCCGCAGCAGCCTCGACCTCGGCGTCGTCGACGATCCGGCGATCGGTGCGCGCCTCGACGAGGCCGTCGGTGTAGAGCACGACGGCGTCCCCGGGCATCAGCGAAATCTCGTCGCGCTCGAGCACGAGCGTCTCGAAAGCTCCGAGCAGCGAGCCGGGCGACCCGGCGCGCTCGACCGATCCGTCCGCCCGGACGATCACCGCCGACGGATGGCCCGCGCAGGTGATGCGCAGATCCACTCCCGGCCCGTCGCGTTCGCACAGCATCGCGTAGGCCACGGTGCAGAACTGATCGCCCATGGCCGCATCGAGGATCGCGCGATTCACCTCGGCCAGGACGTCGCGGGCATCGTCGAGCGTTCGCGCCGCGACCCGGGCTGCATGCCGCACCAGCGCGGTCAGCGCTGCCGCCTCGATCCCCTTTCCGGACACGTCGCCGATCACCAGCGCGTGCCCGCCGGAGACCTCGAAGAAGTCGTAGAAGTCCCCGCCCACCGCCGCGGCCGCCGTCGCCGGGCGGTAGGTGCAGGCGAGCTCGACTCCCGGCCAGGCCGGCGGGGCGGGCGGCAGGAGCTCGCGCTGCAGCTCGGCGGCCACGTGGGCCTGCTCCTCGAAGCGGCGGGCGTCGTCGACCGCCAGCGACGCCCGGCGGGCGACCAGCCGCAGGACAGCGAGGTCGCGTTCGCTGTAGCTGCGCTCGGCGATCGAGGAGATCGCCAGCACGCCCACGGGCTGCCCGCGCGCGTGCAGCGGCACCGCGACGCCGGACCGGATCCCCAGGCGCGCCACCGCAGCCTGGCGGTCCGAGGGCGCGGACTCCATCGCGTCGTCGACCGCGTAGGGCACCGGCTCGTGCTCCTCGAGCGCCTGCCCCATCGGTGTAGCCGGGTCGAGGGTCACCGGATAGTGCGTGAGGTAGTCGAGCATCTCGGCCTCGAGCCCTGGAGTGGTGGAGGCCACGATCGTCGCGGCCCCGCCGGCGCCGGCCGTGCGCACCACGCACACGTCGCCGAACCCAGGGAGCAGCAGGCGCGCGAGCTCCTCCAGCCGCTCCCGGACGTCGAGCGGGCGGTCCAGCAGCCGGGCCACGTCGCTGATGAGCTCGAGCCGCCCGCGTTCGCGCTCCAAGGCGTCCACCAGCCGTTCGCGCTCGAGCTCGGCTCGTGACCGCGCCGTCGTGTCGACCACGATCGCCCCCACGCCTGCGATCGTCCCCGACGCGTCGGGGACGGGGTAGTAGCTGACCGCGAAGTCCACTTCCTCCCCCGGCGCATCGGCGGCCGGGCCGTGGACCGGGTGCTCGTGGGTCGGCTCTCCTTGGGCTGCGGCCTGCATCCGGGCCAACAGCCCTGGGCTGAGCGCTGGCAGGGCCTCGTCCACACGGTGCCCGAGATGCGCGTCCACCGTCAGGCCGTTGAACCGGGCGAGCTGCTCGTTGACGCGCACGAAGCGCAGGTCGCGGTCCAGGAAGGCCAGGCCGATCGGCGCCGTGCGGAAGAGCGCATCGAGCCGGGCCGCTGACTCGCGCAGCTCGCCGAGGAGGCGGGCGTTCTCCTCCGCCAGCGCCGCGTTGCGCTCCGCCGCGGCGACCGCCTCGCGGCGGCCGTGCTCGAGCCGGATCCGCAGCGCCGACCCGGCGATGGCGAGGCCGCCGCCAGCGACGATCACCAGCAGCCGCGGGACATGGTCGCCCGAGAGGAAGTCCCCGGTCGCCGCGCCCGCGACCAGCCCGGCGGCGAGCGCCACCGCGGTGACCACGGCCGTGTCCCAGGGCCCCAGCGTGAGGGCGGCAATGATCGGGCCGACCACCAGCAGGCCGACGAGCACGAGCTCCCGGCCGGCGAGGACATCCACCACGAAGATCGCCGCGGTGATGCCCAGGGCGAGGGCCAGGCCGGCGGCCCGGGACATCGGCGGGCGTGCCGGCGACCCCCCGGGCGGCGCGGCGCGGGACGCGGGCGGCTGCGGCAACCCCGGCACGGTCACCGGCATCCTCGCCCATGCCGCTCGGCGGCGCGACCGGCCGTGCCCGGCGCGGTGCCCCGCTCGTTAACCTGCCGGGCGTGAGCGGGGACGGCCCCACGGTCGGCGCCACCGAGTTCGCCCGCCTGACGGGCGTCTCGCGAGAGCGGCTGCGCACTTGGGAGCGGCGGCACGCCTTCCCGGTGCCGGAGCGGGCCAGCGGCGGGTCGCGCCGCTATGCGGTGGCCGACGCCGCGGCGGTCGTCGCGGTGCGCCAGGCGGTCGAGGCCGGCGCCGCCGTTCCGGATGCGATCGCCCGGGCCCGGACCGGCGCCGCTGCCGCCCCTGCCGCCCCGCCACCGTCGGCGCTGGCCGAGCTCGTCGAAAAGCTGCACCAGCCCGTGGTGGTCCTGAGCGGACCCGAGCCGCTGCGGGTCGCCTACGCCAATCGGGCGGCCTGGCACGTCGCCCCGGCGCCCGGGGCCGAACTGGCGGCCGAAGCCGCCGGCGAGCTGCGCCGGGCCTTCGCCGGACGCGCGGGCGACGCCGTCGCCGGGAGCCGGCCGCCGTGGCCGGAAGAGGACGGCGGCGACGTGCCGGCGCTCCTGCTGCCGCTGGCGGAGCCTGCCGGTGGCACTCCGCTCCTTGCGGTCGCCGACGTCGAGGCCGGTGCGGCCCAGGAACTCCGGGTCGCCGTCGCGGACCTCGAGCGGCGGCTCGACACGAGCGCGAAGCGGGCCGCCGGCGCAGACGCGATGCTCGCGACGGCCGCAGCACTCGCCGATGTCTTCCGTGCCCGCACGAGCGTGGCGGCGCTCATCGAGGCCACGGAGATCCTCGTCCAGCGGCTCGGTGCGATCGATGCGGCGCTCGCGCCGCACATGGCCGGCCAGATCGTCCTTGGCCGCTCGACGCGGGGCCGGCTCGGCCCGGAGATGGTGACGGTCGCCGCCCACCCCGACCTCGCGGCCCTGATGCGCGCCGGGTCGCCGGGCTGGCTGGACGCCGCCGGCGCCGCGGCAGCCTTCGGCGCCCCGGGAACGCTGGCCCTCTTGGCGGCGCCCGTGGCCTGCGCCGGCGAGACGCTCGGGGCGCTCCTCATCCTCTTCGGCGAGCGCGCTCCCCTGGACGCAGCGCTCGTGCGGCTCCTGGCGGTCGCCTGCCAGCTCGTCGGCCTCGCGCTGCGTCAGGAGCAGCTCGTCGACGCGGCCGCCGCCCGGCGCGCAGGTTCGGACCCGGCCGCCAGCGGGTAAGCCCCCGCCATGACCGAGACGCCCCAGCCCGTGACCGAGACCGCGCCGCCGCCCCGCGAGGAGCGCGACCCGGAGCACGGCCTCGACCCCCGCGAGACCTCCGACCAGCGGCCCGAGGAGGGCCAGGCGCGCCCCGACGACGGGGGCGCCGACCGCCCCGACGCCAGCGACGGCTGAGGGCCCGTCGCGCAGCGCGCCGCCGTCGCCGCAGGGCCGGGCCACGTCCTCAGCTCGCGATGCGATCGATGGCATCGGCCCGGCTCGGCTCCACGGCCACGGCCCGGTCGAGCCCCGTGATCGCCAGGGTCTTGACGATGGACGGGCGGGAGGTGGCCACGACGAGCCGGCCGCCGCTCGGCTCGAGCGCCTTGAGCGCGGAGATCAGGACTCCGAGGGCGGTCGAATCCATGAACGTCGTCGCGTTGAAGTCGAGGACGAGGGCCCGGACCCCGCGGTCCAGCTCCCGATCCAGCGCCGCCCGCAGCTGCGGAGCCGTGTAGAGATCGAGCTCGCCAGCCACCGCGAGCACTCGCGCGCCGCGCGGGGCGTCGAGGGCGTCGATCGCGAACTCCTGGCCAGCCGGCGTCACCACGCGGCCACCAGTTCCACGGCCGCCCCATGGGGTCCAGCGACGACCGCGGCGCCCCCGTTCGCGGCCTGCAGCGGCGCCGGCGGGCTCTCGGCGAGGCGCTCGGCGGCTGCGGCCGAGAGGCCGCGCACGCGCAGGCGCAGCCCGGCGGGAAGGGCCTGCGCCTCGAGGTCGACGCGGCCGCCCGCCCCGCGAGCCGAGCCGGAGGCGACGAGCCCGGCCAGCGCGTCCGCCAGCGGCGCGACGCGATCGGCCGGCAGCGCCGCCCGCGCGGCGAACGTGGTGATCACCAGCGCCACGACGGCGTCGGTCCACGGGCGGTCGCTCACCCGCAGGACGAGCCCGGGCTCGGTGCCGGGGACCGGCGTCGTCACATTCCGGCCGGTCGCGCGGCCGCAGCATCGAGGGCGAACTCCAGCCGGACCTCGGTCGTGCCGTCGGGCGCGGTCCCGAGCTCGAGCGAGTCCGCCAGTGCCGACATCAGCGGGATGCCGACGCCCAGCCCGGGACTGTCGGGCCGAGGCGCGATCCCGCCGCCCCGGTCGGCCACGACGACCGTGAGCGCCGAGGCGTCGACGAAGACCCGCACCCGCATCGGCCCCGGCGCGGCGCCGCGGTAGGCGTGCATGACCACGTTGGCGCAGGCCTCTCCGCCCGCGAGCGCCACGTCGTCGATCCGCTCGCGGCCCAGGTGCAGCCCGCCGGCCACGGCGCGCAGCGCCTGTCGGGCGATCGCCACGTTCTCGGGCACGGCGCCGAGCTCGAGCTCCACATCCGGCGGATCGGCAAATGGCTGGGAGGTCATGTCCTCGGCGTCCTGGCGTCTGAGCGGTGAAGTCCGGCTCGCGGGGGCGCGATCGTCCGATCCTTCGCAGGGCCGGAGGGACACGCTAGCGCGCCCCCCCGCCGGGGGCGGGACGGCGGCAGGCCGGAGCACCGGATATCGCAGGCAGACGGGCTGACGCCGCCAGCAGTGCCCGCCTCACGCCCGCCCGAAACCCGAGCCGGCCGCCCCCGCTTCGGGGCGACCGGGCGTGACCGCCCCGCCCGGCCCGCTGCGCGCGCCCAGAGCCCCGGCGACCGGGCGTGACCGCCTTGTGCCGGCCCGCGATCGGCGGAGGATGCCTGCAGGCCGGCGCCGCGGGGGCACCGGCGAATCCCAAAGGAGGGCCATTCCCCAATGGCTGCCACGATCGATCACATCGCGCCGCCGCACTCCGGCCGGCCGGGCCGTCCCACTGAAGCCGAACTGGTCGAGCGCAGCCGCGCCGGCGACCGCGATGCGCGGCGCGAGCTCATCGAGCGCCTCGTGCCGTTCGTCCGGTACATCGCCCGGCGTTACGCCAGCCGCGGCGAGCCGCTGGACGACCTGGTCCAGGCCGGATGTGTCGGACTGGTCAAGGCGGTCGACCGCTTTGATCCGGCCCGCGGCGTCAAGCTCACCTCGTTCGCCGAGCCGAACATCTCGGGCGAGATCAAGCGCCACTTCCGCGACCGCGGCTGGTCGGTGCACGTCTCGCGCGACCTCCAGGAGCTCGGCGCACGCGTCGCGAAGGCGACGGAGCGCATGACCCACGACCGCGGCCGCTCGCCGACGGTCACGGAGCTCGCCGGGGCCCTCGAGCTGCCGGAGGACCGGATCGTCGAGGCGATGCTCTCGACGCACGGCTACACCGCGTCGTCGCTGAACGAGCGCACCGACGAAGGCACCGAGCGCCTCGACCTGCTCGGCGATACCGAGACCGGGTACGGGCGGGCCGAAACGCTGTCGGTGCTGCGCGCCGGCCTGGCCACCCTCCCGGCCCGCGAGCGCGAGATCGTCCTGCTGCGGTACTTCAAGGAGCTGACCCAGCGCGAGATCGCCCAGCGCGTCGGCATCTCGCAGATGCACGTGTCCCGGCTCCTTCGCCGCTCTCTCGAGCGCCTCGGAGCGGCCGTCGGCGACCAGTCCTCGGCGGCGCCGGCATGACGGCGCCGCTCCCAACGGGTTTGGGCGGCGGGACGAACGGGAACGTCCGGCTGGTGACCGACGACCCGCGCCCCATCGACGTGCTCGACGCCGACCCGGACCTGGGCCGGGCCCTCAGCGACCGGGACCGCGCCGAGGCCGGCCGCCACACGCTGGCTCCGGTGGTCGCCCTGCCCGCGGGCCCGTGGAACCCCGTCACGCGTCACGGCGCGCCGCCGGACGGCACGCTGGGGCTGCTCGTCCTCGATGGGCTGATCGCGCGCACTGTGCGGGCCTCGGGCGGCGTGCACACGGAGCTCGTCGGCGCCGGCGACCTGCTGCGCCCGTGGGACGAGGACCAGGACGGCGGCGGCCGATCCCCCTCCCAGATCGAGTGGCGCGTGCTGTCCCCGGTGCAGATCGCCGTGCTGGGCCCGCGCTTCGCCATGGTCGCCGGGCGCTGGCCTCAGCTCTCCGCCGAGCTGATGTGCCGCGCGCTGCGGCGGACCCGCTCCCAGTCGATCCTCGCAGCGGTCTCGAACCAGACGCGGGTCGACCGGCGCATCCACGCCGCGCTCTGGCACCTCGCCGAGCGCTGGGGGCGGGTCGGGCCCCATGGCACCCATCTGCCGCTGCGCCTGACGCACGCGACGATCGCCGGGCTGGTCGGCGCCCGCCGCCCCACGGCCACGACGGCGCTCACCCAGCTCTCCGCCGCCGGCCTTGTCCGCCGCACGCCGGACGGGACCTGGCTGCTGCGGGAGCCCGAGGCCGCCGCTGCCCTGGCCGCGCCGATCGCTGCCGCCGGATGAGCCCTCCGCCTGCGGCGCCGCGGCCATGATCCTCCCGCTTTCCGGCTGCGCCGAGCTCGGCCAGCAGCTGCGCGTTGACGCGATCCGGGCGAGCGCCGCGGCCGGGTCGGGACACCCCACCTCGTCGATGTCGGCGGCCGACCTCGTCGCGGTCCTGATCGCCCGTCACCTGCGCTACGACGTCACGGCGCCGCGCAGCCGCGACGGCGACCGCCTGGTCGTTTCCAAGGGCCACGCTTCGCCCCTGCTCTACGCCGCGCTGGCCGCGCTCGGCGCCATCGACGACGCTGAGCTGCTCACGTTCCGGCGGGCCGGCAGCCGGCTGCAGGGCCACCCGACGCCGGCACTCCCGTGGGTGGACGTGGCGACCGGCTCGCTCGGCCAGGGCCTGCCGATCGCCGTCGGGATGGCCCTCGCGGCCGCCCGCCTTGAGGGCTCGGACGGCCGCTTCTGGGTCCTGTGCGGCGACAGCGAGATGGCCGAGGGCTCGATGTGGGAGGCGATCGACCACGCCGGCTCGGCGGACCTCTCCCGCCTGGTCGCCATCGTCGACGTCAACCGCCTGGGCCAGCGCGGCGAGACGATGCTCGGCTGGGACACCGGGGCGTACGCCCGCCGGTTCCGGGCCTTCGGGTGGCACGCGATCGAGATCGACGGCCATGACGTCGCGGCGATCGACGCCGCGCTCGCCGAGGCCGCCGCTGCGAACCGTCCGGCCGCGGTGGTGGCGCGCACCCTCAAGGGCAAGGGCGTCGCCGCCGTCGAGAACGCTCTGGGGCAGCACGGCAAGCCGCTCGCCGACCCCGAGGCCGCCGTCCGCGAGCTCGGCGGCCGGCGCCGCCTGCACGTCGTGGCCCGCCCGCCCGGGCCGCCCGGGCCGGGCCGGGCGCTCGCGTCGGCGGAGATCCCCCGGCCGGCGTTCGCGGTCGGAGACGCCGTGGCCACCCGGGAGGCGTACGGCCAGGCGCTCGCCGCGCTCGGCTCCCGGCGCGCGAACGTCGTCGCGCTCGACGCCGAGGTGTCGAACTCCACGGGGGCCGAGCACTTCGCGAAGGCCCACCCGGACCGCTTCTTCGAGATGTACATCGCCGAGCAGCAGATGGTCGCCGCAGCGGTGGGGATGCAGGCCCGCGGCTGGCTCCCGTTCGTCTCGACCTTCGCGGCCTTCCTCGAGCGGGCCTACGAGTTCGTCCGGATGGCGGCGGTGAGCCAGGCCCGCATGGTGCTCTGCGGGTCGCACGCCGGGGTCTCCATCGGACAGGACGGCCCGTCGCAGATGGCGCTCGAGGACCTCGCCGCGTTCCGCGCGATCACGTCGAGCGTCGTCCTGTACCCGAGCGACGCCAACCAAGCGGCGGCGCTCGTCGAGGCCGCCGCCGAGCACGACGGCATCACCTACCTGCGCACGACCCGGGCGGCCACCCCGGTCCGGCACGCGGCCCCGGCCGAGGCGGTGATCGGCGGGAGCACGGTGCTCCGCGAGTCCGACGAGGACGCCCTGACGATCGTCGCCGCCGGCATCACCGTCCCCGAGGCGGTCGCGGCGGCCGACGCGCTGTCGACCCGCGGCATCGTGGCGCGGGTCATCGACCTGTACTCGGTCAAGCCCGTGGACCGCCGCACCCTTCTGGCCGCCGCCCGCGAGACGGCGGCGATCATCACGGTGGAGGACCACCGGCCCGAGGGCGGGCTCGGCGACGCCGTGCTCGACGCGCTGAGCGAGGAGGCCGGCGGAGCGCCGGTGCGCAAGCTCGCCGTGCGGCGGCTGCCCGGATCCGGGACGCCCGAGGAGCTGCTGGGCGTGAGCGGGATCGACGCGGTGGCGATCGTCGCTGCGGCGCTCGACCTCGTCGGCGCGGACCGTCCCGCGGCCCGCGCCTGATCCGGTCCGCGCCCGGCAGTTCAGCTCCCGGCGAGCCCGTCCGCGCCGTCCTTCGCGCCGTCACCGTCCTCGAAGTAGTCCCATGCCTCGACGACGTTGCCCTCGGGGTCACGGAGGTAGAGGGACTGGTCTCCACCCTCGTGGCGCACCGGGCCCTGCGCGTCCACTCCCGCCGCCCGGGCCGCAGCGGCGATGGCGTCCAGCGCCCCCGCCGGCACCGAAAGTGCGAAGTGCACGTGGCGGCCGCCGCGGTCCCCGAACTCCTTCCGGCCGGGGCACCACAGCCCGAGCCGGGCGTCCTCGCCGGCCTTGAGCCACGTGCGGTCGGCCTGCCGGTCGAGCGTCTCGAGGCCGAGCACGCGGACGTAGAAGCGCTCCATCGCCGTCCGATCGGCGGTTTCCAGCGTGAGCTCGACGATGCCGCGCGGTCCGGTCACCTGCCCAGCCTGCCCGCCCGGACCAGGATTGACCCCTCCGGATTGCGGGTAGCGACGCCGGGCATGGACGCCTACGACCTTCGCGCCTGCGGGGCGCGCCCCCGCCAGCCCGCCGTCTTGGCCTCCCATCCGGAGGCTCGGGCGGTCGTCGTGGAGCTGGACGCCGGAGAGCTCCTGGAGGACCACCAGGTCCACGAACGGGCGTGGGTGGTGGTGATCGACGGCGAGGCCCAGCTCAGCGCCGGCTCCGCCGCCCAGCGGGCGGGCCCGGGCACGCTCGCGGTGTTCGCTCCGCGGGAGCGTCACGAGGTCCGGGCCCTCACCGCCACCCGCCTGCTGCTGCTGCTGGCGCCGTGGCCGGGCGACGGCCACCCCGGATCTCCGGGATAGCCGCCGCGCCGGCGGGGCCAGCTAGGCGCGGGAGCGCGACGAGCCGCTGCCCCCGGACGTCCGCTTGGCAGATGCCCGCTTGGCGGATGCCGGCTTGGCGCCCGCCGGCTTGGCGGTACCGAGCGCCGCCGGGGCGGCGAGGCCTTGGCCGCCGCGGGCGTGCGCTTCGCCGACCCGCGACCGCGCGCCGGCGCCGCGGCGGCGCGATGCCGGCGGGCCGCCGGGGCGGGGGCACGCTCGCCGGTCACCGCCGCCTCGGCGGTGCGCTCGGCACCCTTGGCCCGCGAGGCGGCTCCGCGGACGACCGACTCGGCTCCGGATTCGGCGGTGTCCGCCACCCGCTTGAACGCGTCACGGACGGCATCGACCTGGCCGGTGGCCGCCTCGGCCACCGCGTCGGCGCCGGACTGCGCCGCCGCCTCGAGCCGGCGCGCGCCGCGGCGAGCGTCGCGCTCCGAGGAGCTGACGGCGCCACGGCCGCGGGCGCCGGCCTTGCGCACCGCGTCGGCCGCGCCGGTGCTGGACCGGTCGTAGGTCGAGGCACCGTTCAGCTCGGCGCGGGCGACCCGGTCGGTGAGCGCCGGAAGGAGCTCGCGCAGGGTGGCCATCATGCGCTCCTCGTCGCCGCGGATCGAGACGGCGAGCGCGGCGGTCTCACGGTCGCCGACGTGCTCAGCGAGCCGCTCGAGCGCGTCGTAGGTGGCGATCTCGAGCGCCTCGCTGGAGACCGCGTCCTTGGCGTTCTTCAGCAGCTTCTCCTCCATCGAGGCGCCCCGGATGAGCGTCAGGGGCGCGAGCCCGATGGCCACGGCCTGGCCGACGAGGGCCTGCGCGGCGACGATGGCCGAGCCGACGAGATCGCTGGCGCCGCCGAGATCGTCGAGGCGTGCCTGCACGCGCTCCGCGTGCTGGGCAGTCTGGCGGTGGTGGGCGGAGAGCGCGTCCTTGTACGCGCCGCCGGGCGTGATCGCGATGTTCGCCTCCAGCGTCCGCTCGAGCGCGCGCTCGGTGGCGAGCGCCTCGCGCAGGTACTGGGTGACCTTCCCGATCTCCTGGGTGGTCGTGGGTGTCGTGTGCGTGGTTGTCATGCCCTGGACGTGCCCCCGGCCGGCCGCGGCCAACCCGGCCCAGGTCAGGCGGGTGACCCGGGCCGGAGGTCTGACCTCGGGGCGCCAGCGGAGCGGCTGGCCCGGCGGCGTCGCGGGCACCCGGGACGCACGACCATCAATCGAAACGGAGCATTCCCATGGCCGCCTCGTGGCGCCGTGCCGGATCGGGCGCGCGGGGCCGGCCGCCTAGGCGGCCGGCCCCGCGTCGCGCGCCGATCCGGCCCGGGCGCGGGCCGGATCGGACTCCGCCGGCACCGGCTCGCCCGCGAACTCGCGGGCGATGTCCGGGCGAGTCACCGTGGGGTGGCGCTGCGCCGTCCGGATGATGGCGACGAATCCGGCCACGAGCGCGACGAGGCCGAGGATCGGCAGCGCATAGCCGACGCCGGCGGCAATGCCCACCACGATGGCGAGCAGAACGCCGGCAGCCGACCCTGCCGCGATGCGCGGAGGAAGCGCCGGGGGTTGGGCGGAGGAGGCATGTGCGGGCATGCCGCGCCGCTACCCGGCGCATCCTGGCGCCGAAACGGCCGGTGGTCTTTGCGGTGACCGCGAGGCGCCCGGCCGGTTTGCCCGCCAGGCCGCGGGGTATTCCGCCCGAGCGGTCTCCATGCCGCATTCCCCCGGCCGAGCCCGCGCCCGCGCTGAGCACAGCGCGCGGGCGCGGGTGAGGCAGGGGACCCCGCGGTCAGGCCGTGGCCGTGCCGGCAGGCACGTCGCCGCGCGCCAGCTCCCGCGGCCGCCGCACGAGCGCCGCTCCGCACAGCAGCGCGACCAGAAGCGCGGGCCCGATCACGAGCCACGGCAGCGTCCGGAACGGCGCCCCGTCGCCCGCGGCGAACGCCGCCACGGTCGCGCGCTGGCGGGCGGCGAGATCGGCGGCGCCGGGCTTGATCCGCGGCCACTGTGCCAGGCCGGTGGCGACATCGGGGAACTGCGTGGCGATCTCGGCCTTCACGGCGGCGGGCGTCGTGCCGAGCCGGGTCGCGAGGGCCGGAACCAGCTTGGCCTGGACCTCCTTCACCGTGGCGTCCACGACCGCGACCGTCTGGGTCGCGGTGTCGGCCGCCTTCTGCGAAAGGGCGACGCGACCGACCTCGACGGTGCGCGAGGTCGCCTGGAACTTCGCGGGCAGGTCGAGCGCCAGTGCGGCAATCACCGTGGCGGCGGCGATCCCGCCGCCCGCCATGATCGCCCACCGCGATCCCCGCCACAGCCCGACGGCGCCGAACCCCGCGGCGGCGGCACCCAGGCCGAGGAGCAGCCACGGGATGACGGTGATCGGGAGCCCGAGCCCGGGGATGTCGTCGACCTTGCGGAAGTCCCCGGAGCCCGACAGCCGCGCGAGCTGCGGCACGACGGGGTCGACGAGCGCGATCGCCCCAGGCACGCCCTTGACCGCGGCGGCGACGGCCGGGAAGTTCGCTCCCACGAAGCGGTCGAACTGCGCCTGGGACAGGCCGAGCTGCTTGGCGAGGGCCGGGCGCGTCTCGTTCACGAACTGGTTCCCGAAGCCGCGGATCACGCCGTAGTTGGCGGACAGGTCGGCGATGCCCCGGGCCGACAGCGTCGAGCGGAACGCGTCGGTCACCTTCTCCGCGTTGCTCGTGCGGTCGAACAGGTCGAAGGCGAATGGCAGGCTGACGAGCCAGAGCCCGAACAGCACGGTGACAACGGCAGCGGCGCGACGCATGGAACTCCCCCAAGAGCGGCCCGGCCCCTGTGGCCCGGCGATGGGAGGGTGTTGCGCGGCAGGGCGCCAGCTGGATCACTCGGCGCGCCACGCCACGCGCCCGCCGCTGACCGTCGCCGCGATGAGCGGCACGCCGGGCCGGTAGACGAGGTGCGCCGGGGAGGGCGCGTCGAGCACCACCGCGTCGCCGCGGGCGCCCGGGGCCAGGTGGCCGATGTCGGTGCGGCGCAGGGCGCGCGCGCCGCCGCTCGTCGCGGCGGCCAGCGCCTCGTCGACCGTCATCCGCAGGTCGCGCACCGCCAGGGCGATGCAGAAGCTCATCGACGTCGTGTAGCTCGAGCCCGGGTTGCAGTTCGTGGCGATCGCCACCGCGGCGCCGGCGTCGATGACGCGGCGGGCGTCCGGATATGGCTGGCGCGTCGAAAAGTCGGTCGCCGGCAGGAACGTCGCGACGGTCTCGCTGCCCGCGAGTGCGGCCACGTCGGCGTCGGTGAGGTACGTGCAGTGGTCGACCGAGGCCGCCCCGAGCTCGACGGCAAGGGCGACCCCCGGGCCCGGGCCGAGCTGGTTGCCGTGCACCCGCAGCCCGAGGCCGGCCGCGCGCCCCGCCAGCAGGACCGCCCGGCACTGGTCGGCGTCGAAGGCGCCGGTCTCGCAGAAGACGTCGATCCAGCGGACCGCGGGCGCGCACGCCACCAGCATCTCGCCGCAGACGAGGCCGACGTAGTCGTCGGCCCGGCCCTCGTACTCCGCGGGCACGACGTGCGCGCCGAGAAACGTCACGTCGTCGGTGAGGCCGGCCGCGACGGCGCACAGCCGCGCCTCGGTCTCGACATCCAGCCCGTAGCCGGACTTGATCTCGACGTGGGTGATGCCGGCCCGCATCGCCTCGGCGCGACGGGCGGCGGCGAGCCGCGCGAGCTCGGCCTCCGGCGCCGCGCGGGTGGCCTCGGTCGTGACCCGGATGCCGCCGGCAGCGTACGGGGCCCCGGCCAGTCGGGCCGCGAACTCCTCGCCGCGATCTCCGGCGAAGACGAGGTGGGTGTGGCTGTCGACGAACCCGGGGATCACGCAGCGGCCGGCGGCGTCGAGCCGCTCGTCGCCGGTCGCTGACCCGGCTGGCTGGACCGCGGCGACCCGGCCGGCGTCGAGCACGAGGGCGGCGTCGCGCACGACGCCCAGCGGACCCTCCCCCGCCGCCGGATCGTTCGTGACGAGCCGCCCGATGTTGTCGATGACGAGCGCGCTCACGACCCGACGCGCTCGACGAACTCGGTGATGCGCGCGACGAACGCGTCACGGTGGTAGCGGTCGAACTGCTCCCAGGTCGTGAACGTCGCCGGGTCGGTGACCCGGTCGAGAAACAGGATCCCGTCGAGGTGGTCGGCCTCGTGCTGGAAGGTGCCGGCGGTCAGGCCGCGGCGGATCTCGTCGTGCGCGGCGCCATGCCGGTCGAGGTAGCGAACCCGGACGGTCACGTGCCGGTCCAGCGTGCCGCGCAGGTCGGGCACCGAGAGGCATCCCTCGTTGATGGCGACGGTCTCGGCGTCCACGGGCTCGACCACGGGGTTCACGATCACGGTCAGCGGGATCGGCGGCTTGTACGGGTAGCGCGGATTGCGGTCGACCTCGATCACCGCGATTCGCCGCAGGTCGCCGACCTGGTTGGCGGCCAGTCCGGCGCCGCCGGCGGCGCGCATGGTCTCGATCATGTCGTCGATGAGCCGCTGGACCTCCGGCGAGGCGAGCTCGTCGGCCGAGACCTCCTCGGCCCGGGCCCGGAGCACCGGATGGCCGACCGTGACGATCGGGAGCACGCTCATCGCGTTCCACCATAGTCGGCGGCGGCCGAGCCGCCTGCCGTCCGCCCGCGGATGCCCGCCGACACCCGGTCCGCGGCGCGGCGCACCCGGCCGGCCAGCGCCTCGCGCGCCGGGCCGTCGAGCTCGCCGGACGGGAACGTGAGGGCGAGCGCCGCCACCGGGTGGCCGCCGTGGTCGAGCACCGCCGCGGCGACCGAGGCGAGCCCGGGCGTCACCGTGCCGTCCTCGAAGGCGGCGCCCCGGGCGCGCACGGCGGCCAGCGCCGCGGCCAGCTCGGCGGGCGAGGCCGGGCCGGCGCCGGCGCGCTGGACGAACGCGGCCCGGCCCGGGAAGAGGGCGCGGACCTGGGCGCCCGGCAAGGCCGCCAGCATCGCCAGCCCGCTCGCTGTGAGCTGGGCGGGCAGGCGCACCCCGACGTCGGTGATGAGGCCCGGGCGCCCGGCGGCCCGCTCCTCGATGAGGTAGAGCACGTCGGCGCCGTGCAGCACGGCGAAGTGCCCGTTGTGCGTCGTGGCGTCGACCAGCCGGGCGAGCGCGGGCTGGGCCACCCACCGCAGCGGCGCCTGCCGGGAGTACGCCGAGCCCAGCTCGAAGGCGCTGACCCCGAGGCCGTAGCGGCGCTCCTCAGGCAGGTGCGCGACGAAGCCCTCGTCGCTCAGGGCCGCGAGCAGGTGGTAGACGGTGGAGCGGGGCAGCCCGAGCTCCTGCGCGATCGTCGCCGCCGGCTGCGGCGCCGCGTGCCGGGCGAGCAGCTTGAGGATGCCGAGGGCGTGCCGGGCGGCCGGGGCGTTCGCCACGGCGCCAGTGTCTCAGATCCCAGACACAAGCCGGACCGATCGGGTGACGCCGGGCGGCCGCCGTGGTCTCATGCCCCCATGAATCCTGCGCAGGCCGTGACCGTCGGAACCGGGCCGCTGCGCTTGGAGGACGTGGCGGCCGTCGCCCGCGGCGGCGCCCCCGTGCGGCTCGCCGACGACGCGCTCGCCGCGATGGCCGCCAGCCGCGCGACCATCGAGGCGCTGGCCGGCGACGTGCGCCCGCACTACGGGGTCTCCACCGGCTTCGGGGCCCTGGCGACGCGGCACATCCCGCCGGCCCGGAGGGTCGAGCTGCAGCGCAGCCTCGTGCGCAGCCACGCGGCGGGGTCGGGCCCGGAGGTCGAGCGCGAGGTGGTGCGCGCCCTGATGCTGCTGCGCCTCTCGACGCTCGCCACCGGCCGGACCGGCGTGCGGCCTGCCACCGCGGAGGCCTACGCGGCGGTGCTCTCGGCCGGGATCACGCCGGTCGTCCACGAGCACGGCTCGCTCGGCTGCTCGGGCGACCTCGCCCCGCTGGCGCACTGCGCGCTCGCCGTCACCGGCGAGGGGCCGGTGCGCGACGCGACCGGCGAGCCGCGCGACGCCGCGCAGGCGCTGCGCGCGGCGGGGATCGAGCCGGTCGTGCTGCGCGAGAAGGAGGGCCTGGCCCTCATCAACGGGACCGACGGGATGCTCGGGATGCTGGCTCTGGCCATCGCCGACCTGCGCGAGCTGCTCACGGTCGCGGACATCACCGCCGCGATGAGCGTCGAGGGGCTGCTCGGCACCGACCGCGTCTTCGCCGCCGACCTGCAGGCGCTGCGCCCTCATCCCGGATCGGCGGCGTCCGCCGCGACCATGCGCGCGGTGCTCGCGGGCAGCGAGATCGTCGCCAGCCACCGGGGGCCGGAGGACCCGCGCGTGCAGGACGCCTACTCGCTGCGGTGCGCGCCGCAGGTCTGCGGCGGCGCCCGCGACACGGTCGCCCACGCCGCCGCGGTCGCGGAGCGCGAGCTCGCCGCGGCAATCGACAACCCCGTGGTGACCCGCGATGGCCGCGTGGAGTCCAACGGCAGCTTCCACGGGGCCCCGCTCGCCTACGTGCTCGACTTCCTGGCGATCGTGACCGCGGACGTCGCGAGCATGTCCGAGCGCCGCACCGACCGCTTCCTCGACACCGCGCGCAGCCACGGCCTGCCGGCGTTCCTGGCCGACGACCCGGGCGTCGACTCCGGCCACATGATCGCCCAGTACACCCAGGCCGCCATCGTGTCGGAGCTCAAGCGGCTCGCCGTCCCGGCCAGCGTCGACTCGATTCCCAGCTCGGCGATGCAGGAGGACCACGTCGCGATGGGCTGGTCGGCCGGGCGCAAGCTGCGCCGGGCGATCGACGGCCTCGCCCAGGTCCTCGCCATCGAGCTCCTCACGGCCGCCCGCGGCATCGAGCTGCGCGCCCCGCTCGCGCCGGCGCCCGCCACCGCGGCGGTGATCGCCGCGCTGCGCGCGTCGGTGCCCGGGCCCGGCCCGGACCGCTTCCTGGCCCCGGAGATCGCGGCCGCCGTGCCGCTCGTCCGCGACGGCCGCGTGCGGGAGGCCGCCGAAGCGGCGGCCGGCCCGCTGCCCCCGCCCCCTGACCCCCCGGAGGACACGCCATGACCAGCCCCGCCCCCGTCATCCGGGCCGCCCGCGGGACCGAGCGGTCCTGCCGCGGCTGGCCGCAGGAGGCCGCCCTGCGGATGCTCCAGAACAACCTCGACCCCGAGGTGGCCGAGCACCCGGAGAAGCTCGTCGTCTACGGCGGGACGGGCAAGGCCGCTCGCGACTGGCCCTCGTTCGAGGCGATCGTCCGCACGCTGCGCACGCTGGGGGACGAGGAGACGCTGCTGGTCCAGTCCGGCCGGCCCGTCGGCGTGATGGCCACCCACGAGTGGGCGCCGCGCGTGCTCATCGCGAACTCCAACCTCGTCGGGGACTGGGCGACGTGGGAGGAGTTCCGGCGCCTGGAGGCGCTCGGCCTGACGATGTACGGCCAGATGACCGCGGGATCCTGGATCTACATCGGCAGCCAGGGGATCCTGCAGGGCACGTACGAGACCTTCGCCGCCGTCGCCGAGAAGCGCTTCGGCGGCACGCTGGCCGGCACGATCACGCTGACCGGCGGGCTCGGCGGGATGGGCGGCGCCCAGCCGCTGGCCGTGACGATGGCGGAGGGCGTGGCGATCTGCGTCGAGGTCGACCCCTCCCGGATCCGCCGCCGCCTCGAGCACGGCTACCTCGACATCGAGGCCGACGGCCTCGACGACGCCCTGCGGCTGGCGATCGAGGCCCGCGACGCGCGCCGGCCGCTGTCGATCGGCCTGCTGGGCAACTGCGCCGACGTCGTCCCGCGGCTGCTCGCCATGGACGCCCCGATCGACATCGTCACCGACCAGACCTCCGCGCACGACCCGCTGGCCTACCTGCCGCTCGGCATCTCCGTGGACGAGTGGGCGCAGGCCGCTGCCGCGGACCCGGCGGGCTTCACCGCCCGCGCGCGCGAGTCGATGGTGCGCCATGTGGAAGGGATGGCCGGATTCCAGGACCGCGGCGCCGAGGTCTTCGACTACGGCAACTCCCTGCGCGCCGAGGCGCAGCTCGGCGGCGCCGAGCGGGCCTTTGCGTTCCCGGGCTTCGTGCCCGCGTACATCCGGCCCTTGTTCTGCGAGGGCAAGGGCCCGTTCCGCTGGGCCGCGCTGTCCGGCGATCCCGCCGACATCGCGGCGACCGACCGGGCCGTGCTCGACCTGTTCCCGCACAACGAGTCCCTGGCCCGCTGGCTGCGGATGGCCGGCGAGCGCGTCCGGTTCGAGGGCCTGCCGGCCCGCATCTGCTGGCTCGGCTACGGCGAGCGCCACGAGGCCGGCCTGCGCTTCAACGAGCTCGTGGCCAGCGGCGAGGTCTCGGCGCCGATCGTCATCGGCCGCGACCACCTCGACTGCGGCTCGGTCGCGTCGCCCTACCGCGAGACGGAGGGCATGCGGGACGGCTCCGACGCGATCGCGGACTGGCCGCTGCTCAACGCGATGGTCAACGTCGCGTCGGGCGCCTCGTGGGTCTCGATCCACCACGGCGGCGGCGTGGGAATCGGCCGCTCGATCCACGCCGGCCAGGTCTGCGTGGCCGACGGCACCCCGCTGGCCGCGCAGAAGCTCGCGCGGGTGCTCACGAACGATCCGGGCATGGGCGTCATCCGCCACGTCGACGCCGGGTACGAGCGGGCCGCGGAGGTCGCGCACGCCCGCGGGGTGCGCATCCCGATGGAGGAGGCGTGACCCGCTACTTCGCCGACCTGGCGTGGCTGGGCGGCGCCGCCGCCAGCGCCGGCGTGCTGCTCGAGGTGCAGGACGGGCGGTTCGTGTCGGTCCGCGCGAACGCCGAGCCGCCGCCCGAGGCCGTCCGCCTGCGCGGCCTCACGCTGCCGGGGCTGGCCAACGCGCACTCCCACGCGTTCCACCGGGCGCTGCGCGGCCGCACGCACCGGTCCGGCGGCAGCTTCTGGACCTGGCGCGAGGACATGTACGCGCTGGCCGGGCGCCTGACTCCCGACACCTACTACGAGCTGGCCCGGGCCACCTACGCGGAGATGGCGCTCGCCGGAATCACGTGCGTCGGCGAGTTCCACTACCTGCACCACGCGCCGGGCGGCCGGCCCTACGCCGAGCCCAACGCCATCGGCGAGGCGCTGGTGGCCGCCGCCGATGCCGCCGGCCTGCGGATCACGTTGCTGGACGCCTGCTACGTCGCGGGCGGCTTCGGCGAGCCGCTGCGCGGCCCCCAGCTGCGCTTCGGCGACGGCGACGCCGAGGCCTGGGGCGTGCGCGCCGCCGGCCTGCGCCCGGCGCCGCACGCGCGGACCGGCGCCGCCATCCACTCCGTTCGCGCGGTCCCGGCGGATCAGCTCGGCGTCGTCGCGGCCTGGGCCGCCGAGCGCGACGCCCCGCTGCACGTCCACCTCTCCGAGCAGCGCGCCGAGAACGAGGCCTGCCTGGCCGCCCACGGCTGCACGCCCGCGCAGCTGCTCGACGACGCCGGCGCGCTGTGCCCGCGCTGCTGCGCGGTGCACGCGACCCATCTCGGCGAGGACGACGTGGCCCGGCTCGGCAGCACGCGGACGGCGATCTGCATGTGCCCGACGACCGAGCGCGACCTGGCCGACGGGATCGGGCCAGCCGGCGCCCTGGCCGGTGCCGGCTCGCCCATCGCTCTCGGCAGCGACAGCCACGCGGTGATCGACCCCTTCGAGGAGGCGCGCGCGCTCGAGCTCGACGAGCGGCTGGCCTCGGAGACCCGCGGCCACTGGCCCGCCGCCGACCTCCTGCGGGCCGCCACGGCAGACGGCCACGCCGCGCTCGGCTGGCCGGAGGCCGGGCGGCTCGAGCCGGGCGCCCCCGCCGACCTCGTGACGGTCGGCCTGGACTCCGTGCGGCTGGCCGGCGCCGAGCCCGCGACCTCCCTGGAGGCCGCCGTGTTCGCGGCGAGCGCCGCCGACGTGCGCGAGGTCGTCGTGAGCGGCCGGCAGGTCGTGGCCGGCGGGCGCCATGCGCTCGTCGGCGACGTCCCGGGCACGCTCAGCGCGGCGATCGCGGCGGCCTGGTCGGACTGAGCGGTGCCGGCGGCCGGCGCCGCTACGAATGCACCCGCGACAGGAACGAGCGCGTGCGCTGGTGCTGCGGGTTGGCCAGCACCTCGCGCGGCGCGCCGCTTTCGACGACCACGCCGCCGTCCATGAAGACCAGGGTGTCGCCCACCTCGCGGGCGAACCCGATCTCGTGCGTCACGACGACCATCGTCATGCCGGAGTCCGCGAGCGCCCGCATCGTGTC
The DNA here is from genome assembly GCA_046330225.1 of Solirubrobacteraceae bacterium. GTDB lineage: Bacteria > Actinomycetota > Thermoleophilia > Solirubrobacterales > Solirubrobacteraceae > CANJIV01. The sequence continues at coordinate 24,676 of JAXLTD010000002.1, read as the reverse complement.
GAGGACCTCGTCGACCAGTTCGGGGTCGAGTGCCGAGGTCGGCTCGTCGAAGAGCATCAGCTTCGGATCCATGGCCAGCGCCCGGGCGATCGCGACACGCTGCTGCTGGCCGCCGGAGAGCTGGGCCGGGTAGGCATCGCGCTTGTCGGCGAGCCCGACCTTCGCGAGCTGCTCCTCCCCCCGGGCCACGGCATCGGATCGGGACTGCTTGCGGACCCGCTGGGGCGCCTCGATGACGTTCTCGATCGCGGTCATGTGCGGGAACAGGTTGAACCGCTGAAAGACCATGCCGATGTCGGCCCGTTCGCGGGCCACCTCGGACTCCTTGAGCTCGTAGAGCTTGTCCCCCTCCTGGCGGTAGCCGACGAGCTTGCCGTCCACCGAGAGGCGGCCCCCGTTGATCTTCTCGAGGTGGTTGATGCACCGCAGGAAGGTCGACTTGCCCGAGCCGGACGGCCCGAGCAGGCACATCACCTCGCCGGCGTCGACCTCCAGCGAGATGCCCTTGAGCACCTCGAGCCGGCCGAACCGCTTGCACACGTCCTCGGCCAGGACCATCGGCGGGCGCGGCGCGTCGCTCATCGCCGCTCCCCCGAGGACTCGGGCCGGTCGGCGACCTCGACGGTCGCGTGGCGGAAGCTGAAGAGCGTGCGGCGCAAGTGCTGCATGGGGGTCTCGGGCAGCTCGCGCGCCGCCCCGCGCGCGAAGTGGCGCTCGAGGTAGTACTGGCCGACCGACAGGATGCTCGTGAAGAACAGGTACCACAGGCTCGCCACCAGCAGAAGCGGGATCTGCTTGTAGTTCTGCGAGTAGATGAGCTGCGAGGCGTAGAGCAGCTCGGTCACCGCGATCACCGACACGAGCGAGCTGGTCTTGAGCATCGAGATCGTCTCGTTGCCGGTCGGCGGGATGATCACGCGCATCGCCTGGGGCAGGACGATCCGCCGCAGGGTCTGCATCCGCGACATTCCGAGCGCCTGGGCCGCCTCGGTCTGGCCCTCGTCGACCGAGAGCAGCCCCGCCCGCACGATCTCGGACATGTACGCGCCCTCGTTGAGGCCAAGGCCGAGGATCGCGGCGACGAACGGCGTGATGAAGCTGTTCGCGTCCGCATCGATGAAGCTCGGCCCGAAGGGGATCCCGAGGGAGATCTTCGGATACACCGAGCCGATGAAGTTCCAGAACAGGATCTGGACGAGGACCGGCGTGCCGCGGAACAGCCACACGTAGATCCAGGCGCTGCTGCTCACCACGGGGTTCGGCGAGAGGCGCATGACCGCCAGCAGGACGCCGAGGATCACGCCCACGAGCATGGCCACGACGGTCAGCTCGAGGGTCAGGACGACGCCATCGAGGATGCGCGGCGAGAACAGGTAGTGCCCGACGACGTCCCACTCGAACCGCGAGTTCGAGGCCGCCGAGCGGATCAGCGACGCCGCGACGAGCACGACGACGATGCCCGCCACCCACCGCCAGGGGTGGCGGACCGGGACGGCCTTGAGCTCTTCAGGCCGTCCCGCGGTCACGCCGTCGGTGGTGCCGTCATCCGACACCGCGCGTCCCTCCCGCCGCTAGCTGATCGCCCCGTTGATCTTGGGGTTGGTGATCGCGCCGTCCTGCACGCCCCACTTCTTCAGGATCGCCTCGTACTGGCCGTCGGCGATGAGCTTCTTCATGGCGGCGAGGACCGCCGGAGCCAGGCCGCTGGTCTTCGAGACCGCGATGCCGTACGGCGCGGTGCCGTAGGGCGTGCCGACGAGCTTGAACTTCCCGTTGGACTGCTTGACCTGGTAAGCGGCGACCGGCGAGTCGGCCATGCCGACCTGGGCGCGCCCGCTCGAAAGCGCGAGGTTCGCGCCGTTCTGGTCCGGGAACGTGAGAACCGTCACGGCCTTCTTGCCCGACTTGGTGCACTTGCCGGACTGGGCCTGGGCGTCGGTCTGCTGGGTGGTGCCCTTCTCGACGGCCACCGTCTTGCCGCAGAGGTCGGCGAGCCCGGTGACGTCGACGCCGCCGCTCGTCGGGGTGTAGAACGACGTGCCCGCCGAGAAGTACGTGACGAACGTGACGGTCTTCTCGCGCTCCTTCGTGTCGGTGAAGGACGACATGCCGATGTCGTACTTGCCGGCCGAGAGGCCGGGGATGATGCTGTCGAAGGTCGCGTTGGTCACGTTGGCCTTGATGCCGAGCACCTGGCCGATGGCCGTGGCCAGATCGGCGTCCATCCCCTGAACCGTCTTGCCGTCGGGACCGACGAACTCGTTGGGCGGGTATGTGGCGTCGGCGGCCACGGTCACCGCGCCCTTGGACGCGATCGCCTTCGGCACGAGCGCCGCGGCGGCGGCGTCCTTCGTCACCCCTGGCGTGGTCGCCGTCCCGGCGGTGCTGCCGGAACTCGAGTTGTTGTCGGAGCTGCTTCCGCAGGCTCCGGCGGCGAGGGCAAGGGCGGCGGCGGCAGCGAGGCCGGCGATGCGAAACGGAGCAGACAACGTGATTCCTCCTCTGGTGGCTCCGGGGCAGGCGGGCCGCCTGCCCGACGGGCCGACAATAGCCGGAACGCACCGGCGAGCGCCGCGCGGATGGCGTCAGGCGCGGCGTCGGGCGCCGCCGGCGCGCCGGCTGGCCAGGAGGCGGCCGAGCGCCTCCGCGTCGCCCTCCACCTCGGCGCGCCGGAGCGCTGCGGAGTCGCCGGCGAGCAGGCGGATCGCGTCCTCGCCGCTCGCGCGCACGCGCACGTCGGGGTCCGGCGCCGGGCCCATGGCGCCGCGAACGCCGCTGCGACGCGCGTCGACGGTGACCGTCTCGCCGTCGACGTCGATCTCGACCTGCAGCGGCGCGGCGTCCCGAAGGTCGGCACCGTCATAGAGGACCTCGGCGGCGAAGGCCGCCCAGCGCCCGCGAGTCGCGTCGCCGCCGGCGCCCGGCTCCATGAGCGGGACACCCCAGCGCGTGAGCTCGACGATGACGGGGCGCAGCGCCCGCCCCCGCTCGGTCAGCCGGTAGCGCCCGTCGTCGGCGCCGGACTCGAGCACCCCGGCGGCGGCGAGCGCCTCGAGCCGCTCGGCCAGGAGGTTCGTCGCCATGCCCGGCACGCCGTCGCGCAGGTCGGTCCAGCGGCAGTCGCGCATGAGGAGTTCGCGCACGATGAGCAGCGACCAGCGGTCCCCGACCACGTCGAGGGCCCGCGCCGCCGCGCAGAACTGTCCGTATGACTTCATGCGCGCCAGTTTACTATCTCAACCACATCTGGTGTATTTTTTCCACCATGCCGTCCGCCTCCCCTCCCGCCCGCCGCCGCTGGGCCGTGCTCGCCGTGCTGTGCCTCGCGGTCTTCGTCATCAATGTGTCGACCACGATCGTCAACGTCGCCCTGCCCACGCTGGTCGGCGAGCTCGGGGCCTCGACGCGCGACCTGCTGTGGATCGTCGACGCCTTCAATCTCGCCTTCGCCGCCCTGGTGCTCGCGGCCGGGAGCCTGAGCGACCGCTTCGGCCGGCGCCGCTTCCTGCTCGGCGGGCTGGCCGTGTTCGCCGCCGCCTCGCTCGCCGGGGCGTGGAGCGAGTCCCCCGCGGAGCTGACGGCGTGGCGGGCGGTCGCGGGGATCGGCGCCGCGGTCATCTTCCCGGTGACCCTGTCGATCATCGCGAACGTCTTCCCCGACCGCGTCCAGCGTGCCAAGGCCATCGGCATCTGGGGCGCGACGACGGGCGTCGCCGTCGCCCTCGGGCCGATCGCCGGCGGCTGGCTGCTCGAGCGGTTCTGGTGGGGCAGCATCCTCGTCTTCTGCGCCGGGGTCGCGGCCGCCGCCTTCCTCCTGACCGCCGCCCTGGTCCCCGACTCGCGCGACCCCTCGACGCCGCGCCTGGACGCGGGCGGGCTCGTGCTCTCGACGCTCGGCCTCGGGGCGCTCGTGCGCGCGATCATCGAGGCGCCCGGGAACGGCTGGTCCTCCGCCGCCACCCTCGTCGGGTTCGGCGTGGCGGCGGCCTGCCTGACGGCGTTCGTGCTCTGGGAGCGGCGCACCCCGCACCCCATGCTCGATGTGAGCCTGTTCGCCAACCTGCGCTTCACGGCGGCCAGCGGAGCGGTGACGCTCTCCTTCTTCGCGCTCTTCGGCTTCATCTTCCTCATCACGCAGTACTTCCAGTTCCTGAAGGGCTACGGGCCGTTCGAGACCGGCGTGCGCCTGCTTCCCGTGGCGCTCTGCGTCGCCTTCTGGTCGATCGCCGGCGCCCGGCTGGCCGTCGCGATTGGGACCAAGGCCGTCGTGGCCGCCGGCCTCCTGAGCCTCACGGCCGCGTACGCGTGGATCTCGACCGTCGGGACCGGCACCAGCTACGCCGAGATCGCGGGCCAGATGATCCTGCTCGGGTCCGGCATGGGCCTCACGAGCGCCCCGGCCACCGAGGCGATCATGGGCGTCGTGCCCGCCGCGAAGGCCGGGATCGGCTCGGCGGTCAACGACGCGACCCGCGAGCTGGGCGGCACCCTCGGCGTCGCGGTGATCGGGAGCGTCGCCCTGTCCCTTTACCGCGACGCATTTGCCGGATCCGGCCTGCCGCCGGCCGCGGCCGAGTCGGTCGGCGCGGCGCTGAACGGTGCTGGCCGGATCGGCGCCAGCGACCCCGTCCTCGCCGCCCGGCTCGGCTCGGTCGCGCGCGAGGGCTTCCTCGACGGCCTCGCCGCCGGCTGCTACGTCGCCGCCGGCGTGGCGCTCGCCGGCGCGGTCCTCACCGTGATCTTCCTCCCGGCCCAGCCCGGCGCCGTCCACGTCGCCCCGTCCCTGGCGGTGCCGGCCGAAGCCGAGGCGTAGGCCCGGGCGTTCGCGCCCTGACGGCGGCGCTGCGGCTTGGCGCCGCGGCGCGGAGCCGGCCCGCTAGCGTCTGCGGCCGTGAGCGCTGCCGGCCCGACTCCAGCGCCTTCCGGGCTGCCCGAGCGTGAGCTGCAGGGACTCCTGGAGATCCTTGGCGAGGTCCACCACGCCGAGGACCTCGAGTCGTTCCGGCTCGGCCTGCTCGACGTCGTGCCGCGCGTCCTCCCGTCGGCCTACACGTCCTACAACGAGTTCGGCCCCGACGGAAGCCCGCTCGTGGCGATCGTGAATCCCCAGCCCGAGGCGCAGTGGCTCGAGCGCTGGGGCCAGCTCGGGCACGAGAACCCGCTCGTGCAGCGCTATCTCGCCACGCGCGACCCGCGGGCTTACCGCATCACCGACGTCATCGACCATCGGGAGTTCCGCCGCCGCGAGCTCTACCGGCAGGTGTTCGCGCCGCTCGGCGTGCACCACCAGCTCGCGGTGACGCTGCCGGCCCCGCCGAGCCTGCTCGTCGGCCTGGCCGTGGTCGCGCCGGACGATTACACCGACGCCCAGCGGCACATGCTCGACCTCGCGCGCCCGCATCTGATCCAGGCCCGGGCCAACGCCGCGGCCCGCGAGCGGCTGCGCAACGTCCTCGCCGGCATCGAGGCCGGGCTCGGCGCGACCGGCGACGCGATCGTCGTCGCCGATGCCGCCAGCCGGGTGGAGTTCGCCAGCGACGCCGGCCGCGCGGTGCTCGAGCGCCTGGCGCACCGCGCCGTCCCGGACGGCGCGCCGCTGCCCGACGGGCTGCCGGAGGCGGCCGGCCAGGGGCGCGCCGTGCTCCGCAACGACGGCGGCCCGCCGCTCGTGATTCGCCGGCTCACGGTCGCCGGCGGGACCGCCACCGTGTTCCTCTTCGAGCGCAGCGCCCCGGCGGCGCCGCGTGTCCTCCTCGAAGGCCTCGGCCTCACGAGCCGCGAGGCCGAGGTCCTCCGGGCGCTCATGGCCGGTCGCGGCACGCGCGAGGCCGCTGCCGACCTCGGGATCAGCCCGCGCACGGTCGCGAAGCACCTCCAGCGCATCTACGCCAAGCTCGGCGTGACCGATCGGGTCGCCGCCGTCGCCGCGGCGTGGGCGGCGCTGGACGCTGGCCGGGCGGTGCCCTGACACCGTCGCAGGGCGCGGAGGGGCCGGCGCCGGCCTCCCGGTCGTTGCCTATGGTGCTCGCATGCCGGTCACACGTCAGCCGCGGGGCGTCGGCGGTCCGCCGGGCTGGCCGCTGCTCCGGGCACTTGGCGCCGCCGCGGCGCTTGCTGCCTCGCTCGCCGCCGCGCCGGGGGCCAGCGTCGCCGCGCTCCGCACGACCGACCCGGGGCTCCTTCCGGCCTGCACCCAGGCGCTGAATGGCGCTGCGGTGGCGGCCTACTGCGAGCCCCGGAGCCGCCGGCCGGGACGCCTGACGGTCGCCGGCCGCGGGGTCCGCCCCGACCGAACGCGCACCGGCGCCGGGCGGGGCCGGTGGGTTCGGTCCGGTCCCCTTCCGATCGGCGGACGGCTGACTCTCGCCGGCACCCCGGGCCGCCGCCCCCAGCTTGCCCTGCTGTTCGCGGACGGCTCGCGCCTGCGCTACGTCAGGTTCGCCGGCTTCCGGATCCCGGCGGCGGCCGGCCACGGCACCGTCACGAGCACGCGCGTGTCCGGCGCCCGGGTCCGGTTCGGACTGCGCATCGCCGGCCGGACCGTCGGTCCGGTGCTCGTGCGCTCGATCGCACTGCCGCCAGGCGTCTGGGGGCGCCGGGTCGCCGCGTCACCGCCCCAGGGCGCCAGCACTCCGTCGCCGCCGTCGGGCGGATCCGGACCGGCTCGCGCGCCAGCCACGCCGGTCCCGCGCGATGACGGCGGGCCGGCGTTCGTCCCGCCATCCGGCGGCCTCGATTCGTGCTCGGAGGTCCGCCTGGGCACCTGCCGGCCCGACGCGTCCTGGGACGGCTGGCCATCCGGGGCGGGCACGGGCTGGGCCGGCGGCGACGGCGCGTACTCGGTCGCACTGCCGGACGGCCGCACACTGTGGCTGTTCGGCGACACGTTCGTGGGCGGCGTGAGGCCCGACGGGACCCGCGACCCGGCCACGCCCGTGGTCCGGAACTCCGCGGTGATCGCCGACGCCGCGGGCCGGCGCTTCGTCGGGACCAGCGCCGCCTCGCCGCAGCCCTTCGTGCCGAGCCCCAGCCTCGGCAGCTGGTTCTGGCCTGCCGATGCGACGGTCGAGGGCAACGAGCTCCGCGCGTTCATGTCGCGCTTCGAGGCGACCGGCACCGGCCCGTGGGACTTCGCCCACACCGGCACCGAGATCGCCAGCTTCCATCTCCCCGACCTCACGTTCCAAGGCCTGACGCCGGTCCCCGCCAGCCGGGACATCTCCTGGGGCGCCGCCATTCTGGAGAGCGCCGGGCACACCTACATCTACGGGATCGAGGACCTCGGCCAGCAGAAGTATCTCCGCCTCGCGCGGGCGCCCAACGGGTCGGTGCGCGGGCCGTGGGAGTACTTCGACGGCTCCGGGTGGTCGCCCAGCGCCGGCGACTCGGCGCGCATCGCCGCGGGCGTGTCGAATCAGTTCAGCGTGATCAAGGCCGGGGGGCGCATCCTGCTCGTCAACCAGCAGATCAACTTCGGCAGTCTCATCACGGTCGCCACCGCCGCAGCGCCGTGGGGCCCGTGGGGGACGCCGGCGGTCGTCTACGCGACCCCCGAGCCGCTCGCCGATCCGCACGTGTTCACCTACAACGCCGTCGCGCACCCGGAGCTCTGCGAGAACGGCGAGCTGCTCGTCTCCTACAACGTCAGCAGCTTCGCGATCGACGACCTGTACGCCGACGCGCGCCTGTACCGGCCCCGCTTCGTGCGCCTGCCGGTGTGCGCACGGCCCTGAGCGCCTGCCTCGAAGCCCAGGGCGCGCCGGCCGGGCCGTGGGTCATCTGGGGTTCTGAGACAGGGGCTGAGCCCGCGGCAGCCCGGCCGGACCTGCCGCCTCGCCGAGGCCCTTCACGTCCGCGGTCGACAGCCCCGCGGCCGCGAAGGCCGCAGCCTGGTCGTGGTAGGCGTCCGCCCCGCTCAGGCGCCCGTCGGCGAACGCGTAGAGGCAGGCGACCGTGTAGCCGCTGTGCGACCGGGCGCTGCGCCCGGAGACCGAGGCGAGCATCAGAATCCGGCCGTCGGGGAGGTCCACGAAGCGGTTCGGAATCGTCCGGTGCTCGTCCCACCGCCCCGCGGCAGCGTCGAGCAGCGCCGCAATGCCCGCGGCGCCGGTCCAGGCACGCTCGAAGCCCTGGGAGGTGAGGCGCACGTCATCCGTGCAGACGGCCGCTGCCGCCTCTGCATCCCCCCGGCCCAGCGCCCGGACGAAGGTCCTGACCGTCGCGCGGCGATCCACCGGGTCGACTCTGACCAGCGAGCCGTTCGGGGGCAACTGCGGTGGTGGGCGTCCATCCGCGGATCGGTCGCGCGGGCCGCCCTCATGCGAATGAGGCCGCGTGCGCCAGTCCGAGCCAGGCGGCAACGATCCCGCAGGGGGCCGCGAGTCCCGTGGCGCGGATCGGCGGGGCAAAACGATCCACATCGAGCCCTTGGGCGAGCGCGCGACGGCGGCGAACCACGAGCACGATGCACGTGGCAGCCGACAGCAGGGCGACGAGCCCCGCGACCAGCTTCACGACGAGCCAGAGGGGAATCGTCTCGGATCGACCGAGCAGCAGCGCGCCGGTGACCGCGATCGCGAGCAGGAGCGGCGCCTCGAACGCGACATCGAGCACGAAGTGAAGGCGGGCGGCGTCGCTGGCGGCGAGGATCAGCTCGAGCGCGAACTCGGCAGCCACGAGTCCCGCCCACGCGCAGGCCACGGCGAGATGCACGTCAAGCAGCGACATCCCGTCCGTCTCGCCATCGGCCCAGCTCGGCGCGGCCGCGGTCCGTGATGGCGTGCCCGAGGCTGCCCCCGGTCAGAAGGCGGCTCGACACGAGGCCGTCGCGGCGGAGGCGGCGCAGCCACAGGCTTGCCGTCCCTGGCTGGACCTGAAAGCGGGCGGCCACCTCAGTCGCGGTCGTCGTTCCCCGCTCGTCGACGAAGCGGAGCGCCGCGCGCTGCCTAGGCGCGGGCATCAGCCGCAGGCCCAGCGGCGCTGGCACCAGATCGCCCATTCGGCCTTGCAGAGCATTGGTGCACTCTCGCGGCTGGCGGCGCTCCGGCCCAGAGCGGAGCGCAAAGAGTCGGGGACCGATTCGGGCCGCCTGCCTATCCGGCAATGCTCGCTCGGGCCGGCGGGCCCGGCCTGGCTTCAGGTCGCGTGCGGAACGGCGGCAGCGCCCGCCCCGCCGCGCCGGCGTCTCACCCACGCCGAGGCAGCCGGGAAGCCGGCGGCGGCCTCGGCCGATGCCGCCGGCCGCTCGGCCGCGTGCCCCCTGCCGCCCCCGCACCCTCCCGGCAGGCCGGCGCGGGGCATCACGGCACCGCAGGCCCGTAGCGCGCGATGAGCTGCCGCCAGCCCGGGGCGCGCGATGCCGCCGCATGGCCCGGCGCGCATGTCCTCGTCCCGCCGACGAGGCGGGCCGGCGCGCTGAGCTTCGGCGGTGCCGCGAACGACGCTCGCCGGAAGTCGAACCAGTCGAGCATCGGATCTGCGCGGGCGTCGCGGTTCGTGAGCGCGCCGATGTTCCACTTGTGCTCCACGAACCGCAGGATCGACGTGTGGTCCTGCACCCGGCTGGACACGTGTCCCCGCCGAGCCCACGGCGACACAAGGACGCAGGGAACCCGGAACCCGTAGCGGTCGAACCCGCCGAAGCGCCGGTCGATCGGCGGCGTCGAGTCCGGCACCGGCGCGGGCGGCGGCGGCACGTGGTCGTAGTACCCGCCGCCCTCGTCGTAGGTGATGAACAGCGCCACGTCGCGCCACGCCGGCGACCGCATCACGGCCGTGACCACGCGCGCCACGAACCGCTCGCCGAGCCGGATGTCCTGCGGGTTCTCCTGCGAGTCCACGTCGTAGTTGGGATCGAGCACGGCGAAGCCGGGGAGCGCTCCCCGCGCCGCGTCCGTCAGGAAGCGCTGGAACGGCACCAGCCGGGGCGCTCGCGCCGGAGACGCGAACCCCGGGACGATGAGCGGGCTCGGCGAGCCTTCGTGGTACACGCGCCAGTCGATCCCGAGCGCGTCGAGCCGGTCGAAGATCGTCCCGTTGCGGGCGGGCCGCGTGAACGTCGAGGGGTCGGTCTCCACTACCCCGTCGGACGTCCCGCAGAAGAGGAAGCGCCGGTTGGGGAACGTCGGCCCGAGGCAGCTCTGGAAGTAGCGGTTGCCGACGGGGAACGTCGCGGCGAGCGAGTAGAGGAACGGAAGATCCCCGCGGTCCCAGTAGCCCATCGCGCCATGGCCGCACCAGGCGAACCGGTCGTTGCGCCCGCCGTGGAACGCGGCGTGGTTGTTGGCCCAGCTGTTGTTGGGGTTGTTCTGCGGGTCGCACGGGCGCGTCGTGTGGTGCAGGGGCACCCGGCGGCCGCGCCGGTCGGTGGTCGCGGCGCGCGGCCGGCCGGCGGCGTCGACGCGGAACCCGTCGACGCGCCGCCTCGCCGCAGACTGGTGCGGGAGCATGCCCAGCACGTTGTCGAACGAGTGGTTCTCCATCATGAGCACGAGGACGTGCCGAATCTGCGGGATGCCGTCGGCACCCTCGGGCCGGTCCGGAAACGGCCGCGACCCCGGGCCGGGACCAGGGTCCTGCGCGGCGCGGGTCCACCGCGGGAGGCGTCCGCCCGCGGTGACCGCGACGGCGGCCCCGGCGCCGACCGCGAGCGCCTCGCGCCGGGTCAGCGCCGCGGCGCCGCCCGACTCCCAGCATCGCGAGATCGGCGGTCAGCCACGCCGCCCGCCCCCGGGCGCGAGCCGGGCGGCCACGGCGCGCCAGGCCCGCACCGCGCCGGCCGCTTGCCGGCCCGCCTGGCCGGCAAGCAGGAATCGGACGGCGCGCAGTTCGGCGATCACCGGCCCCGGCCCTCGCTCAGCCGATCCGCAGGGGCGTGGCCAGCTTCATCACCAGCGTGATCGAGCTCGTGCCGGCGGCGCTCGGAAGGCCGAGCGCCGTGTTGATCACGCCGGTCATCGGGTCGCCGCAGCCGGCCACGGACGGGATCGCGAAGCGGCGGTCCGAGACGGACACGCGGGCCACCGGCGTGCCTCGCGCCGCGCCGCGCCCGGTGGCCCGTCCCACCCCGCCCCCGCTGAGCTTGAGGACGATCGGAGCGGCCGCGCTGCCGGCCGCGCAGCCGGCGGGGATGGCCGGCCCGCTCAGCCCGACCCAGATCGGCAGGGTGATCGACAGCGCCCCGGTCCCGGGACGGAGGGCACCGGTCGCGGCGCCCGCGTGCAGCGCGACCTTGTAGGCGGAGAAGGACCCGGTCAGGGCGAACGGCGGCAGGACCGCTCGGGCCGCCGGGAGGCGGATCCGGCCGGCGCGCGTGACCGTTCCGGCCAGCACGAACCGCTTGTTCGCGAGGTTCACGCTCTGGCCGGCGAGCTTCAGCGACCCTCCGGTCACGGCGAAGCGGACCGGGCCGGGATTCTGGACCTGGGCGGCCAGGGCAGGGGCGGGCGCGGCGGCCAAGGCGGCAGCGGCGGCGGCCGCCAAGACGACTCGCGTGGTCATTGCAGTCTCCTCGAGCTCGGGGGTCGATCGCTGACGGCGGCGGACCCGGACGAGGCCGTCCCGTTCCGGCGCCAGCGCTTCGGAAGCCAGCCTGCCCGCCGGCGACGCGGCCGGCGTCCTCCCCCGGCCTGACAAGAACCCCCGAACCAGGGCGCCCGGCGGCCTAGATCAGCGGCATCGCGGAGTCGAGCTCCAGGCGCCGCTGATCGGCCGTCCAGTCCGGCGCGGCCAGCGCCTGCGCGACGAGCGACCGCGCCTGGATCCCCAGCTTCTTGTACACGCGGGTCAGGTGGACCTCGACGGTGTTCTCCGTGAGGAACGCAGCCTCGGCGATCTCGCGATTGCTCATGCCCTGGGCGACCATCTCGGCAATGCTGAGCTCCCGGGCCGTGAGCGCCTCGACGCCGGTGAGCAGGGCGCGGCGCGGCCGGCTTCCGATCGACACGAGCGTCTCGCGAACCTCGGCCTCGAGCCGGTCGGCGCCGCAGCGGTGAGCCGCGTCGAGCGCTTCGAGCAGCCACGACTTCGCGTCCTTCTTGCGCCCGTCGCGGGCGGCGGACCGCCCCAGCTCGCGCAAGCTGTAGGCCAGCTCGAGCCGGGCGTCGCCGTCCCGCAGCGCGTGAACCGCGGCTTCGAGCTCCGAGGCGTCGCCGCCCAGGACCTGGAGCCGGAAGCGCAGCGAGCGGGCGACCCCGCGGGAGTCTCCGAAGGCCTCCGCGATCTCGCACGCCTCGTCGAGGAGGCGCGCGGCTTCGGACGGGACCTCGGGCGCCAGGATTTGCGCGAGCTCCCCTCGCCAGGGCGCCGAGCACACGTTGCGGGTCCGCCAGCGGGCCTGGATCTCCTGGAGCCGCGTGAGCTGGGTCCGGGCATCCTCGATCCGGCCCTGGGCCAAGGCCAGGCGCCCCCGGGCACTCAGGAGCGGCTGCACCACGATCAGATCCTCGAGCGGCCCGAGGTCGGCAACGACGGCGGCTGCCTCGGCGGCGCCGTCGAGGTCGCCTCGCTCCATGAGCGCCTCGATGAGATAGCCGGCCGCCACCGGCTGGAGCACGGCGAAGTCCTGGTCGCGGAAGCTCAGCGCGTTGTTCGCGTCGGACTCCGCCTCCCGCGTGCGGCCCATCGCGATGTTCGCCATCGCCCGGAAGGTCGACGCCATCGCGTACCCGCGGTGCGACCCGCGGCTCCGCGCCTCGGTGATGGCCTCGGAGCACGCGCGGTACCCGTCGGCGAGCGCACCGGCGTGCAGGAGCGCCGACGCCGCGCAGAAGTACGTCAGGGAATCGGCGGTCTCGTGGCTGAGAAGCTCGCCGTGGCCCAGCGCGCGATGCGCCAGCTCGACGGCCTCCTGCGCCGTGCCGGCACCGAGGGCCACATCGTGGGCGGCGAAGGAGAGGATCCGCCGCTCAGCAGGTGACGGCCCGTCGTCGGTGATCGCTCGGGCGGACAGCAGCCGCTCAGCCATGGCGTCGTGCAGGTCGGCGTTCAGGCTGGCGGAGAACAGGACCTGCGCGTCCAGCTCTCGCGCCCAATCCGGCTCGGAAGCCTCGATCGCCCGGCTGACCGCCGCGAGGTGCTCGGCCGCCTCGGCGGGCCGGCCGCTCATCTCGAGCGTGCGGCTGAGCGCCAGCGCCACCTGGGCCCGGCCCTGGTCGTCCCGGGCCAGCTCGTCGGCGCGCTGGAGGTCGCCGATGGCGCGCGGGTCGCCGAGTGTCGAGCGCACCGTCCCCAGGTCGAGCAGCAGCGCCGGCAGCAGCTCGGCGCTCGGCGGCTCCTCCAGCGCCCGTTCGAGCAGCTGCGCGGCCAGCTCGTTCGCCCCCTCGGCGTGCGACGACCGCGCGGTCGCGGCGAGCGTCTCGGCCACCCACGCGTCCCCGGACGGGGCGGTGCGCAGGAGGTGGGCCCCGACGGCCGAGGACGGCCCGCCGCTCCTCGCCAGCAGCCGGGCCGCGGCAGCGTGGAGCTTGGCCACGTCATCGGGCGGCAGGTCTTCGAGCAAGGCCTGGCGCAGCAGCGGGTGCGCCAGCCGCGGAGGGTCCATGGAGGCGAGCAGGCCCTTGGCCAGCAGGTCCTCGCCGAGCGGCTCCGCGTCGGCAGCGGCGATCCCGCACAGCCACGCGAGCCGCGGAAGTGTGCACTGGTTGCCGAGGACCGCGACCGCCCGGATGACCGAGGCCGCGGGCGCAGAGAGGCTCTCGATGCGGGACGCGGCGAACTCGCTCACCTGGGGCGACACCATCGTCCCGAGCGCCTCTGCCGTGACGGCCCCTCCGTTCGCAACGTGGGTGTCGATCTCGCTGACGAGGGAGTCGACCAGGAGCGGGATGCCGCCGCTCAGCCGGTGGGCCTCGGCGGCCAGCTCGGCGGCGAGCTCGGGATCGACATGGTCGAGCAGCATGTCCGCGAGGCCGGCCTCGCTGAGCGGGCGCGGCTGGACGACCGTCACGAGGTCGTTGCTCCGCAGACGCTCGACGAACGCAACCGAGGACGGCCGGTCGTTCGAGCGCACGGTCAGCACGACGGCGACCGGGAGCGACTCGAGGCGCCGGACCGCGTATAGCAGCCACTCGAGAGACTGGCTGTCCGCACTGTGCACGTCATCGATGAGCAGGCACACCGGACGCTCGCTCGACAGATTCACGAGCAGCCAATACAGCCCGTGCATGTCGACGTAGCTCGTCTTCTGTCCGCGGGCCGGGGCAGCCGGCGGCGCCTCCTCGCGCAGCACCGGCTCCGCGAAACGGGCCGCGCCCGCGAGCCGCTCGGCGGACGACTCCGGGCGATCGAGCAGCCCGGCGAAGAGGGCTCGGGGGACGGCGTTCGGAATGTCCACGCCCAGAGCGTCGAGGCGGGCCTCGAGCACGTGAAACCCGCCGGCCGCCGCCAGATGCCTGGCCACCCCGAGGAGGGAGGTCTTTCCGATGCCCGGCGGCCCCTGGATCAGCACCGCCCGGCCTGCCCCCTTGCGCGCCAGCCACAGCGCACTTCCCACCCGCTCGATCTCCGGCTCGCGCTCGCGGAGCGCGGCCACCTCCGCCGGAGGGGCAGTCGAGTCGGAACGGCGGTCGGAGTCGGGCCGGTTCGGCGTCTCAGCCATTCAGCAGATCCCCATGATCCTCGGTCGTGCGTTCGTGCAGCGGGATCGCCCGCGTCCCCGCTGGACGATCATAGACGCCGCTCCCTTTAGCTTTGCCCCTATCTTTCGCGAGCGAGGCGATGCGCCCCTCCGGACGGACTAGCCTTGTGCCCGCAAGGGGAGCAGCCGCAGCATTGGGAACGGACGACCGAGGCGCGCATATGCCAGCGAACCAGGCCCCCGACGTGTCGCTCTTGGAGCGGCATCTCGAATGCGGGGCCATCGAGGAGCTCATCCGCCAGACCCCGACGACCGACGGGGCGCTCGCGATCGTCGAGGGGCCGGCCGGCATCGGAAAGACCAGGCTGCTCCTCCACGCCCGCAACGCCGGCGCACAGCAGGGACTGCGGGTGCTCACGGCCCGCGGCGGCGAGTACGAGCGCGAGTTCGCCTTTGGCGTGGTGCGGCAGCTCTTCGAGCGCGAGCTCTCGGAGCGTCCGGCCGCCGAGCGCGACCGCCTGCTCGACGGCGCGGCCGGGCTCGCCCGGACGGTGTTCGATCAGGGGTCGATCGCCCCGAGCCCGCCGAGCTCGGGGGACGTCGCCTTTCGCACGCTCCATGGCCTGTACTGGCTGCTCGTGAACGTCGTCGGCACGCAGCCCACGCTGCTCGTCCTCGACGACGCGCACCACGCTGACGCGGCCTCGCTTCGCTGGCTGCACTACGCCGCCCGGCGGCTGGAGGGCCTGCCCGTGGCGCTGCTGCTGGCCTACCGGCCGGGCGAGCCGCTCAGCGAGGAGCCGCTGCTCCGGGCCCTGCGCGAGGAGGCCGGCCCCGCCGTGCTGCGCCCGAGGCCGCTCGGCCGATCCGCGGTCGAGGAGCTGCTCCAGGCAAAGCTGCCCGGCGCGGACGACGCGCTGACCGACGCCGTGCTGAACGCCACCGGCGGCAGCCCCTTCTTCGTGCACCAGATCGCGGGGGCGCTCGCCCGCCACGACCTCGACGCTTCGCTGCCGAGCCAGGCGCTGGTCGACCGGCTGGGCACCGAGGCCCTGGCTCCCACCGTCCTGCACCGGCTGCATCGGCTCGACCCCGAGACGCTCCGGTTCGTCCACGCGATGGCGATCCTCGGCGAGGCGCCGTCCGTCCGGATGCCGGCCAAGCTCGCCGGGCTCGGCCTGCCGGCGGCCAGCGACGCGGCCGCGACGCTGCTCGAGCAGGGCGTGCTCGCCTCCGTGGAGCCCGTGGCCTTCGCGCACACGCTCGTCCAGGAGATCGCCTACCGCGACATCCCGGCGACCGAGCGGGCAGCCAGCCACGCCCGCGCGGCCCGGATCCTCAAGGACGACGGCGCGGACGTGCCCCGGATCGCGGCCCACCTGCTGCTGTGCGGCCCGCTCCACGAGGAGTGGGTCCTCGACGTCCTCACCGCCGGGGCGCGGTCGGCGATGGCTGCCGGCGCCCCGGAGACGACGCGCTCCTACCTGCGCCGCGCGATGCGCGAAGCCCGCGACGACGCCACCCGCAGCCGGCTCCTGCTCGCCCTCGGCCGGGCACAGCTCACGCTGCGCGACCCGGAGGGAATCGCCAGCCTCTCCCGGGCCGCGGCGATGGCCCCGGACCCGGTCGTCGCCGGCAAGGCGAGCCTGGCCCTCGCCCCGGCGCTGATCGACCGAGGCGAATCGCCCGACGCGGTCCGGCGACTCGCGGAGGCCCGGAGGGCAATCGGCGATCGGGATCCGGGGCTGGCCGACGTCCTCGAGGCAACGTGCGTGTTCATGGCGAAGCTCGACCTCGCGCTGGACCGCAAACGGGCCCAGGCCGGAACCGAGGCGTCGGCTGGGCCCGGGCAGCCGGGCTCGCTGGCGCAGGCCATCGCCAGCATCCGGCTCACGAGCACGAGCGGCACCGCCGCGGCGGATGCCGAGACGACCCGGTCCACGCTCGATCGGTACGAGTCGCAGCGGCCGGCCCCGCCGCTCCTGCGCCTGGCAGCGGGCATCAGCCTCACGAAGTCCGAGGCGCTCGCCGACGCCAAGGTCCAGCTCACGGGCATCATCGACGTCGCCCGCCGCCACGTCGAGCCGTTCACGCTCGCGCCGGCGCTGGTCTGGCGGTCGGCGGTCCTCCTGCGGCTCGGAGAGGTCCGGGCGTCCGAAGCCGACGCCTACACCGCGCTCGAATGGAGCGACAACCTGATGGCCGCGCTCGCGTGCGCCCGCCTCGCGGATGCCCTGGTCGAGCAGGGCCGGGTCGACGAGGCGTGCCGGATCTTCACGCAGGCGCGGGTGTTCGATGCCGAGCTCAATCCGGACAGCGTCTACACGCCGCCGGTGCTCTTCAGTCGCGGACGCCTTCGCATCCTGTCGGGCGATGTCGATGCCGGGATCGGCGATCTGCGGCTGTGCGGCACGCTCGAGGACGCGTGGGAGCCGGCACGGTCGAGCACCGGCTGGCGGTCCTCGGCCGCGATGGCGCTCGCCGCGCGAGGCGAACGCGACGCGGCCCTCGGGATCATCGCCAGCGAGATCGCCGCCGGGCGGGAGTTCGGAGCCCCGCGGCCGCTCGGCGCCGCGCTGCGCGCGGCGGGCCTGATCACGGGCGGCACCGCCGGAGTCGAGCTGCTCGACGAAGCCGTCACCGTCCTGCGCGGATCGCCGGCGCGGCTCGAACTGGCGCGGGCCGAGACCGATCTCGGGGCGAGCCTGCGGCGCCAGGGCCGGCGCCAGAAGGCCCGCACGCACCTCCGCCACGGGCTGGACCTGGCCCAGTCGTGCGGGGCGACGGTCATCGCCCAGCGCGCGCACGAGGAGCTCGTGATCGCCGGCGCCCGCCCGAGGCGGCTCCGGATCAGCGGCCTCGAGTCCCTGACGTCCAGCGAGCACCGCGTGGCCTCGATGGCCGCGGACGGCCTGAGCAACCGCGACATCGCCGAGGCGCTGTTCGTGACCGAGAACACCGTCGAAGTCCATCTCGTGCGCACGTACCGCAAGCTCGACATCAGCTCCCGCACGGAGCTGGCCGGCGCGCTGCGGCCCGATCGCTCGCCGTCCCGGCCGGCCGCCGACGCCGCCCGGCCGCGGCCCTCGCGCGTCGCGCTGCGCTGACCCCGCGGCTCAGGCCGCGTCGCGCGGCCGCTCGCCCTGATCGCCGGCCGCCTCGCCGCCGGCCCGCCCCGCCCGGCGCAGGCCTTCGAAGCCCCCCAGCGCCTTGCGCGAGCTGATGTCGAGCTTCCGATAGATCCGGACCAGATGCACCTCGACCGTGTTCTCGGCCACGAACAGGTCCTGGGCGATCTGGCGGTTCGTCATGCCGGCGGCGGCCATCCGGGCGACGCGGCGCTCGGTCACGGTGAGCGAATCGAGACCCGAGAGGCTCACCCGGCGGACCCGCGCGCCGCTCGCCGTCAGCTCCTCGTGGGCCCGCGCCGCCAGGATGCGGGCGCCGCAGTCGTGGGCCGCCTCGAGGCCCTGCCGCAGCGGCGGCCGGCTGTCGCGGCGGCGCCCGGCCCGCCGCAGGCTGGCGCCGAGGTCGATCTGCGCCCGGGCCCGCTCCAGGACCGCCGAGGTGCCTTCCAGCAGCTCGACGGCCCGGCGCAGCTCGTCGATGCCCGCGTCCCCGCCGAGGAGCAGGCCGCGCACGCGCCGGGCCATGCCCTCGCTGCGCTCGCTCCCGATGGCCTGGGCGAGCCCGACCTCCTCGTCCGCGAGGCGCGCGGCCTCCTCGTCCTCCCCTGCCGCCCGCATGGCGAGGGCGCACGGCCCGCGCCACGACACGGCGCCGGGGTTCATCACGTGCCAGGCCTTGCCCCGCTCCTGGCAGAGGCGGTAGTCGCTGAGCCCGCCCGCGATGTCGCCGCTGAGCACGCGGACCCGGGCGCGGGCGACGAGCAGCGGGTGGGAGAGGAGGTGGCCGCCGCCCGGCTCGGAGTGCTCCTGCACGAGGCGCACGGCATCGGCGAAGCGGTCCTGCTCGACGAGCGCGTCGACGAGGTAGCCGGCGGCCGCCGAGGAGAGGACCGAGAGGCCGGACTGCGCCTCGCTGAGCGCCGTGAAGGCATCCGTCTCGGCCTCGGCGAGGCGGCCGAGCCGGTAGTTGATCGTCGCTCGCCAGCAGGAGGCCAGCGCGACCCCGCGCCGCGACCCGTCCGCCCGGGCCCGGGCCAGCGCGGCGTCGTAGGCGGCCTTGCCCTCGAGCAGCTCGTCGCTGAAGACGAGCGCCATCGCCGCCTCGTGGAAGAAGAGCGACTCGCAGCCCTGGTCCTCGAGCATCCTGCCGTCGCCGAGCGCGAGCCGCGCGAGGCTCGCGGCGTCCCGGACGGACGTTCCGAAGACCGACTCGTGCAGCGCCAGCGCCGCCACGACGGACCGTTCCGGGGCCGTGCCGGCGTCCCGGAACCCGCGCAGCTCCCGGCGCAGGCCCAGCAGCTCCTCGCGCGCGTCGAGATGGATGTTGCCGGCGGTCAGCAGCTGGGCGGTCAGCCAGAGCCGGCTGTCCCGGTCGCTGACCCGGTCGAGCTCGCGGGAGAGGAGCGACACCGTCTCGTCGGCGCGCAGGTCCAGCACGAGCGCGGCCGCCAGGCCGCTGGCCGCGCGCGCCCGGTCCGCGTCGGACTGCGCGCCGTCGAGCGCCTCGCGGAAGTGCGCGGTGGCATCCGGGTCGCGGACCAGCGCCTCGGCCTCGGCGAGCTCGAGCGTCAGGCCGCTGTGGCCGTCCGCCGCGCCCTCGGCGCGCGCGCGCCGCAGGTACTGGATGGCCGTCTCGGGCGCCCCCTCGGCGCGGGCGGCGCCCGCCGCGCGCCGCAGCCAGTCCGCCACCCACGGCTCCTGGCGGGCCGACGCGAGCAGCAGGTGCGCGGCCACGTCGTGGAGGCGCCCGGGGGCGCGAGCGCTCAGCAGCCGCGCCGCGTCGGCGTGCAGGTCCGCGCGCTCGACGCTCGGCGTGGCGCGATGGATCACGTCCCGGACGATCGGGTGCTCGAACTCCCCGGCTTGGCTGAGGACACCCTGCTGCCGCAGCTCCTCAGCCGCCGCGCTCGCCGTGTCACGGTCGAGGCCGGCGACCTCGCGGGCCAGCTCCATCGATGCGCCGTCGGAGACGACGGCCAGCGCGGTCGCCAGCCGCTGCGTCGCCGGCGCCAGCCCGGAGAGGCGGTGCATGACGCTGTGCGAGGCGCCCGCGGCGCCGGCGTCCCGGAGGAGCTGCACGTTCGCGTCGGTCGGATCCATCGCGGAGGCGCTGATCGCCCGGACGAGCTCGCCGAGCAGGAACGGATTCCCGGAGGTGGCGCGGTGGCACGCGGCGGCAAACGACGGCGCCGGCTCCTGGCCGAGCCACCGGCTGAGCAGCCCCTCCGACGCCGACAGGCTGAGCGGCAGCGGGGAGAGCGTCGCCGCCGGCGCCTGCTGCTGGATCTCCCGGAGCACCTGTGCCTGCGGGCCCGTGTCGAGCGGGCGCACGCCGATCACGACGAGCACCGGCACGCCGGGCAGCCGGCGGACGAGGTACGCCAGCCACTTGAGCGATCCGGCGTCGGCGTGGTGGGCGTCGTCCACGCAGATCAGGAGCGGGGCCTCGGCCGCGATGTTCGCGGTGAGCCAGTAGAGGCCGTGCAGGACGGCGAACTGCCGGTCATCGGTCCGCGCCTCGGACACGAACCCGTCGCTCACCACGCCGGCCGCGAGCTGGGCCGGGCCCCGCAGGAACCGTTCAGCGGCGCCCGGCTGGGCGATCAGCCGCTCGAAGAGCTGGCGGGCAACCCCGAAGGGCAGGGCCTGCTCGAGCTCGCCGCCGCGTGCCGAGAGCGCCGTGATCCCGTCCGCGGCAGCCTGCCGGCGCGCGTGCTCGATCAGGGCCGTCTTGCCGATGCCCGCCGGTCCTTCGAACACCACGACGGCCCCGTCCCCGCCCGCCACGGTCGCCAGGGCCGTGCGGATCGCGTCGGTCTCGACCGTCCGCTCGAAGAGGCGGAATGGCGTGCTGTCGCGCAGGGTCATGAGCTCCGTCCTTGGACCGCGAGCGGGTGCCGCGGGCTCCGGCGCCAAGCCTCCCGCCCGCGGGGCGCGAGAGCATCACTGGCGGCCCTGAAGCCTTGCCCCGAGCTTTGCGGGCCCGGAGACGTTCGCCGGTGTGGTTCAGGGCCGGCCGTGATGTGGCCGGCGGCGCCGTGACCGACACTCGGGCTGGTCTCCGGAGGGCCCCCCGCACACCATGAATCCCGACGACGACATCACCCATCGCGGCACCGTCTATCCGTGGCACTGCGACCAGGTCGGGCACGTGAACGTCATGCACTATGCGGCGCGGTTCGACGAGGCCACGTGGAACCTGTTCGCCCAGATCGGGCTGACGCCGTCCTACTTCCGCGCCTCCCGGCGCGGGATGGCGGCAGTCGACCAGCACATCGAGTACCGGCGCGAGCTGCTCGCCGGCGACGTGATCACGATTCGCTCCCGGGTCTTGGAGATCCATGCCCGGAAGATCCGCTTCCGGCACGAGCTGCGGGCCATCGACAGCGGCGACAGCAGCGAACCGATCTCGGCGGTCTGCACGCTCCTGGGCGTGCACGTCGATACGGCTGCCCGCCAGGCGTGCCCGTTCCCGGCCGACGTCATCGCGCGCGCGGGCTCCCGCATTCAGCCGCAGCAGCCGGGCCCGGGCTCGGGCCCGCCGGCGACTACCACGTCGCGACCACGGTGAGCGAGCCGCCCTTCGGGCACCGGCCCGCCGGCGGCTTCGGCTTGCGCCGGGGCTTCCGTGCGGCCCGCGCGGTGCGCGCGACGATGCGGCGGGCCGCACTGGCGGCGCGCGGCCGCGTGCTCGCGCAGCGCAGCGCCTGCTGCGGGTCGGTGGGGCCGCCCGGGCCGCCCGGGCCGCTGGCGGCCGTCGGCCGCGGGTCGAAGCTGACGGTCATCCGCAGCCCCGTCGCCGCCGGCGCCGCCGGCAGCGCCATCGTCGCGGCGATCGTCGCGTTGCCCGCCGCGCCGCAGGTGGTCGGGGCGGGAATCGTGAAGGGGGCGGCAGCGAGCGTGGCCCGGCCGGACGCCGCGCTGTAGGGAGTGCCGGCACCGCTGGTGAGCTTGACGTCGATCGGGGCCGCATCGGTGCCGACCGAGCATCCGGTCGGGATGAGGCCGGCCGGCCCGCCGGCGAGCGCGATCTTGAAGCGCAGGCGGAGGGACGCCGCACCGGTCGCGGCGTTGACGCTCCCGGTCGCGGGCCCCGCGAGCGCGACGCTGGCCAGGACGCCCGCGCTCGTGGTGATCGGGCCCTGCCGGAGCCCGGCAGCCGGGAACGCGAGCGCCCCGGACGCCGCGAGCGTGCCGGACAGCGAGAGCAGCGGATTGGCGGTCTGCAGGTCGAACGAACTGCTTCCGGCCTTCAGCGTTCCGCTCACCACGGTCAGCGTGATCGGCGACGCCGCCGCCTCCGCGGGCCCGGAGATGGCGGGGACGAGGGCGAGCCCCGCCGCCAGGGCGGCGATCGCGAGTCGGGATGCGGCACGGCCGCCCGGCACGGTCATCGCGCTACCTCCCCTTCCGGCAGAGCGGGATCCGGACCGGCACCTGCGCGCGCGACCCGGAGGCACCTGACACCGCCGCCCTGAACGCGAGGGTCGTGCAGCGGCGCGGCAGCCGGATGACGCCGGTGCGGCGTCCGGCCAGGACGAGGTCGACCTTCGCGGTCCCGGCAGGCAGGTTTCGGAGGTCGATGCTCGGGCGGGCTGCCGTCCCGAGGGTGATGCGCAGGCCCTTGCGCCCCGACCAGGTCAGCGTGCGGCTGCGCCGGCCACGGGTGGCGGTGAGCCTCACGCGCCCAAGCGACGCTCCGGCGGCGTTCCCCAGGCTGAGCGTCCCCACCGTCACCGTGCGCGCCGGCCGGCGGCCGCGCCGGACCTTGGGCTTGGCCCGCCAGACGGCGCTGGCGATCCGCGGGGGCAGCGAGACGGTGACCCGCCCGATCGCCCGCGTGCTCGCCTTCACCACGGCGTGGACGTCGGCCTTCGCGCCGGGAGCGATCGGCGTGACGGTGAGGCGCACGCTGAGGTGGCCGCGCGTGACGGGAGGCGGGTCGCCCCCGCCCGGCGGAGGGTCGCCCCCGTCGGGCGTCGAGGTGCCGGCGACCGAGAGGGAGAACGACGACCGCGCGGCGCCGAGGATCCCGTCCGAGAACACGGTGTAGGTCCGCGGCGCGAGCGGGGCCGTCGGCGTGCCGCTGATGATGCCGGTCGTCCCGTTGAACGACAGCCCGTCCGGAAGGGCCGGGTCGATCGCCAGCGCCCCGCCGGTCGTGCCGAGGAAGCCCTGGAGGCTCGGCGGGAGCTGGCTCAGCACGCTCGAGAGCAGGCTCGTCCACGACGAGGAGGACGGCCCGGGGGCGTTGACCTCCGGAGCGATGGAGGCGGGCGTGCCGACGTCCAGCGCGTGCGCGGGGCCGTAGCGCAGGCAGGGCCCGAACTCGATCCAGGCCGCGCCGGTCACCGCGCCGAAGGTCGATGCCGTGGCGGCCATGAAGCTCGAGTCCGGGCATCCGTCGCCGTTGACGTCGCTGCCGATCGCGAGGGCCGGCCCGCCGGCGCCGGGCGGCACGCCCCCGAGCTCGTCGCCGCCGAGCGCGGCGTTCCAGGGAACGCCGCGCCCTCCGTCCAGCCGCGCCCAGCGCCGGATCGAGTCCCCGGAGGAGAGCTCGGTGGGGAGGTGGCTGCGCGCCGGCGCGGAGAGGATCTGGTAGGCCGCGCCGTTGTCGCGCTGGTTCAGCGCGCCGAAGCTCTGGCCGAGCACGTTGAGCGAGAGCGTGTCCAGGCCTTGCGAGCTATACGGCGCCGCGACCAGGAGGCCCTCGCCGGCGTGGCCGTCCGCCGTGGCCGCGGTCGCGACCCCGGCGCCGAAGTGGTCGCCCGGGAAGTCCTGGGTGATGGGGATGTGCACGCCGAACCCCAGCAGGGAGGTCTCGATGCTCGTGCCGGACTGGAACCCGTTGGCGCCGTCGATCACCGCCGCGTTGGCCGGAAGCGGGGTCAGATCGATCGGCGGCGCGGCGCCGTTCGGGTAGGTCCCGCCGTCGAGGATGTAGACCTGCCCGGCCGCCTGGCCCACTCCGGTGTGGAGCGACGCCGGGGCCATTGGAGCGCCCAGCACCAGCCGGGCCGGCCCGCTGCCGCCGCCGAGGAACCCGACCGCTGCGCCCAGGCGGGCCGCACCCTGCCCGAGCAAGCCGCGACGGAATCTCACGGCGCGGCCGCCCTCGCTGCGGTCCATCACCGCTGAGAGGTCGACGCTGCGCTCGTCGTCCTTGCCGGAGACGACGAAGGCGGCGCCGCGGTCCGGACCGAGGGCGAACATGTTCGGGAGCCCGATGGCGACGTCGGGAACGCCGTCGCGGTTGAAGTCGCCGCCGCCGGCCACGCTCGCGAACCAGCTCCCGCTCGAGCTGTCCGTTGTTCCTGGCGGGTTGTCGACCGCAAAGGGCGGCGGCGGCAGGACCTGGAACGACTTCACGTGGTCGACGGGGCCGCCGCCGGCGTCGAGTCCCTTCCCGCACGTGCACGCCTCGGGGTAGGAGTACGAGAAGCGGCCCGGCTGGCCCGGCGCCGGCGCCGGCGCCGTGATGCCCGGCGCCCCGAGCACGACCGTGACCTTGTCGCTCCAGTCTGCGACGATCAGCTCCGAGGTGGTGTCCCCGCCGGACATGGAGGGAGAGCTCGCCACCGACACCCCGAAGCCGTCGGGCACGCGGGCGTTTGGATCCCGGGCTTCGCGGATCTGCAGCGCGCCGGTGGCGAGGGCGCTCATCCCGTCCGCCAGGTTCACCGTGCGGCCGCGCGCGGCGCCGTGAACGAGCCAGACGGCGCCCGCAGGGCCGGACGGGTTCCCGAAGACGTCCTTCCCGGTCACGCCGCCCGGAGCCCCGACGACGAGGTCGGGCTTCCCGCAGGTTTGGTTCCCTTGGTAGAGGCAGGGGTTGCCGTAGTGCGGCGCGCTGGCCAGCGAGAAGCCGAAGAGGCTCCCGTCCTCGGGTCCGAGGATGACGGTGCCCTCGCCGCGGCTCACGAGGCCGTCGAGGTTGACCTCGGGAGGCGAGGAGTTGTCCCCGAGGTGGCGC